>NZ_CABVLY010000019.1 GCF_902498995.1 Burkholderia anthina
CGCGCCGCAGGCCGCGGTGCCGGCGAGCGCGGGCCTGCCGGCGCCGCTTGCCGGTTCGAGTGCGCCGCGGCTGCCGCTCGATGCCGGCGGCCATCTTGCGAAGTCGCGCGCGGTGCGCGATTTCTTCGACTACTGCCTGACCGCGCAGAGCGACCTGAGCGCGGCCGCGCTCGATGCGCTCGTCGTGCGCGAGATCGCCGCGCAGCTCGACGGCACGGTCGCGCAGCTCGAAGCGCTCGACGTCTGGCACCGATACCGCGCGTATCTCGATGCGCTCGCGAAACTGCCGGATGCGGGCGCGGTCGACAAGTCCGATCTCGGTGCGCTGCAGCTCGCACTCGACCAGCGCGCGTCGATCGCCTACCGGACGCTCGGCGACTGGAGCGCGCCGTTCTTCGGTGCGGAGCAGTGGCGGCAGCGCTACGATCTCGCGCGGCTGAAGATCATGCAGGACCGCACGCTGACGGATGCGCAGAAGGCCGAACGGCTCGCGGCGCTTGCGCAGCAGATCCCGGCGGACGAGCGGGCGGCGCAGCAGCGGATCGACCAGCAGCGCGCCGCAATCGACCAGATCACGCAGTTGCGGAAAAGCGGGGCGACGCCGGACGCGATGCGCGCGCAACTCACGCAGACGCTGGGCCCGGAGGCCGCCGCACGCGTCGCGCAGATGCAGCAGGACGATGCGTCGTGGCAGAGCCGCTACGCCGACTATGCGGCGCAGCGTGCGCAGATCGATGCAGCCGGGCTGTCGCCGCAGGACCGCGACGCGCAGATTGCCGCGCTGCGGCAGCGCGTGTTCACCCAGCCCGGTGAAGCGGTGCGCGCGGCCTCGCTCGACCGCGGCGCGGCCGGCGCGAACTGACGCGCACGGTCATGCCGCGCGGGTGAAGCGCCGCGGCAGATGCTGCTCGATGGTTTGCGCGAGCGTGTCGAACGCGGGGCCGATTCCTTCGTGCGCGACGCATGCATAGCCGAGCAGCAGCCCGCGCCGTGCGGTGTCCATGCGGCTGTAGTAGCTCGTGAGCGGGCGCACGATCACGCCCGCGTCGAACGCGCTCTGCGTGACGACGCGATCGTCGCACGCGTCGGGCAGGCCGAGCACCAGATGCAGGCCGGCTTCGTCGCCCATCACGGGCAGCGCGTCGCCGAAGCGGGTGCGGATCGCGTCGATCAGCAATTGCCGGCGCTCGCCGTACAGCGTGCGCATGCGCCTGACGTGCGAAGTCAGGTGGCCGTCCATGATGAATTCGGCGAGCACGGCCTGCTGCATCAGCTGGCCCTCGCGGTACAGCTCCGACAATCCGGTGCGGAACGTGTCGACCAGATGCTCGGGCACCACCATGTAGCCCATCCGCAGGCCCGGGAACAGCATCTTGCCGAGGCTGCCGACGTAGATCACGCGGCCGCCGTCGTCGAGCCCCTGCAGCGACGCGAGCGGCCGGCTGCCGTAGCGGAATTCGCTGTCGTAGTCGTCCTCGATGATCCAGCAGCGGTGCTGACGCGCGTATTCGAGCAGCATCCGGCGCCGCGCGAGACTCATCACCATGCCGAGCGGATATTGATGCGACGGCGTGACGAGCACGAGCCGCGGCGGATGCCGCATGTCGCTCGCGCGCGGATCGATCCCTTCGTCGTCGACCGGCACCGGTGCGAGCGTGAGGCCGGTCGCCTGCAGCACGCTGCGCACGCCCCAGTAGCACGGCTCCTCGACCCACGCGCGATCGCCGATGTCGGACAGCAGCCGCACCGCGAGGTCGATCGACTGGTGGATGCCGGTCGTGATGATCACCTGATCCGGCGAGCATTTGACCGAGCGCGCGACGCGCAGGTAGTCGGCCAGCGCGCGGCGCAGCGGCCGGTAGCCGCCGCCCGGCGCGTAGGTCAGCAGTTCCGGGTTCGCTTCCTTCCACAGTCGCGCCTGCAGGCGACTCCACGTGCGGCTCGGAAATTCCGATACGTCCGGCACGCCCGGCATGAACGCGCCCCACTGGCGCCGCGACACACCCGCGTGTTCGATCAACTGTCGGCCGCGCGTCGACAGCACGTCTTGCGCATCCGGCAGCGGCGGCGCACCGGCGGCCGGCGACGACGGCGCGGCGCCCGGCGTGGGAATCGCGGCGGTATCCGGACGCGTATCGGCGACATAGGTGCCGCTGCCGGTCGTCGTCAGCACGTAGCCTTCGGCCGTGAGCTGGTCGTACACGTGCAGCACGGTATTGCGGGCGATCGACAGGTCGGCCGCGAGCGTGCGTGAACTCGGCAGTTTTGTCCCTGGCCCCAATTCTCCGGTCAGGATGGCTTGCTGCATCAGTTGCAGCAATTGCCGGTACATCGGCTCGGGCGAGCTGCGGTCGATACGGGCGGAGAGCCAGTCGGCGACGATCACGGTGTCCAAAGTGGTCCCACTCGGAATATTGAAATGGTTCCCTATTGTAGAACCGTATGCGCCGTATAGTGGTTCGCATCTCAAAAATGATTGTCGCGCAGCAGGGGAGACAGCCACGATGAAGTCCGATGATGTGATCGTCAGTTTTCGCGGCGTGCGGAAGACCTACGATGGCGAGACGCTGGTCGTCAAATCGCTCGACCTCGATATCCACCGGGGGGAATTCCTGACGCTGCTCGGGCCGTCGGGCTCGGGCAAGACCACCTGCCTGATGATGCTGGCCGGCTTCGAATTTCCGACCGGCGGCGAGATCCGGCTCGACGGCGAACTGTTGAATACCGTGCCGCCGCACAAGCGCAACATCGGCATGGTGTTCCAGAACTACGCGCTGTTCCCGCACCTGACGGTCGAGCAGAACGTCGCGTATCCGCTGACGGTGCGCAAGCTGTCGGCGGCCGAGCGCACCGAGCGCGTCGCGCATGCGCTGAAGATGGTGCAGATGGAGCGCTTCGCGAAGCGCTATCCGGCGCAGCTGTCGGGCGGTCAGCAGCAGCGCATCGCGCTTGCCCGTGCGCTCGTGTTCGAGCCGAAGCTCGTGCTGATGGACGAGCCGCTCGGCGCGCTCGACAAGCAGTTGCGCGAACACATGCAATACGAACTGAAGGCGCTGCACGAGAAGCTCGGCGTCACGTTCGTCTACGTGACGCACGACCAGGGCGAGGCGCTGACGATGTCCGATCGTGTTGCCGTGTTCGACAAGGGCATCGTGCAGCAGCTCGACACCGTCGACCGCCTGTACGAGTCGCCGTGCAACGAATTCGTCGCGAACTTCATCGGCGACAGCAACCGGCTGCGCGGCACCATCGCGCGCGTCGACGGCGAATTCTGCGAGTTCCGGCTCGACGACGGCACGACGCTGCGTGGCCGCCGCATCGGCGATGCGGCCGAAGGCGCGTCGGCCATCGCCTGCATCCGCCCCGAGCGCATGAGCCTCGCGAACGGGCACGCACCCGTGAGCGATGCGGCCAACCGCATGGCCGGCGAAGCGCGCAGCCTCATCTATTTCGGCGATCACGTGCGCATGCGTTGCGCACTGCCGGGCCAGGACGAATGTTTCGTGAAGGTGCCGCTCGGCACGGGCGCGCTCGACGCGTTCTCGCCCGGTGCGCCGGTGTCGCTCGCATTCGCGCCCGAGCACCTGCGCGTGTTCGCGTAACACATGGTTTTCCCGATTTTCCGCAGCACGTCGTCAACAACAACTGCCCACTTCCACCACGAGAGGAGAGGAACCACCATGAACCGAGCAAGCTTTACCGCGCGTCGTACCGCGGTCGCACTGGCGCTCGCCGCTTTCGGCGTATCGGCCGCGGCGGCCGAACTCACGGTCGTTAACTTCGGCGGCGCGAACGGCGACGCGCAGAAGGTCGCGTTCAACCAGCCGTTCGAGAAGGCGACCGGCAACAAGGTCACGGCCGTCGAATACAACGGCGAGCAGGCCAAAGTAAAGGCGATGGTCGAGGCGAAGCACGTCAACTGGGACGTGGTCGAGGTCGAATCGGGCGACCTGAACCGCGGCTGCGACGAAGGGCTGTACGAGAAGCTCGACTGGTCGAAGATCGCGAAGAAGTCCGATCTGATTCCGGAGTCGCCGCAGGTGTGCGGTGTCGGCTTCTTTGTGTGGTCGACCGCGCTGTCGTACAACGCGGACAAGCTCAAAACGGCGCCCACCGGCTGGGCCGATTTCTGGAACGTGAAGAAATTCCCCGGCAAGCGCGGGATGCGCAAGGGCGCGCGCTACAACCTCGAGTTCGCGCTGATGGCCGACGGCGTCGCGCCGAAGGACGTGTACAAGGTGCTCGCCACGAAGGCCGGCCAGGACCGCGCGTTCAAGAAGCTCGACGAGTTGAAGCCGAACATCCAGTGGTGGGAGGCCGGCGCGCAGCCGCCGCAGTTCCTGGTCGCCGGCGACGTCGTGATGTCGACCGCGTACAACGGCCGCATCGACGCCGCGCAGAAGGAAGGGAAGAACCTGAAGGTCGTGTGGAACGGCAGCATCTACGACCTCGACTACTGGGCGATTCCGAAGGGTTCGCCGAACAAGGCGCTGGCCGAGCAGTACATCGCGTACACGCTGACGCCGAAGCCGCAGCAAGGGTATGCGCAGCACATCGCGTACGGCCCCGCGAACGTCGCGGCGATCAAGTCGCTCGACGCGAAGACGCTCGCGAACCTGCCGAACTCGCCGGCCAACGGCAAGAACGCAGTGCTGGAGGATATCGGCTTCTGGACCGACCACAGCGACGAGCTCGAGCAGCGCTTCGCCGCGTGGGCGACGAAGTAACCGTTCAGGGATCCTGATGCAACCGGCCGCGCGGCGCGCTGAACGCGTCGCGCGGCATTCCGCCGGATCGCGCCCGGCCGGAGAGAACCGTTGAACACGATGACGATCGCTCCTTCCTCGCCGTCGACAGCCGCGCTCAAGCGCGAACTGAAGGCTGCCGAGGCCCGCAAGCGCACGATGGCGCTGCTGCTGATCGCGCCGCTCGCGATCTTCCTGTTGCTCATCTTCGTCGTGCCGATCGGCACGCTGCTTACGCGCGCGGTGCAGAACCCCGAGATCGCGACCGCGCTGCCGAACACGATCGCCGCGCTGTCGGGCTGGGACCGCAAGACGCCGCCGTCCGACGCCGCGTATGCCGCACTCGCGGCCGACATGACGAAGGTCGCCGACAGCGAGGCGATGGGCGCGCTCGCGCGGCGCCTGAATACCGAGATTCCCGGCTATCGTTCGCTCGTCGCGAAGACGGCGCGCGCGATGCCGCTGAAGGACGACAACGATGCCGCCGCCGCGGCGCTCACGCCCGCACAGACGCGCGCGAAGTTGATCGACCTCGATTCCCGCTGGGGAGACGTCGCATACTGGCAGTCGATCGCGAAGAACGGCAGCCAGCTGTCGCCGTTCTACCTGCTTGCGTCGCTCGACCACAAGCAGGATGGCTTCGGCCACGTCGTGCAGGCCGATCCCGACCAGTCGATCTATCTCGCGATCTTCGGCCGCACGTTCGTGATCGGCGTCGCGGTCACGCTGTTCGCGCTGCTGCTCGGCTATCCGCTCGCGTACTGGATCTCGACGCTGTCGGAGCGCCGCGCGAACCTCGTGATGATTCTCGTGCTGATCCCGTTCTGGACCTCGGTGCTGGTGCGCGTCGCCGCGTGGATCGTGCTGCTGCAAAGCGAAGGGCTGATCAACAAGGCGCTGATCGGCAGCGGGTTGATCTCGCATCCGCTGACGCTGCTGTTCAACCGCGTCGGCGTCTACATCTCGATGACGCACATCCTGCTGCCGTTCATGATCCTGCCGCTCTACAGCGTGATGAAGTCGATTCCGCCGACTTACCAGCGCGCGGCCGTGTCGCTCGGCAGCCATCCGTTCGCCGCGTTCTGGCGCGTGTACGTGCCGCAGACCTATCCGGGCATCGGCGCGGGTGCGCTGCTCGTGTTCATCCTCGCGATCGGCTACTACATCACGCCCGCGCTGCTTGGCGGTCCGAACGACCAGATGGTCAGCTACTACGTCGCGTACTTCACGAACGTGACGATCAACTGGGGCATGGCGTGCGCGCTGGGCGGCCTGCTGCTCGCCGCGACGCTGGTGCTGTATGCGGTGTACGGGCGCTTCACGCGCACGAACGTGAGCCTCGGCTGAGCGTCGCGCCCGGCGCGATGCACGCAAAACGAATACGCAATACGAGAAGGGGATGCCGACCATGAAACTCGCCAGGCCGCTGTTCGCGCCGCACATGTCGTTCGTCGAGCGCGCGTGGTACGTCGCGTTGCGCGTGCTCGTCGTGCTCACGCTGCTGTACCTGATCCTGCCGGTGCTCGCGATCGTGCCGCTGTCGTTTTCGTCGAGCACGTTCCTCGTCTATCCGATTCCCGGCTTCTCCACGCGCTGGTACGAGAACCTGATCGCGTCCGACGACTGGCGGATGGCCGCGAAGAACAGCTTCATCGTCGCGCCGTCGGCGACCGTCGTCGCGACCGTGCTCGGCACGCTCGCCGCCATCGGGCTCACGAAGGCGAACTTCCGCGGCAAGGCGCTGCTGATGGCCGTGCTGCTGTCGCCGATGATCGTGCCGGTCGTCGTGGTCGGCGTCGGCATGTATTTGTTCTTTGCGCCGCTCGGGCTCGCGAATACGTACACGGGCTTGATCGCCGCGCACGCGGCGCTCGGCGTGCCGTTCGTCGTCACGACGGTTGCCGCCACGCTGCAGGGCTTCAATTACAACCTCGTGCGCGCCAGCCTGTCGCTCGGCGCGAATCCGGTGACGACGTTTTTCCGCGTGACGCTGCCGGTGATCGCGCCGGGCGTGATGTCGGGCGCGCTGTTCGCGTTCGCGACGTCGTTCGACGAAGTCGTCGTCACGCTGTTCCTCGCGGGCGCGGACCAGACAACGCTACCGCGCCAGATGTTCACCGGGATCCGCGAGAACATCAGCCCGACGATCGCCGCGCTCGCGACGATCCTGATCATTTTCTCGACCAGCCTGTTGCTCGCGCTTGAATGGTTGCGCGGGCGCAACGCGCGGCGCGCGGTGAGCTGACTGCTGCCCGGGCGCCATTCGGCGTCACCGGTGGTTGGGTACTCGACGCCGCCGCGGACGCCATGCGGCGCGCCGAAACTTTCATTTGTCTGACTGACGAAGCGGTTGCCTGCACGTTCCATGCGGCTCTGCAACAATACGGCTTCCGGCGACGCGCGTCCCGTTCCTGCTGCACGGATCGCCCGTTGCCGCGCCGCTCAACCCGCGACGCAGCGCGTCGCTCGTCAGCCGAGCCTCATCTTGTCCGAATTCGCTTCCCCCGCCGGCGCCCGCGAGCCGGCCGTCAACTGGCGCGCGATGTCCGCCGTGCTGCTGGCCGTCGCGCTCGCGACGCTCGACACCGCGATCGCGAACACCGCGCTGCCCGCGATCGCCGCCGACCTGCACGCGTCGCCTGCCGCGTCGGTGTGGATCATCAATGCCTATCAGCTTGCGATGGTCGCGACGCTGCTGCCGTTCGCCGCGCTTGGCGACATCGTCGGCCACAAGCGCGTGTATATCGCGGGCCTCGCGGTGTTTACGCTCGCGTCGCTCGGCTGCTCGCTCGCAACGACGCTGCCGCAGCTGACGGCCGCGCGGATCGTGCAGGGCTTCGGCGCGAGCGCGATCATGAGCGTGAACGTCGCGCTGATCCGCAACCTGTTTCCCGCGCACCGGCTCGGGCGCGGCGTCGGCTTCAACGCGCTCGTCGTCGGCGTGTCGTTCGCGGTGGGGCCGACGATCGCGTCGTTGATCCTGTCGGTCGCCGCATGGCCGTGGCTGTTCGCGGTCAACGTGCCGCTCGGCGTGGTCGCGCTTGCAGTGGCGATTCCGTCGCTGCCGCAGACGGCGCGCGGCAAGCATGCGTTCGATCCGCTCGCCGCGCTGTTCAACGTGATCACGTTCGCATCGCTGATCTTCGCGCTCGGCGAATTCGCGCAGCGCGGGCCGCTGTCCGTCGTGTTCGCGGCAGCGGCGGTCGCGCTTGCGTTCGGCTGGCTGCTGATCCGCCGCCAGGCAGGGCACCCGGCGCCGATGCTGCCGGTCGACCTGTTTCGCCGCCCCGTATTCACGCTGTCCGCGCTGACGGCCGTGTGCGCGTTTGCCGCGCAGGGCCTCGCGTTCGTCTCGCTGCCGTTCTACTTCGAAACCGTCCTGCATCGCAGCGCGGTCGAGACCGGATTCCTGATGACGCCGTGGTCGGCGGTCGTCGCGCTGGCCGCGCCGATCGCGGGCCGGCTGTCCGATCGCTATCCGCCCGGGTTGCTCGGCGCAATCGGGCTCGCGCTGTTGAGCGCGGGGATGGTATCGCTCGCCGCGCTGCCGGCGACGCCGGACGTATTCGACATCGGCTGGCGGATGATGCTGTGCGGTGCGGGCTTCGGCTTCTTCCAGTCGCCGAACCTGAAGGCGCTGATGTCGAGCGCACCGCCCGAGCGCAGCGGCGGCGCGAGCGGGATCATCGCGACCGCGCGGCTGATCGGGCAGGCGACGGGGGCGGCACTCGTCGCGCTGTCGTTCGGGATCGCAGGCCGGCACGGGCCGACGCTTGCGCTGATGCTCGGCGCGGGTTTTGCCGGCGCCGCGAGCGTCGCGAGCGGGCTGCGGCTGTTCGCGCCGTCGCATCGGGCCGGCGCGCCGGTTGCAACGGTGCCGGTGAAGGAGCAGGCGACGGAGTAGAGCGCCGGCGCCCGCAAACCCTTCGGCCGGCGCGCGCCGGCCTTCGCATCACGCTCAGAAGCCGCCCGTCTGGATCAGCTTGTTGAAGTTCGCGATGTTCAGGCTGCCGAAGCCGGTCGTATAGTCCCAGCCGGTGCCTGCGTTGTAGCCGTACCCCTGATAGCCGTTGTTGCCCGACACGACGTCATAGCGCACGAGCGACGGGTTCGACGGAATATCCGCATAGAAC
Source organism: Burkholderia anthina (assembly GCF_902498995.1). Classification (GTDB taxonomy): domain Bacteria; phylum Pseudomonadota; class Gammaproteobacteria; order Burkholderiales; family Burkholderiaceae; genus Burkholderia; species Burkholderia anthina. Next base: position 8,879 of record NZ_CABVLY010000019.1, read on the forward strand.
TTGCCGGCCGGGAAACCGAGATCCGTGCCGTTCGCCGCGAGCAGCCGTGCCCAGAAACCGGTGAAGATCGGTGCGGCGAGGCTCGTGCCGCCGATCTGCTGCAACTGGCCGTAGTTGTAGATATACGCGCCGGTGCTTTGCGCGGCGTCGAACGATATGTCGGGCAACTGACGATTGCCGCCCGACTGCCATGCCGGCGCCGGCAGGATCGTGCTGACGCCGCCGCCTGTCGCCCACAGCTTGCCGTTGCCGTCGAGGCCTTCGTTCCATACCGTTTCGTTCGAGAACGCACCCGCCGACGTCGTGTACAGCGTCGTGCCGCCGACCGCGACCACGTGCGGCGAAGCCGCTGGCCACGATACCGTGTAGTTCGCGCCGTCCGGGTAGCCGCGGTTGTTGCACTCGTACACGCCTTCGTCGCCTGACGACACGGAGAACGTCTGGCCTTGTGCGGCGGCCGTCGTGAAGATCTGTTCTTCGGCGTCGATCGTGCCGTCCGCGTTCGCGTCGGTCTCGCACCAGCCGAGCGACACGTTGATCACCTTCGCGGTGTTGTCCGATACCGCGCGGTTGAACGCCTGCGTGAGCCCCGTGTTGCCGGATGCGTTGAGGTCCGCCATGTAGAACACGAGCTTGCCGACCTGGCCGCCGGCCGAGCCGACGATCGACTGGCTGTCGAGATCCCATTCGCCCTGGCCGTCCTGGTCGTCGCTGTAGCTGCCGCTCGTGCCGGTGCCGTTGGTCTTGACGGCTTGCGTCGAGACCGTGCCGTAACCGTTGCTCGACGTGAACTGCTTCAGATCCTGCTGCGTTTGCGATACCCCGCCGATCGTGACGATGCCGACGGTCACGCCGGCCGCGGTCGGCACCCCCGTCGCGTTGTAGAGGCCCGGGAATTCCTTCGGATAGTGGCCGGTGGCCGTGCCGGCCGCGACGGCCTGCGGTTTCGCGACGTTGCCGATGCGCAGCATCGGCCGTGCACGCGCGACGTTCTGCAGCCCGAGCACCGAGCCGACGATGCCGCCGAGCGCACGCGGCACCTGTGCGCTCGATGCATTCGCGAAGCCCGAGCGTCCCGCATACTGGAAATGCACGAGCGACGTGTTGAACGCGGTCTTGACCGTGCCGGCCGTGCCGCGCGCGGAGACCAGCAGCCGGTTCGGCGCGACCTCGATGTTCACGAAACCGCTCTTGCGCAGATAGTCGACGACCGACTTCACTTGCGCTTCGGTCGGCGCGTAGCTGGCGAGGAACTGCTCGTGCGTGAGGTACTGGCGGTAATGCGCGTTGCCGGGCCGGTTCACGTCGTGCGCGAGCTGCTTGAGCTGCGCCGCGTTGCGCAGCTTCAGGCTGACGACGACGTCGGTCGTCTCGCCGGCCGCGAGTTCGAGCGACGGCGCCGCGCTGCGCGCCATCAGTTGCGGGCCGGTCAGAAAGGCCTTCGTGTGGGTGTCGACCCAGTCCGTCGTCGCATGCGCTGCGCCGGCGGCGAGCACGAGCGGCCACGCGCACGCGAGGCGGCGGGGCGACGGAAGGGGGAGGGCAAACCAGGCGTTCCTTTTCATCGGGAGTCCTTTTTAGGAGAGACGACGTTGCTGGAACCCCCGGCCCTTGTGGGGCCGCGAGCGGTGACGAGCGTAGGGTGTCGGTGCCGTTCCGGTAGCTGCCAGTTTCCACAGCTGTCAGTTCTGACATCGGCGTGCCCGCGCGTATCCGCTGCGTCGTTCATGCCGGCGGCAGCGTTCGCCAGCAGAGGGAACCGGTTCGCGACGCGATCGCACGACGGTCGACGACGTTTGCGCGCACGACTCGTCCGTTGCGGTATCGGAATGCGCGCGATGGCGGAACGAAGCGCCGTGCGCGTGCATTGCCTTCGACCGGCCGTGGGCGCGTCGCGCGTTGCACTATGTGGTCAAGTGCTGCCGCGGTGCCGGCGCGACGACGCCCGGATGCGCGGATGCACAAAAACGGGGCCGGTCGCTCGCGAGCGTTTCCCGAACTGTGGAACAGCGTATTGCCGAGTCTTGCAGCGTGCTTTCGGTTCGCGGCGCACGCGGGCGGATTAGAGTGAATGCTCGAATGCGGGCGGCAACCGGGACCCGAGGCACGGTGACGTCCGTCGTACGCCGGTTCGTCGATGTCCCGCCGGTTCCGGCGAACGCGGCATGCGGCGGGATCGAACAGCGTCCACCCGCGAGATTCCTCCTTGACGTGTGGCGATCTCGCGCTATCCTTCAATCCATAACCATTGGGTTATGAATTCAACCATGCAAAACGCTCACGACATGCTGTTCAGGACGCTTGCCGACCCGACGCGCCGCGCGCTCTTCGAGCGGCTGTGCGAGGAGGGCGAGCTGACGGTTGCCGCGCTGACTGCCCACGCGGGCGTGTCGCAGCCGGCTGTTTCGAAGCATCTGGGCGTACTCAAGCAGGCCGGGCTCGTGAGCGATCGCCACGAAGGCCGGCAGACGCACTACAGCGCACAGCCGCAAGCGCTGACTCCGTTGATCGACTGGACCAGCCAGATGGCCGGCTTCTGGCAGAACCGGTTCGATGCTCTCGAAGATCTGCTCAAAAGGATGGATCAATGAACCAGACCACCACCGAAACGCGTACCGTCGTCGTCGAACGGGAACTGTCGCATCCGCCGGAGAAGATCTGGCGCGCGCTCACGCAACCGCACCTGATCGAGGCGTGGCTGATGAAGAGCGACTTCGAGCCCGTCGCGGGCCGCGCATTCAGCTTTCGCGCCGACTGGGGGTCGGTCGACTGCAAGGTGCTGACGATCGAGCCGCAGCGCGCGTTGTCCTATACGTGGGCCGCCTACGGCCTCGAAAGCGTCGTCACGTGGACGCTCACGCCGACCGCTGGCGGCACGCTGCTGCGCATGGAGCAGGCCGGCTTTCGCACGGATCAGGAACAGGCATACCGCGGCGCTCAGCACGGGTGGACGCAATTCTTCGCATCGCTCGAGCAGGTGCTGGCGCGCCCCGATGACGGTCCGGAGGCTCACGCATGACTGCTGCGGACCCGAGCCCGTCCGGGCGTATCGACGCGATGATCGCGGGGCTCGTCGACTGGCGCGGCAAGACGCTCGCCGAGCTGCGCGAGACGATCCTCGCGGTCGACGACGGCATCGTCGAGGAATGGAAATGGATGGGCAGCCCCGTGTGGGAGTGCGACGGGATGATCGCGGTCGGCAACGCGCACAAGGGCAAGGTGAAGCTGACGTTCATGCATGGCGCGCACGTGCCCGATCCCGATCGGCTGTTCAACGACGGTCTCGACGGCAACGCGCGGCGTGCGATCGATTTTTTCGAGGGGGACAAGGTCGACAAGCGAGCGCTGAAGCGTCTCGTTCGCGCGGCGATCGACTACAACCGGGCGCACCTGAAGAAGAACGCACGGGCCGGCACGGGCACCCGGAAGCGTAGCGACAAGGCCGCATAACGCGCTGGCGTACCGGCACGCCGGCGCGATCCCCGGCCGTCCTCGATGAACCAAAAAAAAGCCCGACACGAGGTCGGGCATCCAAATCGGCCGCAACCGCCGCGAGGCGGCTGCGGCACCTGCAAAAGCCGCGCGCTTACGCTGCGAGCAGCGAGCGCAGCACGAACGGCAGGATCCCGCCGTGCTTGTAGTAGTCGACTTCGATCGGCGTATCGATGCGCAGCAGCACCGGCACGCGGGTCGTTTCGCCGTTCTTGCGGTTGATCACGAGCGTGACGTCCTGCTGCGGCTTGAAGTCGTCGCCGAGGCCTTCGATGTCGTACGTCTCTTCGCCGGTGATGCCGAGCGACTGGACGCTGTCCGAGCCCTTGAACTGCAGCGGCAGCACGCCCATGCCGACGAGGTTCGAGCGGTGGATCCGCTCGAAGCTGCGTGCGATCACGGCCTTCACGCCGAGCAGTTGCGTGCCCTTCGCGGCCCAGTCGCGCGACGAGCCCGTGCCGTACTCTTCGCCCGCGAACACGACGGTCGGCGTGTCGGCTGCGACGTACTGCATTGCCGCGTCGTAGATCGACTGCTGCTCGCCGCTCGGCTGGTGGATCGTCAGGCCGCCTTCGACGCGCGTGCCGTCCGCCTTCGCCGGGATCATCAGGTTCTTGATCCGGACGTTCGCGAACGTGCCGCGCATCATCACGTCGTGGTTGCCGCGGCGCGAGCCGTAGCTGTTGAAGTCGGCCTTCTGCACGCCGTTTTCCTTCAGCCACTTGCCTGCCGGCGAGTCTTCCTTGATCGAGCCTGCCGGGCTGATGTGGTCGGTCGTGACGGAGTCACCGAAGATGCCCAGTGCGCGTGCGCCCTTGACGGTCGGGATCGACGCGGCCGGTTCCATCGAGAAGTCGTTGCCGAAGAACGGCGGCTCCGCGATGTACGTCGACTTCGGCCAGTCGTAGACCTGGCCCGTTTCGCCCTCGATCTTGCTCCAGAGGTCGCCCTTCTTGGTCAGGTGCGCGTAGTTCTTCTCGAACTTTTCCGGATCGAGCGCGTACTTGAGCAGCGCATGGATTTCCTCGCTCGACGGCCAGATGTCGCCGAGGTAGATGTCGCGGCCGCCCTTGCCCTTGCCGACCGGCTCGGTCATCAGGTCGCGCGTGATGTTGCCGGCGATCGCGTACGCGACGACCAGCGGCGGCGACGCGAGGAAGTTCGCGCGGATGTTCGGGTGGATGCGCGCTTCGAAGTTACGGTTGCCCGACAGCACGGCTGCCGCGACGATGTCGTTCTTCGTGATCGCTTCGTTCAGCTCCGGCGTCAGGTCGCCCGCGTTGCCGATACAGGTCGTGCAGCCGTAGGCCGCGAGTTCGAAACCGAGCTTCGACAGGTAGGGCAGCAGGCCCGTCTTCGTCAGGTATTCGGTGACGATGCGCGATCCCGGCGCGAGCGAGGTCTTGATCTTCGGATCGACCGTGAGGCCGGCCTCGACCGCCTTCTTCGCGAGCAGGCCGGCAGCCAGCAGCACGCTCGGGTTCGACGTGTTCGTGCACGACGTGATCGCGGCGATCAGCACGTCGCCGTTCTTCACGTCGACGCCGTTGCTCGTCGTGTATTGCGTGCCCAGGTCGTCCGCCTTCTTCGCGAAGCCGTTTTCCGCGACCGGCTTCGAGAACAGGTCGGTGAACGTCGACTTGACGTGGCCGATCTCGATGCGGTCCTGCGGGCGCTTCGGGCCGGCCAGCGACGGTGCGACCGTCGCGAGATCCAGCGTCACCGTCTTCGTGTAGTCGATGTCGCCGGCCTTCGGGATGCCGAACAGCTTCTGCGCCTTGAAGTAGTTTTCGAACGCGGCAATTTCCGCCTTCGTGCGGCCCGTGCCTTCGAAGTAGTCGATCGTCTTTTCGTCGACCGGGAAGAAGCCCATCGTCGCGCCGTATTCTGGCGCCATGTTGCCGATCGTCGCGCGGTCCGGCAGCGACAGCGACTTCGTGCCCTCGCCGAAGAACTCGACGAACTTGCCGACGACCTTCTCCTTGCGCAGCATTTCGGTGATCGTGAGCACCAGGTCGGTGGCCGTCACGCCTTCGCGCAGCTTGCCCTTCAGCTCGACGCCGACGACGTCCGGCGTCAGGAAATACACCGGCTGGCCGAGCATGCCGGCTTCAGCCTCGATGCCGCCCACGCCCCAGCCGACCACGCCGATGCCGTTGATCATCGTCGTGTGGCTGTCCGTGCCGACCAGGGTGTCCGGGTAGTACACGGTGTCGCCGCCGTCCGCCTTCTTGTGGACGCCGCGTGCGAGATACTCGAGGTTCACCTGGTGGACGATGCCCACGCCCGGCGGCACGACCTTGAACGTGTCGAACGCCTGCATGCCCCACTTCATGAACTGGTAGCGCTCGTTGTTGCGCTGGAATTCCAGCTTCATGTTCAGGTCGAGCGCGTCCTTCTGGCGGAAGTAGTCGATCTGGACCGAGTGATCGACGACGAGATCGACCGGGACCAGCGGCTCGATCTTCTTCGGGTTCTTGCCCGTGCGCTCCGCGACGCCGCGCATGGCCGCGATGTCGGCGAGCAGCGGCACGCCCGTGAAGTCCTGCAGCACCACACGCGACACCACGAACGGAATCTCGTCGACGCGCTTGGCCGTCGGCTTCCAGTTCGCCAGTTGCTCGATGTGCTCTTCGGTGATCTTCTTGCCGTCGTAGTTGCGCAGCACGGACTCGAGCACGATGCGGATCGACACCGGCAGGCGTTCGATCTTCGTCTTCAGTTCCTTGCCGAGCTGCGGCAGCGAGTAGAACTTGCCTTTGCCGGAACCGCTGTCGAATTCCTTGAGGGTCTTGTGGAGATTGTGGGCCATGGTGATTTTCCTGGGTTTAAGGCTAGGAAACAAAGAGTCTCGTATTTGACGGCTATATCACATACAAGTCGACGTACTCATCGACCGGCATCGCTTCGAGCTTTGCCTGGTCCAGCGACACGTCGAGAATCGCTTGTTGCTGCTTTGCCGGGAAACGGCGGGCGAGGTTGGTCCTGAATTTCTCGACCAGGAGCGGGATGCCGTCCGCACGGCGTCGCTGATGGCCGATCGGGTATTCGACCGCCACTTCGGCAAGCTTCGATCCGTCCGCGAATTCGATCGTCAGCGCGTTCGCGATCGATCGCTTGGCCGGGTCATGGTAATCCTTCGTGAACCGCGGGTCCTCGACGCACACCGTTTTCGCGCGCAGCGCGTCGATGCGCGGGTCGGCGGCGACCGAATCCTCGTAGTCGGCCGCGGTCAGCCGGCCGAACAGCAGCGGCACGGCGACCATGTACTGGATGCAGTGGTCGCGGTCGGCCGGATTGGCGAGCGGGCCCTGCTTGTCGATGATGCGGATCGCGGCCGCGTGCGTGCGGATCGTGATCCGGCTGATCTCGTCGGTCGTGCGGCCCGCGGCGGCGAGCTGCGCGTGCAGCTGCAGCGCGGCCTCGGCGGCCGTCTGCGCATGGAATTCGGCGGGGAACGCGATCTTGAACAGCACGTTCTCCATCACGTAGGTGCCGTACGGACGCTGGAAGCGGAACGGCTTCCCGTCGAACAGCACGTCGTAGAAGCCCCAGGTTTTTGCGGTGAGCGCCGACGGGTAGCCCATTTCACCCGTTTTCGCGATCAGCGCGAGGCGCACCGCGCGGGACGTGGCGTCGCCGGCCGCCCACGACTTGCGCGAACCGGTGTTCGGCGCGTGGCGGTAGGTGCGCAGTGACTGGCCGTCGACGAACGCGTTGGACACCGCGTTGATCAGCTCGTCGCGCGTGAGCCCGAGCAGGCGCCCGACGACGGCCGTCGACGCGACCTTCACGAGCAGCACGTGGTCGAGCCCGACGGCATTGAATGAATTCTCGAGCGCGAGGCAGCCCTGGATTTCGTGGGCCTGGATCATCGCGACGAGCACGTCGCGCATGGCAAGCGGCTTCCTGCCGGCCGCGACGGCCGTGCGGGACAGCCAGTCGGCCGTCGCCAGGATTCCGCCGAGATTGTCGGACGGGTGGCCCCATTCGGCGGCGAGCCAGGTGTCGTTGAAGTCCAGCCAGCGGATCATCGCGCCGATGTCGAAAGCGGCCTGGACGGGATCGAGCTGGAAGGACGTGCCCGGCACCTTCGCGCCGTTCGGCACGATCGTGCCGGGCACGACGGGGCCGAGCAGCTTGGTGCAGGCAGGGTAGGACAGCGCCTCGAGTCCGCATCCGAGCGTGTCGATCAGGCAATGACGCGCCGTCTCCAGCGCGAGCGCGCTGTCGATGCCGGTGTTCAGCACGTAGTCGACGATATCGACGAGTACCGAATCCGGCGCAGGGCGGACGTTGGAGACCGGGGCGGACATCGAGGTCTGGGAGACGCGCTTAGTTCGTGGCCGGCTTCAGCTCGTTCGACTGCGTCGGCGCTGCGGCGCCTTGCGCCATTTCCGGCGTCACGCACTCGTCGGCGAGACGCTCGCCGCCGTTCGCGTCGGTGAACAGCATCGCCTTGCTCGGGATCACGATCAGCTTGAAGCCGTTGGCCGGATCGTAGAACGTATCGGCGCCCGTCGTCGTGGCCTGACGCGGCAGCTTGTAGTTCTTCTTCGCCCAGTGAACCGTGACGACCTGGTCGCGCTTCATGTCACCGGCGAGATCGAACGACAGACCGTCCTTGCACGACCACTTGACCGCGCCGTCCGGCACCGGATCGACCTTGGCCGCGGCGCGCGCCTGGGCCTTCTTGCTGCGCGGGATGATGCGCTTGGCCGGCGCCGGGCGCTTGGCCGTCTTCTTCGCGGTCGTACCCTGGGCGAACGCGCTCGGAGCCGACACCAGCATCGTGGCGGACAATGCGCCGATGGCGGTAGCGATCAGGAGTTTCTTCATGGAGTCAGAACCTTTCGATAATCAGTTGACAAGGGCCGGCATCCGCCGGCCGGTTTGAAACTGCACGCGCCCCGGAAGCGCGCAGCGGCCGCTATTTTCACCTATTTGGCTGCGCATATTTCAGGTTTTCGGGCTCCGTTACGTTTTTTGTCGTTTCGCAAACCTGTATCGGGTTCACGCTCCGGCGATTCGATGAAATCCGTGTGTCGGCACGCTTACCGGGCCGCGCCGGCCGCGCTCGGGCCGAACAGCGGCGCGGCCTCGGCCGGCACGGGCTGGCCGGTCGCCCGCGCGCGGCGCAGCACCGACCAGTAATAGCGGTAGCTCGCGCGGTCGTGCAAGGTATCGCCGTGGCGCGTCGGGCCCCAGTCGGCCGCCTGCGCGGCCAGCAGGATCCCGGCGGCCAGCGCGACTTCGTCGGTGCGCGGCGCGAACGCGTCGACGATCGGGCGAATCTGCGCCGGATGGATGCTCCACATCCGCGTGAACGCGAACGCGTCGCGTGCGCGGCGGGCATCGCCGGCCACGACGCTCATGTCGCGCACTTCGGTCGTTACGTTGTGCGACGGCGTCTTGCCGTGCGCGTGGCAGGCCGCGGCGATTTCCAGCTTCGCGCGGCGCACGAGCGGGTGGTCGAACTGGCCGGGCGAGCGCATCGCCGCGTCGGGGATCGCGCCATGGTGCGCGGACACGAAGTCCATCAGCCCGAAGCTCAGCGTGCCGACCAGCGGCAGCGCGGCGAGGGTGGCCGCCTGCGCGAGCGCGCCGTGCGTCTCGACCAGCACGTCGACCGGAATCGGTTGTGCGAGGCCGAGCTCGCGGCGCGTGCCTTCGATGAACGCGACCATCTCGGCCGCGTCGGCGGCGCTCGCGATCTTCGGCAGCGTGATGTAGGCCGGCGCGCGGGCGGCGCGCAGCACGATGCGCACGTCGTCGCGCCAGTGGGAATGGGAAAAATCGTGGATGCGTACGCCGACCCGCCCGAAGCGGTTTTCGGCGCTGCCGAGGCATTCGGCGACGAGCTGCGCGTGCGCGGCCTCCTGGCCGACGGCCGCGCCGTCCTCGCAGTCGAGCGTAATGTCGAATACGGGGCCGAGCTCGGCCTGGAGCGCGAGCGACTTGCGCATCAGCTTCTCGCTGCCCGCGTAGTGATCGCAGCAGGGCAGGATCGCGGGCGGGGACGCCCCGTCGTACAGCACTTGTGCAGGAGTGAGCGCGGACATCTCTTCTACGTCCAGGAAGCGGGCAACGTGGAGAAAATCGGATTCGGGCGCGTTCTGGGCCGGCGCGTGGAGCGCTTGGGGCGGCAAAACGTGCCCGGATCGGATCGGGCGGCGGCGCATGCATGCAGGTGCCGCCGTCCGTGCCGTGACCGGGCCGCCCGCAGGCGGCCCGGCAGTGCATCCTTGCTTAGTTCTTCAGCAGGTGAGCGACGCCGTCGCGCTCTTCGAGCAGCTCGGCCAGCGTGCCGTCCATCTTCTCGCGCGAGAACGCGTCGATTTCCAGGCCTTCGATACGCTTGTACTCGCCGTTTTCGCAAACGACCGGCACGCCGTAGATGATGTCTTCGGGGATGCCGTACGAGCCGTCCGACGGGATACCCATCGTGACCCACTTGCCGTTCGTGCCGAGCACCCAGTCACGGACGTGGTCGATCGCCGCGTTGGCTGCCGACGCTGCCGACGACAGGCCGCGCGCTTCGATGATCGCCGCGCCGCGCTTGCCGACGGTCGGGATGAACGTGTCGCGGTTCCACACGTCGTCGTTGATCAGCTTCAGCAGCGATTCGCCTTCGACGGTCGCGAAGCGGAAGTCCGGGTACATCGTCGGCGAGTGGTTGCCCCACACGGCGAGCTTCTCGATCGATGCGACCGGCTTGCCCGACTTGGCTGCCAGTTGCGACAGCGCACGGTTGTGGTCGAGGCGCAGCATGGCCGTGAAGTTCTTCTTCGGCAGATCCGGCGCCGACTTCATCGCGATGTATGCGTTGGTGTTCGCCGGGTTGCCGACGACCAGCACCTTGACGTCGCGGCTCGCGACTTCGTTCAGCGCGGCGCCCTGGACCGTGAAGATCTCGGCGTTTGCCGACAGCAGGTCCTTGCGCTCCATGCCCTTCGAGCGCGGACGTGCGCCGACCAGCAGTGCGACGTCAGCATCCTTGAATGCAACCTTCGGATCGTCGGTGATCACGACGCCCGCGAGCAGCGGGAACGCGCAATCGTCGAGTTCCATCACGACGCCTTTGACGGCGGCTTGGGCTTGCGGGAGGTCGAGCAGTTGCAGGATGACCGGCTGGTCCTTGCCGAGCAGGTCGCCGTTCGCGATGCGGAACAGCAGGGAGTAAGCGATTTGACCTGCGGCGCCGGTGACGGCAACGCGCTTTGCGGGCTTAGCCATTGAAAATCTCCAGGACGGGTGAAGCGGTGGACGCTAGGCAAAACGCCATTCTATGCGCGTTATGCGTAGCGTTGCATTGAAGCAGGGCTGAGGACTCGCGAAAGGCAGACGCGGTGAACCTGGAGACGGCCGTGGCACGTAGCCGGGGACGCGTATTTGCACCCGCGAACCCTTGCTCGCCCCGGAGTGTAGGAGCCGTCGGGCCCAAAGTCAAACGGTATCATATGTCTTATATAAGACAGATGTTTTGCGGAATTTGAGTGGACGAAAAAGCGCGGTTTGTGATGAAATGCGCGCCATGACATCGAACCAGGCGAACAACGCGAATCCGACCGGCGCAGGCGGCCCAGGGCAGCCGGGCGCGGGTGATTCCGTGCCGGCGCCTGCCGTTTCGGCGTCGCCGACATTCAGTCCGTTATACCAGCAGATCAAGTCATTGATCACGCAAAGTCTCGAAACCGGTGAATGGAAGCCGGGCGAGATCATCCCGAGCGAAGTGGAGCTCGCGGCCCGTTACAAGGTCAGCCAGGGCACCGTTCGCAAGGCGATCGACGAACTGGCCGCCGAAAACCTCGTGGTTCGCCGGCAGGGCAAGGGTACTTTTGTTGCAACGCACAACGAGGATCGCGCGCAGTTCCGCTTCCTTCGTTTGCTGGCCGACGACGGTGCCGAGCACCCGCACGTGAGCCGCCTGCTCGAATGCCGGCGCCTGCGCGCGCCGGCCGAGATCGCGCGGCAGCTCGACCTGAAGCCGGCGGATCCGGTCGTGCAGGTGCGGCGCCTGCTGGAATTTGACAGCGAAGTGACGGTGCTCGACGAGATCTGGCTGCCGGGCGCGATGTTCCGCGGGCTCACGTTCGAGCGGCTCAGCGAGTACAAGGGGCCGCTCTACGCGATGTTCGAGACGGAGTTCGGCACGCGGATGATCCGCGCGACGGAGAAGATCCGCGCCGTGGCGGCGGAGCCGGCCGTGGCCGACCTGCTGCACGTGCCGGCGGGTTTTCCGTTGCTTTCGGTCGAGCGCGTGTCCTATACATATGGCGACCGGCCAGTGGAAGTGCGACGCGGCTGGTATGTCACAACCGGGTATTACTATCAGAATGACTTGAGCTGACGACGTATCGGCACAAGCAGCGTGCATGCGCGTTTCCCACCTTCGCGTAGCACGTTTCGGGCCGCCTTTATTCTCGTTCGCGTAACGATCCAGAGCAGACTTTCGCTGCAGCGCGATATAAAAAGGCGCTAAAATTGCGGATTAGTGTGACAACATAGTAGGGGTCTAGCATGACTGATGCAGTAAGAAAGCCGAGGCCGGAATACCGGAACATCGGATTCGGCGATATCACGATGAAATACCGCATGCCGCTGGCGGCGATATTGTCGATCCTCCATCGAATCAGCGGCGCGCTGCTGTTCCTGTTCCTGCCGTTCCTGCTGTTCCTCTTCGACCAGAGCCTCACCTCCGAGCTGAGCTTCGAAGTCTTCAAGGCTTTCCTCTCCAACATCGTCGTCAAGCTGATCGTCCTCGCGCTGTCGTGGGCGTTCCTCCACCATTTCTGCGCCGGCATTCGCCACCTGCTGATGGACGTCAACCACGACGCCGTCACGAAGGAAGGCGGCAAGCGGACGGCAGTCGTCGTCTTTGTCGTCTCGATCGCCCTGACGATCGCCATGGCACTCAAACTGTTCGGAGCGTTCTAAGAAAATGGCAGCCAACAACCGAATCGGCTCGAAGCGCCTCGTCGTCGGCGCTCACTACGGCCTGCGCGACTGGCTCGCGCAACGCGTCACCGCCACGATCATGGCGGTCTACACGATCATCCTGCTCGCCCTGTTCTTCGGCGCGCACGACTTCTCGTACGAAGGCTGGGCATCGATCTTCTCCGCACAGTGGATGAAGCTCGCGACCTTCGTGACGCTGCTTTCCCTCTTCTACCACGCATGGGTCGGCGTGCGCGACATCTGGATGGACTACGTGAAGCCCGTCGGTGTGCGCCTGCTGCTGCAATCGCTGACCATCGTCTGGCTGCTCGCATGTGCGGGCTACGCCGCGCAGATTCTCTGGAGAGTGTAAAGAATGGCTGCAATCAAAACTTCCCTGCCGCGCCGCAAGTTCGACGTGGTGATCGTCGGCGCGGGCGGCTCGGGCTTGCGCGCAGCGTTGCAACTGTCGCGCGCGGGCCTGTCGGTCGGCGTGCTGTCGAAGGTGTTCCCGACGCGTTCGCACACGGTGGCGGCGCAGGGCGGCATCGGCGCATCGCTCGGCAACATGAGCGAAGACAACTGGCACTTCCACTTCTACGACACGATCAAGGGTTCCGACTGGCTCGGCGACCAGGACGCGATCGAGTTCATGTGCCGCGAAGCACCGAACGTCGTGTACGAACTGGAACACTTCGGCATGCCGTTCGACCGTAACGCCGACGGCACGATCTACCAGCGTCCGTTCGGCGGCCACACCGCGAACTACGGCGAGAAGCCCGTCCAGCGCGCTTGCGCGGCCGCCGACCGTACCGGTCACGCGCTGCTGCACACGCTGTACCAGCAGAACGTCGAAGCGAAGACGCAGTTCTTCGTCGAATGGATGGCGCTCGACCTGATCCGCGACGCCGACGGCGACGTGCTCGGCGTGACGGCCCTCGAGATGGAGACGGGCGACGTCTACATCATGGAAGGCAAGACGACGCTGTTCGCGACGGGCGGCGCAGGCCGGATCTTCGCGGCATCGACCAATGCGTTCATCAACACCGGCGACGGCCTCGGCATGGCGGCCCGTTCGGGCATCGCGCTGCAGGACATGGAGTTCTGGCAGTTCCACCCGACCGGCGTGGCCGGCGCGGGCGTGCTGATCACCGAAGGCGTGCGCGGCGAAGGCGGCATTCTGCGCAACGCGAACGGCGAGCGCTTCATGGAACGCTACGCACCGACGCTGAAGGATCTGGCGCCGCGTGACTTCGTGTCGCGTTCGATGGACCAGGAAATCAAGGAAGGCCGCGGCGTCGGTCCGAACAAGGACCACGTGCTGCTCGACCTGTCGCACATCGGCGCAGAGACGATCATGAAGCGTCTGCCGTCGATCCGCGAAATCGCGCTGAAGTTCGCGAACGTCGATGCGATCAAGGAACCGATCCCGGTCGTCCCGACGATCCACTACCAGATGGGCGGCATCCCGACCAACATCCACGGTCAGGTCGTCGGCACGTCGCGCGATCACAAGGAACCGGTCAACGGCTTCTACGCAGTGGGCGAATGCTCGTGCGTGTCCGTGCACGGCGCGAACCGCCTCGGCACGAACTCGCTGCTGGACCTCGTGGTGTTCGGCCGTGCGGCCGGCAACCACATCGTCGAGCACGTGAAGAACCAGAAGGAACACAAGCCGCTGCCGGCCGATGCAGGCGAATTCTCGCTGGCGCGCCTGGCGAAGCTCGAGAAGTCGAGCTCGGGCGAGTACACGCAGGACGTCGCGAACGACATCCGTTCGACGATGCAGAAGCATGCAGGCGTGTTCCGCACGTCGGCGCTGCTGAAGGAAGGCGTCGACGAGATGGCCGGCCTGAAGGCCCGCGTGGAAAACATCCACCTGAAGGACAAGTCGAAGGTGTTCAACACCGCGCGCGTCGAAGCGCTCGAGCTGGAGAACCTGATCGAAGTCGCCCGCGCGACGATGGTGTCGGCGGAAGCGCGCAAGGAAAGCCGTGGCGCGCACGCACACAGCGATTACGAACACCGTGACGACGAGAACTGGCTGCGCCACACGCTGTGGTACAGCGAAGGCGATCGCCTCGACTACAAGCCGGTTCAAATGAAGCCGCTGACGGTCGAATCCGTGCCGCCGAAGCCGCGCACGTTCTAAGCCGAGTCAAAGGAATCCGAAATGGCAAAACGCATTTTTGAAGTCTACCGCTACGATCCGGACAAGGACGCGGCACCGCGCATGCAGACGTACGAGCTCGAGATCAAGCATGAACGCATGCTGCTCGACGCACTGGTCAAGCTGAAGGCAGTGGACGAGACGCTGTCGTTCCGCCGCTCGTGCCGTGAAGGCGTGTGCGGTTCGGACGCGATGAACATCAACGGCAAGAACGGTCTCGCGTGCCTGACGAACCTGAACGACCTGCCGCAGAAGATCGTGCTGCGCCCGCTGCCGGGCCTGCCCGTCGTGCGCGACCTGATCGTCGACATGACGCACTTCTTCAACCAGTATCACTCGATCAAGCCGTACCTGATCAACGACGCGCCGCCGCCGGAGAAGGAACGCCTCCAGTCGCCGGAAGAGCGCGACGAGCTCGACGGCGTGTACGAGTGCATTCTGTGCGCGAGCTGCTCGACGTCGTGCCCGAGCTTCTGGTGGAACCCGGACAAATTCGTCGGCCCGGCCGGCCTGCTGCAGGCTTACCGCTTCATCGCGGATAGTCGCGACACCGCCACCGGCGAGCGTCTCGACAACCTGGAAGATCCGTACCGTCTGTTCCGTTGCCACACGATCATGAACTGCGTCGACGTTTGCCCGAAGGGCCTGAACCCGACGAAAGCGATCGGCAAGATCAAGGAACTGATGGTTCGCCGCGCGGTTTAAGGTTGTATGAGCGACGATTCGCATCAATCCGACCCGCACCGTCGCGCGCGCCTTCGCTGGCGCGCGCGGCGGGGTCTGCTGGAGAACGACATCGTTTTCGAACGGTTCTTCGGCAGATACGAGCATGACCTCACCGATGCAGACGTAGGCGCGTTGTCGCGCCTGCTCGATCTGAGCGACAACGACCTGATGGACTTGCTCCTCGCGCGCAAGGAACCAGAAGGCGACCTAGACAGCCCGGATATTCACCGGCTGTTGGAGATGCTGCGCAACGTGTAACGCCAAGGTGTAACGCGCTGTGCCCGTTATCGAATCCCGTTTCTTTATTTCGATTGAGGATGTGCCATGACTCCGTCTGATGTTAAAGCCACGCTATCGTTCAGCGACAACTCTCCGAGCGTCGAAATGCCGATCTACAAGGGCACGATGGGCCCGGACGTAATCGACATCCGCAAGCTGTACGGCCAGACCGGCAAGTTCACGTATGACCCGGGCTTCATGTCGACGGCAGCTTGTAATTCGGCGATCACGTACATCGACGGCGACAAGGGCGAACTGCTGTACCGCGGCTACCCGATCGACAACCTCGCGCAGAACGCGGACTTCCTCGAGTCCTGCTATCTGCTGCTGAAAGGTGAACTGCCGAACGCAGCGCAGAAGAAGGAATTCGTCGACACCGTCACGAAGCATACGATGGTGCACGAGCAGATGCACTTCTTCTTCCGTGGTTTCCGTCGCGATGCGCACCCGATGGCGGTGCTGGTGGCGGCCGTCGGCGCACTGTCGGCGTTCTATCACGACTCGCTCGACATCAACGACCCGCGTCACCGCGAAGTGTCGGCGATCCGCATGATCGCGAAGCTGCCGACGCTCGTCGCGATGGCGTACAAGTTCAGCATCGGCCAGCCGTTCGTGTATCCGAAGAACGAACTGTCGTACAGCGCGAACTTCATGCACATGATGTTCTCGAACCCGTGCGAAGAGTACAAGGTCAACGACGTGCTCGTCCGCGCACTCGACCGTATCCTGATCCTGCACGCCGATCACGAGCAGAACGCATCGACGTCGACCGTCCGTCTGGCCGGCTCGTCGGGCGCGAACCCGTTCGCATGTATCGCGGCCGGTATCGCCTGTCTGTGGGGCCCGGCGCACGGTGGTGCGAACGAAGCCGCGCTGAACATGCTCGAGCAGATCGGTTCGCCGGACAACATTCCCGAATTCATCAAGCAGGTGAAGGACAAGAATTCGGGCGTGAAGCTGATGGGCTTCGGTCACCGCGTGTACAAGAACTACGACCCGCGTGCGAAGCTGATGCGCGAAACGTGCTACGAAGTGCTGAACGAACTGGGCCTGCACGACGACCCGCTGTTCAAGCTCGCGATGCAGCTCGAGAAGATCGCGCTGGAAGACGAGTACTTCGTGTCGCGCAAGCTGTACCCGAACGTCGACTTCTACTCGGGTATCGTTCAGCGCGCGCTGGGCATCCCGACGTCGATGTTCACGTGTATCTTCGCGATGGCACGTACGGTCGGCTGGATCGCACAGTGGAACGAAATGATTGCCGATCCGGAGCAAAAGATCGGCCGTCCGCGTCAGCTGTTCATCGGCGACACGCCGCGCGAAGCGAAGCCGATCAGCGCACGTTAAGTCGTGCGTGGCGCGACGGCCGCGAGGCCGCTCGCGTCCGGCAGGCGCAACGCCTCGACACCCCGGTGGGTCATCCCGCCGGGGTGTTTTCATTTGTGCGGTCGAGGCCGGCCCGGTCCGGTGCGGCGCTCCAGCGACGGCGGCCGCGTATCGAGCGGCGCCGGCGCGTCGGCATCGGGCGCGTGGCCGTGCCGCGCGAAGAACTGCCGGTATGCGCCCGGCGTCATTCCGCGCGCGGCGAGGAACTGGCGGTTGAAGTTCGCCGCGTTCGGAATGCCGCAGCGCGCGGCCACCGTCGCGATCGGCCAGTCGGTGCCGACCAGGTGACGGCACGCATGCGCGAGCCGCAGCCGCTGCACGTAGCGGCCGACGCTTTCGCCGAGGTGCCGCACGAAGAGCCGCTGCAGCGTGCGTTCGGACATGTGGGCCGCCGCGGCGAGTGCGTCGACGCGCAGCGGTTCGTGAAAATGCCGGTCGATCGCGTCGAGCACGCGGTCGAGGCGTTCGGCCTCCGGCGCGGCGACGTCGGCGGCCGTGGCGGTTGCAGCGGGCCGGCCATACGCCTGCGCGGTGGCGAGCGGCTCGCCGCCGGCTTCCGCGAGATCGGCGAGCGTGTCGAGCGCGGCCGCGAGGCGGATGCGCGGCGACGCATCGAGCAACTGCGGCAGCCGTGCGCGCATCGCGCGAGCCGTGTCGGCTGCAAAGCTCAGCCCGGGCGCCGCGCGCCGCAGCAGCGAGCGCAGCGGCGCGTATTCGGGGCAGCAGTCGGCCACGCGTCGCGCCCAGTCGCCATCGAACCAGACGACGAGCGCGACTTCGGGCGCGTCGCGATCGATGCGCGCGTTCGACGACCACGTATGCGGCAGGTTGGGCGGCACGAGCACCAGGTCGTCGTCCGTGTAGCGGGCGACGTGATCGCCGACGAAGCGCCGGCCGCGGCTATTGAGCGTCAGCGTCAGTTCGTATTCGGGATGGCGGTGCCATTCGAACGGAATGCGCGCGAGCTGGCGGTGGTACACGCGGATCGAACAGCCGGGGGCGAACGTCACGTGTTCGTACTGCGGTTTCATCACGGCCTCCGGCAGGGGCAGGCAACGCGCCGTGGCATGATCGTGAGCATTCGTCACGACGGAGCGATGCCATGTTTTCACATGTTTGCGTGGGTGTCGGCGATACCGCGCGCGCGTACGATTTCTACGCGCCGCTGCTCGCGGAACTCGGGTTGCGTCTGAAGTTCAGCGAGCCGGACGGCTGGTCGGGCTGGATGCCGGCCGATACCGACCGTCCGCTGTTCTTCTTCGGCCGCCCGCTCGACGGCCGCGTGCCGGAACCAGGCAACGGCCATACGATCGCATTCGCCGCGCAGACGCGCGCGCAGGTCGATCGCTGCCATGCGCTCGCACTGCGGCAGGGCGGCACCTGCGAAGGGCCGCCGGGGCTGCGGCCGCACTATCACCCCGACTATTACGGCGCGTATTTCCGCGACCCGGACGGCAACAAGCTGTGCGTGGTGTGTCACCGGGCCGAATGAATCGGTTGTCAGGATTGTATCGATTGTTGGCCGGATAGTGTCGTTGCCGGGTGCACGGCGGCCGTACGCTGAGCACTCGTCACGACACGATTCAGCGAGGAGACAACGATGCACCTGACGATTGACGATCTGCCCGTCGCGATTGGCGCGGCGAAACGGGCGCTGCGCGCCGATCTGCCCGGCTACGCGGCCACGTTCCGCGAACTGGCGGGCGACATCGCGCGACAGGTCGACGCGATCCGCCGCGCGCACGCGCACGGCCACGACGTGATTCCGGTGCTGCGATTCGCGGATATCGCGAACGGCACCGTCGATCCGGGCGCGATTGCCGCGATCCGCACGCGCGGCGCGGCGGTGATCCGCGGGGTGTTCGACGCGCGGCAGGCGCGCGACTGGAACGACGAGATCGGCGCCTATCTGGAGTCGAACCGCTTCGCCGACCGTCTGCATGCGCGCGCGGAGGATCGCTATTTCGGCAACCTCGCGTCGGGCAAGCCGCAGATCTTCGGCGTCTACTGGTCGAAGCCGCAGGTGGCCGCGCGCCAGTCGCCGGCACTCACGCAGGCACGCGTGTTCCTGAACCGCCTGTGGCACCATGCGGACGGCGCGCGCACGCATTTCGATCCCGATCAGGTGCCGGCCTACGCGGACCGGATCCGCCGCCGGCCGCCCGGCTCGACGTCGCTCGGGCTGTCGCCGCACGTCGACGGCGGCTCCGTCGAACGCTGGCTCGGCGCGAATTTCCGGCAGGTCTATCGCCACGTGCTGGCCGGCCGGTGGCGCGATTACGACCCGTTCGACGCGGCGTTCCGCCCGGACGTCGAGGAGATTCCGTCGCCGGCCGTATGCTCGATGTTTCGCACGTTCCAGGGCTGGACCGCGCTGACGCCGCAAGGGCCGGGCGACGGCACGCTGCAGCTGATTCCGGTCGCGAACGCGATGGCGTATGTCGTGCTGCGCGCGCTGCAGGACGACGTCGCCGACGATGATCTGTGCGGCGCACGTCCGGGCCGCGCGTTGTCGATCCTGCCGGAATGGCATGCGCTGCTGCTCGACGCGCTGGTGCAGATCCCGCACATGGAGCCGGGCGATGCGGTGTTCTGGCACGGCGACGTCGTGCATGCGGTGGAGGATGCGCATCGCGGCAACGGCGACAGCAACGTGATGTACATCGCGGCCGCGCCCGGTTGCGCGAAGAACGATGCGTACCTGCAGCGCCAGCGGGTCGCGTTTCTGCGCGGCGACAGCCCGCCCGATTTCCCGGCAGACCATTTCGAGGTCGACTTCGACGGGCGGGCGGGGGCGGGCGATCTCACCGCACCCGGCCGCGCGCAGATGGGGTTCGAGCCGCTCGCGTAACGGCCGCGTCGCACCGCACAGGCAGCGCCGGCGACCGTTTGCGCCGCGGTCGGAGGCCGTCTGCCGAATCCGCTGCATCGCGCATGCAATTCGACGCGATCGGCTGCGGACACTCGTGAAATCGACGCGAATTGCGCAATTTGGCTTCCGATAATGGTCCGGACACAACGCAGCTGCCCCGTGCGCCGCACGGGGGAAGCGATGACCATGGAGAAGTCGATGCAATTCACGCAAGCGATCGTTCGCCGTCCCGCGCCGTCCTGTGGCGCGGGTCTCACCACCGCCGTGCTCGGTGCGCCGGACTACGACAAGACCCTCACGCAGTTCCACGCGTACTGCGATGCGCTGCGCGGGCTCGGCGTCGAGCTGACCGAGCTGCCGCTGCTGGACGCATTCCCCGATTCGCACTTCGTCGAGGACGTCGCCGTCGTGACGCCCGAGTTCGCGGTGATCACGCGCCCCGGCGCGCCCGCACGGCGCGGCGAGACGGTACACATCGAAGCGGCGCTGGGCGCGCATCGCGACCTGCTGCCGATGCAGGCCGGCCGTCTCGACGGCGGCGACGTGATGCTGGTCGGCAAGCGCTTCTTCATCGGCCTGACGAGCCGCACCGACGCCGAAGGCATCGCCGCGTTCGAATCGCTGGTGTCGCGCTACGGCTATTCGGTCGTCGCGGTGCCGGTCGGCGCCGGCCTGCACCTGAAGTCGGTCGTCAACGCGCTCGGCGACGACACGCTGCTCGTGACCGAGGCGCTGGCCGCACATCCGGCGTTCGCCGACTATCGCCGGATCGCGATTTCGGCCGCCGACGAATATGCGGGCAACACGCTGCGCGTGAACGGCACGCTGATCACGCCGGCCGGCTATCCGCGCGTGCACGACGCGATCGGCTCGCTCGGGCTGCCGCTGCACGTGATCGACACGAGCGAGTTCCGCAAGATGGACGGCGGCCTGACCTGCCTGTCGCTGCGGTTCTAGCCGATTGGCGCGCGGCCGCTTCGGCCGGATAATGTGGCCCCCGCGCGGAACTGGAGGAGACGCTCCGCGCACCAGCCACGACCCGACCGGAGCGAACGCGGATGACCGACAAGAAGATGCAGCTCGACAAGATCGATCTACGGATCCTCGACATCCTGCGCACCGACGGACGAATCTCGTACCGGAAGCTGTCGGAGCGCGTGAACCTCACGCCGCGCCCGTGCCAGGCGCGCGTGGAACGGCTCGAGGCGCTCGGCGTGATCGAAGGCTACCGCGCGGTGATCAAGGCGCCGCGCGCGACCAAGCCGATCGTCGTGATCGCGCAGATCGTGCTGGCCGATCACGGGCGTTCGCAGGCGCCGTTCGAGGACGAGATGCGGGTGAATCCGGCCGTGCTCGATTGCTGGCTCGTCAGCGGTACGTTCGATTTTCTCGTGCGGCTCGCGTGCGAGGATCTCGACGAATACCGGCGGATCGCGAACGCGTGGCTGGAAAGTTCGCGTTTCCGGATCGAGAAGATCGTGACGACGGCCGAGCTGCAGGCGATCAAGCGCAGCGTCGTCTGACGGGGCAGTGCGCGTACGGGCCGGTGGCAGCGGATGCGCGGCCCGTCGGGCAGCGCCGGTTTCGAGGCGAATAACCGGCGCGATCGATTGGTATTCCGAATCAAATCGATCGCGCCGAATCCAATCAGGGTGAACACTATGGATGCTTTGCAAGCGGCAGCTCAGACGGCCGCACCGTCCGGGACGGTGCTCAAGCGCCGGCTGCAGAGCCGCCACATCGCGATGATCGCGATCGGCGGCTCGATCGGCACGGGCTTGTTCGTCGCATCGGGCGCGTCGGTTGCGCAGGCCGGGCCCGGCGGTGCGATCGCCGCGTATATCGCGATCGGGCTGATGGTCTACTTCGTCGTCACCGGGCTGGGCGAGATGGCCGCGCTGATGCCGGTGTCGGGATCGTTCGCGGTCTACGGCGAGAAGTACGTCGACGAGGGCTTCGGCGTCGCGCTCGGCTGGACCTACTGGTACAGCTGGGCCGTGACGATCGCGATCGAGCTGGTCGCCGGGCAGATCGTGATGCGCTACTGGTTTCCGGAGATTCCGGGCGTGTGGTGGGGTGCCGGGTTCCTCGTGCTGATCTTCCTGTTGAATACGTTGTCCGTACGCGGCTTCGGCGAATCCGAATACTGGTTCTCGCTGATCAAGGTCGTCACCGTGATCGCGTTCATCGCGGCCGGGCTGCTGATCGCGGCCGGCCTGCTCGGCAACGGGCACCCAGTCGGCCTGCGCAACTTCAGGATCGGCGACGCGCCGTTCGTCGGCGGCGTGCACGCGATGATGAGCGTCGCGCTGATCGCGGGATTCTCGTTTCTCGGCACCGAGCTCGTCGGGATCACGGCCGGCGAATCGGAAAACCCGCGCAAGACGATCCCGCGCGCGGTGAAGCAGATCTTCTGGCGGATCATGCTGTTCTACGTGTTCGCGATTTTCGTGATCGGGCTGCTGGTGCCGTACACCGATCCGAACCTGCTGAAGAGCGACGTGACCGACATCGGCGTGAGCCCGTTCACGCTGGTATTCAGCCATGCGGGCTTCCGGCTTGCCGCCGGCGCGATGAACCTGGTGATCCTGACGGCCGTGCTGTCGGCCGGCAACTCCGGCACGTATGCGGCCACGCGGATGCTGTACAACCTCGCGGCCGAAGGCCGTGCGCCCGCGATGTTCGCGACGCTGTCGCCGGGCGGCGTGCCGCGCAACGCGCTGTACGCGACGATGGCGGTGGGCGGGCTGTGCTTTCTGACCTCGCTGACCAACAACCAGAGCATCTACCTGTGGCTGCTCAATACGGTCGGCATCACCGGCTTCATCGCATGGCTCGGCATCGCGGTCTGCCATTACCGGTTCCGCAAGGGTTTCCTGAAACAGGGCTACCGGCTCGACCAGTTGCCGTACCGCGCGAAGTGGTTCCCGTTCGGGCCGTTGTTCGCGATCGCGGTCTGCATCGTGATCTCGCTCGGGCAGGATTACCAGGCGTTCTTCGCGACCCGCATCGACTGGATGGAAGTGCTGTCGATCTACGTGTGGATTCCGCTGTTCGTCGCGATCTGGTGGGCGTATCGCCGCGCGCGCAAGAGCCGGCTCGTGCGGTACGAGGAGATGGATATCGGCCCGTGGTTGACGCGTTCGGTCGAGGCCGTCGATGCGGCGGCGACGCAGCACGGGCCATCGCACTGAGCGTTCATTCGCGCCGGCTGTTTCATCACGAACCTGAGAGAACCATGCATCTGCCGGATCCGTTTTTCAACGAAATCGTCGACGCGCACGTCGACATCGAATGCTGGCTGTCGGGCCGTGCGCAGCCCGACCGGTTTGCGCCGCTGCTCGCGCGTTTTTCGCCGGAGTTTTCGATGATCACGTTGCAGGGCGCGACGATCGGCCACGCGGGCGTTGCCGCGTTGTTCTCGCACGGGCACGGCGCCCGCCCGGGGCTCGCGATCGGCATCGACGAACTGCGCGGGATTGCCGTGTGGTCCGACGGTGCGGTGATCGGCTATCGCGAGACGCAGACCGACGGGCAAGGGCGACGCACGGTCCGGCGCTCGACCGCCGTGCTGCGACGCGAAGCGGACGGCCATATCGTATGGCTGCACCTGCACGAGACGCCGGTGACCGCCTGAACGAGCGCGGGTGCCGCCGCGCGCGACGGCGCGCGGCGCCGCGGCCGGTCGTGACGTTACCGATCCAGCTCCGGATAGTGCCGGAAGATGCCCATGTCGTTGAACGGGATGCGGCGCTCCGATTCGAGATAGCGCGCGATGGGCGGGTGCGCGGCAACGCGGTCATGCAGGCCGACGAGCCCCGCAACCTTGCGTTCCGCGCGCTTCATCGCTTTCGGGAACGCGTAACGCAGCCCTTCGATCAGCTGAAATATCGACAGGTCGACGTAACTGAGCGCGCTGCCCGCGATATAGCCGCCCTTGTGCGGATTCTGCGCGAGCACGCGATCGAAGTAGCCGAGGAACTTCGGTAGCCGGTTCTCGAGGAAATCGGCCGCGCGCTCGGCGGCCTCGGCCTTCTGGTCCTCGTAGTACAGGCCGCTGCTGATCGGGTGATGCGTGTCGTGGATCTCGGTGACGAAGTCGGCGACGGTCAACTGGAGTTGATGCACCCACAGCCGGCCGGCCTCGTCGTCGGGCGCGAGCCCGAGCCGCGCGCCGAGAAACAGCAGGATGTTCGCGGCCTGCCCGACGAGCACATCGCCGGCCTTCAGGAACGGCGGCGCGAACGGCACGTGTTCGGCCTTCGCGCTGTCCATCATGTGCATCATTGCCGACACGCCCATGCCGCGCCCCGATTCGCGCGCGACGTCGACATAGTCGGCCTCGGCCGCTTCCAGCGCGAGCCGGACATATTCGCCGCGGCCCTGGATTTCGGGCCAGTAATAGAGTTCGTATCGCATACAGTGCTCCTGTCCGGTCGATGCGTCAGGCGATGCCCGCATCGTGATGGCGGGGAGGGCGGCCGTGCGCCGCCCGTTGCGAATAGACAGTCTAGGTTGTTCACATACAAACGGCCATGCGAATGCCCGAAATCGGCCATCCGCCAGGGGATTACCTGCGGGGCACACGGAGAGGCGCAAGGCGCGCCGTTGGGCGAGCCAAACAAGCGGCGCACGACGTCGCCATGCAGTCGATTTCGGGTGTTCCCGAGGCGTTGCCCCGGTAAAGGGGCAACGCATGGTCGTTTGTATGTAGACAGATCCTGTTACCCTGACATAACTTCAGGTCATAGCCACTACAACAATTCCGGCGTTGCCCCCGTCTATTTGACTCAATATATTTTTATTCAAGCGCGCGCGGTAGCTGCTTCGTCAAAAGAGCGGCGCTGCGCGGCCTGCATGACTGCCACCGCTTAACCCCTTGTCAAGGAAACGCCGTGAAGAATATTGCCAGGTTCCGTCGTTCGTGCTTCTCGCTTCGCCCGCTTGCCATGACTTTGACGCTGAGCATCGCGGCCACCGCGCCTGCCTTCGCTGCCGGAAAAATCACGTTCGTCTCGCAGGGTGGCGCGTATCAGGAAGCGCAGACCAAGGCAATTCTCGATCCCGCCGCGAAGGCACTCGGCATCACCATCAATCAGGACAGCATTCCGGACGCGTATCCGTCGATCAAGGCGCAGGCCGCAGCCGGCAAGCCGATCTGGGACGTGATCGATACTCCGACCTCGAATTGTCTGCGCGGCGGCCGCGAAGGTCTGCTCGAAAAGCTCGATTTCTCGAAGATCCCCAACGCCGCCGCGATGCCGGAGAAATACCGCACGCCGTACTCGGCCGCCTATGAGTTCTATTCGACCGTCATCGGCTACAACAAGAAGACGCTCAAGAAAGTGCCGCAAAGCTGGAAGGATTTCTGGGACGTGAAGAATTTCCCCGGCACGCGCGCGCTGCGCAACGACCCCATGACCGTGCTCGAAGCCGCCCTGCTCGCAGACGGCGTGCCGCGCGACAAGCTCTATCCGCTCGACGTGGACCGTGCGTTCAAGAAGCTCGAACAGATCAAGCCGAACATCACGGTGTGGTGGACGTCGGGCGGCCAGTCGGCGCAATTGCTGCACGACGGCGAAGTGGATATGACGATGATCTGGAACGGCCGCGTCAGCGCCGTGATGAAGGACGATCCGGACGTCGGCTTCACGTTCAATGACGGCATCCTTCAAAACACCCAGCTTTGCGTGCTGAAGAACGCGCCGAATCTGAGCGATGCCATGCGCTTCATGAACGCGGCATTGTCACCGGAATTGCAGGCGAATCTGCCGCTGTATATCGATTACGGTCCGGGCAATCCAGCAGCGTTCAAGACCGGCAAGATCACCGACAAACGTGCGGCGGAACTGCCGTCGTCGCCGGCAAATGCGGCGAAGCAGGCGCTGATGTCGGAAGAGTGGTGGGCGTCGGAGCCGGGCATTCAGGCGAAGGCGCGCTGGCTCAAGTTCATGCAGTAACGCAGTGTCGTGATCGACTATCTGATCCTGGGCGGCGGCTCGGCGGGATGCGTGCTGGCCGCGCGCCTTTCTGAGGATGCGGGCGCGAACGTGTGCATCGTCGAAGCGGGGCGCAATATCTCCGCCCAGACCATGCCCGATGCGATCCGCAGCCGCTATCCGGGCCGCGCGTATCTCGACACGCACCATATCTGGCAGACGCTGAAGGCGCGCATGAGCGTCTCGAGGCACGCGCCGATGCGTCGCTACGAGCAGGCGCGCGTGCTCGGCGGCGGCTCGGCGATCAACGCGATGATGGCCAATCGCGGCGCGCCCGCCGATTACGACGAGTGGGAAGCGCTGGGCGCCGCCGGCTGGAACTGGCAGTCGTGTCTGCCGTATTTCCGCAAGCTCGAATCGGATTGCGATTTCAGCGGGCCATTACATGGCAGCGATGGACCCGTGCGTATCGAGCGCACCGAATGGTCGCGCATTTCGCCGTTCGTGCGTTCGGTGCTGCATACGCTCGGCAAGACCGGACACGCGTTGCATGACGATCAAAACGGGTCGTGGGAAGACGGCGCGTTTATCGGCTCGATTGCGGTAAGCGCCGGAGGCGAGCGCATTCCCACCTCGGTTTGCTATCTCGACGATACGGTTCGCGCCCGTCGCAATCTTTCGATTCGTACTGGCGAAATCGTCGAACGCGTGCTGTTCGATGGCAAGCGCGCGGTCGGTGCGCGCGTGCTGCGCGCCGATGGATCGCGCGAGGAAGTGCGGGCGCGCTGCGTGATCGTATCGTCGGGCGCGATTCATACGCCGGCGCTGTTGATGCGCAGCGGTATCGGTCCGGGCGATGAACTGGCGAAGCATGGAATCGACATCGTATGTGACCGTGCGGGCGTGGGACGCAATCTGATGGAGCATCCGTCGATCGCGGTATCGGCTTTTTTGCCGCGTGACGCGCGCACGCCGTTCCCCGACGAGCATCACGAACAGGCGATCGTGCGTTTCTCGTCGCACTTGCCGAACACGGTTCCCGGCGATATGCACGGCGCGATTTTGTCCCGTTCGGGCTGGCATTCGGTGGGATATCGGCTGGGGACGATTTTCTTTTGGGTCAACAAGTCGTATTCGCGTGGGCGCGTGACGCTGGCGTCTTCTTCCGCGTCCGATGAACCCAACGTCGATTTCGCGATGCTCTCTGATTCGCGCGATCTCGAGCGCTTGAAGCTGGCGTTGCGCTTCGGCGCGGCGACGCTGGCCTCGCCATTGATGGCAGACTCGCGCGATGTGGTTTTCCCGTCGAGCTATTCGCCGCGGGTGGCGGCGGTGGCCGTTCCCGGCACGTGGAACGCGATCCAGCGCGGTTTGCTGAGTGGCATGCTCGATATGGCCGGGCCGTTGCGCGCCGCGCTGATCAAAGGCGTGGTGACGCAAGGCGTGACCATCGACGAACTCCTTGCCGACGATGCCGCGATGACGCAGTTCGTCACGCGCTCGGTCGGCGGTACGTGGCACCCGTCCGGCACCTGCCGCATGGGCGCCGCCGACGATTCCCTCGCCGTTACCGATTCGCGCGGCGGGGTGTATGGCGTCGAAGGTCTGCATGTCTGCGATGCATCGCTGATGCCGTCGATTCCGTGCGCGAATACGAATGTGCCGACGGTGATGATGGCGGAGCGGGTGGCGGATGCGTTGCGCTACCGTTTGGCAAGCGATTCGCGGTCCGGCTCCGAAAGCAGTGAGGCCGCGATTGAAGCCGGAGCTCGGATTTCCCGTGCGCCCTGAACGATCGTCCAGCCGATACCAGGGGCAATGAAGCGAATAGCGATCGCCGCAATCCATGCGCCGGTCGGGGTAGCGCCGCCACGCCAGCTTCGAGTGCGCATCGGGTTTGCTAGCCGTGGGTATTGTGCGCGGAGTACGCTCACTTCCTTTTGCACCGTCGCGTCGTAAAGGCTATTAGCGCGGCCCGAGATCACGCCCCAAACCCCACAATCCCTTTCACTTCCAGAAACGCCTCCAATCCCCACTCACCATATTCGCGTCCATTTCCCGACTGCTTGTACCCGCCAAACGGCGAACCCGGGTCCCACGCCGGATAATTCACATACACGCTTCCCGCGCGCATCCGAAAGGCCACGCGCCGCGCCCGTTCCTGATTCGCCGATTGCACATAGGCCGCCAGACCAAACGGCGTATCGTTGGCAATCGCGATAGCTTCTTCTTCATCGCGATACGGCATGATCGCCAGCACCGGCCCGAAGATTTCCTCACGCGCGATGGTCATCGACGGATTCACGTCGGCGAAGATGGTGGGCTTGACGTAATAGCCGCGATCCAAACCATCGGGACGATCCAGACCACCCGCCACCAGCTTCGCCCCTTCGTCGATACCCACGCCGATCAACCGCTGCACGCGCTGATACTGAACATCGCTGACGACCGGCCCCATCGTCGTCGAAGCATCGTCAGCACGGCCGACGCGCACCGCGCCCGCCGCGCGCGATGCAATCGCCACCGCCTCATCGTGCCGCGATGCGGGCACCAGCATGCGCGTTGGCGCATTGCACGACTGACCGCTGTTGCCGAAGCACGCGTTCACGCCCGCCGTTACGGCCGCTTCGAAATCGACATCGTCGAGCAGAATGTTGGCGGATTTACCGCCCAGCTCCTGATGCACACGCTTGACCGTTGGCGCCGCGAGTCGTGCAATCTCGACGCCCGCGCGCGTCGATCCCGTGAACGACACCATGTCCACGTCCGGATGCGCGCACAGCGCGGCGCCAACCGTGGGGCCATCGCCGTTGATGAGGTTGAAGACGCCCGCAGGCACGCCCGCTGCTTCGAGAATTTCGGCGAAGAGAATCGCGTTCATCGGCGAGACTTCGCTGGGCTTGAGCACCACCGTGCAACCCGCGGCCAGCGCCGGCGCGACCTTGCAGACGATCTGATTGATCGGCCAGTTCCACGGCGTAATGAGCGCCGCCACGCCGACCGGTTCGTGATTGATGAGCGTCGTGCCCTTCCTGCGCTGCCACGGAAAATGTTCGATGGCGTACAGCGTTTCCTCGAGGTGCCGACGGCCCAATCCCGCCTGCCACGCGTGCGCGAGTTTCTTCGGCGCGCCGATCTCGCGCATGATGACATCGGCCATTTCGTCGTAGCGCGCCAGGTACGCTTCGAGCACGCTTTGCAACAACGCGACGCGCTTCGCCACGCTCGTTTGCGAGAATGTGACGAATGCGCGTTTCGCCGCCGCGACCGCCCGATCCACGTCGTGTTCATCGCCTAAAGCGACATCGCCCAAAGACGTTTCCGTCGATGGATCGATCACCGGCAGACGCTCGCTGCCCGAAGGCTCGACCCATTCGCCATCGATATAAAACTGCTGGAGATGTCGCATGTAATCCTCAGGCTCGTGCCGCGGCATTGGAACGGCGGCTGATAACGACGAACATCACCAGGCACAAGGTCAGTGCGGTCAGCATGGTGCTGATCGCGGCGATGGTCGGGTCGATTTCATCGCGCAAGGTGACGAACATGCGGCGCGTCAGCGTCTGATTCGGGCCGCCCGAAATGAACAGCGCCACGACGGTTTCATCGAGCGCCTGGATGAAGACGAACACCGCGCCGGAAATCACGCTCGCCTTGATCTGCGGCAGCGTCACCGCCATGAACGCGCGAAAGCGATTCATGCCGAGGCTGCGCGCGACCATCTCCTGCGTGCGGTCGAAGGTGCGCAAATCCGCGCCGACTGAAATCAGCACGTACGGCAGACCGAGCATGGTATCCGCGACGATCAGACCCGTCAGCGTATTCACATAACCCGCCTGCGAGAACACGAAGAACACGCCCACCGCGACGATGATGATCGGCACCATCAGCGGCAGCATGAGAATCGTGCGCAAGTACTTGAGCCACGGATGCGAGCCGTACTGAATGCCGTACGCCGCCATGATGCCGAGCGGCGTCGCGATCAGCGCGGCACACGTCGATGCGGCGAACGTCGTCTTGGCGGCTTCGATCCACGCGGGGTTATCGAAGAAAGCGTGATACCAGCGCAGCGAATACCCCGGCGGCGGGAAGGTGAGAAAGCGCGCGTCCGAGAACGACAAGGGCACGACGATGATCACCGGGATCATCAGAAACGCCAGAATCAGCATCACCGATGCGCCCAGCGTCACGCGTCCGAACGAGAGTGAGTTCATTTTGCCCCCAGCGTCTTTTCGAGCGGAATCACGCGGCTCACGGCATAGAAGATCGCGAACACGCAGACCAGCAGGGCCACGCTCACGGCGCTCGCCGCGCCCCAGCTGTTGTAGATCTCGACGTTGCGGCTGACGATCATGGAGACCATCATCGACTTGCCGCCGCCCATCAGTTCCGGCGTGATGTAGAAGCCCAGACACAGGATGAAAACGAGCGTCACGCCTGCAAGCACGCCGCTCATCGACAAAGGCAGGAACACGCGCAGGAACACATGCACGGGCGAGCCGCCGAGACTCGCGCCCGCCTGCGACAGGTTCGCGGGGATCTTCTGCATCGCCGAATACAGCGGCAAGACCATGAACGGCAGCAGAATGTGAACCATCGCGATCACGGTGCCGAACTGGTTATACGAAAGCTGCAAAGGCCGATCGATCAATCCCATGCCCAATAAGGCCTTGTTGATAAGACCGGTCCGTTGCAGCAGCACGAGCCACGCATACGTGCGCACGAGCACGCTGGTCCAGAACGGCAGCATCACCATGCCGAGCACCAGCGCGCTCCATCGCGGCGAGATCGATGCCGCGAAATACGCCACCGGATAACCGAGCAACAACGTGATGACCGTGACGATCAGACTGAGCTTGAAGGTCAGCAGAAACGTATCGAGATAAGCGCCGGTGAACACGCGCTTGTAGTTGGCGAGCGTGAAGCCGCCATCGTGATAGATCGATTCCCACGAAAGCCACGCCAGCGGCACCACCAGCAGCACAACGACCACGAGCAGCGCGGGCGCCATCAGAAGCAGCATCGCGCGGTCTTCGCGTTGCTGGTGGCGCACCGAAGGGTCGGTCGATACTGCGTGCATCGCGGTCGGGTCCTGAAAAATCCGTTGAGTCCGTTTGGCTGTCGTCATCATGCACCCACGGCGTCGAGAAACTGATACCACGCAGCGACGAGCCTGACGCCCGGCGCGCGCAGCGCGTGAAACGGCACGGGCCGCAAGCCATCCTGCGCAAGCAACGCCAGTTCGGGCTTTTCGC
The DNA here is from genome assembly GCF_902498995.1 of Burkholderia anthina. Taxonomy (GTDB): domain Bacteria; phylum Pseudomonadota; class Gammaproteobacteria; order Burkholderiales; family Burkholderiaceae; genus Burkholderia; species Burkholderia anthina. The sequence goes on from NZ_CABVLY010000019.1 coordinate 39,935, forward strand.
CCAGCGCGAGCGCCGCCGCGTGCTGCCCGATCAGACTGGCCATCGCCACGCCCGCGCCGTTGTAGCCCAGACAGAACACGGTGGCGTCGTCGCTGCGGCCGACGTGCGGCAGCGCATTGAAGGTCATGCCGACATAGCCCGACCAGCGATACGCCACCGGCACGCCCCCGAGCATCGGGAACAGCGCGATCATCGCGCGTTGCAGCGCATCGAAACCGGTCGGCGCGCCTTCCTTGCCGAATGCGTCGCGCCCGCCGAAGAGCATGCGGCCATCGACCTTGCGGAACCACTTCATCATGCGGCGCGTTTCGGTGTAGCTGCGTCGATTGACCATCAATTGCGCATCGAGCTCGGGCGATAGCTTCGCCGTTGCGATCATCGCGCTTCGGAAGGGGACGAGTTCGCGATGATAGGCCGATGTCGCATCGGTCAGGTTCGAGTACGCGTTCGTCGCGACGATCACCTGTTTCGCGCGCACCGTGCCGCCGGGCGCTTTCAGCTCGACGCGCTTGCCGTCGGCGCGCGACATGCCGGTCACCGGCGTGTTCTCGTAGATCGGTACGCCGCGCGATTCGACACCGGCCGCCAGGCCGCGTACGTATTCGAGCGGCAGAATGGTGCCCGCGTCCGCGCTCAGCACGCCGCCGACGAAGCCCTTCGATCCGGTTTCGTGCTCGATCTGCGCGCGCGATTGCACGCTCATCGACGTGTCGTTGAGCGTGGTTCGCACCCAGTCGGCTTCCGCCTTGATCGATTCGAGCGCGCGATCCGTATGCGCGCACCGCAAGCTGCCGGTATGTTCGAAGCGCGCCTTGTCGAGCTTGAATTCGTCGAGCAGTGCTTCGACCGCGCGCACGCCGTCATGCGCCAGCCGATGCATGCGCACGGCGACATCGACACCGAAGGTATGGGCGATGGCCGGAAACGACGGCCGGAATTTCGACGACACCACGCCGCCGTTGCGCCCGCTTGCGCCCCAGCCGACCGGATTCGCATCCAGCACCGCGCACGCGACGCCGCGTTTCTGCAATGCGTACGCGGCGGTCAGCCCCGAGTAGCCCGCGCCGATGATCGCCACCTCGACATCGAGATCGCGGGCGAGCGGCGCTCGCGGATCGGCGGGTGCGGCGAGCGCACGCCAGAGCGAATCGGCGTGCGGGCGTGGCGGTGTCGTCGGGGCGCGCATGGGCTTCGGCCTCGCCTTATGCGGCTGCGCGGACTTCGGCTTCGACGGCATCCGCGAGCGCGGCGAGCGTTGCGAACCTGAAGGTCGGCGTTGTCACGGATTCGGGCGTGGGCGTCGCACCGAAACCTTTCTGGCCCTGACGGCGTTCGATCCAGCACGTCGCATAACCCAGCTTCGTCGCCACGCCGATATCGTGATACTGGCTCTGCGCCGTGTGCAGAATCTCCTCGAACTTGTAGCCGAAGGCGGCCTGACGTCCGCGGTTGTACGCGAAGAATTGCGGATCGGGCTTGGGGACGCCGGTTTCGTCGCAGCAGACGGTGTCATCGAACGGATTGCCGAGGGTGTGCGCATACGCGGACAACGCGACGCGGTCGGCGTTGGTCATGGCGACGAGGCGGAAGTGCTTGCGCAGACGCTTCAGTGCAGCGACAGAGTCTTCGAATGCGGGCCAGTCGAGCACGTCGCGCTGGAAGGCGGCGGCGGTTTGCGCGTCATCGGGCAGGCCCAGTTCCCTGGCGAGATGCAGGTAGACGTTCGCCATCGCGTGGCTGGAGCGGCCGGGATATTTCGCGCGGCCATCCATGTACGGTCCGAAAATCTGGTCGTCGGTCAGGTCCTTCGCCTTTGCGCCGCCGAGACGGTGCACGGAATCGAGCACGCCCTTTTCGAAGTTGATCAGCGTGCCGACGACATCGAACGTCAGGACCTTGAAATCGAGGAGATTCATTGCTTCATCCTTTGCAGTTGCGTTTGCACGCGTGAGAGAGAGTCAGGCTGGAACGACGATGGTGTCCTGCGGATCGAGCGCCACCGTCATGGATGCGCCCGGTTCCGGAATGCGACGCCGTGCTTCATGGCTACCGGGTTGTCGAAGGCTGATGGCCGTGCCGTCGGCGAGCTCGGCGAACACGCGCAGGCTTTCGCCCTGGTACAGGATTTCGGTCACGCGGCAATTCAGGCGATTCGAGTCCGCGTGCCGATTGTCGGCATCGATGACGAGCTTTTCGGTTTGCACGGCGAGCAGCAGTTTTTCGCCGCGTGGCAGAGGATGCGCGGTGCGAAGCACCGTGTCGCCGAGACGCACGGCATCGTCGCCGGCCCGGGTCACGTCGAGCAACGTCGCTTCGCCGATGAAACTCGCGACGAAGGCATCGCACGGGCGGTCGTAGAGGCGCTCGGGGGTATCGATCTGCACGAGCTTGCCGTCCTTCAGCACGGCGACGCGGTCGCTCATGGTGAGCGCTTCTCGCTGATCGTGCGTCACGTTCACGATCGTCGCGCCCAGTTGCCGATGCAGCCTGCGCAATTCGATCTGCATGGTCTCGCGCAGTTGTTTGTCGAGCGCGGAGAGCGGTTCGTCCATCAGGATCAGTTGCGGCTGGAAGACCATCGCGCGCGCCAGCGCGACGCGTTGCTTCTGTCCGCCTGACAACTGATGGATGCCGCGATCTTCGTAGCCTTTGAGTTCGACCATGGCGAGCGCATCGGCGACGCGTTTGGGCCAGGTCGATTTCGGTTCACGCCGCGCACGCAGCGAAAACGCGACGTTCTCGCCAACGGTCATATGCGGAAACAGCGCGTAGTTTTGAAACACGATGCCGATATTGCGTTTGTGCGGCGGCGCAAATGTAATGTCCCGCTCACCGACCCAGACGCTGCCGGAACTCGGTTGCACGAAGCCGCCGAGAATGCCGAGCAGCGTGGTCTTGCCTGAACCCGACGGGCCGAGCAGCGACACGAACTCACCCGGCGCGATATCGAGCGATACGTCGTCCAGCGCCGTCACTGCGTCGTAGCGCTTGGTGGCCGACCGGATTGACACTCCCGTTTTTGCGCGTGCGTCCATGACATTCATTCCATATGACAAGCCGTGGTTGAGGAAAATACTAAGTCGCAACTTTATTGACAGCAATTCCAAAATTGTTGGATCGGGCATAACATGAAGTCATGCCAAACCTTCGCAAGAAACTCCCGAGCGCCAACGCGCTGTTCGTCTTCGAAGCCGCCGCGCGCTGCGGTAATTTCACGCGCGCGGCGCAGGAGCTTTACGTGAGCCAGCCTGCGGTGAGCCGCATGCTCGCGCGTATGGAGGAGCATCTCGGCGTGCGCTTGTTCGATCGCGTGCGCGGAGGAATCGAATTAACGGAGAACGGAAGGATTCTTTATCGCAAGATTTCGGAGGGCTTCAGCGGAATCGAAAGTGCGATACGGGAAATCGAAGCGCGTGCCACCGGTGTTGAAACCGTTACGCTGTCAGTCTCCACAGGGTTTACCACGCATTGGCTGATGCCGCGCATGAAGCGGTTGAATCAGGCGTTTCCTTCGGTGGATTTGCGGTTTCAGCTGATATCCGGCCGGATTGGCGGCCCGCTGGTCGATGTCGATCTAGGCATGCGTTTTCTGCATGACGAAGAAATCGACGAGCACGCGGTCTTGGTCATGCCCGAAATGCTGTTGCCCGTTTGCGATGCGCGTTACGACGAGACCAATCGCGTCGACGGCGACACGGTCATCATGATGGACGATGAGGAGCGCGGATGGCATGAGCGCTTTCATGCGTTTGCATCGCGCAATCGCCATGCCGCGGGGATGCTGAGCTTCAACGATTACGCGATTGTCGTGCAGGCGGCGCTGCTCGGGCAGGGGATTGCTTTAGGCTGGTTGAACGTTACGTCGCACTGGCTCGCGCAAGGAACGCTGGTGCCTGCGGAGCAGGAACTCCTTGTGTCCAGCAGGCGGTGCTGCTTGCTGACGCCGCAGAACAAACCCACGAGGCCCATCGTCGCCGATGTGCGGGATTGGCTGATTCAGGAAGCGTTAAGCGATTTGCGGGTGATCGAGGGGAAGTATCCGGGGTTGGGATTGCGGGGGGCGATGAAGCAGGTGGGGGTTGAGTTGGGGTGAGCGGGCGCTCGGTTGCACGAGATCTGCTTTACTTCGAATAACTGTCCGTTGCCTGCCGATTTGGCTTAAGGGTTTTCGCCGTTTCTCTCGAAGAGAAACGGCAATGCGACGCCGCCCGATCGAATCTCGCTCGGCGCTTCGGCGAACCGGCGAACCGGCAGCCTGCCAGGAGATCGTACGGACAGCGCGGTGCAAGCCGCGTCTCATGTGTCTCATGCGCCGCGCTCGTCGCGCTCGTCGCCTTCGGGGCCGTAGAAGAACACCCAGGTCGAGAAGTCGTCGGAGAAGCCGGCGAAACGGTGCGCGGCGAAGGCGGGCACGAACAGCACGTCGCCGGCCGCGACCCCGCATTCGCGTCCGTCGAGCACGAACCGCGACGTGCCGGCGGCGATCACGTAGACCTCGTCGCGCGTATGCGGCGTCTGCCGGTCCTCGCTGCGCGGCCGGTACAACTCGACGTCGAGCGTGCCGTGGCGAAACAGCGTGGTGAACAGCGTGCCTTCATCGTCGAGGCGCGCGAGCGATGCGTCGATGCCGAGCTTCATCGTCGTAGGCTCCGGGTCCGGATCGTGGGAACGTGGGCATGCGGATCGCGCCATCGTAGCGCGAAACACGACGATTGGCCCGCCGCGTGCGACGCCGCATGCGCATCACGTTGCGCACCATCGATGAAACGGCGACCGTCCGCGCTCGCCGCCGATGAAACGAACGTGTCCACCGGTGAAACGGCGCGATGAACGTCCGCATTCGTTCGACAGGTTCACCACGATTTAATAAACGCCTACTACGATCGCGCATCGTCAATCGACGGAGCGTCGCGTCGAGGCTCGCGCTTCGATCCTGCCGCCCCTCGCCGAACCGCGCGACTCGCCCGATTGTCATTTCCCGTGAACCCGCGATGTGCGACGCCGTGGCATGCAGACGGCGCGCTTCGCATCATTTCGTATTTCTGATGAAATTGAATCCGTCGACTGCTACACGCAGAAAATTCCTGGCTGCCGCGCCGGCCGTTGCAGCAGCGCCGCTGTTGAGCGCATGCGGTGGCGACGATGTCGTATCGGCGCCGGTCACCGATGCGGCGCTGGCCGCGCAGATGTCCGCGAAGTTGAACGCGCAGCTCGGCGATGCGGCGACCGTCGACGCGATCGTGCCGGCGCTGACCGATGTCGGCTTCACGTGGGATCTGCCGACGGTGCCGGCCGCGCAGATCGGCGCGATCGTTGCGTACAGCTTCGGCAATCGCCCGAACGCGGCGAGCGGCAACACGTCGAGCACGGGCGGCAACCAGTCCGCGCTGCCCGATCCGGGGCCCGTCAACGAAGCATTGGCGGACGCCGTGTACCGGATCCGCCAGTTGAAACCCGTCAAGGTCTACGCGCAGTGGGAAATCGCGCGCTTTCTCGTGTCGAAGTACGGGATGGGCGGCGACGTGCTGTCGTCGGTCGAGCCGGTGATCGCAAGCGACGGCACGATCGTGTATCTGAGCACGGCCGGCGTTGCGGCCGAGGCCGTCACGCGCGCGGGCGGCGCGGCCGCGATGGGCACCGTGGCGGTGGTCGGCCATCGCGATCATGCGAAGCGCTGCATCCAGACCTCGCAGCAGGCGGGCATGACGGCGGCTGCCGTCGCCGAGGTGTCGCTCCCGACCGTGTACGACCCGCAATCGGGCCAGCCGTGGACGCGCAACCGCAGCCTCTACCTCGTGCACGACATGTATGCGCAGATGCTGACCCGCGCGATCGCCGCGACGATGCAGGCGTTTCCGAAGGGCTGATGCCTTCCGCTTTCCATTCGACTCCGATGACCATGACGACCCGCCGCCATTTCCTGACTTCCTCTTCGTTGCTTGCCGTATCGTGTGCCGCCGCGGTGCCCGCGCGCGCGGGCGATGCGCCCGTGTCCGATGCCGAGCTTCGGCGCCAGATGCTCGGCAAGCTGACGAACGAACTGAACGACTCCACGGTTGCCACCGACGAGACTGGCTACCTCCTCGACACGTTTTTCTCATGGTCGCCGCCGACCCTTGACCCTGCAGGCATCGACACGATCGCCGCGTTCAGCTTCGGCAATCGCGCGGGCGCGTCCGGCGCGGCACCCGTACCGGGCCCGGTGAACGAGTCGATTGCCGATGCGGTGTTCCTGCTTCGGCAGAAGGTCGCGGCGCCGATTTACGCGCAGCAGGAAGTCGCGGGCGTGCTCGCCTCGAAATACGGGCTGACGGCCGGCGTGACGTCGATCGCGACGCCGGCCGTGGCCGCCGGCAGCCCGATCCCGACGCCCGATGGCGTCGCCGCCGCGATCGTCCGGCAGGCCGGCTCGGCCGCGGCGCTCGGCAAGGTCGGGATCGTCACGCATCTGGACCAGGCGTCGCTGGCCGTGCGCGCGGCGACGGCCGCGGGGCTGCAGGCGGCGGTGCCGGCCGGGCTGACGCTGCCGGTGTTCTACGACACTTCCGCGCAGATGCCCGCATTGCGTCGTCGCGATCTCTACCTGCTGAGCAACGCGGGCGTACAGCTCGGCATGCTGCGGCTCGACCTGATCAGCCGCGAATACCCGAACGGCTGATGCCCCAATTTGGCTGGTAATGCCGATACAGGTATTGGCACTACCAGACAAACCACTGTTTTTAATGGGTTTTTTCTCGTCCGCGCTGCGCCGTGGCGCATTCTGCGTGGCATAATCGATCGCACCAGTAAGGCTTGTAGTCACAACGACCCCGCATACCCATGGCACAGACTCTCTACGACAAACTGTGGAACACCCACGTCGTCCACACCGAGGACGACGGCACGGCATTGCTCTATATCGACCGTCAACTGCTGCACGAAGTCACGAGCCCGCAGGCATTCGAAGGGCTGAACGTCGCGCACCGTCCGGTGTGGCGCATCAGCGCGAACCTGGCCGTGTCGGACCACAACGTCCCGACCACCGATCGCAGCCACGGCATCGCCGATCCCGTCTCGAAGCTGCAGGTCGACACGCTGGATGCGAACTGCGATGCGTTCGGCATCACGCAGTTCAAGATGAACGACGTGCGCCAGGGCATCGTGCACATCATCGGGCCGGAGCAGGGCGCGACGCTGCCGGGCATGACGATCGTGTGCGGCGATTCGCACACGTCGACGCACGGCGCGTTCGGCGCGCTCGCGCACGGCATCGGCACGTCGGAAGTCGAGCACGTGCTCGCGACGCAAACGCTGCTGCAGAAAAAGAGCAAGAACATGCTCGTGAAGGTCGAGGGCACGCTGCCGCGCGGCTGTACCGCGAAGGACATCGTGCTCGCGATCATCGGCAAGATCGGCACGGCAGGCGGCACGGGCTACGCGATCGAATTCGGCGGCTCGACGATCCGCGCGCTGACGATGGAAGGCCGGATGACCGTCTGCAACATGGCGATCGAAGCCGGCGCGCGCGCGGGCATGGTCGCCGTCGACGATACGACGATCGACTACCTGAAGGGCCGTCCGTTCGTGCCGACCGGCGCGGAATGGAACCAGGCCGTCGAATACTGGCGCGAGTTCAAGTCCGACGAAGGCGCGCAGTTCGACCGCGTCGTCGAGCTGAACGCCGCCGAGATCGTCCCGCAGGTCACGTGGGGCACGTCGCCGGAAATGGTCACGTCGATCGACGGTCGCGTGCCGGACCCGGAGCGCGAGAAGGATCCGGTCAAGCGCGACGCGATGGAGCGCGCGCTGGCCTACATGGCGCTCGAGCCGAACACGCCGATCGAGTCGATCAAGGTCGACAAGATCTTCATCGGTTCGTGCACGAACGCGCGCATCGAGGATATCCGCGCGGCCGCGTACGTCGTGAAGAAGCTGAACCGTCGCGTCGCGTCGAACGTGCGCCTCGCGATGGTCGTGCCGGGCTCGGGCCTCGTGAAGGCGCAGGCCGAGCGCGAAGGGCTCGACAAGGTGTTCACCGACGCCGGCTTCGAATGGCGCGAGCCGGGCTGCTCGATGTGCCTCGCGATGAACGCCGACCGGCTCGATCCGGGCGAGCGCTGCGCGTCGACGTCGAACCGCAACTTCGAAGGCCGGCAGGGCGCGGGCGGCCGTACGCACCTCGTGAGCCCCGCGATGGCGGCGGCAGCGGCGATCGAAGGTCACTTCGTCGATATTCGCAAGCTGGGGTAACGCGTGACGGCATCGAAGGTCATCGCGCGGCTGGTTGCCGCGCTGGCGCTCGCGGGGCTGGGCTTCGGCCTGGCCGGTTGCAATACCGTCCGAGGCTTCGGCGAGGACGTCAATGCCGCCGGCAACGCGCTCCAGCGCGCCGCGGACTGATGCCCGCCGAGAATTTGTCGATGTGCGCCGGCTGATTGCCGGCCCTTCAACCGGATAGACGGATCATGGAAAAATTCACTGTACATACCGGCGTCGTGGCGCCGCTCGATCGCGAGAACGTCGACACCGACGCGATCATCCCGAAGCAGTTCCTGAAGTCGATCAAGCGCACGGGCTTCGGTCCGAACGCGTTCGACGAATGGCGCTACCTTGACCACGGCGAGCCGGGCCAGGACAACTCGACGCGCCCGCTGAACCCGGACTTCGTGCTGAACCAGCCGCGCTACCAGGGCGCATCGGTGCTGCTCGCACGCAAGAACTTCGGCTGCGGCAGCTCGCGCGAGCACGCACCGTGGGCGCTGCAGCAGTATGGTTTCCGCGCGATCATCGCGCCGAGCTTCGCGGACATCTTCTTCAACAACTGCTACAAGAACGGGCTGCTGCCGATCGTGCTGACCGAGCAGCAGGTCGATCACCTGTTCAACGATACGTACGCGTTCACCGGTTATCAGCTGACGATCGATCTCGACGCGCAAGTCGTGCGCACGGGCGACGGCCGCGAGTATTCGTTCGATATCACCGCGTTCCGCAAGTACTGCCTGCTGAACGGCTTCGACGACATCGGCCTGACGCTGCGTCACGCCGACAAGATTCGTCAGTTCGAAGCGGAGCGGCTCGCGAAGCAGCCGTGGCTCAACAACAAGCTGGTCGGCTGAGATCGTCTTTCGGTTGGGCGCGCCAGGGGCGCGCTTGCCCGCCTGCCTCCATAAAAATCTACCCAGTCAGGAATAACGCATGAAGATTGCAGTGCTGCCCGGCGACGGCATCGGTCCGGAAATCGTCAACGAAGCGGTCAAGGTGCTGAACGCACTCGACGAAAAATTCGAGCTCGAGCAGGCGCCGGTCGGCGGCGCGGGCTACGAGGCGAGCGGTCATCCGCTGCCCGACGCGACGCTGAAGCTCGCAAAGGAAGCCGACGCGATCCTGTTCGGCGCGGTCGGCGACTGGAAGTACGACTCGCTCGAGCGCGCGCTGCGCCCCGAGCAGGCGATCCTCGGGCTGCGCAAGCACCTCGAGCTGTTCGCGAACTTCCGCCCGGCGATCTGCTATCCGCAGCTCGTCGATGCGTCGCCGCTGAAGCCGGAGCTCGTCGCGGGCCTCGACATCCTGATCGTGCGCGAATTGAACGGCGACATCTACTTTGGCCAGCCGCGCGGCGTGCGCGCAGCGCCGGACGGCCCGTTCGCCGGCGAGCGCGAAGGCTTCGACACGATGCGCTACTCGGAACCGGAAGTGCGCCGCATCGCGCACGTCGCGTTCCAGGCCGCGCAAAAACGCGCGAAGAAGCTGCTGTCGGTCGACAAGTCGAACGTGCTGGAGACGTCGCAGTTCTGGCGCGACGTTATGATCGACGTGTCGAAGGAATATGCGGACGTCGAGCTGTCGCACATGTACGTCGACAACGCGGCGATGCAGCTCGCGAAGGCGCCGAAGCAGTTCGACGTGATCGTGACCGGCAACATGTTCGGCGACATCCTGTCGGATGAAGCGTCGATGCTGACGGGTTCGATCGGCATGCTGCCGTCGGCGTCGCTCGACAAGAACAACAAGGGTCTGTACGAACCGTCGCACGGTTCGGCGCCGGACATCGCGGGCAAGGGCATCGCGAATCCGCTCGCGACGATCCTGTCGGCCGCGATGCTGCTGCGCTATTCGCTGAATCGCGCGGAGCAGGCCGATCGCATTGAGCGCGCGGTGAAAACGGTGCTCGAACAAGGCTATCGCACGGGCGACATCGCGACGCCGGGCTGCAAGCAGGTCGGCACGGCGGCGATGGGCGATGCCGTGGTCGCCGCGCTGTAACGCGTCGGCAGTGAATGTAGAAAGGGCGCGAACGGGCCGGAAAATCGGCCGGTTCGCGCACGGTTGACCGTTGTGCGGGCAACCGGCTTTGTGTAGACTCGAACGATGGCGCTGATTTCCCTGATCTCCCCGGTCTTGAAACTCCACGGCAACATTGCCCGTGCGGGTGCGCGCGCCATCGTCATCACGAAAACCATTACCACGAAAACGATCATTAAACGCTGATCGTCCGTCGTGCCCGCCTGTTTCCCCGCGCGGTCACGCCGGGGACGGAAATGGCGGGGAAGCTCCATTCAAAGGGTTAGTCATGAACGTAGGTCTCGTAGGTTGGCGCGGCATGGTCGGCAGCGTGCTGATGCAGCGCATGCAGGAAGAGGGCGATTTCGACCTGATCGAACCGGTGTTTTTCAGCACCAGCAACACGGGCGGCAAGGCGCCATCGTTCGCGAAAAACGAGACTACGCTCAAGGACGCGACCAACGTCGACGAGCTGAAGAAGTGCGACGTGATCATCACGTGCCAGGGCGGCGACTACACGAACGACGTGTTCCCGAAGCTGCGCGCGGCCGGCTGGAACGGCTACTGGATCGACGCGGCATCGTCGCTGCGGATGCAGGACGACGCGGTCATCATTCTCGATCCGGTCAACCTCGACGTGATCAAGGATGCGCTCGTCAAGGGCACGAAGAACTTCGTCGGCGGCAACTGCACGGTCAGCCTGATGCTGATGGCGCTCGGCGGCCTGTTCCGCGAGAACCTCGTCGACTGGATGACGGCGATGACGTATCAGGCCGCATCGGGCGCGGGCGCGCAGAACATGCGCGAACTGCTGTCGCAGATGGGCGCGCTGCACGGCGCGGTGCAGGAACAGCTCGCCGATCCGGCTTCCGCGATCCTCGACATCGACCGCCGCGTGCTCGCGACGATGAACAGCGACGCGATGCCGACGAGCCACTTCGGCGTGCCGCTTGCCGGCTCGCTGATTCCGTGGATCGACAAGGATCTCGGCAACGGGATGTCGAAGGAAGAGTGGAAGGGCGGCGCGGAAACCAACAAGATCCTCGGCAAGCCCGCGATGGGCGAGCCGGGCTCGATCCCCGTCGACGGCCTGTGCGTGCGGATCGGCGCGATGCGCTGCCACTCGCAGGCGCTGACGATCAAGCTGAAGAAGGACGTGCCGCTCGACGAGATCAACGGCATCCTCGCGTCGGCGAACGACTGGGTGAAGGTCGTGCCGAACGAGCGTGAAGCGTCGATGCGCGATCTGTCGCCGGCCAGGATCACCGGCACGCTGACGGTGCCGGTCGGCCGCCTGCGCAAGCTCGCGATGGGCGGCGAATACCTGTCGGCATTCACGGTCGGCGATCAACTGTTGTGGGGCGCGGCCGAGCCGCTGCGCCGCATGCTGCGCATCCTGCTCGACAAGTAAGTATCGGGCCGCACCGCGCGCCATCGGCGCGCGAAGCGATACGCCTGCCTGCCCTTTGCGGGGCGGCAGGCGTTTTTCGTTGGTGGCCCGCGTGCGCAGGGGCGGTATCGATCGGTGCCCCCGTTTTCGACAAGACCATTGCACGCGATTCGTGCGCCGGCGGCCCGCGTGGGCGCCGTTGCAACGATGCACGGCCACGGCCGGCCGCGCCCGCCGGCGACGAATTCGGCCCGAACCCGATCGTGTGAAGTAAACTACGCGGTTACGACGCGCAGAGTCGCCGAAAGCGTCGCGTTCTGCGCGACGCTTTTGCATTTCTGCGGCGACTTTGTTGACGCTTTCAAACGCGAATCCGAGCCGCGCCCGCGCGCGGCGATAGAGCCTACGATGTCCCGAATTTCCTTGTTTCCGCGTCAGTCTCGTCTGTCGCGCGCCGTGCGTGGCGCGCTGGCGATCCTGGCGCTCGGTGCGGCCGCATCGGCCTGGGCGGCCGGCACCGGCGAACTGCCGGCGTCCGGTGCCGGCGCCGCCGCGCCGCTCATCGTGACGGTCCAGCCCGGCCAGTCGTTGAACGACATCGCGAAAGCGGCCACGCAGTCGCACGATCCGGCCGTGCTCGCACGCGCCGGCCGCGCGCTGTTCGACGCGAATCCGCAGGCGTTCATGAAGCATGACGCGAGCCGCCTGAAGGTGGGCGCGACGCTGACGGTACCCGCGCTCGACGCGACGGGCGCGGTGCTCGCGCCGGCCGGTGCGTCCGCGGCAACGGCAGCCTCCGCTGCAGTCGCCGGGGCGAGCGACGCGGCAGCCGCGCAGCATGGCGCGTCCGCGTCGCATCCGGGCTCGGCCGTGCAAGCCGCGCCGAGCGCATCGGTCGCGCATGCTGCACCGGTGAGCGGTGCGAGCCCGGCAGCGGTAGCCGATGCATCGGCTTCGGTCGGTGCTTCCGCCGCGCATGGCGCGTCGACGGTCGAAACCGTTCAGCCGGCAGCACCCGTTGCCGGCGCAAGCGGGCCGCACGTCTGGAGCGGGACGATCCAGTCCGCACCGTCGTCGGCGAGCGAGACGGCCGCCCAGCCTGCACCGGGCGCTCCGAGCGAAGGCGCGCATGAACCGGCCGGCGCGGCGCCCGCCGCGGTCGCATCGCAGCCGCGGCCGTCGAGCCTGCAGCAACTGCTTGCGCTGAAAAATCGCGTGCTGATGGAACTGCAGAAACACGGGATCGGCAAGCCGGCCGCAACGAACGGCGCAGCCCCCGCGCCGGCGCCTGCCGTACCGCGCCCGGCCGCGAACGATGCCGGTGCGCCGGCCGCTGCATCGGCCGGCGCGGCGCCGGCGAGTGAAGCGGCGTCCGGCGTGGCCGCCAGTGCCGCGCAGCCGGCATCGGCGCCGGTGCAGCCGGCCGTGCCGGTAGCAAGCGCAGCGCCTGCGAGCGGTGGCGAGCAGGTGGACTGGCGTCCGGCCGCGGTGGCCGGCGCCGGTGTGGTCGTTCTCGCAGCCGGGTTCGCGTGGCGCCGGCGCCGGAAAATCCGGCTGGCGAACGCGATCGCGGCGGGTGCCGGTGATGCAGCGGCTGCCGATGCCGGCGTGTCGCCGTCCGTCGAGCCGCTGCCGCCGGCACTTCCCGAAACGCCGCTTGCCCGCGATGCAGCCACCGACGCGGGCCTCGTCGCGGCCGACGCGGTAGCCGCCGAGGCGTTCGAGGCGCGCGATGCCGACGTGTCGCCGCAGTCGGAAGTGGCGAAGCCGCATGATGATCGAGCGGAAGCGACTGCCACGCACGCCGAGCCTGAGCACGACTCGGCTGTGGTTCCGCACGACGTGAAACCTGGAGCGGAAGCGGTTGCCGATCCGTCCGACGCACGTCCGGCGAACGACGCGCAGCACGCCGCGCTGATGCAGAACGCGATCGCCGCGCTCAACAGTCTCGACATGCCGCTGCCGCCGCGTATTGCGGATGAGCCGGCCACGCGGGAAGGGCAGGTGGCAAGCGATCAAATTGCAACTAACGGTCAATCCGTGCCGCACCCGCCGGTTGGCGCGAACGATCCGTCTCCGGAACGCGCGTTCGGCCAGGACGACGACTTCGATTGGGATCCGGACGCGGCATCGCCTGCCCCCCACGCGGGCGGGGCGTCCACGTCGTCGTCGCTGCCGCCGCTCGGCGGCGCGCAGTTCGGCGCATTGAAGCTCGATTTCGATCTCGACCTGCCGTCCACGCCGGGCGCCGTATTGCCCGCGCTGACGCCTGACGAGCTCGCGCGCATCGCGCGCAACAAGCTCGACCTCGCGTCGGAGTACGTCGAGCTCGGCGACCTGTCCGGCGCGCGCACGCTGCTGCAGGAAGTGATTGCCGCGAACGACGCCGCGACGCGCGACGACGCGCGCGCGCTGCTCGCGAAGCTGGCGGACCAGGCGTGATGCGGATCGCGCTGGGGATTCAATACGACGGGGCAGCGTTCTGCGGCTGGCAGGCGCAGCCGCACGGCAAGACCGTGCAGGACGCGCTCGAACATGCGCTCGGCGAGTTCGCGTGCGTGCCGCTGCATACTACGGTCGCCGGGCGGACCGACACGGGCGTGCACGGGCTCGGGCAGGTCGTGCATTTCGACACCGAGCTCGATCGCGCGGAATTCTCATGGGTGCGCGGCACCAACGCGTTTCTGCCGCCGACCGTGTCCGTGCAGTGGGCGAAGGTGATGCCGGACACGTTCCACGCGCGTTTCTCGGCGTTCGAGCGCACCTATTACTACGCGCTGTATGTGCAGCCCGTGCGCTCGCCGATGCTGGCCGGCCGCGCGGGCTGGATCCACACGCCGCTCGACGACGATGCGATGCGCGCCGCCGCCGCACACCTGATCGGCGAGCACGACTTCTCGTCGTTCCGGTCGTCGGAATGCCAGTCGAAGACGCCGGTCAAACACCTGTACCGGATCGACGTGCGGCGCGCGGGCCACTTCATCCATTTCCGCTTCCGCGCGAACGCGTTCCTGCATCACATGGTGCGCAACCTGATGGGCTGCCTCGTCGCGGTCGGCCGCGGCCGCTACCCGGCGGACTGGGTTGCCGATGTGCTGGCCGGGCGCGACCGCTCGCTCGCCGCACCCACGTTCATGGCCGACGGGCTGTATCTCGCTCACGTCGGCTACCCGGCGGAATTCGCCGTCCCGCCCGCGCAGCTCGGCAGCGTGCCGTGGAGCAGTGTCTGGGCCGATCTGGACCCGCAATCATGACGGAGCACGCCGTGTCTTCTTCGACTTCCGCCGCGGCCGGCCTCGCGCCGCGCACGCGCATCAAGCTGTGCGGGCTGTCGCGCCCCGAGGACGTGCTGCACGCAGCCGCGCTCGGCGCCGACGCGATCGGCCTCGTGTTCTACCCGAAGAGCCCGCGCGCGGTATCGATCGCGCAGGCGGCCGAGCTCGCGAGCTTGGCGCCGCCGTTCGTATCGGTGGTCGGCCTGTTCGTGAACGCGACCGAAGCCGAGATCGAGGCCGTCGTGCGCGACGTGCCGCTGACGGTGCTGCAGTTCCACGGCGACGAAACGCCCGGGCAGTGCGACGCGCTCGGCCGCGCGGCCCGGCTGCCGTGGTTGCGTGCCGTGCGTGTCGGCCCCTCGACGCAGCCGGCCGATTTGGTAGAATCGGCTCTTCATTATTCGAAAGCGCGCGGCCTCCTGTTCGACACTCTCGTGCCGGACTACGGCGGTAGCGGCAAGGTCTTCGATTGGTCTCTTATTCCCGCAGAGCTCGCGCATCGGGCCGTTTTGAGTGGTGGCTTGAACGCGCAAAACGTCGGTGATGCGATCCGCCAGTTGCGTCCGTTTGCTGTCGATGTCTCCAGTGGCATCGAAGTGGAGGGCGCAAAGGGTGTGAAGGATCACGCCCGGATGGCGGCGTTCGTGCGCGCGGTGCGCGAAGCGGACGCCGGGTGATGCAAACGGTGCGGCCCCAAAAGCCGGGCGCACCGACCGATCGAGAGTGACACCATGTACAACCTTCCTGATGATCGCGGCCACTTCGGCCCGTATGGCGGCGTGTTCGTCGCCGAAACGCTCATTCACGCGCTGGACGAACTGCGCACCGCGTACGAGAAATTCCGGAACGACCCCGAATTCGTCGCCGAATACGAGCGCGAACTGAAGTATTTCGTCGGCCGTCCGTCGCCGATCTATCACGCGCAGCGCTGGAGCGAGACGCTCGGCGGCGCGCAGATCTACCTGAAGCGCGAGGACCTGAACCACACCGGCGCACACAAGATCAACAACGTGATCGGCCAGGCGCTGCTCGCGAAGCGCATGGGCAAGAAGCGCGTGATCGCCGAGACGGGCGCCGGCCAGCACGGCGTCGCGACCGCGACGATCTGCGCGCGCTTCGGGATGGAGTGCATCGTCTACATGGGTTCGGAAGACGTTCGCCGTCAGGCCGCGAACGTGTACCGGATGAAGCTGCTCGGCGCGACGGTCGTGCCGGTCGAATCGGGTTCGCGCACGCTGAAGGATGCGCTGAACGAAGCGATGCGCGACTGGGTCACGAACATCGAAAGCACGTTCTACATCATCGGCACGGTCGCGGGCCCGCATCCGTATCCGGCGATGGTGCGCGACTTCCAGCGCGTGATCGGCGACGAGTGCAAGGTGCAGATGCCCGAACTCGCCGGCCGGCAGCCGGACGCGGTGATCGCTTGCGTCGGCGGCGGTTCGAACGCGATGGGCATCTTCTATCCGTACATCGACGACACATCGGTGCAGCTGATCGGCGTCGAAGCAGCCGGCGACGGCCTCGATACGGGCCGTCACGCGGCGTCGCTGATCGCCGGCAGCCCCGGCGTGCTGCACGGCAACCGCACCTACCTGCTGCAGGACGACAACGGCCAGATCATCGAGACGCATTCGGTGTCGGCGGGCCTCGACTATCCGGGCGTCGGCCCCGAGCACGCCTGGCTGAAGGACAGCGGCCGCGCGCAGTACGTGCCGATCACCGACGACGAAGCGTTGAAGGCGTTCCACGACTGCTGCCGGATCGAGGGGATCATTCCCGCGCTCGAGTCGAGCCACGCGATCGCGTATGGCGTGAAGCTCGCCCCGACGTTGCCGAAGGACAAGATCCTGCTCGTCAACCTGTCGGGCCGCGGCGACAAGGACATGCACACGGTCGCCGAGCGATCGGGCCTCGCGCTCTGACCCCCGCCGATGCGTGACTTGATCGAACAGCCGGGCGGCGGCGCCGCGAGCGAAGCGGAGGCGGGGCAGCCCGTCGTCGCCGTGCCGCGCGCGCTGCCGTCCGGGATCGAACTGCATAACCGCGATTTCATGACCGAAGCCGCGCGCCTGCCGGATGCGTCGATCGACCTGATCGTCGCCGATCCGCCATACGGGCTCGGCAAGGACTACGGCAACGACTCGGACAAGCGTTCGGGCGACGATTTCCTCGCGTGGACGCGCGAGTGGCTCGAACTCGCGATTCCGAAGCTCAAGCCGAGCGGGTCGATGTACATCTTCTGCACGTGGCAGTACGCGCCGGAAATCTTCAGCTTCCTGAAGACGAAGCTCACGATGGTCAACGAGATCATCTGGGACCGGCGCGTACCGAGCATGGGCGGCACGACGCGCCGTTTCACGTCGGTGCACGACAACATCGGCTTTTTCGCGGTTTCCAAAGCGTATTACTTCGATCTCGATCCGGTCCGCATCCCGTACGACGCCGACACGAAGAAGGCCCGCTCGCGCAAGCTGTTCGAAGGCAGCAAGTGGCTGGAGATGGGCTACAACCCGAAGGACGTCTGGTCGGTCTCGCGCCTGCATCGGCAGCACGCGGAGCGCGTCGATCATCCGACCCAGAAGCCGCTGGAAATCATCGAGCGGATGGTGCTCGCAAGCTGCCCGCCGGGCGGCCGCGTGCTCGATCCGTTCATGGGCAGCGGCACGACCGCGGTGGCCTGCGCACGGCAGGGGCGCGACTTCGTCGGCTACGAGATCAACGAAAGTTATTGCGCGATCGCGCACGAGCGCGTGAACGCGCTCGCCGCGCAGGCGTGCGCGTGAGTCGCGCCGCCGCAGTGCCGATCGCTGCTTTGCATTGGGACCGGAGTAAGCGCTAAAGCGCTCACTCCGGTCGACAAAGGAAAATTGCCATGAATCGTATCCAGCAGACCTTCGCCGCACTCGCCGAACAAGGCCGCAAGGGCCTGATCCCGTTCATCACGGCCGGCGATCCCGATCCCGCGAAGACCGTCGAATTCATGCACGCGCTCGCCGAAGGCGGCGCCGACGTGATCGAGCTCGGCGTGCCGTTCTCGGACCCGATGGCCGACGGCCCGGTGATCCAGCGCTCGTCGGAACGCGCGCTCGCGCGCGGCGTCACGCTCAAGAGCGTGCTCGCCGACGTGAAGCGCTTTCGCGAGACCGACCCGAAAACCCCCGTCGTGCTGATGGGCTATGCGAACCCGATCGAACGGATGGGGGTCGATACGTTCGCTGCCGAAGCCCAGGCGGCCGGCGTCGACGGCGTGCTCGTCGTCGACTATCCGCCGGAAGAAGCGGGCGTGTTCGCCGAGAAAATGCGCGCCGCGCAGATCGATCCGATCTTCCTGCTCGCGCCGACGTCGACCGACGAACGCATCGCCGACGTGGGCAAGATCGCGAGCGGCTACGTGTATTACGTGTCGCTCAAGGGCGTGACCGGCGCCGGAAATCTGGATGTTTCGAGCATTGCGGGTAAAATCCCGGCCATCAAGTCGCGCGTGCCGGTTCCGGTGGGCGTCGGCTTCGGCATTCGCGACGCCGAAACGGCGCGCGCGGTGGCCGAAGTGTCGGACGCCGTCGTGATCGGCAGCCGTCTGGTGCAATTGCTCGAGAGCGCCGCACCGGAAGGCGCTGCCGCCGAGCTGAAGACGTTCATCGCCGAGCTGCGCGCCGCTTTGGACGGCGCCGGCAAGACGGCGCGATAAACACAACACAGGAAGCGGGAACGGGCCGGCTGGCCCGCCCCGCCACGGAACAGGAAACCATACGATGAGCTGGCTCGACAAACTGTTGCCGCCGAAGATCAAGCAGACCGACCCGAAAAGCCGCAAGGGCATTCCGGAAGGGCTGTGGGTCAAGTGCCCGTCCTGCGAGGCCGTGCTGTACCGCAATGACGTGGACGCGAACCTGCACGTATGCCCGAAGTGCGATCACCACATGCGCATCGGCGCACGCGAACGCCTCGACGGGCTGCTCGATCCGGAAGGTCGCTATGAAATCGGCCAGGAAATCGTGCCGGTCGACTCGCTGAAGTTCAAGGACAGCCGCAAGTACCCCGATCGTCTGAAGGAAGCAATGGACGAGACGGGCGAGACCGACGCGATGGTCGTGATGGGCGGCGCGATCCACACGCTGCCCGTCGTCGCGGCCTGCTTCGAGTTCTCGTTCATGGGCGGCTCGATGGGCTCGGTCGTCGGCGAGCGCTTCGCGCGCGGCGCGCAGAACGCACTGGAACAGCACGTGCCGTTCATCTGCTTCACGGCATCGGGCGGTGCGCGGATGCAGGAAAGCCTGCTGTCGCTGATGCAGATGGCCAAGACCACCGCGATGCTGACCAAGCTGGCCGAAGCCAAGCTGCCGTTCATCTCGGTGCTGACCGACCCGACGATGGGCGGCGTGTCGGCGAGCTTCGCGTTCCTCGGCGACGTCGTGATCGCCGAGCCGAAGGCGCTGATCGGCTTTGCCGGCCCGCGCGTGATCGAGCAGACGGTGCGCGAGAAGCTGCCGGAAGGCTTCCAGCGCGCGGAATTCCTGCTGAAGACGGGCGCGATCGACATGATCGTCGACCGACGCAAGATGCGCGACGAGATCGCGCAACTGCTCGCGCTGCTGCAGCGTCAGCCGGCCGACGCGCTGGCCTGATTGGCGCGGCGTTGTGAACTGCGCGCGTCGCCCGGCTGAACCGCCGGGCGGCGCGTTTCGTTTTTTGGCGTAGTGGCGGTACTGATTCAGATTTGATCCGATGAGCACTTTTCCCACTCTCGACGCGTGGCTTTCGCATCTCGAACGCGCGCACCCGGTCGGCATCGACATGGGCCTGACCCGCATCGGGCAGGTCAAGGCGGCGCTGCCGCTCGACTTCGCGTGCCCCGTGATCACGGTCGGCGGCACGAACGGCAAAGGCTCGACCTGCGCGTTTCTCGAGGCGATTCTCGTTCATGCGGGCTACAAGGTCGGCTGCCACACGTCGCCGCACCTGCTCGAATTCGGTGAGCGTGCACGCGTGAACGGGCAGCAGGTCAGCGACGCCGAACTGCTGCCGCACTTCGAAGCCGTCGAAGCCGCACGCACGTCGCTGCCGGAGCCGGTGTCGCTCACGTACTTCGAATTCACGACGCTCGCGATCCTGCACCTGTTCGCGTCGCGCGGCCTCGATGCGGTGATTCTCGAAGTCGGCCTCGGCGGCCGGCTCGACGCGGTCAACATCATCGACACCGATTGCGCGATCGTCACGAGCATCGACATCGATCACACCGAATACCTCGGCGACACGCGCGAGAAGATCGCGTTCGAGAAGGCGGGGATCTTCCGTTCGGGCAAGCCGGCGATCTGCGGCGATCCCGCGGCGCCGCAGACGCTGATCGATCATGCTGGCGCGATCGGCGCCGACCTGTGGCTGGTCGGCCGCGACTTCCGCTACGAGGCGCAGCCGGGTGCGGAACGTCAGCAGTGGAGCTACCTCGGCCGCGACAAGCGCTATCCGGCGCTTGCGTACCCGGCGCTGCGCGGCGCGAACCAGCTGATCAATGCGTCGGCCGCGCTGGCCGCGCTCGAGGCGCTGCGCCCGGTGCTGCCGGTGTCCGCGCAGGACATCCGGCTCGGCCTCGCGAACGTCGAGCTGCCGGGGCGCTTCCAGGTGCTGCCCGGCAAGCCGGCGATCGTGCTGGACGTCGCGCACAACCCGCATGCGGCGGCCGTGCTCGAGCAGAACCTCGGCAACATGGGCTTCTTCCCGTACACGTACGCAGTGTTCGGCGCGATGCACGACAAGGACATCGACGGCGTGCTGCGCCATCTGAAGGGCGAGATCGACCACTGGTGCGTGACCGACCTGCCGCTGCCGCGCGCGGCGAGTGCGGAGCAGCTCGAAGCCGCGCTGCGCAAGGCTGGCGTGGAAGAGGGGGCCGATTCGAGCGTCACGCGTTTCGCGTCGCCGGCCGAAGCGTTTCGCGATGCACTAAAAAGAGCATCCGAGAATGATAGAATCGTGGTTTTCGGCAGTTTCCATACGGTGGCAGGTGTGATGGCCTACCGGAAATCGCAGCATCACTGACTGACGGGCAGTTTCGGACTCAGCCATTCATGGGAATTTTCTCGTTCGGCAAGAAAGACGACGACGCGCCCACCCGGCGCGGCGGTCGTACCGGGGCCTCCCGGAACGTGCGCACGGAGCGCACTGAACGCGTCGAGCGACGCACGCGCCGTACGGAGCGTCCGGAGTCGGATGCTCTGCTCCTCGATCCGACCCTTCCAGAAAAGCAACGCGCACGCCGTCGCCTCGTCGGTGCGATCGCGCTCGTCGTCGCAGCTGTGATCGTGCTGCCGATGGTGCTCGATTCGCACCCGAAGCCGGTGACGGACGACATCGCGATCGATATCCCGAACCGGCCCGCGCATCAGGCGGCCGCGGCGGGCGATGACGATGCGTCCGACGTGCAGGCGGGTGTCGCGCACGACGAACCGCCGGCATCCGACGCTGCCGCCGTGGCGGCCGCTCCCGCGCCTGCCGCGAAGGAGACGGCCAAGCCGGCTGCGAAGCCCGACGCGTCGACCACCACCACCACGGCCAGCGTGACGCCGCCGAAGCCTGCCGCGAAGCCGGCCGCCCCCGCGGCGAAACCGGTCGCGCCGAAGCCGGCGCCCGCGGCCGTCGCGAACGCCGACACCGATGCCGCGGCCGACAGCGGCGACGCATCGTCGCCGGCGTCGCCGGCCGGCGCACGCTTCGCGGTGCAGCTCGGGTCGTTCAAGGACGACGCAACGGCCCGCTCGTGGGCGACCAAGTTGAAATCGGCGGGCGTGCCCGCATATGTCGAACATCGCAAGCAGGCCGACGGCAGCACGGCTACACTGCTGCGTGCCGGCCCGTTCGCGGATCGTGCGGCGGCATCGGCCGCGATCGCGAAGGTGCGCGAAGCCGGACTGACGCAGTAACGTGCGATGCTGACGGCTTTCGACTACGCTGTATTGGCGGTGATCGCGTTGTCTGCGCTGCGTGGTGCGTGGCGCGGCTTCGTCTCCGAGATTTTCGGGCTGATCGGCTGGATCGCGGCGATCGTGATCGCGGGCCGTTATGTCGGACTCGTCGTGCCGTATATTCCGGCGAACTGGCCGGGCGGCGCGCTGACGCAGTGGGTGATCGCGTTCGCGCTGATCGTGATCGGCGTGGTGTTCGTCGCAGGGGTCGCGAACGCGCTGTTGTCGCGCATCGCGCAGGCGACGGGCCTCGGCGGTGTCGACCGCTCGCTGGGCATGATGTTCGGGCTCGTCCGCGGCTGCGTGCTGGTGGTGCTGCTGGTCGCGGCGGCCGGGCTGACCGACTTGCCCAAACAGGATTTCTGGCGCAATGCGCTATTGCGTCCTATCGCCGAACAGGGCGTGCACGAGCTGAAGCAGCTCCTGCCCGACGGCATGGCCCAGTACATACGCGTGTGACGACGCGGCCGGGCAGGACGGAACCGATTTTGTCATCTTGAAGGACATGCCATGTGCGGCATCGTAGGTGTTATTTCCCAATCCCCGGTCAATCAGCTGATCTATGACAGCCTGCTGCTGCTGCAGCATCGCGGTCAGGACGCAGCCGGCATCGCGACGGCGGATGGCAGCAATTTCCACATGTACAAGGCGAACGGGATGGTGCGCGACGTGTTCCGCACGCGCAACATGCGCAGCCTGCCCGGCACCTTCGGCATCGGCCAGGTCCGCTATCCGACGGCCGGCTCGGCATCGAGCGAAGCCGAGGCGCAGCCGTTCTACGTGAACGCGCCGTTCGGGATCATCCTCGCGCACAACGGCAACCTGACGAACTGGGAACAACTGAAGGACGAGATGTTCCGGATCGATCGCCGGCACATCAACACCAATTCCGACAGCGAAGTGCTGCTCAACGTGTTCGCGCACGAGCTGCAACTGTCGACGACGGGCCTCGAGCTCGATCCGGCCGCGGTGTTCAAGGCGGTCTCCGGCGTGCACCGCCGCCTGCAGGGTTCGTATGCGATCGTGTCGCTGATCGCCGGCTACGGCCTGCTCGCGTTCCGCGATCCGTTCGGCATCCGTCCGCTCTGCCTCGGCAAGCTCGAAACCGAACACGGCACCGAATGGATGGTCGCGTCGGAGTCGGTGGCGGTCGAGGGCATCGGCTTCGAATTCGTGCGCGACGTGCAGCCGGGCGAAGCGATCTTCATCGACAAGGCCGGCAACTTCCACAGCCAGCAGTGCGCGGAGCAGCCCACGCTCAATCCGTGCATGTTCGAATACGTGTATCTCGCCCGTCCGGATTCGTGCCTCGACGGCGTGCCGGTCTACAACGTGCGCCTGCGCATGGGCGACTACCTCGCCGAGAAGATCAAGCGCGAGCTGCCGAACGTGCCGATCGACGTCGTGATGCCGATCCCCGATTCGTCGCGTCCGGCCGCGATGCAGGTTGCCGCGAAGCTCGGCGTCGAGTATCGCGAAGGCTTCTTCAAGAACCGCTACGTCGGCCGCACCTTCATCATGCCGGGCCAGGCCGTGCGCAAGAAGTCGGTGCGCCAGAAGCTCAATGCGATGAGCATCGAGTTCAAGGACAAGCACGTGCTGATCGTCGACGACTCGATCGTGCGCGGCACGACTTCGCACGAGATCGTGCAGATGGCGCGCGATGCGGGCGCGAAGTCGGTGATCTTCGCGTCGGCGGCGCCGCCCGTGAAGTTCCCGAACGTGTACGGCATCGACATGCCGACGCGCGGCGAGCTGGTCGCACACGGTCGCACCGACGAAGAAGTCGCGAAGATCATCGGCGCCGACCACCTGATCTATCAGGACGTCGACGATCTGCGCCGCGCGGTGCGCGACATCAACCCGAAGCTCGAGCACTTCGAGGCGTCGTGCTTCGACGGCAACTACATCACCGGCGCGGTGACGCCCGAGTACCTCGATGCGATCGAGCGCGCACGCCTCGCACCGGCGTCGCAGGCCGATCGCGACGCGGCCAGCGACACCGCGGTGTCGCAGATGAACCTGCAGCTGTCGGTCGAGTGATGCCGACGCACGCTTCGAATGAAGCGTGATAGGATGTGGCCTTGCGTCGATTTGATTCAGCTTGCGGACGCGGGGCGACTTCCCAAAACAGCTAAAGCGAAGGCCGGCGGCAGCCGGCCCGAGTCGATCGCTGTCGTACCGCACCGAAGCCCGCTGATGCCGACGCATAGCGGGCTTTTTGTTTTGGCCTGGTTTTTGGCTGGGCTCGCGCGTCATGCATGACCTTCGGCGCGACCCTCGAATACGGAAAACGGAACATGGACGACTCCCTCAATTTCGACACGCTCGCCGTGCGCGCGGGCACGCTGCGTAGCAGCGACTTCAACGAGCACTCGGAAGCGCTGTTCCTCACGTCGAGCTTCTGCTTTACAAGCGCGGCCGAGGCCGCCGAGCGCTTCGCGAATTCGGAAGACTATTTCACCTATTCGCGCTTCACGAACCCGACGGTCACCATGTTCCAGGATCGTCTCGCCGCGCTCGAAGGCGGGGAAGCCTGCATCGCGACGGCGTCAGGCATGGCCGCGATCATGTCGGTCGTGATGTCCGCCCTGCAGGCGGGCGATCACCTCGTCAGCTCGCGCAGCCTGTTCGGCTCGACGCTCGGGATGTTCTCGCAGATCTTCAGCAAGTTCGGGATCACGACGACCTTCGTCGACCCGACCGACCTGAACGCCTGGCAGGAAGCCGTGCGGCCGGAAACGAAGATGTTCTTCCTGGAAACGCCGTCGAACCCGCTGACCGAGCTCGCGGACATCGAGGCGATCGGCAAGATCGCGAAGGCCGCGAACGCGCTGTTCGTCGTCGACAACTGTTTCTGCAGCCCGGTGCTGCAGCAGCCGCTGAAACTCGGCGCGGACGTCGTGATGCACTCGGCGACCAAGTTCCTCGACGGGCAGGGCCGCGTGCTCGGCGGCGCGCTGGTGGGTTCGAAGGAATTCATCATGGGCAAGGTGTTCCCGTTCGTGCGCAGCGCGGGCCCGACGCTGTCGGCGTTCAACGCGTGGGTGCTGCTGAAGGGGATGGAGACGCTGTCGCTGCGCGTCGAGAAGCAGTCGGCGAATGCGCTGGAAATCGCGCGCTGGCTCGATTCGCATCCGGCCGTTGCGCGGGTGTTCTATCCGGGGCTCGCATCGCATCCGCAGCATGAACTCGCGAAGCGCCAGCAGAAGGCGGGCGGCGCGATCGTGTCGTTCGAGCTGAAAGGCGACACGCCGGAGCAGCAGCGCGCGAACGCCTGGCGCGTGATCGACGGCACGAAGCTGATCTCGATCACCGGCAACCTCGGCGACACGCGCACGACGATCACGCATCCGGCCACGACGACGCATGCGCGCATCACGCCGGAAGCGCGTGCGGCCGCCGGCATCAGCGAAGGGTTGATCCGCCTCGCGGTCGGCCTGGAGAACGCCGGCGACCTGCGCAACGATCTCGCGCGCGGTCTCGAAGGCTGAGCGTAGCGGCCGGTTTCACGGCTGCATGAAAGACGGGCCGCTCAAACTCGAGCGGCCCGTTTCGTTTCGATGGGCAACGTGCGCGTTGCCGGATTCAGCCGGCGCGCGCGGCCTGCCCGGGCTGCGGCGCGTCGCGCATCGCGTTCACCATCCAGCGCAGCGTTTCGTCGAGCGGCGTCGCGGGCAATTCGCCCACCGCGCGCCGCAGCTTGTCGCGCGACCCGCTCAGGCGCTTTACTTCGTTCTGCCGCACGAAACGCGGATCGATCGTCACGTCGATCACGTAACCGGCGATGCGCGACAGCATCGCCAGCACTTCCTTCAGCGAATACGCGCGCTCCGAGCAGACGTTGAACGTCTCGCCGGCCGGCGCCGTTTCGAGCAGCTTCAGATACGCGGCCGTCACGTCGCGCACGTCGGAGAAATCGCGGCTCACGTCGAGATTGCCGAGCGAGATGCGCGGCGCGTTGCGTGCATAGTGCGACACGAGCTTCGGCAGCAGATAGGCGTCGTCCTGGCCGACGCCGGTGTAGTTGAACGGCCGCGCGATCACGATCGGCAACCGGTCGGCCCACAGCTTCGCCGCGTATTCCATCGCGAGCTTGCTGACCGCGTAGTCGTTCGCGGGCGCGGGCGCGATGCGCTCGTCGAGCACGCCGGCCGTCGAATTGCCGTAAATGTTAGCGCTGCTGGCGAGCAGCACGGCCGACGGGCGGCGGTCGAGGCCCGCGAGCGCGGCCAGCAGGTTGCGCGTGCCGGCGATGTTGACCGCGTAGGTCTGCGACGGCTCGTCCCGCGCGACGTGCGCGCGTGCGGCGAGATGCACGACCGCATCGGGGCGCGCATCGGCCGCCGCCGCACGCATTGCGTTCGGATCGAGCAGATCGACCGGCAGCAGCGTGCAGTTCGCGAATGCCGGGTCGTCGGGCCGCGTCGCGCCGGGCGTCACGGTGCCCCACACGTCGTAGCCGGCCGCTGCGAGGCGCTGCGCCATGTAGCGGCCGGTGAAGCCCGTCAGGCCCGTGACGAACGCACGGCGCGACGGGCGTCCGGCGTCAGTACGTGTCATGGTGGCGATTTCGCGTCAGGTCCGCTTCGACCATCATCTGGCAAAGCTGCTCGAGCGTCGTCTCGGGCGCCCAGCCGAGCTTGGATCTGGCCTTGTCCGCGCAGCCGATCAGCAGGTCGACTTCGGCGGGGCGGTAGAACTTCGGGTTCACTTCGACGAGCACGTTGCCGGTCGACGCGTCGAGGCCGCGCTCCTGCTCACCCTTGCCGGTCCATTCGATCTGGTAGCCGGCGGCCGCGAACGCCATCCGCACGAAGTCGCGCACGGTTTCGGTGCGGTTGGTGGCGAGCACGTAGGTGTCGGGCTCGTCGACCTGCAGCATCCGCCACATCCCTTCGACGTATTCGAGCGCGAAACCCCAGTCGCGTTTGGCATCGAGGTTGCCGAGTTCGAGCTTGGTCGCCTTGCCGAGCTTGATCTTCGCGACGGTGTCGGTGATCTTGCGCGTGACGAACTCGCGCCCGCGCAGCGGCGACTCGTGATTGAACAGGATGCCGCTGCAGCCGAACAGGCCGTACGACTCGCGGTAGTTCACGGTCATCCAGTGCGCGTACAGCTTCGCGACGCCGTACGGGCTGCGCGGGTAGAACGCGGTCGCTTCCGTTTGCGGGATCGACTGCACCTTGCCGAACATCTCGGACGTCGACGCCTGGTAGAAGCGCGTCTTCGGGCTCACCACGCGGATCGCCTCGAGCAGGTTGAGCGGGCCGATGCCCGTCACTTCGGCGGTGGTCGCCGGCTGGTCGAACGACACGCCGACGAAACTTTGCGCGGCCAGGTTGTACAGCTCGTCGGGCTGCGTGCGTTCGAGCAGCCGCAGGCTGGAGCCCGCATCCGTCAGGTCGTGCTCGACGAGCGTCAGGTTCGGATGCGTGTCGACGCCGAGTTCGGCGATGCGCCAGAAGTTCACCGAACTGGTGCGGCGATAGGTGCCCGTGACCTCGTAGCCCTTGTCGAGCAGCAGTCGGGTCAGGTAGGCGCCGTCCTGCCCGGTGATCCCCGTGATGATGGCCTTCTTGCGAGTTTGGCTCATGGCAATGTCCTGGTCGAAACGTTGAATTGAGAAAGTCAGGCGGTCGTGCTGGCGGCGGCCGGCAGCGTGCGGCGCGCGGGGCCGCGCGTGAGGCGCCGCTCGAAGCCGTACCAGCTCAGCGTGGCGTACGCGAGCGTGATCGCGAGCGCGAGCACGGCCGTCACGAAGCGGTTCAGGTGCAGCGGCCACAGTGCGTACAGCACGCTCAGGTGAATCAGGTACACGGTGTAGCTGACGGTGCCGACGTAGACGAGCAGCGGGTTCGTCAGCACGCGTTGCACGAGGCCGCGTCCGCGCAGCGCGATCACGACGATCGACGTGCACAGCAGCAGCGAGATGCTGTAGAGCGCGGCGTTCGACACCGGCGTGTTCGCCGCGCGGAACCGCGGGAACGACAGGTGCAGCCACGCGAGGATCGCGAGCGACACGAGCGCGCCGACGATCGCGAGCGGATAGAACGGCTCCAGCGCGCGGCGGTCGCGGCGCAGCACGATCGCGAGCAGCGCGCCGGCGGCGAGCAGATCCATCCGGAACGGCGTCAGGTAGTAGATCGGCCAGAACGAATCGAACCACGGCGTCGCGATCGCGCGCAGCACGGGCGCCGCGACGATCAGCGCGGCGGCGACCCACAGCAGCGCGCGCTCCGAACACCACAGCACGACGAACGGCCAGAAGATGTAGAACTGCTCCTCGACGGCGAGCGACCACAGCACGTTCAGGCTGTCATGGCCGATGCTGCCGAGCGACAGCCCGATATTGGTCGAGAAGAACGCGAACCATGGCCAGTGCGGCAGCCAGCTCGCCCCGAACAGCAGCGTCGACACGACGAGCAGCAGCACGTACGGCGGCAGGATCCGGCGCACGCGGCGCGCGTAGAAGTGGCTGAAGTACGATTGCCCGCGCGCCTTGCGATCGAGCAGGATGCCGGTGATCAGCAGGCCGCTCAGCACGAAGAACAGGTCGACGCCCATCCACAGCGGCGCCTTCAGCGCGTGTTGCAGGAACACGGCGCCCACGGCGATCGCGCGCAGTCCGTCGAGCTGCACGATACGGCCGTGTTGCGGCGGGGCGAGGTTGGCGGTTTGCGCGCTGCCCGTCATCGCGCCGCTCCTTCGCGACGCGCGGCCGAAGCCGTGGCGCGCCGCGCATTCGATGCGTGAACGTAATGCATGCCTTTTAAATGAAATATTGAGTCGAAATCGATTCTAGGGAAAAGAAATCGGCAAAAAAACGCATGTCATTTATCCGGCTGAAAACGTGCGAATGACGGCGGTTTCAATCGCGACATGAAAGGTTTGCAGGCTGGGCGCCACACGGGGCGTGCCGGAGTGGCATTTTCTACGGATCGGTGCGTGAAGGGTGGTCGTTATTTCCGCATTGCCGGCCATTTTCCCATTTGTTCCGGATCGATATTTCAGGCGGAAACATCCTCAAATATTTCCAAATTTCTTGTGATTATTTTTGCTTGTAACCTGCATCGCGACGTTTGAAACCTATTTAGCGACAGGTCATCCGGGCATGCAGCACGCCGCGGCGCCGGTCGCTTCCGCATCAAGTCTGGAGAGCGCATTGCGACGTCTGATTCTGGTTGGCATGACGGTGTGCGCGGTGGTGACGGCGAGCGCCGCACCGGCCGAAACGGTGTTGCCCGCCACGACCTCGTGGATCGGCAACACGTTCGGCTATGGCGACGGCAGCTGGACGCAGATCGACATCCGTGCGATCGCGGTGACGCCCGACGGCAAGGTGTATACGAATGCGCCGTGGGACGAGAGCGGCGCCGAGGCGAGCGTCTACCAGGACGGGAAGATGCTCGGCTTCGCCGGCGGCACGCACGGCTGGGGCAATCTCGGCGGCAGTGCGATCGCGGTGAACGGCAAATACGCGTATGTCGCGATCGGCGTCGGCAACGAGCGCGGCCATCTGCAGTCGCCGGGCATCTGGCCGGACAAGGGCAAGCAGTGGTTCGGCATCTCGCGGCGCACGATCGGCGACATGAAGCAGCCGGCGCCGTTTCGCGCCGCGCCGCAGGTCGCGCCCGGCGGGCGCGCCGATGCCGGCCGCGCGCGAATGGCCGCGAGCTTCATGATGGTCAACGAGGTGCCGGCCCCGGCCCGGTCGGAAGTGGGCGGGCTGAAAGCGGAGGTGGGCGGCCTCGCGGCGGACGACAAGACGCTGTTCGCGACGAATCCGTCGCATGACGCGGTGGACGTGTACGACGCCGAGACGATGCAGAAGAAGGCTACCTGGAGCGCGCACGAGCCGGGCCGCATCGCGCTCGCGGGCGACGGCACGCTGTGGCTGCTCACCGATACGGTCAGCGGGCCCGCGCACCTCGTGCACGTGCGCGCCGACGGCCGCAAGCTCGACGACGCGCCCGCGCTGCCCGACGGCACCGACGCGGTGGACGTGGCGGTCGACGCGAAAGGGCGCGTGCTGGTCGCGGACAACGGCCCGCGCCAGCAAATCCTGATTTTTTCGAAAGGCGGCAAGGGCTACGCGGCGTCCGGCACGCTCGGCGAGCGCGGCGGCATCTTCGCGGGCCCGGTGCCGGGTCGCCCCGGGCCGCAGCGCTTCAACGGGCTGACGGGCGTGGGCGTCGATCGCGAGGGCAACATCTATGTGTCGACGAACGGGATCGGCCCGCACCACGACACGATCGGCGCGGGGCTCGGCGCGGTGCTCGAAAGCTACACGCCGGACGGCAAGCTGCGCTGGCAGGTACAGGGCTTGCTGTTCGTCGACGGCGCGTGGCTCGACCCCGCGCGGCCGAACAGCGTGTACACGGGCAACAAGCGCTTCGAGCTCGACCTGTCGAAGCCGCCCGGCCAGGACTGGAAATACGTCGGCTTCCTGTCGAACCGCTTCAAGTATCCGGACGATCCCGTGTTCCACACGGATCAGTATCCCGGCATGCCGTTCGCGCGGCGCGTCGACGGCCGTACGTTCCTGTACCTGACCGACATGTATGCCGATCACCTGAAGATCTACCGCTTCGACGCGAAGCGCGACGGCGAGGTCGCGATTCCGTCGGGCCTGATCGCGGGCCGCGCGCGGCCGGTCGACCAGGTGCCGAACAAGCCGCCGGGCGGCGACTGGATCTGGCGCGACGCGAACGGCAATGGCCGCATCGACGCGGACGAGTTCGAGATCAACACGACCGGCAAGGCGAAGGCGGGCGGCTGGGGCTGGTGGGTCGACACGAAGGGCGACATCTGGCGCACGAGCGACGTGCGCGGCATCCACCGCTTCCGCTACGGCGGCGTCGACAAGGCCGGCAACCCGATCTACGCGTACGACAAGGTCACGACCTATCCGATGCCGCAGCCGTTCACGCAGCTGCGCCGCGCGATCTACGAGCCGCAGACGGACACGCTGTACGTGACGGGCTATACGGCCGATGCGCCGCCGCAACCGGGCATCAACAAGGAAGTCGGCCGCGTGCTGGTGCGCTTCGACAAGTGGTCGACCGGCTCGCCGGTCGTGCGCTACACGGTCGCGCTGCCGTGGCAGCTCGATGCGAAGCCGATCTTCGACCTGATCGGGATCACGGTCGAGGGCCGCTACATCTTCACGGTGGAGCCGGTCGGCAAGATCCACGTGTACGACAAGGAAACCGGCAAGGAAGTCGGCGTGATGAGTCCGGGCGCGGCGGTCGGCAAGGCGTCGGGCTGGGTCGACGTGCCGTTCGGCATCAGCGCGTTCCGGCGCGAGAACGGCGAATACCTGGTGTTCGTCGAGGAAGACGCACGCGGCAAGGTGCTCATGTACCGCTGGAAACTGTAACGGGCCCATGGGCTAAAGCATGGACAAAGGCATACTCAAGAACGTTTCGATCAACTTCATCGGGCTGATCCTGCCGACCTTCGTGTCGCTGGTGACGGTGCCCGCCTATATTCACGCGCTCGGCGTCGAACGCTACGGCGTCGTGAGCCTCGTGTGGACGCTGATCGGCTATTTCGGGATCCTCGATCTCGGGATGAGCATGGCCGCGCAGAACCACATCTCGAAGGCGCTCGCGAGCGGCAACGAGGACGAAAGCGCACGCGTGTTCTGGAGCGCGTTCTGGCTGAACCTCGGCACCGGCATCGCGGGCGGGCTGCTCATCTACTTCGGCGCGTTCGTCTACACCGCGTATTTCACGAAGGTGTCGGCGGCGATGCAGCACGAGGTGTATCTCGCGCTGCCGTGGCTCGCGCTCGCGATTCCGCTCGCGAACGTGTCGTGGGTGTTCGCCGGCGCGATCAACGGCGCCGAGCGGTTCGGCGTGTTCAACACGAACCAGACGATCGGCACGTTCCTGTTCCAGCTGCTGCCGCTCGGCGCCGCGTGGTGGATCGCGCCCAACCTGCAGACGGTGCTGGCCGCGGCGGTCGTCGCGCGGCTGATCGCGGCGGTGATGCTCGGTCACGCGAGCATCAAGGTGCTCGGGATCCGGCGCATCGATCCGCCGCAGTGGGGCACCGCGAAAGGGCTGTTCAACTTCGGCGGCTGGATGCTGATCGCGAGCACGGCCAGCATGATCGCCGACACGCTCGATCGCGTGATGCTCGGCGCCGGCATGGGCGCGAAGTTCGTCACGTACTACACGGTGCCGCAGAACCTCGTCACGCGGCTGAACATGCTGCCGAACGCGCTGGTGCGCACGCTGTTTCCGCGCCTGTCGGCGGTCGGCCGCGATCACGCCGACACGCTCGCGCGCCAGTCGCTCGAATTCCTGAACGGGGTATTCACGCCGGTCGGCATCGTCGCGATCTTCGCGCTCGCGCCGTTCCTCACGCTGTGGGTCGGCGCCGATCTCGCCGCGCATTCGGCGCCGGTCGGCCGCGTGCTGGTGATCAGCGTGTGGCTCGTCGGTCAGGCGAGCGTCACGCGGATCCTGATCCAGTCGCAGGTCAACCCGGCGCGCGCCGCGTTCGCGGGCCTCATCGAGATGCCGTTCTTCGTCGGCGGCCTGTGGTTCGGCATTCATCACTTCGGGCTGATCGGGGCGGCGGTCGTCGTCGCCACGCGCGCGCTGGTCGACTACGGCGTGCTGCTGTACCTGTCGGCGATCCGGATGCGCGCGATCGTGCTCGACATGCTCGCGCATCTCGCCTTCCTGCTCGCGAGCCTGTTTCTCGCGCAGGCGTGGTCGGGGCTCGGCGAGTCGATCGGCATGTGCGCGGTCGTGCTGGTGCTCAACCTTGCGTGGTCGCTCACGATGACGCCGGGCCTGCGCGCGCTCGTGCGCGACCTGTTCGTCCGTCTCAATGCGAGGAAAACAACATGAATCGCGATCTGGCGGAACACGCCATCCTGAACATCGCCACGGCCGACGGCGCCGTGGCCGAAGCCGGCGCCGCCGCGCGGCGCCGTGCCGAATCGGCCGGGCAGGCGGGCGCACGCCATGCGTCCCGCCCGCTGCGCGTGGCGATCGTCCACGACTGGCTCGTCACGTATGCGGGCGCCGAGCGCGTGCTCGAACAGATCGTCGCGTGCTTTCCCGACGCGGACCTGTTCAGCCTCGTCGACTTTCTCGACGATCGCGCGTTCGTGCGCGGCAAGCGGGTGACGACGTCGTTCATCCAGAAGCTGCCGTTCGCGCGCACCAAGTACCGCAGCTACCTGCCGCTGATGCCGCTCGCGATCGAGCAGCTCGACGTGTCCGGGTACGACCTCGTGATCTCGAGCAGCCATGCGGTCGCGAAGGGCGTGCTGACGGGGCCGGACCAGGTGCACATCAGCTACGTGCATTCGCCGATCCGCTATGCGTGGGACCTGCAGCACCAGTATCTGGAGCAGTCGAATCTCACGCACGGGCCGAAGTCGCTGCTGGCGCGGATGATCCTGCACTACATCCGCAACTGGGACACGCGCACGGCGAACGCGGTCGACGGCTTCGTCGCGAATTCCGCGTTCATCGCGCGCCGGATCCGCAAGGTGTATCACCGCGACGCGGCCGTGATCTTCCCGCCGGTCGACGTCGACAGCTTCTCGCTGAACGAGACGAAGGACGACTTCTACCTGACCGCGTCGCGGATGGTGCCGTACAAGAAGATCGACCTGATCGTCGACGCGTTCTCGCGCACGCCGGAGCGCAAGCTCGTCGTGATCGGCGACGGCCCGGAGATGCAGAAGATTCGCGCGAAGGCCGGCCCGAACGTCGAAATCATGGGCTATCAGCCGTTCGCGGTGCTGCACGACCGGATGCGTCGCGCGAAGGCGTTCGTGTTCGCGGCCGAGGAGGATTTCGGCATCTCGGTCGTCGAGGCGCAGGCATGCGGCACGCCCGTGATCGCATACGGCAAGGGCGGTGCGCTCGAAACCGTGCTGGAGCCGCAGTCGCACGGGAATCCGACCGGGCTGTTCTTCGACGAGCAGACACCGCATGCGATCGTCGCGGCAGTGGACGATTTCGAGCGCGCGCCGCAACGCTTCACGCCGACGGCGTGCCGCGCCAACGCGGAGCGCTTCTCCGCCGACACGTTCCGGCGGCGCTTTCTCGACTACGTGGAGGCGGCGCTGCCCGGCTCGACCGCGCAGCGCGGCCCGGCCGCAGCGCCGATGCCGGCCGCGCGCGGCCCGGCGACGCTCGTGCTCGACCAGAGCGGCGTGCTCGGCGGCGCCGAGCTGTCGCTGCTCGAAATCATGAAGCACATGCGCGCGAATGCGGACGTGCTGCTGTTCGACGACGGCCCGTTTCGCGCGGCGCTCGACGAGGTCGGCGCACGCGTCGACGTGCTCGACCAGGGCGCGCTCGCCGGCGTGCGCAAGCAGGGCGGCGTGTCGGCCGGCGCGGTGAAGCAGCTCGTCGGGATGGTGCGCGACGTCGCGCGGCGCGCGCGCCGCGCCGAGGTGATCTACGCGAACACGCAGCGCGCGATGGTGGTCGCCGCGCTGGCCGGGCGGCTCGCGCGCAAGCCGGTGGTCTGGCACCTGCGCGACATCGTCAGCGACGACCATTTCGGCGGCAAGCAGCTGATGGCGATCAAATACTGCGCGCGCCTGGGCGTCACGCGCGTGATCGCGAACTCCGATGCGTCCGCGCAGGCGTTTCGCACGCTGACGGGCTTCACGCCGCAGCATGTCGACGTCGTGTTCAACGGGATTTCCGCCGAACCGTTCGACGCGCTGGACGACGTCAGCCAGGCCGCGCTGCGCGCGCGCTTCGGGCTGCCCGAGCATGCATGGCTGGTCGGCTCGTTCAGCCGCCTCGCGCGCTGGAAGGGGCAGCATCTGCTGCTCGAGGCCGCTGCGCGGCATCCGGACATGCACGTGGTGTTGGTCGGCGCGCCGCTGTTCGGCGAGGACGAATACGCCGCGCAACTGCACGAGACCGTCGCGCGTCACGGCATGGACGAACGCGTGCATTTCCTCGGTTTCCAGCGCGACGTGGCCGCGTGCATGAAGGCGGTGGATGTGGTCGCGCATACGTCGATCACGCCCGAGCCGTTCGGGCGCGTGATCGTCGAGGGCATGCTCGCGCGCCGGCCGGTGGTCGCGGCCCGCGCGGGCGGGGTCGTCGAGATCATCGAGGACGGCGAAAACGGCTTGCTGTGCGAGCCGGGCGACGCGGGTGCGCTGGCCGATGCGCTCGGCAAGCTGCAGCACGACGCCGCGTTGCGCGCGCGGCTCGTCGCGAGCGGGCGTGCGACGGCGGTGCGCCGGTTCGGCACCGAGACCTATGTGGAGCGGGTCGAGAAGATTCTCGCGGATACCGCGAAGGCTGCGAAGGCGAAGAAGAAGCAGTAAGCATGCGTGCCGGCGCGAGTCGGCGGAAAAACGAGCCCTCATGCGGTATTGCGCCGCATGGGGGCTTTGTTTTGCTTTGCGGGCGGGCGGGCGCTTGCTGCGCGGCACGCATGGTTTTCTTGTCGGGGCCGGTAGATGCTCGTTCGGCGGGTGTGCGGCCGGCAGCCGCCTCGACCGGAATCGCCTTTCGGGACGCGAGCGGTGTCGCCGTACGGCCCCGCGGTCGAGGGCGAGGCCGACGGGCTGGGCAGCCGACAAGCGGCCGAAGCGGCCGTTATGCGCCGGTCGGGTGCGTTGCTACGTGGCGCGCGTCACGCCTTGGCGCGGGAACGCATTCTCGCGCCGCTACGCGCCATGAAAAACCCCCGCGCAGCCGGAAGCCGCACGGGGGCCGGAGCGCCGTCACGACGCGCTCAGGCGGCCTGCTCGGGCACCGATGCGACGACCCGGGCCGCGCGCGTCGGCTTCAGGCTCGCCGACCACGCCATCGCCGGCCGTTCGAACAGCCGGTAGAACAGGTACGCGACCGGAATCGCCGCGGCCATGAACGCGAGCGACGGCCAGATCGACAGCTGCAGCTCGGAATGGAACAGCACCGAGCCGAGGCAGACGAACAGCGGCAGGTGAATCAGGTACAGCGAGTAGCTGAAGTCGCCGAACCGGCCGAGCACGCGCAGCAGCGGCGTCGGGCGCGGCGGGCACGCGAGCGCGCGGTACAGGAAGCACGCGAAGCCGGCCGCCCACAGCTGGAACGCGCCGTACTGGCCGAAATGGAACGCACCGCAGCCCGCGGCGAGCAGCACGGCGGCCGCGCCGTACCACGCGCGCGACGGCACGGCGGGCGTACCGCGCGCCGGCTGCGCGCGCACGTCGGCGATCCACGCGCCGATCGTCCACGACAGCCAGTACGACGTGAAGAACTGCAGGTCGTGGCGCTCCAGCAGCAGCGCCGACGCGACGTTGACGAGCGCGACGCCCGCGACAATGGCGGGCATCCCGACGCGCCGGCGCAGCGCGAACAGCAGCGGATAGACCACGTAGAACTGCACTTCGAGCGACAGCGTCCACAGCGCGCCGTTCGACCCGTACGTATAGCCGGCGACGCCCTGCAGCGAGAACAGGTTCACGAGGAATGCGGTGATGCCGATGTCGCGGATCTTGTGGCTGACCGGCGCGATCTGCAGGCTGATCGCGTCGAGCGCGAGCGTGAACAGCAGCGCGGCGAGCAGCACCGGATAGATGCGCGCGAAGCGGCGCGCCCAGAAATTCGGCGCGTCGAGCCGGTACGCCGGGTTGGCCGCGAACTTCAGCGCCGCGTTGCGGTGAATGCAGTAGCCGCTGATCACGAAGAAGATCGGCACGCCGGCCGAGCCCCACGCGAACGGGAACGTCAGGTAGCCGACGATCACGCTCGGGTCCAGCGCGTGACCGTAAGCGCGATGGAAGCTCTGCATGCCGACCCAGACGACCTGGCGGCAATGGAAATAGGCGACGAGCAGCGCCGCGAATCCGCGCATCGCGTCGATCACGTGTTCCTTGTGGTCGGCGACGGGCGGCGCAGTCAAAGACGATCCGCTGAAAGCTTGCATGCGATTCGATTCCTTGCGACGGATGAAGGGGATGGTCCAATCGTAATGCGCAAGAATTCGATCGAATGAATAAAAAAATCGCGACGGGAAATAATGGTATTTCGCATAATGGTTTTATTCCCGTTCTGAATGCGGTTTCGAAGCCGCTGCAATTATTTGCCGATTTTTTTCTGTTAGTTTGAAGCTCCGGTTGATTGATGCAAGGAGCGGCAAGATGGACATGCATTGGATCGCGAGCGCGGCAGTACTGCTGGTCATGGCCGTGCTGTCGGCGTATCGCGAGGCGCTGAAGAACGAGCCGATTCGCTCCGGTCTCGAACGGGGTAGCGTCCCGTATATCGAGGAATTCGAATCGTAAGCATTTGTATCCGGAAAATCGGTAATTTGTTTCTGCTTCGGCAATGGGTGCGGCAATATCGACCGGGTCGGCTGATTATCTCTTTTTCGGAAATGGTGGGCAATCGGTCCATATCGAAAATGAGCGGAGTGAAATTGGCCGCGCCGTCGATTCTCGATATGCCGTTCGGAAAACAACCGCGCCGGGTCGCAGGTCGACGCGGCGCAGTCAACGCAATCAGGATGCGAACATGTTGAAAGTCACCAAGGCCGTGTTCCCCGTCGCCGGTCTCGGCACGCGGTTCCTCCCGGCAACGAAGGCGAGCCCGAAGGAAATGCTGCCCGTCGTCGACAAGCCGCTGATCCAGTACGCGGTCGAGGAAGCGATCAACGCCGGTATCACCGAGATGATCTTCGTGACCGGGCGCAGCAAGCGCGCGATCGAGGATCACTTCGACAAGTCGTACGAGATCGAGGCCGAACTCGAGGCGCGCGGCAAGGAAAAGCTGCTCGAACTCGTGCGCGGCATCAAGCCGAGCAACGTGAACTGTTTCTACGTGCGCCAGCCGGAAGCGCTCGGCCTCGGCCACGCGGTGCTGTGCGCGGAAAAGCTCGTGCATGGCGAGCCGTTCGCGGTGATTCTCGCCGACGATCTGCTGCACGGCGAGCAGCCGGTGCTCAAGCAGCTCGTCGACGTGTTCGACCACTATCACAGCTCGGTGATCGGAGTCGAGACGATCCCGCGCGAGGACAGCCGCTCGTACGGCGTCGTCGAAGGCCGCGAATGGGAAGAGGACATCATCAAGCTGTCCGGCATCATCGAGAAGCCGGCGCCGGAAGATGCACCGTCGAACCTCGGCGTGGTCGGCCGCTACGTGTTCATGCCGACGATCTTCGATCACCTGCGCCGGCTCAAGCCGGGCGCGGGCGGCGAACTGCAGCTCACCGACGCCGTCCAGTCGCTGCTCGCGCACGAACAGGTGCTCGCGTATCGCTACTTCGGCACGCGTTTCGATTGCGGCAGCAAGATCGGTTACCTGAAGGCGACCGTCGAGCTCGCCCTCCAGCATCCGGAAGTGAGCCGCGAATTCGAGGCGTATCTGCGTACCTGCCTGCCCGCGCTGGCTGCTGTCGCATAAGCAGCCGCGCTGCTCCGTTGTTTCAGGTGGTGGTTGTTCCGTTGGCCCCGGCTGCCTTGCGCGTCGGGGCTTTTTTGCGTCCGGGCGAAGCGGGGCGGATGGCGGGCGGCGGACGATCGGCCGGGCTGGAGCCGGGCGGATGCGGGGCGAGCGATAACGGGTGCGCCCCTGGCGTACCGGCGCGCGGCTCGGCTTGCGGTGCGTGCCGCGTTCGTCAGGATTTCCGGTTCGACTGAAACCGGTGCCGGCGCGCTGACTGCCCGCCGTTTGATCGACGTTCGCGTGGTGCAACGGCTGCCCGCGTTCACTGCGATGTCGATGCGGGATCGCTGCCGGCGCGGCGTATTGAAACCTGGAGCCGCCGGTGCAACGCGTTTCCGGTGCCGTTCCCGCGTTCTGCGCCGCGCCGTTTCCGCGTACCCGCCGCGCGCGTCGCGCCACGCGTTTCCCGCTCGACGTTCTCGACGCCGGCTTCCCGCTCAGCGCGGCGACGTGCTCGGCCGCGCGACGAAGTACCGTGCCAGCATCGCGGCGACCGGTTTCTTGAAATCGAGCAGGCGCTTTTCCAGGTAGCGCCACGACAGATGCGCGAGCAGCACGGCGAGCGCGAACTGCAGCATTTCAGGCAGGACGTCCCGGACGAGCGCCGGGATCGGCACGTGCGCGAACGTTGCCGGCAGCACGCCGAAGCGCGCCGGAATCAGGTTGTGGAACAGGTAGAAGCCGTAGCTGATCGTGCCGAGATAGACGAGCGGCGCCCGGTCGAGCAGCGACACGGCCGGATGATCGGGTTCGGTGACGATCCACAGCATCAGCGAGCCGAGCGATGCGGACAGGCCGAGATCCGCGAGCCCCGTCACGAGGTCGGGCAGCGTCGTGAGCGCGGGCAGCACGAGGAAGAACATGACGCCGGCGGCGCCGAGCCAGCCGGGCGGAATGCGGCGTGCGACGGCCGGACCGCGATCGGCGAGCGCCATCGCGCCGATGCCGCCGAGCGCGATCAGCGCGAAATTCCACGGGGAAAACGCGTAGATCAGCACCGGCGACGCGTCGACCGCATAGAGCGCGAGATGCGCGAGCGCGCATGCCGCGACGGCCGCGATGCCGAGCCGGACGTGTCGCGCCGCCGGCACGGCGAGCAGCGTCAGCGGCGCAATCAGATAGAACTGCTGCTCAACCGCGAGGCTCCAGAAGTGCGACGTGGAGCCCGGCCAGCCGTCCTTGACGACGCCGATCCAGTAGTTCGACAGGAACGTCGCGTGCCACGCGAGCCCGAGATTGACGCCGCGCTGGTAGAACAGCGCATGCGCGATCGCGAGCGCGGCGAGCAGCAGGTAGTAGACGGGAAAGATCCGCAGCGCGCGCTTCGCGAGGAACAGCGCGAGTGCATGGCGGCGCGTCATCGTGCCGCGCTCGATCGCCTGACGGTTGCGATGAAGCTCGCCGACGATCAGGAATCCGCTGATGAAGAAAAACGTCCACACGCCGAGCTTGCCCACGTCGACAGCGAGGACGTGGCCCTTGTGGGACAGGAAAACGAGGATGAC
This sequence comes from Burkholderia anthina, assembly GCF_902498995.1. GTDB lineage: Bacteria > Pseudomonadota > Gammaproteobacteria > Burkholderiales > Burkholderiaceae > Burkholderia > Burkholderia anthina. The sequence goes on from NZ_CABVLY010000019.1 coordinate 79,763, forward strand.
GGCGATGGCTCGCAGGCCGTCGAGTCCTTTGACGTATCTGACTTCGCGCATGAAGGCATCCGGGGCACTGAGCGAGGTCAGTATAGGTGCGCAAATATCGAACGTAATTCCGGTTCGGACGTATACGTGACGACGTTTTTCGATGCTCGAGCGTCGGCGAAGTCGGTCGGGCGCAACAAAACCTGCGGGAAACCCCGCGAAAACGCATAAAAGTACTGCACGAAGCGTCAAGGCGCTTGTAGAATCCGGCGTTGAAGCGCGCGCGTTGCACGCTTCGTGTATCCAACGACCACACCTGGTAGGAGAAACATGGCGACTTCCGCAAAAAAGGTGGCCAAGAAGGCTGCCGCACCGGCCACCAAGAAAGTGGCTGCCAAAAAGGCTGCGCCCGCGAAGAAAGTAGTAGCCAAGAAGGCTGTCGCGAAGGCAGCACCGGCTGCTCCGACGCCGCTGAAGGACAAGTTCACGAAGGCATCGCTCGCAACGCACATCGCCGAGCGCGCGGCTGTCGAAGTGAAGGCGGTCAAGGCAGTGCTCGTCGCACTCGAAAACGTCGTGCTGGGCTCGGTTCACAAGAAGGGCGCGGGCGAGTTCACGCTGCCGGGCCTGCTGAAGATCACGGCGCAAGTCGTGCCGGCGAAGAAGAAGCGCTTCGGCAAGGATCCGTTCACGGGTGAAGAGCGCTGGTTCCCGGCAAAGCCGGCCAGCGTGCGCGTGAAGGCACGTGCGCTGAAGAAGCTGAAGGACGCGGCTGCGTAATGCAGCGTAACGGTTGTCGACCGCAGGTCGGCGATCGTTGCGATGTCCGACGATCCCCGTACGCGAAAGCGTGCGGGGATTTTTATTGCGCTGCGCAAATCGGGGGGTGGTCGAGGCGCGGTGTGCGACCTCGTGTCGCGCGATGCGTATTCTCGGCTGCGTGCCGTATGTGCGGATGGTGGATGCGGCGCATGCGCTCGCGGGTTGTTTTGCCGCGCAGTCTGTTGTTCATGCGTAGCCGTGCGAGCCTCGTTTTACGAGTCGGGACGCTGCTGTTGCCGTCGAGTTCGCCGGCAGCTTGACTGCCGCGCGCGTCGCGATCGGGCGGCATGTCGGCGCGGCGCTGTATGCGATTCGCGCGATTGGCGCGGTGCGCGATGGCAAGCGGAAATCGCACGGCGACATCGACGTTGCGGCATCGCGCAGTGAACTTGTGCGCGTTGCTCGCCGATGATCGACGTCGCCGGATGTGCCGGTGCCGGAGGACGAGCGGGCGCAGCGTATGGGTACGCCGGACGGAAGTAACCGTCACCGTGCGCGGCAATGCAGTGGCGAGGCATCGTTCGGCGCGGCGCGCATTTCAATTCGGGGGGGTCGTCGCGCCGCGATTCGTGTTGTGTTGCCGGTATCGCCGGGTTGGCATGCGGCGATCGCGATCTGGCGATTCTGTCGATGAAGGGATGCTCCGCGCGTCGCCGCCTCGTTCGAGCCGATACCCGTGTGCGAGACGGTCGCCTTGCTTCTCGCTACCGTCGCGCAGCGGGATGTGAAACCAGGCCGGTGCGGCAACGAATGCGACGTCGTGCTCGCATTTGCACAGGTGTTCGGCACAGCGAGCACCGCGCTCTGCGGAATCATCGATCGAGAACGTCGCCGCCGCGAGCGGAGTGGAGCGCCTCGCTCCGATGCGTACGCGCCGGTCGTCACGGTCGCGCGCGCCGACTGGTTGCGCAGCGACGGCGATGACGCGATCGCTGTCCGGCGAACCGGCTGCGGCATTCGTTCGCGACGCGCGATGCGCGACGTGTGACGAATGGACCGTCGAACCGAAGCTGTCGGCATGGCGCGCAACCATTGTCCGGGATTGCATCGCCACGCGACGCAACGCCTCGGCAGAGGCGATCTGCGCCGACGGTCATGAACGAATCGACCCGCGCGGCACGAACGTCCCCGCGCCTCGCGACGCACGCGTCGCACCGATGGTTCGATGTCAGCCCGCCGAGCCCTCATACGCCGCCTTCAACGCGGCGACATCGAACTTCGTCATCTGCATCATCGCGGCGGCCACGCGTGCGGCCTTGACCTCGTCGCGGTCGGCCATCATCGGGATCAGCGCGTCCGGAACGATCTGCCACGAGACGCCGTAGCGGTCCCGCAACCAGCCGCAGTTGTCGGCCGTGCCGCCGTTCTCGAGCAGCGCGCTCCAGTAGCGGTCGAGTTCCGCCTGGTCGGCGCAACTGATCATCAGCGAGATCGCGTGGTTGAACGTCTCCGTGCGCGGGTGGCTCATCGCGATGAACGGTTGGCCGAACAGCTCGAATTCGACCATCCGCGTGCCGCCGGCGCCCGACACCGTCGTGACGCGCACGACGCGCGAGTTCGGGAAAATGCCTGCATAGAAGGCCGCGGCTTCCTCGGCTTCCGTCGAGTACCAGAGGAACGGCGTGATCTTCTGAATCGTCATGGTGTGTCTCCTGTCAACGGTCGATAGGGCTGCGGCAGCCTGCGTGCATGCCGCCATCGATACGACGGATGAAGCCTGCCGAAATCGACACGTCGAAGGATAGTCGCTCGGATCGTGCAACGCGCACGGCGATCGAATGGAGGGAGGGGCAACGGGCGACGTGCCCGGATGCGCGCAGGCACGCCTCCGGCGCGTCACAGACGGGCCAGGAACCGCCTGCGGCCCGTTGTCGCTCCCGATGGGCCGGCGCGTCGCGGCAGCCCGCCACGGGGCCGCTGGCGACGGACGAAAAAAAACCAGCCATGGCCGAAACCGATGACTGGTTTTGCAGTTCGGCGGCATGGCGTCGGAGACGCCATGCACACCGGAAACGTACTTCTTAGAACTTGTGGCGCAGGCCGAGAGCGACCATTTCCTGCGACTTCGTGCCGGCGATGCCGTACGAGCCGATCGAAGCTTGCGCTGCCGACGTCGTGCCATCGGCGTTCAGCTGCGTACCGCTTGCGTGCTGGTATGCGCCGACCAGGTAGATGTCCGTGCGCTTCGACAGCGAGTAGTCGCCGCCCAGCGAAACCTGATGGTACTTGGCGTCCGTGTTGCCGCTTGCCTTCGTGTACGAGTAGCCAAGGCCCAGCAGCAGCGGCGGCGTAACCTGGTACGTCACGAAGCCACGGCCCGTGTTGTACTTCTGGCTCGAGCCGAAGGCCGAGAATGCGTCCGGCTTGTATTGCGCGTTGCTGTAGCCGAGGCCGACCGTCACCGGGCCGATTGCATACTGACCTGCGACCTGTGCGATCGCGATCGACTTCGCCGTCACGTAACCTGCGTTGATCGGGCCGTCGATGATGTTGTCCGACGTCGTCGAGCCCCAGCCCGTGCGCACGCCAGCGACCGTCGGCGACGGGTTGGCTGCGTAGAAGTAGCCTGCGGCAACGCCGACCGGGCCGTTGTTGTATGCCGCTGCGACCGACCACGTCTGGCCCGAACCCGTCTTGCCCGCGACGCCGCCGAGAGCGTACATGCCTTCGAGCTGGAAGCCTGCCCAGACCGGCGACGTGTACTTGATCGCGTTGCTGACGCGCAGCGAGTTGTCGTTGTTGTCGACGTCGCCCGGCGTTGCGAACGTGCTGCCGAAGTAGTTGTCAGCTGTGACTGCCTGGACCAGATCGACGATCGGGTCGTATTGGCGGCCCAGCGTCAGCGTGCCGTACTGGTTGCTTTGCAGGCCGACGAATGCCTGACGGCCGAACATGCGGCCGCCTTGGCCCAAGCGGCCCGAGCCCGGATCAAAACCGTTTTCCAATTGGAAAATCGCCTTCAGGCCACCGCCGAGGTCTTCTGCGCCCTTCAGGCCGAAGCGGCTGCCTTGCAGGTTGCCCGACAGCATTTGCCACGAGTTGTTGGCTTGGCCGTCATTGCCGTGAACGTAAGCAATCGACGTATCGATCACGCCGTACAGCGTCACGCTCGATTGAGCGTGAGCAGCGCCAGCGGCGCCCAACAGGGCGAGCGAGAGGGTCGAGAGAGCGAGTTTCTTCATCGTTGAGTATCTCCACGCAAATGATTCGTCATTCGTTATTTGTTGCGGATTGGAGAATAGCTCAGTGCCATACCGGCAAGAAAGCTTAAAAAATAAAGTGTCTCGAAAAGGTAACAGCGAGAAAAAGTCCATATATATCAAGCACATCAAGGACTATTCCTCTTTTTGAAATAGTTGACAATTGCTGCGCTGCGATTGTTGCAATGATCGATGCGCCCGGCAACAGACGGGCGAATTTCGCCGGTTGGCGCATGGAAATCGAGGCGAGCAAACGTTTGCCGTTGCAGCGCGCATCGCGTGCCGAGCACGGACGCATCGACATGCAGGCGCACACGGTGGGCAGGATGGTTGCGAAAAGAAAAGCGGCGGCGTAGGGCGAGCAGGGCGACGCGTGCGGCACGCGCGAGGCGCGGCCGCGGGCGACGCGGGCGGGCGGAATCAGCTGTCGCGTGCGCGATCGGTGGCGCGACCCGTTGACGCCGATGTCGATAGGGATGCGGCTGCGACGTTGCCTGCGCCGCGGTGCGCCGCGCCGCGCGCGGCCGCGAATTCCGCGCCGAGCAGCAGCACGGCGGCGGAGAAGTACAGCCACATCAGCAACACCGCGAACGATCCGGCCGCGCCGAACGCACTCGCCGTGCCCGCATGCGCGAGATACAGCGCGAACAGCTTCTTGCCGCCGGAGAACAGGATCGCCGACACGATCCCGCCGACTGCCGCGTCGCGCCATGCGACGCGCGCGTCGGGCAGGAACTTCATCAGCGCGGCGAACGCGCCCGCGAGCACCGCGATGCCGACGAAGAACTGCAGCAGATTGGTGACGACCACATACGGCGAATTGCCGAGCAGCCAGGTGCCGACGAACGTGATCGCGGTGTCGAGCACGAGCGACACGATCAGCAGGAACGCGACGCCGAGCACGAGCCCGAACGAAACCAGCCGCACGCGCACGAGCCCGAGCATGCTCGACCAGCGGTTTTCGGTGCTCGGCCAGATCACGCTCAGCGCCGTGTTCAGCGACGCGAACGTTGCCGACGCACCGATCGCGAGCGCGGCGAACGAGATCAGCGTCGCGATGCCGCCGCGCTCGCCTGCGCGATGCGCGTTCTGCACGATGGTCTGGATGCTGGCCGCGGCATCGTCGCCGATCAATTGATGGGCCTGCTCGAACACCTGGCCGCGCGCGGCATCGTCGCCGTAGAACCAGCCGGCCACCGCGATCACCATCACGAGCGTCGGTGCGAGCGAGAACGCGGAGAAGAATGCGATGCTCGCGGCCATCGCCGAGCAGCGGTCGGAGGAGAAACGCTTGAATGCGTTGAGTGCCCAGTTGGCCTGTTGTTGCGCGAGACGGGTGGCTTCCGAGGTGATCTGTCGTTTCATGACGGTTCGGTGGTGTGCTGACCGCGGATATCGGCGGATCAGACAAATCAGTATTGATCCGAAGATTCCATCATAGTTGCGCTGACTGTCTATAATCCTTTCAGTTTCTCCCTACCCCACAAAACCGCCGAGACCATCATGCTACAAATGTCCCGGCGCCAGTTCCTGAAGGTGACGGCCACGTCGCTTGCCGGATCGAGTCTTGCCCTGATGGGCTTTTCTCCGACGGAAGCGCTTGCCGAAGTCCGACAGTACAAGCTGGCGCGCACCACCGAAACGCGCAACACCTGTCCATACTGTTCAGTGGGTTGCGGCATTCTGATGTACGGCCTTGGCGACGGCGCGAAGAATGCGCAGCCGAGCATCATCCACATCGAAGGCGATCCCGATCACCCGGTCAATCGCGGCACGCTGTGCCCGAAGGGCGCGAGCCTGATCGACTTCATCCACAGCCCGAACCGCCTGACGCACCCCGAGTATCGCGCGCCCGGCTCGGACAAGTGGGAACCGATCTCGTGGCATGACGCGCTCGACCGGATCGCGAAGCTGATGAAGGCCGACCGCGACGCGAACTTCGTCGAGACGGCCGAAGACGGCGCGAAGGTCAATCGCTGGCTCACGACCGGCATGCTGGCCGCGTCGGCGGGCAGCAACGAAGTCGGTTACCTGACGCACAAGGCTGTCCGCAGCCTCGGGATGCTCGCATTCGACAATCAGGCGCGTGTCTGACATGGCCCGACGGTGGCAGGTCTTGCCCCGACGTTTGGCCGTGGAGCGATGACGAACCATTGGGTCGACATCAAGAACGCGGACGTGATTCTCGTGATGGGCGGCAATGCAGCCGAGGCCCATCCGTGCGGTTTCAAGTGGGTGACGGAGGCGAAGGCGCACCGCAAGGCGCGGCTGATCGTCGTCGACCCGCGCTTTACGCGTACGGCCTCGGTGGCCGACTATTACGCGCCGATTCGCACCGGCACCGACATCGTCTTCCTGGGCGGCGTCATCAACTATCTGCTGACGAACGACAAGATCCAGCATGAGTACGTGAAGCACTACACGGACTTCTCGTTCATCGTGCGCGAGGATTTCGCGTTCAACGACGGCATCTATTCCGGCTACGACGCGGAGAAACACGCGTATCCGGACAAATCGAGCTGGGACTACGAGCTCGGCGACGACGGCTTCGCGAAGGTCGACCCGACGCTGCAGCATCCGCGCTGCGTCTACAACCTGCTCAAGCAGCACTACGCGCGCTATACGCCGGACCTGGTCCAGCAAGTCTGCGGCACGCCGAACGAGAAATTCCTGAAGGTCTGCGAGATGCTCGCGACGACGGCCGTACCCGGCCGCGCCGGCACGGTGCTGTACGCGCTCGGCTGGACCCACCACTCGATCGGCGCGCAGATCATCCGCACCGGCGCGATGGTGCAGCTGCTGCTCGGCAACATCGGCATCGCCGGCGGCGGGATGAACGCGCTGCGCGGCCACTCGAACATCCAGGGGCTGACCGACCTCGGGCTGATGTCGAACCTGCTGCCGGGCTACATGACGCTGCCGATGCAGGCCGAGCAGGACTTCGACGCATACATCAAGAAGCGCGTGCAGCAGCCGCTGCGGCCCAATCAGCTGAGCTACTGGAAGAACTACAAGGCGTTCCACGTCAGCTTCATGAAGTCGTGGTGGGGCGATGCGGCGACCGCCGAGAACAACTGGGGCTACGACTACCTGCCGAAGCTGGACAAGCAGTACGACCTGCTGCAGGCGATCGAGCTGATGAATGCCGGCAAGATGAACGGCTACATCTGCCAGGGCTTCAACCCGCTCGCGGCGGCGCCGTCGAAGGTGAAGACGGCCGCGGGCCTCGCGAAGCTGAAGTGGCTCGTGATCATGGATCCGCTCGCGACCGAGACGTCCGAGTTCTGGAAGCATCACGGCGACTTCAACGACGTCGATGCGTCGAAGATCCAGACCGAGGTGTTCCGCCTGCCGACCACGTGTTTCGCGGAGGAGAACGGCTCGCTCGTGAGTTCGAGCCGCGTGCTGCAATGGCACTGGAAGGGCACGGAGCCGCCGGGCGAGGCGAGGAGCGATCTCGAGATCATGTCGGGGCTGTTCCTGCGCATGCGCAAGATGTATCAGACCGACGGCGGCAAGTATCCGGATCCGATCCTGAACCTGACGTGGCCGTACGCGAACCCGGAAAGCCCGACGCCCGAAGAGCTCGCGATGGAGTTCAACGGGCGTGCGCTCGCCGACCTGACCGATCCGAAGGATCCGGCCAAGGTGCTCGTGAAGAAGGGCGAGCAGCTCGCCGCGTTCGCGCAACTGAAGGACGACGGCACGACCGCGAGCGGCTGCTGGATCTTCTGCGGGGCGTGGACGCAGGCCGGCAACCAGATGGGGCGGCGCGACAACGCCGACCCGACCGGCATCGGCCAGACGCTGAACTGGGCGTGGGCGTGGCCCGCGAACCGGCGGATCCTGTACAACCGCGCGTCGTGCGACGTGAGCGGCAAGCCGTTCGACCCGACCCGCAAGCTGATCGGCTGGAACGGCAGCGCGTGGAAGGGGGCCGACGTACCGGACTTCAAGATCGACGAACCGCCCGAGAACGGGATGAATCCGTTCATCATGAACCCGGAAGGCGTCGCGCGCTTCTTCGCGCGCGCGGGGATGAACGAAGGTCCGTTCCCCGAGCACTACGAGCCGTTCGAGACGCCGCTCGCCGCGAACCCGCTGCACCCTGACAACCCGCTGGCGCTGAACAACCCGGCCGCCCGCGTGTTCGCGGACGATCGCGCGTCGTTCGGCAAGGTGTCCGAGTTCCCGCACGTCGCGACGACCTACCGGCTCACCGAGCATTTCCACTACTGGACCAAGCATGCGCGGCTGAACGCGATCATCCAGCCCGAGCAATTCGTCGAGATCGGCGAAGACCTCGCGAAGGAAGTCGGCGTCGCGCACGGCGAGCGCGTGAAGGTGTCGTCCAAGCGCGGCTACATCGTCGCGGTCGCCCTCGTCACGAAGCGGATCAAGCCGCTGACGATCGAAGGCAAGAAGGTCCAGACGGTCGGCGTCCCGTTGCACTGGGGCTTCAAGGGTCTCGCGAAGCCCGGCTATCTCGCCAATACCCTGACTCCGTCCGTCGGCGACGGCAACTCGTACACACCGGAATTCAAGTCGTTCCTGGTGAAGGTCGAAAAGGCGTAAGGGGGAAGAGATGGCATTGCAATCGCTGGATATCAAGCGCGTCTCGGCCACCACGACGCCGCCGCCCACGGTGCGCGAACCGGTGACCGGGAGCGTCGCGAAGCTGATCGACGTATCGAAGTGCATCGGCTGCAAGGCATGCCAGACGGCATGCATGGAGTGGAACGACCTGCGCGACGAGATCGGCACGAACGTCGGCGTGTACGACAACCCGGCCGACCTGACCGAGCACTCGTGGACGGTGATGCGGTTCGCCGAATACGAGAACCCGGCCGGGGACCTCGAATGGCTGATCCGCAAGGACGGCTGCATGCACTGCGAGGATCCGGGCTGCCTGAAGGCATGCCCGTCGCCGGGCGCGATCGTGCAGTACAACAACGGGATCGTGGATTTCCACGAGGAGAACTGCATCGGTTGCGGCTATTGCGTGACCGGCTGCCCGTTCAACGTGCCGCGGATCTCGAAGAAGGATCATCGCGCTTACAAGTGCACGCTCTGTTCCGACCGCGTCGCGGTCGGCCAGGAACCAGCCTGCGTGAAGACCTGCCCGACGGGCGCGATCGTGTTCGGCACCAAGGAGGACATGAAGCAGCACGCGGCCGAGCGGATCGAGGACCTGAAGGAGCGCGGTTTCGAGCATGCAGGGCTGTACGACCCGCAGGGCGTCGGCGGCACGCACGTGATGTACGTGCTGCACCACGCGGACAAGCCGTCGCTGTATCACGGCCTGCCCGACAATCCGTCGATCAGCCCGATGGTGAAGCTGTGGAAGGGGATCGCGAAGCCGCTGGCGGTCGCCGGTCTCGCGCTGACCGCGCTGGCCGGGTTCTTCCACTACACGCGGGTCGGTCCGAACGAAGTCAGCGACGAGGAAGAAGCCGCCGCCCGCGACGAGGCGCGACGCATCAAGGAGGACGCAAAATGAAGCACGACGACCCCAATCTGATCGTCCGCTACACGCCGAACGAGCGCACGAACCACTGGATCACCGCGATCACGTTCGTGCTGCTCGCGTTGTCCGGGCTCGCGCTGTTCCATCCGTCGATGTTCTGGCTCACCGCGCTGTTCGGCGGCGGCCAGTGGACGCGGATCCTGCATCCGTTCGTCGGTCTCGTGATGTTCGTGTCGTTCGCGATTCTCGTGGTGCGGTTCTGGCACCACAACGCGCTCGACGCGGACGATCGTCAATGGCTGAAGCAGATCGGCGACGTGCTGACCAACCAGGAAGACAAGCTGCCGCCGGTCGGGCGCTATAACGCCGGACAGAAGCTGCTATTCTTCACGTTGGTGGCATGTCTGCTGCTGCTCCTGCTGTCCGGGATCGTGATCTGGCGGCGCTACTTCTCGTTCTATTTCCCGATCGAGGTGATCCGCGCGGCGGCCGTCGTGCATGCAGTGGCGGCGTTCGTGCTGATCGCGAGCATCATCGTGCACATTTACGCGGCGTTGTGGGTGAAGGGCTCGATCGGCGCGATGGTGCGCGGCACCGTCACGCTGGGCTGGGCACGCAAGCATCACCCGAAGTGGTTCCGTGAAAGCGTGAAGTAGCGCACCGGAGCGGGGCGGCTCGCCATCGCGGCGTACCGTTCCGCCACCGTCGGAACCGCCTGAAAAGCGCCGATTCGTCGGCGCTTGTTCTTTTGGAAGACATATTTGTGACACAACGCATTCTCGAACCGACCGAGATCTCGGCGCTCGATCATTCGGCCATTCCCCGCTTTCGCCTGCCGGAGCGCGGCACCGCATTCGCGGCGCGTGCCACGCGGCTGCGCAAGCTCGCCGACCTGAACCCGATCAGCGGCTACCTGCGGCTGATGGCCACCGTCGCCGACGCGCAGCACGCGACGCTGCAGCAGCTGAACCTGCCGCTGCCGTCGCCGGAAGCGATCGCACGCGCGCAGCAGCATTCGATGCCGCTCGTGCCGGCGCTCGACGGCGAGCGCAATCCGCAGTGGCGGGCCGTGCTGTATGAACTGCTCGATCGCGTCGACAGCGCCGGGCTCGTCAATCCGTCGCTCGCGAAGCTGCTCGACCGGCTGCGCTTGATGTCGCCCGCCGAACTCGACGCGCAGGCCGACGCGATCCTCGCGCTGCGCTTCGCCGAAGTCGACCCGGCCACCGCGCCGTTCCTGATGGCCGCGTTGCAGGTCGTGTGGACCGATCTCGCCGGCCGCGTCGCGCCGGCCGACATTCCGTATCTCGACCAGCCGGGGCTGTGCCCGGTATGCGGCTCGCATCCGGTCGCGAGCGTCGTGCGCGTCGGCGGCCAGTTCCAGGGCTACCGTTTCCTGCAGTGCGGGCTCTGCACGACCGAGTGGCACATGGTGCGCACGAAATGTTCGCACTGCGACTCGACGAAAGGCATTGCATACCACGGGATCGAGGGCGGCAGCGAAGCCGTCAAGGCCGAGTCGTGCGACGAGTGCAAGACGTATCGCAAGATCGGCTACCAGGAAAAGGACTACGAGTTCGAGCCGCTGGCGGACGATCTCGCGAGCCTCACGCTCGACCTGCTGATGAACGAGGCCGGCTACCAGCGCAGTTCGCCGAACCCGCTGCTGTGGCCGGACATGTCGCGCGAAGCGGACTGACGGCGGGCAGCCGGGGCGGGCGCGTAGGCGCCGGCCCCGTTTGCCTGCCGCGCATTGAAATGGAGCCACGACTACGTGACCGAACCGGGTTTGAATGAACTGAATGCCGTCCTCGCGCGCGTGCCGTCGGTCGAGCGCGTGCTGTCGTCGGCGCCGCTGCAACCGCTGCTCGCCGACTACGGCCGCACCCGCGTGCTGAACGCGGTGCGCGCCGAACTCGAGCGCTGGCGTACCGCCGCGCAGCATGATCCGTCGTCGGCCGAACTGCTCGACGAGCCGCACATCGCGGCGGCCGTCGCCCGCACGCTGGCCGCGCAGAGCGCGGGCGCCGTGCGCGCGGTGTTCAACCTGACCGGCACCGTGCTGCATACCAACCTCGGGCGCGCGCTGCTGCCCGACGATGCGGTGAGCGCGGTGGTCGCCGCGCTCACGCAACCCGTGAACCTCGAATTCGATCTCGGCACCGGCCGCCGCGGCGACCGCGACGACCTGATCGACGATCTGCTGTGCGAACTGACGGGCGCGGAAGCCGCGACCGTCGTCAACAACAATGCGGCGGCCGTGTTTTTGACCCTCTCCGCGCTTGCGCCGAAACGCGAAGTGATCGTGTCGCGCGGCGAACTCGTCGAGATCGGCGGCGCGTTCCGCATTCCCGACATCATGAGCCGCGCGGGCGCGAAGCTGCATGAAGTCGGCACGACCAACCGCACGCATCTGCGCGACTATGCGGATGTGATCGGCCCGCGTACGGCGCTGCTGATGAAGGTGCACTGCAGCAACTACGCGATCAGCGGTTTCACGAAGGAGGTGACGCTCGCCGAACTCGCGCCGCTCGCGCGCGAGCACGGGCTGCCGGTGGCGGTCGACCTCGGCAGCGGCACGCTCGCCGACCTGTCGCAATGGGGCTTGCCGCACGAGACGACCGTGCAGGAAACCGTCGCGGCCGGCGCGAACCTCGTCACGTTCAGCGGCGACAAGCTGCTCGGCGGCCCGCAGGCCGGCCTGATCGCCGGCGATCGCGCGCTCATCGCGAAAATCAAGAAGCATCCGCTCAAGCGCGCGCTGCGCGTCGGCAAGCTGACGCTCGCCGCGCTCGAACCCGTGCTGCGGCTCTATCAGGCACCGGAATTCCTGCGCGAACGGCTCACGACGCTGCGGCTGCTGACGCGGCCGCGGCACGACATCGCCGAAGCGGCCGAGCGCGTGCGCCCGGCATTGCAGGCCGCGCTCGGCAGCGGCTTCGACGTGCGCATCGAGCCGATGTTCAGCCAGATCGGCAGCGGCGCGCTGCCGGTCGACCAGTTGCCGAGCGCCGGGCTCGTCGTGCGCACGCCGGACGGCAAGCGCAGCGGCCGCGCGCTCGCGCAGCTCGAGAAGCGGCTGCGCGAATGGCCGCACCCGGTGATCGGCCGCGTCGCCGACAACGCACTGCGGCTCGATTTGCGCTGCCTCGAGGCAGCGGACGAAGCGGCATTCGTCGCGCAATGCGCGCTGATCGCGGGGCCGGCTGCATGATCGTCGGTACGGCAGGACATATCGACCACGGCAAGACGACGCTCGTGCGGGCGCTGACGGGCGTCGACACCGACCGGTTGAAGGAAGAGAAGGCACGCGGCATCTCGATCGAGCTCGGTTATGCGTATACGCCGCTCGAGAACGGCGACGTGCTGGGCCTGATCGACGTGCCGGGCCACGAGAAGCTGATTCATACGATGGCGGCCGGCGCGTGCGGAATCGACTTCGCGCTGCTCGTGATCGCCGCCGACGACGGCGTGATGCCGCAAACGCGCGAGCATCTCGCGATTCTGCAACTGCTCGGCGTCACGCACGGCGTGGTCGCGCTGACGAAGTGCGATCGCGTCGATGCCGCACGCCTGTCGGCCGCGCGCGACGAGATCGCGACGTGGCTGCACGGCTCGACGCTCGATGGTGCACCGATCTTCGAAACCTGCGCGACGCGCGCGGACGATCCTGGCGTTGCCGCGTTGAAGCGATGCCTCGCCGATGCGGCGCTCGCGTGGCGCGCGCGCCGCGACGACGGCCTGTTCCGGCTCGCGGTCGATCGCGTGTTCACGCTCGCGGGGCAGGGGACCGTCGTGACGGGCACCGCGTTCGCGGGCCGCGTGGCGACCGGCGACACGCTCGCGGTCGTCCGCACCGGCGGCGCGGCACGCGTGCGCAGCATCCATGCACAGAACCGGCCGGTCGAAGGGGGCCGCGCGGGCGAGCGTTGCGCGCTGAACCTGGCCGGCGTCGACAAGGCGGACGTCGAGCGCGGCGATACCGTCGCGGATGCGCGGCTCGTCGCGACGTCGCCGCGGCTGGACGTCGAACTGACGCTGCTGGCCGATGCCGGGCTGACGCTGACGCACTGGGCGCCGCTGCACGTGCATCTCGGCACGCTGCATCGCGTCGCGCACGTCGCGCTGCTCGACGGCGATACGCTCGCGGCCGGCCAGAAGATGCGTGTGCAACTCGTGTTCGACGAACCGGTATTCGCGCTGCCGGGCGATCGCTTCATCGCGCGCAACCCGCAAGCGACGCGCACCGTCGGCGGCGGCCGCGTGCTCGACCCGTTCGGGCCGGCGCGCAAGCGGCGCACGCCTGCGCGCCGCGCATGGCTCGACGCGCTGGCCGTGTGGCTCGACGAAGGGCGGCTCGATGCGCTGCTCGCGCAGGCGCCGCTCGGCATAGCCCGCACGATGCTCACGCATCTGACGGGGTTCGCGCCGGACGTGCTCGGGCTGCCGGACGATGCGCTGGCGATCGGCCAGCGCGATGCGGCGTCGAACGACGGCACGGTGATGGCGCGCACGCACTGGCATGCGTTGCAGGCGCGGGCGATCGACACGCTGCGCGTGTATCACGAGCGGATGCCGGACGAGCAGGGGCTCGATGCGGCACGTCTGCGACGGATGGCGGCGCCGGTCGTCGACGATGCGCTGTGGCGCGCGCTCGTCGATGCGCTGGTGTCGGGCGGGGACGTCGCGCGAAGCGGGCCGTGGCTGCATCTGCCGTCGCATTCGGTGAGCTTCGACGCACGCGAGGAGGCGCTGGCGCGGCAACTGCTGCCGCTGATTCATGCGGGGCGTTTCGATCCGTCGTGGGTGCGCGATCTGGCGCGCGACACGGGCGCAGCCGAGGACGCCGTGCGCGCGCTGCTGCGCAAGCTCGCGCGGCGCGGCGACGTGCATCAGATCGTGCGCGACCTGTTCTATCACGCGGATGTCGTGCGCGAGCTGGCCGGGCTGGTTGCGCATCTCGCGCCGACGTGCGGCGGCGGGCTCGATGCCGCGACGTTTCGCGACGCGACCGGGCTCGGCCGCAAGCGGGCGATCCAGATTCTCGAGTTCTTCGATCGGGTTGGGTATACTCGCTTCCACCGCGATCTTCACTTCCTGCGGCCTGACAGCGGTTGGGTGGGTATTCAGGCGTAGGCGCTCGTCGTGCTTCTCGCTCTTTTGGTTTTTCCCACGGAAGGCATTCGTATCCGGTGGTACGGCCGGACTTCAAACCCGGTTGGGGGTGTCAGACGCTCCCGGGTAGGTTCGACTCCTGCTGCCTTCCGCCACAAGGGTTTCAAGCGATTTTGACGTTCCGCGTGGAATGTCATTTGCGCCTGAGGTGTGGGTTTTTCTGCCTGATTCGTGTTTGTGGGTTATGAGCGGCCGATTTTCTTGACGGCCTCGGCAAGCCGATCCGTCACAAGGTGCGCGTATCGCTTGGTCGACGTGGTCGTCTTGTGGCCGAGCACGCCGGCTACCGTGTAGAGGTCAATCCCACCGTTGATCATTTCCGAAGCAGCGCTGTGCCGGAGGTCGTGAAACCGGACGTCGATGTGGCCCGATTTCCTCCGGGCTTTTATCCACTCGTCCTTTACTTTCCACGGTGGAACGTCGAATTTCACGCGCCGAGCGACGACGGCAATGCGCGGGTGAATGGGGATCAGTCTGGGGCGCCCATTTTTTGTCCTGCCGAGGGAGAATCCATCTCTCGTCGGGATGGCCCGCAGAATTTCGCTCATTCTCATTCCGGAGTAGAACGCGACGCGGATTGCAGCACGGGTTTGTCGGTGCGTGCATGCCTTGGCGATCTGTAGCATTTCGCGACGGCCTTTGTAAAGGTGACGCTCCTCCGACTGTTTCGGTATGACCATTTTGGCAGTTTGATCGTATTCGAGCTTGCCAATCTTGTGGGCGTATTTGATCGCGGCCCGGAGATAGCCGAGCGTGTTGTGAATCGTTCCATCGGCACTCGGCTTCTTCTGATGCCCCTGACGATCAACGCTCGAGCGCATGAATCCTGCAAATTGAATCGACCAATCGTACAGGTCGAGAGCATCTTGATCTTCGTATTCGGCCGCGTACTTCGTCAGAATTTGCAGGCGAGCCTTCCGATCCTTCCATTCGGCGCCTTTGTCAGTGACGTGAATCCGGACGCACTCGCCAATTGTGACGACGGGCTTACGCGCCCCGCTTGCGACCGCATAGACCTCTACGTCCCATTGGCGGCCTAATTCGTCAGCTTCGCGCGCAGAAAGTCCCGCAGGGATGAGTTTTGTTTTACGGATGCGCGAGCCTTCAATGACGCGTTCGAACGTCCAGCGGAAGCGCCTGCGGCCATTTTTTGTGATGGTTTCGATAGGCATGATGCGAGGTACCTGTATAGCGAATCGAGATCGTAGACGTGGGTTTTGTGCCCCAACTTGAATCGTTGTATAACCGTACAGCTTCGGTCGATGCGGCTGATGTTCTGGTAGGGGACGCCGAGGACCGCTGCGGCCTCCTTAGCGCTCACGCGCTTGCCTTTGGATAGGTCCATGCTGCGATCCTCTGGTCTAAAAAGGGGTTTTGAACTGATGCAGAAGAAATTCTTGATGCGCGGGTACGAGATGAACTGCGAGCCGCGCGTGACGGAGGACGGCAAGTACGCCGCCCAGGTAGAGGTAACGAAGTTGGGATTCAGCCGGGAGGCTGCTTTCCGGAAGCTCGGCGAGTTCGACACAGAGGCCGAAGCGGTCGCCTACGCGAAGAATTTTTCGGAAGAGTGGCTTAGTCGATACGCTTGAATTCGATCACCCATACCCACGGGTTTGCATCCCAGCCGTGCCCGCGCGCGGCGTTGAGGCCGTCCCACAGGTAATGAAAGGCGCGGATGCTGGGCGGCCGGTAGGCGCCGGCGCAGTAACCGCGCATGTGGTGTTCTTCGATCATCACGCCTTCAGCGCGCGCGTCGGCCTCGCTGATCGACTGCAGGCGCTCAGCGCGCACGCCAGTGATCTCGAGCGTGATGCGGGCCATCGAGCGGGGCATGTGGATGGCGGGGCGCCTGCGTAGCTCGTACGGCTCTATGTAGTCGGGATCATCCGATTCTCCCCAGCCCCATGCCGAAGCGTGAGCGCCTTCATCTGATTCGACGTACACCGGGCCAACCCAGCCATTACGCTCGACGTCGTACGTGGTCTCGCGCACCCACAGACGGTCACCGAGCTGGCCGTGCGGGCAGAACTGCAGCATGTCGCGGATGCACCATTGGTCAGCCGGCTGCATGCCGCGCGCCGGCTTGCGCTCCCAATAGGCACCACCGACCCAACCGCTTTGTTCGATTGGTTGCGGCTTCATCACGCGGCGCGTCTGCGTCTTCCGGCCTTCGAGGATGGCGCGCACCATCGGGGCGTTAAATAGAATAGGGCGTTCCTTCATTTTCCCCTCGTGGTCATAGCGAACTTGACGCGGCGGCTGATCTCGCGATCGTAGCCGGCGAGCGTGGATTGCAGGTTGGGTGCGAGCCGCGGCCCGGCGGCCGGCGTGTCGAGTGGTGCGCGCGGTGCGGCGATCGGCGTCAGCTCATACGCGGTGTCGGTCGTGACGCGCCGATCAATCCGGATGCGGCCGGCATAGAACAGCGTATCGAGGAAGCTCTGCACGAACGCCGTCGACGTCTGGAGTTCGGCTGCGATCTGCCGCGCGGTGTGCGTGCCCTTCGCGAGAACGCCGACCACCTCTGTGCTGTTGATGCGGCGGCTAGACATGTCAGTCTCCCTTCCCACCATTGGGGGTGGCCTTGAGTGCGAGATACAGCGCGCGGATCGGATCGCAAAGACCATTCGCTCGGACATCATCGTTATGTTCATCGCAGGGGTGAACACGCACATCGTCAAGAGCATTACGAACTACGACGCGCGCTGCGGAGATGATCGCCTCCCTGTCGGGAGTGGTGCGGCGGTTCCATGCTGCAATAACCCACGCGCGGCCTTCTGGCGTGTGTGGCGCCTGAAGCATGTGGTCGGCATCAAGCGCACATTCATCGTCGTGGAGCGCCTTCAGTCTCCACCAATCCAGCCCGATTTTTTCGACCGTGGCCTTGGCTCCGCAGAACGGGCACGGCAGCAGTTCCGTCAGCATGTCATCGGTGATATTCATGATGGGTCTCCGGAGGCTTCTGCATGCACATGCCACATTCCAGCGCTACGCGGCTTTCCATCGCGAGAAACGTGAAACGCCAATTGCGCGGCGACGACATTGCGGATTTGTCGAATGTCTTCGGCGTCGCCACGCCAAAACACGCTGTCACCGAGAATTTCGTTTTTTACTTCCACGATGATCTTCATGATTTGCTCCGGTTGAGGGCGTAGAGCTTGGTGTCGTAAGGCAGCTTCTGGATTGCCGCCTGCTTGAGCAAGACTTCACGCTCCCCGAACGCTTCCGGATCGCCGTATGCGCTAACGACGACAGCCACCGGCTCCCCGCAAGCCTTTGCCAGTACGGCGGATTCGATGGCTCGGGCGAACTGTTCGAGCGTCAACATTCCGAACGTATATCGCCGCATGCACGGACTTTGCGCATGGACGTACGTCATGCAGATGCGGTGTGCGAGTTCTTCAACTTCCTCGCGCGACAGAATAGGTTCGGTCATGATGGGTCTCCAGCGCGAATCCAGCCCTTGCCGGTCGCCTTGATGTGACCGGCCTTGCGCAGCGCCTGGAGACGACGATCGAGAATGCGTTTCGCCATGTCATAGAGCGGTTGAGCGGTTGCAATACGCTCTGCTTCGATGCGCGTGTATCCCGTGGCGATCGAACCGGAAGAATGACGGCCGCTATCAATCGAAGCCAGAATCAGCGCGTCGAGTTTTTCGTATTTGGTCATTGGCCTTCTCCTGCGCGGGCGGCGTCGTACTTGGCCCTGGCCTTGCGATAGTGTTCCTCGCAGCAGAAGCCTTGTCCCATCCACAGCGATGACGAAGGATTTCCGCAGAAGCACGTCGGCAACGGGTTCGCCTGATTGGCGTTGAACCAGAACTGAGCATGCTTGCCGTGCGGCGCGTCGAAGTCCGGCAGATGACCGGGGCCTTCAAGGGTGTTGACGATCCAGCTCAGGGCCGCCTTGGCGCCCTTACCATGCTGCCACTCGATGATCGCGGACTGCATCGCGACGGTCTGGTCGTGGATGATGTCCGACAGCGTTTTGATGAGCCGCTTCGTCTTGTCGTCCACCACCTCGGCGCGCGGCTCCGGCTGCTGATCGGCGAGGAGGGCGCGAGCGAATGCAATTACGTCGGCACGGTCGCGAAATTCCCACCATTCATCGACGCCGGGGTGCGAAGCGTGATGCTTCTCTGCGATGGAGAGGATCTGCTCATCCGTCAGCGTCTTATTCATGCTTGGCTCCATCCAATTCGAGGCTGCGCACGATTCGCGAGCGAAGGTCGCGGAAATAGGTGCGACGTGCGGTGCGGCGTTGCTTGGCATTGCCGCTGTGCCACGTATCGTCCGCGTGATATTCGACGAATTCGTCGAGGTTGCAGGCCGGGCACGGAATGTCTCCACCGTTGTAAAGCGGACCGCCCGGCTCATCGCAACTATCCTCGTCCCACAGGTAGCCGTCGATGCAACAAGCGTCCGAGTATCGTGCACCGAAGTGCGAACCCGAGTAGTTACACATGGTTGGCCCCTTTGTTGAGCTTGTACTTCCGGTTCTTGCTGATCGTGCAATGCTCCCCCGAGAAGTAGTCGAGCAAGTCAGCCTCGCAATGAATCGGACACTCGATGAGATACCGGTTCTTCAGTTCGGAGAGCACGCGGGCCTCGGGAACGCATTCCTTCAAATCGCTGATCATGCTGGCGTTCCACGAGTCGGCAGCATCGTGCACGATGACGACGTATTGTTCAGTCGGCATGCTTGTCTCCCTCGAGAAGGGCGATCACGCCATATCCACGATCCTGCAATTCCTTCAACAGGCTGAGTCCGTGATCAATGGGATCGCCGCCGGCCTTTGCCGCGCGACAAGCCTCGCCGAGTCGCCACGCTCCGACGTTATCGGGCTGATTCACGTACGTCAGGACGCCGCGCTGCTCGTCCGTCAGCCCCTGCCGAGTGGCGACCTGCGCGGGCGGGGCGGTGTAGAGCGCGATGGTTCGCGTCGGCTTCATTCCGTTCCACGAGCGCGGCGAAAACTCGCGATGCAGGCCGAAGTGGCTGTCGTATTCGTACACGTAGAGATACGGCATAGTCGCCGCCTCTTGCCCCGCTGCCGCTGCTGGCTGCGATGCTGCCGCGCGCGAACCCCGAGCGGGCGGGACGTCGAGTGCGGTGAGCACATCTTCCAGTGCGGTGTTGTAGCCGAATCGATACTGAGATTCGGGTTCGTCGGTGGGGCCAAGCTCGTCTTTCGGCCATGCCTCGAACATTCCAAGCACGCGCTCGACCAGAGCCGCCCGCTCGTCTGCCGGCGCTGCCGCTGCATCTGCGGAGGGTTCGTCGCCGCCCCATACCGGGAATTCGCCGGCCTTCAGCCGATAGACGCCCTTGAAGTCCGGGCGCATGCGTTCAGCCGGGCCAAGGTCGCACCAGAAGGTGCCGCCCTCGTAGCGGTATTCGATGGACGGCTGCACCGCTCCCGCCACATCAGTGCGAGGGGCGCGGGAAAAGGCGTCCCGGGATTTATCATTCGACATGGCTTTCTCCTTCTAGGACGAATTCGGCTTGAATCGGCGCGATTTTTCGCACCCAAAATGTCGGTGCTTGATGCGCCTCAATCCGCTCACGCATCACCTGCGCGCGAGCCTCTTTTGTTGCCGGCGTGTACGGCCCGCGCCACTTGCTGTCGATGCCGACGTTCTGGCCGATGTTCGTACTGTCTGCGCTCGCGAACGGGAAACGCGTGAACACGTCAGGATTGAGCATTCGCAGTCCATGGATCTTGCAGATCGGGCGCCCATGCTTATCGCAAAGGACATCCATCGCCTCGGCCATACGCCGATACCAAAGCGGGGTGCCGACGGTCGCGTACTCGCCAGAGCTGCCGAGGCATATCCGAGGCCATGCAAATGCCAGGCGTTCGAGACGCTCCAGGCTTTCGTGCAGGTGCCATACCGGCGCGCCGACCCAGGGGGCGGTTTCGTGCCATGGCCATTCGTTCAGCAATGCATCGTTTGCATGTTCATCGCCGTCGATCACGTCGGGGATGACTGCGAAGTCGAAGGACGGATAGCGATTCAGTTCGCCTACCCATGCGTAGTACGGCTTCCAGTTTGTGACCGGCGCACCACTGCGCCATGCCGAGAACGCGCCGTTATCGACCGCGAATGTCTGGGCCACTTCAAGCGCTAGGCCGAGTTGTTCCGGATGCTGAAACGATACGAAAGCATGTCCGCCAGAGATGGCTCGCGCGGCGGCCGTCGCGGGCGTGATCGGTGTGCCGTGGTAATGGATCATCGTTCAAGCGCCGCAAGCACGTACTTCATCTCGACGCCTTTCTCGAAGACCGTCGAACCTACGATAATGCGTTGCGTGATGCGGGTATTGAACATAGCCCGTTCATCCGCCCCATTGCCCGTGCCTTCGAGCGGGGCGGAGGGTGCGGGCCGCTCGAAGGCTGCCAGATCAACATCTGCAATGCTTCCTTGCTCGGCCGTCCATGTGTCCTCTTTTCCGCGGGTTTCGATGGACGCGACGCCAATCGTCGCGACATCGGCCGGACGCCAACTGCAATAGCAGGCATGGCACCGATGCGAACGATGCGGCGGATTCGTCCAGCTAACCTCCATGCGTGTCGATAAGCCCGCGTCATACTCGTGCTCTTCCGGCGCATCGATGTGCTGCTCACCGCAACGTGGGCAGAACAGCAGCATCGGGATCGGCGCTGCTTCGTGCTGCTCGACAGGTGCGGCTATCGCGTCTGCGGCGATTTTCCGCATGTTGAGCGCATCCATGTTGGCCGGATCGGTAATCGGAAATTCGGCGATCGTTTTCAGCGCATCAGCGCTCATCGTCTCGACAGGTGCGCGGGCGTTCCACGCAGCGATTGCGCCGCGCTTGGACGCTTCATGATTGCCAGTCGGAGACTGCAAGCGAGGCCCTTCGCCGGAGCATGTATCGCACAGCACGAAGTAGTCGATGTGGTCGCTATTGAGCGAAGCTGCCGACCCGCAGAATGGGCACGGCAGCAGGTCCGTCAGCGCATCAGCGCGGCTCTTGTCGGTGGTGGTCATTGGTCCCGGCCCTCCATGTCTGCCGGCGCTGCCGCTGCATCTGCGGCTTGCGCCCGGTAAAGGTCAAGTTCGAGGCGAAGTTTCGCGGCTTCCTTGGGTAGCTTCTGGAGCGTTTCAGCGGCAGGGCGGTCAGCTTCCTCACCGAGCAGCGCCACTGCGACATTCGCGAGCACCGTGCTCAGGCGCTCGATGACGTACTTGTCCTCTGCCGCTGCATCTGCGGAGGGAGGCGTCGTGACTTGATCGAGCATTGCCCGATAGACGGCGGCGGCCGTCCAAGGACCGCCGGCTCCGACCGGAAGCGCCCAATGCCCCGCATCTTTCATGACGCCAGTCGGCTTGATCGGCACCAGCTTCCACCCCTCCGGCACCGCTCCTGCCACCCCAGTGCGAGGGGCGAGGGAGAGAACGTTAGCCGATGCGATAAGTCGATATTGCGCGCTGCATTTCGGGCACGCGGCCGACATGATGTATTTCTCTCCGCAGCCTGGGCATTCGTCAGCTTCGGGCTCCGGGCCGCGCCAGCCACACGAATATCCACATGCTGCATGGAAAGGATGCTCGTCGTTGATCCCGACATGGCCGCATTCGACGCACTGCCGCGCCTCGACATGGATCGCTTGTTCCGCCCCATTGCCCGTACCTTCGAGCGGGGCGGAGGGTGCGGGTTGCGTGTTCGCATACTGCGGGTCGCGGAGCATCGCGCCGAGCCACGCCTGCACGTTTTCCTCGGTGACCATCTCGCCTTCGCGCTTGTCGATCAGGTAACAAGCGAAATTCTCTGCTTCGTGCTGATTGACAGGATGCAATACCTCGGCCTCGATTGCCTTGGACACGGCGAGATACAGCACGTCGTTGTCCTTCCTGCCCCATGCCTGAGTCGCCTCGTTGATGATCTCGATGCGGCGCCCGTCGGTGAGTTTGCTATTCGACATTTATGATCTCCTTCGATGCAGCCAGGACGCGGCGAGCCTTCTCGATCGCGGGGTGATATTTCTTGTGCCAGAAGTGGAAATCGTCTGAGCCCGCAAATGCTTGCAAAGCCTCGATAGCCAAATTCAGCACGGAGCGCTCGTCGGCCGGCGCTGCTTCGTGCTGCTCGACAGGGGATGCGGAGACCCGACGGTTCCACTGTCGTACGGCGACAGCTTGGTCGTACCAGAACGTCGCGATCCGGCACGATCCGCATTCGACCTGCACACGGCCAAAGAAGGGGCCGTCGCCCGTCATGATTTGTGCAGCATGACCGCAATGCGGGCACGGCAGCAGGTCCGTCAGCGCATTAGTGCGGCTATGGTTGGTGGTGGTCATTGGTCCCGGCCCTCCATGTCTGCCGCTGTGATGATGTGTTCGCGAACGTTGATGACGCTGTAGAACGTCGGTTTCGCGTGTTTTTCGATCCAGCGGGCCAGCAGCGCGTTGAGTTCTGCCTTCGCTTCCGACGTGACGTCCGGATACCCATCGGCGTACTCGCCGACTTCGTCGTATGCGCGTTCGCCCATCAAGTCGATTACGTCGTCTGCGTCGCAGAGGTGCTTGGTCGGAATCGGCGCGACTTCGCCGACGAACACGATGGCACCGATGGTGAGGTCGTCGTGCATGTCGAGCAGTTCGTCGAGCTCATCACACGTGAAGTCCTCGTTGTTGCTGCTCCAAACGGTTCGAACTTTCGAACTCGTCCCATTGCTGCCCGCAGCGTTCGCGTCGACAATAGCTTCGCGGACAGGGCCAGCACCACTGTTCGCTGCCTCGCTCGCCTGTTTGGGAGTGGGGCTCTTTTCGTTTTGGGTGGTCATGATGTAGCCCTCCGGCGTTCATGAGCAGGCCGGCGCGCGCCGGGGAACTGCGGTTCGATTCGATATTCGGGGCGCGCGATCACGTTCGCGATCAACTTCTTCCAGTTCGCGCGCGTGTTGAGCAGCGCCGGGCCGTCCGGGCCGTCGAGACGGTCTGCTGGCGTCGTCATGACAGTCAGCGGATCGATCACATCGACGGGGACCGCGATGTTTGCGCAGCCGCTGTTGTAGTAGCCGAGATGTGCGCGGATGTCAGCAGACGGATATTTGCCAGCGCGAGTTGTGCGGTAGCAATACCCTGAGTTGTCCGGACACCATAGCGTGATGTACCGGTGCTCGCGCATCGTGTGGTGCACGCTGATAACGTAGTAGTCGCGCGGCGTGTCGCTCGGACACGGCGCCGGCGCAATGATCGGCAATGCAAACGCTGCCTCGCGGACGGCGGCCGCAGCATTGCGTTCATAGCCCCAAACGTTGGTGCCTGCGTCGCCTCCCATGTACGGAGGTGCGATCACGCCGCGCGGCAACTGCCACCCGGCTGTGATGTAGTCGCGCATGCGTTCGACCAGGCTGCGCAGCGTGCCGCCGTGCGTAAAGCCGCGCCAGCGGCCCCGCGAATCGTGCGTATAGACACGTTTGCCGGTGTAATCGTCGACGAACCATACGCGTCCTCGGCTATCGAGCTCGATCCGCGCGTAGCAGTCGTGCTGCGCGTTATAGAAGAATCGCCGCCCGGTCGATCCGATGGCCCTGATTAACTGGTTGGCGTGCTCGGCGCGTTCGGCCTTGGTGGTCATGTGTGGTCCTCAGATGGTCAGGATGTCTTGCGCGGCGAGGATGAATTGCGTTGCCGCTTCGGCGTTGATCGCGTTGCCGTAGGCGCGCAGTCGTCCCACATGGCTGGGAGCGCCATCAACGAGCGGCTCAATTCCGGATTCAAGCAACCGACGATTTCCGTCGGCGCCGACAACATCGCGCCAGTCAAGCAATGCAGCCGAGCTGCATCCACCAACGTGACTCCGTCGTGATGCGCACTGCGCGGATTCGAGCGCACGGCGGTACGGTTCCGTCCGCCGCGGCTGTCGTTGACCGTTGGCGTGGGCCATAAAGAAAAGGCGCGGCCGTCGAATCGGAAATGCGATGCGGCGAGCGCATAGATCGACCGCCCCGCAGGCGTAGTTCGCGTTTTCAAGGTCGGCAAAAACTCGATCGAGCCAGCTGAGCCCGGCAGCACTTGCAACTTGCTCCCCAAGCACGTCGACAGGCCGGCACTGCCCAATGAGCCAGAACCAATCGGGCCACAGGTGCCGCTCGTCATCAAACCCAGCTCCTTTGCCTGCCGCGGAGAAAGGTTGGCACGGACAGGAACCGGTCCAAACAGGTCGATCGTCGGACCAGCCGGCGCGGCGAAGGGCATACGACCACACGCCGATTCCGGCGAAGAAATGGCACTGGTCGTAGGCTCGCAGGTCATCAGGTCGGACATCCTCAATACTCCGTTCGTCGACATCGCCAGGAGCGATGTGCCCCGCGGCGATCAGGTTGCGCAGCCAGTGCGCGGCATACGGATCGATCTCGTTGTAGTACGCGGCCACGTAGTTCTCGGTGATCATGCGAGCGCGAGCCCCGGCTGGCGCAACCGGTCGCGTTGCAGGGGTTCGTAATCGGGATTGAGTTCGCAGCCGAGGAAGCGGCGGCCGAGCCGCTGCGCGACCTGGCCCGTCGTGCCGCTGCCGAAGAACGGATCGAACACGACGTCGCCCGGCCGGCTGCCGGCGAGCACGCACGGCTCGACGAGCGCTTCGGGGAACGTGGCGAAGTGCGCGCCGCTGTAGGATTGCGTCGGGATAGTCCACACCGACCGGCGATTGCGCTCGGTCGGCATAATCGCCATGGCTTCGTCGAAGCTGCCGTTGTTCTTCGTGCCGCTGCCGTCTTCGGCCAGTTTGCGCGTCACGCGCCCGCGGTCACGCTCGGTGGCGTCAGTGCCATAGCCCCAGCCAACGCCGCGGCCGACAGCCTTCATGGTCCCGTTCGTCTTCGCCCCGCCATTCGCGCGCGCGCTGCCAATCTGCGCTTGCACGTTCTGCGATAGACGCGCGTGCGTGTTCGGGCTGACCGGCTCGAGAATCGCGTCCTGGTCGAAGTAGTACTTCGGGCTCTTGCTCAGCAGGAACAGGTATTCGTGCGCCTTCGTACACCGGTCGCGCATGCTCTCCGGCATCGGGTTCGGCTTGTGCCAGATGATGTCCTGTCGGAGATACCAGCCGGCGTCCTGCAGCGCGAACGCGAGGCGCCACGGCTGGCCCATCAAGTCTTTTGGCTTCAGGCCGGTGCGCTCGCGCGAGCCGGTACCGCTAGCCCGATGCTGAGCGGCGGCGATCTGCTGCGCGCTGATCACCGAGCGATCCGACATTTGCCCCGTGCGGCCTTGCGCGCCCCACGATCCGGCGTACGCGTCGCCCATGTTCAGCCAGAGCGTGCCGTCATCCGCGAGCAGCTCGCGCGCGAGCTCGAACACGCCGACCATGGTCTCGATGAACTCGCGCAGCGTCGGCTCTTGCCCGATCTCGCGATGCTTGTAGCGATGCCCGGCCGGCAGATACGAGCGAAGGCCCCAATATGGCGGCGACGTAACGATCGTATGCACGCGCACGCCGTCGGCGATCATCGCGCGCATCAGGTCGCGGCAGTCGCCGCGGTGAGACTTGTCGAGCCAATCGCTCATCGTCATCCTCAATCAGTGTTTCAGCCTCAATGGCGGATGCTCGACTGCACTGAGTAGCCGAGCGTCTGCCGTTGAAGCCGGGAAGGAAAAAAGAAGGGCGCCGAACAGGCCGCCCACAAGAAGAAACCGCGCATCCGAGGCAACGGAATTTGCGCGGCTTGAGGTAGCGGGGGAGTTAGTAATCTCCGCGGCCCGGATACGACGTATCGATGTCGTCGACGTCGCAATCAATGACCAGCTTCGTACCGGCTGCGTAGAGTTGGAACAGCTTCCGTTCGAAACCGTAAATCGGCCCGATGAAGAGCGCATTCTTCGGGTCGATCTCGTTGATCCTGACGCTGTACACGCGCCCGTCCATCGTGTCGATTCGCCACGGGCACCGATACCGGTCGATTCCGGCTTCCTTGTCGAGCCCGATATGGGTGAATGATCCCTCGGTATCCACCGTCAACGTGATTCGGTCGGGCAAGTCGCATGAGCAGGAGTACGACTGCTTCTCGGCTTGGAATTTGATGAACTCCGCCACCAGCTCGGACAACTTGATCTCTTCAGGCGCGGGAGCGAGAAGTTCGTCGAGCTGCGTCGCCACGTGCCTTTCGATCTGCTCATTCAGACCTGCTTCGACACGCTTCCGAATGATCTTGAGGATCAGGTCGTTGTATCCGGGGAGGCCGAGCTTCGTGAAATCGACCTGGACAGCTTTCTTGACGTGTTCGCTCAGTTGCTTGCCGAATTCCGAATAGCTTTGCAGCTCGTCGTTGACGATCGACGTGATAGTTTTCGTCAGCTTCTCTTCGATGGCTTTCTCGATGGTGCCGGAGGTGACGATGTTTGAAAATGCGTTCGAGACGGCTTGTTCAAGCTCTTTCATGGGCTTTCCCGTAAGTGTGTGATGCCGAAGTAGTAGCGATGCGCCGCGCGTTAAGTGCGCTGCGCGACTGGTGCGAGCTCGATGCGATCGGAGTCTTGTTGCAGAATGGATTGCAGGCAGAGGAATACGATGATGGCCGCGAGCGCACCGAGCCAGATTTTCACCAGGGCCACGTGAGAATCCCCGCACGGTACGCGACACAGAGGAACCAGACACAGCCGATAGCGACACCGCATGCCATTGCAACGGCGCTTCCCTTGGCGACGTATCCGTGAAGGTCGTTGCAGGATGCGAGCAGGGCGTTATCGCTCGGTGCTTGCGTCACAAGCGATCGTTTGTTTCGCGTAAATACAGGCTGAAGGCTGTTCATTGGTCCCTCGAAATTCTTGTTTGGTCTCGTCAGTGCGCGCCTAACGCGCAGAGAACCGGGCGACTGTGTTGCTTGGCCGCCCGTCCTTTCGACCTGTTACGCGAGCGCGCTTTCGCTCCACCAGCATTCCATCGCGCGGCCATCGGCGGACCGGTAGCGAACGAGGTAGCTGTTTTCGCTGGCTGCGTATTCAGCGCGGCCGACGACCTCGCCGCTTTCGCTGCTCGCGGTGATCGTTACGTGACTGCCGATTGCATATTTAAAATGGGCCATGCTTTTCTCCGGGTGGTTGTCTTCAGTTACAGGATGGCGGTCAGCGTCTTGCTGCCGTTGCCGTGATCGACTCGAAGCATCAGCGGCGTCCCGGCAAACAGTTCGGGCCGCAGCACGCGCAGGGCATTGATGAAGTTGACCGGTGCCTCGAACCCGTTGCCGAGCAGCGCGGTCGTAACCGCGAGCTCGGGATCGTCTTCACCAGGTGTGAAGAACGACGCGAGAATCGGAATTTTGTGTTCTTTGCAGATAGCGATGACCTGCGTCATGAGCGGCGAGATTTGCTCGTCGTAAATCTGTTCCTTGGTGACGGTTGTCATCGTGGGTTCCTCAAGGGATGGTCAATCGAGGCCGGTTTCGGCGAGTGCATCGCGGACCGGAAAGGAGCGTGTTCGAACGCTGCAGGTGGGTTAGAACAGACCGCCTATTACCCCAGGCGTCCAGTTCGTGATCACCAGCTCGCCGCTTGCATCCGGTCGACCGTGGCGATTCGCGACGGAATAGCGAATGTCGAGCTCGAGCATGTGGAAACCATCGAAGGCGCGGCGGATGTCCGGATGTTCGTTGATCGACACCATGACCTTGCCGCGTGCATTGCGCATCAGCGCTGCCATTGCCTCGTATTCTTCAAAGCCGAATGGGACGCCGTATCCCTCGGTTTGCCAGTACGGTGGATCGAGGTAAATGAACGTGTGCGGTCGGTCATACCGCTCGACGCACTCTCGCCACGGAAGGTTTTCGACGTGAGTACCGGCTAGGCGTAGGTGTGCCGCCGAAAGCTGTTCTTCGATCCGCAGCAGGTTGACCGAAGGTGCGGTCGTGGCGGTGCCGAAAGTCTGTCCTGAGACCTTCCCGCCAAACGCATGATGCTGAAGGTAGAAGAAACGGGCCGCTCGCTGAATGTCGGTCAGTGTCTCGGGCCGCGTGATCTGCTGCCATTTGAAGACTTGCCGGCTGCTGATCGCCCATTTGAACTGGCGGACGAACTCTTCCAGGTGGTTTTGCACAACCCGGTAGAGATTGACCAGTTCGCCGTTGACGTCGTTGATGACCTCGACGGGTGCCGGCACTGGTCGCAGGAAGTAGAGTGCAGCGCCACCGCAGAACGCCTCGACGTAGCATTCGTGCGGAGGGAAAAGTGGGATCAGCTTGTCGGCAAGGCGGCGTTTGCCGCCGAGCCAAGGAATGATTGGTGTTGGTTGCATCTATTGGCCAAGTGAGTCCATCCGTGATAGCCTTCGTCCGCCTCTGCAGGGGTGACGTGGCCTTGCCGGATTCGCAGTGCGCACTGCGGGTGCGGGGCGTGCCGGGTGCTCTAACACCAGGTACGTCGCCGCGTCCTTTCCTACTGCTGCTGGTCGATCGCGACCAGCCTTATCGATGCGTTGCCATTCGCGTCCGATCTCGTTATGCGCTGTCTCGCTCGCGGGCTTGTTGATTCAAATCGCTGACGGCCCGCGCTGACAGCAAAATGCGGATGTCCGTATTGCCGATGACGACGAAATCGTCGTCAATCTCGGTCGCCCCTGCTTCGCGCAGAAGCAGGAGCGCGGCTTGTGAGAGCTTTGCCATGCGTTCTCCAAGGCCCGCCGTAGCGGGCGCGGGTTATGTGGTCGCCGGTTCTAGTTCCGTGCGTTGGTTCGGGCGATTGGCGATCGCGGCGATCAGTTCGAGCCCGCGGTCCCGAGTCACGGGCCGCTTCGTCTTGCGAACCCGATGCCCCGTGCGCTCATACACGAGGACGACGTGGTAGAGCTTTTCCATCGTCTTTCTCCTGTAGCGGGAGCAGTGGTTAGACGGGGTTCAACCGCGAAACGAGCGGATGGGCGTGGCTGCCGGAGTCGAGCCGAACGCGGACGCGATGAACGCATGGCACGTTCAGGCGCTCTTCGTTCCATTGGCCGTGAAACCATTCCTTGTGGCCCTCGACCGTGGCCGATTTGACGCGGCCCGACATGGTGGTCCAGGTGACGCGCTGTCCTTGCTGTGGCATCGCGCGATAAGCCTTGCGGCGCTGACGTGCGTTCATCGGCGTTTCCCCTTCGTGTTGCGTTGGTCACTGTTTCCGCTGTCGGCGTGGCCCTTGCCGAAGATCAAACACGACGACGAGCAGAAGGGCTGAAGCGAAAACACCGAGACCGACACCAACAAGTAATGTGGTCATAGATTAGTCATCCGAAATATATTGAGGCCGGTTAGATTTCTGGCGGCCTGACCGCGCTCAAGGAATGGCACTGAAGGTCAATGCGATTCGATCAGCGCGGTCGACGTGCCGGTTACGTTGTCCGGCGCCGGTTAGCATCCCGGCCGTTCTCTTGACCGTCCGTCGGCTTGCCAAGCCCTATTTCTGAGGTGACGGGTCCACTTCGTTTATCTCTCGCAGGACTGGCGAGTCGCGCTCACCGATGGAGTGTGCTGTCCATCTACCCGGGCGCAATTTCGAAACTCTCAAGGGCGCGCACTCGACGTCCTGTTTGCGCTGCAGGTCGGTTGATTGGTGCGGAGGATCCGCGTCCGAATGCGCGCTCTTGAGAGCTTGGATCGCAACAGCGTTCAGGGAGGGCGCCTCTGTCCTACTACGGGGTGAGCGTGGCTACGGGCTATTTAGAGCCGCCGCGACGGCTTGAGGCACCCTCACTGAACGTTGTTGCATCACTCGCGCGCCCGACTACTCCCGGTCGTGCCGGCTCCGGGCCGCGCGAGGTTTGTGCCGATTACAACGCCATCGGACACGTGTTGCTGGCTGTCTTGCATCAGGCTCGCTCGGCGCGCTGCGGTTTTCCGCTGTGTCCGTCCTGACTCACGACGCAGATCGCGCCGGCCTGTCGCCTGCTTTCGCAAGCTCGGCTTACCTTCGATTGTCTGGACGATGCCGGCCTGGCTGCTGCCGATCCGTCTAAGGAGCAATCCCCAGAGGGGAGGCGCAGCGTTCTGTGCTGCGTTGAGATGAATTACACCAAATGGTGAAGTCTATGTCAACACCAAACGGTGAATTTTTGGGTTTGACGTGATGAAGTGGTGGTGTGACGAGCTATCCGAGCAATAGCCGGGTGTGTTTGGGAATGAAAAAAGCCCGCGCGCGGCGGGCTTTTGTCACTTGCTACTTGATATCTGATATTAGAGCTGATCGGCTCCGGATTTTGCTGCCTGATCTTGCTCGCTTTGTCTGGCGTCCCAGTAAGCGCGGTCTGAGATGAAAACCTTGGACTGGTCGACGGTGCCGCTCCGCATTTCGGCGTTGATTGTCACCTTTTTTCCAATCCACTTGAGGGATTGATTGTCAAAAGTCGCGCCTGCACCGTTCTGGACAGTGCCTGTTTTAGATTGGCTGGGTGGGCCGTAGCGCTGGATCAGAACGTCGGCGAGTTGAGAGAAATTCTCCGGTTTCGTCGCGAGGACAAACGTGACGGGCTTTCCGTCTGAAATCATTACGTTGACTTCATAGCCAAAACCGAGTTTCGGTGTGTTCCAGATGGTCCCGTAGCTACTCCGGCCATATCCGTCGAAGCACATGCTGCTCATCTTGAATACTGCAGAGTAGTCCGTGTGAGACCCGTCCTTCGGGCAGTCTGGCAAAGTGCCGGAATCCGGGAACGGCTCGCCAAACTTGAAGCCTAGAAAACCGTCCGGCTCCTTGGTCCAAGTCCGCTCATGGCCTTTCTGGGGTTTCTTCGCCTTAGCCGGCCCCGCGGCGAGTGCGGCGGCACAAAGAAGTGCGAACGACACCCGTGCAATTGATTTTGATACTTTTCCCATGGTCCCCGATTACTGTTGGTCTGTTGTTACATTCGAATTTTTATCTTCCGGGCCGGCACTTGATGGGCGACGTAGTACATCCAAGTAATTTCTTCGGGTCTGTACGTGTATGTCGCGTGTTCCGAGTAGCTACCCAGTCGGATCAGCCCATCGCGGCGCGACAGAAGGCGTTTGAGCATTGTTTCGCCCGTAGCCAGGCGAACCAGCACGTCATCTTCGATTTCCGGGTCGGTGCTGGGCTCAACCAATGCGAATTCGCCAGGGTTGAACCGCGGCGCCATCGAAGTGCCGACAACTGGAGATAAAAATGCGTGGGGGTCCGCCGTTGCGATTTCTGCGTATTCGTCTGTTACTCCCACCGGATAATCCCCGTCCGTCCAAATTCTCTCAGGCAATCCACCTTGCGCTCGCCCTACAACGAACACGCAGCGAAAGTTCTTTGTATTAATAGGATACTTCAAAAGAACCGGATGGTGTCCCCCTCGTGATGCATCGCGGGCATCGGACTCGGCTGCACCACAGGGTGAGTTGCTCACGGAGTCAAGCCAACCAGGCGGCTTAGAAGGATCCCATGAAGTCTCGATAGCCCGCGCGACCTTTTCGCCAAATGACTTTCGGCCGGCCAGCATGTCATTTATTTGACTGGCCGGCTTCTTCGTGCGGCGACTGACTTCGGCAAGGCTATTGTCGTCGACGAGCTGTTGAAGGTTTTGCCGGCGGATGTCGGTGAGATCGTTCATGAGGCGATTAGAGCATGGTGAAACCATTTGGTGAATTCACCGAATGGTGTTGTAAGACTTCACCGAATGGTGTAGCCTTCCGGGCATGGATCAGCTCAAAAAATTCTTGATGGATATGCCCGTGGCGGATCGCCAAGCCTTCGCGAAGCGGTGCGGCACGAGCTACGCGTTCCTTCGGAATGTCATTTATGGTCAGCGCATGCCTGGCGAGAAGCTGTGCGTTGCGATTTGGCGGGAATCAGGTGGTGTTGTTACTCGCCAAGTGCTACGCCCGGATGACTGGCAGGACATCTGGCCCGAGCTCGCTCAACCAAAGGCGATCGAATGAAGCTTCTGTACGCTCGTCTGCGCCGGTAGCTTGCTCGCCGATCGCGCATGGCCGGGCCGAACGGTGACGGATCGATCAAGTTTGTCGCGACGGAGGTTTCGGGCGTTGATCCGGCGACTGGGCGAGTCATCTGGCGAATCACGAAGGACGGCGTTGTCGTCGTTCCGACCGATCCCGAGTAGTCAGCACAAGGCTTCGATTCTTGCATGGCGACGGTTCGCATCCAGTAAGGCAGTTGATGCAAAAAATTTTGCGCCAGGCATGAGTCGTAATTCCAGTCGTAACTCGTTTGATTTTCACTATGGAGGGTAGATGCAAGCTCAGGGGTATCCCCAAGCGCAGCGCGGTTCCGAGGCGGCTCAGGCCGATCGATTCATTGCGCCCGAATCGATTGCGGAATGCGCGACTTTCCGTGATGCCGTGTGCCTCGCATGGGATATGCGAGCGGTGCGCGGCATGACGCAAAGGACGCTGGCGGAGCGGCTGGAGGTTCCTGCGTCGCACCTTTCCAACATGCTCAACCGTGATCCGGTTGACCGTCACGGGAAGCCGCGGCAGGACTTGCCCGCGAAGCTGATCGCGGACTTTGAACGGGTCGTCGGCAACCGTGCCGTGTCGCAGTATCTCGCGCGCATGGCGATGCTGACGTTGATGGAGGAAGTGATTCAGCAGAGGGCAGCCATGAAATGACCGAGGAAGATGCGCTTCGGAAGGGCTGCAAGGCCGTAGAGGACGCCCGAGTACGGGTAGGTGACAACCGAAACGCACTGATGAAGGAGCTGGAAAGGGTTGCTGTTGAAGATCCGGAAGTCGCCGAAGCATTCAGGGTAGCCGGATTTTTGTTCCTCGAGGCGCAGCAGGAAACGAAGCAGTAAGGCGCGCCGGCTCCGGCCGGCGTTCTGAAGCCAGTCGCAAACGCCCGAGTTCGAGCCTTTGCGTCCGGGTTTAGTAATCCTAAAAATTCGAATTTATGGAAGCCAATCAGAAAAACGAACATGCCGAGCCGTGCCAGCGGAACCCGGCCACCACCGAAGAAGTGAAGCGCATCACGCGCGACACCAGTCAACACCCGACGTATCCGCGCAGGTGCCTGTCGTGCGGCGCGAAAGAATCCCTCGACGGCTCCGTGCCGTGCGGCCACTGAAGCAACTAAGCGGGGCCGGCAATCCAGCAATCGAAATGATTTCTGCATTTCTAGGTCTGCTGGGAACATCACTGCGCCTGACCCGCAAATCCCATTTCTGGAGGAAACGTGGCAAAAAGCTCCGTTGAAGCATATGGCGCGCAGAGCAAGGTAACTGCGCTCGCGATGGACCCGAACGACCTCGAACTGGTCACGGACCCGTCGCACCCGCTGTACGACCGGCGCGTTCATCAAGAGCCGAACCCGAAGACGGTGTTGAACTACCGCGCGATCGGCGTGCGCAAGCCGGTGCTGTTCTACAAGGATCCGGAGACCGGCAAGAATCTGGTCATCGACGGCCGCACACGGGTGATCAATGCCCGCGAGCTCAACCGGCAACTGATCGCCGCGGGTGAGCCGCCGATCACGATCCCGGCAATCCCGCAGAAGGTCATCAACGACGGCGGTCGGTCGTTCTCGGCGGTCATGGTCAGCACGAACGAAATCCGAAAAGAGGATTCGCCGATCAACCGCGCCGAGAAGATGGCGCGAATGCTGGACGTCGGCCACACGGAAGAAACCGTCGCAACCATGTTCGGCGTCGAGGTGCCGACGGTCCGCCAGCAGTTGAAGTTGCTCGATTGCACGGCTGCCGTGCGTGATGCGCTCGAGGCTGACCAGATCACCGTATCGAACGCGCTGAAGCTCGCGAAACTGACTCCGGATCAACAGCGCGAGAAGGTGCGGGCCGTCGTCGCTGCGGCTGAGGGCAAGGAAGGGCATGCGAAGGCGCGCGCGCAGAAAGAGGCCGTGACCGGAGACGCGGCTCCGCGCATGCGCACCCGCAAGCAGATTGCGGCCGAGCTGGAGAGGGCTGCGGGCGAGCGCGCTGAAGCGTTGCGGTGGGTTCTCAATCTGGAAGGTGATGTCGGCGCACAGGATGCGGCCGATCCGCGTCAGGCGACGATTGATGATGCCGTTTCAGCTACGCAGGGATGAGTGCGTGTATGGCGCTCGCGCACGTCATTCCTATGCCGGAGCGGCCGCGCTCCGCCCAAGCTGAAGAGAGGTACACCCGCGTGCCGCATAGCGTTCTGGAGGCCCTTGCGCTGGCTGATTTTGGCAAGCGGCACTACAAGATTTTGATGGTGTTGATGCGTCAGACATACGGCTATGACAAGGCCGCTGACGAAATCAGTCTGACGCAGTTCCATGACAAGACCGGTGTCTTGCCGCCGCACATCTCTGCCGCGATCGGCGAGTTGATTGACATGCAGGTTCTTGTGAAGTCGCCGGGACGATACGCCGCGAGTCTGTCGATCAACAAGGACTTTGATCAGTGGATAGGCAAAGCGCGGATCGATACGTCGAAGATTTTGGGTTACCAAAACGGTAACGAAGGGGTTACCGAAACGGTAATAGAGGGTTACCAAAACAGTCATTTGGGGTTACCGAAACAGTCATTTGGGGTTACCGAAACAGTAACCACAAGAGACAACTCCAAGAGAAAGAACCAAGAGACAACTCCAAGAGAAACCCTTTCGCGCTCGCTTCGCGAACGCTTTGAGAATTTCTGGGAGTGCTACCCGCGTAAGCGATCGAAGAAAGCAGCGGAAAAGGCGTTTGCCAAGGTCAACCCGGACGAGCAGCTCTTCAAGGACCTGATGTCAGGTCTGGAGCGGGCCAAGACTTCGGAGCAGTGGCAGAACCCGAAATTCCAGCCGCACGCAGCAACGTGGCTGAACGACGGCGGATGGATGGACGAATTCCAGACTGCGTACAGCGATGCCGAAACGGCCGTGATCCGAGCCTTCAACGAGGCGCTTGGGGAGCGTATCGGCACCGTGGACGAAGCGGTATTCGTCGAGGCCCGTGCTGGCTCGATCCGTGCCTTCCTTGCGCACCTGAAGAACGACCCGGAAGCAGCGGGCCGGTATTTCCCGGCGGTTCGCGACAAGGTCGAGCTGCCGCCGCATGCAGGATTCGACTACCTGATCAGCCCGAAGGGATTCGGCGACACGACGGGCCGCATGCGTGTCGCGAAGCCGGCCGGCACAGCACCAGGTGTGCGTGGCGACTGGCATGCGACGGGACCTGGCATCGCGGCACGCGGCGCGGAGCTGGGCATCACCAAGGGAGACGAAGAGAACGTCGTCACGTACCGCCGGCGCGTGTTCAAGGCGGCCGGACCCGGCGTCTGGCGCGATCAGGATCTCGCGGCCGAGGCGAAGTATGGCGACGAAGCATACGAGCGTCTCTGGCGCTTCTACAACGAAGAGTGACGAGCATTCACATGACGAAACGAACCACATGGCCGATGCGCGTCGACGAGGGTACGACGAAGGTCGGTACGGCACGCGTGCGCGACGACTCGCGGCCGAAGATGACGTCGGCGCAGAAGGCCGTTTTCGATGCAACGGGCAACCGGCCGCAGGTCGACGCAGGTTTCGACGACATTGGCGACGGGATCGATGCTCCGCCGGTGCTGACGCCGGCATACAGAAAGGTCGCGCAGCAGATGGCGGCCAGGTCCGTAGGGTTCACGGTCGACTGCAATCCGGTTGCAAAAGGGCGGCCCCGCGCAAGCTCGACTCCCCGCGGCATCCGGATGCACACGCCGAAGGCAACGAAGCGATACGAGGCAGAGGTACAAGCTGCTGCGCGGGCGGCAATGCTGCGGGAGCTGCCGTTCGGGCGCCCGGTTGCACTCACGGTGTCGATCGTCCTGCCGGTCCCGGCGAGCTGGTCGAAGCGCCGTAAGCGGCTGGCATACATGGGCGAGATCGCGGCGACCAAGAAGCCGGATGCCGACAACGTGCTGAAGGCGATCAAAGACGGGATGAACGGCATCGTGTACTGGGACGACTCGCAGGTCGTGTCGATCGTTCTGACGAAGGCGTACGGGGAGCACCCGCGTGCTGATTTGGTGGTGACTGAGCTGGATAAGGAGGCTGCGTGAAGGCAACTGGGAAATACAAGCTTGACGGGATTTTGGCGGTGATGAAGGCCGGTCGGTGGTACACGGCAAGTGACCTTGCCACGCAGGCGCGGATACCCGTCACAACGGCGCGGCTTCTGTTGGGCGGCGTTCGTGCAGTTACCGCAATTGATTCGAGGAAGGGGCGAAAGCGCAGTCGGGAGTTCTGTCTTGCTGGAACTGGGGTGGGTCCGAGACATGTTGACACCCGAATCCGTCCGGACTTTACGAGCCATCTGAAGGGGTATCAGGGTTGGCTAAACGGACATCGGGCGCTGGCGATGGTGGCGCGGGGCGTCGTCGGAATCAGGGAGGTCTGATGGCAGGCAGAAAGGCGGGGAAGGTCGGGCCGGTTTCGAAAAAGATGATCGAGTGCGTGAAGGCGAATCCGGGAATCCATGCTGCTGAAGTCGCGCGGGTCTTGGGACTCAACCAAGGGGGCGGTATGCGAGGGATGGTCCGAAAGCTGATTTCGGACGGCTATCTCACCCGGATTGCGGTGGAGGGCGTTCCGAACGGTGTGTTTCATACGGCTTCGCCGCTCAAATACACCGGCAAGCCCTTCGAGGGGTTCAACGAAGGCGGCATCTCGAAGCGTTCGCAGCAGATCCAAGAGCGTATCGCAGCTCAGATCGAGAGAGAGCGGCGATTGGCCGAATCGGCTGCGTGGGCCGGAATCGCAATTCGAGCGATGGTGGACGTCGGTCGAGCAGCAGCATGAAGCGATCCGGATTCAAGCCGCGCACGAAGCCGATGTCGCGCGGGTCGTGGTCCCGGAAAAGCTCACCGTTACCGGAACAGGCGCCGGGAAAGGTCGCGATGAAGCGCCGGGCCAAGCGGCCGACAGTTGCCGAGGGCTCGAAGTATCTGGCGGCCTGTCGCGGCGAGCCGTGTTACCTGCGTGTTCCCGGTCTGTGCCGACTGAATCCGATGGACGACACGGTGGTGCCGTGTCACTCGAATCAAGGGCGTCACGGGAAAGCCGGTGGACTGAAGGCGAAAAACGAATTCACGGTTCCGGGCTGCAACCTGTGTCACGCGTGGATCGATCAGAACCGAGTCGGCACGCCTATGCAGGTCAAGTTCGATGTGTGGGATTCGGCGTACGAGGAATGGGCGCCGGTGCGCGCCCGAAAGATGGGAGAAGCAAATTGCCAGTGAGGCTGTGGGTCGAGATCCCGGACGGGACATACAGCGCCCCGAGACGGCGCGGGGCCGGTGGGATGGTCATCTACGAACGGACGCGCGAAATCGATGCAACCGTGTTCCGTATCGCCCGAATCGCGACAGTCAAGCGCCAGTTGATCGCATCCGTCGAGGTTGATGCGTTTATTCCGGAAATGTACCGGACGCGTATTCCGCAGGTCGATGCGCGGTGGGTGGAGCCGGGTGTGTTCCGGACAAAGGCATACGTCCACCGCAATCGAAAGTCGCGCGAGATGGGGCAGTTTCTGGAGAGCGGTGCGTTGGTCTTGGACTTGAGGGAGGCGCAATGACACCGGCAGCACAGAGAAAGCGCCTGGAAGGACAGGCAACGATCGCGAAGAAGGTGTTTGAGGTAGTTCCGATCCGCGACGCGTGGTCGATCCACCAGATGATGTCGCACCTCACGAAGATCACCAAGAGCCACATCGACTACCGGGTAATGCAGGGCTGCTTGAGCGCCTTGAAGGATTCCGGGCTGGTCAGGGAGCCGCAGCGGGGATTCTTCCAGCGAGTCGAGGTGCGCGAAGAAACAGTGAAAACCGAAGTGCAAGGAGAAATCGACGTGCCGAACCTGAAGACTGAATCGAAACCGGCCGCGCCGGCATCGCCGATCGATGTGCTGGACGGGATTGCCGGGCGCTTGCGCCGGTTGCGAGACGACGCGGACACGCTCGCGTCTGACATCGAGACGGCAGCGCTCGTCATCGCCGAGCAGGGCTCGGAAACGCAGGCTGCCGTGATGAAGGCCCGCCAGCTTCAACAGCTCTTGCAGGAACTGGGGGGTATCCGGGTATGAGCGACATCAAAATCAATGTTGCGCGCACAAACGTGACGGTGCATCGGGCGGTGCTGGCGGCAGATGCGATTGAGCGAATTCTCGCGCAGCGCGTATGCGAGTCGGCAGGGTTGGAGCGATCGGGAGCCGGTGTCAGCGTCGATGTGCGGCTTTCGAGCCGAATGGGTAGCTACGGATCGGAATTCGAGGCGATCGTCACCGTGACCATCGACCACGCAAAGCAGCCGGGCGCGGAAGGCGTATGAGCGCAGCCGCATGCATCTTGTACAGCGACGTGCCCGAGCGTCTGCTCATATCGTCGATTCGTCATCGCGACGGAGTGACCGAGGCGGATCTCATCGCATTCGACGAATGCCCGTTCAGCGGCGAGATCACGGAGACGGAACACGGCATGCAGATCGCGTTCCCGTGGCCGCGCAACCGGACGATGCGCCATGCGATAGGCGACTGGCTTACGCACCACGGCATCAACTTCACGGTCGTCATGTAACGACGAATCACCGACCTCTCAAGCAAATCGAAAACAGGAAGAACATGACGCTCGACGAAAGCAACCAGATCGAAGAACTGCTCGGCGAATGGTACGACTGGCAGGCTGGCTACGTGCCGAGTCTTGGTTATGGGCGCGTCGATCCGTCGTGCCGTGGCTTCTCCGAAGACGAACGGACGGTCACGGCCGACGAGCGCTCGGAAGAGGCAGACCGGAAGGCAGCGAAGAAGCGTGCGGAACAGGTCGACGTGTGCGTTGACGCTCTGGCGTGGCAGGAGCGCGCTGCTATCCAGCGACACATGAAGACGAAGCGTATCGGGGCGATGAACCGGGAGTGCGGCGCAAACGTCTGGAGCAACCCGCGCGCGTTCAATCTGTCGGAGGCGCACGCGAACTACCAAGATGCGAAAGCGGCTCTGTATCCGCGCTTGATGGCACGCGGCCTGTTGCGTCAGGCTGTCTGCGCGTAGCTACAAAAAATACTTGCGCTCTTTATTATTCGTAGCTACAATTATTCACATGGACATCACCTTTGACCCCGCTAAGAACGAATCCAACATCGCCAAGCACGGCGTGTCGCTTGAACTGGCGGCAGAGTTGGATTGGCCGGAAGTAATGGCCTGCGTTGATTCCCGGCACGACTACAAGGAAGTGCGCGAAATCGGATTCGGCGTCATCGGTGATCGTCTCTACTGCGTCGTGTTCACGCAACGCGGTAATGTCATGCACATCATCAGCATGCGTAAGGCGAACAAGCGCGAGGTAAAGAGCTATGTCGAACAAACGTAAGATCGTCATGCCGACGGACGAAGAAGACGCGGCAATCAACCGCGGCATTGCTGCGGATCCTGACACCTTCGAAGTGACCGAAGGTGATTTCAAGAAAATGAAGCGGCTGGGTGCGCGTGGCCGGCCGCGTGCTGCGAATCCAAAGGTGCTGCTGTCGGTTCGCTACGATGCCGACATCGTCGAGGCGTTTAAGTCGTCGGGCGATGGCTGGCAAACACGTATGAACGATGCGCTTCGCGATTGGCTGAAAGATCACCAGCCCGCATAAAGGGGTTGTAAACCCGTCCGCATTTCGCTATATTGACGACGTCGGGCGCGAGGTGCGCCCGAAGCAAAGCCCACCCGGAAAGCCGCGTGGGCTTTTTATCGAGAGGTGGCTTAGGGCGTGGGCTCGCATGTGGCCCTGTGCAGCGAGCATCTGTCCCGGCACGAATACGCGTCTGATGAAGGCTGAAGCCAGAAACCGCCTAGGCGGTCGCGCGGAGTCCTCACAGCCGGGGAATAACTGAGGACCAGGGGCCACGCCCTAAACCACTATTCGAGTTATACATGAAGCCCGCAAGGTGAAAGCCTCGCGGGCTTTTTCCGTTTACGCGCCTCGAGTTGATATGTCCGTCTTGACGTTTCGTCGTCGCCCGCGCTGGGTGCGCGCGGTCGTGGCGGTTATCGCATTCATGCGTTTGCACTACGCAGACCGGCGACAAGAGCGCCAGAGTCAGACGGTGCGCAGAGCCTACTACGAACCGAAGCAATCCCGTCTGCATCGCGGACAGAAGGAAGCCCCATGAAGGAACTCTATGCGAGGCGCGTGCGGTTGCGCCACATGTCGGCGGATCAGTGACGAGGGTTGAATATGGCGCGTCGCCCAATGAAGCCTTGCAAGCACCGGGGATGCAGCGCGCTCGTCGCGGACGGTAAGACGCACTGCGACCAGCACGCGCACGAGGCAGTGAAGTGGAAGCCCGATGCGGTGCGTGGTAATCGGCATGCGCGGGGCTACGGCAGCGCATGGGAAAAGATCCGGCAGCGCATTCTGAGACGCGATAGCGGCCTGTGCCAGCCCTGTCTGCAAACAGGGCGCGTGACAGCCGCCACTGCTGTTGACCACGTCATCGCGAAGGCGCGCGGTGGAACCGACCGCGACGAGAACTTGCAAGCAATCTGTCGCGACTGCCACGCGGCGAAGACGGCGCGCGAGCGGTTGCGGTGACGTGGGAGCGGCCGTGCCGGTCGTTGCCCGCCCGGCGGATGGCCGGGCGGGGAGGGGGGGTGAAAAAGTCTGGAAGGCGTCGCCTCTGGGACCGCCCGCTTCGTCGAATTTTTACGCCCGCGAAATTAAAAATTCAGGAGTTGGCCGGTGGGAGGTATCGCGTCAGTGCCGGGTCGGGGCAGAAAACCCAAGCCGACCGCACGGAAGGTCGCTGCTGGAAATCCCGGCAAACGTGCGCTGAATAAGGACGAGCCGGATTTCGGCTTGGTCACGAATATCGAGCCTCCGGAGTGGATCTCCGGCGAGGCGCGGGACATGTGGGAGCGCGTTGTTCCGCTGCTTTGCGGGCAAAAAATCTTGCAAGTGACCGACCTGCACATTGTTGAAATCTTCTGTGCCGCGTATGGCAACTGGCGCACTGCGCAGGACGATCTGACTCGCAACGGTCCTGTCGTCGACAGCTCGCAAGGCAGTCCAATGAAAAATCCAGCCGCGACCGTAGTGAAGGAGGCCGCGGCACAAATGGCGAGCTTCGGCGCAATGCTCGGACTCGACCCGGCTAGCCGGCAGCGCCTGGTCGGCGCGAAGCCGAAAACGCCCGATAACCCTTTCGCGAAGCTGCTCGGCAAATGATTGGAAGACATGGCGACGAAATTCCCGCGCGTAGAGCAGGGGCTCAAGTTCGCGCGAGACGTCGTTCGTGGCAAGCGTCCAGCTTGCCGGTATGTGCAACTTGCTTGCAAGCGCCACCTTGACGACCTTGCGGCGAGTCGAAAGAAGGATTTCCGATGGAAGTTCGATCCGGAAGCCGCTGAGCGAAAGCTCGAGCTCATTGAACTGCTGCCGCACACGAAAGGCGAGTGGGCGTTCAAGGGGCAACTGGTAACGCTTGAGCCCTGGCAGAAGTTCGGCCTGATGGCGACCTTCGGATGGGTCAACAAGCGCACCGGCAAGCGCCGGTTTCGCGAGAGCTACTGGGAGGTGCCCAGAAAGAACGGCAAATCGGTGATCGCGGCCGGCGTCGGCATCGGGATGTTCGTGCTTGATGACGAGTTTGGCGCGGAGGTGTATTCCGGCGCGACGTCTGAAAAGCAGGCATGGGAAGTTTTTCGGCCTGCGCAGTTGATGGTGAAGCGCTCGCCGATGCTCATCGACTCGGCTGGAATCGAGGTCAATGCCTCGAATATGAACAAGCCGGCCGACGGGAGTCGATTCGAGCCGATCATCGGCAACCCCGGCGATGGCGCGTCGCCTTCATGCGCAATCGTGGACGAGTATCACGAGCACGATAGCGCCGCACTGTACGAAACCATGCTGACCGGCATGGGCGCGCGTCGGCAGCCGCTCATGTTCATCATTACGACGGCCGGCGCGAACATCGAGGGTCCGTGCTTCGACAAGCGCCGGCAGGTGATCGAAATGCTCGAAGGGACGGTTCCCGACGACGAGCTTTTCGGATGGATCTGGACCATCGACGAAGGGGACGATTGGACCGATCCGCTCGTTCTCGCGAAGGCCAATCCGAATATCGGAATTTCGGTCTATCAGGAGTATCTGGAGAGCCAGCAGCAGCGTGCGATCAAGTCGGCGCGCTTCACAAACACGTTCAAGACGAAGCATCTGAACGTCTGGACGTCTGCGAAGACGGGCTATTTCAACCTCGAAGACTGGAAGGCTTGCGAAGACCGCGCGCTGACCATTGAGCAGTTCGAGGGTCAAGACTGCGTGCTCGCGCTCGACATGGCGCGCAAGCTCGACTTGAACAGCATGGCTCGACTTCTCTGGCGCGACATCGAAGGGCGGCGGCACTACTTTTGCGTTGCGCCGCGATTCTGGGTGCCGGAGGACACGGTGACTAATACCGACAACCGTCGGATGGCGGAGCGCTATCAGGCATGGGTCAATCAGGGTTACTTGCTCGAAACGGATGGCGCGGAGATCGACTATCGCGACATTCTCGAGGAGGCGAAGGACGCAAACCGGTTGTGCCCGGTGCAGTGCACGCCGCTGGACCCGCACGGCGCGACGAACCTCTCGCATCAGCTCGAAGATGAGGGGCTGACGCCGGTCACGATCGTGCAGAACTACACGAACATGTCCGACCCGATGAAGGAGCTTGAGGCCGCGATTACCGCAGGTCGATTCCATCACGACGGCAATCCGATCATGACGTGGTGTGTCAGCAACGTCATCGGAAAGAACCTGCCGGGAAATGACGACGTGGTGCGTCCGATCAAGCAGGGCAACGACAACAAAATCGATGGCGCCGTGGCGCTCATCATGGCGATGGGGCGCGCAATGCTTGCCGATCGCGTCGATTCAGAGTCGATCTACGATCAAGGAGTGGGGGTTTGAATTCAATTGCTATTGCGGCCTGGGTGGCCGGCCTGCTCGGGTTTGCGCTGCTGGTTACGGGTGTGGTGCTGATCAGCCTGCCGATTGGGCTGATTGTCGCGGGTGTCCTGCTTCTGTTGTGGGCGCTCTTGGCGGATATGGCGGCGGCTCGTGCACAGCGAGTCGGGCAACCGAAGGAGTAGCCCGATGTTTTTCAGTAGGCAATTGCTGTCCAATCTCGGCCAAACCCAAATGGGTTCCGGAGGTTGGGTGTCGGCGCTATTGGGAAGTGCGCGATCCGAATCGGGCCAGGTCGTGACTCCCGCGAGCGCGCTTTCGCTGACGGTCCTGCAAAACTGCGTCACGCTGCTGTCGGAGAGCATCGCACAACTTCCGATCGAGCTCTATGAGCGCTCTGGCGACGACAGGAAGCCTGCGGCTGACCATCCGCTGTACTCGATCCTGAAATACGAGCCTAACCCGTGGCAGACGCCGTTTGAGTATCAGGATCAGTCGCAGGTTGCTGTCGGCCTTCGCGGCAACAGCTACAGCTTCATCGATCGTGATCAGGATGGGGTCATTCGGGGCCTGTATCCGCTCGATAACGAGGCTGTTACGGTCATGAAGGGCTCGGACCTCATGCCCGTCTATCGGGTCTACGGCGCCGACCCGATGCCGCAGCGGTTGGTGCATCACGTTCGCTGGATGTCGATCAACGGCTATACCGGCCTGTCGCCCGTCATGCTGCACGCGAACGCAATCGGGCACGCGCAGGCGATCCAGCAGTACGCCGGCAAGTCGTTCATGAACGGCACGGCGCTGTCGGGCGTAATCGAGCGGCCAACAGATGCGCCTGCGCTCAAGGATCAGGCCAGCGTGGACCGCATCACGGACGGCTGGAATGCGAAATTTGGCGGGTCCGGCAACGCAAAGAAAGTCGCGCTGTTGCAAGAAGGCATGACCTTCAAGCCGTTGTCGATGACGAACGTTGACGCAGCGCTGATTGATGCGCTGCGTCTTTCGTCGCTCGACATCGCGCGGATCTACAAGATTCCGGCTCATATGGTGAACGAACTGGAGCGGGCGACGTTCAGCAACATCGAGCACCAGTCGCTCCAGTTCGTCATCTATACGTTGTTGCCATGGGTCAAGAGGCACGAGCAGGCGAAGACGCGCGATTTGCTGCTGCCGTCCGAACGCAAGCAGTACTTCATCGAATACAACCTTTCCGGGCTGCTTCGCGGCGATCAGGCATCGCGTTACGCCGCTTATGCGGTCGGGCGCCAGTGGGGATGGCTGTCGATCAACGACATTCGGCGACTCGAAAACATGCCGCCGGTCAAAGGGGGCGATATCTATCTGAGTCCGATGAACATGGTCGACGCGTCGAAGCCGCAGCAAGCAGCTGCCGGGAAGACCGAGCCGACGAAAGCACAAATCGGCG
This sequence comes from Burkholderia anthina, assembly GCF_902498995.1. Taxonomy (GTDB): domain Bacteria; phylum Pseudomonadota; class Gammaproteobacteria; order Burkholderiales; family Burkholderiaceae; genus Burkholderia; species Burkholderia anthina. The sequence goes on from NZ_CABVLY010000019.1 coordinate 124,653, forward strand.
AAATTGAGAGGATCCTATCTTGAAACCGCACCTCAGACTTGCAAGTCTGATTTTCAACCAGCCGCAGCTCGTTACGGACCCGATGATGTCGCTCGCGGTGCAATGGGCGAATCAGGCGCTCAACCTGAACATCGTCAACCTGACCGTGCACGGCGCGCAGCCGAAGATCATGGAGGACGATGAGTTCGACAGTGGCGCACAGATGGCCGCGGCGTCGGAGCGTCGGCGAGCGCTCGTTGCCGATACCGGCATGGACATCATTCCTGTCTCGGGGATCCTGGTGTCGCGTTCGGCGCACATGAACCCGTGCGAGCCTATGACCAGCTACGAGGGGCTGCGTTCCTCCGTGAATCAGGCGGTTGCGGATCCGGCTGTCGAACATATCGTTCTCGATATCGACAGCAACGGTGGTAGCGCGACCGGTGCGTTCGAGCTGGCTGACGACATTCGCGCTGCATCGCTGGTCAAGCCGATCACGGCCATCGTCAACTTTTCGGCCTTTTCGGGTGGTTATCTCATCGCCGCCGCGGCTTCGAAGGTGATCGTCAGCCGCACGTCGGGCGTCGGGTCCATTGGCGTGATCGCCAACCATCTCGACGTCTCGCAGCGTGACGAGCAGCAAGGGATCAAGGTGACGTCGGTATTTGCCGGCGACCACAAGAACGACCTGACGCCGCATGAGCCGCTGAGTGATCAGTCGCTATCGTTCCTTACCAGCATGGTGCAAAACAGCTACAAGCAGTTTGTCGACGCGATCGCGAACTTCCGTGGCTTGAGCACGCAGGCGGTGAAGGACACGCAGGCGGGCATCTTCTTCGGACAGCAAGGCGTCGACGCCGGGCTTGCGGACAGCATCGAGACGCCGCAGGCAGCGATCAACCGGATTGCGGCGGAAGTGCGCGCATCGCGAGCCGAGCGTCAGAGCGGGAGCGCTCGACGTAGTGTGTCGGCCCGTGCGGCGGCGATGAATATGCAATCCATGATGTAACCAGTCGCAGAAAATCAGAATTTCACGATCAACATCAGAGCGCGTTCGCGTCTCAGTTGAGCACTGCCACCTTCGGGTGGCATTTTTTTTAGGAGAAGGGTAAGTGAACATCAATGAACTTCGCCGCGAACGTGCTGCCATCAATCAGCGTGTTCAGGCGCTGGCCCAGATCGAGTTGGGCGGCACCGCTCTGTCCGTCGAACAGCAAGCCGAATTCGACCAGCTCAGTTCGAAATTCAACGATCTCACCGCGCAAATCGAGCGCGCGGAAGTCGCCGAGCGCATGGCCGCAGCAGCAGCAGTGCCGGTCGATCCGACGCCGGCCGCAGTTGCTGCGCCGGGCGCAGCGTCCGTGGCCGCACAGCCGAAGGCACCGGAAGTGAAGGGCGCGAAGATGGCGCGTATGGTCCGCGCTCTCGCGGCGGCGCGTGGCGACGCGCAGCTCGCTTCGAAACTCGCGATCGAGCGCGGCTTCGGCGAGGAAGTCGCGATGTCGCTCAATACGCTCTCGTCGAGCGCGGGCGGCGTGCTCGTTCCGGAAAACCTGTCGAGCGAAGTGATCGAACTGCTGCGTCCGAAGTCCGTCGTTCGCAGGCTCGGTGCTCGCTCGCTGCCGTTCGAGAACGGCAATGTCACGATGCCGCGCCTGAAGGGCGGCGCAATCGTCGGCTACATCGGAGCCGATAGCGACATGCCGGCGACGGAGCAAAAGTTCGACGACCTGAAGCTGTCGGCGAAGAAGATGGCCGCGTTGGTGCCGATCGCGAACGATCTGATCAAGTACGCGGGCGTGAATCCGAACGTCGATCAAATCGTGGTCGGCGACCTCACTGCCGCGATCGGAGCGCGAGAAGACAAGGCGTTCATCCGCGACGATGGTACGGCGAATACTCCGAAGGGGTTGCGCTTCTGGGCTCTCGCCAGCAACGTCATCACCGCGAGCGACGGCTCGACGCTGCAAAAGATCGAGACGGATCTCGGCAAGGCCATTCTCGCGCTCGAAAACGCCGACGCGAATCTGACGCAACCCGGATGGATCATGGCTCCCCGCACGTTCCGCTTCCTCGAAGGCCTGCGCGACGGGAACGGTAACAAGGTCTATCCGGAGCTCGCCAGCGGAATGCTCAAGGGCTACCCGGTCGGCAAAACGACGCAGGTGCCGATCAATCTCGGGGGTGCCGGCAATGAGTCGGAAATCTACTTCGCCGACTTCGGCGACGTATTCATCGGCGAAGCGGAAACACTCGAGATCGACTACAGCAAGGAAGCGACCTACAAGGATGCTGGCGGCGAAGTGGTCAGCGCGTTCCAGCGCGACCAAACGCTGATCCGCGTGATCGCGAAAAACGACTTCGGCCCGCGTCACGTCGAGTCGATCGCAGTGCTGGCCGGCGTGACCTGGGGCGCGTAAGCGTACTCGCAACCGTGCGGCTCGATCCGTCGTGATCGAGCCGCCGTTCGGAGAAAAACATGAAGGTGGTCAAGTTCAAGCGGCATTACGCGCAATACACGCCCGGCGATATCGCGGGTTTCGAGGACGCGCACGCCGACCGGCTCGTCGATGCGGAAATCGCGGAGGCATCCGTGCCGGAACCGAAGGAGGTGAAAGCCTCGCAGAAGGCCGACACGGGTAAGCCCGCGGCAAAGGGGTAATCCCAGATGGCTGCTGTTCTCGTCGAATACCTGGACGACACGGAGCCGCTTACCTTCGAGGACGTTGCGATTCAGTGTCGAATCGATGACGACGAAGAACGGGATTTCATCGAGCGCACGGTGATTCCCGGTGCGCGCCAGGCGGCCGAACGGAAGTCGGGGGCCGCAATTCGAAAAGCTCGCTACTTCGAGCGGCTGGCGGGCTTCCCGGTCGGTGACTTTCCGCTATCGGTCGGTCAAGTGCTGCGTGTCGACAGCATCGAAATTCGCGACGGCACCGGCACGGCGTCGACACTCGACCCGAAAGGGTATGAGCTTGTCCAGCTCGGGCGCGAAACGTTGTGCGCGCTGCTTGGCGCTACTCACTGGCCGAACGCGCGGGCAGTGACGATCACGTATCAGGCTGGTGTCGATATCGACCAGCATCCGTCGGTGCGGTCGTGGATGCTGCTGGCGGCTGCATGGGCCTACGATCATCGCGAGCTGTTCTCGGAGGGGCAAGCAATCGCACAGATGCCTGACGGTTATGCGGATCTCCTGCTCGATTCAATCACCGTTCCGCCGAGGTTCTGATGAAAGCCGGAAAGCTGAAAGAGCGAATCGTCATCGAACGGCCTAGCGGGGAAGAAAACGAGAACGGCGAACCGTTGCCCGGCGCGTGGGTCGTGCATTCGAAGCCGTGGGCCGACGTGCTGTTCGTGAACGGAAAGGAACACGTCATCTCCGGCGCGATTCGTGGCTCGACCGTCGCCAGCATGCGCATTCGCTATCGAGCAGGGATCGACGAGCAGATGCGGGTGCGTTACGACGGCAGGCTGTACGACATCACGGCGGTGCTGCCCGCTCGGACGCGCGGCTATCTCGACCTGTCGGTCAAAGTGGGAGAGAAGTATGTCTAGTGTCCAGATTCTCGGGCTGGCTGATCTGCAGGCCGACTTCGCGAAGCTGGCGAAGTCGCAGTCGACGAAGGCGCTCCGACGCGCAACTTTGGCCGGTGCCAAGGTCATTCGTGACGAGGCCCGAGCCCGTGCGCCGAAGAAAACGGGGAAGCTCAAGCGAAACATCGTTTCCGCATCGCTGCGACAGAAGGAGTCGCCCGGTGTGGCGACTGCCGGCGTTCGCGTTCGAGCGAAGGGGAAGGAGGATTCGCCGACCAATGCGTTTTACTGGCGATTCCTCGAACTCGGCACGCAGAACATGAAGGCCGAGCCATTCATGCGTCCGGCGTTCGACGCGTCGATCGCTCAAGCCGAAGGTGCGATTCGAACGGAGATCGCGCGTGCAATCGATACGGTGATCGGAGGTGGGGCATGAGCGCGCTCGTCGTCCGTGATGCGATCGGAACTGTAGGTGTCGCAAAGGGCTACGTCAGGGTCGCCGGCGCGAAGGCGAAATCGCCGTATTTCGTCGTGTCTCGCGTGAGCGGCGAGCGTGATATCGCGCTCGGCGGGGCGACCGGTGGAAAGTCGGGCATGTTTCAGATCGACGTGTACGCGAACACCTACACGGAGGCTGATGCGTTGGCCGATCAGGTTATCGACCGCGCGTCGTCGAGCGGGAAGTTCGCCGTCGGCGGCGTCAGTGAGTTGCCCGATGATTTTTCGAACGATACCGGGGATTTTCGGGTGAGCCTGGAAATATCCGTGCAGTTCTGATCGATTCATTTACTGTTTGGCCCGCCAAGTGCGGGCCTTTTTCATTTAGAGGGGCTTATGGCCGAGAAAAGCAAGCGCATCAAGGCGCAAGGCACGAAGGTCGAGGTTTCGAAGACCGTATCGACGAACCTCGACGACAAGACGCTCGTTTTCGTCGATCTCAACACGACGAGCAAGACGGTCCAGTGGCAGGGCGGTCAATCGTCGGAAATCGACGCGACGACACTCGCCAGCGAAGAAAAGGAATCCGAGATGGGCCTGCCCGATCCCGGCGAATTTTCCGTTGACGGCAACTATTCGTCCGACGACGAAGGCCAAGGGATTCTCCGTGGTGCTCGCGCGACCGGCGAGAAGCGCGTATTCCGCGTGACGTTTCGGGACGGCTCGCAGTTCCTGTTCATCGGCATGGTGCGTCAGTACACGTGGTCGGCCGGTGTGGACGGCATCGTGGCTTCGACGTACAGCGTGCGGCTCAGCGGATCGCCCAAGGTCGTTCCGCCGTCTGCACCGCCGGCCGGCTAATCGATCTCGCGAACCAACAAGGAATTGAAGATGACAACCAAAGCAAAAGCCGGCGTGCTGCGCGCCGCAATTCTCAATCCGCTCGCGGGCTGGAAGCACGAATTTCTGCCGATGCCGGAATGGGACGGTGAAACCGTTGCGGTGCGCGAGCCGCTGCTCGGCGATCGAGCGTTCTGGCTCGAGCCGCTTCGCCTGGCCGCCGGCGTCGAGGTGGACGACGACGAAGAAACGGCGCGCGCGAAGTACGGGAAGCTGAGCCCGGAAGTGCATCAGATGGCCTACGCACGCTTGTTCGTCCGTGTGCTGTTCACCGAGGCAGATACGGGCTGGAGTCGCGAGTTCGAGGACGGTGACGCCGAGGCGGTGGCCGCCGTGTATGGCGTCGCACACGATCGCGTCGTCAGCAAGGCGATCGAACTCGGCAAGCTCGACGTCGACCCGGAGGCAGAAGGAAAAAAGCCTTCCGCCGAAATCCCGATCTCCGACTCGAATTGACGTTGGCGCTGCGGCTCGGCAAGACGCTTGCCGAACTGCGCGCGCAGATGTCGACGGCTGAGTTTGCGCTGTGGCAGGCGCTGGATGCGGAATCGCCGATCAGCGATGACCGGTACGACCTGCATGCCGCGATGGTCGCGTCGGCCGTGTTCCAGGCACAGGGTGCGAAGGTGAAAGTCGCCGACATGATGCCGAACTGGGGTGGCGATTCGGTAGACGTTGAGGAGGTCGCGGACGATCCGTTCTTCGCGGGCCTGATGAGATTGGTAGAGTAGGCGGGAAATAAAAATGGCAACGAGTCTGCGCGAGTTGATCGTCAGCGTAACCGCGAATACCACGCAGTACGACCGGCGCCTGAGCCGGATGGGGTCGGAAACCGCCGGGTATTTTAATTCGGTCCGGGACGGAGGCCGGATCGCAGATGCGGCATTTGCGTCGAATGCTGCGAGCGTACAGGTGACGGTACGCGCAATCGAGGCCGCGCGTGGATCGATCCGAGGATATGCCGAGGCTGCAGCCGCGGCGTTCGGTGTGCACCAGCTCATCGAATACGCGGACGAGTGGACGAACCTGAGCAACCGCCTCAAGATCGTCACGCGCGACCAGACCGATTTCGCGATTGCGCAAAACGATGTGCTGCGCATCGCGCAGGCGACGCGTCAGCCGCTCGATGCGACGGCCGAGCTTTATCAACGTATCGCCAACAACACGGGCCATCTCGGCCTGTCGATCAAGCAAGTTGGCCCGCTGGTCGAGACGATCAGCAAGGCGGTAGCGCTCTCCGGCGTGTCGGCTGACACCGCGAAGATGGGTATCGTGCAGCTCGGCCAGGCGTTCGCTGCTGGCCAACTTCGCGGTCAGGATCTGAAAAGCGTCCTTGAGGAATTGCCCGGTGTCGCGGACGCGATCGCGCGCGGAATGGGCAAGGGGCCATCCGAGCTGAAGGCCCTTGCCGAGGATGGCAAGCTGACGGTCGAAAATCTGATCGATGCACTGGTTCGCGCCGGTCAGAGTACCGATGACTTGTTCACCAAGATGCAGGTGACCGTCGGGCAGGCGATGACTCGTCTTCAGACGGAAATCGTCGCGTACATCGGAAAGACCGATCAAGCAACAGGAGCGAGCGCGAAGCTCGCGCAGGGAATCGAAGTTGTCGCTTCCCACTTCGACCAGATCGTAGCGATCAGCGCGTCGCTTGTAGCCGGTCGGGTTGGGCTCTATTTCGCGATGACCGCGGCGGCCGCCGGCAAGTCGGCGATTGCATGGAATGCCGAGCGGCAGGCGTTGCTCGCGAAGGCGCAGGCGGAAAACGCGGCTGCGCTCGTCACGATTACGAAGGCGCAAAGTGATCGCGACGCTGCTGCGGCGAAGCTGCAGAGCGCGCAGGCGTCTGAGGTTGCGGCGGCGGCCGAACTGGCGGGCATGCGCGCGATGCGTGAAAGCCTCGCGATGCAATCTGCCCTGACGGCTGGTTCAATTCAGTACACGCAGGCGAAGCTCGCCGAGGCTCGCGCGATCGAGGCGAGCGCGGCTGCGCACGTCGCGGTCGCGCGAACGAATTTGGCGAATAGCCAGGAGATCGGCAGGCGAATCGCCGGCACGCCGTACGCGGCGGTGATCGCGCGCGAGACGGCGGCGGCGCAGCGCGAGTTGACGGGGGCAGAGGCATCGCTTGCGCTGGCGCAGCAGCGTCGCGTGGCGCTGGAGGCTGCGGCGACCAAGGGCACGGCCGACCAGACGCGTTATGCGGCAGCTCTTGCCGAGACCGAACGAGGGCTCGCTGTCGCCGAACGGCAGGTCGCGGCGGCGACTCAGGCCCGCGAGCGGGCCGAGCGCGCAGCGACGGCGGCGACAGCGGGCCTCGCTGCCGCGACCGAGCGCGCCGCGGTGGCGCAGACTACCGCCGCGCGCGCCGGCTCACTGATGCGCACGGTAGGTTCTGGATTGCTGTCGGCGATTGGCGGCCTGCCGGGCATCATCGCGACGGTCGGCACGGTGGCACTCGGTGCCGCCGTCAACTGGCTGGTATTCCGGGATCACGCGAGCAGTGCGACGTCAAGCCTGATCGACATGCAGGCTCCACTCGATCAACTGATCGAGAAATATCGTCAGTTGACGACGCTGCAGCAGGAGACGGCGCGGCAGAGCGTCAAGCAGGCGCAGGCAGCGGCGAAGGACGACATTGCGTCCGCTTACAGCAGCCTTGCGGCGCGGGCGTCGCAGAGCGTCATCGTTCCGGGGTTTGGCGATGGCGCGCCGATTATCACAGACGAAAACCAGGTAGCACTGGATCGATTCCTTGACGGTCTGAAACGGATCAAGTCGGAGAATCTCGGTGTCGACGAGAAGTCGCGTGAGCTTTCGCGGCTGGTCGGTGTGTTTGTCGACGCAACGAAGGGTGGCGACGACCTTCGGGCCGAACTGGTGCAGGCGGCGGCGTCGATCGATACGGCGGGCGCGGCGGCTGACAAGAGCACGCGCACGCTTGCAGCAATGGACGCTGCAGCTCGCGGTGCGGCGGACGGTGTCAGGTTGCTCACGGAGGAAAACAATTTCTTCGCGGGCGGCATGGCGTCCGAGGCGTGGACCAAATATGTCGACAAGCTGAAAGAGGCATCCGATGTTATCGGCATGACCACGCAGCAGCGGGCCGAATACGAAGCGAAGACGAAGGGCGCGAACGCAGCCGAGGCACGGCAGGCGGGTTTGATCGCCGGTCGCGCGGATGCATATAAATCGCTCGAGAAGGCGATCCAGGACAAGGATGTAAAAGCCGAGGCTGGCGCACGTCGGAATATCGACAACCTGACGCGCGAGCTTGCGCTGATGAATCAGCAGATGGTCGTCGCCGGCGCGTTGGCTGAATTCCAAGCTGATCTGGTCAGCAAGAAATTCGAGAAGTTCGGATTTAACGCCGATGCGGCGCGTGCGGCCGCCGCGGCTCGCGGCAAGCAGGCGTTCGACGACACGGTATCGGAGTCGGCGGCTCAGGTCGCGCGCATCGGCGTGAATGCCCCTGGGCTCGGGCACAAGACTCGGTCGGGAGGATCCCGGGCGGATCCGGAAAGCCAGCGATTGATCGGCAACATCGAGCAACGGATCGCGCAGCTGCGTGTCGAGGCAGTCGCGACAGACAAGCTCACGCAGTCTGAGAAGGATCGGATCGGCTTCGACCAGAAGCTGACCGATCTGCTCGGCAAGCGTACGAAGCTGTCCGACGGCGACAAGAGCTTGGTTCGTGATCAGGCGTCGATCCGGGCTGCATACGACAGGGCGGTGCAGCTCGAAAAGGAGGTCAGATATCACGACGCGATCAACAAGCTGAAAGAGCGCAGCGCGCAAATCGACGCCGAGCTTGCCGACTACGCGTCGGAACGTCAGCGCGACGTCGAGCGCGAGCTCGCCGCGATGTCGATGGGCGACAACGCGCGCGAGCTCAATCAGGCAACGAATCGTGTAGGGGACGAATTTCGGCGCAGGCGCGACGATTTCACGAAGGGCGCGCGGAAGGACGGCACGCTCGGGTCGCCGGAGTACCAGGCGGAAATCGAGCGCATCAACCGTGCCGAGGCCGAGCAGGTTGAGCGTGAGCGCGGCTATCTGGATCAGCGACTCGCGTTGCAGCGTGATTGGCGCGTCGGTGCGAGCCGGGCGGTAGCGCTCTATCAAGAATCTGCGGAGAACGCTGCCGGCCGCGCCGAGGAAGCCTTTACCAGTTCGTTCCGCAGCCTTGAGGATGCAGTCGCGTCGTTTGCGTCGACCGGCAAGCTGGATTTCCGCGGGCTCGTCGACAGCATGATCGCCGACCTTGCGCGGTTTGCCGCTCGCGCTGCACTCGCGCCAGTGTTCGGCTGGCTCGGGAATGCGATCGGCCTGGGTGCGTCCGGGGCATCCGGGTTCAGTTCGTCATCGCTGCTCGGCGGTTTGGCCGGTGGTCTGAGCAACGCGGTCTCGGGCGGTGGTGGCAATACATACGGCTTCCACCTGGCAACCGGCGGTCGCGTGACGGGGCCGGGTACGTCGACGAGCGACAGCATTCCTGCGTGGCTTTCGAACGATGAATTCGTGGTGCGTGCTGCTGCCGTACGAAAACCCGGTGTGCTCCGGTTGCTGGAAGCGATCAACAGCGGGCGTGACGTCGGATTTCCGAAGTTTGCGAGCGGCGGTTTGGTTGGTGGTGGCCGGGCTGGCGATGGCGGATCGTTCGGGAGTCAGGATGGGGGCGTCATGCTGAATATCCCAGTCACGATCGAAGGCGGATCGGGGGATCCGTCGCAAATGATGGCGAGCGCTGAATTCGTGAAGAAGCTCAAACAGATGATGCAGGCGCTCATCGCGACGGAAAGCCGGCAAGGCGGGTCGCTATGGAAACTCAAGAACGGGATGGCGTAATGACCGACACGTTTAACTGGTCACCGACGGTGGAAGGGTTTGGCGGTGATGCAACGCTGAAGGTTGCCAAAGCGTCATTCGGCGACGGTTATACGCAGCGCTCGGCCGATGGGCTGAACAACCGGAAGTCGACGTACAACCTTCGGTTCGTGGGGAATGCCGACAAGATTTCCGCAATTCTCGCTTTCCTCGACGGTCATGCCGGAGCGGCGTCGTTCTTCTGGACGCCACCGCTTCGATCACAGGGCCGATTCGTTTGCGAGAAATACACGGAGCCGGTGAAGAACGGCCACTTTTACACGATCACCGCTCAGTTTGAGCAGACTTTCGCACCATAGGGCTTGGCATGGCAGCACTTCAAAAAGCAAATCTCGGAACGGTGCCGGCCGGTGCCGGCGGCGATGATCAGCGCACAGCGAACACGAAGTTCAACGCAAATGTCGATGTTCTGAGCGCACAGGCGGCGCTTACGACTGCGGGTTCGATTTCGGCTTCGCAAGCTCTGACGGCGGCCCATATCGGGAAGCGTATCGGTGTCAACATCACAGGTGGCGGCACGATCAACCTGCCGCCCGCATCTACATGCCCGGCGGACGGCGTGATGCTCATTCGCAACGTGAGCGGCGGGGTGCTCACGCTCGCGGTGGCCGTAGGCTCTGGCGATTCTCTGGCGCTTGCTCGACTCAATTCGGGCGAGAGCGTGCTGTTAGACACTGACGGGGTGAAGTCGTGGCGAATTCTCATGCGGGGCCGATCGTACACCCCGGACGAAACCGTCGTCGGCAATCAGTCCGTTGGTGGTAGTGCGTCGATCGGCACGGACGCGAGCATTGGGCGAAACGTGACCGTCGGCGGAAAGGTCGCCGTGACTGGTGAGGTTCAAACGACGTCGACAAACTCCTTCCGCATGGCGAATGGAGACGTCGGGACGTTCTGGCGGAAAGACAGCACCGCGCTCTACCTGATGCGGACAGCCGTCGGCGATCAGTTCGGGAACTGGGATCCTCCGCGTCCGTTCATCTACAGCCTGAAGGACGACAAGGTGACGATCGACGGAACGGGGGCGGGCTGCTCGATCGGCTCGCGTCCGACCTTCGCGGGGAAAACACCGTGGGACAACGGAAATCTGGCGAGTCCATGGCATGCCGGGAATATGACCCGGCCGGCCGTGTTCAGTGCCAACGGCGGAACGGAAACGGACCTCAACCCGAATGCCTTTGAAACCCGTCTATCGGTAGACGTTGTAGTCGGTGCGGGCGGGACCATCATGGCGACTGCAACAGCCGCGCTGAATCTAGCGGCTGGTGTCGGGGGGGCGACGGACGTGATGATGCGGTTCCGTATCGCGGACGGCGCGACCGTTGTGTTCGACGGGCAGGACGACGTTTCGACCGTCGCGGCGGTGGATGCGGGCTTGGGCGGACGCGAAAAACTTGTGGCTACTCTCGCTAAGGACGGGCTGACGCCGGGCAAGAAGTACACGCTGCAGCTCTTGCTTATGAAGAATCGGCCGGTTGGGCCGCTCTATCCGCGGTGTATGAGGATCGCGGGGATTACATCGTGACGATCACAGCAGATATTCAGTCGCTCGAGCCAGGCCATCGACTCAGCTTTCTCGAGGTGAACTGCTCGGAAATCGGGGGTGACGTTCTTCGATTCCATGGTCATTTGCAATCCGCGTCGATCATTTGGCAGGGGCTTGAATACAAGGCATGGCCTATTCAGTTGGCCGGTTTTGAGCGAACGTCGGACGCACGGCAGCCGTCGCCGACGCTGACGGTCGGCGACATCAACGGCACGATCACGGCGCTGTGTATAGCGCTCGATGATCTGGTCGGCGCGAAGGTGTTCCGGCGGCGCACGCTGGCGAAGTACCTGGATGCGATCAACTTCCCTGTCGATCAGGTGGCATCGAATCAGCGGTTCGCGACTGGCGACGGCGCAACACAAGCGTACCAGCTCGTCGGACCGGATAGCTTGCCGGTCGTGCGCGATGTGAACGTGAGTGCGATTCGTCGAAGCGACTGGCAGGGTGACCGGTTGCTTTATCCGACGCCGAGAACGAACCAGTTCATCAACTCGCAGAATTTCTCGGCGTCGGGCTGGCAGCGTTCGCTGTTGAGCGTGTCGAGTGATCCCAGCATGGCGTCGCCGAATCCCGACGATGCGGGCGGCGTCCAGCGGTTGATTCCGTCGACAGCGAGCGGCGCGCACTACCTCGATCAGCACGCCACTTACGACGCAGGGCGGAAGGCTACTCGATACGGCTTCTTCAAAGCGGGTTCGCTCAATCTGATCGAATTGCGCGTCTACGGCACGCCGACGAATTCCTACTCTGGAATTCTGGTTGACCTTAAAACGGGGCAATACAAGACGATCGGTAACGGGACGTACGAGCGAACGTACTGGGTCACTGGCCTGCGCGATGGATGGTGGGAAATCGGGCAGACGGTCGCATTTCCCGCTGACACCGGGACGGATCACATTTTCCGGGCGATCGTTTGGACCGGGACGCTCGATGCCCCGACGCAGATGTATGCGGGCGACGGCGTCGGCTACCTGTACCACTGGGCGCAACACTGCGAGCTTGGTGACGTTGCGGGGGCATACATTCCGACGGCGGGCGCGGCGAAGGCTGTAACGGACTATGCGCTGGCATCGGATGGGGTCGTGCAGTTTGCGTCAGCACCGGCAAGGTCTTCGGCGCTCACGTGGTCAGGGTCCGGTGTCGCAGGCAATAACCCGACTGCTGACCCGAATGAGAAGTGGCCCGACGAACAGTGGCGAATCGAACAGAAAAGCGACGAGCAGCCTGGCGTACAGGTCGAGTTCACGCTGTCGTCGCCGCTCGACTTTGGTGGACAACAGGTGCCGGCAAGACAGATGGTCGGCATGTGTCAGGCGCGCTATCGCGGCCCCGAATGTGGATACACCGCAATGGTGTTTTTCGACAAGAACGATAAGCCAGTGAGCGATCCAGCTTTGGATCGTTGCAGTCAGAAAATCAGCGGTTGCGAATGCCGATTTGGCGTCAATAACCCGCTGCCGTGGGGCGGCTTTTTGTGCGACACGCTGTCCTGACGGCGCGATCATGGAAGAACGCAAATCATTATGGTGGTGCCATGAAGTGGATGAATGAGCGACCGATGGTTGAAGGGTTCTACTGGATCGCTGAAGCTGGGCGTGCGCCGGAACCAGTTGAAGTTGCGAACAAGTCATGGGGCCCGTGCGCGCAGTACATTGGCGACGAGTGCAGCCATGACATTTCCGAGGCGTGGGCCGACAACGTGCGTTGGTGCGGTCCGATTGCCGCGCCGAGCGACGATCCGGCGAAGATGGGCCGCGAGGCGCTGACAGCCGAGCAGATCGCGCTCGTGCTCGAAATTTGGGAGCAACACCCAGGCGCTGAGTTTGCCGACCAACTCCGCGCCATGCTGGGCACCCGCGCGTAGGCGCACCGAAGAGAACCCCTCGAACCCCGCCAAGTGCGGGGTTTTTTATTTCCCGCTCACTTATAGGACCCGCTTCGGCGGGTTTTTTTATGGACGAACGAATCAAGCAAGCGATCGCGCAGCACGCGATTGCGGAGTACCCGCGCGAGTGCTGCGGCCTGATCGTCAGGGGCGAGACGGCAGACGGGTATGTGCCTTGCCAGAACGTCGCGAAGTCGCCGGCCGAGCAATTTGTGCTCGCACCCGAAGACTATGCGGCGGCCGAAGACGTCGGCGAGATTGTCGCGATTGTGCACTCGCACCCGAACGCGACAGCCCAGCCGAGCATGGGAGATCTCGCGATGTGTGAAGTCGCAGGCATCGCATCGTGGGTGATCGTCTCGCTCGGTGTGCAGGCCGACGGGACGATCGGAGTCGACGACTGGTGCGAGTTCGCGCCGAGCGGCTACGTCGCGCCGCTGTACGGCCGCGAGTACGTGCATGGCGTACTCGACTGCTATGCGCTGGTGCGGGACTGGTATCTCGCCGAGCGCGGGACCGTGCTCCCGGACTTCGAGCGCAAGGATGGCTGGTGGGACGACGGCTACTCGAATCTGTACATCGCGCACTACCAGGACGCGGGATTTCTCGACGTAGGCCGTGACGCCGTGCTCGAGCCGGGCGACGTGCTTCTGATGCAGGTGCGGAGCAAAAACGGCGTGCCGAACCATTCGGGCGTGTATCTCGGCGACGGCATGTTCGCGCATCACATGTATGGGCGACTGTCCTGTCGCGCGGTGTGGGGCTCGATGTGGCGCGACTCCTGCACGACGGTCCTCCGGTATGTCGGAGGTGCGCGATGAGCGAGCGATTGCGGGAGGTACGGCTCTACGGGATCGCGGGTGCGCGATTCGGACGAGTGCATCGCCTGGCCGTGTCGTCGACTGCGGAGGCGGTGCGCGCGCTGTCGGTACTGATTCCGGGCTTTCGGAAATTTCTGTTGGAGGCACGCGGAAAGGGGCTGACGTTCGCGGTGTTCAACGGGCGCCGAAACCTGAGCAAAGACGATCTCGATGCACCCGTCGGGAGTGACGCGATTCGAATCGCGCCCGTAATTATCGGCAGCAAGGCCGGCGGTTTGTTTCAAACGATTCTGGGTGCCGCGTTGATGGTGGTCGGGTTTGTGTTCGAGCAGCCGTCGTTGATCGGGATGGGCGCCTCACTGGCGCTTGGTGGCGTTGCGCAGATGTTGAGTCCGCAACAGGCAGGGCTCGCAGGCGTGGCCGACAACGGGACGTCCTACTACTTCAATGGACCAATGAATAGCCCGGCGCAAGGCGAGCCGGTGTCGCTCGTCTACGGCGAGCTGATCGTGGGTTCAAAGGTCGCGAGTTCGGGCATCTACACAGAGGACCAGGTGTGAAAAAGCTATATGCAGAGTCCGGCCCGAAACGTATCAGCGGCGCAAAGGGTGGTGGTGGCGGAGGTGGTGGCAGCGAGTCGCCCGACAGCCTGCATTCCATCGCACGCGCGAAGGCGCTCGACATTGTCTCGGAAGGCCAGATCGAAGGTCTCATCAACGGCCTGCAGTCGGTGTATCTCGACGGTACACCGATCCAGAACGCGGACGGCTCGGTCAACTTCCAGAACTACAGTGTCGACGTCCGAACTGGTACGGTCGATCAGGACTTCATAGCAGGTTTTCCTGCGGTCGAGCGTGAATCGGCTGTCGGCGTACCGCTGACGTCTGATGCGCCGTGGGTGCGTCAGGTGCAGAACACGCAGCTCACGGCGGTGCGTATTCGATTCGGTCTGCCGGCCCTGCAGAAAAACGACCCGTCGGCCGGCGCGGTCGGTTATCGCGTGGAATATGCGATCGATCTGTCGGTCGACGGCGGTTCATATGCGCAGGTCTTGAAAGGCGCGTTCGACGGCAAGACGACGTCGCTCTACGAGCGGTCGCATCGGATCGAATTGCCGCGCGCAAAAACCGGGTGGCTGGTGCGCGTGCGTCGTATCACGCCGAACGCGCATAGCGCGCTGATCGCCGACACGGTGAACATCGAAGCGATCGCGGAAGTCATCGATCGCAAGCTGCGCTATCCGATGACGGCACTCGTCGGCATGACGTTCGACGCGCGATCGTTCTCGCAGGTGCCGGTGCGCTCGTACGGCGTGCGCGGCTTGATTATCCGTGTGCCGTCGAACTACGACCCGACGACGCGGACGTATTCGGCGGTGTGGGACGGTACGTTCAAGATGGCGTGGTCGAACAACCCGGCATGGGTGTTCTATGACCTGCTGCTGAATGCGCGCTACGGTCTCGGCAAAAACGTCGACGCATCGATGGTCGACAAGTGGGGGTTGTACGAGATCGCGCGGTATTGCGACGTGATGGTGTCGGACGGCCGTGGCGGTGTTGAGCCACGATTTACGTGTAACTGCGTGATCCAGTCGGCGGCCGACGCGTTCAAGGTATTGCAGGATCTGGCGAGCGTGTTTCGCGGGATCGCGTATTGGGGGCCGGGCGCGGTTGTCGCGTCAGCCGACATGCCGTCCGATCCGGTGTACGTGTACACCGCCGCCAACGTGATCGACGGCGCGTTTCGGTATGTTGGCAGCGAGCGCAAGACGCGGTACACGGTCGCGCTCGTGAGCTACAACGACCCGACGAACCAGTACAAGCAGGCAGTCGAGTACGTGCCGGACGACGATGGTATCGCACGCTACGGCGTCGTCAAGACGCAGGTGACGGCGTTCGGTTGCACGTCGCAGGCGCAGGCCCATCGCCTTGGACTGTGGATCCTGCTGACGTCGCGATACGAGTCCGGCTCGGTGTCGTTCCAGGTCGGTATGGACGGCGTGCTGGTCGGACCGGGGCAAGTGATCGCGATTGCCGATCCGAAGAAGGCCGGCGCACGCATGGGCGGCCGAGTTCGTTCGGCGGTCGGAAATGTGATCACGCTGGACAAGGCGCCTACGGTTGCGGCGGGTGATCGCTTCACGGCAATTCTGCCGTCGGGGCTCGCACAAACTCGTGCGGTGAAGTCTGTCGATGGCGATGTGCTGACCTTGGTTGATCGGTTCGATGCAGATCCGATTCCGGGTGCGGTGTGGATGCTGGAAAGCGATAAGCTCGCCGCGCAGCTCTATCGCGTCGTCAGTGTGCAGGAGAGCGACGACGAAGGGCAGATTGCATACACGATCACCGCGACGAAGCACGAACCGGGCAAGTACGCGGCGATCGACGACGGCGCACAGATTCAGCAGCGTCCGATTACGGTCGTTCCGCCATCGGTACAGGGGCCGCCGACCAATGTCCGGATCACGACGTATTCGGTGATCGACCAAGGCATCGCGAAAACCAACATGGTGATCGCGTGGGATGCCGCCGACAAGGCTGTGACGTATTTGCCGGAATGGCGGAAGGATAACGGCGACTGGGTCAGCGTGGCCCAGACCGGCGGCCTGCAAGTCGAAATCCCGGGCATTTATCAAGGGCGGTACGTGGCGCGCGTGCGCGCACAGAACGTGATGAACGTGACGTCGCTGCCGGCCGTCAGTGCGGAAACGACGCTGAACGGGAAAACGACACCGCCGCCGGCTGTCGCTTCGTTGAAGGCGGCCGGCGTGGTCTACGGGATCAATCTTGATTGGGCGTTCCCGGCAGACGGCACGGCAGCCGATACGCAGCGCACGGAGATTTGGCAGAGCCGCACGACGAATCGCGCCGATGCAATCAAGCTGTCGGATTTTGCGTATCCGCAGGCTTCGACGTCGATGCAAGGTCTCGCACCTGGTCAGGTGTTCTATTTCTGGGCGCGGCTCGTAGACCGGTCGGGCAACGTTGGATCGTGGTTCCCGGCGAGCGGGCCGGGCGTGCAGGGGCAGCCGACGACGGATGAAGAGGCGTACGACGAGTATTTCAAAGGAAAGATTTCGCACTCTTCGCTGAACGAGGATCTGCAAAAGCCGATCGATGCGATTCCGAGCATACAGAAGGACGTATCGAGCAACGCAACGGCAATCGCGAAGGAGGTATCAGATCGCACCAGCGCGATCACGGCAGAGGCAACCGCGCGTGCGAATGCGGACAACGCGGAGGCGGCAACTCGCGCGAAAGCGCTGGCAGACGAAGTGCTCGCACGAAACGCTGCGATCGCTGCAGAGGCGACGGTTCGCTCGGCGCAGATTGAGCAGGAGGTCGCTGACCGTATTGCGGCCATCAAGAAGGAGGCGGAGGAGCGACAGGCGGCGCTGGCGGCCGAGACATCGGCTCGGACGACGGCGATCGCCGGTGAGGCATCCGCACGTGACGCGGCCATCAAGGCAGCGTCGGATGTGCAGGCGCGCGAACTGGCCGATCAGGCCGCGAAGCTCGGCGCGTCGATCGCGTCGGAACAATCCGCGCGGCAATCGGCGGACTCGTCGCTGTCGAGTCGGATCGATACGAATACCGCGGCGATTGGCAAGAATACGTCCGCGATTCAGTCCGAGCAGGTTGCGCGCGCGTCCGCAGTCGACGCGGAGGCGAACCAACGTGAGTTGCTGGCTACACAGCTTCGCGGCGGATACGACGGTGCCGATCTCAGCAAGGTAACGAGCGGCCTGATCGGGCAGGAACGTGATGCACGGGTGACGCAATACGAGTCGGTCGTGCAGCAGATCACGCAGCTGCAGGCGGGTGTCGGTGAGCAGTTCGACTACGCCCAAATCTGGTACTTCACGAACGGGGTTGATGGTTGGACCGCGCAATCCGGTACGCCGACCGTAACGGCGTCCTGGATGAAGCCGCCGGCGGTCGCGAAGGGCTACGTGCAATCGCCGGCATCGCTCGACATCAACGGCGACGAGTACCGACAGGTCCGTCTACGTATTCGCAAGACAGGTAATCCGGGTTGGTATGGATTCGTCGGTCGCAACATCGCGGGTACGTGGTCGAATCTGGCGATCCCGGAACCGGATTACGACGAGAGCGGTATTGCGGTTGTGATGCTCAACGAGGCGTGGAGCGGGAGTGTCAGCCAGCTTCGGGTGTACCTGGCGCTGGAGCCGACGGCGAAGGATTTTTTCGAAATTGATTGGGTCGCGGTCGGGCGTCCTGCACCGGGCGCAAGTAGTGCCGCGCTGACCAGCGAAGCGATGGCGCGGGCGACTGCCGACACGGCAGAGACGACCGCGCGCCAGCAGTTGTCGGTGAAGCTCACGGGGCTGCAGGATCCGGCCAACGGGAAGTTGGAGTCTCTGCCGAGCGGTTTGCTTGTCGACGAGCGAAACGCACGCGTTGCGGCGGATTCGGCGAACGCCTCGGCGATTACTTCGTTGCAAGTGTCGGTCGGTCAAAACGCGGGTGCGATTCAAACGGAATCGAATACGCGTGCGACTGCGGATGCGGCGTTGTCGACTCGGATCGATACCGTGTCAGCGACGACGAACGCAAACAAGGCCGATATCAGCAGTGAAGTGACGGCCCGAACGAACGCTGATACGGCGCTCGGGAAGCGCATCGACACGGTGACGGCAGATGTCGGCGCGAACAAGGCGTCGATCACTGCTGAACAGCAGGCGCGGGCAGATGCAGATACCGCGCTCGGCAAGCGTGTCGACGCGGTTACGGCGACGGCCGCCGCGAATGCAGCGGCCATTACGCAGGAGCAATCTGCGCGTGCCGATGGCGACACGGCAAACGCCAACAGCATCGCGGCGGTGCAGGCTCAAACCGACGCGAAGAATACGACGTTCCGGCAGTCGGTGACGCCGATTGCCAAGGCGATCAATGACGTTTGGATCGACCTTGGCAGCACGAACCTGTTGCGCAGTTCACAGGATTTCACGACGGGTTCATGGTCGAAGCAGCGCGCGTCCGTGGTGGCCGCCGCGATCGCTGCGCCGGATGGAACGCAGACGGCGCAGCGGTTGGTGGAAGCCACCAATACGGATTCCAGCGCGCACTATTTCGACCAGACGCCGGCCGGGCTCGATACGACTGGCACGTACACGCGTTCGGTCTTCGTCAAGGCGGCCGAGCGATCATGTGTATTTCTCGCGGTGTATTGCGCCCATAACACGGGTTCTTACGCGCGCGTCATCTTCAGTGCGGAAACGGGGAAGTTCTCCGGTGCCGCGGCTACCAACGGAGTTCAGTCATTCGCCGCGTTCCCGCTGGCAGATGGCTGGTGGAGGATTTCTCAGACACTCAAATTCACTACGGCCGACACGGCCTTTATCGTTCGCACCGGTGTAGCCCTGAACGCCACAGAATTCAATTACAACGGCGACGGCGCGAGCGGTGTCTACGTGTGGGGCGCGCAGCTCGAGGCGCTGGCCGGCGCCGGGCGTTATGTCCCGACGGCCGCCAACATCGTCAGCACGGTCGGTAACAACAGTCTGTTGGTCTGGGATGGCACAGATTGGGTGCTGTCGCAGGATGCCGGGTTGGCCAACAACGCAGC
Source organism: Burkholderia anthina (assembly GCF_902498995.1). Classification (GTDB taxonomy): domain Bacteria; phylum Pseudomonadota; class Gammaproteobacteria; order Burkholderiales; family Burkholderiaceae; genus Burkholderia; species Burkholderia anthina. The sequence continues at coordinate 144,241 of NZ_CABVLY010000019.1, forward strand.
GGCGATCGCGACCGAGGCCGATGCGCGTGTGTCCGCGGACAGTGCGCTGGCGACTCGAATCGATAGCGTGACGGCGTCCGCAGCGGCGAATTCCGCCGCGATTACCGGGGAGCAAAAGGCGAGGGCGGACGCGGATGGTGCGCTGTCTACCCGAATCGACGCGGTGACGGCCACGGCGAACGGCAACAAGGCCGCGATCAGCAGCGAGACGTCGGCGCGCGCATCGGCCGATACGGCTTTGTCGACGCGTATCGATTCGCTCGGTTCGACAGTGGCAGGCAATACCGCTGCGATTTCGGCCGAGCAATCGGCGCGGGCCGACGCCGACTCGGCGCTCGGCAAGCGTGTCGACTCGGTGACGGCGGACGTCGGTGCGAACAAGTCGGCGATCGCGACGGAGCAGCAAGCCCGAGCGGACGCCGACACAGCGCTCGGAAAGCGCGTCGACACGGTCGCAGCGACGGCCGCTGCGAACGGCGCCGCGATTACGCAGGAAAAGACTGCGCGTGCCGACGGAGACGCGGCAAACGCAGAAAGCATCGCCTTGGTGCAGGCACAGACCAATGCGAAAAACACGACGTTCCGACAGTCGATCACGCCAGTCGCCAAGGCAGTGAATGACGTATGGATCGATCTCGGCAGCACGAACCTGATTCGGTATTCGGAGGACTACACGAACGGGGCGTGGTCGAAGGTCCGGTGCTCGATCGTGAAGGATGCGATCGCGGCGCCGGCGGGTTCCGGGAAGGCACAGAAGCTGGTGGAGTCGACGGACGACGGTGAGCACTACGTCGATCAATATCCGAACATCGATCCGACGCGACCGTTTACGCGCTCGCTGTACGTGAAGGCGGGCGAGCGCGCCAAGCTGCAAATTAAGGTGTTTTGCCGCAACAACACGGGCACGTTTGGCGGTGTCGTATTCGATGCGACCAGCGGGGCGTTTTCTGCGCCAGGCTTGTCCAAGGGCTCGCATTCGTATGAAGCGACGCCGCTTTCGGCGGGCTGGTGGCGTGTGACCTACACGGCGCAGTTCACCACGTCGGACACGTCGATCATTCTGCGCACGCAGGTGTACAACGGGTCTACGACGTATGTGGGAGACGGCACCAGCGGTATCTACGTTTGGGGGCAGCAGCTCGAAGCGCTTGCGGGCGCGGGGCGGTATATCCCCACTGGGAACGATGCCGTTAGCACGGTGGGGAACAACAACCTGTTGGTGTGGGATGGGGGTGCCTGGGCGTTGTCGCAGGATATCGGACTCGCCAACAACTCGGCGGCGATCTCGACGGAATCGAGTGCGCGGGCGACTGCCGATGATGCATTGTCGGGTCGTATCGATACCGTCAGCGCATCCGCGGCTGCGAACTCGGCTGCACTCGTCGCTGAGCAAAAAGCCCGTGCCGACGCAGACAGTGCGCTGTCGTCTCGCGTTGATGCAGTAACGGCGACGGCGAACAGCAACAAGTCGGCGATCGCATCGGAGCAAACGGCACGCACGGATGCCGATTCAGCACTGGGCAAGCGGATCGACACGGTCACGGCGACGGCGAGCGGTAACACGGCGGCGATCGCCGCCGAGCAGAAAGCGCGCGCCGACGGAGACTCGGCCAACGCGAGCGCGATCTCGTCGCTGTCGAGCAAGGTCGCTGACGCTAACGCGGCGATTTCCAGTGAGGCAAGTGCGCGTGCCAGCGCCGATGGCGCTTTGTCCGGTCGCATCGACACAATCAATGCGGCCGTGGGCCAGAACACCGCCAACATCGGGGCGGAGCAGAAGGCTCGGGCGGATGCCGACAGCGCGTTGTCGAATCGTATCGAAAGCGTGTCGGCACAGATCAACGTGCCGATGGCCGGCGACACGGGGCAGTTGGCTGGCTCGACGCAGGTCATGGCCGGTGTCTATTCGGAGCAGTCGGCGCGAGCCGAGGCCGATATGGCGCTCGCACAACGGATCGATACCGTTACCGCGCAGCTGCAGTCGGATCAGGCGGATCTGTTCGCCGGTATCCAAGTCGAGACTCAGGCTCGAGTGGATGCCGACAGCGCGCAGGCGTCGCAAATTGCAACGATCAGTGCGAAAGCGAACGACAACGAAGCGGCGGTACAGACGGTCGCGCAGTCGTACGCGGATCTGAATGGACGTGTCGCAGCGTCCTACCAGATCAAGACGCAGGTTACGACGGACGGCAAGACGTACATCGCAGGGATCGGCATCGGGATCGACAACAACGATGGTGTTGTCGAGTCGCAGGTGCTGGTGTCGGCGAGCCGGTTTGCGGTGGTCGATCCGAACAACGGCGGATCGTCGATGGTGCCGTTCGTCGTGCAGGGCGGCCAGGTGTTTCTCCGTCAGGCAATGATCGGGACCGGCTGGATTACGAACGCGATGATCGGCAGTTACATCCAGTCGGATAACTACATCGCGGGGCGGCAGGGCTGGCGGCTCGATAAGAGCGGTCTGTTCGAAATCAACGCCTCGGACGGAAGCGGAAATCGCCTGGTGGTCGACGGGAGCAGTGTTCGGGTTTATGACGGTAACGGCGTGCTTCGCGTGCGCATGGGGATGTGGTGATGACGGCAGGGCTTCAGATTTTCGACGGCTCTGGCCGTCCCATGCTCGATGCGCGAACGCGTGCGGGGCGCATCGTCGGCATTCAGTGGATTGCGAACGACGGGAGTATCGCAGCGGATCTGTCGAGTGGAGAGCCGTTCTGGGCGTTCGCGCCTGAATGGATCTTCAAACGCGTTGGTGGCGAAGAACCGAAGCCGCTCATTTCGATCGACTCTCGGGGAATCAGTTGGCGCTACAGCGCGAATGCTAGCGGCTCTACACGTTACAACCATGTCCCTGGCTGGCTGATTTACGGGGTGTTTTGATGGCAGCAGGATTCCAGGCGTTCGCGGATACCGGGCGATATCAAATTGATGGTCAAACGCCTAACTATCAATTGGTGTCGTCCATGTCTGGCACATCGGTTACAGGAGGACTTCCGCTTGCCGTGAATGATGCGGGCATTGCGTTCTATGCGAATCTTCCATACGTGAAGTTTACGTTCCCGATCAGTTCGACAACGATGCCAATGTATGGCGTCTATGCGTCGAACGGAATCGGGGTATCGATGTGGAGTACGGAATACAACAGTAATACTCGGCTGTTCACGATGACCTTTGTCACGGAGCAACCATGCCCGGTCAATTTGTATTTGTTCGATCGTGTCCCGCCAGCGGCCGGCAATTTCGGGTTGCAGGTGTTCGACTCAAGCGGAGCGTTAATCGCGGATGCTTCGCGGCCGTTTCTTCGGGTGCTGGACGTGATCTATGAAGAATACATGCCGGGAGATGGGTTCGTTTCAGTCGGACCGCCGAATCCATCATGGAAGCAGAGGTCATACGGCGTGCCGGTGGTGATATCCGGAATATATCCAGTGCACTTTGCTTGGAGCTATGACCCGGCGGGCCTTGAGCTTGGCTCCATTCGAGTGAGTGGCGACACGGTGTATTGGGGCACTACGATGTTCGGGGGAGGGAGGAAGCCAAACTTCTCAGGATTCAAAGAGCAATGGCATCTTCGTTTCATGGTGCTGGATGCAACGGGGATTGTTTGATGGGCCGCCGAAATGAGGGCGGCCTTTTTTTCGTTATGGGGAAAAGATGCGAGCGAGTCCAACTGAAGTCGCGAGCTACGTCGGGAGTGTTACTGCAGTGGCGTCGTCGCTTACGTTGACGGACATCGGGGTGATTGTCGGCATTTTGACTGCGATGGCGACATTCGGACTCAACTTCTTTTTTATGTGGCGGAAGGATCGCCGCGAGCAGCGCGAGTCGGACATGCGCATCATGGAGATGGAGAAGCACGATGGCTGAAGTGCCGAAGAAGACGCTTGTCGGTGTTGTGGGGGCTGCTGCGGCAGCCCTTCTTTTTTCTGTGGTCCCGAAGTTCGAAGGGGAGGTGCTGGTCGCCAAGCCGGACCCGATCGGGATTGTCACGGGATGCTTCGGGGATACGAAGGACGTGAAGCTCAACCAACGCTTCACGCACGACGAATGCCTCGCCCGGCTGGAACAACGCCTCATTGAACATGCGGAGCCTGTGCTGAAGTGCACACCGGGTCTCAAAGGGCATCCGAGTCAGGTCGCAGCCGCGGTGAGCTTTGCATACAACATCGGGGTAGGGGCGTACTGCGGTAGCACGACTGCGAAGCGCTTCAACTCGGGCAATTGGAAAGGCGCATGCCGCGCAATGAACGAGTCGGATAGCGGCAAGCCGCAGTGGGTCTATGGCGGCCGCCGCGTGCTGCCTGGACTGGTGAAGCGACGTGCGTTCGAGCGCTCACTGTGCGAACGGGGGTTGTGATGCTGCTCGACCCTCGATTCTGGCTCGCCGTGATCGTCGCGGTCTTTACTGGTTCGGCGGCCGGCTATCTCAAAGGACATCGCGACGCCGACCAATCTCACGCGGTCGAAACTCAGGCGCAGCGAATTCGGGATCTCGTCGTCGAGCGCGACGAGAGCGATCGTATTGCTCATCAACAACAGGGGAATGCTGAAGATGCTTCGAAAAAACGTGATCAGGCGCGCGCTGATGCTGCTTCCGCCGCTTCTGCTGCTGACGGCTTGCGCAAGCAAGTCGCCGTGCTCGTCGAGCGGGCCCGTCATCCCACCGCTTCGACCGGAGGCCCGTCAACCGGTGATCCCCTCGATCTGCTTGCCGACGTGTTCAGCCGGGCTGACGAGCGCGCGGGAGAACTGGCGAAAATCGCTGACGAGCGGGGTATCGCCGGCCAGCAGTGTCAGCGCGACTACGACGCCTTGAAGGTCACAGGTGACAAAGGTGAGAATTAATATGTAAACTTACATATCGAAAAATGAAAGCTACCAACTAGCGCCTGAGACCAATTAATGAAAAGAATCCTCACAACACTTGCTTTTCCCCTTTGCCTGTCCCTTTCCGCATGCGGTGGCGGCGATGACGCTAGCGCGCCGGCCGCGCCGAGCAAGTTTGCCGTCAAGGTGACGTATTCCGGCCTGCCGCTTGTCAAGTCGAGACAGGCGTCGAAAATGGCCGCGGCTGATGTAGTGTCCGGTGCCAGTTCGACAGTGGTCGAATCGGACGGACAGGCGACTGTCGATACCCTTCAGAAGAGATTCGCTGATGCAGCAACGGGGATCACGGTCTATCCGGGTGTCATCGACGGCACGACCCTCCATCAGATCGTTATGTCGGTCAACAATGGAGTCGGGCCTACTCAAGAGGAGCTGTGGCAGTACGACCAGAATCGGACGAAAATCGTGATGGACGATTGGGTTGTATTGAATTTCCAACTCGATGATATGCGAACAGGGCGCAACGATCCGGCACAGGTTGCGGCGCTGGACCAATTCAAAAAGGATCTTATCGTTTTTCAGAATCGACTCTATCTTGAAGGGAAGCATGTCTACAAGATCGTTCCGATTCGGACATGCGAATTGCCGTCGGGCCAAACGGCCGCAGATGGTCTGGCTGATGTTCTTGCTGACGTGCCGGGGAGTGGATATCTGATGGGATTGCGGGATGCCCCGGACAGATCGCATATGGGGGACGACTGCCGGACTCCCGACGCTGAAACCCAGGAAGCTCATCTGCGCGCTATCGTTGACCCGATTGTGGCGAGTTATAACGCGGTCAACTCGCTAGTGAACGATTGCCGGACGAATCCTTCAAGTCGCACCGAACGGGAGTGCTCGGGTATTGAACCTGTGAAGAAGTAACAGCCGACTGCGTCGACGGGCGGCCTGTGCAATATGCCGGGTCGCCCGTTAGACTTCCGCTATTGCTACGGAGGCCACATGGACAAACCGGAGATCGATTGGAAGAAGGCTCCGAGAAACGCTCGCTGGTGGGCGATGGATGCCAACGGGTGTGCGCACTGGTTCCTAGCCCCTAACGTTGCCGCCTACACCGATTTCTGGTTCTCGGAGCCGAAGCCAGCCCCGACGTTTGGATTTGTCGGTGATTGGCGCATCAGTTTGATTGAGCGGCCCGAGTAATTCGCGCCGGGGAGGCTTACCGCATCCCAGCGCGTCGCATCTCTTCACGCAAGAGGTGCATGAATCGATGCAACTGTCCCTGCGCGCCGGCTAGGTCGCCTTTATTTGTGACGTTCTTGTCCGTATACACATACCATTCCTCAAGCCGCTCAAGTGACTTGCGAAGCGCGCGAATTTCCAAGATGAGCCAACGCACCTGAAGGTCGGTGTAATCGCGCCACAATGAGCGAAGCTCTGCGTCGGTAGGCGCGTCGAACTCCGGTAGTGACGGTTTCATCTTGAATCGAGGATCCGTGAGCGGCACGCGATTTCGATCGATCCTGGTCGCTTCGATCGGTCTGCACTCCTCAAAAAATATGGCTCTTTCGTCTTCATCAATCCAGAACTCGAATTCACGTTTCGTGAGCTCGATCGGGGTCCGCAGGCGCGTCTTTTCGCCCATGAACCCGTATTCCCAGATGTAGGCCCACTGAGGCTTGATCACGTCGGAATCACTGTATAAAAACACAGTGTATCGCGAGGTAAGATGGATGCGTCAAGTCTCAAAAATGGGGCGTGGTCGATGTGTACCAACTACGTTGCTCCCGGCGAAGATCCGGGCCTGAATGAGCTGAAGATCGACAACTTCCGTGACCTATACCGATGGACGCCGTGGAAGCCGGAGATCTACCAGGACTATGATGCCCCCATCGTCGCGAGCGTTGACGGGCAGTTCAAGCCGCTGATCGCCGGCTTCGGCTTCTGGCCGCGGGCGCTGCAGAAGGCGAACGCCGAGAAGGCGAAGGAGCAGGGCAGGAAGCCGCCGATCATCCGCAGTACGATGAACGCTCGCGACGACAACCTCGGGAAGTCGCCTCTGTACGGCCCGGCGTGGCGCGGTGGTCAGCGCTGCTTGATTCCGGCACGGTGGGTCTACGAGCCGAACTGGGAAACCGGAAAGCACGTGCGATATCGGATCGGGCTAGCCGGTTGGCGCCCGCTGTGCGTCGCCGGCATCTGGCGAACGCTGAAGGGGCAGGACGGTAGCGTGCGGCACACCATGGCGATGATCACGGTCAACGGCGACGAGCACCCGGTTATGAAGCGCATGCACCGGCCCGGAGACGAGAAGCGCTCGGTCGTGATCCTGCGGCCGGACGACTGGGAAGAGTGGCTTACGACGCCGAACATTGAGGCTGCGAGGGCGATGCTGCAGCTGTACCCGGCCGACGATATGGCGGCCGAGCCGGCAGCCGACAAATAAGTTTCCGGGGTGTGGGTTTTTCTGCCTTCGCATGACGCATCACTGTGCGCATATACAGCATTGACGAACCCGCGAACCCGCATGCCGTCGCGGGTTCGCGGCCTGTCAACTGATCTTGCGTACAGTGAAATCGGCCTTCAAATCCGGTTGGGGGTGTCAGACACTCCCGGGTAGGTTCGACTCCTGCTGCCTTCCGCCATTCAGGCTTTCTTTCCCGATTCCCGAACGCAGCCTTTTCGCAGCGACACTCCGCACAGCGACCGCCAAGCCGTAATCCTGATCGGTAAAAGCACCGAATTCGCGCCGATTATTTCCTCGCTATAGTCGAAGCACGGGCGGTCGACGCATGCACCATGCGCCGATACCGTCCGGGCAATGACTGTAGACAGGTGCTGTATGAAAAACATAATCGAAAAGACCGCGGGGCCGGTCTGGGGTGTGGCGGCAGGCGTGCTCCTCGCCGTCGCAGGACTGGGTCTCGGCCTCTTCCCGAAATCGCTGCACGGCTCGGGAAGCGCGAACGACTTCATGGCATCCGGCGTCGCGATGCTGGGTATCTTCCTCGTCGTCTATTCCACACACGAATTGCGAAGAAGGCGCTCGCACTGAGCGCACGCGCATCGTTGCTCGGGAAAACGCACCGGGCCGGCCGACGGCTCAGGAGTGCGTGCGTCCTTCGGCCGAACCCGAATCGACGAGCAGATCGTCGACGATGATTTCGCCGGCCGCGCGGCCGGCGCGCAACGCGTTGCGGGTGTTGCGGAACAGGCGGCCGCCATCGTCGCCGAGCCGGATCGGCGCCAGCAGGCGCGGCGCGACGCCGGCTGCCCGCACCTGCACGATCGCGACGAACCCGAACCGCAGCGTGTCGGGCGGCGCGGGGTCGCGCGGCGGGTCGAGCCGGAATTCGCAGCGGACATCGATCGTATATCCGCGGTAGGTGTACGCACTGTTCATCTGCAGCTCGCTCGGAAGGGAACGCGGCAACGGACCGTGGGCGCATCATATCGGCTCGGGCGAGCCGGCGGGGTTGGGGTGTCTACCTACTGGCGCAGCTCGTGCCGGTAAACGAGTTCGACGATCCGCTTCGTCGGAATGCTCGCGCGCAACGCGTCGACGTTGTCGATGGGAAACCACCGGCACCGCTCGATCTCGTTGCTCGCCTGCGGAATCTGGTCGGGGCCGACTTCCGCGAAGAACACGTGATGGATCTTCGCGAGCCCGGTGAACTGCATCGAGTAGACGAGCGCCTGGCCCATGATGCCGGTTTCTTCCAGCAGCTCGCGATGCGCGGCTTCGAGCGGCGTTTCTTTACGCTTGATCGTGCCGCCGGGCAGCGCCCATCGCGACGATGCGCGGGCGACGAGCAATACCCGTTCGTCGCGGTAGCAGACCACGGTGGCACGTTCCCTGACCGGAACGACGTCGGCTTCAGGGGTATTCGCGGAGACGAGGGCTTGAGGCATGAACCGATTCTAACCAGTGTCGGGCAGCCGGCCAAGTTGGCGTAGCGCGATGCGGCCCGTCGATCGGGCCGCATCGTCATGGCGTGCGTCGCGTTACTTCTGTTCCGGGAGGAACCAGTTCATCACGAGCGCGCAGATGCCGCCCGTTGCGACACCCGATTCGAGCACGTTCTTCAGCGCGTGCGGCAGGCTGTTCAGGATGTCCGGCACCTGCGACACGCCGAGGCCGAGCGCGAGCGACACCGCGATGATCAGCAGTGCGCGACGATCGAGCTGGATGCCCGAAAGAATGTTGATGCCCGATGCGGCCACCGCACCGAACATCACCATCGCCGCGCCGCCCAGCACGGGCTCCGGCACCGCCTGCAGCACGCCGGCGACGACCGGGAACAGGCCGAGCACCACGAGCATCGCCGCGATCCAGATGCCGACGTAGCGGCTCGCGACGCCGGTGATCTGGATCACGCCGTTGTTCTGCGCGAACACCGAACTCGGGAACGTATTGAACACGCCGGCCAGCAGCGAGTTCGCGCCGTTGACGAGCACGCCGCCCTTGATCCGTTGCATCCACACCGGCCCTTCGACCGGCTCCTTCGAGATCTTGCTGGTGGCCGTCACGTCGCCGATCGCCTCGAGCGACGTGACGAGGTAGATGATCAGCATCGGGATGAACAGCGCCCACGAGAAGCCGATGCCGAAGTGCAGCGGCGTCGGCACCTGGAACAGCGCGGCCTGGTGCACGCCGGTGAAGTCGAGACGGCCGAGCACCGCGGCGGCGATATAGCCGATCACGAGCGCGATGACGAGCGCGGTGCTGCGCACCCACACGATCGGCACGCGGTTCAGCAGGATGATCGTGCCGAGCACGAGGCATGACAGCGTCAGGTTGCCGGCGCTCGCGAACGTGCCGTTGGCCATCGCGCCGTAGCCGCCGCCCATGCTGATGAGGCCGACCTTGATCAGCGTGAGACCGATCAGCAGCACGACGATGCCGGTGACGAGCGGCGTGATCAGGCGCTTCACGAACGGCAGGATGCGCGACACGCTCATCTCGACGAACGAGCCGGCGATCACGACGCCGAAGATCGCGGCCATCACGGTCTCGACCGGCGTGCCCTGCTTGACCATCACGCTGCCGCCGGCGATCAGCGGGCCGACGAAGTTGAAGCTCGTTCCCTGCACGATCAGCAGCCCGGCGCCCAGCGGGCCGAAGCGCTTGCACTGCACGAAGGTGGCGATGCCGGAAATCACGAGCGACATCGACACGATGAGGGTCGTATCGCGGCTCGATACGCCGAGCGCCTGGCAGATCAGCAGGCCGGGCGTGACGATCGGCACGATGATCGCGAGGAGGTGCTGCAGCGCGGCGACGAACGCGACCATCGGCGCGGGCCGGTCATTGGGGCCATAGACGAGGTCGTGCGACGGGTCGGTATCGTCGACGCCGTGGGAGGCGGATCGGGCGGGGGAAGCGGGTTGCATGGCGAGCGGGCCGGACAAAAGGGAAAGTGCGGCATTTTAGCCGAAGGGCCCGCCCGTGCCGCCCGCGCGCGCTGCAATAGCCGGGATTCGGCGGCGCGGCCGCGCGCCGGATCAGCCGCCGGTCGACAGGTATTGCTGCGGGGCCTGGCCGAACAGCCGCCGGAACATCACGGTAAACGCGCTCGGCGTGCTGTAGCCGAGATCGAGCGCGACGGACGCGACGCTCGCGCCGTGCGCGAGCCGCGTCATCGCTTCGGCCGCGCGCATGTGCTGCCGCCAGTGGCCGAAGCTCATGCCGGTTTCGTCGCGAAAATGCCGGGCGAGCGTGCGGCTGCTGGTGCCGATCTCGTCGGCCCAGCGATCGAGCGTGTAGTCGTTCGCCGGGTCGGTCATCATGTGCTCGCAGATCGCGAGCAGGCGCGGGTCGTGCGGCAGCGGCAACCCGCCTTCGCCGAGCGGCGGCGCTTCTTCCAGCAGCTTCAGCAGCAGCGGCACCGCGAGCGCGGTGCTGCCGTCGGGCGGGTAGTCGCCGCCATCGCGCAGCATGTTCGTGACGAGCTCGCGGATCAGCGAGTCGATCGCGATCACGCGGCCGGTCGGCCAGCGCCACGGGGTGGCATCGGGCTCGACGCTGACCGTGCATAGCGTGAGGCGTCCGACCGCATGCAACTCGTGGTCGATGTTGGGCGGCAGCCACACGCCGCGCGACGGCGGCAACGTCCACGTGCGGTTCGGCGTCAGCACGCGCACGACGCCCCTCAGCGCGAGGATCACGTGGCCGAACTCGTGCTGGTGCCACGGCTCGTGCTGGCCGTTCTCGTAAGCGATGGCCCGCACGATCACGGGCCGCGGCAGGCGGCGCCGTTCATGCGGGTAGCGGTTGAGCAGGAATTCCTTCATCCGGAGCCGGGGTGGTTGATGCGGACTGTTCAGCACCGGACAGAATCTGGCCGAAACTGAACATTTGTTGTCTACCTGCGAAATAAGGTAGTCGCTATGCTTGTCGTGTGTCAACTGAACGAAAACGATAGTGCGACTGAAAATAGTAATGAGTCGCATTAACTATGACGAAAATCGGCGACAGCCATACGCAAGGGCGACAGGAATGAGGTTCGGGGAAATGAAGGGGCCGTTGAAGCTGGGTATCGCGGCGACGCTGCTCGGCGGGACGGTGCTGCGGGCCAGCGCGGCGGACGACGGCACGACGCCGGCGCCGGCACGGGACGGCACGCTGCCGACGCTGGAGGTGCGGGCGGCGTCGATGCAGGACCCGGCGGGGCCGGGCGTCGGCTACGTCGCGACGCGCTCGACGACCGGGACGAAGACGGATTCGGACCGGCTCACGCAGCCGCAGAGCGTGTCGGTCGTGACGCGCGGCCAGATGGACGATCTCGGCGTGCAGACGGTCGACCAGGCACTGCGTTATACGCCGGGCGTCTATTCGCAGGACGGCACCGACATTCGCTTCGACCAGTTGTCGGGGCGCGGCTTCTCGCTCGACTCGTATCTCGACGGCCTGCACCTGTACCAGTCGCCGCGCTTCGCGACGCCGCGCATCGATCCCTATTTCCTCGAGCGGATGGAAGTGCTGCACGGGCCCGCGTCGGTGCTGTACGGGCAGGGCAGCCCGGGCGGCCTCGTCAACTACGTGAGCAAGCTGCCGACCGCCGAGCCGTATCACGAGGTGATGCTGCAGGCCGGCAATCACGACAACTACCAGCTCGGCTTCGACTTCAGCGGCCCGGTCGACAAGGCGGGCACGGTGTCGTATCGCGTGGTCGGCCTCGGGCGCACGGCCGACACGCAGGTCGGCCAGATCAAGGACCAGCGGATCGCGATCGCGCCGTCCGTCACGTTGCGTCCGGATCGCGACACGACCTTCACGCTGCAGGGCGGCTTCCAGCGCGATCCGAACGGCGGCCTGTTCAACCCGGTGCCCGCGAGCGGCACGCTGTTCGTGAGCCCGAACGGGCGGCTCGGCCCCGACCGCTATTTCGGCGATCCCGACCGGGACGGGATGCATCGCACGCAATACTGGTTCGGCTATCAGTTCGATCATGCATTCGACGATCGCTTCAGCGTGTCGCAGACGCTGCGCTATCTGCATATCGACCAGCACTACTACCAGACGTCGGTGACGAGCCCGTTCTCCGCCGACGGCAAGACGGTCTCGATGTGGGGCAACGTCGACAACGAGCATTACACGCAGTTCGAGGTCGACACGCATGCGCAGGCGCGTTTCTCGACGGGCCCGGTCGAACATGTCGCGCTGTTCGGCGTCGACTACCAGCGCTCGATGCTCGGCGACAACGAGGGCAATTCGGTGGTCGGCACGGTCGACCTGTTCCAGCCGAACTATGCGGCGCTGGGGACCCAGCCCGTCGACACGCGGCTCGACTATGCGCTCAGCACGTTCGGCGTCTATGCGCAGGACGAGGCGCGCTACCGGAACTGGGTGCTCACGCTCGGCGTGCGCCAGGACTGGGCGGGCGGCAACCAGCAGACGACGTCGCTCGCGTCCGGGGCAGGGACGATCTACCACTCGAACGACCACGCGTTCACGTGGCGCGCGGGCCTTGCGTACCGCTTCGACAACGGGATCGCGCCGTACGTCAGCTATGCGCGCTCGTTCCAGCCGCTGCTCGGCGCCGCGTATGGCGGCGTGCCGTATTCGCCGACCCGGGGCAAACAGCTCGAGGCGGGCGTCCGGTATCAGCCGAAGGGCTTCGACGGATTCTTCTCGGTCGCGGCGTTCACGCTCACGCAGGACAACGTGCAGGTGACGGACCCCGTCCATCCGCAGTTCGCGATCCAGACGGGGCAGGTCCGCTCGCGCGGCATCGAGGCCGAGGCGCACGCAAACGTCACGCCGAACCTGAAGCTGATCGCGTCGTATTCGTACCTGAATCAATCGGTGACCGAGAGCACGATGGCGAACCTCGGCAAGCGGCCGACGATCGCGCCGCGTCATACGGCGGCCGCCTGGGCCGACTACACGTTCCTGACCGGGCCGCTGCGCCACTTCGGCATCGGTTCCGGCGTGCGCTACACGAGCAGTTCGGCGGGCGACAGCGCGAACACGTTCGACGTGCCGGCGCGCGTGCTGGTCGATCTGGGCGTGCACTACGACCTGCAGAACTGGCGGCTCGCGCTGAACGTGAACAACCTGTTCGATCGCGAATACATTTCGTACTGCTCGTCGTCGTCGCTGTGCTACTGGGGCGCGACGCGGACGATCCTCGGCACGGCGCGCTATCAATGGTGACCACGGTGCTTCACGATGCGGGCGGTATCGATGCGGGGCCGGCCAGCGTGACGCGGCGCCGCGCGCTGGCGTGGTGTGCCGCGGCCGCAATCGGCAGCGTGGGCAGCGTGGCGCATGCGGCCGTTGCCGCGTCGCCGCTTTCGGCTTCGCCCGTGACGGCGGCTTCCGCGCACGGGGCGCCGAGAGTCGTCGTGCTCGACTGGCCGCTGACCGAGATCGTGCTGTCGCTGGGCGTCGTGCCGGTCGGCGTGGCGCGTCCGCCGTGGTACATGCGCGTCGACGGGGATCCGCCGCTGCCGTCAGGCGTGACCGATACAGGGCTGCTGTTCCAGCCGAACTTCGAAGTGCTCGATGCGCTGAAGCCGGATCTCGTCGTCATCACGCCGTTGCATGCGCCGCTGCGCGCAATGCTCGAACGGATCGCGCCGACTCTGACCGTCGGGCTGTTCGGGCGCGGGGTCGATGTCTATGCGGCCGTTCGCGACGCGACCCGGCACCTCGCGCAGCGCTTCGACCGTCGCGCGGCGGCCGATGCGCTGCTGGCGCGGGCCGACGCGCAGCTCGCCGATGCGACGCAACGGCTGGCGGCTTTCCGCGCGGCGGGGCGGCCGGTCTATCTGCTGTATCCGATCGACGACCGGCACATGTCGGTGCTCGGCGCGAACAGCCTGTACGGCGGCGTGCTGTCGCGCGTCGGGATCGCGAACGCGTGGCGCGGCGACGCCGATCCGCAGGGCGCGACGCAAACCGGGCTCGCGGCGCTCGCGCGGCAGCCCGATGCGCACGCGCTGCTGCTCGATGTTCCGGCCGGGGTCGACGCGCAACTGGCGCGCGGCCCGCTGTGGAATGCGCTGCCGTTCGTGCAGGCGCGTCGCGTGCACGGGCTCGGCGCGCTGCCGTCGCTGGGCGGCGTCGTCGCGTCGATGCGCTTCGCGCACGGCATGGCGCTGGCATTGCAGGAGGGTTCGTGATGAAGGCGCATACGATGCCGGCCGATGCCGGCGCACGCGCATGGGCGCTGCCCGCGCTGCTCGCGGCGGCGACGATCTGGGCCGTCGTTCACACGCTGTCCGCGCAGCTTCCGGCCGCGCAATGGTCCGGTGTACTGACGGGCGGTGCGCACGCGTCGCTGACGCAGCTCGTCGTGCGCTATGCGTGGTTGCCGCGGGTCGTCGTGTCGCTGACCACGGGCGCCGCGCTCGCGCTGGCCGGCGTCGTGTTCCAGCAGGTGCTGCGCAATCCGCTGGCGGAACCGCTGACGCTCGGCGTGTCGTCGGGGGCGTCGCTGGCGTTGTCGGCCGCGTCGATCATGGCGCCCGCGCTGGTGGCGGGCGAACGTTTCGCGGTCGCGCTCGGCGGTGCGACGCTCGCGATCGCGGCCACGCTGGCGCTGACGTGGCGCAAGGGTTTCGCGCCCGTGTCGGTGACGCTCGCCGGCATGGTCGTGAGCCTGTACGCCGGCGCGCTCGCGGTGCTGCTCGCGATCGTGAACGAGCGCTCGCTGGTCGCGGTGTTCATCTGGGGCGCGGGTTCGCTCGTGCAGAACGGCTGGGACGTCGCTGCGTGGCTCGTGCCGCGCGTGGCCGGCTGCATGGTGGCCGCGTGGCTGCTTGCGCGGCCGCTCGCGCTGTTCGCGCTCGACGATCGCGGTGCGCGCCAGCTCGGGTTGTCGGTCGTGGCGGTGCGCCTCGCCGCGCTGGCGGTCGCCGTGTGTTTGAGCGCGCTGGCGACGAGCGCGGTCGGCGTGATCGGCTTCATCGGGCTCGGCGCTCCCGCGCTCGCGCGGCTCGCCGGGGCGCGCCGGCTGCGCGACCGGTTCGTGTGGGCGCCGTGCATCGGCGCGCTGCTGCTCACGCTCGCGGACCAGGCCGTGCAATGCCTGCCCGGCGCGCTTGGCGAAGCGTTGCCGACCGGCGCCGCGCTGGCGCTGCTCGGCGGGCCGCTGCTGCTCGCGATGCTGCGGCGCGTCCATACGGGCGCGGTACGGCCGGCGATGGATACGCACGACGTACGGCGCCGCTCGGTCGCCCGGTTCGCGTTGCCGGGCGTCGTCGTGCTCGCGCTGGCCGTGTGGGCGTCGCTGCATTTCGCGGTGACGACGGACGGCTGGCAATGGACGCATGCCGCGCAGTGGCCGGCCGTCGCGTTCTGGCGGGTGCCGCGCGTGGCTGCGTCGCTCGGCGCGGGCGTGATGGTCGCGCTGGCCGGCACGGTACTGCAGCGCCTGACCGGCAATCCGATGGCGAGCCCCGACCTGCTGGGCGTGAGCGGCGGCGCGATGCTCGGGCTGCTGGTCGCCGCGCTCGGCGCGGGCGTGCCGTCCGCGCCGGTGCTGCTGGGCGGCGCATCGGCGGGCGCGCTCGCGTGCCTGGCGGCGATGGTCGGGTTCGGCCGTCGCGGCGGTTTCGCGCCCGACCGGATGCTGCTCGTCGGCATGGCGATCAGTGCGTTCTCGCAGGCCGTGATCGTGCTCGCGACCGCGCGCGGCGGCCTGCAGGCCGAACTGCTGCGCGCGCTGCTGTTCGGCTCGACCTACGTGGTCCTGCCGCAGACGGCGATCGCGGTCTGGATCTGCACCGTGGCGGCCGGCGTGCTCGCGTGGCTCGCGTTGCGCTGGCTCGACATCCTGCCGCTCGGCGCGGATGTCGCGAATGCGCTCGGCGTGCGCGCAAGCCAGGCGCGCGCGGCGTTGTTCGCGGTGGCCGCGATCCTGACGGCGGGCGCGACGATCGTGATCGGACCGATGTCGTTCGTCGGGCTGATGGCGCCGCATTTCGCGCGGCTGCTGGGCTTCACGCGCGCACGCTCGCAATTGCCGATCGCGGCGCTCGTCGGCGGGTTGCTGATGGTGGCGGCCGACTGGCTCGGCCGCAACCTGCTGTTTCCGCAGCAACTGCCGGCCGGCATTCTCGCGACGCTGGTCGGCGGACCGTATCTGCTCTGGCTGTTGCGGCGATGACGTCGACGCAACGCCGCATCTCCACTACAACTGATGGCGGCACGCCGCCCGTCGCGCGAGCGGCAGGGCGGCGTCGCACGTGCAAGGATTCCCCATGTCGCTGTTTCGTTTCCTGACCGGCAGTTTTCGCTGGACCTTGCCGCTCGCGTTGCTGACGAGCCTCGCGAGCGGGATCGGCAATGCCGTGCTGATCGCGCTGATCAACCAGGCGCTCGGTGCATCGGCCGAACGCCTCGTGGCGCTCGGCTGGCGCTTCGCGGCGGTCGTCGTCGCGGTGCTCGCCGCGCGCGCGGTGTCGCAGATGCTGTTCATGTCGCTCGGGCAGCGCGCGAAGGCGATGCTGCGCATGCGGACGATCCGCCGCATCGGCGATGCGGCGTACCCCGATCTCGAACGGCTCGGCAGCGCGAAATCGCTGTCGGTGCTCACGCAGGATCTCGACACGATCGTCGTGTTTTTCGTCAACCTGCCGACGATCGCGATGCAGGGTGCGGTGATCGCCGGCTGTCTCGCGTACCTCGGCTATCTGTCGTGGCAGATCCTGCTGTTCGCGGCCGTCACGATCGGGGTCGCGATGCTCGGCTTTCGCGTGGTCCAGGGGCGCGCGCTGACCGACCTGCGCGATTCGCGCCGGCGTGAGGACGATCTCGTGCGCCACTTCCGCGCGCTGTTCGACGGCGCGAAGGAGCTGAAGCTGCATCGCGCACGCCGCGACGCATTCGTCGACGAGATGCTCGCCCCGGGCGTCGAAGCCGTGCGCGTGCAGCGCACGCGCGGCTACATGCTGTACGCGGCCGCGGCGAGCTGGGGCAACCTGGTCCTGTTCGCATTCATCGGCCTCACGCTGTTCGTGCTTGCGCGCTGGTTCGAGATCGATGCGCGCGTCGCGTCGGGCTACGCGATGGTGTTCCTGTACATGATCATGCCGATCGAGGGGCTGCTCGCCGCGATTCCGTCGGTCAGCATCGCGCGCGTCGCGTTCGAGCGCATCGAGCAGCTCGATGCGGAACTGCCGCGCGAGCCGGTGGGCGGCGCGCGGCCCGTGCACGCGTTCGGGCGGATCGCGCTCGACGGCGTCACGCATCGCTATGTGCGCGACGGCGAAGCGTTCACGCTGGGGCCGATCGACCTGTCGTTCGCGCCGGGCGAAACGGTGTTCCTGATCGGCGGCAACGGCAGCGGCAAGACGACGCTCGCGAAACTGATCACGGGCCTGTACGCGCCCGAAGGCGGGCGAATCCTGCTCGACGGCGAGCCGGTCGATGCGGCGTCGCGCGAGCGTTACCGGCACCTGTTCTCGGCCGTGTTCAGTGATTTCTTCCTGTTCGAACGGCTGTTCGGCATCGACATGGCGTCGCGCCAGCGGGCGCGCGCACTGCTCGACGCGCTGCAGCTGTCGCACAAGGTGGCGGTCGATGGCGGCGCGTTTTCCACGCTCGAGCTGTCGCAGGGGCAGCGCAAGCGGCTCGCGCTGCTGGTCGCGTATCTGGAAGACCGGCCGTTCTACGTGTTCGACGAATGGGCGGCCGACCAGGATCCGCTGTTCAAGGATGTGTTCTACCGGCAATTGCTGCCGGAACTCAAGGCGCGCGGCAAGACGGTGCTGGTGATCTCGCACGACGACCGCTATTTCGCGCTGGCGGATCGCAGCGTGAAGCTCGACTACGGGCAGATCGTCGCGCAGTCCGCTACCGTGGCGCCGCATTCGACGGTATCTCCGACATGAATCCGATTGCTTCCGTACCGGCGCCTGCTCTCGCGCCGGATGTCTCCGCGGCCGTCGCGTCGCCGGCCCCGTTTTTCGCGCTCGAACGCGTGTCGTTCGAAGCGGCCGGTCGTGTGCTGCTGCATCCGGCCGATCTCGCGTTCGCGCGCGGCAGCGTGGTCGGCCTGCTCGGTCACAACGGCTCGGGCAAGTCGACGCTGGTGAAGCTGCTCGCGCGGCAGCAGCGGCCGTCGGCAGGCACGATTCGTCTGCAGGATCGCCCGCTCGATACGTGGGCCAACCGGGCGCTGGCGCGTGCGATCGCGTATCTGCCGCAGCATCTGCCCGCGACCGACGGGCTGACCGTGCGCGAGCTCGTCGCGCTGGGCCGCTATCCATGGCATGGCGCACTGGGCCGGTTCGGCGACGAGGATCGCGCGATGGTCGACGATGCGTTGCGCGCGACGGACGTCGCAGCATTCGCGGATCGGGCGGCGGACAGCCTGTCGGGCGGCGAGCGACAGCGCGCGTGGCTCGCGATGCTCGTCGCGCAGCGCAGCGAATGCCTGCTGCTCGACGAGCCGATTTCCGCGCTCGACGTGCGGCACCAGATCGAGGTGCTCGCGCTCGTGCGCGCGCTGGCGCTCGAACGCGGGCTCTGCGTGGTCGTCGTGCTGCACGACGTGAATCTCGCCGCGCGCTATTGCGACCGGCTCGTCGCGTTGCGACAGGGGCGCATCGTGGTCGAAGGGACGCCGGATGCGTTCATGCGCGATCACGTGCTGACCGACGTCTACGACATTCCGATGGGCACGGTCGCGCATCCGGTGGGGCAGGGGCGGATCGGGTTCGCGTATTAGGGGCCGTTATCGACGTACTCGTTGCGACGACGCCTGCGGCACGTGGAATCCGGGGAGTTCGGGAAGCCGCTGCTCGATGAACTGCAGGAACGTGCGGGTCCTGAACGATGACGCGGGTCGATCACCTGGTCGTCACGGCGGGGCGCTTCATCGTCGGCAAGCTGGCCGACACCGATCCCGATCAACTGTTCGCCGCGATGCACGAGCGCATCGCCGGGCCGGCTTATGCGATAGATCCTGCCCGTCGACGGCGGCGGCCGGCTGGTGTGACGCCGGCGCGTTTCGCACGAACCGGGTGCCTCAGCCGGTCGCGCGCGAACCCGTGCCGCGTGCCGACGCGCGCGGCGGGCGGGAATCCGGATACGCGCGCTTGCACGTGTCGATGACGGTATCGCGCAGGCGGCGATGTACCGGGTCGCCGTGCATGCGCGGATGCCACAGCGCCGAAACGAGGATCCCGGGCAGTCGAACCGGGATGTCGAAGCTGCGCAGCCCCAGCGCTTGTGCGAGCCCCGGCGTGAATGCATTGCCGAGGCTCGAGCGCGGCACGAGCGCAATCAGGTCGGTGCCGGCCGCGACGCGCATCGCATCGGGGTAGCCGGGCACGACGACATGTACGTCATGGGCGGGCGCGCGCGGGCCTGTCGCATCGTCGGCCGGTCCGCCGAAATCGCCCAGCTGCGACGCGATCACGTGACGGCACGCCGCGTAGCGCGCGGGCGTGATCTTGCCGGACGCGAACAGCGGATGCCCGGCGCGCGCCACCGCGACGTGCCAGTCGTGAAAGAGCGGACGCGTATGCAGCTCGGGCGCGTCGTCGCCGCGTTTGCCGATCTCCAGATCGACCGTGCCGTCGCGCAGCGGCCCCGGATCGCGATCGGGCTTCGAGACGAAACGCACGCGCACGCCGGGCGCGATGTCGCCGATCGCGGCGACCACCGGGCCGGCGAGCATGTCCATGAACGACGCCGCCGCGCGCAGGGTGAAGGTGGCCGCGAGCGTCGACATGTCCACGTCGGCCGTGGCCGGCCGCAGCACCGCACGGGCGTCGTTCGCGATCGCATGCACGCGATCGCGCAAAGCGGTTGCGTGCGGCGTCGGCACGAGCTTGCGTCCGGCGCGCACGAGCAGTTGATCGCCGGTGGCGGCACGCAGCCGCGTAAGCGTGCGGCTCATCGCCGACGTGCTCAGCCCGAGCCGGCGCGCGGCGGCGGTCACGCTGTTTTCGGTCAGCAGCACGTCGAGCGCGGCCACGAGGTTCAGGTCGATGTCTTCCATCCGGACAGCATACGGCATTGCGCGGCTTGGCATGGCGTTCGATGCAACTATTCATTGAGTTCGGTGCGTCTGGCGCTCATTGATGCACGCACCTATAGTGGCTGCATGACGGATTTCCACACAGGCATAGCCATGCAATCGACTGTATCGAACCCGGGCGCACCCTCGATTCTGCTCGTCGCCGCGTCACGAGGGCTCGGCCTCGCGATGGCGGAGCAATTCCTGAACAAGGGCTGGCGTGTCACGGGCACGGTCCGTGAAGGGGCGGCGCGAACGAAACTGCACGAACTCGCCGGACGCTTCGACGGCAGGCTCGAGATCGAGACGCTCGACATCTGCGAGCCGGAACAACTGGCCGCGCTGCGCGAGCGTGTGTCGGGCAGGCGCTTCGACATGCTGTTCGTGAACGCCGGAACGACCAACGACCCGAACGAAACGATCGGCGAAGTGACGACCGGCGAATTCGTGCGCGTGATGATCACGAATGCGCTGGCGCCGATGCGCGTGATCGAGACGCTGCAGGATCTCGTGACCGACGATGGCCTGATCGGCGCGATGTCGTCGGGGCAAGGCAGTGTCGCGAACAACGTCACCGGGATGCGCGAGGTCTATCGCGGCAGCAAGGCCGCGCTGAACCAGTTCATGCGCAGTTTCGCGGCACGCCAGGCCGGCACGTCGCGTGCGATGGTGCTGATGGCGCCCGGCTGGGTTCGCACGGAACTCGGCGGCCCCGACGCGCGACTGACCATCGAGGAAAGCGTGCCGAGCCTCGTGGACGTGCTGATCGGAAAACAGGCGCGGGCGGGGCTGGAATACCTCGATTACCTGGGGCGCACGGTGCCGTGGTAGCGGCCGGTGCATCGGTGACGACCACCGCGCGAGAGACGACCGGCATCGGTGCGGCCGGCATTCGACAGGCGCGCGGCGCGCTGCGAATGCCGCGCCGATTCAATACAATGCGACGTCGGGCCGTCTGCTCGATATCCGTGCGGACGATCGCCGCCTTCCTGAACGTCGGCCCGTCGTGACGGGCCCCTGTCGAACCCGGAGCGCAGCATGAACGAGCCTTACCTGCAGGTCATCGCCCATTACTTCGCGAAACCCGGCAACGGCGACCGCGTGATCGAACTGCTGACCGAACTCGCACCGGCCACGCGCGCCGAACCGAAGAACCTCGACTACGCGTACTTCCGGTCGCCGGTCGACCCCGACCACATCGTGATTCTCGAGCGCTACCGCGACGCCGACGGGCTCGACGCGCATCGGGAAACGCCGCATTTCCAGCGAATCGGTGTCGGAGCGATCATTCCGTTGCTCGATCGCCGCGACGTGACGCGCTACATGGTGCAGCCGGACACCGGCACGGCGACGCCACCGGGAGACAGCCGATGAACCCGTTTCAATTCCGTACCGTTCCGACGCAGATCGTCGAATTCGGCGCCGCGCGCCGGCTCGGCGCGCTGTTGCGCGAACGCTTTCCGGCGCTTGCGCGGTTATGCGTCGTCACCGACGCGTTCCTGCATCGCAGCGGCGTGCTCGCGCCCGCGCTGGAGAGCCTCGTCGCGCACGGCTGGCAGGTGAGCGTGATCGACGACGTGATTGCCGACCCGCCCGAGCACGTAGTGCTCGAAGCGACCGAGCGGGCGGTGGCGGCCGATGCCGAGATCGTGCTCGGCATCGGCGGCGGTTCGTCGATGGACGTCGCGAAGCTGATCGCGGTGCTCGCGCCGGGCCGGCAGGCGCTGGCGGACATGTACGGCGTCGACAAGGTTGCGACGTCGCGGCTGCCGCTCGTGCAGATGCCGACCACGGCCGGCACGGGCTCCGAAGTGACGGCCGTGTCGATCGTCACGGTCGGCGAGGCGCGCAAGATGGGGGTCGTGTCGCCGCACCTGTTCGCGGACGTCGCGATCCTCGATGCCGAACTGACGCTCGGGCTGCCGCGCGCGGCGACGGCGGCCACGGGCATCGACGCGATGGTGCATGCGATCGAGGCTTATACGTCGTCGCGGCTGAAGAACCCGGTGTCCGACATGCTGGCCGTGCAGGCATTGACGCTGCTGTCGCGCAATCTGCTGAAGGCCTGCGACGACGGCACCGATCGCCACGCGCGCGAAGCGATGCTGGTCGGCGCGATGTTCGCGGGGCAGGCGTTCGCGAACGCGCCGGTCGCGGCCGTGCATGCGCTGGCCTATCCTGTCGGCGGCATTTTCCACGTGCCGCACGGGCTGTCGAACGCGCTCGTGCTGCCGCACGTATTGCGCTTCAACGCGCCGGCCGCCGCGCCGCTGTATGCGGAACTGGCGGCGATCGTCGCACCGTCGGCGACGGGCAGCGACGATGCGAAGGCGCAGGCGCTGATCGGCGAGATCGATCGCCTGATCGTGGCGACGGGTATTCCGAACACGTTGCGCGAAGTCGGGATCGGCGAGGGCGACCTGCCGAGGATGGCGTCGGACGCGATGCTGCAGACGCGCCTGCTCGTGAACAATCCGCGCGAAGTGACGGAAGCCGACGCGCTGGCGATCTATCGGCAGGCGTGGTGATGCGCCGGGCGTGAAGGCGCGGCGGTCGACGGCGCGACGCCGCCGGCCGGCCCAACTATTTCAGCTCGGCATCCCGGCAGGTCGATTCGAGCTCGCCGTCGAAGTACTGGTACAGGTGCACGAGCAACGTGTTGCTGCCGACCTTGCGGCCGAGGTAATGCACCCCTTCGGTCGACGTGCAGATCGAGAATGCGAGCGGCAGGCCGCCGTCGAGCACGGCTTGCGGATGCGCGCCCTGATGCACGAAGCGCGCGTTGCCGGCCACACCGAAGCCGGTCGTATCCGCCGGAACCGACTTCGGCAGCGACAGCGCATACGCGGCGATCGCGCGGTCGTCGTGCAGCGCGTCGAGAGTCGGGTTGCCGGGCTTCGCGGCCGGCCCGGTGATCGTCGCGCAGCAGTGCGCGATACCCTTGCCGTCGTCGGGCAGAATCTGCAGCGACGTGCCGGCGGCCAGATGCGTGTTCGGCGTGTAGTAGACGCCATCCGCGACCACGCCGACCTGCTGCGCGCGCGATGCGACGGGAGCGGCGAGCGTTGCGAGTGCGGCGGCGATCAGGAGCGGACGAAGCGGTCGGATGGGCATGATGGCGGCGATGATACACGCCGCCATCATGCGCGGCGAGGGCCGGCTGCGATCACGACGATGCACGCACCGCCTGCCGCATCGGCCATGCCGATACGCACGCACATCCCAGCGCGATCGCAACGAGCGCGCACCCGGCCCACGGCGTGACGAGCAGCGCGCCGCGTTCGACGAGCATGCCGCCGAGCACCGAACCGAGCGCGACACCCGCATGCATGGCCGACACGTTGATGCCGACGCTGGCATCGGCGAGCGACGGGGCGGCGTGGATCAGCGCGTTCTGCACGATCGGCGAGATCGACCAGCTGATGCAGCCCCACAGCATCATCGCCGGCACGAACGCGAACGGCGACGCACCGGTCATCGGCAACGCGGCCATCGCGACGACGAACACGGCCGGGCAGGCGCAGAGCGCGCGCGATGCGCCGAGCCGGTCGGACAGCAGCCCGCCGAGCCATGCGCCGCTCACGCCGGCGACGCCGAACGCCACGTACAGGCCTTCGAGCGCGGCGGCGTCCGGCGACAGCACGGCCTGCAGATACGGCGTCAGATACGCAAACAGCGTGAAATGCCCGCCGATCATCGCGATCGACACGAGTTGCGCGGCCAGCAGCCGACGGCGGCCGAGTGCCGCGCGGTACGACGGCGATGCGGGCGCATCGGTTGCGCTAGCGCGTGCCGATGCACGTGCGGGCGTCGGGCGCGGCAGGCGCCGGCCGAGCAACAGCGCCAGCGGCAGCGCGGGCACGGCGATCGACACGAATACCGCCCGCCAGCCGGCCCAGTCGGCGATTCGCATTCCGATCGGCACGCCGAGCACGAGCGACGCGCTGATGCCCATGAACACGATGCCGATCGCGCGGCCGCGTTGCGACGCCGGCGCGAGTTCGGCCGCGAAGCGCGTCGCGACGAGGATCAGCGTCGCGCAGCTCGCGGCCATCAGCACGCGTGCGGCGAACAGGCTCGCATAGCCGGGGCTGGCCGCGGCGAACAGGTTCGCGGCCGCGAACGCGCCGAGCGACGCAACGAGCGCGGTGCGCCGTTCGACACGCCCGACGAACGCGGCCGCGACGAGTGCGGCGAGCGCGAACACGGCGGAGAAGATCGTGGTGAGCTGGCCGGCGGCCGCGATCGAAACGCGAAGGCCGGCGGAGAGGGCCGGCAGGATGCCGACGCAGATGTTTTCGGCGATGCCGGCCAGAAACACGGCGGCGGCCAGCAGGTATACGCGAACGTCCACACCCGAACCCTCCTGTACGTACGACGCGGCGGCGCCGGCAAGGGCGGGGCCGCATCGGATCGAATCGACGGATGGGTTTCGAGGCGAGGCTTCGGTTATCCCGGAAAGCAGGACGGTACCGCACGCTCAGCCGGCGTGCAAGCGTCGTGCGGGCCGGCGCGCGGCGCTTACGGCGCGTGCTGCGTCAGCAGCGCGGGGATTTCCTGCTTCAGCAGATCGACGATGACCCGCACGCGCGGCGGCAGCGGCCGTTGCGCGACGAGCACGTTGAGCGCGTAGCCGGGAATCGTGTACTGCGGCAGGATCCTGACGAGTTCGCCGCGCGCGAGCGCATTCACGCAGGCCGGCTGCTGCACCACGCCGATGCCGCCGCCGGCCAGGATCGTGTCGAACATCGGGCGCCAGTGGCTCGTCGTCATCGTCGTCTGGATCCGTGCGTACTCGAGCGTCTTGTCCTCGCCTTGCAGCGGCAACTGCTCGTTCGCGAAGATGCCCTTGACGCGGATGAACGGGTGGTTCATCAGATCGGCTTTCGTTGCGATCGGGCCGTGGCGGTCGAGATAGGCGGGGGCGGCCACGAGCACGCGGCCGACCGCGCCGAGCGAGTGGGCGACGAAGCCGCCGTCGCCGAGCTGACCGACGCGGATCGAGATGTCGACCCCTTCGGTGACCGGATCGACGATGTTGTCGTTCAGCACCAGGTCGACGTGCAGTCGCGGATACGCGGTGCGGATATGCATCAGCGTCTTCGGAACCACGACCTCGCCGAAGCATTGCGGCGCCGCGATCCGGATCGTGCCGCTGAGCGTGTTTTCCGTCTTCGATACCGATGCGATCGTATCTTCCGCCGCATCGAGCAGTTCCTTGCTGCGTTCGTAGAAGATCCGGCCTTCTTCCGTGCACGTGAGCGTGCGTGCGCTGCGCATCAGGAGGCGTGTGCCGAGAAACTTCTCGAGCTTTTCGATACGCTCGCTGACGGCCGGCTGGCCCATGTCCAGATCCCGGGCCGCGCCCGACATCGTGCCGCGCTCGACGACCCTGACGTAGATGCGCATCGTCGCCAACAAATCCATGAAGTCGCGCCTCTTGTCTGATGAGTGTTGGTTTGTAATCGGTGCAAGGATGCGGAGATTGATTGCCGAGTGACGCGTAATCCGTTGCCACTCGATGCATCTTCCGGAAAATAAAACGAATTCACAACTGCCCGGAAATTGTTTCGCATCTCGATCCGATTTCTCAATCGGAAGAGATAGTACTAAAGACCCTTGCCCGGAAAGATGCGCGCAAGGCCGATACTGGATATCGGCGGCGCCGACTACCGCCCAACCCCGAAGCACCGTAACCTTCGCCGCGACCTGCTTGTCCCGACGGGGCGGGGTTGGCACATGCGTACCCGAAGGGCCGGTTGCCAGGCAACGCCATGCGGCAACCGCGGCGATGCGCACGGGCCAGGCGGTTTTCGCCGCCGCGATCGCTTCGTCTTTATTTCCCGAGCCAGGCTTCCCCGTTTTAGCGCCGATTCCGGCGACGTTTTCGCAGGTTTTCCCGGGCTTTGATCCGGCCCGGGCGCCGCCTCCTTTTCCGATTTTTCGCTCCGGCAACGACAGATAGATTCGCACAACTGATCGATTGTACGGGAGCGTTTGACTTCTATGAACAGAATATACAAGACCATCTGGAATGAATCGATCCGCGCGTGGGTCGCGGTTCACGAAAACGCCGCGGCATGCGGCAAGTCGACGCGCAGCACGCGCCGGCGCGTGGCGCGCCGATTGCTCGCGCTCGGTGTGGCCGCGACGGGTTTCACGGCAGTGACGCCAGGCGCGCATGCGCAGACGGTCGTGTCGGGCGGGGCCAACAATGCATCGTCCGGCAAGGCGGCATCCGTGGATCAGAGCTGCGGACAGAGTTTTGTCGATCGAAGCAATCCGGGCAATACGTCGAACGGCAACACCTACATGCTGACCAACGGCTGTTCGACAGCGGTCGGCAACAACGCGTCCGCGCAGACGGCCGGCGTGGCGCTCGGCGACCGTGCCAGCGCCGCACAGGGCGGCGTGGCGCTGGGTGTCGGAGCGAGGGCGGTCCAGGGTAACTCGGGCGTCGCGATCGGCCCCGTCGCACTGTCGAGCGGCAATACGAGTATCGCGATCGGCCGGCAGTCGGCGGCCAACGGCGACTACTCGATGGCGCTTGGCAACGTGGCCTACGCGAAGGGCGAAAGCGGCATCGCACTCGGGCATTCCGCGCTTGCGGACGGCTACCGGTCGATTGCGATCGGCGCATCCGATTCGCGCGCGGCCGGTAACGACGGCGTGTCGAACGGGGCGAACTACCACCCGGCCACGCAGACCCGAGCGAGCGGCACGAATGCCGTCTCGCTGGGTGCGGGCGCGGTGACGAGCGTCGACGACAGCGTCGCGATTGGCTCGAATAGCGTCGGTGCGGGGAATGCGACCGGTCTCGCGAAGTTCAGCGGCGATGCGATCGCGTCGACCGGCGCGGTGTCGGTGGGCAAGGCCGGTAGCGAACGGCAGATCCGGAACGTCGCTGGCGGCACGGCTGGTACTGACGCAGTCAACGTGAATCAGCTGACGGCGGTGTCGGACAGCGCAGTGAAGTACGACACGAATCCGGATGGCTCGGTCAACTACGGCAGCGTGACGTTGAATCCGGGTGGCTCGCCGGCGAAGCTCGGCAACGTGGCGGCAGGCGACGTATCGGCGACCAGCACGGACGCGGTGAACGGCTCGCAGTTGCACCAGACGAACCAGACCGTGAACAACGTGGGCGACAGCACGGCCTCGGTGATTGGCGGCGGTGCATCGTACGACCCGGCAACCGGCAAGGTCACGGGCCCGACATACAACATCGCAGGCGGCCAGCAGACGACGATCAGTGATGCGATCAATACGTTGAATCAAGGCTGGAACGTGACGACGAGCGGCAACGCGAGCGGCACGTCGATGACGGCGATCAAGCCGGGCGACACGATGACGGTCGACGGCGGCAAGAACATTTCCCTGACGCAGGACGGTTCGAAGATCTCGATTGCGACGAGCGACACGCCGACGTTCACGAGCGTAGGAATCGACAATGGTGGCCCGATGCTGTCGGGTTCGGGTCTCGACATGGCGAACCAGAAGATCACGAACGTGGCGGCAGGCGATGTATCAGCGACGAGCACGGACGTGGTGAACGGTTCGCAGTTGCACCAGACGAACCAGACGGTGAGCAACCAAGGCAACAGCACGGCCTCGGTGATCGGCGGCGGCGCATCGTATGACCCGGCAACCGGCAAGGTCACGGGCCCGACATACAACATCGCAGGCGGCCAGCAGACGACGATCAGCGATGCGATCAACGCGTTGAATCAAGGCTGGAACGTCACAACGAGCGGCAATGCAAGCGGCACGTCGGTGACGGCGATCAAGCCGGGCGACGCGATGACGGTCGACGGCGACAAGAACATTTCCCTGACGCAGGACGGTTCGAAGATCTCGATCGCAACGAGCGACACGCCGACGTTCGCGAGTGTGGGAATCGACAATGGTGGTCCGGTGCTGTCGGGTTCGGGTCTCGACATGGCGAACCAGAAGATCACGAACGTGGCGGCAGGCGACGTATCGGCGACCAGCACGGATGCGGTGAACGGTTCGCAGTTGTACCAGACGAACCAGACGGTGAACAACCAAGGCGATAGCATGGCCTCGGTGATTGGCGGCGGTGCATCGTACGACCCGGCAACCGGCAAGGTCACGGGGCCGACGTACAACATCGCAGGCGGCCAGCAGACGACGATCAGCGATGCGATCAATACGTTGAATCAAGGCTGGAACGTGACGAC
>NZ_CABVLY010000020.1 GCF_902498995.1 Burkholderia anthina
CATGCTGCGCGCCGCGCTGCTGAAGATCGCGGCGGGCGTCGCGCCGCCGGACCTGACCGCGGCGTCCGGCGCGCTCGGCGCGGCGCTCGACCGGGCCTGACCCGCAGCGGGGCGCCTGCACGGCGGCAGCCCTTGTCGCGCGGGCCGGCAACACGCTGCCGACAGCGCCCGCGCGCGTGTTAGAGTGCCGTGTGATCCGCGCGCGTCGTTGCCAGCGTCGCGCGGCGTTGCTTGTTGATCGCGGCCCGGTCAGGTCGCGGCGTCTTTGCTAAAATTCAAACCATGTCAAAGCCTTCCGATCGCATCAATCTCACCAACCAGTTCCTGATCGCCATGCCGAACATGGCGGATCCGACGTTTTCGGGAACGGTGGTCTATCTTTGCGATCACAGCGAGCGCGGTGCGCTCGGCCTCGTCATCAATCGTCCCACCGACATCGATCTCGAATCGCTGTTCAACCGCATCGACCTGAAGCTCGACATCGAGCCGCTGCTGCACATTCCCGTGTACTTCGGCGGCCCGGTCCAGACCGAGCGCGGCTTCGTGCTGCACGAGCCGGTCGAGGGCGCGAACTACAACTCGTCGATGTCGGTCGACGGCGGGCTCGAAATGACGACGTCGAAGGACGTGCTCGAGGCGGTCGCGACGGGCACCGGCCCGAAACGTTTCCTGCTGACGCTCGGCCATGCGGGCTGGGGGGCAGGGCAGCTCGAGGAAGAGATTTCCCGCAACGGCTGGCTGACCGTGGCCGCCGATCCCCGCATCGTGTTCGACACGCCGGCCGAGGAGCGCTTCGAAGCCGCGCTCGGCCTGCTCGGCGTCAGCTCGTCGATGCTGTCCGGCGAAGCAGGGCACGCATGAGTGGCGCGAGCGCGCGCGATGCGACGCTCCTGGCGTTCGACTACGGCGAGAAACGGATCGGCGTCGCGATCGGCAATGCGCTGACGCGCTCGGCCCGGGCGCTCGTCGTGATTCCCAACCTGAATCGTGAGCACCGCTTCAACGCGGTCGGCGAACTGCTGGCCGAATGGCGGCCGGACGCGCTCGTCGTCGGGCTGCCGATGCATCCGGACGGCACGCCGCACGAGATGACGCAGCAGGCCAAGCGCTTCGGCAACCAGCTGAACGGCCGCTTCGGGCTGCCCGTCACGTGGGTCGACGAGCGCTATTCGTCGGTCGAGGCCGAGGCCGGGCTGCGCGAGCGCAACGTGCGCGGCCGCGCGCGGGCCGAGATCCTCGATGCGGAAGCCGCGCGCGTCATCCTTCAACAGTATCTCGATCAATTGTCCGACCATGAGCACCATTGATGCCGACGCGCTCTATCGCGTCCTGCTCGACCAGATCCGCGGCGCATACGGCACGGCCTTCGCCGAACCGGGCGGCCCGCGCCTCGCCGGCATTTACAGCGGCGGCGCATGGCTCGCCGAGCGCCTCGCGCGCGATCTCGGCGCGCCGGCGTTCGGCGTCGTGAACGTCGCGCTGCATCGCGACGACTACGCGAAGAAGGGGCTGCACAGCCAGGCGAGCCCGACGGCGCTGCCGTTCGAGGTCGACGGCGCGCGCATCGTGCTCGTCGACGACGTGCTGTACACCGGCCGCACGGTGCGCGCCGCGCTCAACGAGCTATTCGACTACGGCCGTCCGGCCGCGGTCGAGCTGGCGGTGCTCGCCGATCGCGGCGGCCGCGAGCTGCCGGTTGCCGCGCGCTTCGCGGGCGGCACGCTCGACGTGCCGGCCGATGCGACGCTCGTGCTCGCGCGCGACGAAGCCGCGCAGCTCACGCTGCATATCGAGGCCCACAGCGAGGCGCGCGGCGCCTGAGCGAATCGCGAAACCGTATCCCGGGCCGCCGGTTCACGCCGCGGCCCGTTTGCATAGTTGGAATCACGCACACCATGACCACCGACACCACTGGCCGCACCGGCAATCCCGCGACGGCCGCGAGCCCCGAGCGGTTCCGCTACGGTTTCCTGAAGGGCAACCCGCAGCTCACGAAAAACGGCGAGCTGAAACACCTGCTGTCGATCGAGGGGCTGCCGCGCTCGATCGTCAACCATATTCTCGATACGGCCGAGCAGTTCGTCAGCGTGACGGACCGCGAGGTGAAGAAGGTGCCGCTGTTGCGCGGCAAGTCGGTGTTCAACCTGTTCTTCGAGAACTCGACGCGCACGCGCACGACCTTCGAGATTGCCGCGACGCGCCTGTCGGCCGACGTGCTGAACCTGAACATCAATGCGTCGTCGACGAGCAAGGGCGAGTCGCTGCTCGACACGATCAACAACCTGTCGGCGATGCATGCCGACCTGTTCGTCGTGCGTCACGCGTCGAGCGGCGCACCGTACCTGATCGCCGAGCACTGCGCGCCGCACGTGCACGTGATCAACGCCGGCGACGGCCGCCATGCGCACCCGACGCAGGGCCTGCTCGACATGTACACGATCCGCCACTACAAGCGCGACTTCACGAAGCTGCGCGTGGCGATCGTCGGCGACATCCTGCATTCACGCGTCGCGCGCTCGGACATCCACGCGCTCACCACGCTCGGCGTGCCGGAAGTGCGTGCGATCGGCCCGCGCACGCTGCTGCCGGGCGGTCTCGAGCAGATGGGCGTGAAGGTGTTCCACAACCTCGACGAAGGGCTGAAGGGCGTCGACGTGATCATCATGCTGCGCCTGCAGAACGAGCGGATGAGCGGCGCGCTGCTGCCGTCCGCGCAGGAGTATTTCAAGACCTGGGGCCTGACGCCCGAGCGCCTCGCGCTCGCCGCGCCCGACGCGATCGTGATGCACCCGGGCCCGATGAACCGCGGCGTCGAGATCGATTCGCAGGTCGCCGACGGCCCGCAATCGGTGATCCTCAACCAGGTCACGTTCGGCATCGCCGTGCGGATGGCGGTGATGGGCATCGTCGCCGGCAACAGCGACTGAGCCCGCTTTCGCGCATCCTTGTTCAGGCATTCAACGCAATCAACGCATTCACAGACAGCGCATGAAGATTCATATCCAAGGCGGCACGCTGATCGACCCGGTCGCCGGCACCGAACGGCAGGCCGACGTATTCGTCGCGGACGGCAAGATCGCCGCGCTCGCGGCGGCCGGTACGGCGCCGGCCGGTTTCAACGCGGACAAGACGATCGACGCGGCGGGGCTGATCGTCGCCCCCGGCCTCGTCGACCTGTGCGCGCGGCTGCGCGAGCCGGGCTACGAGCACAAGGCGACGCTCGCGTCCGAGATGGCCGCGGCCGTCGCGGGCGGCGTCACGACCCTCGTGTGCCCGCCGGACACCGACCCCGTGCTCGACGAGCCGGGCCTCGTCGAAATGCTCAAGTTCCGCGCGCGCAACCTGCACCAGGCGAACGTGCATCCGCTCGGCGCGCTTACCGTCGGCCTCAAGGGCGAGGTGATCACCGAGATGGTCGCGCTGACCGAATCGGGCTGCGTCGGCTTCACGCATGCGAACGTGCCGGTGCGCGACACGCAGGTGCTGCTGCGCGCGCTGCAGTACGCGAGCACCTACGGCTACACGACGTGGCTGCGTCCGCTCGACGCGTTCATCGGCCGCGGCGGCGTTGCCGCGAGCGGCGCGCTCGCGTCGCGGCTCGGGCTGTCCGGCGTGCCGGTCGCCGCCGAGACGATCGCGCTGCACACCATCTTCGAACTGATGCGCGTGACGGGCGCGCGCGTGCACCTCGCACGCCTGTCGTCGGCGGCCGGTCTCGCGCTCGTGCGCGAGGCGAAGGCCGAAGGGCTGCCCGTGACGTGCGACGTCGGCGTGAATCACGTGCATCTGATCGACGTCGATATCGGCTACTTCGATTCGCAGTTCCGGCTCGACCCGCCGCTGCGCAGCGAGCGCGATCGCGAAGCGATCCGCGCGGCGCTCGCCGACGGCACGATCGATGCGATCTGCTCCGATCACACGCCGGTCGACGACGACGAGAAGCTGCTGCCGTTCGCCGAAGCGACGCCCGGCGCAACGGGCCTCGAACTGCTGCTGTCGCTCACCGTGAAGTGGGCCGACGAAACCGGCACGCCGCTCGCGCAGGCGCTGCGCCGCATCACGGCCGCACCGGCCGACGTGCTGCAGCTGCCGGCCGGCCGTCTCGCCGAAGGCAGCGTGGCCGACCTGTGCGTGTTCGACCCGCGCGCGCACTGGCGCGTGGAGCCGCGCGCGCTGAAGAGCCAGGGCCACAACTCGCCGTTCCTCGGCTACGAGCTGCCCGGCTGCGTGCGTGCGACGCTCGTGGCGGGGCAGGTCGCGTTCGAGCGCCACTGAACCACGCCGGATCTTCGCCATGATCGCTCTTCGCAAGCTGCGACTCGTTGTTCACCTGCTGCGCGGCATGGCGACCGTCGCGCTGTGCTTTTCGCGCGTGACGCCCGCGCGGCGCGCCGAGATGACGCGTCGCTGGTCGGTCAGGATGTTGCGGATCTGCGGGATGCGCATCGTCGTCCACAACGACGGTGCGCGGCTCGATGCGAGCGCGCTCGTGGTCGGCAATCACGTGTCGTGGCTCGATATCTACGCGATCAATGCGTGGCGGCCGACGCCGTTCGTGTCGAAGGCGGAGGTGCGGCAGTGGCCGGTCGTCGGCTGGCTCGCCGAGAAGCTCGATACCGTGTTCCTGCAGCGTGAAAAGCGCACCGAAGCGATGCGGATCATGCACGAGATGGCCGAGCGCCTGCGCCACGGCGGCTTGATGTGCGTGTTCCCGGAGGGCACGACGTCGGACGGGCAGGCGCTGCTGCCGTTCCATGCGAACCTGTTCCAGTCGGCTGTGTCGGCCGGCTGCGCGGTGCAGCCGGTCTGCCTGATGTACGAGGACGCGCAGCAGCGGCAGTCGGTCGCGCCGGCTTATACGGGCGACCTGTCGCTCGGGAAGTCGCTCGACATGGTGTTGCGCGGCGGCCCGCTGATCGTGCATCTGTACGTGTGCGATCCGATTCCGCCGGGCGGCGATCGCCGCACCACGTCCGCCGCCGCGCGCGACGCGATCGCGGCCGCGCTCGAGACGTTGCAGGCGAAGGTCGGCAAGCCGTCGCCCGAGTCGCTCGCGGAGCTGGAGGCGCATGCCTATCCGGCGACTGAAGTCGGCGCCGGTGCGCCGCACGACGCGGCGACCGACGAACCGGTGCCGGGGCGCGAGAGCTGAAGCGTCGTTGCGCAGCGCGAGCTGCGCGGGCTACTCGCCGCCCGGCGAGCGGCACGCTTCGCACTGCACCTGCGTGACCGTACGCTGTGCCGGATCGGCCGTCAGTCGCACGGCCGACAACTGATTCCCCCATACGCATCCCGAATCCAGCGCGACGACATTGTCGCGCAGCATCAGGCCGAGTGCGGCCCAGTGGCCGAACACGACCGTCACGTCCTGCGTGCGGCGACCGGGTACGTCGAACCACGGCAGGTAGCCGGGCGGCGCGCTGTCGGGGCCGCCATTCGCCTTGAACTCCATCGCACCGTCCGGCGTGCAGAACCGCAAGCGCGTGAATGCGTTGAACGCGACGCGCATCCGGTCGCGCTTCTTCAGATCCGGGCTCCATCGATTCGGCTCGTTGCCGTATAGCTGCCGCAGCGTGTCGCGCCAGTCGGGCGCGCGCAGTGCACGCTGCAGTTCGTCCGCGAGTTCGAGCGCGAGCGTGGCGTCCCATTGCGGCAGCACGCCTGCATGGACCATCAGCATTGCGTGTTCGAAGTGCGCGAACGGACGATGACGAACCCAGTCGAGCAGCGCGTCGGCATCGGGTGCGTCGAGGATCTCGCCGATGGTATCGCCCGGGCGTTCGGCACGAATGCCTGCGGATACCGCGAGCAGATGGAGATCGTGATTGCCGAGCACGACGGTCGCGCGCGGACCCAGGTCGACGAGCGCGCGCAGTGCGGCGAGCGAGCCCGGTCCGCGGTTGACGACGTCGCCCGCGATCCAGAAAGGCGTATCGGCCGGGGCTGAAAGCTCTTCGAACAGCGACTGGAAAGCAGAATGACAGCCTTGAATGTCGCCAATGGCGATGGGGGTGCGGGTCATGAGCGGAAAGTTGTTACAAAACCTATTGCCGAGTGAAAAGCGGGCATGGCGGCAGGGCAGCCGTATGTGCCGTCGTCTGACAGTTTAACCTATTGATTTGGCAAGAAGTTTTGATGGGTCTTCGGGTTCGGAGCACTGTTTCAAGTTGTTAGCGGCATGGCTTTTGCGCAATACCGCTTCCTATAATCGACGCTTCCTTAACAAAATTAGCATTTCATGACTTTGGCGATCTCGGTGAACAGTTAGAATTCCCGCCTTGAGTGACGCGCAAGCTGGCGTCGTCGCTTTCAGAATCTGTGGCGGCACGTGCTCGAGGCCTGCCGTGTATGACTTAAGGGAGCCTCATGATCCTGGTGACGGGCGGCGCGGGTTTTATCGGTGCCAACTTCGTACTCGACTGGCTGCGTCGATCCGACGAAGCCGTGCTCAATGTCGACAAGTTGACCTATGCGGGCAACCTCCGCACGCTGCAGTCGCTCGACGGGAGTCCGAAGCACGTGTTCGCGCGTGTCGATATTTGCGACGGCGCCGCGCTGCGCGCGCTGTTCGACGAACACCAGCCGCGCGCCGTCGTGCATTTCGCCGCCGAGAGTCATGTCGATCGCTCGATCCACGGCCCGGCCGATTTTGTTCAGACCAATGTCGTCGGTACCTTTACGCTGCTCGAAGCCGCCCGCGCGTACTGGAACGATCTCGATGCCGCGGGCAAGAGCGCGTTCCGCTTCCTGCACGTTTCCACCGACGAAGTGTTCGGTTCGCTGTCGTCGACCGATCCGCAGTTCTCCGAAACGACGCCGTATGCGCCCAACAGCCCGTACTCGGCGACGAAGGCCGGTTCCGATCATCTCGTGCGCGCCTATCATCACACGTACGGCATGCCGACGCTGACCACGAACTGCTCGAACAACTACGGTCCGTACCAGTTCCCCGAGAAGCTGATTCCGCTGATGATCGCGAACGCGCTCGCCGGCAAGTCGCTGCCCGTGTACGGCGACGGCCAGAACGTGCGCGACTGGCTGTACGTCGGCGACCACTGCAGCGCGATTCGCGAAGTGCTCGCGCGCGGCGAACTCGGCGAAACGTACAACGTCGGCGGCTGGAACGAGAAGAAGAACCTCGAGGTCGTGCACACGCTGTGCGACCTGCTCGACCAGGCGCGTCCGAAGGCAGCCGGTTCGTATCGCGACCAGATCACCTATGTGACGGACCGTCCCGGCCACGATCGCCGCTACGCAATCGATGCGCGCAAGCTCGAGCGCGAACTCGGCTGGAAGCCCGCCGAGACGTTCGAGACCGGCCTCGCGAAGACGGTCGACTGGTATCTCGGCAACCAGGGCTGGGTCGACGAAGTCTTGTCCGGCGAGTACCGGAAGTGGGTCGAGACGAACTATGCGCAGCGCGCTTGAGGACTGACGTCATGGCACGTAAAGGCATCGTTCTCGCGGGCGGCTCCGGCACCCGGCTGTATCCGATCACGCATGCAGTGTCGAAGCAGTTGCTGCCGGTGTACGACAAGCCGATGATTTATTACCCGCTGTCGACGCTGATGATCGCCGGCATCCGCGACGTACTGATCGTCTCGACACCGCAGGACACGCCGCGCTTCGAATCGATGCTCGGCGACGGCAGCCAGTGGGGGATGAACATCCGGTACGCGGTGCAACCGTCGCCGGATGGTCTCGCGCAGGCGTTCACGATCGGCCGCGATTTCGTCGGCAACGATCCGTCGGCGCTGATCCTCGGCGACAACATTTTCTACGGGCACGATCTCGCGAAGCAGCTCGAGCGCGCGGACGCACAGGACGCGGGCGCGACGGTGTTCGCGTATCACGTGCACGATCCGGAGCGTTACGGCGTCGTCGAGTTCGACGACGAATTCCGCGCGCTGTCGATCGAGGAGAAGCCGGCGAAACCGCGTTCGCACTACGCCGTCACCGGTCTCTACTTCTACGACAACCGCGTGTGCGACATCGCGGCCGACATCAAGCCGTCGCCGCGCGGCGAACTCGAAATCACCGACGTCAATTCGCGCTATCTCGCGGACGGCGCGCTGAACGTCGAGATCATGGGGCGCGGTTATGCATGGCTCGACACCGGCACGCACGATTCGCTGATCGAGGCGGCAGGCTTTATCGCGACGCTGCAGAAGCGGCAGGGGCTCATGGTCGCGTGTCCCGAGGAGATTGCGTACCGCAAGCGCTGGATCGACGAAGAGCAAGTGCTGAAGCTTGCGCAACCGCTGTCGAAGAATGCTTACGGGCAGTATCTCCGGAACCTTCTGACGAATCAGGTCGCATGGCTATCCAGGTAACGGCAACGGCGCTTCCTGAAGTCAGGATCATCGAGCCGAAGGTGTTCGGCGACGCGCGCGGCTACTTCTACGAGAGCTTCAACGGCCGCGAATTCGCGGAACTCGTCGAAACCGGCGTCGAATTCGTGCAGGACAACCATTCGCGTTCGGCGAAGGGCGTGCTGCGCGGGCTGCATTACCAGATCGAACACGCGCAGGGCAAACTCGTGCGCGTGGTCGAGGGCGAAGTGTTCGACGTCGCGGTCGACATCCGGCGCAGTTCGCCGAATTTCGGCAAGTGGGTCGGCGTGACGCTGTCGGCCGACAACCATCGTCAGCTGTGGGTGCCGCCCGGCTTCGCGCACGGCTTCGTGGTGCTGTCGGAGGCGGCGCAGTTCCTGTACAAGACGACCGACTACTGGTTTCCCGAGCACGAGCGCAGCATTGTGTGGAACGATCCGGAGATCGGCATTCAATGGCCGTTCGACGGCGAGCCGGTGCTGGCGGCGAAGGATGCGGCGGGCAAGCCGCTGAACGAGGCCGAAGTCTATGCGTGACGGCGGCCATCGTCAGCCGACGATCCTCGTGACGGGGGTGAACGGCCAGATCGGATTCGAGTTGCTGCGCACGCTGCAGGGGCTCGGCCGCGTGGTGCCGTGCGACAGGTCGATGCTCGACCTGTCCGATCTCGATCGCGTGCGGGCCGTCGTGCGCGAGCTGAAACCGTCGCTGATCGTGAACCCGGCCGCGTATACCGCGGTGGACAAGGCCGAGACCGACATCGACGCGGCACGGCGGCTGAATGCCGACGTGCCGAGCGTGTTCGCGGAAGAACTGGCGCGTATCGACGGCACGCAGGCGCGCCCGTACACGGAAAGCGATGCGACGAATCCCGTGAACGTGTATGGCGCGACGAAGCTGGAAGGCGAGCAGGCGATCGCGGCCGCCGGCTGCGCGCATCTGATTCTGCGCACGAGCTGGGTGTACGGCCGGCGCGGCAGGAATTTCCTGCAGACGATGCTCAAGCTCGGCGCCGAGCGCCAGGCGTTGAACATCGTCGCCGATCAGGTCGGTGCACCGACCTGGGCGAACACCATTGCCGCAGCTACGGCACACATCGTCGCGCAGGGCGCGGCGGCAGCCGACGCGCACTGGTGGGCGCGTTGCACGGGCATCTATCACCTCGCGTCGGCCGGTGCGACTTCGTGGTGCGGCTTTGCCGACGCGATCTTCGCGACCGCGATGGCCGGATGCACGCCGACGGTTGCGCCGATCGCGTCGAGCGACTACCCGACGCCGGCGAAGCGACCGGCCAATTCGAGGCTGGCGCTGGACAAGCTGACCGGGACGTTTGGTCTGCGGATGCCGGACTGGCGCGATGCGCTGCAACTGTGTCTGACCGGGTGATTCAAGGGTTGGGGGTGTACGACGGGCGCGGGCTGGGCGGTTTTGCCGCGACTCTCATTTTCGATTGGTGACAATGCATACGGATCCGGTTTATTTCCTTCATATTCCCAAAACGGGGGGATCGTCGCTCATTTCTTTCCTCGAGGATCAGTACGACAGGGAAGACGTGTGCCCGGCGCAGGTCCTCGAGGAACTGTTCGCGCTGCCGCGGGAATCCGTTGACAGGTACCGGCTGTTTCGCGGGCATCACTGGCACGGCATCGAGTCGTTCGTCGGACGAAACCTGACCCACCTCACGATGCTGCGGGATCCGGTGCAGCGAACGGTGTCGTGGTATCTGCATGCGCAGCGCCACGACGATACGTATCGTCATCGGCGGATGAACGACGAGAAGTGGTCGTTGCTGGATTTCGTTCGGGATCCTGAAACGAACTGGGACATCGTCAATACGCAGACCCTCTTTCTCGCGGCCGACTTCGACTACGAGAAGCTGATGCGCGATCCGATCGGCTACGGTCGCGAGGCGGTCAAGGAATACGCATCGCGCCGGCACGACCGGACGTTGCTCGACCGCGCGAAAAAGCGGCTCGAATCGTTCGCGTTCTTCGGTATCACCGAGCGCATGCGCGATTCGATGAACCTGCTCGCCTATTCGATGAACTTCTGTCCGAGGTTCGCGACGCCGCGGCTCAACACGTCGTCGGACCGGCCGGTCATGCACGGGCTGTCGTTCGAGGAAGTCGACGCGATCAACGAACTGACCGCCCTGGACCAGGAACTCTATGCGTGGGGTTGCGCACTGTTCGAGGAGCGTCATGGCGATATGGTTCGCGCGTTGCTGATCGAGCGTTTCGAACAATCGGACACGTTGCGCAAGAATTCCTGGCATGCGCCGCTTTCGGCGCAGGCAAAGGCCGGAATCGCGGTGACGGTGCTCGACGCGCCGTCGACGGTTGCCGCGGGCGCGTCGTTTTCGGTGCGCGTTCGCTTGTCCAACCGGTCGAACTTTCAACTGGCCAGCCGTGCGCCGACTCCGGTGCACGCGTCGTATCACTGGCTCGACCGCGCGCGCTCGCAGGTCGTGGTGTTCGACGGCGAACGAACGAGGCTGAAGGCCTCCATGATGCCGGGCGAGGCGCAAGATCTGCAGGTGTCGGTCGTGGCGCCGGCCGCGGCCGGGCGCTACGTGCTGCGGCTGACCCTGGTTCAGGAAGGCGTCGCGTGGCTCGACGACGGTCAGTCGGGTGCATTCGGCGATGTCGAGGTGACCGTCCGGTAAGGCCCGTTCGACGGGTACGGCGCTTTTGTCGCCGCCGGCGCAAGCCGGGCCGCCCGATCGCCCGGCGCAGGCATCCGGGCCTTGCGTGGCGGCGGTTCCCGGCGCCCGGCCGGTTCCGAAGGCGGCAGTTCGCCAGCTATAATTCCGGCTTGGTCCGGCCGGTCGCGACCGGCCGGCAGGCACGCCGGTGGTGGTTTGATGTAAGTGGCGAAGGTGTTTGCTTCGCCAGCGGATACTAAATCTGGAGTGAATGTGATGTTAATCCCCGTCATCCTGTCCGGTGGTGCCGGCACGCGGCTTTGGCCCGTCTCCCGCGAAGGGCACCCCAAGCCGTTCATGAAGCTTGCCGACGGCGAGAGCCTGCTGCTGAAGACGTACCGACGGGCAGCCGCGGCGGTCGGCCAAGATGCCGAGTCCGCATGCGCGGAACTGCTGACGGTCACGAACCGCGACTACTACTTCATGAGCAAGGACGAGTTCGTCTGCGCGGCGCTCGGCGATCAGCAATCCGGCGTATTCATGCTCGAGCCGTCCGGCCGGAACACGGCGCCCGCCGTCGCGATGGCGGCGCACCACGTGGCGGAAAAGCACGGGCGCGATGCGCTGATGCTGGTGCTCGCGGCCGATCATCTGGTGCAGGATCAGCAAGGATTCTCCGCAGCCGTTGCAAGCGCGGTCGAACTGGCGAAGCAGGGCAAGCTGGTGACGTTCGGTATCGTGCCGACGTGCCCGGATACCGGCTTCGGCTATATCGAGGCCGGCGAGCAGATCGGCAACGGCCGGGTCGTGCAGCGCTTCGTCGAGAAGCCCGATGCGGCGAAGGCCGCCGAATACCTGGCGACGGGCAATTATCTGTGGAATTCCGGCATGTTCTGCTTCGCGGCGGGCGCCATTCTCGACGAGATGGCCCGTCACGCGCCGGACGTCGCGGCGGCTGCCGAAGCATGCTGGGCGTCGCTGCAAGCCGACAAGGCAACCGCGCAGATGCTCGAGATTCCGGCCGAATCGTTCCAGAAGATGCCCGACATTTCGATCGACTACGCGGTGATGGAGCGCTCGTCGAACGTCGCGGTGGTGCCGTCCAGCTTCGGCTGGAGCGACATCGGCTCCTGGGGTGCGGTGCGCGACCTGGTGGCGCCGGATCAGGACAGCAACCGTGTCGTCGGCGATGCGATCTTCGTCGATAGCCACAATACCTACGTGCAAAGCCCGGATCGCGTGGTCGCGGCAGTCGGCGTGGCCGATCTGATGATCATCGATACGCCGGACGCGTTGCTGGTCGCGCATCCCGATCGCGCGCAGGACGTGAAGCAGGTCGTCGCCCGGCTGAAGAAGCGCAATCACGATGCGTACAAGCTGCATCGCACCGTGAGCCGGCCGTGGGGCACCTACACGGTGCTGGAGGAAGGGCCGCGCTTCAAGATCAAGCGCATCGAGGTCAAGCCGGGCGCGAGCCTGAGCCTGCAGATGCACCATCACCGCAGCGAGCACTGGATCGTCGTGTCGGGGATGGCCAAGGTCGTCAACGGTGACCGCGAAATCTTCGTGCGCACCAACGAGTCCACCTACATCCCGGCCGGGCACAAGCATCGCCTCGAGAATCCGGGCGTGCTGGATCTCGTGATGATCGAGGTGCAGAGCGGCGAATACCTTGGGGAAGACGACATCGTTCGTTTCCAAGATGTGTACGGGCGGGCTTGATGCTGGGCATGCTGAGAGCCCTGTGGGCGTATCGCGGCTTCATCCTGGGAAGCGTCAAGCGGGAATTCCAGTCCAAGTACCGTAATTCCCTGCTGGGCGCCGCGTGGACGGTCCTCAACCCGCTCGCGATGATCGTCGTCTATACGGTGATTTTTTCGCGGGTGATGCATGCCCGGCTGCCGGGCGTCGACAGCGGCTTCGCGTACAGCATTCACCTGTGCGCGGGCGTGCTGCCGTGGGGGATGTTCGTCGAGATCGTCAGTCGCGCGCAGAACGCGTTCATCGAGAACGCCAACCTGATCAAGAAGCTGAATTTTCCCCGGCTGTGCCTGCCGGTGATCGTGGTGGCGAACTCGCTGATCAACTTCGCGATCGTGTTCGGGCTGTTCGTGGTGTTCCTGCTGGTCACCGGCAACTTTCCCGGCGTGGTGTTCGTGGCCGTCATTCCGCTGCTGATCGTGCTGACGCTGTTCGCGATCGGTCTCGGGATCACGCTCGGCGTGCTGAACGTGTTCTTCCGCGACGTCGGGCAGTTCTTCAACATCGTGCTGAATTTCTGGTTCTGGCTGACGCCGATCGTCTATTCGGTCGACATCCTGCCCAAGCAGATCCAGGCCGGGATGCAGTTCAACCCGATGGCATCGCTGGTCGAGTCGTTCCAGGTCGTGATGATGCAGGCCAGGTGGCCCGACTGGTCGCAGCTCTGGTTCGTGACGGCGCTGGGCGTCGGCCTGTGCCTGCTCGGCTTC
Organism: Burkholderia anthina; assembly: GCF_902498995.1. Classification (GTDB taxonomy): domain Bacteria; phylum Pseudomonadota; class Gammaproteobacteria; order Burkholderiales; family Burkholderiaceae; genus Burkholderia; species Burkholderia anthina. The sequence goes on from NZ_CABVLY010000020.1 coordinate 13,449, forward strand.
AGCCTGTTCCGCAAGCATGCGGGCGAAATGGTGGATGAACTCTGATGGGCACCATTACCGTTACCAATCTGGGCAAGGCCTACAAGCAGTATCCGACGCGCTGGTCGCGTCTCGTCGAATGGATGGACCCGCGCCGCAAGCCGCATCACACGCTGCACTGGGTGCTGCGCGACGTGAGCTTCTCGGTGAAGGCCGGCGAGGCGCTGGGCATCATCGGCATCAACGGCGCGGGCAAGAGCACGCTGCTGAAGATGATCGTCGGGACCACGCAGCCGAGCGTCGGCAGCGTGACCATGACCGGCCGCGTTGCCGCGCTGCTGGAGCTCGGGATGGGGTTTCACCCGGACTTCACCGGGCGCCAGAACGTGATGATGGCCGGGCAGCTGCTCGGCTATTCCGTCGACGAGCTGCTCGCGCTGATGCCGGAAATCGAGGCGTTCGCCGAAATCGGCGAATACATCGACCAGCCGGTGCGCGTGTATTCGAGCGGCATGCAGGTGCGTCTGGCGTTCAGCGTCGCGACCGCGCGCCGGCCCGACGTGCTGATCGTCGACGAGGCGCTGTCGGTCGGCGATGCGTATTTCCAGCACAAGAGCTTCGACCGGATCCGCGAGTTCCGCAAACTGGGCACGACGCTGCTGATCGTCGCGCACGACAAGGCGGCGATCCAGGCGATCTGCGATCACGCGATCCTGCTGAATGCGGGACGGCTGGAGATGCAAGGGCCGCCGGAAGTGGTCATGGACTACTACAACGCGATGCTGGCCGACCGCAAGGATCACGAGGTCCGGCAGGAGAAGCTCGAGAGCGGCGCGGTGCAGACGGTGTCCGGCACCGGCGAGGCCGTGATCGACGCAGTCGAGCTGCTGGACGAGTCCGGTCAGCCTATCGAGGTTGCGGGCGTCGGGCAGCCGGTCGCATTGTGCGTCAAGGTCCGGTGCGTGGAGGCGATCCCCGAGCTGGTGGTCGGCTACATGATCAAGGACCGGCTCGGGCAGACGGTGTTCGGCACGAACACGTATCACTTGAAGCAGGTGCTGGTCGGTCTCGATGCGGGACAGACGATCGAGTTGCGCTTTGAATTCACGGCCAATCTCGGCGTCGGCAGTTATTCGGTCGCGGTCGCGCTGCATACGGGCGACGCCCATCTTGCCAACAACTACCAGTGGCGCGATCGCGCGCTGGTGTTCAACGTCGTCAACATCAAAATGCAAGACTTTGTCGGCGTAGCCTGGTTGCCGACGACGGTGCGGAGCTTGCCATAGTGGATAGTTTTTATCGTGCGTTTGAAGATCGGTATCGGGGATCGCGCAAGCTGATCAAAAGCCGGCTGACGAACTACTCGCCCTTCTTTCAGCCGCTCGCGGCACGTTATCCGGGCGGGAAGACCTTCGACCTGGGGTGCGGCCGCGGCGAGTGGCTCGAGCTGATGGTCGAGGCCGGCTTCGAACCGATGGGGGTCGATCTCGACGCGGACATGCTGGAAGCCTGTCGCGAGCGCGGGCTGCCGGTTCAGCAGGGCGATGCGATCGCGTATCTCGCGTCGCTCGAATCGGATAGCCACGCGCTGATCTCGGCGTTTCACGTCGTCGAACACGTGAGCTTCGAGCAGCTGGGTGTGATCGTCGCCGAAGCGCTGCGCGTGCTGAAGCCGGGCGGCCTGCTGATTCTCGAGACGCCGAATCCGGAAAACATCTCGGTGGCGACGACCAATTTCTACATGGATCCGTCGCACCAGAAGCCGATTCCGCCGCTGTTGCTGTCGTTCGTCGCCGAGCATGCGGGCTTCGATCGCGTGAAGGTGGTTCGTCTGCAGGAATCGCCGGAGCTGCGCGATGCCGCGACACCGGTTCAGTTCCTCGACATCGTGCGCGGCGCGAGCCCCGACTATGCGATCGTCGCGCAGAAGAACGTGGAATCGACCGAGGGCGCGTTCGACGAAGCGTTCGGCGCGGAATACGGGCTGACGATCGATACGCTGATCCAGCGTTACGAAACCCGCCTGACGTCGAACGTTTCGCAGATCGGCGGTCGCGTGCAGCAGATGGGTGCGCGGCTTCAATCCATCGAAGGTCAACTGCGGCTCGCGGAAGGGCGGCTGCAGCTCGCCGAGGATCGTAGCAGGTTCGCCGAAGAACAGCGCGTGCTGGCGGAGCAAGTGCTGCGCGAGGTTGAAGCGCGCGCGCAGCATGCCGAGGAACTGGCCAGGCTGGCCAGCTCGCGGGTCGTCGATACGCAACTGCTGCATGTCGAGGATCGGTGCCGGCAGCTCGAGGCGCAGCTCGCACTGGCCGAGAGCAAGCTGCACGAGGCCGAGGCGCGTGCGCAGCACGAGCAGGCCGTGGCCCAGCAGACCCATGCGCATTTGCAGGCCGTCTATCGGAGCACGTCGTGGCGCGTCACCGCGCCGCTGCGGTGGGTGAGCCTCGGCCTGCGCGGCAAGGGACTCGGGCCGCTCAAGCGGGCCGTGAAGCAGCAGGTGAAGCGGGTGGTGCGCTACGCGTACCGGCAGCCCGTGCTGCGCCGGCTCACGGTGGCCGTGCTCAATCGCGTGCCGGGCCTGAAGGCGCGTCTCGTGCCGTACGTGGCGGCCGCAGCGGCCAGCCAGCCCGTCGGCACCGCGTCGACGCATATCCGTATCGACAATCTGGACGCGCATGCGAATCGCATTCACGCGAGCCTGGTCGCTGAATTCGACCGGCTGAAGCAGGAGAAGAACTGATGCGCATTGTTATCGACATGCAGGGTGCGCAGACAGAAAGCCGATTCCGCGGAATCGGCCGCTACGTACTGGGTTTTGCGAAGGGCGTCGCGCGCGTGCGCGGCGAGCACGAGGTCGTACTGGTCCTGAACGGCATGCTGCGCGAATCGATTGAAGCGATTCGCGCGGAGTTCGAGGGGCTGCTGCCCCAGGAAAACATTCGCGTCTGGCAAGCGATCGGACCGGTCGAGGAAGTGATCGACGACAACGTCACGCGCCGGGAAATCGCGGAGCTGAGCTGGGAGTCCTTCCTCGCGAGCCTGCGGCCGGACGTCGTGCACGTCGGCAGCCTGTTCGAAGGCGTGACGGGCTACGGCGTATCCAGCGTCGACCAGCTCGATCACGCAACGCCGGTCAGCGTGACGCTGCACGATCTCATTCCGCTCGTGCATGCGAAGCGATATCTCGACCCGCACCCGGTCACCTCGCGGCACTACTACCGGAAGATCGGCTATTTGCAGAAGGCGGCGCTGCTGCTCGCGAACTCCGAGTTTTCGCGGCAGGAAGGCATCGAGTATCTGGACTATCCGGCCGAGCGGATCATCGCGGTGTCGTCGGCCATCGAGGATTCGTTCAAGCCGATCTCCGTCGATGCGGCCGAGGCCGACCGGCTGCGCCGGCAATTCGGGATCAACGCATCGTTCCTGCTGTACACGGGCGGTGCGGACGAGCGCAAGAACCTGCCGCGACTGATCGAGGCGTACTCGCAGCTGTCCGGCACGCTGCGTGCGAAGGTGCAGTTGGTGTTCGTGGGCAAGATCCCGGAATCCGTCAAGGCCGAGCTCTACAAGCACGCGGCACAGTTCGGCGTCGGAGAGTCCGAACTGAAGTTCACGGGCTTCGTCAGCGATGCGGATCTGCACGCGCTATACGCGATCTGCGACGCGTTCGTCTTCCCGTCGTGGCACGAAGGATTCGGTTTGCCGGTGCTCGAGGCGATGGCGTGCGGTGCGCCCGTCATCTGCGCGCACGCGGGCAGCCTGCCGGAAGTCATGGGCTGGCAGGATGCGATGTTCGACCCGATGGATGTGCCGGCGATGTCGCGCAAGCTGGCCGAGGTGCTGGAGGATCCGGCGTTCCGCCAGAAGCTGCGCGAGCATGGCCTCGTGCAGTCCGGCAAATTTTCGTGGGACGCGGTGGGCCGCCGGGCGTTCGCCGAATGGGAAAAGCTCGCTGCGCCGCCCCGGCCATCGTGGCTCGAGCAGTCCCGTTCCCAGGAGCGCCTGATCGAACTGGTGGCGGCCAAAGCCGCCCGGTCGGCGGATCGCAACATGCTGGTTCCGCTCGCGGCATGCCTCGCGCAGAACGAGAAGACGGGCTATGTCCGGCAGATCCTGGTCGACGTGTCGGAGTTCTGCCAGAACGATGCGGGCACCGGCGTGCAGCGGGTCGTCCGCAACTACCTCGACTGCCTGCTCAAGCATCCGCCGGCAGGGTATCGCGTCGAGCCCGTCTATGCGACGCTGACCCACGGGTATCGGTATGCACGCCGCTTTACCCAGAAGTTCCTCGGCGCACCAGTGGACGAATCGATTCGCGACAGCGACGTGCAATGGCAGCGCGGCGACGTGTTCCTCGGTCTCGACATGCAGCACTCCGTGCAGATCGCGCAGGCGGCCTTCTATCAGAAGCTTCGGCAGCAGGGCGTGTGCGTGAAGTTCCTGGTCTACGACCTGCTGCCCATCGAGTTCCCGGAGTATTTCTTCGACGCGAACCTGAAGACGATGCACGAACGGCTGCTGGCCGTGATGGCCACGACGGACGGCACGATCTGCATTTCCAAGGCGACTTCCGACGCGCTGCTCGCGTGGATTCGCGACAAGAACATCCCGACGTCGCCGAACTTCAGCAGCACGTGGGCGCACATCGGCGTCGATTTCCCGGACGTGGTCGAAGGCGGGCTGCCGCCTGACGCCGCGACGGTGATCGCCGCGATGCAGCGCTGCCCGAGCTTCCTGTGCGTGTCGACCATCGAGCCGCGCAAGAACCAGGCGCAGGTGCTGGAGGCGGTCGAGGCGTTGTGGGCGGCAGGGCAGGACGTCTGCCTGACCTTCGTCGGGCGCCTGGGATGGAAGATGGACGCGCTCGCGGACAAGATGCGCAAGCATCCGGAGTTCGGCAAGCGTCTGTTCTGGCTTGCCGGCGTCGACGACAACTACCTGGTCAGCCTGTACAAGGCGGCCAGCGGGCTGGTCGCCGCCAGCGTCAACGAGGGTTTCGGCCTGTCGCTGATCGAAGCCGCGTACTACGGGCTGCCCGTCATCGCGCGGGACATTCCCGTGTTCCGCGAGGTGGCCGGCGACGGCGCCTATTATTTCGGCGGGAATTCGGCCGGCGAACTGGGCACGGCGCTCGCGGCATGGCTCGAACTGTACCGGCTCGGCCAGCATCCGAAGCCGACCAGCATTTCGTGGCTGAACTGGGAAGACAGCACGGCGCTGCTCGCGTCGCGGCTTCTGGACGGCGTATCGAACACGCGCCAGTTGCTCGTCGATATTTCCGAGCTGGTGCAGCGCGATGCGCGCAGCGGCATCCAGCGCGTCGTGCGCAGCATTCTTCGGGAGTGGGTGCTGCAGCCGCCCGCAGGCTATCGTATCGAGCCGGTGTATGCGACTGCCGACCAGCCGTATCGCTACGCGAGAACGTATATGGCCCGCTTCCTCGGGAAGGAAGACGATTCGCTGACCGACGACCCGATCGAATACGGCCCCGGCGACGTGTTCCTCGGGCTCGATCTCGCGCCGGCGGTCGTGCCGCATTACGCGGGCTTCTATCAGAACCTGCGCGAGCAGGGCGTGCGGGTCAAGTTCGTCGTCTACGATCTGCTGCCGCTACGGGACAACCATTTCGAGCAGCACGTCGTCGACCACTTCGTGCGCTGGCTGGACGTCGTCGCCGAAAGCGACGGTGCGCTGTGCATTTCGAAGGCGGTCGCCGATGAATTCGAGGACTGGATGGCCGGGCGCAAGATCGCGCGGCAGCGTCCGTTCGCGTTGGACTGGTTCCATCTGGGTTCCGATATTGCGAACTCGGTTCCGACCACCGGCATGCCGAAAAACGCGGCGAGCGTGCTGGACGCACTGGCGGCGCGTGCCAGCTTCCTGATGGTGGGCACGCTGGAGCCGCGCAAGGGCCACGCACAGGTGCTGGAGGCTTTCGAGCAGTTGTGGGCGGCCGGCGTCGACGCCAATCTCGTGATTGTCGGCAAGCAAGGCTGGATGATGGACAATCTGGCGAACCGGCTGCGGTCCCACACGGAACGGGACCGCCGGCTGTTCTGGCTGGAGAGCATCAGCGACGAGTTTCTCGAGAAGGTGTATGCAGCGAGCGGTTGCCTGATCGCGGCGTCCACCGGCGAGGGGTTCGGGTTGCCGCTGATCGAGGCGGCTCAGCACGGCGTGCCGATCCTGGCGCGCGACCTTCCGGTCTTCCGCGAGGTGGCTGGCGAGCACGCAGCGTATTTCACGGCAAACGACGCGTCCGCGCTGGCCGGTGCGATTCGCGAGTGGCTGGCCGGGAAGGCGGCGGGCACCATTCCGGTGTCGACCGGCATGCCGTTCCTGTCGTGGCGGCAGAGCGCGGCGATGCTGACCGAAAAAATATAGGGTCGGGGTGAGTCCGACGGTCCGGCTTCACGTGGACCCGGCGTATTGAATAGTTCTGTTGAAACGAGTTTGAGGGGATGATGAAGACTTCCATTATTACCGGCATCACCGGTCAGGACGGTGCCTACCTTGCGCAGATTCTGCTCGAGAAAGGCTATACCGTTTACGGCACCTATCGCCGCACGAGCTCGGTCAACTTCTGGCGCATCGAGGAACTCGGGATCGCCAAGCACCCGAACCTGCATCTGATCGAGTACGACCTGACCGACCTGTCCTCGAGCATTCGTCTGCTGCAGACCACGGGCGCGACGGAAGTCTACAACCTGGCCGCGCAGAGCTTCGTCGGCGTGTCGTTCGACCAGCCGGTCACCACCGCGGAAATCACCGGGATCGGCCCGCTGAACCTGCTCGAGGCGATTCGCATCGTCAACCCGAAGATCCGCTTCTACCAGGCGAGCACGTCGGAGATGTTCGGCAAGGTGCAGGCGATTCCGCAGATCGAGTCGACGCCGTTCTATCCGCGCAGCCCGTATGGCGTGGCCAAGCTGTATGCGCACTGGATCACGGTGAACTATCGCGAGAGCTACGACATCTTTGGCTGCAGCGGGATCCTGTTCAACCACGAGTCGCCGCTGCGCGGCCGCGAATTCGTCACGCGCAAGATCACCGACTCCGTCGCGAAGATCAAGCTCGGCCAGCTCGACGTGCTCGAACTGGGCAACATGGACGCGAAGCGCGACTGGGGCTTCGCGAAGGAATATGTCGAAGGGATGTGGCGCATGCTGCAGGCCGACGAGCCGGACACCTACGTGCTGGCCACGAACCGGACCGAAACCGTGCGCGATTTCGTGCGCATGGCGTTCAAGGCGACGGGCGTCGACCTGGAGTTCAAGGGCAGCGACGTGAATGAAACCGGCGTCGATGTGGCGACCGGCAAGACGCTGGTTCGCGTCAATCCGAAGTTCCATCGCCCGGCCGAAGTCGATCTGCTGATCGGCAATCCGGAGAAGGCGAAGCAGAAGCTCGGCTGGGAGCCGAAGACGACGCTCGAGGAGCTGTGCGCGATGATGGTCGAAGCGGATTTGCGTCGAAATGAACGCGGCTTCTCGTTCTGACGCCCCGCGCGCCCTGGTGACGGGGCTCGGCGGCTTTACCGGCGATTACCTCGCGCAGTCGCTGCGTGCGGCCGGCTATCGCGTGTTCGGCACCGCGCACGGCGTCGAAGCGACGGGTGCCGACATGTACCGCGTCGACTTGTGCGACCGCGCCGCGCTCGCGCAGGTCGTCGCGGACGTGCAGCCTGACGTGGTGGCGCATCTGGCCGCGATCGCATTCGTCGCGCATGGCGACGCCGATGCGATCTATCGCACCAACGTGGTCGGCACGCGCAACCTGCTGGAGGCGCTCGCGAACCTGGAGAACCGTCCGAAGGCGGTCCTGCTGGCGAGCAGCGCCAACATCTATGGCAACGCGGCGGTCGAGGTCATCGACGAATCGGTCGAACCGAATCCGGCGAACGACTACGCGGTCAGCAAGCTGGCGATGGAATACATGGCGCGTCTTTGGCGCGACAAGCTGCCGATCGTCGTCGCGCGTCCGTTCAACTACACGGGCGTCGGCCAGTCGCCGCAATTCCTGCTGCCGAAGATCGTCGGCCATTTCCAGCGCGGCGAGCGCGTGATCGAGCTCGGCAATATCGACGTCGAGCGCGATTTTTCCGACGTTCGGCGCGTGGTGGACGCCTATCGGCGCCTGCTTCAGCTGGCACCGACCGGCTGCGTGTTCAACGTGTGCTCGGGCCGGGCCGTGTCGCTGAAGGCGGTGATCGCGATGATGGAGCAGATCGCCGGCTATTCGATCGAGGTGCGTGTCAATCCGGCATTCGTGCGTGCGAACGAAGTACGCCGGCTGCAGGGTGACGGTGCGCGCTTGCAGGCCGCCGTCGGGCCGCTCGAGGACATTCCGCTGGAAAGCACGCTGCGCTGGATGTTTGGCGGAGGGCGGGGGTGAAAGTCGGTTTCGGCACGACCGCCCTCGCGCGCAGCAGCGCGCATGGCGGTGTCGACGGCATCGGGTCGTATACGCGTGAACTGGGGCGGGCGCTGCTGGCGCACGGCGGGATCGACCTGGTTCCCGCCGGCTTCGGCGCGGTCGTCGGCAGCGATGCATTTCCGGGCGCCCGGCCGCCCGTGAACCTGGGCGGGCACGCGGTCGCGACGGTGCTCGGCGCCGTTACCCCGTGGTCCTGGGTCGACACGCAGGCGTTGCGCGCCGAGCGCGTCGACGTTTTCCATGCGACGGATCACCTGATTCCGAAGCTGTCGGGCACGCCCGTGATCGCAACGCTGATGGATGCCATCCCGTTGTCGCATCCGGAGTGGACGACGGTTCGCCTGGCCGCGCTGCGCCGCTGGCTGCTGCGGCGTTCCGGGCATTGGGCCGATCATGTGATCACGATCTCCGATTATTCGAAGCGCGAAATCGTCGAGCATTTCGGCATCGCGCCCGACCGGATCTCGGTCGTTCCGCTGGGCGTGCATCCGCGCTTCTTCGAGCGGATCGACTCGGACGAGCGGGCCGCGGTGCGGAAGCGGCTCGGCCTGCCCGAGCAGTTCTTCCTGTGCGTCGGCACCTTGCAGCCGCGCAAGAACCTCGAGCGGGTGGTGGACGCCCACGCGAGCCTGCCGGCCGCATTGCGTCGCGATATCCCGCTGGTTATCGTCGGCCGCGCCGGGTGGGGCTGCGACCAGCTCGTCGCGCGCCTGGGCGCGGACGAAAGCGGCAGCGTGCGCTGGCTCCAGTATCTGCCCGACCACGACGTGCGTGCACTGATGCAGTCGGCCACCGCGCTCGTGTTCGCGTCGCTGTGCGAGGGTTTCGGGCTGCCGGTCGTCGAGGCGTTCGCGTCGGGGCTGCCGGTGATCGCATCGAATACGACGTCCGTTCCGGAAGTCGCGGGCGGCGCGGCGATCCTGGTCGACCCCGCCAGCACCGGCGACATCGCCGACGGGATGCGCGCGATCGTCGAGCAACCGGGCAAGGCCGCCGCGCTGCGCGAAGCCGGGCTTGCGCGTGCGCGCGAACTGAACTGGCCGGCCTGCGCGGCGCAGACCCTAGCCGTCTACGACGCTGTCCTGCGCGGGACGCGTCGTTCATGAATGAATTTGCTGCGAGGAGTACCGCGTGAAGTTGGGGGTGGATATCACCTGGATGGTGGGCAACTACCGCGGCATGGGGCGGTTCGCCCGGCAACTGGTGGAGCCGGTCGGCGCGTCGGTCCTGGGCCTCGCGCCGGACGGCGTGAGCGCCGACGAATGGCCGTGCGTGAGCGGCGGCCGCGGTTTCTTCCCGTGGTGGGAGCAGGTCGAGCTGCCGCGCCTTTGCCGGGAACAGAAGCTCGACTATCTGCTGTGCCCGTACAACACGGGGCCGCTGCGATCGATCGGCAACACGCGGCTGATCGCGGTCGTTCACGACCTGATCTACATGAAGCCGTGGAGCGTGCTGCCGCCGGCGAGATCGCTGTACCAGACTGCCGGACGCGTCTATCGCCGGCACGTGGTGCCGCGGCTCGCGCGCCGGGCGGACGTCCTGCTGACCATTTCGCGATTCACGCAGCGTGAGCTGGTGGAGACGCTCGGATTGCGCGAGGCGGACGTACAGGTCATTCCGTGCGCGATTTCGGACGACTGGTTCGCACCGCCGTTGAGCCGCGCGGAGCGCGAGCCGTACCTGTTTACGGTGGCGGGCGAAGTGCCGAGCAAGAACGTCGACCGGCTGCTGCAGGCTTTCGCGGTCGCGCGGCCGGCGCTGGACGACGACGCGCGGCTCCGGATCGCCGGCATCAAGGTCGAGCATCACGCGCATTTTCTCGAGCGCGCGAATGCGCTCGGGATTGCGAGCCACGTCGAACTGCTCGGCTACGTGTCGCGCGACGAACTGCGCGAGCAGTACCGGCGAGCGCGTGCGTTCGTGTTTGCTTCGCTGTTCGAAGGATTTGGGATTCCGCCGCTGGAAGCGATGGCGTCCGGCACGCCCGTCGCGTGCAGCAACACGACGTCGATCCCCGAGATCGTCGGCACCTGCGGCCTGCAGTTCGATCCGTATTCGGTGGAAGACATGGCGGAGCAGATCCGCCAGGTATGGTGCGACGACACGCGCTTCGAGGTGGCGTTCGGCGACGGGATGGACCGTGCGCGGACCTTTTCCGAATCCGCCGTCCGTCCGAAGATCGAGGATTTCTGGGCGCGCCTGTCATGAGCGAAAACAAGAAGAAGCTGCTGGTGCTGACGCCGCGGTTTCCGTATCCGGTGATCGGCGGCGACAAGCTGCGGATCTATCATCTCTGCAGGATGCTGTCGCGCCGTTACTCGCTGACGTTGCTGAGCCTGTGCGACAGTCAGGAAGACATGCATGCCGAAGTGCCGGCCGACGGCGTGTTCGACCGCGTCGAGCGGGTCTTTCTGTCCCGGACGCGTTCGTACGTCAATACGCTGCTCGCGCTGCCCACGCGCACGCCGCTGCAGGTGGCGTACTACCGCAGCAGCGCGTTTGCGGCGGCCGTGTCCCGGCTGCTGCCGTCGCATGACGGCGCGTTCGTGCATCTGGTGCGCTGCGCGGAGTACGTGCGCAAGTCGGACAAACCGCGCGTGCTCGAAATGACCGACGCGATCTCGCTCAACTACAGCCGCGTCAAGCAGCTCAGGAAAGCACGCGGGCTGAAGTCGCGCGTGTTCGGCATCGAGGCGAAGCGCCTGCTCGACTACGAGCGCACGATCGTCGACGACTTCGATCTGTCGGTACTGGTGTCGAAGACCGATCGCGATTACCTGTTTCCCGGCGAGTCGGGCAAACGGGTGATGGTGTGTTCGAACGGCGTGGATCTCTCCGGCCTGCCGTATGCGGCGCGCAGCATGGCGAGCCGCTTGCTGGTGTTCATCGGCGACATGCGCACGGTGCAGAACCAGGACATGTGCCATTACTTCGCCGAAGCGGTGCTGCCGTTGCTGCGCCGGCGTGCCGACTATCGCTTCCGGATCGTCGGCTCCATCGCGCCCGCGCTGGCCGAGCAATTCCGCGCGTACGACGGCGTCGAGGTGACCGGCCGCGTCGAATCGGTCGCGCAGGCCGCGGCCGACGGCGCGATCGGCGTGTGCCCGATGCGGATCGGCGCCGGCGTGCAGAACAAGATCCTCGAATACATGGCGCTCGGGCTGCCGGTCGTCACGACGTCGCTGGGGCACGAAGGGCTGAGTGCGAAAAGCGGGCAGGACCTGCTGATCGCCGATACGCCCGAGGCGTTCGTCGAGCGCATCGAGTGGCTCGTCGCGCATCCGTCGGAGGCTGTGGAGATGGCCGGTCACGCGCGGCAGTTCGTCGAGCGCGAACATGGCTGGATCGAGATGACCCGCGCGCTGGTCGAGCGGGTGGACGCGCTGCTGGCCGCCGGCCCGGCGCGTTAGCCGGGCGGCGGGTATGCCGTCGCGATGGCTCAGCTTTCGTGATGCCGGAAGCTGAACTTCTTGTGGCCGATGTAGCTGGAGAAAACCGGGACGATCACGCCGACCAGGTGGGCGATGTCCCGGTCATGCCAGTGCAGGCCGAGTCGCGGAAAGACGTAGTACGCAAGACCGACGCTGACGAGCCACGTCTGAAACACCGCGACCAGGTTCACCAGCGTGAAGAAGAACGCCGAGCGCCCCGTGGACTGCGTGCTTTTCTTGAAGACGAACAGCTTGGCCAGGATGAACGCCGTGATCATGCCGGTCACATAGGCGACGACGATCGCGGCCGAGTAGGGCATCCACAGGTTGTAGAGAATCCGGCTGCCCCAGTTGACGGCCGCGGCGAAGCCGCCCGTCAGCAGGAACAGCAGGAATTCCCGGGAAACGAGGCCGCGCTTCGCGGTTCGGGCAATGTCGGTCATACCATTCTGGCCATTTCGCGCGCGAGCTCGATGCTCTCGGAGATGCCGCGGTCTTCGGGGTAGTAATACGACGTGTCGGCGACCAGCAGGCCCTGCACGGGCAACTGGATCGGCGGCAGGCGATCGGCGAAGCCAGGCTCGCACACCGGTTGCGCGAAGCGGTAGCGGCTTGCACGCACGTCGATGAAATCGTCGGGCGTGATCGCGGGGTTGATCTTCATCAGGTAGCGCTTCACCTTGTCGATGAAGGCCGTATCCGGCTGCTGGTAGACCGGATGTTCACCCGGCACGTAGAACGGGACGTACACGACGTGCGCATCGAGCGGGCGCAGGTTCGTGTATTCGACGATCCCTGGAATGTCCATGTCCGGATCGTTGGTGTTGAGCCAGAAGTTCTCGGTGACCGGCTTGCGCAGCTTGGCGATCACGCACACCACCGCGACGTTCTTCACGCTCGCGAATTTTTCCAGGATGTCCGTCGGGAGATCGGGCATCACGCGCGGCACGTACGGCAGCGGAATGGTGCTGATGACCTTGTCGAACGCGAGCGACTCGCCGCCCGCCTCGACGCCGGCGACCTTGCCGTTCTCGATCAGCACCTTGCTGACCGGCGTGCCGAGCCGGAATTCGCCGCCGTTCGCTTCGATGTAGCGGCGCATGCCTTCGAGCAGCGTATCCGAGCCGCCGTCGAGGTAGCCGAGTTTTTCCTTGAAGAGGTTGTAGCGCGACCGGCCGATCCGTCGCACGCGGCTCCAGATCCACGCGGCGGAGAGGCTGCGCGCGTGATCGTAGAACTTGTAGTCGAACAGGCGGCGCCACAGCACTTCCCACGCTTCCTCGCCCACCCAGCGGCGAATCCAGCCGGTCGCCTCGAGCTTGTCGAGCGGCTTCCAGTTGTCGCGGCGCGTGCAGAGAAACGCGTGCAGCCCGTAGCGGATCTTCGCGGTCAGGCCGAGCCCCTTGAACTTCAGCAGTGCGATCGGATTGCCCCACGGCTGCACGCGATCCTGGTAGAAGTACCCCATCTTCGTCTCGCGCCAGTGCATCTTGTCTTCGAGGCCGAGCTCCTGCAGCACCTTCAGGAACGCGTGATCGGAAATCGCGTGGAAGTGGTAGTAGCGCTCGATCGAGAGCCCGCCGAAGTCGAAGCATGCGGCCATGCCGCCGACACGGTCGTCTGCCTCGAAGATCACGGGCTTGCGCCCGTCCTTGACGAGCTGGTAGGCAACGCCGAGCCCCATGGGGCCGGCACCGAGGACGGCAATACGGTCTGCGCTCATGGCTTTAGAACTCTAGTGCGATGTGGCTGTAGGTCGGGTCGTTGAAGGTTTCGGTCATGGCCTTGGCGAGCGGCGTGGCCTGGATGCCGAAGATGCCTTCCCAGTCGATCACCTCGAACTCGTCGCCAGCGGTGAGCGCCTTCAACTGATCCGCGGTGAACGGCGGGTTGCTGTCGAACAGCGCGTAGATCTTCAGCAGCACGTAGAACAGGCCGTACGGGATCTTCACGATCGCGCAGCGTGCGTGGGTCGCGCGCTTGATCTGACGAATCAGGTCGATGTAGTCGACGCGCTCGAGCCCCGTGATGTTGAAGGCCTGTCCGGCCTTTCCGGAGCGGATGCAGCTGATGATCACGTTGCAGAAATCGCCGACGTAGAGCGGCTGGCGCATGTAGCGGCCGCTGCCCGGGATCGGGAACACCGGCACGCGGTGCATGAAGCGCGACAGCCAGCCGAGGTGCTTGCGGTCGAACCAGCCGAACATCAGCGTCGGGCGCAGGATCACGCAGTTGATGCCCGATGCGGCCACGATCTCTTCCTGCTCGCGCTTGGTTTCCGTGTACCAGTCGTCCCCCACGGAATTGACCACCGACGAGCTGATATGCACCGTATGGGGAATGGCGTAGCGCTTGATCACCTCGAGCACGTGCTTCGTCGCCGTGATGTTGTTGCGCACGAACGGCTCGCGGGTCGGCGCGCCGATCTGGGCCTGCAGCATGACGACCGTGTCCGCGTGTTCGAAATGCTTGTCCCAGTCGCCCGGCTCGGCGAGATCGGCGAACACGGCGGTGACGTCCGGATGCACCTGGCGCAGCACGTTCAGGTTCGCTTCGTGCTTGTCGAGCACGACGATGTTCGAGTAGCCCTGCTGCTTCAGGCGGGCGACGAGGTTCTGACCGACCAGGCCGGCGCCGCCAGGGAGGACGATACGGGTTTGATTCATGATTTCGGGTGTCTGCATGAGAGGGGCGGGCGCGTCGCGGTCGTTACAGGGACAGGCGCTTGAAGACGAACTGCGGCACCGAGCGGATGATCAGCATGATCAGCGACCAGAAGCACGGCGTATACAGCACGTTCTTCTTCTTCTCGATGGCCCGGGTGATGTCCTTCGCGACCTTCTCCGGCGACGCGACGAGCGGGCCGGGCAGCGGCAGCCCCGCCGTCATCGCGGTGGCCACGAAGCCGGGCTTGATCGTGACGAGGTGGACGCCGGCCTTGTAGAGCCGTGCGCGCAGGCCTTCGCAGAACGTGGCGAGCGCGGCTTTCGCGCTGCCGTACAGATAGTTGGACGGGCGGCCGCGGTCGCCGGCGACCGAGCCGATCACTGCGATCGCGCCGCTTCGTGCCGTCTCGAGCGTGTTCGCGATCGTGGTCAGCAATGCGATCACCGACGTCGCATTGGTGTTGAATTCGCGCACGGCAACGGCAGGGTCGGCCTGGCATAGCGCCTGGTCGGGCAGCGTGCCCGGTGCGACCAGCACGATGTCGGGCGCGCCGTCGAACGCGCGCCGGCAGTCGTCGAGCATCGCGGTGTGCTGCCCCAGCTCGTTGATATCCAGCGTGTGCGTGGCCGCCAGCGTCGCGCCGCGGGCCAGCAGGTCGTCGGCCACTTGTTGCAGGCGCTCAGCGTTGCGCGCGACCAGGAACAGCCGGGCGCCCTGAGCGGCCCAGACGCGTGCACAGGCCATTGCAATGCCTGAGGTCGCACCTACTATCAGTATCTTTTTCTGCATGGTCATGTACGGGTGACGCGATCCCAAAAACGGGAAAGCAGCGCGGGATCGCGCAGGGTTTCGACCTGTTCCCAGTCCGGATAGGCCGTCCGGAAGTCCTGGCCCGTCATATGGGCGTCCTTCGCCGGATAGATTCTTCCCGCGGCCTCGCGGACGATGGTGTCGAGGACGGCAAAGAGCCGGCGGTTCTGTTCGTCGCGCTGTGGAAAATCGAGCGCGAGCGACGTGCCCTCCATCGGGAACGACAGCAGCCCGGGCGACCGGACGTCTCCGCAACGCTTCAACACGGCCAGAAACGATCCGGTTCCGCTGTCGGCGATCGCGCGCAGCATGTCTCGCGTCGCATCGCGGGCCACCGCGCGCGGCACGACGCATTGATATTGCTGGAAGCCGCGGCGCCCGTAGATCCGGTTCCACTCGAGCAGGCCGTCCAATGGATAGAAGTACTGGTCGTAGCTGACGGTGGAGCGGACTTCTCGGGTCTGCTGGCGGTGATAATACAGGCCGTTGAACGCGCGCAGGGTCGCCTTGTTGAAAATCGGCGCCGGAAAGGTGAACGGCACCGTGCGTTTTCCGCGCCGGTCGACTTCCAGCGGCCCCTCGCTCGCATGGTCGCCGATCATGAAGATGCCGCGCCCGAGTTGCTCGCCCCGCCCGAGGCAATCCACCCAGGCGACGCTGTATTCGTGCACGGGATCGTAGGCTTCCGACAGCGCGAAGAACTCGTCGAGATCACCGAAGCGGATGCTGGTCACGTCGATGCGGCTCGACCGGATGGGCATCAACTGGATCTCGGCCCACTGGATCAATCCGGTCAGGCCCAGGCCGCCGATCGTCGCGGCATGGAGCGCCGCGTTCGTGTCCGCCGCGCATTCGAGCATCGCGCCGTCGCTGCGGGCCAGCATGAAGCGGCGCACATGACGGCCGAACGTGCCGCGCACGTGATGGTTCTTGCCGTGCACGTCGTTCGCGATGGCCCCGCCCAGCGTCGCGTATTTGGTCCCGGGCGTGACGGGCAGCATCCAGCCGCGCGGTATCGCGGCTTCCAGAATCTGCTCGAGCGTGATGCCGGGCTCCGCGCGCAGCACGCCCGTTTCCCAGTTCGCGCCGATCAGCCGGTCCAGCGAGCGGGTTCGCAGCACGTGGCCGGAAGCGGCCAGGCAGCTGTCGCCGTAGCTTCTGCCGTTGCCGTAGGCGAGCGTGGTTTCATGCGCGCCGACGACACCTGCCCAGGTTCCGGGCAGGTCGTTGCGCCACGCAACGTCGTGCGGGGTTTGCGGGTGGGCGGGGTAGCGTCCCCATGAAAGCACCGTGCGCATGGTTCAGATCGCCGCCCAGAACACCAGGCCGCACAGGCCGATCACGACCAGGCTCAACCGGTCGCGGACCGCGAAGATGATCGGGTCGTCATGCATGTGGCCGCGGTGCGCGAGGATCCAGGTCCGGCTGATCCAGTAGAGCAGCAGCGGACACGCGAGCCAGATCAGCTGCGGGTGACGGTAGAGGTGTGCGGTCTTCGGGTCCTGGATGTACATCGCCAGCACGAGCACGGACAGATAGCCCGAGGCGCTGCCCAGCGACGAGACCAGTTCGAGATCGCTCGCGACGTAACCGCGGCCGCGCGACTGAGTCAGCCCGCGCTTTTTCATCGACAGCAGTTCCGCGTAGCGCTTGACGAGCGCGAGGCTGAGGAAGATGAACATCGAGAAGGCCAGCAGCCAGAACGTCAGATGTGTCGCGATGGCCGTTGTGCCCGCAACGATCCGCACCGTATAGAGCAGCGCGAGCACGACGACGTCGACCATCACCAGGCGCTTGAGTACCGCCGAGTAGGCCAGCGTCAGCGCGTAGTAGCCGAGCAGCACCGCCGAGAAGCGCCACGGCAGCGCGACGTATGCGAGCGCGAACGCGCCGACGAGCAGCGCAGGAAACGCGGCCAGCCCCCACACGAGCGGCAGCGCGCCGGACGCGAGCGGGCGCCGGCATTTGGTCGGATGGTGCCGGTCGTCCTCGAGATCGAGCAGGTCGTTGAGCAGATAGACGCTCGACGCGCAGAGGCCGAAGGCGACGAACGCCAGCGCCGCATTGACGATCAGGTGGGGCGAGCCCAGCATGTGTCCGGCAAGCAGCGGCACGAAGATCAGCAGGTTTTTCAGCCACTGATGCATGCGCAGCGACCGGGCCCACGTTTTCAGCGCCGGCGGACGGGATTCGAACACACGCTCGACGTTGCCGGCTTTTTCCGCCGCGCGCTTGACGGCGGCCGGTGCGTTGACGACGTACGCACGCTCTGCTGCCTGCCAGACCGGAAGATCGTCGCGCGAGTTGCCGGCATAGTCGAAGCCATGTTCGCCGAAGCGGGCGACGAGCCGGTCCCGTTTCCGATGCGCGGACAGGTTGACCTGGTCGTCGGTCGCCAGGACTTCGTCGAACAGCGCGAGATGCTCGGCGATTGCGTGCGCGTACTTCTCGTGGCTGGCGGTGGCCAGCACGATCGTGCGTCCGTTCGCGCGTTCGTCCTTGAGCCACTCGACGATCTGCGGATCGAACGGCAGCACGCTGACGTCGAGATCGGTCTCGGCGGCCAGCCGCGATTTGAGCACGGGCTTTCCGCCGCGGAGCAGCCACGCGAGCGGCGCGTGGCAACGAAGCGGCGAAGACTTCAGGTAACAGAACCCGGATTCGATCAGGATGTCCGAACGAAGCAGGGTGCCATCGAGGTCAACAACGAGCGGTCTGCCGATCATAGTTAGGTGCTGCAGTGGCGGGTCGAATCAAACAGCATGAGCAGACGGTTTCAAGTACCTTCGAACTCGCGTCAACGGGCGAGGCCGAGTCCGTATAGCGACACGCCGAGTGTGCGCGGATCGTCGGACAGGCCGAGGGATCGGGGAGACACGATGTCGGGATCGACGAAGCGGATATCGAGTCGGCCCTGATCCACCCGTTCGATCGGGATGCGAATCGTCTGCCGCGGCGTGTTGGCGTCGAACGTGGCGTGGTAAGCCGGGGCGTTGTTCACATAGATCGTCAGATGCTGGGCGGAATTCGGGCGCGGCAGGAATGCGCCGAGATCCAGTTGCAGGGTGCCCGAGTATCCGTTGTGTACCTTCAACAGCAGGTGGGCTTCGTTTGCTTGCATCCAGACGAATTGCGATTCGACGGATGACCAGCCGCCATTGAGCACGGATGCGAACAGGCCCGGCTCCTTTTCGGCTGAAATGAAGCCGAGTTCGGCGTAATCGTCAGGATATCTCCTGAGCAGCAGACCCGCTCCGTCGATATCCGTGGGAGCGCGATCGCCCGCCGACGAGTTGGAAACCTCATAACCCGCGTTGTTGGCGATTTCGCTCGGCGTACATTGCGCGTCTTTCGTATAACTAATGTGCCAGTTCTGGTTGATGCAAACCAGATCGGTTCCGGAGCGTTTTGCATAAATCAGGAGCCCCAGGGTCGTCTCCCATATATGTGCGGGGTTCGGCTTGGTGTCCAGATTGAGCACGATTCGCCCGTTCGGCTTCGTCTGCTCGAGCGAGTTGTACAGGTGGGCGATGCCCGGTTCGTTATAGAAATTCGCGTAATCCGGGGTGTTGTTGATCTTGACTACGGTAGCGGCGAGGAGGATCGGTATCGCGATTGTCGCCACCAGCCTCAACGGCCGTGGCGGGCATGCGCGCGTTACCCATGTGACGAGCAGACCCGCCGTCAGTGCGGGAACCGAATAGTAGAAATAGCCGATGTATTTCTGATTCAGTTCATCGACGCCGAACTTCGAGTAAAACAGCATGGCCGCCGTCGCCGCAGCGAGCGTGGCCAGCAAGGCAACGCCGTTGCCGGGAGCGGCGCGCCGCTTGCCGAAAATGGTGCGGGCGAGAATCACGTCCATTGCGAGTACCGCTACAACGAATACCGTGGTGCTTCCCCAATATCCGCCTGAATACCGTAGCATATTGCCGAACGTATTGGCATGATGGTGCCTGCCGAACGAAATATAGCTCGCCACAGGCCCGGGAAAATGGCGGATGGTTTCGATGATCAGCGGAACGAAAAAGAGAAACAAAACGAAAATAGCTCGGGCAACCGCTCGGCCGTTCGTTTTCCAGTATTCACGGGAAAAGATGTACTGGTCGCGTCCCAGCTTGTCACGCTGAAGGTGGTTATAGAGCAGCAGTAACGTGAAAATGATTCCCAGCGTGGACACGAACGACACATGCCCGTTGATCAGGAATCCCGCGCTCAGTGCCAGCGGCAACAGCGCGTCGGTTTTGCCCGATGCGAATCTGGACGCAGCGACCAGCGCGGTCGCAAACGGGAAGAAATAGAGCTCCGGAAACCACATTCCGGCAAAGAACTGGAAATTCTCCCGAGCGACCACGTATAGAAATACGGCCATCATGAGGCCGGCGTAACTTGTCGAGCCGGCGATGGTTCTGAGCATGCGGAAAATGATGGTGATCCATGCGGCGTTATACAGAATCACCGCCACCATTTGCCCGGAGAACGCCGACGGAAGCAGGCGCGTCCAGTCGTGAAAGAGCAATTCGCCGAATGCCAGCACGTACAGAATTGCCGGCCCGGGATGATAGAACCCGACTCGGGAATAATTCCCGACAAATAGATCGAGATGCTTTGCTTTCTGGATCAGAAGGCTATTTGCTGCGAAATCTGTTGCTTCGAGATTGTGAACGTTGATCAAGTGCCAATTGATCAACAGCAACGTGAGCGCAACGGCAAAAAAAATCAATAAGTCAAGAAGAGGGCTGATTTTTATGGATGGATTCTTGATTTGCTGATTTTCGTGTGCGTTCAATATGGATCCCATGGGCAGCTTTATTGTGCAACGCGTCCTAACGCCCGGCGATGCCGGGTCGGCTGTCATATAGTGAAACGGTCGCTATCATGCAGTAAAAAACACGATTTTTCAACCACTTGCGCGCGTATGGATAGTAGTCTGAATGGAATTTGAAAGGGGGTGGTCCGACGCACGGGGTGTGCTGACGTGATCGATTTGTCCGCCCGAGCAGCCGTCCCGGCGAGCTTTTCGCGTTGAGCGCAAGAAGGTGGCGAGGGCAGCCGGTATACTGCCGATCTGTTGGGCATCCCAGCCTGATTCAAGCATGGAAAAGATGCGCTTCGGTCCTGTCGCGCGCCGCGCCCATGCTGCTTCCTCAACCGCTTTGCCTGGAAACATCGCCGATGCATGTCGTGGTAACGGGGGCGAGCGGCTTCGTGGGCCGCGCCCTGTGCCGTACCCTGGTCGAGAACGGTCATCGGGTGACCGGCCTCGTGCGCCGCGCCGGCACCGCGCCGGCCGGCGTCGACGAATGGGTGTACACCGGCCCCGAATTCGCCGATATCGAAACGCAGTGGCCGGCCTCGGCCCGTGACGCCGACTGCGTCGTGCATCTCGCCGCGCGCGTGCATGTGATGAACGACGCCGCTGCGGATCCGGACGCCGCGTTTCGCGCGATGAACGTCGAAGGCACGCTGCGCGTGGCCGCAGCCGCGCACCGGCATGGCGTGCGTCGCATCGTGTTCGTCAGCAGCATCAAGGCCATCGCCGAAACCGACGGCGGCCAGCCGCTGCGCGAGGACAGTCCGGCCCGCCCCGAAGATCCGTACGGCCGTTCCAAGCGCGATGCCGAAGTGCGGCTTCGGCAATTCGGCGACGACACCGGCCTCGAGACGGTGATCGTCCGGCCGCCGCTGGTGTACGGCCCCGAGGTCCGCGCGAACTTCCTGAGAATGATGGACGCAGTATCGCGCGGCGTGCCGCTGCCGCTCGGTGCAATCACCGCGCGCCGCAGTGTCGTCGGCGTCGACAATCTCGTGGACGCGTTGCTGCGCTGCGTGATCGATCCGCGCGCGGCGCGCGAATGCTTCCACGTCGCCGACGACGACGCGCCGTCGGTCGCCGGCCTTCTGCGCATGGTCGGCGACGCGCTCGGCCGGCCGGCGCGGCTCTTTCCGGTGCCGCTCGCCGCGCTGCGGCTCGCCGGTCGCGTGACCGGCCGTCGCGCCGCCATCGACCGCCTGACCAGCAGCCTTCAACTCGATACGAGCCGCGTCCGGCGCGTGCTCGGCTGGCAACCTCCCCATACGACCCGACAGGGTCTCGAAGCGACCGCCGCATGGTATCGTTCGCGCGATACCCAGAACTAACCAACATGTCTTTCCCGATCTCCACGTGGCCGGCCGCGCTCGCGCTGGCCCTGGCCGCGGCCGTCGCATCGACGGCCATCCTGCGCGTGCTGCTTGCGACCGGTCTCGCATGGCGGCTGGCCACCGACATTCCAAACGATCGTTCGCTCCATACGCTGCCGACGCCGCGCGTGGGCGGATGGGGCATCGTGCCCGTATGCGTCGTCGCGCTGCTGGCGCTTGCGCCGCGGCTGGGACTGATCGCGGCCGCGGCAGCGGGGCTTGCCGCGCTGTCCCAGATCGACGACCGGCGCGGGCTGCCGGCGCGCGTGCGGTTCTCCGCACACCTCGCCGCGGTCGTGGCGCTGGTCGCCGTCTATCCCGCCGCCGCGCCGTGGTGGCTGCTGGCCGGCGTGGGCTTCGTGATGGTCTGGCTGACGAACCTGTACAACTTCATGGACGGCGCGGACGGTCTCGCGGGCGGGATGGCGCTGTTCGGCTTCGGCGGCTATGCGGTCGCGGCGCTGGGCGGCGCGAATCCGTCGCCCGACCTCGTCGTGGCCGGCGCGGCTGCCGCCGGCGCGGCGCTCGGCTTTCTTCTGCTGAATTTCCATCCGGCGCGGCTGTTTCTCGGCGACGCCGGTTCGATTCCGCTCGGCTTTCTCGCCGGTGCGCTCGGCTACTGGGGCTGGCGCACGGACGTGTGGCCCATCTGGTTTCCGGCGCTGGTGTTCTCGCCCTTTATCGCAGACGCATCTGTAACACTTTTGAGACGTCTGTTACGCGGAGAAAAGTTCTGGCAAGCGCACCGGGAGCATTATTATCAAAGGATGGTTCGATCGGGGGTTGGCCACCGTCGTACCGCTCTCTATTGGTACCTCATCATGCTCGCAGGCATAATCGTCGCCGTGTGGGCAAAGGGCCGCCCTGAACTGCAGCAGTGGCTGTCGTTCGTTGCTTGGTACGGCGTCCTGGCATGTGTCGGATTGGTGATCGACATGCGTTGGCGCCGGTTTCAGTCGGCCGCAAAAAACAACTCGTGAGGTTTCCCGCCGATGTTGCGATCCAAAGCATCATGGCTGTCGCTGAGTGCTTTCCTGTTCGACCTGATGGCGGTTGTGGCCGCCTGGTTGTTCGCTTATCTCGTCCGTTTCAACGGCAGTATTCCGCCTGACTTCCTGAGCGGCGGTTCGACCGCGCTCTTCTGGGTGCTGCCGGTCTACGCGCTGATGTTCCACGTGTTCGGCCTCTATCGCGGCCTGTGGGTGTTCGCGAGCCTGCCCGATCTGATGCGGATCTCGAAGGCTGTGATCGGCGGCGGCGTGATCGTGATGATCGGCGCCGTGATGTTCCAGCCGTCGCCGATCATTCCGCGCTCGGTGCTGCTCGTGTCGCCGCTGATGCTGTTTCTCGCGATGGGCGGCGCGCGTGCGCTGTATCGTGCGACCAAGGAGTTCTACCTGTACGGCGGACTCGTCGGGCAGGGCAAGCCGATACTGGTGCTCGGCGCGGGGACGGCCGGCGCGAGCCTCGCGCGCGAGCTGTCGCGTTCGGGCGAATGGCGGCTTGTGGGCCTGCTCGACGACGACGTCACCAAGCAGGGCCGCGAAATCTACGGCTACAAGGTGCTCGGCTCGTTCAACGACCTGCAGCACTGGACCGACGCGATGAAGGTCGAGTACGCGATCATCGCGATTCCGTCGGCGTCCGTCGAAACGCAGCGGCGCGTCGCGACGCTGTGCGTGCGCGCCGGCATCAAGGCGATGGTGCTGCCGTCGCTGACCGCGCTGATGCCGGGGCAGGGCTTCCTGTCGCAGGTGCGGAACATCGACCTCGAGGATTTGCTCGGCCGCGATGCGGTGACGATCGACACGCCGCACGTCGAGGCGCTGCTGCGCGGGCGCGTGGTGATGGTGACGGGGGCGGGCGGCTCGATCGGTTCCGAGCTGTGCCGGCAGATCCTCCGCTTCAAGCCGGCGCAACTGGTGGCGTTCGATCTCTCCGAATACGCGATGTACCGGCTCACGGAGGAACTGCGCGAGCGCTTCCCCGACCAGCCGGTGCTGCCGATCATCGGCGATGCGAAGGATTCGCTGCTGCTCGACCAGGTGATGTCGCGCTATGCGCCGCACATCGTGTTCCATGCGGCCGCCTACAAGCACGTGCCGCTGATGGAAGAGCACAACGCGTGGCAGGCGCTGCGCAACAACGTGCTCGGCACGTACCGCGTCGCGCGCGCGGCGATCCGCCACGACGTGCGCCATTTCGTGTTGATCTCGACCGACAAGGCCGTCAATCCGACCAACGTGATGGGCGCGAGCAAGCGGCTGGCCGAAATGGCCTGTCAGGCATTGCAGCAGACGAGCGGGCACACCCAGTTCGAGACGGTGCGTTTCGGCAACGTGCTCGGCAGCGCGGGCAGCGTGATTCCGAAGTTCCAGCAGCAGATCGCGAAGGGCGGCCCGGTGACGGTCACGCACCCCGAGATCACGCGCTTCTTCATGACGATTCCGGAGGCATCGCAGCTCGTGCTGCAGGCCTCGAGCATGGGCCGCGGCGGCGAGATCTTCATCCTCGACATGGGCGAACCGGTCAAGATCGTCGATCTCGCGCGCGACCTGATCCGCCTGTACGGTTTTTCGGAAGGGCAGATCCGCATCGAGTTCACGGGGCTGCGTCCCGGCGAAAAACTCTACGAGGAACTGCTCGCGGACGACGAGGCGACGACGCGCACGCCGCATCCGAAGCTGCGCATCGCCCGCGCGCGCGAAGTGCCGGGCGGCCTGCTCGACGAACTGCTGCCGTGGCTGATGCAGAACCGCGTGCTGAGCGACGACGAGGTGCGGCGCGATCTGCGGCGCTGGGTGCCGGAATACCAGACGACGGTTGCGCCGGTGCTGCAAAGCGTGCCGGCGGTGCGCGCGGTATCGAACGAGTAAGTCACCGTCGTGCGAAACAAAAAAACGCCCCGCGGGGCGTTTTTTTTGTCTGGCGAGAACCGCCGGCCGGCATCGCTCAGTGGCTGCGCTTTTCCTTCCTCACGACCATCCAGCGCGGCACCCGGAACCGCACGATGCTGATGTACAGCCATACGTAGGTGAGCGCGAACAGCACGACGAACACGAACAGGTGCACCGTGTGCCGCCAGAACAGCGTCGCGGGAATCACCGCGATCAGGCACAGCAGCCACAGGTACGGCGACGTCAGCGAGTTGCGGCGCGTGAGATCGTGCGCGTGCTTCGTGCCGACGGCCCAGCGCATCAGCCGCTTGTACACCAGCATGTGCAGATGCACGCCGTCCGGAATGCCGGGCGACATTCCGCGAATGAATTTCTTCCGGTAGATCGAGAAGCAGGTCTCGAAGATCGGGTACATGAACAGCAGCACCGGGTACCACGCGGATACTTCGCGGTTGCGCATCACGAGCATGATCGCGAGCTCGGCAAGCATGAAGCCGATGAAATACGCGCCGCCGTCGCCGAGAAAGATCAAGCCGGCCGGGAAATTCCACAGGAAGAACCCGAGCACCGCGCCCATCATGATGATCGACGCGGACATCACGACCGGGTCGCCGACCTCGAACGCGACGTACGCGAGCGACGCGAACATCATGAAACTGACCATCGACGCGAGCCCGTTGAAGCCGTCGATGATGTTGATCGCGTTCGCCAGCGCCGCGACCGCGAGCACGGTGACGAACGCCGAAATGGCCACGTAGCGGAGCAGGAAGTCGAGCGGCGGCACGCTGATGCGCGTGACCGCGATGTTCAGCAGCCAGAACGCGAGCGCGGCCGCGGCCATCGTGCAGAGCAGCCGCGCGCGCGGCGACACCTTCTTGGTGAGGTCCTCGACGAGCCCCGACAGGAACGCGGGCATCCCGCACGCGACGATGCCGAGGATGCTGCCGGCGATCGTCGGGTAGCGCTGCGTCAGCAGCAGCGCCGACGCGACGACCCCGGTGAGGATCCCGATGCCGCCGACGCGCGGCACCGGCCGCACATGGAATTTCTGCACGCCGGCCAGGTCGCTGTCGATCGAGAATTTCTCGTGCAGATGCGCATAACGCACGATGAACAACGTGACGAGCAGGGAGACGATAAAGCCGGACGCGAAGCTGAGCATGGGATCGCTCGAAAAATGGACAGCGGATTATACAAAACCGCGGGGGTTCCCCTCCTGCCATTTCCAGTGGTCGGCGCACATCTCGTCGATTCCGAGCGTCGCACGCCAGCCGATCAGGTCGGCCGCGGCCTGCGGATTCGCGTAGCACTCGGCGATGTCGCCCGGGCGGCGCGCGACGAGTTCGTACGGCACCGCGCGGCCCGACGCCTTTTCGAACGCGCGCACGACTTCCAGCACGCTGTAGCCCTGGCCCGTGCCGAGGTTCACGACGAAGCTCGCATCGCGCGTCGCGAGCGCGTCGAGCGCGGCGATGTGCCCCTTCGCGAGATCGACGACGTGAATGTAGTCGCGCACGCCGGTGCCGTCCGGCGTCGGATAGTCGGAGCCGAACACGCGCAGCTTCTCGAGCTTGCCGACGGCGACCTGCGCGACGTACGGCATCAGATTGTTCGGGATGCCGGCCGGATCCTCGCCGATCAGCCCGCTCGCATGCGCGCCGACCGGGTTGAAGTAGCGCAGCGTCGCGATCCGCCACGACGGGTCGGACACCTCGAGATCGCGCAGGATCTGCTCGGCGATCAGCTTCGACTGGCCGTACGGGTTGGTCGCGGAGAGCGGGAACGATTCGTCGATCGGCGAGCGCTCCGGCACGCCGTACACGGTCGCCGACGAGCTGAACACGAACTGCCTGACGTTGCGCTCGCGCATGACCTTGAGCACGGCGAGCAGGCCGCCGAGGTTGTTCTGGTAGTACTCGATCGGCTTCGCGACCGATTCGCCGACCGCCTTGAGCGCCGCGAAATGGATCGTGCCGGTGATCGGGTGCGCGTCGAACACCTTCGCGAGCGCGGCTTCGTCGCACACGTCGATCGGGTGGAACGCGGGCGTCCTGCCCGTGATCCGCTCGATGCGCCGCACGGACTCGGCCTTGCTGTTGACGAGGTTGTCGACGATCACGACGTCGTAGCCGTTGTCGAGCAGCTCGACGGCCGTGTGCGAGCCGATGTAGCCCGCACCGCCGGTGACGAGGATGGTGCCTTTAGCGGTCATTGCTGATGCGCTCCTTCAAAGTGTGATGCCCGTCAACGAATGGATGGTCTGTCGGTAACGTTCGACGACATGCTGCTCGTCGAATTCTGCCGCGACTTTTTGTCGGCCGCGTGCACCCATGGCTTCGCGCCCGGCCGTGCCGAGCTCGACCATGCGAATCAATTGTTCCGCGAGGCTCGCGCTGTCGCGCGCGCGGCACAGGAAGCCCGTTTCGCCGTCGGCGACGACGTCGCGGCAGCCCGGCACGTCGGTCGCGACGATCGGGCGGCCCATCGCGGACGCCTCCATCAGCGTGCGCGGCACGCCCTCGCGGTACGACGGCAGCACGACGCAGTCGGCCGCCGCGATATGCGGGCGCACGTCGTGCGCCTCGCCGAGATAGTCGACGACGCCTTCGCCGACCCATGCGTCGACATCCGCGCGGCCGATCGCGCTCGGGTTGTCGACACCGAGCGGCCCGAGCAGCTGGAAGCGCGCGTTCGGGTAGCGCCGGCGCACGACGCGCGCGGCTTCGACGTATTCGCGCACGCCCTTGTCCCACAGCAGCCGGCCGATCAGCACGAATACCGGCGCGTCGCCGGCCGGCAGCGGCACCGGCGCGAACTGTTCGAGATCGACGCCTTCGCCGTGCAGGAGCCGCGCGCGTTCGGGGTGGGCGAGCAGCTTCTCGTCGGTGAAGGTGGCGAGATCGTCGCGGTTCAGGAACCAGACTTCACGCGGGAAGCGGAACGCGAACCGGTACAGGCGCTTCGCGACGCTCGCCGCGCGGCTTTTCTGGATGAAGACATAGCCGAGCCCCGTCGTGACCGCGATCGACGGCACGCGCGCGAGCCACGCCGCGACCGACCCGTAGATGTTCGGCTTGATCGTGTAATGGAACACGAGATCGGGCGCGAGCGCGCGGTAATGGCGCACCAGCGCGGCCAGCGTGCCGAGGTCCTCGCGCGGGCTCGTGCCTTTCGATGCGACCGCGAGCGCGACGTAGCGGCAGCCCATCTGCTCGAGCAGCGGCACGGTGCGGTCGTGCGGTGCGATCACGATGACCTCGGCGCCGCGCGCGACGAGCGCCCGGATCAGCCCTTGGCGGTAGGTGTAGATCGCCCAGGCCGTGTTGCACACGAGCGCGATGCGCAGCGGGGAGGTAGCGGACATGAAAAAAAGGAAAAATAAAGCGTCGAAAATGCCGGCTTGTCGGCTAGGCGGACGGCCGCGCGGCGAACAGCGCCTGCTTGATCCGCTGCAGCGTCCGGTACGGCGTCACGAAATGCAGCAGGTTCTTGGCGAGGCCGGCCCAGTCGTACGGGTTCAGCGCGTTGAAGTGGCGCAGCAGCAGCGACAGGGTCGACATCAGCTGGCGGCGGCGCTTGGTCGCGCTGATCCCGCCCTCGTTGAGCTCGTAGTAAAGGCCGAGCTCCGGCAGGTTCGCGCAATCGTAGCGTTGCATTAACCGTAAAAAAAGATCGAGATCCTCGGCCGCGCGGTACTTCGCGCGATAGTTGCCGACTTCGCGCACGGCATCGATGCGCAGCATGACCGACGGATGGACGAGCGGCGAGCGCAGGAAGCGCGTGCGGCGCAGCGCGCGCGGATCGGCGGGCGGCGTCAGCATGAAGCGCGGCTCGCCGGCGCGCGACACGACCTGGGTCCACATGCCGACGCAGGCCACGCGCGGGTGGGCGTCGAGATACGCACGCTGCTTCGCGAGGCGCTGCGGCGCGGCGAGATCGCCCGCGTCGATCCGGGCCGCATAGCGGAAACCGCGCGCGGCGAGCGCGTCGATGCCGGCCTGGAGCGCGCGCTCGATGCCGCCGTTGCGCGGCATGCGCAGCACCTCGATCTCGAGGCCGGGCAGCGCCGGCGCGACGATCGGCGGCGTGCTGCCGTCGTCGACGATCAGCACGTGAACCGGCGCGTCCTCGCGAAACGACGCGAGGGTCCGGGCGACGTCGTCGTGCCCGTTGTAGGCCGGCATCAGCACGGCCACGTCGTCGAGCGGGAGCGGGCAATCGGGAGACGTCATGGGCGCAGCTTGAAACGAATGTAATAAAAATTAACGGTGGCGGCCGCGACATAGCCGGCCGCGAGCCCGACGAGCGCGCCGTACAGGCCGAGCCGGGGGATGGCGAACACGTTGACGAGCGCGGCGATCGCGAGCGCGAGCACCCATTTCGCCAGCAACACGAATTTTGCTTGATATTTGAGAACGATAAGATTGCCTATCGCCTCGATGCCGGCCGGCACGGACAGCCAGACGGCCCAGCGGAAGATGTCGACCGACGCCTCGTAGCCGTGGCCGAACACCTTGCCGACGATGAGCGGGGCGGCCGCGTCCAGCACCAGTGCGCCGGCCGTCATCAGCGCGGCGGTCATCGCGATCAGCCGGACGATGTTGCGGCGCAGCCGCGCGACGTCCTGCACGCGGTACACGAACGCCGGTGCGATGGTCTGCGCGAGCATCAGCGCGAGCGTGATCCAGTTCTCGTTGAGCTGCTGGGCCGCCGCGTAGCGGCCGAGGTCGGCGAACGACACGTGGCGCTCGAGCATCAGGCGGTCGAGCTTCAGGAACAGGTACATGCAGATCAGGCCGAGCCAGAACACGGTGCCGGCGGTCGCAAAGTGCCTGAACAGCGGTTTGTCGAACGTCCAGCCGAGCGTGCCGCCGTTACGATGGCGGTAGTAGAGCAGCAGCGCGAAGCCGATCGCGGCGGCCTCCAGCGCCCACAGCCACGCGAAGCGGGCCGGGCCGGCGGCCGCGCGCACCAGCAGCCACACGAGCAGCGCCTTCGCCAGCGCCGTGACCATGCTGGTCACGAGCTGCGGCTTGCTGTAGGTCATGCTCTGCAGCCACGCGTTGATCACGCCGACGAACGGCTCGCGAAACACCATCGTGACCGCGAGGCCGGCGAGCATCGCGCCGACGAGCGGATCGAACGCGCCCGCGCCGATCGCGATCCAGGTCGCGACCAGCGCGACGGCGGACACGCCGATCCGCAGCGCGAACGCGCTGCCGAGCACCGCGCCGAGCTGGGCCGGCGGACGCTGGACGATGGTCGGAACCAGGATTTCGGCGCCGCACACCCAGGTGAGCGGCGCCAGTACGAGGAGAAGCGTATTCGCATACTGCCATTTGCCGAACACGTCCGGCCCGAAATAACGGGCCAGAAGGCCGCTGATCGCGATCGCGACGCCGATCTGCGTCAGCCGTTCGAGCCCCAGCCAGACGAGGTTCGCGACGGCCTTCGCGACGTCCGGGTTGCCGAATCGTTTCAGCATGCGGGACAGCCGCACGCGTGCGAAGCAGCCGGGAAGGCGCCCGGGGACGGCAGATTGGCGGCAGCGGCGGAACGGCTAGGCATTAAAATGGGCGCAATGCGCGTCATCAAAACCCGCAATTATAAGTTGGAACGGGGCCGCTCCCGCCGTCCCGTTCCTCGTTGCGCGGAGCCCGCATGTATCATGCCGGGCACACGCACGAGGCGGCCAGATTACTTTTCATGCACGCAACCGAGAGAGAATCGATGATCTCCCAATCCATCTTCAAGGCATATGACATTCGCGGTGTGGTCGGCAAGACGCTCGACGCCGACACGGCGCGCGGGATCGGCCGGGCCTTCGGCAGCGAAGTGCGTGCCCAGGGCGGCGACGCGGTCGTCGTCGCGCGCGACGGCCGCCTGTCGGGGCCCGAGCTCGTCGGCGCACTCGCCGACGGCCTGCGTGCGGCCGGCGTCGACGTCGTCGACGTCGGCATGGTGCCCACGCCGGTCGGCTATTTCGCGGCGAGCGTGCCGCTCGCGCTGAAGGATGGCGAGCGCCGCGTCGATTCGTGCATCGTCGTCACGGGCAGCCACAACCCGCCCGACTACAACGGCTTCAAGATGGTGCTGCGCGGCGCGGCAATCTACGGCGAGCAGATCCAGGCGCTGTACCGCCGCATCGTCGACGCGCGCTTCGAGACGGGCAGCGGCTCGTACGAAGCGTTCGACGTCGCCGACCAGTACCTCGAGCGCATCGTCGGCGACGTGAAGCTCGCGCGCCCGATCAAGCTCGTCGTCGACGCCGGCAACGGCGTCGCGGGCCCGCTCGCCACGCGCCTGTTCAAGGCGCTGGGCTGCACGCTCGTCGAGCGCTTCACCGACATCGACGGCACGTTCCCGAACCACCACCCCGATCCCGCCCATCCGGAAAACCTGCAGGACGTGATCCAGGCGCTGAAGGACACCGACGCCGAGCTCGGCTTCGCGTTCGACGGCGACGGCGACCGCCTGGGCGTCGTCACGAAGGACGGCCAGATCATCTATCCGGATCGTCAACTGATGCTGTTCGCCGAGGAAGTGCTGTCGCGCAACCCGGGCGCGCAGATCATCTACGACGTGAAGTGCACGCGCAATCTCGCGAAATGGGTGAAGGCGAAGGGCGGCGAGCCGCTGATGTGGAAGACGGGCCACTCGCTGGTGAAGGCGAAGCTGCGCGAGACGGGGGCGCCGCTCGCGGGCGAGATGAGCGGCCACGTGTTCTTCAAGGATCGCTGGTACGGCTTCGACGACGGCCTCTACACGGGCGCGCGCCTGCTGGAGATCCTCACGAAGACGGCCGATCCGAGCGCGCTGCTCAACGGGCTGCCGGATGCGATGAGCACGCCCGAACTGCAGCTGTGGCTCGACGAAGGCGAGAACTTCCGCCTGATCGAGAAACTGCAGAAGGAAGCGAAGTTCGACGGCGCCGACGAAGTCGTGACGATCGACGGGCTGCGTGTCGAGTATCCGGACGGCTTCGGCCTCGCGCGTTCGTCGAACACGACGCCGGTGGTCGTGATGCGTTTCGAAGCGGAGACGCGCGAAGGGCTCGAGCGCATCCAGGCGGACTTCCGCCGCGTGCTGACGGCCGCGAAGCCGGACGTCAAGCTGCCGTTCTGAGTGCGCGCGGCCTGCGGGCCGCGGCTGGCGCGACGCCCGGGCCGACGGCCGGGCGATTCGTCGCGCCATTCCCGAAAAAGCGGCGCGCGCGTACTGCGTGCGCCGCTTTTTGTCTGTGTGGTTCACCGGGCGCGATAAAATCGCGTCTTTATGCCTGTCGCCGGCTGTCCGCCGGCGTTTTTTCAGCGTGCAAAAGATCCTGATCGTGCGCGTGTCGTCGCTGGGCGACGTCGTGCACAACATGCCGGTGATCGCCGATATCCGGCGACGCCACCCCGACGCGCAGATCGACTGGCTCGTCGAGGAGAGTTTCGTCGACCTCGTGCGGCTCGTCGACGGCGTGCGTGAAGTGCTGCCGTTCTCGCTGCGTCGCTGGCGCAAGAAGCCGTTGTCGGGCGCGACGTGGCGCGAGATCCGCGCGTTCCGCAAGCGCCTCGCGGCCGAGCAGTACGACCTCGTGATCGATTGCCAGGGCCTCATCAAGACGGCCTGGGTCGCGAGCTGGGCGCACGGCCCGCTCGCCGGCCTCGGCAACCGCACCGACGGCGCGGGCTACGAGTGGCCCGTGCGCTTCTTCTATCGCAAGCGCGTGCCGATCGCGCCGCGCACGCACGTGGTCGAGCGTTCGCGCGAGCTCGTCGCGGCCGCGCTGGGCGACCCGGCGCCGACGCCGGCCGACCCGGTCGACTTCGGCCTCGACACGCGTGCGGCCGCGCTCGCGGTCGCGGCGCTCGGGCTGAACCTGCCGGTGCCGTACGTGGTGTTCGTGCACGCGACGTCGCGCGCCGACAAGCAATGGCCGGACGCCGCGTGGATCGAGCTCGGCCAGGCGCTCGTGCGGCGCGGCGCGTCGCTCGTGCTGCCGTGGGGCAACGACGCGGAGCGCGCGACCAGCGAGCGGCTCGCTCAGGCGTTCGGCGAGGCGGCGATCGTGCCGCCGAAGCTGTCGCTGCCGGCCGTGGTCGGGCTGATCGACGGTGCGGCCGCGACGGTGGGGGTTGATACAGGTCTGGTTCATATCGCGGCCGCGCTGAAGCGTCCGACGGTCGAACTGTACAATTTCTCGACGGCCTGGCGTACCGGCGGCTACTGGTCGCCGAACGTCGTCAATCTCGGCACGGCGGGGCAGCCGCCGTCGATCGCGCAGGTGAAGGCGGCGCTCGCGGGCTTCGGCCTGCTGTAATGCCCGTCATGCCTGCCTTGTCTGTCACGCACGCGAATCGACCATGAGCGAATCCCAGATCATCGAAGTCCCGTCCGCCGACTGGAGCGGACACAACCTGTCGGCGCCGCGCGAGCAGTTGCTGGCCGCGGTCGAGGAAGGCAAGGTGCTGTATTTCCCGCACCTGCGCTTCGCGATCGAAGGCGGCGAGGAAGCGCTGCTCGATCCGGTGCTCGCCGATCCGAAACGCAAGAACATCAGCCTCGCGCCGAACGGCGGCGCGCTCGCCGGCGTGCTCGGCGACAGCGTCACGCAGTCGGCCGTGCGCGCGCTCGTCGCGCGTTTCCAGCATCAGGCGGGCACGCTCGTCGACGGCCTCTTTCCCGAATACCGCGGCAAGCTGCGCGTCGCGCCGACGAGCCTGCGGCTGATGCAGGTCGAGACGCGCCAGACGTCCTGGCGCAAGGACGACAGCCGGCTGCACGTCGACGCGTTCCCGTCGCGGCCGAACTACGGCGAGCGGATCCTGCGCGTGTTCACCAACGTGAACCCGGCCGGCCAGCCGCGCGTGTGGCGCGTCGGCGAACCGTTCGAGGACGTCGCGAAGCGCTTCCTGCCGAAGATCCGGCCGCAGTTGCCGGGCGCGGCGTGGCTGCTGAACCTGCTGCACGTGACGAAGTCGCCGCGCAGCGCATACGACCACCTGATGCTGAACCTGCACGACGGGATGAAGGCCGATCTCGACTACCAGAAAACCTGCCCGCAGCAGACGATGCCGTTTCCGCCGGGCAGCGTGTGGATATGTTTCTCGGATCAGACTTCGCACGCTGTGATGTCCGGCCAGTTCATGCTCGAGCAAACCTTCTTCCTGCCGGTCGACGCGATGGTGCGCCGCGAATGCGCACCGCTCGGCATTCTCGAACGCCTGCAGGGCAGGGCGCTGGTTTGAGCGCGCACCGCATTCGCCGCGCCGGAGCCCGCGCATGCTGAGGGCGATCTATCGCGCGCTGTGGTGGCTCGTCGCGCCGGTCGCCGTCATCCGGCTTTTCGTACGTTCGCGCAAGGAGCGCGGCTATCGCGAGCATGTCGGCGAGCGCTTCGGCCACGTCGCGGGCCGCTCGCCGGACGATCGCGCGCCGCTGGTGTGGGTGCATGCGGTGTCGGTCGGCGAGACGCGCGCCGCGCAGCCGCTGATCGATGCGCTGATGCGCGCGCGTCCCGATGCACGCATCCTGCTCACGCACATGACGCCGAGCGGGCGCGCCACCGGCGAACAGATCTTCGGCGGTCGCGTGCTGCGCTGCTACCTGCCGTACGACATGCCCGGCGCGGTGCGGCGTTTCCTGCGCGCGTGGCGGCCGACGCTCGGCCTCGTGATGGAAACCGAGGTATGGCCGACGCTGATCGACGAGTGCCGCCGCGCGGACGTGCCGCTCGTGCTGACCAATGCGCGGATGTCCGCGCGTTCGTTCCGGCGCGCGGCGAAGTTCGGCACGGCGGCGCGCGACGTGTTCGGCGGTTTCGCGCGCGTGCTCGCGCAGAGCCCGGCCGACGCGGAGCGGCTGTCGTCGCTCGGCGCGCGCAACGTGACGGTGCTCGGCAACCTGAAGTTCGACATGACGACGCCGCCGGAGCTGGCGGCGCGCGGCCACGCGTGGCGCGATGCGATCGGCGCGCGGCCCGTGTGGGTCGCGGCCAGCACGCGCGAGAACGAGGAAGCGCTGGTGCTGCAGGCGTTCGCCGCGATGCGTACGCCCGGCGCGTTGCTGATTCTGGTGCCGCGTCATCCGCAGCGTTTCGCCGAAGTCGAGGCGCTGGTCGAGCGCGGCGGGCTCAAGTGCGTGCGGCGCTCCGCGTGGGCCGCCGATGCGGCCGCGCTTGCCGCCGGCCGCCCGGCGGCCGAACCGCTGCCGGCCGACGTGACGGTGCTGCTCGGCGATTCGATGGGCGAGCTCGGCGCGTACTACGCGGCGGCCGACATCGCGTTCATCGGCGGCAGCCTGCTGCCGCTCGGCGGGCAGAACCTGATCGAAGCGTGCGCGGTCGGCGTGCCGGTGTTGATCGGGCCGCACATGTTCAACTTCACGCAGGCGAGCGCCGATGCGGTCGCGGCCGGCGCGGCGATGCAGGTCGCAGATCCGCTCGATCTCGCGCACGTGCTCGACGCGCTGTTTGCCGACCATGCGCGACGCATCGCGATGGGCGCGGCCGGCGCGGCGTTCGCGTCGCGCCATCGCGGCGCGACGGCGCGTTCGGTCGACGTGCTCGCGGCGCTGCTGCCGCCGGTCGAGCGCGGCGCGCGCGTGACAGATGGCGCGCAGGACGCGTCCGACGACTAGACGCAGGCGGCGCAATGCCGCCGGAGCAGGCGAGGCGGCCGCGTGTGCCGCCTTGCCGCTCAGACCGTCAGCAATCCCTTCCTTTCGATGAACGCGACGACGTCCGCGACGCCGTCGAGCGCCTTCAGGTTCGTCATCACGTAAGGGCGCTCGCCGCGCATCTTCTTCGTGTCGGACGCCATCACGTCGAGGTTCGCGCCGACGAGCGGCGCGAGGTCGGTCTTGTTGATCACGAGCAGGTCGGACTTCGTGATGCCGGGGCCGCCCTTGCGCGGAATCTTCTCGCCGCCCGCGACGTCGATCACGTAGATCGTCAGGTCCGACAGCTCGGGGCTGAAGGTCGCCGCGAGATTGTCGCCGCCCGATTCGATGAACACGATGTCGGCATCGGGAAAGCGCGACAGCATCCGGTCGACGGCTTCGAGATTGATCGACGCATCCTCGCGGATCGCCGTGTGCGGGCAGCCGCCCGTCTCGACGCCCATGATGCGCGCCTCGGGCAGCGCACCCGCGACCGTCAGCAGGCGCTGGTCTTCCTTCGTATAGATGTCGTTCGTGATCGCGACGAGGTCGTACCGCTCGCGCATCGCCTTGCACAGCATTTCGAGCAGCGTGGTCTTGCCGGAGCCGACCGGGCCGCCGATGCCGACGCGCAGCGGCGGCAGTTTCTTGGTGCGGCGGGCGGAGGAGGGAGCGAATGCGTTCATGGCGGGTATCGGATTCAGGAGCGGAACAACCGCGAATACTGGGTTTCGTGTCGCGCGGACAGGATGCCGAGCTGCGGCGCAAAGGTGTTGATCGCGTCGGGCGGCGTGGCGAGCGCGCGGCGCACGGCCGCGTCGATCGTGCCGCGCAGCGCGACGATGATGCGCTGGCCCGCGAGCTGGCCGAGCGGCACAGCCTTCAGCGCGGCCGACGTCTGGTTTTCGACCCAGCCGAACGCGTACGCGGCGAGCGTCGCGTCGGCGCCGGCGTCGTGCGCGGCGGCTGCATAGGCGAATGCGGTCGGCAGCGCGATCGGCGACAGCGACGCGAGCGTCGCGCGGCGCGCGGCATCGCCCCATTCGAGCGACGCGCAGAGCTGCGCGAGCGACCAGCCCATCTGTTCGGTCTCGCGGCGCAGCTCGGCCGATTCGCGGCTCGCGACGAACCACGCGTTCTCGCGTGCCAGCGCATCGGCGTCGTGCGCGTGCCAGCGTGCGAGCTGGTGCGCGAGGAACGGCAGCTCCCCGTGCGCGAGCACGTCGGTCAGCCCGCTCGCGATCCAGTCGCGCGCGGAGTCGGCATCGCGGATCAGGTTCGCGTCGAGCGCGGCTTCGAGTCCCTGCGAATAGCTGAACGCGCCGATCGGCAACGCGGGCGACGCGAGATGCAGCAGCGCGACGAGCTCAGTGGTGGTCATGGCCGTGGTGGCCGTGCGCGCAGCCCGGACCATGCTGATGATCGTGATCGTGATCGTGATCGTGATCGTGCGAGTGCGAGTGGTCGTGGTGCTCGCCGAATACCTGCTGCGCGAGCGCATAGTCTTCGGCGAACGTCGCATCGTGCCCGTGCTTGTGACCGCCGCCGTACGCGCCGGCTTCCGGCTGGAACGGCGCGCGCGTCTCTTCGACCTGCGTGCCGAGCCGGCGCAGCATGTCCGCGAGCACCGGGTCGGCTTCGAGCTTCAGGTAACCGTCGCCGATCTCGACCGGCGTATGGCGGTTGCCGAGGTGGTACGCGGCGCGCATCAGCGTGAGCGGATCGGCCGCACGTACGCGCAGCACCGTTTCGGGGGCGGCGGCGACGCGCACGAGCGCGCCGTCGTCGGCGACCAGCACGTCGCCGTCGCGCAGCACGGTGCCGCGCGGCAGCAGGACCGCGACGTCCTCGCCGGTGTCGAGCGTCGCCGCGAGGCGGCTCTTGCAGCGGGCGTCATAGGCGAGCGTGAGGGTCGGCGCGCGCGCGACGAGCGACGCGGCGAGCTTCACGTTCGGGGCAATGCGTTTGTCGAGGGTGCGCATGGAACGAGAACCGGCAATCAGAACAGGAAATAGCGCTGCGCCATCGGCAGCACCGACGCGGGCTCGCAGGTGAGCAACTGCCCGTCGGCGATCACGTCGTAGGTTTCGGGATCGACGCTGATCGACGGACGCCATGCGTTGTGGATCATGTCGGCCTTCGTCACGTTGCGGCAGTTGCGCACCGGCACGACGCGCTTCGCGAGCCCGTAGCGTTCGGCGATGCCCGCGTCGGCGGCCATTTGCGACACGAAGGTCAGCGACGTGCGCGCGAGCGCACCGCCGCGCGTGGCGAACATCTCGCGGTAGTGCACCGGCTGCGGCGTCGGGATCGACCCGTTCGGGTCGCCCATCTGCGCGACCGCGATCATCCCGCCCTTCAGGATCATCGACGGCTTGATCCCGAAGAACGCCGGCTCCCACAGCACGAGGTCGGCCCACTTGCCGGGTTCGATCGAGCCGACTTCGTGCGCGATCCCGTGCGTGATCGCCGGGTTGATCGTGTACTTCGCGACGTAGCGCTTCGCGCGGAAGTTGTCGTTGCGTGCGCCGTCCTCGGGCAGCGCGCCGCGCTGCACTTTCATCTTGTGCGCGGTCTGCCACGTGCGGATGATCACCTCGCCGACGCGGCCCATTGCCTGCGAGTCCGACGACAGCATCGACAGCGCGCCGAGGTCGTGCAGGATGTCCTCGGCCGCGATCGTCTCGCGGCGGATCCGCGATTCGGCGAACGCGAGATCCTCGGCGATCGACGGATCGAGGTGGTGGCACACCATCAGCATGTCGAGATGTTCCTCGAGCGTGTTGATCGTGTACGGACGCGTCGGGTTGGTCGACGACGGCAGCACGTTCGCCTCGCCGCACACCTTCAGGATGTCGGGCGCATGGCCGCCGCCCGCGCCTTCGGTGTGATACGTGTGGATCGTGCGGCCCTTGAACGCGGCGACCGTCGATTCGACGAAGCCGGCTTCGTTCAGCGTGTCGGTGTGGATCGCGACCTGCGTGTCGGTGTCGTCGGCGACCGACAGGCAGTTGTCGATCGCGGCGGGCGTCGTGCCCCAGTCCTCGTGCAGCTTCAGGCCGATCGCGCCGGCGGCGATCTGCTCGACGAGCGGCTGCGGCAGGCTCGCGTTGCCCTTGCCGAGAAAGCCGAGGTTGATCGGCCAGCCGTCGGCCGCCTGCAGCATCCGCTCCATGTGCCACGGGCCCGGCGTGCAGGTCGTTGCATTGGTGCCGGTGGCCGGCCCCGTGCCGCCGCCGAGCATCGTCGTGACGCCCGACGCGAGCGCCTCGTCGATCTGCTGCGGGCTGATGAAGTGGATGTGGGTGTCGATGCCACCGGCGGTGACGATCAGACCTTCGCCGGCGATCACTTCCGTCGCCGCGCCGATCGCGATCGTCACGCCGGGCTGGATGTCGGGATTGCCGGCCTTGCCGATCGCGGCGATGCGGCCGTGCTTGATCGCGATGTCGGCCTTCACGATGCCCCAGTGATCGAGGATCACCGCGTTCGTGACGACCGTGTCGGGCACGTCGGCGGCCACGCGCTGCGACTGGCCCATCCCGTCGCGGATCACCTTCCCGCCGCCGAACTTCACTTCCTCGCCGTAGATCGTGTAGTCGCGTTCGATCTCGATCAGCAGCTCGGTATCGGCGAGCCGGACGCGGTCGCCCGTCGTCGGCCCGAACATTTCCGC
This sequence comes from Burkholderia anthina, assembly GCF_902498995.1. Classification (GTDB taxonomy): domain Bacteria; phylum Pseudomonadota; class Gammaproteobacteria; order Burkholderiales; family Burkholderiaceae; genus Burkholderia; species Burkholderia anthina. The sequence goes on from NZ_CABVLY010000020.1 coordinate 52,178, forward strand.
GTACGCGCGGCGGCTCAAGCGTAGTGTCATGTTGCTGTTCCTGAAGAGCGGGGCGCTTACAGCGGCCCCATCACCTTGCCCTGAAAACCGTAGACGACGCGCTCGCCGGCCAGCGCGACGAGCTCGACGGTGCGCGTCTGGCCCGGCTCGAAGCGCACGGCCGTGCCGGCCGCGATGTTGAGCCGGAAGCCGCGCGCGGCCGCCCGGTCGAACGACAGCGCGTCGTTGACTTCGAAGAAGTGGTAATGCGAGCCGACCTGCACGGGGCGGTCGCCGGTGTTCGCGACGACGAGCGAGAGCGTGGCGCGGCCCGCGTTCAGTTCGTGTTCGCCGTCGTCGGTGAGGATTTCGCCGGGGATCATGCGCGGGCCTCGGTCACGGAATCGGGTGGTGGACGGTGACGAGCTTCGTGCCGTCGGGGAAGGTCGCCTCGACCTGGATGTCGGGGATCATCTCGGGGATGCCTTCCATCACGTCGTCGCGCGTGAGCAGCGTCGTGCCGTAGTGCATCACCTCGGCGACGGTCTTGCCGTCGCGCGCCGCTTCCATCAGTGCGGCGGTGATGAACGCGACCGCTTCCGGATAGTTGAGCTTCAGTCCGCGCGCACGGCGGCGCTCGGCCAAAAGGGCCGCCGTGAAGATCAGCAGCTTGTCCTTTTCTCGGGGAGTCAGTTTCATGAAGGCAATCGTTCAGGAAAACGTAATTTTTATCGGTGCGCAGGGTTCCGGCGAATGCGCGGGTCATCGTAGCACCGCGCCGTTTTTCGTGCGTCGTGTATCCGTTATGTAAGCAGCAAGGTATGTGCCATGTCGTCGGCGCGCACGGCCATGCCCGTTGGTGGTGCGCGATGCATGAAGCGCATGCAGCGCCGGCGCCGCGCTGCGCCGAAATGGTGCGCGCCGTGTATGGCGCGCTCAGGTTTGCCAGATTCGCAGCGGCCGTGCGTCGACGCCGTGCACGATCGGCCGCAGGTGCAGCCAGCAGTCGGTGAAGAGGCGCTGCAGCGCTTCCATCGACGTCGACAGCGCGCGCACCAGCACGACGCCGGGCGCCACGCAGGTTGCGCCCGCGCGCAGCGTGTCGTCGAACGGCAGTTGCGCGGCGAGTGCTTCGGCGAGCGCGGCGTCGCACGTGGCGCCGGCCGCCCACAGCGTGCCGTAGGCGGGGAAGCCGGCGAGGCCCTGCAGCGCGCCGCGCAGCGGATCGCGCGCGTCGAGCAGCGCGCGCTCGGTCCACAACGGCCGGCCGTCGGCGTCGACGAGTGCCGACGTGGACGCGATGCGGCCCGCCGACCACGCTTCGCCGGCCGCCTGCCGGCCGAGTTGCGTCGCGTCCCAGCCGATCGCGCTCGCGCCCGCGCCGAGCGTCACCGTGAAGTCGAGCGCGGCATGTGCCGCGTCGAAGAACAGGTTGTTCTGCGGCAGCCAGTCGAGCTTTGCGTGCGCGCCGAGCGCGATGCCGATGCGCTGGGTCGCGTCGAGGCCGTTCGACTTGTACCACTTGGTCGCGCCGGGTGTCGTCAGCACCGCGTGCGTGCCGTCGCCGAGCGCGATGTCGACGTCGAGCCGGTCGCCGCCCGCGACGCCGCCCGGCGGATGGAGGATCACCGCGTGGCAGATCGCATCGCCTTCCGGATACAGCGGCCGCTGCACGCGCAGCGGGCCGTCGTGCAGCCGATGCGCGAGCGTCGTGCGCGCGCCGTGCCGTTCGAAGCCGAGTTCCAGGCGGCCGTGCCACGACTTGGCGATGGCGGGGCGGGACAGCGAGGCGTGGGAGTCGGGTGCGGACATCGGCGGGAAGCGGGAGGACGGAGGAGCAGGCGCGGGCGCGGTGGACGTGGATGCAACCGCAACACTATACGATTCAGCTTTCGCGTGGCTGAACGCGGCGTGGACGACTGGCGGCAGCGCCGACGCTTGCCGGGCCGTTGCCGCCCGGCACCGTCGCGCGCCGTCTGCGTCGCTACACGGCGATCAGCTCGCGCACGCCGTTCGTCTCCATGTCCCGCGCATCGCCGCCCGCGACGATCTCGCCGCGGCTCATCACCCAGTAGCGATCCGCGATCGAGCGCGCGAAGTCGTAATACTGCTCGACGAGCAGCACGGTCATCTTCGATTCGTCGACGAGCTGGCGCAGCGTGCGGCCGATGTCCTGGATGATCGACGGCTGGATGCCCTCGGTCGGCTCGTCGAGGATCAGCAGTTGCGGCTCGCTCATCAGCGCGCGACCGATCGCGAGCTGTTGCTGCTGACCGCCCGACAGGTCGCCGCCGCGCCGGGCGCGCATGTCCTTCAGCACCGGGAACAGGTCGTAAATGCGGTCGGGCACCTTCGACGGCGCGCGGCGGCTTGCCGCGCCGACGAGCAGGTTCTCCTCGACGGTGAGACGCGGAAAGATGTCGCGGCCCTGCGGCACGTACGCGAGCCCGGCGGCGACGCGCGCATACGGCGGCAGCGCGCCGAGCGCCGTGCCGCGCCACGACACGCTGCCGCTTTTCGCGGCGACGACGCCCATCAGGCAGCGCAGCAGCGTGCTCTTGCCGACGCCGTTGCGGCCGAGCAGCACGGTGAGCTTGCCGTCGTCGGCGGCCAGCGTCACGTTGCGCAGGATATGGCTGCCGCCGTAGTACTGGTTCAGTGCATCGATCTTCAGCATCGCATCATCGTCCGAGGTAAGACTCGATCACCGCGTCGTCGCGCTTGACCTGATCGAGCGTGCCTTGCGCGAGCACCGCGCCTTCGGCCATCACCGTCACGCGGCCCGTGTCGCCCGCGAGCGCCGCGACGAAGTCCATGTCGTGCTCGACGACCATCATCGAGCAGGTGCCGCGCAGCGTGTTCAGCAGCGCGGCGAGTTCCATCGTCTCGTGGTCGGTCATCCCGGCGGCCGGTTCGTCGAGCAGCAGGAGCGCCGGGCGCTGCATCAGCAGCATGCCGATCTCGAGCCGCTGCTTCTGCCCGTGCGACAGCTCGCCGGCCGCGCGATACGCGTCGCTTTCGAGGCCGATCAGCGCGAGCGTCTCCTCGATCTTCGCCTGCGCATCGCGGTCGAGCCGCGCGCGCAACGACGCGAGCCAGCCCTTGTCGGTCTGCATCGCCAGTTCGAGGTTTTCCCACACCGGATGCTGTTCGAACACGGTCGGCTTCTGGAACTTGCGGCCGATCCCCGCCCGCGCGATTTCCGGCTCGTTCATCCGCGCGAGGTCGAGCGTCTGGCCGAGAAATACCTTGCCCGCGTCGGGACGCGTTTTGCCGGTGATCACGTCCATCATCGTCGTCTTGCCCGCGCCGTTCGGGCCGATCACGCAGCGCAGCTCGCCCGCGTCGATCTCGAGCGACAGCTTCTTCAGCGCGCGAAAGCCGTCGAAGCTCACTTCGATGTCCTCAAGATAGAGGATCGTGCCGTGCGACGTGTCGATGCCGGGCGGCACGACGCGGCCCATCGACGCGGTGCCGCTGACGGTCAGCCCGTCGTCGTCGGGCGGTGGTGGCGTGAACTGGTAGAGCGCCGTGCCGTTCATCCGCGTTTCCCCTTTGCGAGTAGCGTGTCGACGAGGCCCATGATGCCGCGCGGCAGCAGGAGCGGCACCAGCACGAAGATCAGGCCGAGAAAGAACAGCCAGTATTCGGCGAAGTACGCGGTGAAGAAGCTCTTCGCGCCGTTCACCGCGAACGCGCCGACGATCGGCCCGATCAGCGTGCCGCGCCCGCCCACCGCGACCCAGATCGCCATTTCGATCGAGTTGCCGGGCGACATCTCGCCGGGATTGATGATGCCGACCTGCGGCACGTACAGCGCGCCCGCGATCCCGCACAGCACGGCCGACAGCGTCCACACGAACAGCTTGTACGCGAGCGGGCTGTAGCCGAGGAACATCAGCCGCGTCTCGCCGTCGCGCACCGCGGTGACCACGCGCCCGAGCTTGCTGGCGACGATCGCGCGCGCGACGAGGAACGCGAGCACGAGCGTCGCGAAGGTCAGCAGCAACAGCACCGTGCGCGTGCCGGGCGACGTGATCGGAAACCCGGCGATGCGCTTGAAGTCGGTGAAGCCGTTGTTGCCGCCGAAGCCCGTTTCGTTGCGAAAGAACAGCAGCATCGCGGCGAACGTCAGCGCCTGCGTGATGATCGACAGGTATACGCCCTTCACGCGCGAGCGGAACGTGAAGAAGCCGAACACCCACGCGAGCACGGCCGGCACGAGCACGACCAGCGCGAGCGCCCAGGCGAGATGCTGCGTGCCGCTCCAGTACCACGGCAACTGGTGCCAGTCGAGGAACACCATGAAGTCGGGCAGGTCGCTGCCGTACTTGCCGTCGCGGCCGATCTCGCGCATCAGGTACATGCCGATCGCATAGCCGCCGAGCGCGAAGAACAGCCCGTGGCCGAGGCTCAGGATCCCGCAGTAGCCCCACACGAGATCGAGCGCGAGCGCGGCGATCGCGTAGCACATCAGCTTGCCGGCGAGCGTCATCGCGTACGCGGACAGATGGAACGCGCTCGACTCCGGTGCGACCAGCGCGGCGAGCGGCACGCCGATGCCGATCGCGACGCACAGCGCGACGAGCGCGAGCCATGCGCGGCGCGACAGCAGTGCGGGGCGGGGCGGCAGGCCGAGCGCGAAGCGTTCGCCCGCGCGCGCGGCGGCCGCGGCAGGCTTCGGCGCGTCGGCAACCGGGTTCGACAACGAATCGGTGATTGAAGGTGAAGTCATGTCAGGTCAGGCCTCCGCGCTGCGTCCCTTCGGGGCGAACATGCCCTGCGGACGTTTCTGGATGAACAGCACGATCATCACGAGCACCGCGATCTTCGCGAGCACCGCGCCCCAGAACGGCTCGATCGCCTTGCTGACGAGGCCGAGCCCGAAGCCGCCGAGCACGGTGCCGGCGATCTGGCCGACGCCGCCGAGCACGACCGCCATGAACGAATCGATGATGTAGTTCTGCCCGAGGTCGGGCCCCACGTTGCCGATCTGCGACAGCGCGCAGCCGCCGAGGCCCGCGATGCCCGCGCCGAACGCGAACGCATACGCATCGACGCGCGCCGTCTTCACGCCGACGCACGCCGCCATCCGGCGGTTCTGCGTGACCGCGCGCACGAACAGGCCGAGCCGCGTCTTCGTCAGCACGGCCCACGCGACGAAGACCACCGCGAGCGCGAACGCGAGGATGGCGAGCCGGTTGTACGGCAGGATCAGGTTCTGCATCACGGTCACGCCGCCGCTCATCCACGACGGGTTCACGACCTGCACGTTCTGCGCGCCGAACAGCATGCGGGTCGCCTGGATCAGGATCAGGCTCACGCCGAAGGTCGCGAGCAGCGTTTCGAGCGGGCGACCGTACAGGTGCCGCAGCACGAGCCGTTCGAGCACGATGCCGACCAGTGCGGCCGCCGCGAACGACGCGGGCACCGCGACGAGCGGATACCAGTCGAACGCGGCCGGCGCATAGCGCTGGATCAGCGTCTGCACGACATAGGTTGCGTACGCACCGATCATCAGGAATTCGCCGTGCGCCATGTTGATCACGCCGATCAGCCCGTACGTGATCGCAAGGCCGAGCGCCGCGAGCAGCAGCACGCTGCCGAGCGACAAACCGGCGAACACGGTGCCCGCGATCTCGCCGCGGCGCTGCAGCGTGTGCAATGCATCGAGCCCTTGCTGCGCGGCGTTGCGCACCTGCGCGTCGGGCTCCGCGTAGCTGCCGTCGGCGTTCTTCGCGACGAGCGGGCGCAACTGCTCGATCATGTCGAGATCGTGGCGCGCGGCCACCACCTGCACGGCTTCGAGGCGCTTCGCCGGATCGGCGTCGTGCAGCGCGGCGATCGCCCACAGTGCGTCGAGGCGGCGCTTCAGCGCGGGATCGGTTTCCCTGGCGCGTGCGCGGTCGATCATCGGCTTGAGCGCCGGGTCGGGCGACTTCAGCAGCGCGTCGATCGCGTCGCGACGCGCGGCGACATCGGGCGACGCGAGCGCGAGACCCGACAGCGCGCCGGCGATCTTCGTGCGCAGCAGGTTGTTCAGCATCACCGGCTGCGCGTCGCCGGCCGGCGTCGCGGCCTGCGTGAGCGCATCGTGCGCGGTGTCGCCGGTCTGGATCAGCAGGTGGCCGTCGCCGGTCGCGAGCGCATCGCCGGTCGACAGCGCATTGAGCAGCGCGACGGCGCGCGGATCGGCATCGGTCGCGAGCCGATCGACTGCGGCCGCTTTCGCGTCGAAGTCGTCGCCGGCGAGTGCGGCGGTATCGGCGGCCGTCAGCGCGAATGCGGCGCGCGGCAGCATGCCCGCCAGCGCGGCACAGGCGACGACCGCGACGGCGGCGCGGCGAAAGCGTGTAGGCATCGGGAGATCCTGTCGGGCGTAGGAAAGCGAATTCATGTGGCAGTGCGTGCGCGAGCGCGGTTCGTTACCGTGAGTGCCGGCGGTCGCGCACGTATGTGCAAGCGAAACGCCGCACCGAAGTGCAGCGCTTCGCTTCGCATCGCATCAGGCCAGCGCGGCGCGCTGCCGGCGCAGGAACGCCGGAATCGAGCTGACGATGTCCGGCTTGCCCTGGTTGCCCGCGATGAACGGGCTCCACGGCTGCGCGCGGACCACGGTCTTCGTCTTCCACACGACGTTGAACTGTCCGTCGCCGCGGATCTCGCCGATCATCACCGGCTTGTGCAGGTGATGGTTGCCGTCCATCGCGAGCGTGAAGCCCGACGGCGCGGCGACCGTCTGGCCGATCATCGCGACGCGCACCTTGTCGACATCAGTGCTCTTCGCCTTCTCGACGGCCTGCTTCCACATGTGGATGCCCACATAGGTCGCCTCCATCGGATCGTTGGTCACGCGCTTCGCGCCGCCCGGCAGGTTGTTCGTCTTCACCCACGCGGCGAACTGGTCCTTGAACTTCGTGTTGGTCGGGTTCTTCACCGACATGAAGTAGTTCCACGCGGCGAGATGGCCGACGAGCGGCTTCGTGTCGATCCCGCGCAGTTCCTCCTCGCCGACCGAGAACGCGACCACCGGCACGTCGGTCGCCTTGATCCCCTGGTTGCCGAGCTCCTTGTAGAACGGCACGTTCGAATCGCCGTTGATCGTCGACACCACGGTCGTCTTGCCGCCCTGCGCGAAGTTCTTGATGTTCGCGACGATGGTCTGGTAATCGCTGTGGCCGAACGGCGTGTAGACCTCCTGAATGTCGGCGTCCTTCACGCCCTTCGATTTCAGGAACGCGCGCAGGATCTTGTTGGTCGTGCGCGGATATACGTAATCGGTGCCGAGCAGGAAGAAGCGCTTCGCGCCGCCGCCTTCCGCGCTCATCAGGTATTCGACGGCCGGGATCGCCTGCTGGTTCGGCGCGGCGCCCGTGTAGAACACGTTGCGCGACATTTCCTCGCCTTCGTACTGCACCGGGTAGTAGAGCAGGCCGTTCAGCTCCTCGAACACCGGCAACACCGACTTGCGCGACACCGACGTCCAGCAGCCGAACACGCACGCGACCTTGTCCTGCGTGAGCAACTGGCGCGCCTTCTCCGCGAACAGCGGCCAGTTCGACGCGGGATCGACGACCACCGGCTCGAGCTTGCGGCCCATCACGCCGCCGTTCTTGTTGATGTCGGCGATCGTCATCAGCGCCGTGTCCTTCAACGACGTTTCGGAGATCGCCATCGTGCCCGACAGCGAATGCAGGATGCCGACCTTGATCGGGCCCGTGCCCGCATCGGCCGCGTGCGCGAACGGGCTCTTGCCCGCCAGCGCGAGCGCACCGGCCATCGAACCGAACTTCAACAGACTGCGACGTTTCATCGGGTTCCCCTTGACGTGTTGGATTGGCGTGCGCCGCGACGGCGCCTGCATCGGGGTAACGCAAGGCATGTGCCAGTCGCGCGGATGCACGCCGGGCGTGCCTGTGCGGGGAGGGCGCGGGGCGTCGGCGCGGTGCGCATGACGCGTCGTGCAGCATGCGCGACCCGTTGCGGTGCGTGCGGGCGCAAATGGTGCACGGCGTGCGTTCGTGTTCGAGCGCGGGCATCGCCGGCTGAACGGCGTGCACGATGTGGCGGCTGTCGCGGGCAGCGGGACCGCGCGACATCGTCATCGCATGCTACGGGGGCGGGGGGCGGGGAGTGGGGCAGGGCGAAAACAGAAACGGGCGCGCCATGCGCGCCCGTTCGGCGGATCGGTGCGGCCGGCGGCAGCGTGCCGGTCGACGTGGCGGCGCGCGATGCGCCGCCGGGAAGGTCAGGCGCTCAGTAGCGCGGCACCGACGGATCGACGTTGCGCGACCACGCGTCGATCCCGCCTTGCAGGTTGTACAGCTTCGTGAAACCGCGCGATTCGAGGAACATCGCGACTTGCGCGCTGCGCATCCCGTGATGGCACACGCAGACGATTTCCGCTTCGTCGTCGAGCTCCTCGCTGCGCGCGGGGATCTGCTGCATCGGGATCGACATGCTGCCGGCGATCTGCGCGGTCGAGATTTCCCACGGCTCGCGCACGTCGAGCACGATCGGCGCGGGACGTGCCGAATCGCGAAGCCATTCCGCGAGCATCGCGGGCGTCAGGATCTGCATGGGGCCGCCGCTCAGAACTTGAAGCGCGACGGTTCGATCGCGTTCACGAGGTGGTCGACGTAGGTTTCGAACACGTCGGCGACACGGTACTGCTTGTCGTCGATGCGCGTGATGATCTGCGCCTTCATCACCGGACGGCCGCCGACGAATGCCGACAGGCGGCCGCCGACCTTCAACTGCTCGAGCAGTTGCTGCGGCACGAGCGGCAGGCCGCCGGCGACACAGATCACGTCGTACGGCGCCTTGTCCGCCCAGCCGAGCGACCCGTCGCCGAGCAGGACTTCCGCGTTCGTCACGCCGTCGTTGCGCAGGTTCTCTTCCGCGAACTTCGCGATGGCCGGATCGATCTCGATCGCCGTCACGTGCCGTGCGCGGTGCGCGAACAGCGCGCTCAGGTAGCCGGAGCCCGCGCCGATCACGAGCACGTTCTCGTGCTTCTTGACCGCCAGTTCCTGCAGCACGCGCGCTTCGACGCGCGGGAACAGCATCTTCGCGTGGCCGCCGGGCAGCGGCAGCTCGAGGTCGGCGAACGCGAGATCGCGATGCTCGGGCAAAACATATTTTTCACGCTTGACGATCGACAGCAGACCCAGGACGTCGAGATCCAGCACGTCCCACGGCCGGATCTGTTGTTCGATCATATTGAAACGCGCGTTTTCGATATTCATGGTGTGGTCACGCAGCCAGGTCGGCCGTCAGCGGGGATAGAGAAACTTCGTGATTGTACCAAACGGGGCGGCGACCAAGCCTGCCGGCCGCGTGCAACAGACCTTTACCCTTTGCTCTTCTTGATCTGCGCTTCGAATGCGAGATCCAGCTTGCTCGCCTTGCGCGGTTTTTTGGGGCCGAATTCGTCGACGAACTTGACGAATGCATCGAGCGGCAGCGGCTCGCAGCGCTTCTCGGCGGTGCCGCCGGAGCGGTCGACGAGGTAGAACAGGCCGCCGGCCACCGCGACGGCCGCGAACTGCGGGTTGCCGGAGCGGGTTTTCAGGCGTTCGACTGCGTTGGTTGCTTTGGTGGTGCGCATGGGGCGGGTTCTTGCTGGGGCGTCGAGCCCCTAACTGTATCAAACCCGCCACCCGCCCGCGGCCGCGCGGTGTCAGACGGTGCGCGAATAGCGCTGTTGCGGCGTCTGGCCGAGATACGCGTCGAACGCCATCGCGATATTGCGCACGACCATCCGGCCGGCCGGATGGATCGTCAGGCGGTCGGCGGCGATCGTCAGCAGCGCGTCCTGCTCGAACGGGCGCAGCGCGTCGAGCTCGCGCGCGAAGTGATCGGCGAAGCGGATGCCGTGCGCGGCCTCGATATGCGAGAACGGCAGTTCGAGGTTGCACATGAGCTGCGTGATCACGTCGCGGCGCAGCCGGTCCTCGGGCGTGAGCCGCACGCCGCGCGCGATCGGCAGCCGGCCCGCGTCGAGCGCGGCGCCATAGGCCGGCAGGTCCTTCGCGTTCTGCGCGTAGACGTCGCCGACCTTGCCGATCGACGACACGCCGAAGCCGACGAGATCGGTATCGGCCCGCGTGCTGTAGCCCTGGAAATTGCGCTGCAGCGTGCCGTTGCGCTGCGCGCGCACCAGCTCGTCGGACGGCCGTGCGAAGTGGTCCATCCCGATGTACACGTAGCCGGCCGACGTCAGCATGTCGATCGCGAGGCCGAGCAGCGCGATGCGCGTGGCGGGCGGCGGCAGCGCCGCGTCGTCGATCTGCCGCTGCATCTTGAACAGGTTCGGCATGTGCGCGTAGCCGAACACCGACAGCCGGTCCGGCGCGAGCTCGATGATCGTCTCGAGCGTGCGCGCGAACACGGCGACCGTCTGGTGCGGCAGCCCGTAGATCAGGTCGACGCTGACCGAATGGAAGCCCGTCGCGCGCGCGGCGCTCAACAGGTCGGCCGTCATCGCGAGCGGCTGGATCCGGTTGATCGCCTGCTGCACGACCGGATCGAAGTCCTGCACGCCGAGGCTCAGCCGGTTGAAGCCGATCGTGCGCAGGTGGACGAGCGTCGCGGGCGTGACCGTGCGCGGGTCGATCTCGATGGAGAACTCGGCGTCGGCGTCCGGCGCGAGCGTGAAGTGTTCGCGGGTGGCGGCCATCAGCTCGGCCGTTTCGGCGTCGGACAGGAAGGTTGGCGTGCCGCCGCCCCAGTGGAGCTGCGTGACCGGGCGGGCGGGGTCGAACAGTGCGGCCTGCAACGCCATTTCCCGTTTCAACTGGTCGAGGTACGGGCGTGCGCGGCGGCGGTTGTTCGTCGCGATCTTGTTGCAGCCGCAGTAGAAACAGGCCGTGTTGCAGAACGGGATGTGGACGTACAGCGACAGCTCGCTCGACGACGCACCGGGATCGCTCGCGGCGCGCACGTAGTCGGCCGGGTCGAAATCGTCGCGAAACTGCAGTGCGGTGGGGTACGACGTATAGCGTGGCCCGTTTGCGCCGTATTTCGCAAGCAGATCGGGACGGAACATCGTGTCGGCAGAACCGGAACTCATGGTGGTCTCGCGCTTTCTGGATGCTTTCGAGTATATAAACGCGCGTTTGGCCTGCATTGTGTAATAACGTCGCAGCCGGCGGTGGCACAATGCGCAGTGGGCTGCCGCACCCCGCGTCCGGTTGCCGCACCGTTTTTTGTTGTTCGTTCGAGAGAGCCGAGTGTCCGTCGAAATGCCTGTTCGCCCGGCGCCCGCCGATGTCCCGCCGCCGCATGCGTGTCGCGAGGGGTGCGGCGCGTGCTGCATCGCCCCGTCGATTTCCAGCCCGATTCCGGGCATGCCGGACGGCAAGCCGGCCGGCGTGCGCTGCGTGCAGCTCGGCGACGACCTGCGCTGCCGGATCTTCGGCCGGCCCGAGCGGCCCGCCTGCTGTTCCGGGCTGCAGCCGTCCGCCGAGATGTGCGGTGCGTCGCGCGACGATGCGCTCGCGTGGCTCACGCGCCTCGAAGTCGCGACGCAGCCGTCCGGGGGCGCCCGCCCGGCGCGGTAGCGCGCCGCCGCCGCGCCGTGCGGGCACCGCGTCGGACGCCGTCAGCGCGCGCATGGAACCGCCAGCCCGCGCCGCCGCACTAACGTGGGTCCATTGCCCCGCCATGGGCCGGAGCCGATAGCCAGCCTGCCGCTCCGCCCGACACAGGAGATTTCCAGCATGACCGCACCTTGCACGCCCGGCCGGCGCCGTTTCCTCGCCGTCTGCGCCGGCGCCATCGGCGTGTCGGTATCGCTCGCCGCCTGCGCGTCGACGTTCCCGTTCATCCCCGATCACTACACGTTCTCGCGCGGCGACGTGCAGAAAGCCGTCGCGCGCAAGTTTCCGTACCAGAAGACGGTCGCGCAGGTCGTCGACGTGTCGCTCGTGAATCCGGCCGTCAACCTGCTGCCCGACCAGAACCGCGTTGCCGTGCAGCTCGACGCACACTTCGCGAGCCCGTTCCTGCGCGAACCCGTGAGCGGCAAGTTCACCGTGTCGGGCCAGCTCGCGTACGACGCGCCGAGCCGCTCGGTCGTGCTGAAGGCGCCGGCCGTCGACAGCCTCGTGCTCGACGGCGACGCGCAGATGTATGCGCAACAGGTCGGCGCGGCCGCGGGCCTGCTCGCGACGCAAGTCCTGACCAACTATCCGATCTACACGTTCAAGCCCGAACAACTGCAATTTGCCGGTGTGAACTACGAACCCGGTACAATTACGATTCTTACAAACGGCATACGCGTGGCGATCGTCGAAAAGTGACGATGCACCGCGCGCGGCCGGGTGGGCCGCGGCGGTAATGCGGCCCTTTCTTTCGACCACTTCGGAGTTGGGCCACGGATGGACTGGATCCTGATCTGCAAGGCATTGATCCTCGGCGTTGTCGAGGGGCTGACGGAATTCCTCCCGGTATCGAGTACCGGTCACCTGATCGTTGCCGGCAGCTTCCTGAACTTCAACGACGCGCACGCGAAAACCTTCGACGTCGTCATTCAGTTCGGCGCGATCCTCGCCGTCTGCTGGGAATACCGGCAACGGATCGTATCGGTCGTGTCCGGCCTGCCGGGCCGGCCCGACGCGCGGCGCTTTACGCTGAACGTCGTGATCGCGACGATTCCCGCGATCGCGCTCGGCCTGCTGCTGGAGAAGAAGATCAAGGCCGTGTTGTTCTCGCCGGTGCCGGTCGCGTTCGCGCTCGTCGTCGGCGGCGCGATCATCCTGTGGGCCGAGGCGCGGCAGCGCGAGCGCAGCGAGCCGCCGCGCGTGCAGTCGATCGATGCGCTCACGCCGCTCGATGCGCTGAAGGTCGGCATCGCGCAATGCTTCGCGCTGGTGCCCGGCATGTCGCGCTCGGGCTCGACGATCATCGGCGGGATGCTGTTCGGCCTCGACCGGCGCGTCGCCACCGAATTCTCGTTCTTCCTCGCGATTCCGATCATCTTCGGCGCGACGCTCTATGAAACCGTCAAGGACTGGCAGGCGTTCACGGTCGACTCGATCGGCCTGTTCGCGCTCGGGCTCGTCGCGGCGTTCGTCAGTGCGTTCGTCTGCGTGCGCTGGCTGCTGCGCTACGTCGCGACGCACGATTTCACGGTGTTCGCGTGGTACCGGATCGCGTTCGGCCTGTTCGTGCTGCTCGTCGGCTATAGCGGGTGGCTGAACTGGGCGTGACGCCGGGGTGACGCGGGCGCGTATCCCATGCAAAACGGCCCGATCGGCAGATGCCGGTCGGGCCGTTTTTTCATGGCGCGGCGCGCCGCGTGCGATGCGCCGCTGCGGCGGGATTCAGCTCGCGCGCTTGCGGAACACCAGATCCCACACGCCGTGGCCGAGCCGCAGCCCGCGTCGTTCGAACTTCGTCACGGGGCGGTAGTCGGGGCGCGGCGCGTAGTCGGCGGCCGTGTTTTCGAGCGACGGATCGGCGCCGAGCACTTCGAGCATCTGTTCGGCGTAGTTCTGCCAGTCGGTCGCGCAATGCAGGTACGCGCCGGGTTTCAGGCGCGACGCGAGATGCGCGACGAGCGGCGGCTGGATCAGCCGGCGCTTGTGGTGGCGCGCCTTGTGCCACGGATCGGGGAAGAAGATGTGCACGCCGTCGAGGCTTTCGGGCGCGAGCATGTGCTCGAGCACTTCCACGGCGTCGTGCTGGATGATGCGGATGTTCGGCAGGTCCTGCTCGCCGATCAGCTTCAGCAGCGCGCCGACGCCCGGCTCGTGCACTTCGACGCCGAGGAAGTCGTCGCCCGGGCGGTGTGCGGCGATTTCGGCGGTCGATGCGCCCATCCCGAAGCCGATCTCCAGGATGCGCGGTGCGCTGCGGCCGAATATGGCGTCCCAGTCCGGGATGTCCGGTGCGTACGGCACCACGAAGCGCGGGCCCAGATCGTCGAGCGCGCGGCGCTGGCCGGTCGACACGCGGCCGGCGCGCGTCACGAAGCTGCGGATGCGGCGGCGGTGCAGCGGATTGACTTCGTCGGCGCCGTCGGCGGCTTCGTCGGGAAGGGCGGCATCGTGCGGCGGCTGGCCGGCTTCGTTCGGATCGTCGTGCATCATCGGTGACAGAGAAAGGCTGGGTTCGGGCGAGGGCCCCGTTGCGCAGCAGTGTGGCGGATGAACCGGCACATGGTACAAAAAAGCCGCCTTCGACGAGGCGGCTCATGCGCAGGCTGCAGTGCAGCAGAAAGTGGAGCGGGCGATGGGAATCGAAGGCTCCTACAGCCGCATCCGCAACACTTTGATTTATAAGGAACATGGAGCGGGCAGCACTACCCCATGTCGGATACAAGTGTAGGAGTTTACCAGAGCATTCATGCTCGACAAACTTTTAGGGCGTCGAGGTCGTCGGGACCGGTGCTCGAACCACATGGACACGGGGATGGCTATGCGCAACTTCGTATAAGGATTGACGATCCGTGGGCTCGATTGAAGGACGCGATACCTTGGGTTGGTCGCGGCAGCCCTAGGACCTCCTACTTTTTTGCGAGGCCCGGCTTGTGCGCTCGTCGGCGTTCTGAGGATGGACGTTCGCGACGCTAAGCGAGCCAGGCACGGGGAGCATCCCGAACTGTGAGAGAGAGTTTGGAAAGCGCTCCCTAGCTCGCTCATCGGGTCTGATACCCGTATCATTCGGCCGAAGAACCTAGCCGAGTGGATGGTATGGCCACTATTGGGAATGACAGAATGACGGACAATTCGCATCAGCAAGCGGATGATCAGACGCCCGAAGAACCTAGTGCGCCGAATTTGGACGAAATTATCGATCGGGGCGCACTCGGCCCTGAGCCGTCGGAGTCGTATCTCGAGCGCCTGCGGATGCTCGACGAGATTGTGCGTGAGTGCATCTTCGTTTCTCGTTCCTATGGGGGCATTTCGTCGCCCACCAGCCAACATTTTTATGCGTCAGTTCTGTTCACGCTCATGATTACCAAGTGCGTGAGTCTTCTGATGCTCGCACCGCACACGCCTTGGGCTGAGAAGAAGATCGAGCATTGGGACTATAGCTCGATGACTGGCATTGCTCGCACAATCATCGAACTGCGTGTCGCTTTCTATTATCTGTGCGCGGATCAATGCCCCGAGGACGAATGGCAGTTTCGCTGGAATTTATTTAACCTTCACGATTGCACATCGCGAATCCGCATGTTCGAGGCGCTTGAAGATGCACAACAGGTAGAAGCTTTGCGCGAGACTGCGGAGGAACTTCGATCACGCTTACTCGCAAATCCATTCTTAGCCACCATCGACAAGAAACACCACAAGCGCCTGCTTCATGGTCAGACCGCCTACCTTATGCCAATGGAAGTTATCGCGGAGCGTGCCGGGATTGACCTGAAAACCTTCCGCTGGCTCTATGTGCTGTTTTCGAGTCATGTCCACGCACTGCCCATGTCATTTTATCGGATCGGTCATGCTGGAGACGACCGGGGGCGCGGGCTCCCAAGTCCTTCGGAGGAGGGGTATTCGGCGCTTTGTTTGAGTATGACGGCTACAATTCTCGTTGCGACGAGGGACAACATTCATGACCTGTTTGCGGGTTACAAGTCACCACCACCGCCTTTGGAGCCAGATGTTGCCGAATTGATGGCGAATCCTCCAGCACTTGCTATTGGCGAAGAGCATCTTCACGAGGCTTCGGACACGCTCGCCATGCGCTTCAAGAGAACAGGTGAGATGGCCTACAAGACGACTTTCATATATCGACCGACTGGCGATGAGATACTTGAGCGTGACGATTCTGAGCAGGATGGCGCCGAACTGAAATATTTTGATCCGTATTTCTGGAGTGTGAAACTCAACGGAGGTCCCGCAACGGGTGAGGCTCTAGAAAAGGCGCTCGCTGGGGCGCATGCGTTTCGCATTGACTATTCGGCACGGGAACTGCTGTTCAAGACGGCCGAAGGGTAGGGAATGGACAGATAGTGAGCACCGCCTTTTCGTCTATCCGTAGTTCTGCACCACTAGATCGGAAGGTCAGGAACTGTGGAAGAAACGTAAGCGAGATTTCCGCACATCGAATAGAGAATCGTTCGCAACCCGTGGCCGAGCGCTTTCGCTCTGAACGCGCACTAACGCGGCAATACGATTGACCTGGCGCCGATCAGTGGCGCGGCGGATTCTGACTGAGACTCGTCTTTACCGATCGTGAACGGACCGATGATGGTCTGGATATAGTCGAACCATTTTTCGCCGAGTTTATTCACGAAGGCGTCGAGGCCATCCGACGCACGGTCGCTATACATTGGCGCCCATACAAGACGCGGAACATTGGAGCCGGATAACTCGACATACCGATTTACGGTCATGTAAATGCAGCAGTCGATAGACGAATAAGACGTGGAAAGAATATTTCCCATCAAGGCTCTCACTCGATCGGGACCTAGGGACGCAAACCCGTCATTTACTACTATTGCTATACCGCTGTTGGACTTGATTTTAAAATATTCTTTTGTCTCTTTGATTTGTGCGTTTGCCTTCTTAAGTATGCGCGTCAAAGGTGGCCTGAAGAGGCGGACGTATTCACGAGCGAACCACTGTGGCTCGCCTTTGCCACCAAACAAAGCAGGTCGCCACTCTGGGTCCTCAGCGACAACTCTTTGCATAAGCTCATCAAATCCCTTGGTGAATGCCTGGGAATTGGAGAACTCGGTTTCTATTTCTTTTAGCTCTGCAATAACGCCGTCTTCAAAGAAGGCAAAGTCGGCATTTTGAAAATTACGAGGCTGTGGAATTAGGTCTTCAACTACGGACCCACCGACATGTGCAACAAAGTCCCTCCACGTCTTTTCCACGGGAACGGGGTTATGTGGGCCTGTGTCCCAAAATCCAGGAATTGATGCCATGTTTGCCCTTGTTGTTTAAGTTCGCCCGCAGGCTGGTCGGCGGGCGACTTTGATCAATATACCTCAGCAAGCAACAGTGGAGGTGCTGCGACGAAACAACTGCTCCGTGGCAGCATGCGCCTTCCCCCGGATGCCACGAAGACCCGATCAAACCGGAGGGAACTTCTCTTTCCGCGAGCCCTCCTGTTCCGGAGCCATCCTGAAAGACGGGGAGAAAGACCTAGGGGCGGCGCTAGCCGCCCATGGTTACCCGGATACCTCGTTACTCGGTTACTGGCTACAGGCTACGGAACGCGGGTTTCTTGTAACTCGCTGATGTTATTGGGAAATTATCGGTTCAGCTATCCCTTGACGTATCCCAACAACTATCCCGGAATGTATCCCGGATACTATCCCGAGTTCTGCACCACTAGATCGAAAGGCCCAGATACTTCTCGATTGCATCGACCTTGCGTTTCATGGCCCGCACGTCGATGGGCTTGTTCCCGTGCATACGAGCAACAAGTGACGCTAGCTCGTGCGGTGGGGCGTCGCGCCCGAGCAAATCCATCGCGACGCACACATCAATCCAACCTTCGATGTGGCTGCGCATGTTCCGCTGGCGGCGTGTTGCGTTAGTTAGCTTACTGCGCCGCGCAGCCTTTGAGCGGTCGAGTCGCTTCCATTTTTCGCGCGTCGCGTCTGACTGTATGGCTGCAAGCTCCGCGGCGGTTGCGACATCGATACCTAGCGCTTTCAGCTTTCGTTCGCTCGTCCACTTGGCAAGCGCGAATTCCGTGGCGCCCTTGAAATCAAACGACTCGCCAGTGAAAAGCTCGCGGAAGTCCAGTTCCGTGTCGATCACATATCGGTGTCCACGTTCGTGCAACCAGTGGCAATCGATAATTTGACGGTCTCGCCCTAGAAACTCATCGGGTCCACCTGCGGCGCATATATGGGCAGGTTTTGGAAGTGGCCGAAAGCGAGGGGCAATCTTGCCGCGTCGGTTGAGCGCAAGACCGAGTTGACTAATTTCTACGCGGTGCTGCATGTAGCGCGCAGATGTCGTCGGCGAGGTGAGTGGGCCTGTCAACTCGCGCAGCTTGCCGAGGAGTATGTGGTCGTCCACTTCAGCTAGATGTTCCCATTCATCGCATGGGAACTCGTATGGCCGCGACTCGGTGCGGACCGCAATGCTAGCCGGTCCAACGAGCTTGAGTTGGGACGCACGCGGATGAATCGGTATCGGCAGATCGTCAAGCAGCGAATCCAGGTTGTCTGGCTCCTGCGTAATCATGTCGCGCTGGATCGCTGCTGCGTTCATTTTGATACTCCGGCCTCACTTAAGCTGCGCTCAAACCGATCGCCAATGGTCTCGTAGCCGGGTGCAATGCGCTTGATTCCTTTGACGAGATCATCCGGGCCGTAGCTCGCGAGGAGGTTCGTGCCCAACGCCCATTCCTTACTGTCGCGCGGAAGTTGTTCGAGCCATGTTCGCAGTTCCCAAAGTTCTTCGATATGTGAGGACAACAAACGGTTGACGATGCCCGACTCGGTGAGTTCGGTTGCGTCGGCGAGCCAGGAGAGAAGTTCAGCCGTGGACGTATCCACGGCCAGAGTGATGCGGCGCTTGTCGGTAGCCATGATGTAGTTCCAGAGAGTGATGGGAAACAGCAAATCACACTATATCACACCGGTGTGATATAGTGTGATTTGCGGGGCGTTGGATAATGACCGGTTTCCTACACCTCTCCGCCAGCGGTTGTCAGGATGTTGGAAATATAGCCCTTGGCTTTTCCAACAGGCCGTCCTAATCTGGCAGCGTTTTCTGACAGGGGCGGGCGCAAAATGGCGATCTTTGGATACGGACGAGTCTCAACGGGGCAACAGACGACCGAGAATCAACGGCTTGAACTAGAGGGAGCCGGGTTCGTCGTGGATTACTGGTTCGCGGATCACGGGGTCAGCGGTAAGACATGCGCAAGCGAGCGTCCGGAGTTCGGTCGATTGCTGGAGAAGATTCGCGATGGGGAAACGTTGGTCGTTACGAAACTCGATCGACTCGGGCGTGATGCTGTGGACGTGCTGCAAACCATTCGTGCGCTTGAACAGCGGTCGATAAAGGTGATCGTGACTCAGTTGGGCCAGACCGACCTAACGTCACCCGCCGGGAAGCTGCTGCTGTCGATGTTGGCTTCGGTTGCGGAGATGGAGCGCGATCTATTGATCGAGCGAACGCAAGCCGGACTGGCCCGTGCGCGACAGGAGGGAAAGAAGCTCGGCAGGCCGTCCAAAACCACGCTAGAGCAGCGCCGCGAAATCCGCGAAGGGCTCGGGCGCGGGGAGTCGGTGAGCGCCTTGGCGCGCGCCTATGCTATTTCCAGGGCTACTGTCATTTCGATCCGCGATTCGACTCTGAGCGAGGATGGGTAAAGGGTTGCCGTGCCTGCGACGTTGCGAAAAATGAGTGTCCAGAGTTTTACGACACGTCCGGCCTATTCCGACCTAGAGCAGTTTCTCCAGCAATCGCGGTAAAGTGGCCAGTTGATGCGCGGGCTATACTGTGCTTAATAACTGCACGTGCAACAACCGTGGGCCTTCGGTGATCATAGGATCCACCGATCTGGGCGTTAGGTGGACAATATGGTTGCGGTTTGTTTTGATCTATTTTTTTGTTAAAAGGCACAAATAATATCCATGCGGCTTGATACAGGCGAAATTAAGAAAATCCGTGAAGAATTTATGAGGCTCATGGACGAAGAACATCCTGAGCAGATTTATCAAAAATACATGGAAGATAACACTGCACTTATTCCTCGGGAATTTGTGCAGAATCACGGCATTCATTTCGATATGGTATTTCGAAAGATATCGCTTGCGAGGGATTATGCTCCAGATTTTTTTTACTTGTCAAAAAGTTCTGCGGATTGGAATCTCGTTTTAATTGAGATAGAAAAACCGCGTTCTCGTTATTTTAAAGATAATTCAAACGACCTTCATCCGGAATTTCTGGCAGGATTGGACCAAATTGCCCGATGGCGAGCATGGTTTGATAATTCAGCAAATTTTACGGGATTTGTTGATGGAACCATCGCGCCGGTTCGAGTTCCGGAGATGATGCGACGGAACAAGTGCCATATTAAGTATGTTCTTGTCCATGGTCGGCGGTCGGAGTTTGAAGGTAATGAGTTAAGGCGTGGTCTCATAAGGGCTAGAGAGGCCGATGATTTTCATATAATTTCCTTCGATAGTCTGTTAGAGTCTTTGCATACAAAGGAATCACTCTACCTGTGCGTTCGAAAGAATGAACATGTGGAAATTATTTCAAAAAAATTCATCGACGAATCGGTTTTTTCGTGGATGGATCCGAGTCAATTGAAAATAGTGAATGAGCTCCGCGAAGATATTATTCGGAACAAGAGCCGCTGGTATCACCACAGGTCTGAAGGCGGAATGGTGCTAGACCACGTGCTCCCAAAGGTGGGTTGTTGCACCGTCTAGCAAGGCATCAAAAATAACAGCTAATAGCGCGGCTTAGTTTTCAATGGTGCCAACTATTTTAATTTTCTCCGTTGTCCACTTGTGACCGGTTTTTTGCTTCAGGGATCGACGATTGATCCCTTAAATTGTCTCGCGAGCAGATAAAAATCAGACGCAGCATCTGAATACGCGGCGTAATTCGAGTCGGGGGAGGCATGAGCCAGCGCCGCCCCCGCGTTCTCCCCTCATTTATCGGGTATTCACTTGCTCCTTGTTGGCGATCTTGACCATCTTGCCGTCTTTGTCAAACAGGATGGCGAGGTTCGAAGACGTGCCGCCGAACATTGATGCTTGCGAATACACCCACTGTTGCAACGTGCCGCCATTCGACGTTGCGTTCGTCGCCGTTGGTGCGCCCAGCTTCTCTTGCGCTTGCTGCATCGTCGTCACGCCCGGAATGAATTGGTCGGCGTCATGGATGTCGAATTTGTTCCCCATTGTCATGCAGGCGGTCAGGCTCAAAGCGAGAGCGCCCGCCGCGAATGTCTTTCTCATTGGTCAAGTCTCTTGTCGTGGTGGGCAGCAACAAACGCAACAAGACATGCCCGGAATCTGTTGCGCTATGGCAGCGCTGCGTTTCAGTATTGAGAAACGCAGACTTTGTAAACGGCGCGCTGCAATTCATCGGGCTTGGCGTCCCGCTCGTGTTTGTAGACCAGATCGAGTGCGCCCATGTAGATCCCTCGGAAGTCACGCCGCCAGTCGGGCGGGATCGTTTTTAGGTTTGACTCGAACTTTGCTTGCTCAGTCGCATAGGGCACACCATCGTCCCTGTCTCGGGCCATCTCCAGCGCCATGCGGCTAATCTGAAAACAGATACCCTCGCTGCCAGCCCAGGCGTGACCGGTCGCTACCGGTCCACACATCAGCGTCAGTAGCAGTGGCGCGGTGATACGTCTCGCAGACCGGTGGTTCGCATGTTGTTTTGTCATTTGCAGGGTGGCCGCTTTCAGGGTGGCCATTTTTAGGGTGTGTCGCGATTATACGTGCCCGCCAACAATGCCGTGCATGACGGCAAACACATCACTCAGGAATCGCTTCGGGGCGAGGGTCCGAGAACTGCGGAAAGCTACGACGGGGTTGAGCCAAGAGGCTTTCGCCGACAAGTGCGGCTTCGTGCGTAGCTACATGGGGAAGATCGAGACCGGGAAGGCGAATCCATCCTTGGACTCGATTCAGACGATCGCCGATGCACTGGGCGTGCCGGTCAAGACGCTATTTGAGGAGGACGGTGCGGAGGGCGCACCGTCGGTTCAGGACTAGAGCGGGGGCCAGCTAGCCTTCGCGCCGCTCGCTTCGCGACGCACGCTATCCTTTTGACGTTCGGCGCATCGAATGGCCCGGATACCCTCTGACGCAATGAACGGCGCGATGCCGTCTACTTCAGGGAAGGTAAGCCCATTGATGACTGCGACCAACTGGTCCGCATCCCGGTCCTTCGCATAACGGTTCCAGCTTTCAGTGTCTCCGCGCTGATGCCCTGCAATTTGCGCCATCACCCGTTCCGGGGTGCCTAGACGTTCGGTTGCGGTGAGGAACGTGTGTCTGAACGAGTGAAACGTCTTCATTCCGTTTCGTTCGATGCCGAGCGTTCGTCCCAAGAATCGTTCATTGAACCAAGAACTGGCGGGTTTACCGTAACCTTTGACCGCATCTCGTTTGAGTTCCGGGAATAGACGGGTGTAGCCTGCTTTGCGAAGCGTCTGGACGTATTCCGGCAGCCCGAGTTGGACGAGCCTGTCGTGTAGCGGGACGACGCGTAGCGCATTGATCGTCTTGAGGGATTTGTCGCTCTCGTCAACTTTGTCGGGCCCCATGAGGTTGAAGTCCAGATACCACACGCCGCCGTCCGTCTGGTGGATGTCCGATAGGTATAACTGGCAGAGTTCGTTGATTCGTCCGCCAGTGAAAAGACCGAGCAAGGGCAACCAGTAGTAGTGCGGACGCCAAGTAGTCCAACCCGTGCGGTTGAATGAACCCGCGCCGGTAGCGAACCACTCCTGCGTGAAGATCAACGACAACTCCTGCGACATAAATGCGTGTCGCTCGTCCTGAGCGCGCGGCGCATTGAACCGCCCATCGCCACGCTTGTAGTCGGACGCGGGGTTGAACCGGAGCATGTGCTTACGCTCGCCGAACGCGAGGACTTCGCTAAGGCGTCCAATGTGCCCCTTGATCGTCGCTTCCCGCTTGCGTTCTAGTCCTTCGCGTTCCGCAATGCGGATTAGGTCGTCGAGCGAGTCGGTTCCGAACCGGCGCTTGGCTAGATAGATATCGGAAGGCAGTTGCGCCAAGCGGCTGGCGTATTGGTCGATAGTCTCCAGTTCAATTTCGCCGAGTTCGGGGTCCCCCATCAGGTCACGAAACAGACCTGCTTCTGTAGTCATGCGCCGGGTTTGATCTTCGCCCCATGTGCGACTTCGCGCGTAAAGCTCGAAGAGGCCCCAGAACCGCTTCTTGCCATGCTTGGCCGTGATCGGATCGAATACGACTGGCGTTGGCTCAATGCTTGTCGGGAAGGCGGCTGGGGCAGCGCCAACGGTTGCTGACGGGCTTGGGACCGGCAGCGCAGGTATTGGCGCGCTCGAAACGATCGACGGCGCTGGCGGGGCGGCCGTGGGCGCAGGGCTGAGTGACGCAACGAGCCGGGCGCGAACCTTCGTGACGGCCGTTTTGAGAACGATGCAACGAGCGAGGTCGATGGCTATCGGGTCCTCAAGAAAGACGCCCGCCGACTTGCCGTCGCGGAACACGCCCTCTTGAGACTCCCCGGCAGTGACAACCTGTTGCAGCGTGGCCCGAGGCTCGAGGAGCCGCACGGCTCCGGTGTGGATTGTTCGCTCGCCGGTGGCTTCTACTTCATTCCAGATGAATTCCCCGCCGAAGTCCCGGTCCAGGTCGTTGAGCACGGGCACCCGCCAGCAGGGTTGTCCGTGCAGGTGCGTGAAGACTTGCGCGCAATCGTTGAGCAGTTCATTTGCCAGCAGGCCCGGCTCCATACCGATGGTCCGGGCGGCGTCCGCAAGGGGAATCATGCCCGCGCCGTCGAGCAGCGGGTTTTCCGCCCTCAGTTTTTCGATGTCCAACGTCATGAAGTGCTCGCGCCAATGCGACTGAATCCGGTGGGCGACGAGTTTAGCGGCTTCCCAATCCCGGAGTCGGGTGGACGCATGAATTTCGTTCTTGCCGACTGCTGCGCGCAACCGCTTGGGGACGACGAGCCGGACAACATAGATGCCGCTAGGGCGACGATAGAGGCAGGAGATTTGAGTCACCGTAGGACGCCGATGTAGGAGTCTTGCGGAGATGCTCGTCTGGCACGCACGTAACCCAGTGGCATCAAGGGGCTAGGTGGTGTTTGGAGCGGGCGATGGGAATCGAACCCACGTCATCAGCTTGGGAAGCTGAGGTAATGGCCATTATACGACGCCCGCAGAACGCGTAATTCTACAGGGTTTGGCGGCCGTGTTGCAAGCGAGGCGTTTTGGCCATGCGCAAACGCACTGCGCGTTCCTCGATGGCGGCCCCATTCCCCGGCGATTCCGCGAACGGGGCGGGGCTGTCACGAGGGGCTGAACCAGAACCAGAGATAGCGCCAGGGGCACTCACGCGAATCCGGTCAACGTCGAACGCAACGCGCCTGCCCCGCGCCCGCCAGGCCGCCAGTGTCGAAATTAGACGAGTCGGTGTCGGAAGCATACAAGCCCCGATGTGGCTTTCGAACTAACGTGACAGACCTCTTACCCGATCGTTTGTCTGGAGCCGACATGTCCGATTTCATCACCGTCCTGCGCGAAACCTGCCCGACCCCGGTCCTTGACGCGACCAAGTGGAAGCGCATCGGCGGCGATCCGCACACCGTGAACCTCAACGCGTACCTCTCGAAGGACGGCAGCAAGATCATGGGCACGTGGATCTGCACGCCGGGCAAGTTCGAGGTGAACTACGAGAAGTGGGAGTACTGCCACTTCCTCGACGGCTACTGCATCATCACGCCGGAAGGCGAGGAGGCGGTGCATTTGAAGGCCGGCGACGTGTTCGTGATCGAACCCGGCATGAAGGGGACGTGGGAAGTGGTGGAGACGGTGCGCAAGTACTTCGTGTTCGCCTGAGCGGCCGCGCAGGTTCAACCGACGCATAACGCCGCGGTCCGGATACCCTCGCGATCCGCGGCGTCTCTCGTCCCGGCCCGTGCATGCGGCAAGGGCAGCACGGGCCGTGCACGCATCAAACGATGCGACGATTTCACCGCTTTCCCGTACCCGTGAACCGGGGTTTCAACCGGGACGGCAAGCCGGCGACACCGGCTCAATAAAACTCGTTGCGATTCGGGAACAGCTCGCCCAGTGAGGTGGCGCGCTGCGCCGGATCCGGTATCTCGCTCAAGGCGCCGGGTGCCTGACGCTCGCGATACGCGCTCGGCGACATCCCGTATGCCCGCCGAAACTCGCGCCCCAGATGCGACGCATCGGCAAAGCCGCAGCCCGCCGCGATCTCGGAAATGTTCTTGTCCAGATGCATCAGCATCCATGCGGCCGTACGAATCCGGATCGCCCGATAGCAGGCGGCCGGCCCGCTGCCGGTCGCTTCCCTGAACAGGCGTTCGAGCTGCCGCGCCGAAAGATCGAGCCTGCGCGCCAGCTCGTCGATCGTAATCGAGTGGCTGATGTGTTGCTCCATCAGCAGGATCGCGCGCTTCACCTTCGGATGCGCGTTGGGCGCGACACCGGGCGGATGCGGTTGCGGCGCGCTGACCGTCTCGCGTCCGTCGACCAGCAGGATGCGAAGCGCCTTGTAGACGATCGACGGCTCGATGTGCCGGACCAGGATCGCGGCGGCGACGTCGATCGATGCACGCCCGCCGGAGCAGGTCACGCGCCGCCCGTCCAGCACATAGAGGCGGTCGGACACGACGAGGTTCGCATCGACGGACGGAAACCGCTCGATGAAGTCCCAGTAGTGAAACCAGCTGATGCAGATGCGATGCCCGGCCATCACGCCCGCGCGCGCAAGCGCGAACGCGCCGGTGCAGATGCCGACCAGCATCGAACCCGCCGACGCGGCAGCGCGAATGAATTCCAGCGTGGCCGCGTCGAGTTCCGAGCGGGCATGCAGCAGCCCGCCGACGACGACCACGTAGTCGAACGCCTGGTTCGAACTCAACGATTCCCACGCGGGGATCTGGATGCCGCAACTTGCGCGAACGGGGGAGGTCATGTCTCCCAGGATCGTCCATGACAAGCGGACCGGCCGGCTGTTGTCGCCTTCGTCGGCCGCGAGCCGCAGCACGTCGATCATGCCGGAGAACGCCGTCAGCGTGAAATTCGGCAACAGGATGAAGCCGAACCGGATACGCGTCGGTTTGTCGGATTCCGGGGGGCTTGCGACGGGCGAGGGGTGAGTCATGACGATGCACTGATCGGGTAACTGCTGACGCAGAAGCGGAACAAGGCGCCAGCGCGATTCCAGATGAATCGCAGATGGCCGGCCGACACGGGCCGCGGACTTCGACTCGGGGTTCCGCGCACCCCGGGAACGACGCGGCCCGGACGTCGTCGTCCGGGCCGGGCCGCAAAAATCATCGTTGCGCCAAGGGCGTCGGCGAAGTGCGCGACGCGCACTCG
Organism: Burkholderia anthina; assembly: GCF_902498995.1. GTDB lineage: Bacteria > Pseudomonadota > Gammaproteobacteria > Burkholderiales > Burkholderiaceae > Burkholderia > Burkholderia anthina. Next base: position 78,182 of record NZ_CABVLY010000020.1, read on the forward strand.
ACCGACGGGCAGGCAGCGGTTTCCCGTGCCTGCATTCACGCTCGGGCCAGTCTTCAGGCCGACGATACGCCGCGACGGCCGAGGCTCGATTGCGCGTCGCGGCTACGCTGGTTCAGCCGCGCGGCGATCAGCACGAACACGGCGAGCACGCCGGTCGCGGCAACTTCCATCCGGTGGCCGTTGAGGAACAGCATCGTGACGAGCGTCCCGCAGATGAACAGGATGACCGCCCACGTGAGCCACGGGAACAGCCACATCCGCAGCGTCAGCGCCGCACCGGTCACGTCGAGCATGCGGCGCATCCGCAGTTGCGACACCGCGATCACCAGATACACGAGCAGCGCGATCGCGCCCGACGTTGCGATCAGCACGTTGAACACCTGCTCCGGCACCACGTAGTTCGCGATCACGGTCAGGAACGCGAACGCGGTCGATGCGAGCACGGCCGCGCGCGGCGTGCCGGTCGAATCGGTGCGCTGCAGGAACGCCGGTGCGTCCTTGCGCTTGGCCAGCGAGAACATCATCCGCGACGCGGTGTACAGCGCCGAATTCAGGCAGCTCGCGACCGACACGAGCACGATCACGTCGATGATCGCCTTCGCATGCGGCACGCCGATCAACTCCATCACGCGCTGGTAGGAGCCGTGCACCGGCAGCAGCGGATCGTTCCACGGCACGATCGCGGTGACGAACAGGATCGAGCCGAGATAGAACAGCGAGATGCGCCAGATGACCGAATTCGTCGCGCGCACGATCTGGCGTTCCGGGTTCTCGGATTCGGCCGCGGCAATCGTCACGATCTCGGTGCCGACGAACGAGAACATCGTCATCAGCATGCCCGCGAACACCGCGCCGATCCCGTTCGGCATGAAGCCGCCGTGGCTGACCAGGTTCGAGAAGCCCGATGCGTGGCCGCCCGGCAGCAGCCCGAACACGGCCGCGCCGCCGATCGCGATGAACACGGCGATCGCGACGACCTTGATCAGCGCGAACCAGAACTCGAATTCGCCGTAGTTCTTGACCGAGAAGAGGTTGGTCACCGTCAGCAGCAGCGTGACGCCGAGTGCGAAGACCCAGGTCGCGATGCCCGGGAACCACGCGTTGAGGATGGTGGCCGCGGCCGTCGCCTCGATCGGGATCACGAGCACCCAGAACCACCAGTACAGCCAGCCGATCGTGAAGCCGGCCCAGTGGCCGATCGCGCGATCGGCATAGGTGGAGAACGAACCGCTGTCGGGATGCGCGACGGCCATTTCGCCGAGCATGCGCATCACGAGGACGACGAGCGCGCCCGTCAGCGCGTAGGCGATCAGCGCCGCCGGTCCGGCCGCCGCGATGGCGTGCCCGGAGCCGACGAACAGGCCCGCGCCGATCACGCCCGCGATCGACAGCATCGTGACGTGGCGTTGCTTCAGGCCTGTTGCCAGGCCCGTGTGACTACCGTTCATGTCATCCTCCAATCCATATTTCTATTGTCCGGCCCGCGTTCCGATGAACCGCGCCTTTCCAGGATGGCGACGCGGCGCGTCGGCACGCCGTTGCCAGCCTGGCGACATGTATCTTCTCGACACAAAACCTTGCGATCTAGAAAATATCCGACCGCCACCCATAACAAATGCGACGCACTGTTGATCGGCGACGACACCTTGCATGACCGGAGGCCCGGACGGGCAAACGACGGGACAAAGGCAATTCGATGCGCGCACCTGGATATCGGCGAGCGGCGGCCTTTGCCGAATCCGCGTGCCGGTGGCGTGGAGGCATGCGTGGACGGCGCATCGGCTCGCTGCGGCGGCGGTGGGTGGCCGATGCTGTTCGAGCGTGCGCAGGAAGGGGAGAGAGCGGTCGGATTGCGTCCCGGAGCGTCAGTCGTTCCGTAACGATGCGCGGCGCGTGCGACTCATGCCGCTCACGAGAGCGGGGCAGCCGCAAGGCGCGTCGGCCGGCGTCGCGGAATACGCGCTCGCGTGGCGCTTGAATAGCGTTGACTCGCAGCGTCAGTGCGTGTCGGCGAAGAGCGGTTGCTCGCCGTGATTGCCGTCGATGATGTCTTCCGCATAGCGGATGGACGCCCGGCGCGCTTCACCTGCCGAATCGAACGGTGCGTTGTCGGGCAGCCGGAACGTCTCGCTGCGGGTCAATGTGTCGGCGGTGCCGCGCAGGCAAATCTTCACGGCTGCGTCGAAGCCGCCGTCGTAGTTGTGCGCGTTGCCGTTGCTGGCCGTAACGTGCGGGTAGATCAGCGGATAGATTTCGAAGCCGCGATAGAGATGCATGCTCATGACGAACTCCTCGGTTCGGTCGCGACGAATCGCGCGGACGAACGCATCCGACCGGTATCGCCGCTGCGCGGCGCGACGGGTGGGGTGAAGGGGCAACAGTGCGTGCGGATGAAGGCGCGACGCTGCAAGGGGGCAGACGGCGGGGCGAGCGGTGGGTGCAATGACACGTGCTCGGACGAATTCATCATACGCGCTTCGTATCGGATGTCCATCGGGATGTCGATCGCATCCGCGGCCATGCCGGCGCCGCGCATCGAACGGCTTCGATGGGCTTTCCCGCGCGCCGCGCACGATGAAAATCGGCGTCCGGACGCCATTGGCGTGCGATGCGATTCGGACGACGTCGAACGAGCGCCACGATGCCACGACGCCACGAAATCGCGCCGGCCGCAAGTCTGCAACAGATCGCGCAAGCGCCTATGATGCAGCGATCCGCCCGCCGCGCCGGCCGCATTGCGTGGACGGCATGCGACGGCCGAACGTTTTCCCGGAACCCCGACCATGCGCATCACCGACATCCGCGAGCAAGCGATCCCGGTTTCCCGCTATGCCGATCCGGCGATTCCGTCGGGCGGCCTGACGACGAGCGTCGTCGCGGTCGTCACCGATGTCGTGCGCGACGGTCACCCGGTGACGGGGTACGGCTACGCATCGGTCGGCCGCTACGCGCAGGGCGGGCTGATCCGTGAACGATTCGCGCCGCGCCTGCTGAACGCGGCGGACGCGCTTGCCGACGAGGCCGGCACGAACCTCGATCCGTTTCGCGCATGGCGCGCGATGATGGCGGGCGAAAAGCCCGGCGGACACGGCGAGCGATGCGTGGCGGTCGGCACGCTCGACATGGCGATCTGGGATGCCGCCGCGAAGATCGCGAGCTTGCCGCTGCATCGCTTTCTCGCCGATCGGCTCGCGCGCACGTCGACGCCGCGCGTGCGTGTCTACGCAGGCGGCGGCTATCGCTATCCGCACGACGATCTCGCGCGTCTGACCGACGAGATGCGCCGCATCGCCGATCTCGGCTACACGCACGCGAAGATCAAGATCGGCGGCGCGGATCTCGATCGCGACCGGCGACGTATCGAAGCCGCTGCGGGTTGCCTTGCCGGCAGCGCGCATCTCGCGGTCGATGCGATGAACACGTACGACGCGGCAAGCGGCCGCGCGGCCGCCGCGATGCTGGCGCCGTTTGGTCTCTGGTGGTTCGAGGACATCTGCGATCCGCTGGACCTGCCGCTTCATGCAGGCCTGACCGCGCAATACGCGCCGCCCGTCGCGGCCGGCGAAGCGTTGTTCTCGCTCGCGGAAGCGAAGCTGCTCGAGCGCTACGGCGGCTTGCGCAAGGCGCGCGATTTCCTCGTGTTCGATCCGGTTCATTGCTACGGGCTGTCGGGCTACCTGCAGATCGTCGACCACTTCGTGTCGAACGGCTGGCGGCGCGAGGCGTTCTGGCCGCACGGCGGCCACCTGTTCTCGCTGCAGGTGGTGGCCGCGCTCGGGCTCGGCGGCGCGGAAGTCAATCCGTTCTCGTTTCATCCGTTCAGCGGACTCGCTCACGGCGAAACGGTCGACGCCGGGTATGCGCATGCGCCGCAGGTGCCGGGTATCGGCTTCGAGCTGCATGCGCACGCGTATCGCGCGTTTCGCGCGGTGGCGGGCGGCTGAGCGGCACGGTCGGTTTCAACGCGCATCGATCGCGAAGCGCACGGCAAAGCCGAGCATCGTCACCGCGACGAACAGGTCGAGCATGCGCCACGCCAGCACGCGGGCGAACCACGCGCGGCAGGCGCGCGCACCATACGCGAGCATCAGGAACCATGCGAGCGATGCCGTCATCGCGCCGAGCGCGAACGGCATGCGCGCGGCTGGCGCATGGTTCGCGATCACCGTGCCGATCAGCAGCACGGTGTCGATCCACGCATACGGATTGAGCAGCGAGACGGCCGCGGCCGCGAGCAACGTGCGCGAGCGCGTCGCGCCGTATCCGGCGCCATCGGCATCCACGTGGCCGGGCTGCCGTCGCCGGATCGCGGAGCGCAGCGAGAGCAGGCCGTAACCGGCGAGATACGCGATGCCGGCCCACAGCGCGGCGGACACGATGGCCGGATGATGCAGCAGCAACGACGACAAGCCGTGCGCGCCGAGCACGATCAGCAGCGCGTCGCTGCCCGCGCAGACGATCGCAATGGAGAGCGGATGGGGGCTCGAAATCGAGCGTTTGATGACGAAGGCGTCCTTGGGGCCGACCGACGTGAACAGGCCGGCGCCAAGCAGCAGACCTTCCAGGAAGGCAGAGGTGTCGAGCACGAGCGGGCCGACAACCTCTTAAGCTGAACCGGTGATGGTTACGATGCGACCCACATTAAGGGGCGGCGGAGGGCGTTGTCAATGTTCGGCGCACCATGCCGCGCGGCGCGCGCACGGTGCGCTCGCGCACCCGTCATCTGCCGCCTGCCGCCGCGTTGCGGCGACGAACGCCGCGCATGCCATCAGCCGGCGGCGGCGTCGCCGAGATTGAGCGCGACGAGGGCGCAGACGGTCAACGCGATGCCGACGAGCTTCAGCGACGATACCGATTCATCGAAGCAGACGATGCCGATGACGGCGGTGGCCGCCGTGCTGGCGGCGGCCCAGCTCGCATAGGCGAGCCCCATTTCGACGCGCTTCGTCGCGAGCGCCATCAGCCAGACGGCACTCGCATAGCAGACGATCGTGATGGCGGACGGTAGCGGGCGGGACAGGCCGGCGGAGCATTTCAGGCCGACGGAGCCGAGTACTTCGGCGACAACGCTGATGCCCAGCAAAAGCCAGGCGGACTGGAACGGGGACACGAACGGGCTCCTTCCCCCGACGCTTATACCGAGCGGCGAGGAGAAGAGCAGGTGTCAGCGGTACCCAGGATGACAGGAGCTTAGTGCGTGCGGCGGCGTTGCGCAAGGCACGGGCGATGCACGACGTGCGTCGCGCGTCACGCGTGCCCGGCATTTCCTGCCGCCCACTCCGGCCGGCGTCCGAGCGTGTCGAACAGCGCGACGATTTCCGCCTTCACCTTCTGCACCGCATTGCTGACGAGCGCCGTGTCGTGCCAGCACAGCGACAGGTCGCGCACGAACAGCCGGTGCGCGACCGTCGACAGCTTGAGCTTGCGCTCCTCGATCTCGACGTGCGCGGCCGTCCACGGCAGGATCGTCACGCCGAGCTGCGCCATCACGGCCGCGAACAGGAGCCCGGTCGAACTCGCCTCGAAGCCGATCTGGTACGACAGCCCGGCTTCGCGCATCGCCCAGTCGACGCGGTTGCGGATCGTGTTCGGCGCGCTCGGCAGCACGAGCGGCAGCCGCGCGATCGCGTCGAGCGGAACGGGATCGTCCGGCACCGGAAAGTCGGGCCACGTGATCAGGTACAGCGTTTCGGTCAGCAGCCGGTGAATCGCGATGCCGCGCGTGTCGACCGCATCGACGACGATCGCGAGGTCGAGCCGCGCGCGTTCGAGCAGCGTGTCGAGATCGGCGCTCGGCGCCTCGATCAATTCCAGCATGATCCCCGGATAACGATCGCGCACGGCGCGCGCGAGCGGGATCGCCAGCACGCGCGCGGTGCTCGACGGCATCCCGACCGTCACGCGGCCCTGTGGCGTATCGGCGTCGCGGCGCAGCAGCTCGCGCGTGCCGTCGGCCTGGCGCAGCAGTTCGAGCGCGTGCCGGTACAGCGTGCGGCCCGCGGCCGTCGGCGCGACGCCGCGCACGCTGCGCTCGAGCAGTTGCATCCCGAGATCCTGCTCGAGATTGCGCATCTGCTGGCTGACCGCGGGTTGCGCGACGTGCAGCGCTTCGCTCGCATGCGTGACGTTGCCGCATTCGACGACCTTCACGAAATAGCGCAATTGCCTCAGGTCCATTGCCGCCGCCTCCCGATTCAAACCATAAGCCAATCCGATCGAGCAAGATGAATATCATATTTTTCGACGATCGCTGACATTTCTATACTCGTCTCACAAAAGAGTCCGCAGGCCGGCCATCCCGGACCGGACGCGGCACCGGAGCCGGCTCGGCCGGCAAGGAGACGAAGATGTTCAAGGCGATCGACGCGCCGGCGGCCGGCGCGAAGCCGCGGCGCACGCCGCTCACGCGCGAGCAGGTCAAGGGTTTCTGGGCCGTGTACGCGGGCTGGGTGCTCGACGGCGTGGACTCGGTGATCTACGCGCTCGTGCTGATTCCCGCGCTGACCGAACTGCTGCCGGCGTCCGGCATCGCGGCGACGCCCGCGAATCTCGGGATGTACGGCTCGATCCTGTTCGCGCTGTTCCTGATCGGCTGGGGGCTGTCGTTCATCTGGGGGCCGCTCGCCGATCGCTTCGGCCGCGTGCGCACGCTCGCCGCGAGCATCCTGATCTATTCGGTGTTCACCGGTGCCGCCGCGTTCGTGCACGACGTCTGGGTGCTGGCCGCGTGCCGGCTGATCGCCGGGATCGGCGTCGGCGGCGAATGGGCGCTCGCGGGCACCTACGTCGCCGAGAGCTGGCCGGAGGATCGCCGCAAGATGGGCGCCGGCTACCTGCAGACGGGCTACTACTTCGGTTTCTTCATCGCGGCGTGCCTGAACTACACGATCGGCGCGACCTACGGCTGGCGCGCGATGTTCCTGTGCGGGCTGGCTCCCGCGCTGCTTGCCGTCTTCACCGTGATGCGCGTGAAGGAGCCGGGGCAGTGGCGCCGCCACGACGTGCGCGACGGCGACGTCACGCAGGCGAAGCGCGTGCATCCGCTGCGCGAAATCTTCGCGCCGGCGCTCCTGCGCCGCACGTTGACGAGCGCGAGCCTGGTCGGCGTCGCGATCGTCGGGCTGTGGGCCGGTTCGGTCTACGAGGCGAGCGCGGTCAGCACGCTCGCGGCGCGCGCCGGCATCGACCATATCGGCGCGATGCGGCTCGCATCGGTCGGCGCGGCGATCCTGTCGTGCACGACGATCGTCGGCTGCCTCGTCGCGCCGTGGCTTGCGGAACGGGTCGGCCGGCGCGCCGCGCTCGGCGTGTATTTCGCGGGCATGGCCGCGGCGATCGTGTTCGCGTTCGGCTGGGCGTTCTATCAGCCGAACGGGCTCGGCGCATTCATGGTTTCGCTCGCGTTCCTCGGCTTCTTCGGCGGCAATTTCGCGATCTTCTCGTTGTGGCTTCCGGAGCAGTATCCGACCCGCGTACGGGCGACCGCATTCGCGTTCAATGCATCGGTCGGCCGCTTCATCGGCGCGGGCGTGAACTTCGTGCTCGGCGCCGCGATTCACGGCTACGGCTCGCTCGGCGTGCCGGTCGCGTGGACCGCGGCCGTGTTCGGCCTCGGCATCCTGATCCTGCCGTTCGCCGTCGAAACGCGTCACCAGACACTGCCGGAATGAACGGCGCGCCGGCGTCGTCCGGCTATCAGCAACATCTCGTCATCAATATCAGGAGTCCGGAATGCAGGCATTACAAGGAATCAGGGTCGTCGATCTGAGTCGCGCGCTGTCGGGGCCGTTCTGCTCGATGGTGCTCGCCGATCTCGGCGCCGACGTGGTCAAGGTCGAGTCGGGCCCGAACGGCGACATGAGCCGCGCGTGGGGGCCGTTCGATCGCGGCGTGAGCACGTATTACCTGTCCTGCAATCGCAACAAGCGCGGCATCTGCGTGGATTTCCGGCAGCCGGCCGGCATCGATGTCGTGCGCCGGCTGATCGCGCAGGCCGACGTCGTGATCGAGAACTTCAAGGCCGGCACGATGGACGCGATGGGGCTCGGCTACGACGTACTGAGCGCGCATGATCCGCGGCTCGTGATGGGCAGCGTGACCGCGTTCGGTCCGCGCGGCCCGCTGCGTGACTGGCCGGGTTTCGACCAGATCGCGCAGGGTTACGCGGGGCTGATGAGCCTCACCGGCTTCCCGGACGGCGAACCGACCCGCACGGGTACCGCGATCGGCGATCTCAGCTCGGGGATGTGGGTCGCGACGGGCGTCATCGCCGCGCTGTACGAGCGCGAGCGAACCGGGCGCGGCCAGCACGTCGGCACGTCGCTGCTCGAAAGCCTGGTCGCGCTGCTGAGCGTGCACGGGCAGCGCTATCTGAGCCTCGGCGACGTGCCGCGCCGCACCGGCAACGCGCATGCGGTGATCGCGCCGTATGGCGTGTTCGAGACGGCCGACGGGCCGTTGAACCTCGCGCCGATCACGACCGACATGTGGCTGCGGCTGTGCCAGTTGCTCGAGCTGCCCGAATTGCCGAACGACGCGCGGTTCGCGACCAACGATGCGCGCGTCGCGAACCGCGATGCGTTGAAGGTATTGCTGGAGAGCCGGTTGCGTACGCGCGGCAAGCGCGAATGGACGCAGCGTTTCGTCGAGGCCGGGCTGCCGGCCGGGCCGATTCATACGCTCGACGAGGTGTTCGCCGATTCGCAGCTCGCGCATTGCGGGCTCGTCGAACCGGTCGCGCATCCGACGCTCGGGACGGTGCGTCAGGTCGTGACGCCGCTCGGCGCGATGGGCGACGCCGAGCCGGCGCCGCGTACGCGCCATGCGCCGCCGCTGCTCGGCGAGCATACGGTCGACGTGTTGCGCGAAGCCGGCTACGACGACGATGCGATCGATGCGTTGCTGGCCGAGCGCGCGATCTTCCAGGCCGAAGCCGCAGCGGAGGCCGTGCAATGACGGACGTGACGAAACAGGCGGCGCCGTCGGGCGTGACGGTCGACATGATCGGCGAGCGCATCGCGCGCGTGCGGTTCTCCAATCCCGCGCGGCGTCATGCGCTCGACGCACCGCTCCTCGATCGGCTCGTGACGTGCATCGATGCGCTCGCCGCGCAACGCCCGGCGCCGATCGTGATTCTGTCGAACGACGGCAACGGCGACGTGTGGAGCGCAGGCCACGACCTGCGCGAACTCGCCGACGACCGCGATCCGCTCGCCTACGACAAGCCGCTCGAACGTGCGCTGCGGCGGATCCGGACCTATCCGGGCGCGGTCATCGCGGCGGTCGCGGGCTCCGCATGGGGCGGGGCGGTCGATCTCGTGATGAGCTGCGACCTCGTCGTCGCGGAGCGCGGTGCGCGTTTCGCGATGACGCCCGCGAACATCGGCCTGCCATATTCGACGAGCGGCCTGCTGCGCTTTTACGACAACCTGCCGATTCACGTGCTGAAGGAGATGTTCTTTTGCGCGCAGCCGCTCGATGCCGAGCGCGCCGCCCATCACGGGCTCGTGAACCGGCTCGCGGAAGCCGGCGGCGTGGACGATGCCGCGCTCGATATCGCCCGCACGATTGCCGCGAAGGCGCCGCTCGCGGTGCACGTGGTGAAGGAGCAGTTGCGCGTGCTGCAGGATGCGCGGCCGATGCCGGTCGACGCATTCGAGCGGATCGCCGAGCTGCGTCGGCAGGCATGCGACGGTGCGGATTTCGATGAAGGGTTGCGCGCGTTCGCGGAGCGGCGCGCGCCGGTGTTTCGCGGCATCTAGGTCATGCGGCGGCGTGACATGCGCGTGCGAGCGGCGGCGAAGAAGCGTTGCGTCTTGCTCGCATGCCGGCGCCGGCGCGTGTCGCGCATCGCATCCCGATGCGCGGGCGCTTTCGGTCAGCCGAGCGCGTGTACGCCGATCAGCAGCAACGCGCCGAGGACGATCAGCAGCAGCGCGTGAATGCGCGTGACCATCACGCACACCGTCGACGCAACCGCGATCGCCCGCGCGGGCCAGCCGCCGTCGAGCGCCTGCAGCAGCACCCAGACCGACGCGAGGATCATCCCCGCCGCGACCGGGCGCAGGCCGGCCTCGAGCGCGATCTGCCAACGCGCGCCCTGATGCCGTCGCCACAGGTGCGCGACGCCGTAGATCAGGAACGCGGTCGGCCCGAACAGCGCGAGCGTCGCGATCACCGCGCCCCAGAAGCCCGCGACCTGCCAGCCGATCAGCGTCGCGAGCAGCGAGCCGGGCCCTGGCGCCATCCGCGCGATCGCGAAGTCGTTTACGAACTGCGTGGCCGTCATCCAGTGATGGACGTCGACGACCTGGCGCTGGATGTCGGCGACGATCGCCTGCCCGCCGCCGATCGTCGCGATCGACAGCGGCGCAAACACGCCGAAGAGGGCGGCGTAGCGCGACATCGCATTCATCGGTCGTCGCGCCTCGCAGAGGAAGGCGCCGCGCGGCGGTATTCGAGTGCAACGCTCAGCGTGCCGCCGATCAGCACGGTCCACACGAGCGGCCAGTGCAGCACGGCCACCGACACGAACGTGAGCGTCATCACCGCGAACGGCAGCACGCGGCGCGGCAGCCGGCGCACCGCGGTGATCGCCATCGAGATCGACAGCCCGATTGCCGCGGCGGCCGCGCCGGCGAGCGCGACGTGCGTGAGCGTAAAGCGCGTGAGGGTCGAGAATGCGACGCCGAACAGCACGATCAGCACGGCCGGCGGCGCGATGATGCCGGTGAAGCCGGCCACCGCGCCGCGCCATCCGGCCAGCCGGTAGCCGATCCAGATCGCGAGGTTCTTCACGTTGACGCCCGGCAGCGCCTGCGACAGCGCGAGCCCGTTGAGGAACGCTTCTTCGTCGATCCAGCGCCGCTCGTCCACGAAGTCGCGCATCATGCGCCCGCTCAGCCCGCCGCCGAAGCTGGTCAGGCCGATCTGCGCGAATGCGATGAACAGCGCGAGGACGCCGGGCGACGGTGAATCGCCGTCGGGCGGCGCGGGCGGAGTCGGGGTGGCGGGCGGAAGCATCGGACGGACTGGCGCGACGGTTGGGCAATCGCCCATGGTAGCAAGCGGTGCCTGTCAGCACGCTGACATCGGCGCCGCGAGGTTGTCGGCGCAACGATCGGGGCGCGGTGCCGTCGCCGCCGCGCCGGCGCGAGTCCGTTATCGGCGCAAGCAGGCAGGCGCTAGGCGCGCACGACCGTCACGCCGGCGGCCTCGATCGGCTCGGTCAGCGCTGCGTCGGTTTCCCGTTCGACCACGATGGTCTGCGCGAGCGCAAGCTCGCCGATCACGAACTGCGATGCCGCACGCAGTTTGGACTGCGAGGCCAGCACGACCGTCTCGCCCGCGCGTTCGGCGAGCGCACGCTTGATCGCCGCTTCCTCGAAATCGCCGGTGCTCAGCCCCGCGACCGGATGAACGCCGGTGACACCCATGAAATACAGGTCCGCGTGGATGCGCGCGATGCCCTCCATCGCCGCGGCGCCGACCGACACGATCGAATGCTTGTACAGCCGGCCGCCGATCAGGATCACGTCGATCGACGGATGCGCGGCCAGCGCGACGGCGACGCTCGGGCTGTGCGTGACGATCGTCGCGCGCAGGTCGGGCGGCAACTGGCTGACGAGCAGCGCCGACGTCGTGCCGCCGTCGACGATCGCGACCTGCCCGGGCGCGATCATCTGCGCGGCCCGGCGCGCGATGCGCCGCTTTTCCTCCGGTTCGAGCGCCTCGCGCTGCGCGAACGGCGCGACGGCCGGCGACGCCGGCAGCGCACCGCCGTGCACGCGCTGCAGCAGGCCTTCGGCGGCAAGCTCGCGCAGGTCGCGGCGGATCGTGTCTTCGGACACGCCGAATTGCACGCTCAGTTCGGCGGCCAGCACCTGGCCGTCGCGCGCGAGTGCATCGAGGATCACCTTCTTGCGTTGGGTCGTCAGCATCGGGATTGCACGAAAATTCTTGAAATTGCACGAATATGCACGTTACCATGCGATCCGTCTCTTGTCGAATGGGAGGCCGCCATGGCCGCAACGCGGGACCGCGTCCGCATCGTCGATACGGCGGTGCTGTCCGATGACTGGTATGTGCTGAAGAAGGTGACGTTCGATTTTCTGCGCCGCGACGGCACGTGGCAGCGCCTCAGCCGTGAAACCTACGATCGCGGCAACGGCGCGACCATCCTGCTGCGCAACGCCGCGACGGGCGACGTGCTGCTCACGCGGCAGTTCCGGATGCCGGCGTTCGTCAACGGGCACGACGGGATGCTGCTCGAAGCTGCCGCCGGCCTGCTCGACGATGCGACGCCCGACGCGCGCATTCGCGCGGAAGCCGAAGAGGAAACCGGCTATCGCGTGCGCGGCGTGCGCAAGGTGTTCGAGGCGTTCATGAGCCCGGGTTCGGTCACGGAGAAATTGCATTTCTTCGTCGGCGAATACGATGCGTCGCTGCGCACGGGCGACGGGGGCGGCATCGCGGAGGAGGGCGAGGATCTCGAGGTCGTCGAGATGCCGCTGCAAGCGGCGCTGGACGCCGTCGAGCGCGGCGAGATCGTCGACGCGAAGACGATCATGCTGCTGCAGTACGTCGCGCTGCGGGAGTCCGCGGGCGGGCGCGCCGCGACCGCGTGACGAAGCCGCGGCACGACGCTCGAACGGGCGTATGATCGCGCGACGCCATTCGCGCGCCCCGTTCGACGCTACCGCAGCTCCATCATGTCGCTTGCCGATTCCACGCATTCCCTCGCATCCGCCGACGGCGGCGCCACGCAATTGCCCGCCGAACGCGTCGCGTCCGCCGTCGACGCGCTCGCGCGCGCCGATGCGCTGCTCGTGACGGCCGGAGCCGGCATCGGCGTCGATTCCGGGCTGCCGGACTTTCGCGGCACGGACGGCTTCTGGCGTGCGTATCCGGCGCTGCGTCACGAGCGTTTCGAGTTTCACGAGATCGCGTCGCCGCAGGCATTTCGTGCGCATCCGCAGCTCGCGTGGGGATTCTACGGGCATCGTCTCGGCCTTTACCGGGACACCGTGCCGCACGCGGGCTTCGCGATCCTGCGGCGCTGGATGGATGCGATGCGCAATGGCGGCTTCGTGCTGACGAGCAACGTCGACGGCCAGTTCCAGAAGGCCGGTTTCGATCCGGCGCGGATCGTCGAAATCCACGGTTCGATTCATGCGATGCAGTGCCTGCGCCCGTGCTCGGACGACACGTGGAGCGCGGCGCCATTTACGCCGGACGTCGACACGGCCACGTGCCGGCTGGTCGGCGAGCTGCCGCGCTGCCCGCGTTGCGGCGGCCTCGCACGGCCGAACATCCTGATGTTCGGTGACCGGGGCTGGCTCGGCGCCCGCCATGAAGCTCAGGAGCGCGCGTTCGAGAGCTGGGTCGCGCAGGCGGGGCGGGTGGCTGTCGTCGAGATCGGCGCGGGCACCGCGATTCCGACCGTGCGCATGCTGAGCGAACGGCTCGGCGCCGACGTGATCCGGATCAACGCACGCGAAGCCCATGCGCGCCGTGCGGACGTGATCGGACTGAAGGGCGGCGCGCTCGCGACGCTCGCCGCGCTCGACGCGGCCTGGCAGCGCGAATGAGCCGGCCCGCGACGCAATCTGGCGGGCGCCATTGCGCGCGCCGTCGTTGCAGGCGCGCCGCGAATCCGCATACAGTTCAGCCAGTGCCAGCCGTGCGTGCGCCGTGCGCGTCCGGGAACCGGCATTGCCCCCGGGCGACCGGGGCCGGCGGCTGAACCCAGCCGCATGACCGACCGGGAGCGCCCGTGTTCTATTCGATCGTCGCGATCTTCGTCGGCGCCGGGCTCGGCGCGTTGCTGCGCTGGTTTCTGAGCCTCGCGCTCAACGCGTTCTTCCCTGCCGTGCCGCTCGGCACGCTTGCCGCGAACCTGATCGGCGGCTACGTGATCGGTGTTGCTGCCGTCGTCTTCACGACCCGCGTCGGGCTGCCGCCCGAGTGGCGGCTGTTCGTGATCACGGGTTTCCTCGGCGGGCTCACGACGTTCTCGACCTATTCGGTCGAAGTGATGACGCACGCGGTGCAGGGCGAATTCGGATGGGCGTTTGCGGTGGCTGCCCTACACTTGACTGGATCGTTCACGCTGACGGCGCTCGGCATGTGGACCGCGCGTGCGTGGTTCGCGGCCGCCTGAGCGCGCCGGCACCGGAGGAGGCGATGGACAGGGTCTTCTTGCGCTTCTACGTGCACGAGCACCATCGGCTGCACTGGAAGCCGGTGTGGGAATACTTGCTCGAGGAAGCGAATCGGATGGGTGTCGCGGGCGGTTCCGCGTTTCGTGCGATGGCCGGCTTCGGCCGGCATCGCGTGCTGCACGAGGACCGTTTTTTCGAACTGCAGGGGTCGCTCGCGATCGAGGTCGAATTCATCGTCACCGAAGACGAAGCGCAGCAGTTGCTCGAGCGGCTGTCGCGGGAGAAGGTGCGCGTGTGCTACGCGGTGATTCCGGCACGCTTCGGCGTGATCGATACGCTCGACGCGCCGCCGGCGCAGGGGCCGGCGGCGTAATCCGTCGTCAGATGCCGAACATCGTCAGCGACACGGCGGCGCGCGTGACGATCATCAGCAGCACCTGCACGATCACGAACAGCAGGATCGGCGACAGGTCGATGCCGCCAAGGTTCGGGATGATGCGGCGCAGCGGGTTCAGGAACGGCGCGGTGAGCTGATAGAGGATCGGCATCGCCGGCGAGCGCGGATTGAGCCACGACAGCAGTGCCATCAGGATCGTCATCCAGATCACGAGATTGAGCGCCCACTTCACGACGGTGAGCAGCGCGACCACGACGAGCGTTGCGATCACCGAGGCCGGATCGAAGCCGGCCATCAGGACCATCAGCACGACGTACACGAGCGCCGTGAGCAGCGCGGCGACGATGCTCGCCCAGTCGATGCCGCGCACGCCCGCGATCACGCGACGCAGCGGCAGCACGAGCCAGTTGGTCGCCTGCAGCACGGCTTGCGTGACGGGGTTGTACGGCGGCACGCGGACGGCCTGCATCCAGACGCGCAGGATCAGCGCGGCGCCGAACAGCGTGAAGAGGGTATTGAGCAGAAAACGGGCGATCTCGCCGAACATCGTTGGCATCCTTTTTATACAGTCGAGTAGCGTGCGGCCGCCAACGCCGGATGGCGGCGCATCGGCCGACACCTTATCACGCCTCGTCTTGCGACGGGGAGGGGTGCCCGGTGGTGCGCGCGAGCGACGTTTCGACGGCCTCGGCGAGCGCCGGCAGCGAGGCCGGCGGCGCGGCGCGCTTCGCCGCGAGCGCGACCGCGCGGCGGGTCATCAGTGCATACAGCGTCGCATGATCGCCGCCGCGTGCTTCGAGCAGCGCGAGCTGGCGCTCGACGATGCCGGTGTCGCCGCGCGAGACGGGGCCGGCGAGTGCATTCGCGAGGCCCTTGTCGCGCGCGGTCTCGATCGTGCCGGCGAGCATCGGCAGCAGCGCGCGCAGCGCGGCCTGTTCGTCGAAGCCGATGCCGCGCCACAGCTCGACCGCTTCCGACAGCCCGCACAGTGCGAAGCTCGCCGCGTAGTGCGCCGCCGCGTGATAGAGCATCCGGCCGCCGGCCGGAATCGACAGCGGATGGCAGCCGAGTGCGGCAGCAAGTCGCATCAGCGTCGCGTGCAGCGCGCCGTCGGCTTCGATCGTGACCGAGCAGCCGTCGATGCGGGCGAGGTCGGCGTCCGTGCCGCCGAACAGGTAGAGCGGATGGAAGCCGCCGGTGGCCGCGCCCTGCCGTTTCGCCGGATCGAGCAGGTCGACCGACGATGCGCCGCTGCAGTGGACGAGCGCCTGGCCGGCCGCGCGCGACGCGTCGACATGCAGCGCCGCGGCGGTCGACGCGAGATGGTCGTCGGGAACGGTCAGGAAGATCAGGTCGGCGGCGTCGACGACCTGCTGCGGCGTGTCGACTGCCCGGCAGCCGTCGATATCCGCGGCGAGCGCCTCAGCCGATCCGGCCGTGCGGCTCGCGATCGCGACGACCGGAAAGCCGGCCTGCGCGAAACGTCGTGCGACGCAGCGCGCGAGGCGGCCGGCGCCGATGAAACCGAGGCGGGGTGTGTCGGGGAGGGGCATGGCGGGTCAGGAAGCGGAAACGGCGCAGCCGCCAGTATCGCAGGAATGGTGCGGCGGCCGCGAAAGGGTGGTTTCGGTGCCGATGCGCGGCGGTCGAGGTCGGCACGCGCGACGCGTTCCGGCGCGATGCGCGTATCGGGATCATCGCGGAATGCAGGCCCTTTTATCCGGCCCCGAATCACGTGGCGCCCGCGTCCCTCTTGAATTGTCGGCGTCTTGTCTCAAATTTGTAATCGTTCATTACTGAAGCGCTCCCGCCACACGCATCGGCTCCGGTAAGACTGACCGTCCGGCGCGTTGCGATCTTGCCGTTCGGACGGAATCGCGCGACCGGCAAGGGTTGCCGCGGATGCGCAGGCCCGCGCCGCAGCATCGATGCGACCGCGTGCAATTGCAATTTGCAACAAATGCGCGATACGCGAGGGGCGGGTTTTCGCTACATTGCATCCATGCGACGTGCACGCCCGCCGTTGCCGACAGGAGCGCATAAATGACCGCTCCAGCAGGAGAATCGAAGTGAAAAAGCTCATTCCGTTCATCGCCGCCGCCGCGCTGGGCCTGGGTGCCGCAAGCGCCGCGCAGGCCCACGTGTCGATCGGGGTCGGCATCGGTATCCCGGTCGCACCCGCCTATCCGGTGTACGCACCGCCGCCGCCGGTGTACTACGCGCCGCCGCCTCCGCCTGTCTATTACGCACCGGCGCCGGCCTACTATGCGCCGCCCGTGGTCGTCGGCGGCTACTACGGACGTCCGTACTGGCGGCGTGGTTACGGCGGCTGGGGTCATCACGGCTGGCATCGCTGATCCGTCCCGCGCGGCCTGACCGCGCGCGGCAAAACGGCGCAACGTCCCTCGCGGGGCGTTGCGCCGTTTTTCATTGGGGCGGTGGCAGCGGTCGCGGTTGGGTGCCAGGCCGCCGCATCGCGGTTAGACCGCGTGGGCGATCAGGTCGCGATAGCCGCCGACGATCACGCTGTACGAGAAATACGCGAACAGCAGCGCCGACGCGACGTGGCACGCGCGCATCAGCCCCGCGCCCGCGCGCTTGCGGCCCTGGCTCGCGAGCGTGCACATGAAGAGCGTCCACGCGAGCCCGCCGAGGAAGAAGCCGGACAGGAACACCGACGCCGTCGCCGGCGTGGTCGCACCCGCTTTCGCGATCAGCGCGCCGCCGACCGCCGCGAACCACAGGATCGCGCTCGGCGACGACATCGCGAGCAGCATGCCGCGCATGAAGCTGCGCCGGGCGCTGGCGCGCGGCTGCGGCGCGTCGTCCGCATCGCCGTCGCTGGCCGCGCCGGCCGGCGCGAGCGCTTCGCGCGCCATCTTCCACGTGAGGAACAGCAGCACCGCGCCGCCGCCGATCCACACGATCCAGCGCACCGCCTCGAACTGCAGCAGCACGGCCATCCCGGCGAGCGCGAGCGCCGCGTAGACCAGATCGCCGACGCACGAGCCGACGCCGAGCCAGAAGCCCGGCCGGAAGCCGTGCGACAGCGTCAGCGACAGCATCGCGACATTGACGAGACCGATGTCGAGACACAGCGACAGCGACAGGAAAAACCCGTCGGACAGCATCGAGGCGGGGGGGAAGCTCATCGTCGTTCTTGTTGAGGCGTTCAATGCGCGGGCCGGCGAGCGCCGGCCTCGCGGGCTTACAGTCCGATCTCCTGCCAGAGCCGGTCGACGCGCGCCTTCACGGCGGCATCCATCTCGATCGGGCGGCCCCATTCGCGGTTCGTCTCGCCGGGCCACTTGTTGGTCGCGTCGAGCCCCATCTTCGAGCCGAGGCCCGCGACGGGCGATGCGAAATCGAGATAGTCGATCGGCGTGCTGTCGACCATCACGGTGTCGCGCACCGGATCGACGCGCGTCGTGATCGCCCAGATCACTTCGTTCCAGTCACGGATATTCACGTCCTCGTCGACCACCACGATGAACTTCGTATACATGAATTGCCGCAGGAAGCTCCACACGCCGAACATCACGCGCTTCGCGTGGCCCGCGTAGCTCTTCTTCATCTGGACGATGGCCATCCGGTAGCTGCAGCCTTCCGGTGGCAGGTAGAAGTCGGTGATCTCCGCGAACTGCTTCTGCAGCAGCGGCACGAACACCTCGTTGAGCGCGACGCCGAGCACGGCCGGCTCGTCGGGCGGCTTGCCCGTATAGGTCGAGTGATAGATCGCGTCGCGGCGCATCGTGATGCGCTCGACGGTGAACACGGGAAACCACTCCTGCTCGTTGTAATAGCCGGTGTGGTCGCCGTACGGGCCTTCGAGCGCGTGTTCGTACGCGGCGGACGCGTTGCCGGCCGGACGCGGCGGCGCGCCGGCCGGGGCAGGGGCGGGCGTGCCTTCCTGCGGATGGATGAAGCCTTCGAGCACGATCTCCGCGCGTGCGGGCACCTGCAGCGTGTCGACGCCGGGCGTCAGGCACTTCGCGAGCTCGGTGCGGCTGCCGCGCAGCAGGCCGGCGAACTGATATTCGGACAGCGAATCGGGCACGGGCGTCACGGCGCCCAGCGTCGTGGCGGGATCCGCGCCGAGCACGACGGCGACCGGATACGGCTTGCCCGGGTTCTTCAGCGCGAATTCGCGGAAGTCGAGCGCGCCGCCGCGATGCGCGAGCCAGCGCATGATCAGTTTGTTGCGGCCGATCAGTTGCTGGCGGTAGATGCCGAGGTTCTGGCGGGACTTGTTCGGTCCGCGCGTGACGGTGAGCCCCCACGTGACGAGCGGCCCCGCATCGCCCGGCCAGCAGGTCTGGATCGGCAGCTTGTTGAGGTCGACGTCGGCGCCTTCCCAGACGATCTCCTGGCACGGCGGCGACGACACCGATTTCGGCGCCATGTCCCATACCGCCTTCGCGAGCGACAGCAGCTTGCCGGCGTCCTTCAGGCTCCTGGGCGGATCCGGCTCCTTCAGCGCGGACAGCAGCCGCCCGAGATCGCGCAGCGAGCCGAGCGCGGCATCGTCGCCCGCATCGACGCCCATCCCGAGCGCGACGCGGCGCGGCGTGCCGAACAGGTTGCCGAGCACCGGAAATGCGTTGCCGGGCGGCGCGTTGAACAGCAGCGCCGGGCCGCCGGCGCGCAGTACGCGGTCGCACAGCTCGGTCATTTCGAGCACGGGCGACACGGGTTGCGTAACGCGCCGCAGTTCGCCGAGCGCCTCGAGGCGCTGGATGAAATCGCGTAAGTCTTTGTATTTCATGAAGAAGGTCCGGACCACCCGCATGACGGGCAGCAATGGGCGGGCGCAGCGGCCGGCTGCGGCCCCGAATCGACCGACGATTTTACCCGGGGCGCCGCGCACACGCCCGATAGAGAAAAAAGTTGGCCGCGCGCAAAGCCGCTACGGCAGGGGGACTGACGTTCTGAAGGGTGATTTGAAATTACTTTTTGTTATAATTTCGATGTTTTATAGTGTTGACGATCTATAAAACCCTGCTAGAATCCGCTCACATTGGTTGCAGGGTAAAAGGCTTCGAGCCGCCAATCACCGATCTTTGACGCAGCGCGTCACCGTCCGCCGAAACCTGCACGGCGTATCGACGGCCTTGAGTTGTAGTCCTAGCCAGCGCCACCAGACGCTGGTTTTTTGCGTGAGTGCCATCGCGTATGCCCGCCTCGCCCATTGTGCGAAGGTGCCGGCCCTCTTACACCCTGGCCTCGAACGGTCTTACACCGTTTCTCCGATGCCTGCGCGTCCCAACCAAGGCGCGCGGCGTCGTGATTCCGCGGCGCGTATTCTGTCTCGCCATCGAGCTGAGCGAGCCGCACGAGTCATGTTCATGGGAGATGATCTGAATGAACGCTTGGTTATCGTGGCGTCCCAGTGAGCAGCATGCGCAGTTCGTGCGCGGTGTGCTGCGTCGCGGGACGCGTGTCAGTCACCATCTATTCAGCGTCGTCGGCTGTTGCGCTGTCGCGGTTGCGCTTGCCCTGTGGCTGCTGCCGACCGTGCGCGGTTCGCTCGCGGCGAAGCTGATGCCGGTCGTGTCCGCGGCCGTGCAGGCCGGTCCGGCCCGTCTGCTGACCGGCCATCCGCTGCCGAACTTCGCACCCGCCGGCGCGCAGCCGCAGCAGGACGATCCGCCCGAAACGGATGCGCTCGCAGTCGGCCTCGACGTCGCACCGGAACCCGCCGCGCAGAACGATGCGTCCGATCCGGCCCGCAACGGCCCGTCGCCCGTCGCACTCGCGAAGCTGATTCCGGCCCAGCGGGTGCCGGTCGATGCGCGCGACGATCGCGCGCTCGCGTCGAACCGCCAACAGGCGCTCGTCGCGACCTACCTGTCGCGCCGGTATCGCGTTGCTCAGGAGCCGCTCGGCCAGCTCGTCAAGGCCGCGTTCCAGACCGGTCACGACGTCGGCCTCGATCCGCTGCTGCTGCTGTCCGTGATGGCGATCGAATCGGGTTTCAACCCGTACGCGGAAAGCGGCGTCGGCGCACAAGGCCTGATGCAGGTGATGTCGAAGGTCCATTCCGACAAGTTCGAATATTTCGGCGGTACCGATACCGCCCTGCAGCCGCTCGCGAATCTGCAGGTCGGCGCGCTCGTGCTGAAGGACTGCATCGCACGCGGCGGCTCGCTGGCGACCGGCCTGCGTCTGTACAACGGTTCGACGAACCCGGACGACACCGCATACGGCTCGAAGGTCATGGCCGAACGCGGTCGCTTGCGCGACGTTGCCCACGGCCGCAGCGTGCCGATCAATGCGCCGCAAACGCCGGCTCAGCCGTCGAAGCCGATCGTGACCGCGGCCGTGACGGTAGCGGCAGGCGGCGCGAAGCGCGTGCATGCGACGCTCGACGCCGCACAGCCGCTCGCCGCGAAGGGCACCGCTGCCTCGAAGGGCGCGCCGCAGCAGGACGACGCGAGCGTCGACACCGTGAAGCAGGCGCACGACGACCATTCGGAGCTGGGCGCGTAACGCCAGGCAGCTCCGGCTGGACGATTCAAGGAAAAAGGCACCCGATTCGGGGTGCCTTTTCTTTTTTGCGCGTGCCGCAGGAGGGCGTGCCGGCCGAGACGGGCCCCGGGCCCTGCGTCAGCGCTGACCGAACAGCGTCGCGAGCCGCTCGACGGCCTCTTCGAGGCGCGAGTATGCGGTCGCATAGGACAGCCGGATATAGTCGCGCGGCGCATGCACACCGAAATCCATGCCAGGCACCAGCACGACGCCCGCGTCGTGCAGCATCGCCTGCGTGAGCGCCGCGCTGTCGCCGGCCGCCGGGTGGGCGACGCCGCCGCAGTTCGCATATACGTAGAACGCACCGTCCGGCATCACGGGTACCGTGAAGCCGAGCCGCTCCAGCGCCGGTGCGATGAAGTCGCGGCGACGCTTGAATTCGAGCCGGCGCGCCTCGTAGATATCGAGCGTCGACGGCTCGAAGCAGGCGAGCGCCGCGTGCTGTGCGAGTGCGGAAGGGCAGATGAACAGGTTCTGCGACAGCTTTTCGAAGGTGCCGACGAGCGCCGGCGGCACGACCAGCCAGCCGAGCCGCCAGCCGGTCATGCTGAAGTATTTCGAGAAGCTGTTCACGGTGAGGACGTCGTCGCCGTACGACAGTGCCGACACGGGCGCCGCGTCGTAGCTGAGCCCCTGATAGATCTCGTCGACGATCGTGAAGCCGCCGCGTGCGCGCACGGCTTCGACGATCCGCTTCAGCTCGTCCGGTTCGAGCGACGTGCCGGTCGGGTTCGACGGCGACGCGAGCAGCACGCCGCGCGTGCGGCTGCCCCAGCGCGTGCGGACGTCGTCCGCGGTGAGCTGGAAGCGCGCTTCCGGGCCGCTCGGCACGAGCACCGGACGGCCTTCGGCTGCCGCGACGAAGTGCCGGTTGCACGGATACGACGGATCGGGCATCAGCACCTCGTCGTCGCGGCCGACGAGCGCGAGGCATGCGAGCAGCAGCGCGGCCGACGCGCCGGCCGTCACGACGATCCGTTCGGGGCTGATCTTGAGGCCGTAGGCGCGCGCATAGTGCGCGGCGATCGCTTCGCGCAGCGGCGCGATGCCGAGCGCGCTCGTGTACTGCGTGACGCCGCGGCGCAGCGCGGCCGCGGCCGCCTCGACGACGGGTTCCGGCGCGGTGAAGTCCGGCTCGCCGATACCCATGTGGATAACATCGCGCCCGGAGGACTCGAGCTGCTGTGCCTCCTTCATCAGTTCCATCACGTAGAAGGGCTGGATCGCGTCGACGCGTGCGGCGAGCGTGATGAGCGAATCGGCGGTGGTATTCATGGGGCGGGCGGAGCGGGGAGCGGAGGGAGAACGAAAAACGGGCGCTTGCGCGCCCGTCCAACTACGGAATCAGCCGTTGCGGCGTGCCTGCGTTTCAGCAGGGCGCAGCTTCGCGGCGAGCTTGTCGAGCACGCCGTTGACGTACTTGTAGCCGTCGGAGCCGCCGAACGTCTTCGCGAGTTCGACTGCTTCGTTGATGATCACGCGGTACGGCGTTTCGACATGGTGCGTGAGTTCGAACGTCGCGATCAGCAGCACGGCGCGTTCGACCGGCGACAACTGGTCGACCGGACGGTCGAGCGACGGCGTGAGGGCTTCGACGAGCGTTGCATGCTCGCGAATCACGCCGTGCAGGATCGCGTCGAGCAGCTCCTTGTCGGCCTTGTCGTAACCGAGCGCGCCGCGCAGTTGCGCGTCGATCTCGCCGGAGGACGCGTTCGACAGCAGCCACTGATACAGGCCCTGCGTCGCCAGCTCGCGCGATTGTCGGCGGGCGCTCTTCTTCATGCGCGCTCCTCTTCGTCGTCTTCGTCTTCTTCTTCGTCCTCATCCTCGTCGTCGCCGAGCTGGTCGAGGGCCATCGTCAGGTTGGCCATCTCGACGGCGACGCGTGCGGCGTCACGACCCTTTTCGGTCATGCGCGCGACGGCCTGCTCGTCGTTTTCGGTTGTCAGGACCGCGTTTGCGATCGGCAGGTTGAAGTCGAGGCCGATGCGGGTGATGCCCGCGCCGCTTTCGTTCGACACGAGTTCGAAGTGGTACGTCTCGCCGCGGATCACCGCGCCGAGCGCGATCAGTGCGTCGAACTGGCCGCTTTCGGCGAGCTTTTGCAGCGCGAGCGGGATTTCCAGCGCGCCGGGCACCGACACGAGCAGCACGTCTTCACCGGAGACGCCGAGGCGTTCGAGTTCTTCGACGCATGCATCGGCGAGGCCGTTGCAGACGGGTTCGTTGAAGCGGGATTGCACGATGCCGATACGCAGGCCGTCGCCTTCGAGATTCGGTTGGTATTGTCCGATTTCCATGATCTGGTCCGTGGTGTGGATGAACGGTTATAGGGCGAAAGCGCCGTGGCGGGTTACGCGTTGGACGCCGGGCAGGACTTGGCTTCGCCGCCGGGCATCGGAATGAAGCCCGTGACTTCGAGGCCGTAGCCGGACATGCTGCCCAGCTTGCGCGGATTCGACAGCACCTGCATCTTGCCGACGCCGACATCGCGCAGGATCTGCGCGCCGATGCCGAACGTCTTGAAATCCACCGGCCGGCGCTTGAGCGCGGCGGCCTTCTCTTCCTCGTCGAACGCCTTGAAGACGTCGATCAGGTGTTCCTTCGTGTCGCCGCAGTTGAGCAGCACGATCACGCCGAGGTCGCGCTGCGCGATGTCGCGCATCGCGGCGTCGAGCGTCCACGAGTGGGTCGAGATGCTCGTCTCGAGCAGATCGAGCACCGACAGCGGCTCGTGCACGCGCACCGGCGTGTCGACGTCCGGCGACGGCGTGCCGCGCACCAGCGCGATGTGCGGCGAGCCGCTCGGCTGGTCGCGGTACAGCACCGCGCGGAACTCGCCGTGCGCGGTCTGCATCGTGCGCTCGGCGATCCGCTCGATGATCGATTCGGTGCGGCTGCGGTACTGGATCAGGTCGGCGATCGTGCCGATCTTCAGATCGTGCTCCTTCGCGAACTCGAGCAGGTCGGGCAGGCGCGCCATCGTGCCGTCGTCCTTGATGACCTCGCAGATCACCGCGGCCGGCGTGAGGCCGGCGAGCGCGGTGAAGTCGCAGCCGGCCTCGGTGTGGCCGGCGCGCACGAGCACGCCGCCCGGCTGCGCCATGATCGGGAACACGTGGCCCGGCTGCACGATGTGCTCGGGGCGCACGTCGTGCGCGACCGCCGTGGCGATCGTGTGCGCGCGGTCGGCGGCCGAGATGCCGGTCGTCACGCCTTCGGCCGCTTCGATGCTGACCGTGAAGGCGGTGCCGTACTGGGTGCCGTTGCGATAGGTCATCAGCGGCAGGTGCAGCTGCTTGCAGCGTTCCTGCGTCAACGTCAGACAAATCAGGCCGCGGCCGTACTTGGCCATGAAGTTGATCGCTTCCGGCGTGACGAATTCGGCGGCGATCACGAGATCGCCTTCGTTTTCGCGGTCTTCTTCGTCGACCAGGATCACCATCCGGCCGGCTTTCAACTCCGCGATGATGTCGAGCGTGGAGGCGAGCGTCATAAGGGGGCGAGAAAGAGGAAAGTGCGTATTTTACGCCAGCCGGACCGCGTTTCGGCTGGCACCGGCTGTGCGCGGCCGGCGAGCGCGCCGCAAAGCGATGCAACCGGCTTCCGGCACGGGGCCGTTCATGCTGCCGCGGCCCGCCCGCGCAAGCGGGCGGCCGCGAGCCGGGCCGGGCCCCGGCGGTGCGTCACGCGTGCTCGTTGCGGCCGCCGAGATAGTCCAGCTTGCCGAGTTCGACGCCGCTGTGGCGCAGGATGTCGTACGCGGTCGTCACGTGGAAGAAGAAGTTGGGCAGCACGAAGTTCAGCAGGTACGACTGGCCGGTGAATTCGATCGGGCCGACGCGCATCTTGAGCACGATCTGGCGCGTTTCGCTGCCGTCGATCTGCGCGGCGTCGAACCCTTTCAGATAGTCGATCGTTTTCTGGATGCGCGCGTGCAGCTCGTCGAAGCTCTGCTCGACGTCCGGGTAGCTCGGGATATCGGTGCCGGCGAGCCGCGCGGCGCAGCCCTTGGCCGTGTCGGTCGCGATGTAGACCTGGCGGACGAGCGGCAGCATGTCCGGATAGAGGCGTGCGCCGATGAACACCGACGGGTCGATCTGCTTCTCGGCCGCATGCGCCTGCGCCTTGCCGAGGATGTGCTGCAGGTTGGTGAGGCCGCGGATCAGGACGGGCAGCGAAGCCTGGTACATCGAGATGGACATGGGGACGACTCCTTGAGGAAGAGGGGCAGCCGGTGCGCGGCGCGCCGTGTGTCGCGGCGCCGAAACCGCTGCCGTTGCATCTTAGCGCGACGCGATGACCCGTGCGCGTCGTTGGCCGTTCGGCCAGGTGTCGGGACGGACCGGGGCACGGGCGTCGAGCGATCGGCCCGTCGCGAGGCAGGGAAGCGCGGGCGGAATCAGGGTAGCCGGGCGAGCCGGACGCAGACGGCCGGCGAATGGTCCGGCACGGCCGGAACGAGGCGGCTTCCGCTCGTCCTCCGGGCAACGTCGGGCCGAACCGCCCGCCGCCGTTCTGTTTGCCGGCGGGAACCGGTCAGTCAGTCCTGGTGCACGCCCTGCGACGCCGACATTATCCGCTCGACATACCGCGCAATCATGTCGACTTCGAGATTGACCTTGTCGCCGGCCTTCACGTGCCGCAGCGTCGTGACTTCGACCGTATGCGGAATCAGGTTGATCGAGAATTCGCAGCCGTCCGCGCGATCGTCGACCGTGTTGACGGTCAGGCTCACGCCGTTGACCGTGATCGAACCCTTGTACGCGAGATAGCGGCCAAGCTCGCGCGGCGCGACGATCCGCAGTTCGTGCGATTCGCCGACCGGCGCGAAGCGCGTCACGGTGCCGAGGCCGTCGACGTGGCCCGACACGATGTGGCCGCCGAGCCGGTCGTGCGCGCGCAGCGCCTTCTCGAGGTTCACGTCGCCCGGCTGCGCGAGGCCGACCGTGCGGTTCAGGCTTTCGCGCGACACGTCGACGTCGAAGCCGGCTTCGGTCTTTTCGATCACCGTCATGCACGCGCCCTGGATCGCGATGCTGTCGCCGAGCGCGACATCGGCGAGGTCGAGGCCGCCTGCCTGCACGGTCAGGCGCACGCCCGCGTCGGCCGATGCGCCCAGCGGGCTGATCGATTCGATGCGGCCGACGGCCGCGACAATTCCCGTAAACATCGTGGCGATCCCGTTCAGTGAGTGGCGGGGGACGGCGCGATACGCGCCAGGATCCGCAGATCGTCGCCGATCCGCTCGACGCTGTGGAACGCGAGTCGCGTACGGGCGTCGAGGCTCGCCGGCGCGGCGAGGTCGAACATGCCGGCCGCGTCGCTGCCGAGCAGGCTCGGCGCGAGATAGACGAGCAGCTCGTCGACGCACTGTTCGCGCAGCAGCGAGCCGTTCAGCTTGTGGCCCGCCTCGACGTGCAGCTCGTTGACGCCGCGCGCGCCGAGCGCCGCCAGCATCGCGGGCAGGTCGACCTTGCCGTGCGCGTTCGCGAGCGGCACGATTTCCGCGCCGCGCGACTTCAGCACGTTCGCGCGGACTTCGCCGGCCGCATCGAGCCGGCCGCAGAAGATCAGCAGCGGCGGGCCTTCGAGCAGGCGCGCATCGAGCGGCAGGTCGAGGCGGCTGTCGACCAGCACGCGTTGCGGCTGGCGCGGCGTGTCGATGCCGCGCACGGTCAGGAGCGGGTTGTCCTCGCGCACGGTGCCGATGCCGGTGAGGATCGCGCACGCGCGTGCGCGCCACGCATGACCGTCGAGGCGCGCGGCCTCGCCGGTGATCCACTGGCTTTCGCCGGACGGCAGCGCGGTGCGGGCGTCGAGCGACGCGGCCGTCTTCATCCGTACCCACGGCCGGCCGCGCGTCATCCGCGACACGAAGCCGATGTTCAGTTCGCCCGCTTCGTTCGCAAGCAGCCCGCAGCGCACGTCGACGCCCGCATCGCGCAGCATCCCGAGGCCGCGCCCCGACACCTGCGGGTTCGGGTCTTCCATCGCCGCGACGACCTTCGCGACGCGCGCTTCGATCAGCGCGTTCGCGCACGGCGGCGTGCGGCCGAAGTGGCTGCACGGCTCGAGCGTCACGTACACGGTGGAGCCGGCGACGTCATGGCCGCGCGCACGCGCATCCTTCAGCGCCTGCACTTCCGCGTGGTCCTGGCCGGCCGGCTGCGTGAAGCCTTCGCCGATCACGTCGCCGTCCTTGACGATCACGCAGCCGACGCGCGGATTCGGCGCCGTCGTATACATGCCGCGCGCCGCGAGTGCGAGCGCACGCTCCATGTGGGCGAAATCGGTATCCGAGAACATGCGCGCGGACCCGGGTCAGGCGGCGAGTGCCGCGAACGCGCGGCGCGCGGCCGCGAGCGTCGCGTCGATCACCGCGTCGTCGTGCGTGCTCGACACGAAGCCGGCCTCGTACGCGGACGGCGCGAAGTACACGCCTTCGTCGAGCATCAGGTGGAAGAAGCGGTTGAAGCGCTCGATGTCGCTCTTCGTGACTTCCGCGAAGCTGGTCGGCACGCGCTCGGCGAAGTACAGGCCGAACATCGCGCCGATCGAGTCGGCCGCGAACGGCACGCCGGCCGCGCGCGCTTCGGCCGCGAGGCCGTCGGCGAGGCGCTTCGTCTGCGCGGTGAGCGCGTCGTAGAAACCCGGCGCCTGGATCAGTTGCAGCGTTTTCAGGCCCGCGGCGACCGCGATCGGGTTGCCCGACAGCGTGCCGGCCTGGTACACGCCGCCGAGCGGCGCGAGGTGGGCCATGATGTCGCGGCGGCCGCCGAACGCGGCAGCCGGCATCCCGCCGCCGATCACCTTGCCGAGGCAGGTGAGGTCGGCCGTGATCCCGTAGTACGCCTGCGCGCCGCCGAGCGCGACGCGGAAGCCGCACATCACCTCGTCGAAGATCAGCACCGCGCCGTGCTTCGTGCACAGCGCGCGCAGCGCGTTCAGGAACTCCGGCGTGCCGCGCACGAGGTTCATGTTGCCGGCGACCGGCTCGACGATCACCGCGGCGATCTCGTCGCCGAACGCGCCGAATGCTTCTTCCAGCGCGGCGACGTTGTTGTATTCGAGGACGGTCGTGTGCTTCGCGATGTCGGCGGGCACGCCGGCAGACGTCGGGTTGCCGAACGTCAGCAGGCCCGAGCCGGCCTTCACCAGCAGGCTGTCCGCGTGGCCGTGATAGCAGCCCTCGAACTTCACGATGCGGCTGCGGCCGGTGAAGCCGCGCGCGAGACGCAGCGCGCTCATCGTGGCTTCCGTGCCGCTCGACACCATCCGCACCTGTTCGATCGACGGCACGAGCTTGCAGATTTCCTCGGCGATCTCGATCTCGGCCTCGGTCGGCGCGCCGAACGAGAAGCCGTCGGCAAGCACGTTCTGCACGGCCGACAACACGTCCGGATGGACGTGGCCGACGATCATCGGGCCCCACGAGCCGATGTAGTCGATGTACTGCTTGCCGTCGGCATCCCAGAAATACGGGCCTTGCGCGCGCGACACGAAGCGCGGCGTGCCGCCGACCGAACGGAAGGCGCGCACCGGCGAGTTGACGCCGCCCGGAATGGTCTTCTGGGCGCGTTCGAAGAGGATCTGATTGTTGGACATGAGCGAAACCTGCGAGAGAAGGGCGCGGGGGCCTGTGCACGGGCCGCGGCGCCTGGGCGGAACGATCGTCCGATTGTACCGGAGACGCGCGCGGCGGGCCCGCGGCGGGGTCTGCGGCCTTTCGGCGCGTTGGGGAAACCGAGGTATCGATCCGGCCCGTTTATCGTGGCGGCTTGCGCTTGCCGGTCAGCTCGGCCCAGCGCTTCTCGAGCGGGCCTTCGACCATCGGCTTGATCGACGTGCCGGAACTTTGCGCATCCCAGGTCTGCACCGAGTACGGATGCACGCGCAGCGCGTCGCGCGGGATCACGACGTCCAGATGGGCGTCGACCAGCCAGTCGTAGACGAAGTCGATGCACAGCCGGTAGCCGCGCTTGGTCGCCGGATCGGGCACTTCATAGGGCGCGCGCGTCACGTAGCCCGAACCGAACACGCCCTTCGGCTCCTTCGCGACGCGATGCAGGAACACGCGGTCGCCCGGCAGGATGCCGCGCGCGAAGCCGCAACCCCAGACGTCGTGCACGGCCTCGCCGGCCTTCACGCGCGCGGCGACGTCGGGCAGTTCGGGCCACGGCCATTTCTTGGGGCTCCAGATCAGCAGGAAAGCGGTCATCGGTTCGGTCGTGCGGTTGAATAGGTCAGACGAGAGCGCGGCAGAGTCGCAAGCTTAATCGAATCCACCCGCGACCCGCATGCGCGGCGCTCGCCGGCCTTGCGCCGCAGGGCGGCCGGCGGCATGCGAGAAAGTTGCGCGTACAATCATGGGCCTGGGCGCGCCGCATGCGGCGCGGCCTCCCGTCTTCAACGCCCGCGTGCCCCGATGCGCGCGGGCTCCCAATCCGGATACCCATGTCCCACGTCGTCCGGCGCCGGCCCGATGCCCGGCTGATCCTGTTGCTCGGCGCGCTCGCCGCCTGCGGGCCGATCGCTACCGACATGTACCTGCCGAGCCTGCCGTCGATTGCCGACGGTTTCTCCGTGAGCCCCGGCGCCGCGCAGCGCACGCTGACGAGCTTCATGGCCGGCTTCTCGATCGGCATGCTGCTGTACGGTCCGCTGTCCGATACGTGGGGGCGCCGCCCGGTGCTGCTCGGCGGCATCGCGCTGTTTACGCTCGCCAGCATCGGCTGTTTCGTGTCGGGCTCGATCGACATGCTGATCTTCGTGCGCTTCCTGCAGGCGCTCGGTGCGGGCGCCGCGTCGGTGCTCGCCCGCGCGATCGCGCGCGACGCGCACGAGCCGACCGATGCGGCGAAGGTGCTGTCGATGGTCGCGATCGTCACCGCGGTCGGGCCGTTGCTCGCGCCGCTGATCGGCGGCCAGATCCTGCGCTTCGCCGGCTGGCGCGGCGTGTTCGTCGTGCTGGCCGTATTCGGCGCGCTGTGCGCGGCGACCGCGTACCTGCGCGTGCCCGAAACCTGGCCGAAGGAGCGTCGCAAGAGCGCGGCCGTGCTCGCGTCGTTCGCATCGTACGGGCGGATCCTGTCCGATCCGGTCGCATGGGGGCACATGCTGTGCGGCGGGATGGCGTTCGCGTCGATGTTCTCGTACATCACCGCGACGCCGTTCGTGTACATCGAGTATTTCCACGTATCGCCGCAGCACTACGGGCTGCTGTTCGGCCTGAACGTCGTCGGGATCATGATCGGCAACTTCGCGAACACGCGGCTCGTCGGCCGCATCGGCTCGCTGCGCATCATCGCGGCCGCGTCGCTCGTGAGCTGCATTGCGTCGCTCGCGGTCGCGCTCGTCGCGCTGACGGGGTGGGGCGGGCTGTGGTCGATCGTCGTGTGCCTGTTCTTCGTCGTCGGCGTGGTCGGGATCCTGTCCGCGAACTGCACGACCGACCTGATGCATCGCTATCCGCACAACGCGGGCGCGTCGGCGGCCGTGTTCGGCGCGATGCAGCTCGCGCTCGGCGCGCTCGCGAGCGTCGCGATCGGCGTACTGGCCGACGGCACGCCGTTCGCGATGGGCGTGACGATCGGCATCGCGGGCGTGCTGTGCTTCGTCGGCCGCTATCTGGTGCTGCGCTGGCATGGGCGGCCCGTGCCGGCCGGGGCTTGATTCACGTCCGCATTATTTGGCGCGGTCTGACGAGCGATTGTCGAGTCGATAGCTACGCTTCGAGTTGATCACGAACCGCTTGACCTGGGCATCGAGTTCCTGGCTGTGGTACAGGTCCAGGCATTTCAAGAAATCAAACCTGACGCCTTTGATTTCGGATTCGACGATCGGATTGCGATAGTCGCGTGCAAGAAAACGATTGACCAGCGATTTGCTCGCGTCGGGGTTCCGTTCCAGATCGAAGTCGGTCCAGTCCATCAGTGCACTGGCGCTGCTTCCCGCGTCCATCGTCGCGGACGGTTCATTCCGATAAGCGGTCGCGATGCATTCGGCGAGCACCATGTCCTTGTAGTTCTGCGCGTAGGTTCGGGCGCCGGCTTGCGGCGACGACGTTGTATCTGTTGCATGGCCCGATTGCGCCGCTAACGTCAGTGCCCCCAGCATCGCATACCGGAGCAGCGGATTTTGTCTCATGGCAGACTCCAGCGGTGTGCACCGATCCAACACATCGCCTAAAAAACAAACCGGTCTATTTGGCGAGGTGCAATCAGCGCGGCAGACTTTCCAAGCGCTGATG
This sequence comes from Burkholderia anthina, assembly GCF_902498995.1. Taxonomy (GTDB): domain Bacteria; phylum Pseudomonadota; class Gammaproteobacteria; order Burkholderiales; family Burkholderiaceae; genus Burkholderia; species Burkholderia anthina. Next base: position 109,521 of record NZ_CABVLY010000020.1, read on the forward strand.
GTTCCATTCTCCATCCAAAATAGCCTGATAGAGCATGCCTAGAGTCAGTGGTACTTTGTCATATTTTTCTCGGCGTTTTCTGGAGAAAGCCATCCGTGCCACTTCAATCAAGCTAAAGCCCTCTCCTGAGAAGTAGCGATTGAACTCAAAATCTCCAACTTGCACCGGAAATTTATCGAAGAAGCTCTCCATAAACTCGACCGCATCGTCGCCAGTGATATCCAAATCACCCTCGACGGCATGATCTTTTGTGAGAATTTTTTTGGGACTAACACCGGCCTCCCTTCTCACAAAATCCTCAAACTCGTTCCATGTAAACTGGCTCATCAGAACACCTTGTCCTCAGGCTTAACAAGCGCGTTATAGCGCGACACGGAACGAATGCTGATCATCGTGACATCGTTGGCAGCAATGACCCAGCCAACGACAGGAACCGCGCGCCCAACGAAAACCCCAATGTTTCTTACCAGAATGAACCTCAAGCGCTTAACGCTGGCGTTGGTCAGCGTCGGGAGGATCTTCTTCTTCAAATCGTAGTCCAGATACTTGCGACTCAATATCGACGCAACAGAAGTACCCGGCGTGGTACCAAAGGGCTTTGCTCGTGTTGGCAGCCAATTTTGACCGGCCACAATGGCAACCACTGCTGCTACATCGTCAACACCAAGCTCCTTGCATGTCTCGTCGATAAAGACAAGGAAAAACAGCTCCATCGGCGCGAGATTTCGATGTGTACCAAAGTCATAGGTGTTGTTCATTATAGTATTCCTCTCTCAGGCTATCGACGAGGCTGAAGCCACGAAGAGAACGATCCCCTGCCTATCGTCCAGGGTGCGGCCTCCCAGCGAAGGCGGGAATTTGATCACTCCTGCTTTGCCCCATCGCTGGATATTGGTGGCCACGTTGCCCCAATCGTTCGCGCAACCTTCTCCGCAGAATTTATCGGGGCGTAAATTCGCATTGCTGCTGCCCATGCGGCTGAAAAACGTGGTCTCGGCATATCCCTCTCCGCAAACTGGATGAACGTGATGCTGTCGATGCCAATCCGGGGTCTTTGAGAAACGCATCATTTCTCGCGTCGGACCGAGATGGCGACATCACACGGAGTGAAGGAATTTACCGAGCCTGGGCAACGGCTGACAATTGGACTGGTTCGAAAATGGACGTGTGTACGAACGTATGACGTCACGCGCAGCCATCGGCAGAAGGCGCGTCGATGATTGCCGAGTCGCTGTGGTTTGTGGCGGCGCCGCTCATGCGAAACACCCCGAACGCCGGGCCTGAATCCAGCGTTCGGGGTGTCGTGCACCGATGGTGTTTCGCCGAAGCGTCAGTCCCGCGCGACGTCCTTCGCGCCCGGCGACGCACCGTGGCTCAACCAGTCGAGCACGTCGGCCGTTTCGTCGTCGCTCGCGCGTGCCCGCGCCTGCGCGACGGCCTCGGGCAGCTCGCCGTTCGTCGACGCGCGGCGGATCGCGACGCCCACCGCGAGGATGTCGATCATCAGCAGATGCAGGATCCGCGAGATCATCGACAGCTGCGACTCGCGCATCTCGATGTGGTCGGTCTCGAGCGCGACGGTCGCGCGCTTCGCGAGCGGCGTGTTGCTCGACGTGATCGCGATCACCTTCGCGCCGGCCTGCATCGCGACCTCGAGCACGCGCAGCAGCTCGGGCGCGCGTCCCGACTTCGACACCGCGACGATCACGTCGCCCTTGCCGAGCAGCGCAGCCGACGCGGCCTGCATGTACAGGTCGCCGTACGCGATCGTCGGAATCCCGAACCGGAAGAACTTGTAGTGCGCGTCCTGCGCGACGATGTTCGAGTTGCCGAGCCCGTAGAACTCGATGCGGCGCGCACTGTTCAGGATCTCGATCGCGTTTTCGACATGCTCGAAATTCAGGTGCTCGCGCAGTTGCAGGATCGCGGATACCGTGTTGTCGAGCACCTTCGCGCCGAAGTCGGTGGCCGTATCGCCGAGATGCACCTGGCTGTGGCTCATCGGGATCGTGCCCGTGAGGCCGGTCGCGAGCTTCAGCTTGAAGTCCGACAGCCCCTGGCAGCCGAGCGAGCGGCAGAAGCGGATCACCGTCGGCTGGCTCACGTCCGCCTTGCGCGCGATGTCGACGATCGGATCGTTGATGATCGAGCGCGGATGGTTCAGCGCGAGATCGGCGACGCGGCGCTCGGCCGGCGTCAGCGCGTCGCGCATCTGCCGGATCCGCTCGAACACGGCCGACGATGCGCCGCCCGAACGGTTCGACAACTGCTCCGCGAGAATCGCCGATACGCCGAGGAACGCCGGATATTCGGCGGTGATCAGGTAGGTCGGAATGTTCTCGAGATAGTGCGTGAAGCGGCCCTTCGCCTCGAAGCGCTCGCGAAACGACGAGCGCGTGAACAGTTCGCCGAGCTTCAGTGCGACGCCGCCACCGATATAGACGCCGCCGAGCGCGCCGAGCGTGAGCGCGACGCTGCCCGCGAACGCGCCGAGGATCCCGCAGAAGCATTCGACCGTCTCGAGCGCGAGCGCGTCGCCGGTATGCGCGCGCTCGACGATCTCGACCGTGTCGACGGTGGCGGCGACGCGCTTCTTGTCGCGCGCGGCGAGCGCGCGATAGATGATCTCCATGCCGGGGCCGGCGCACACGCGCTCGAACGACACGTGCGGAAACTTCTTGCGCGCGTACTGCAGCACGAGATCCTCGCGCTCGTCCTGCGGCGCGAACGACGCGTGGCCGCCTTCGCTGCCGAGGGCGATCCAGCGGTCGTCGGCGGGAATCAGCCCCGACACGCCGAGCCCGGTGCCGGGCCCGAGCAGTCCGATCACGCTGTTCTGGCGGCGCGCGCCGCCGCCGATCTGCACGCGCTGCGCATCGGTGAGGCCGGGCAGCGCCATCGCGAGCGCGGTGAAATCGTTGACGACGAGCAGCGTGTCGAAGCCGAGCGCGCGGCGCGTCGCCTCGATCGAGAAGCTCCAGTCGTGATTGGTCATCGTGACCTGGTCGCCGTCGACCGGGTTCGCGATCGCGATCGCCGCGTGATTCACGCGGCTGATCTTCACGTCCTTCAGATATTTGCGGATCGCGTCGGTGAGCGTCGGGTAGTCGGCGCCGGGATAAACGCGGATCTGCGTGATCTCGCCCGGAGCGGTTTCCAGCGCGAAGCGCGCGTTGGTGCCGCCGACGTCCGCGAGCAGGCGCGGGCCGTCGGCATGCTGGCCCGCGACGACGGCCTTACTTTGCGCACCAGTAGACATCGAGCTGGGTCCCCTTGTCGTTGGCCAGTTGGGAAATCGCGTTCTTCTGCAGCGACGCGGCCGCGGCGTCGAGCACATCGCGTTTGCGGCTGCCCGCGATCAGCAGGAAGAGCCGGTCGACGCGCTTGAGCGCATCGAGCGAAAAGCTCACGCGCGCATGCGGCGCGGCGCCGGGGTGCACGGCGACGAAGCGTTCGGGCGTGACGATCGCGTGGCCCCATTCGGGCGCGTCCGCGAAGATCGATGCGGTATGGCCGTCTTCGCCCATGCCGAGTACCGCGACGTTCGGCACGCGGTAGTCGGCGTTCGCGTTGAGCGCGGCGACGTGCGCGTCGAGCGGCACGCGCGTGTCGACGAGCGGCAGGAAGCGGGCAGGGGCCGCGGCGTGCTGCAGCAGCGTGTCGCGCACGAGGTGCGCATTGCTGGCCGCATCGTCCTCCGGCACCCAGCGGTCGTCGACCAGCGTGACGTCGACACCGGCCCAGTCGAGCGCCGCATGCGACAGCGTGTGCAGGAACGGGCGCGGGCTCGTGCCGCCGGACACCGCGAGCGTGGGGCGCGCGGGGCCGGCGAGCGCGGCGCGCAGCGCATCGCCGACGGCGCGCGCGAGCGCTTCGCTTTGCGCTTCCTGGGTGTCGAAAGCGTGGATCTCGATCACATCTCCTCCGGACTGCTTTGTCTGTTCAATTCGTGCGAATCGTGGGGCGCGTTGCCGCGCGCATTCGCGCACGCGGCAACGGTTTGCATCAGTTTTCTTCTTCGAGCCAGCAGGTGTCGTGCTGCGCGAGCATCGCGCTCGCCGCGGCCGGCCCCCACGTGCCCGCCGCGTACGGCTTCGGCGGCTTCAGCGAGCGCGCCCATTCGTTCAGGATCGGCTCGACCCAGCGCCATGCGGCTTCCTGTTCGTCGCGACGCACGAACAACGCAAGACGGCCGTTGATCACGTCGAGCAGCAGGCGCTGGTACGCCTCCATCTGCCCTTCCTTGAAGAACCGGTCGAACGCGAGGTCGAGGTGCACGCTCGCGAGGTTCATCCCTTCGCCGGGCTGCTTCGCGAGGCAGTACAGGCGAATCGTCTCGTTCGGCTGCAGCCGGATCACGAGGCGGTTCGAGCCGGCGCGCAGCGCGGTCGGCCCCAGCGCCGAGTGTGGCACCGGGCGGAAGTTGACGACGATCTCCGCGACGCGGTCGGCCAGGCGCTTGCCGGTGCGCAGGAAGAACGGCACGCCCGCCCAGCGCCAGTTCTCGATCTCGACCTTCAGCGCGACGAAGGTTTCGGTCTGGCTGTCGGGCTTCACGCCCGGCTCGGTTGCGTAGGCCGGCACCTGCGCGCCCTTGATCACGCCCGCATGATACTGGCCGCGCACCGCGACCTTGCCGATGTCGCGCGGATCGACGGGCTTGAGCGCCCGCAGCACGCGCAGCTTCTCGTCACGCACGGAGTCGGAATCCATCGAGTGCGGCGGCTCCATCGCGACGATCGACAGCAGCTGCAGCAGGTGGTTCTGCACCATGTCGCGCAGCGCGCCCGTATTGTCGTAGAAATCGCCGCGCGCCTCGACGCCGAGCTCTTCCGCGATGGTGATCTGGATGCTCTCGACCCATTCGCGGCGCCACAGCGGCTCGAACAGCGCATTGCCGAAGCGCAGCGCGAGCAGGTTCTGTACCGGCTCTTTCCCGAGGTAGTGGTCGATCCGGTAGATCTGGCCTTCCGCGAAGATCTCGCCGACCGCGTCGTTGATCGCATTCGACGACTTCAGGTCGTAGCCGAGCGGCTTCTCGAGCACGATGCGCGCGCCTTCGTTCAGGCCGACCGACGCGAGCGCCTTGCAGATCGGCACGAACAGCGACGGCCCCGTCGCGAGATAGAACACGCGGATGCCGGGCAACTGCGCGACCGCGTCGCGCAGCACGACGTAGTCTTCCGCGCGGCCGAGGTCGAGCTTCACGTATTCGATGCGCTCGAGGAAGGATTTCCATGCGCTTTCGTCGAATGCGTTGCCGGCCGCCTTCGCCGCGTGCGGCTTCACATGCGTGTCGACCCATTCGAGATAGCCGTCCCGATCCGATTCGTGCCGTGCGACGGCAACGATCCGGCCGCTTTCCGCGAGCATGTTGCCGCGATGCGCTTCGAACAGCGCGGGCAGGATCTTGCGCATCGACAGGTCGCCGGTGCCGCCGAAAAGTACGAAGGTAAAGCTGGAATCGGTATGCATGTGTCTCCGCCGGTTGGGGTGCTGGGAAGCGATCCGTAGTGCGATAAAAATATTTTTGACACTGAATTGTAGTTTAACTACAATCCGCCGCAAGGGGTAGCACCTGGGTGAAGAAAAAAAGAAGTGTGGTCGATGAACTGCGCGAGCTTCGCCTTCGGGAACGCCTTGTGCCGAATGTTATCGGACATTGACGGAGCGCATCGTCCGCGCGCCGTCGACCCCGGGCTCGCGCCGCGGCATCGCGGCGGGCCAGAAACACAAAGAGGAGACACGCCGTTGAATCTCGATTCACGCTTTCTGTAAGAGCCCGGCCGGTCATCGGCCCCGTACGCTGCATGCGTCCCGCGGCTCGATTTCCCCGTCGTTTATCAAGAAGCCGGTTCCCGTTCAGGGAACTTCACGAGTTGATTCAGTCTGGAGGAGATAAGTAATGAAAGTTCGCTCGATCATGGGCGCGCTCTGCGCGGCAGGTCTGATGGCTGGCGCCATGGCGGCGCAGGCGGCCGAGAACGTTACGGTGCTGCACTGGTGGACCTCGGGCGGCGAGTCGAAAGCCGTCGGCGTGCTGAAGGACGACATCCAGAAGCAGGGCTACGTGTGGAAGGACTTCGCGGTCGCGGGCGGCGCGGGCGCGGCGGCCATGACCGCACTGAAGACCAAGGTGATCAGCGGCGACGCACCGTCGGCCGCGCAGATCAAGGGCCCGCTGATCCAGGACTGGGCCGACCAGGACGTGCTCGTCAACATCGATTCCGTCGCCGGCGACTGGAAGAAGAACCTGCCGCCGGAAATCGACAAGATCATGCAGTACAAGGGCCACTACGTCGCCGCGCCGTTCTCGGTGCACCGCGTGAACTGGCTCTATATCAACAAGGCCGCGCTCGACAAGGTCGGCGCGAAGGTGCCGACCACCTGGCCCGAATTCTTCGCGGTCGCCGACAAGCTGAAGGCCGCCGGCATCCAGCCGGTCGCGATGGGCGGCCAGCCGTGGCAGGACCTGACGCTGTGGGAAGACGTCGTGCTGTCGCAGGGCCCGGCGTTCTACAAGAAGGCGCTGGTCGATCTCGACCAGGCTACGCTGACGTCGCCGCAGATGCTGTCGGTGTTCGACACCGTGCGCAAGATCCAGGGCTACTTCGACGCCGGTCGTAACGGCCGCGACTGGAACCTCGCGACCGCGATGGTGATCAACGGCAAGGCCGGCATGCAGTTCATGGGCGACTGGGCGAAGGGCGAGTTCGAGAACGCCGGCAAGAAGTCGGGCAAGGACTACATCTGCGCGCCGGTGCCGGGCACCGCGAGCTCGTACACGTTCAACGTCGACTCGTTCGTGTTCTTCCAGCAGAAGGGCCAGAAGGCCGCGACGCCGGGTCAGCTCGCACTCGCGAAGACGATCATGACGCCGGACTTCCAGGAGCAGTTCAGCCTGCTGAAGGGCTCGATTCCGGTGCGCCTCGGCGTGAAGATGGACAAGTTCGACGACTGCGCGAAGAAGTCGTACGCCGACGAGCAGGTCGCGATCAAGTCGGGCGGCTACGTGCCGTCGCTCGCGCACGGGATGGCGCAGAACGACGCGACGGCCGGCGCGATCACCGACGTCGTGACGAAGTTCATGAACTCGCAGCAGGATTCGAAGAGCGCGGTCGCCGCGCTCGCGAAAGCCGCGAAGGTGAAGTAAGCGCGACAGGCGCCCGGCCGGACACGCACGATCGGCCGGGCGTTTTTGCATGTGCAGCAAACGGGCTCGCCCGCGGGCCCGCGCCGTACCGGCGCCGGCCCGGCCTGCGTCGCCCTCGTTCCAGGAGTCGAATCAAGTGGCTGCCCCTCTTAGCGGAAACGGATCCGGCGCTGCCGCCGCACGGCGCACGTCGCCGATGTCGGCCTTCGCCGATCGCTGGATTCCGAAGCTCGTGCTCGCGCCGAGCGTCGCGATCGCCGTGGTGTTCATCTACGGCTTCATCCTGATTACCGGCTATCTGTCGCTGACCCGGTCGCGGCTGTTGCCCAACTACGAATTCGACGGCTTCGGCCGTTACACGGACCTGTTCCAGAACGACGTGTGGTGGACTTCCGCCGCGAACCTCGGCTGGTTCGGGATTCCGTTCATCGTGATCTGCGTCGCGCTCGGGCTGTTCCTCGCGATCCTGCTCGACCAGAAGATCCGCACCGAAGGCGCGCTGCGCGCGATCTTCCTGTATCCGATGGCGCTGTCGTTCATCGTGACCGGCACCGCGTGGCAGTGGATCCTGAACCCGGGCCTCGGGCTCGAGAAGGTGATGCACGACTGGGGCTGGACGAGCTTCTCGTTCGGCTGGCTGGACGATCCGGACAAGGCGATCTTCTGTATCGTGATCGCCGCCGTGTGGCAGTCCACCGGTTTCGTGATGGCGCTGTTCCTCGCGGGGCTGCGCGGCGTCGACGGCGAGATCTTCAAGGCTGCGCAGGTGGACGGCGCGACGCTGCCGACCATCTACCGCAAGATCGTGATTCCGAGCATGCGCCCGGTGTTCTTCTCGGTGCTGCTGATTCTCTGCCACATCACGATCAAGACCTTCGACCTCGTCGTCGCGCTGACGGCGGGCGGCCCCGGCACGTCGTCGTCGCTGCCGGCCATGTTCATGTACACGTTTTCGTTCAACCGCGGCCAGCTCGGGCTGGGTGCCGCGTCGTCGGTGATGATGCTCGCGACCGTGGTCGCGGTGCTGGTGCCGCTGATGTATATGGAATCGAGGAGCACCCGCAATGCAGCCTAAGATGACGATCAGCCGGGCAGTGATCTATGCGGCGCTGATCCTGTTCGCGCTGTATTTCCTGTTCCCGATCTACGTGATGCTGTCGACGTCGTTCAAGGATCTCGACCAGCTGCGCACCGGCAACCTGCTGACGCCGCCGACGCACTGGACCTTCGATCCGTGGATCAAGGCGTGGAGCGGCGCGTGCACCGGCGTGCGCTGCGACGGGATGAAGCCGTTCTTCCTGAACTCGCTGCAGATGGTGATTCCGGCCGTGCTGATCTCGTCGCTGATCGGCGCGTTCAACGGCTACGTGCTCACGCACTGGCGCTTTCGCGGCGCGGATGCGCTGTTCACGATGATGCTGGTCGGCTGCTTCATTCCGTTCCAGGTGATCCTGCTGCCGATGGCGCGCCTGCAGGGGATGCTCGGCCTCGCCAACACGATTCCGGGCCTCGTGTTCGTGCACGTCGTGTACGGCATCGCGTTCACGACGATGTTCTTCCGCAACTTCTACGTGAGCGTGCCGGCCGAGCTCGTGAAGGCCGCGCGCATCGACGGCGCGGGTTTCTTCACGATCTTCACGAAGATCCTGCTGCCGGTGTCGCTGCCGATCTTCATGGTGTGCCTGATCTGGCAATTCACGCAGATCTGGAACGACTTCCTGTTCGGGATCGTGTTCTCCGGCGTCGATTCGATGCCGATCACGGTCGCGCTGAACAACCTCGTCAATACGTCGACGGGCGTGAAGGAATACAACGTCGACATGGCCGGCGCGATCATCGCCGCGCTGCCGACGCTGCTGGTCTACGTCGTCGCCGGCCGCTACTTCGTGCGCGGCCTGACGGCGGGCGCGGTGAAGGGGTAAGCGCGGCTTCATCCCGATACGACGAACCGGCCGCGCACGACGCGCGGCGCATCGAAACGAACCCGACGCGGCGCCGCAGTGCGCCGCGCGAGACGAGACAGAGGATTCACAGCATGGCAAGCCTTTCCATCCGTGACGTGTACAAGACCTACCCGAACGGGGTGCCGGTCCTGAAGGGTGTCGACATCGAGATCGAGGACGGACAGTTCCTGATCCTGGTCGGCGGGTCGGGCTGCGGGAAATCGACGCTGCTCAACATGATCGCCGGGCTCGAGACCGTCACGAGCGGCGAGATCTGCATCGACGGCAAGGTCGTCAACGACCTGTCGCCGAAGGATCGCGACATCGCGATGGTGTTCCAGTCGTACGCGCTGTATCCGTCGATGACGGTGCGCGAGAACATCTCGTTCGGCCTGAACATCCGCAAGGTGCCGAAGAGCGAACAGCAGCAGATCGTCGAGCGCGTGTCGTCGATGCTGCAGATCCAGCATCTGCTCGACCGCAAGCCCGGCCAGCTCTCGGGCGGCCAGCGCCAGCGCGTCGCGATGGGCCGTGCGCTCGCGCGCGACCCGTCGCTGTTCCTGTTCGACGAACCGCTGTCGAACCTCGACGCGAAGCTGCGTATCGAGATGCGCGCGGAAATCAAGCTGCTGCACCAGCGCCTCGGCACGACGATCGTCTACGTGACGCACGACCAGATCGAGGCGATGACGCTCGGCGATCGCATCGCGGTGATGAAGGACGGCGTCGTCCAGCAGTTCGGCGCGCCGCAGGAGATCTACGATTCGCCGTCGAACCTGTTCGTCGCGGGCTTCATCGGCGCGCCGCCGATGAACTTCATCAACGGCAAGCTGGTCGAGCAGGGTAGCGGGATCGCGCTGGAGATCGACACGGGGCTCGCGCGCAGCGCGCTGAACCTGCCGTTCGATACGGCGAAGCTGAAGTCGCACGTCGGCCGCGAGGTGATCCTCGGCCTGCGTCCGGAGCGCATCACCGACGCGCGCAGCGCACACAACGGCGAGGCGTCGAACCTGCAGCCGATCGACGTGCGCGTCGACGTGACCGAGCCGACCGGGCCGGACACGCACGTGTTCGCGCAGGTGAACGGCAAGCGGATCGTGAGCCGCGTGCATCCGGCCGCGAATCCGCAGCCGGGGCAAACGCAGTCGCTGCTGTTCGACGTGTCGAAGGCGGTGCTGTTCGATCCGGCGTCGGAAGAGCGGATCGCGTGACGCAATTCCGCTTGGGGCTATCGATGAGTGTCCGGGTCACACATGGGTTTGTGCTCGTCGATTGCCCCGGCGCAAGCCAGGTCGCTGCATTTGCTGCAGCTTCAGCCTTCACGCTCGATGGCTGGGAGTGCACGTTGCAATCATGGATTTGGCAGCGACAAAAAATACGAACCGATCGCGTGTAGCATTGGCATGAACATGAGGCATGCGAAGACGGCCGGGAAATAAAGCTTCGAGCGGCGTACGCTGGAAAACAAACCGGCTACTGCGACGAGCAAACATACGCTCGCGAGAGCACCAAATAGATCGCTATCAGCGATCACCGAAAAAAACGCACGCATGTCCGTTCCACGGGTTACTGGTTGAATGCAGTGAAATTCCACCTATACAGCTGAAACTGCTTCAGAAAGTCTTTGACTTCGGCACCTGTCGTCCTGTTTCTGTAGTCCCACCCATCCTCGCCAGGCGTGTAGAGGCCGTTTTCGACGCCCATACCTGCATAGCTGTCGCTTTGCGGATCCGCGCGATTTCGGCCAAATATCCGCATGATTGTCGTGAACGGACGAACGATCACGCCGCTCGAATTACCTTGCATGATCGCAATGGACGACAGTGATACCGCCGTGACCATTTGAACGTGGTGTCCGATACCAGCGCGATCATTGGCCTGTACGAGCATATCTCCGGGCAGGAGCGACTCCGGTGTCAGAAGCCGGACGGTATTCGAACCCGCGCGCTGTACGTCTGGCGCGCCAAAAGTCAGCGATACCATATCGGCGAAGCCGTACATTGTCGAATCGTATCGTCGGTGCTCGGGTTCGCCGTAGATTTCCATATTCCGATAGCTTCGCACGCCGGTCGTCAGGTTGAGCGGCAGCCCGCGCAATGCAGAAAACTGGATGAGCAACCGCAGTGCGAAGTCCTCGCACGTAAATCGATTTGCGCGCGTGCTTCCATTTCGATCCCAATACGTTTCCGCCTGGATTTGCGCTGCCAGTTGTGGGACGGTGCGGTGGTATTCAGCAATATCGGCATCGGTCCATTTGCGGACGGTTTTCCAGAATGTATTGAACCGGGCAGTAACCGGCTTCGGTGAAGCATCGCTCGTTGGCGTCGTTGTGCGCGCTGCGACCCGCTTGTATCGATCACCGTCAGGAGAGATGTGAGTATGTTCCGGCATGGCTATTGCGCGAGATAGATTGTTATGTTTTCAGCGTGCGGCACCGAGGCGAGCAGGTGCGTTTGTCCCAGTTCATCCGTCGTGCCGTATTCGAATGCTCCCGTGCGACGCTGCAGTGCATATCGGGTCTGGCTCAGCGGGTTGCCGGGAGGGACGACATCGCACCGGCTGAGGGCGATATCCTCATGTCGTGTCCGGTTTCTTTTATTTTCCATTTGCGCCCGTATCGTGAGTCGATACGTGGAGGACGTTCACAGTGGCATCGGACCCAATCTCCGCTCAGGGCTTGAACTCTTCCTCCGCAAGTGAAGTCGCGTAATCGCTTTTTGTTCGGGTTGCTGGGCGCTGCCTCGATTGTGCCGATGCTTTCGCAGGAGCTACACCAGGCACGTTGTCCGACGAACGTGATTCTCCGCAGCTTGCCGTCGTCACCCAGGATCGTTCCGCATTTGCCTCCATCGAGTACGTAGCCACCACTGTCCAGCGGATCGTCTTCAACTACCGCATAAAAGATAGCCATGCTCTTGCCCCTCGTTTGCAATCATGGGGCGGAACGTAGCACGGACCTGTGCAGCGATGAAAGGTGAATGTAAAAATTCGTGTCCGTATGCAATGGCTGGTTTGGGCCGGAATTACGAGCGTGCAACGACAAGGGGCTACTCCGGCAGCCTCTTGGTTTTTGTGGGCGGTTTGCGCTCAGTGCGGCAGCCGCACGTCGAACTTGAACGTGACGAGTCGCGCGACGAGGGTGAAGCCGGTCGCGAGCAGCACGCTGTAGACCAGGTCGCACTGCAGCCACACGAGCAGCAGGTAGAACCAGCCGCCGACGAACGCGCACGTCGCATACGGGCGCGAATCGCGCAGGATCAGCGGAATGTCGTTGCACAGCACGTCGCGGATGATCCCGCCGACCACGCCGGTGATCACGCCCATCATCACCGCGATGAAGCGCGGCATCTCGGCGTCGAGCGCGATCGCCGTGCCGGATATGCTGAAGATGCCGAGCCCGATCGCATCGGCGATCAGCAGCATTCGTTCGGCCGACAGCCGCGACAGCATCCGCAGCAGGAACGGCGCGAACAGCGCGAGCACGAAGATCGCGATCACGTAGTCGTCGTGCACGACCCAGTAGAACGGGCGGCGTTCGAGCAGGATGTCGCGCAGCGTGCCGCCGCCGAACGCGGTGGCGAGCGCGACGACGAACGTGCCGACCGAGTCGAGACGGTTCTTGCGCGCCTCGATGAAGCCCGAGATCGCGAAGGCCAGCGTCGCGATCGCCTCCAGTATCGAGATCGCGAGCGTCAGCCTAGGATGCGGCACGCGGTCCCCGATCGGCGCCCGCCGCCAGCGGCTGCAGCAGCACGAGCACCGCGCCCGCGCCGCCGTCGTGGCCGCGGGCCTCGCAGAACGCGATCACTTCTTCCTTCTGCACGAGCCACGCGCGCACCTTGCCTTTCAGCACGGGTTCCTTGCCGATCGAGCCGAGCCCCTTGCCGTGGATCACGCGCAGGCAACGGAGCCCTTTCTTGCCGGCCTCGCGGATGAATTCCGCGAGCGCGTCGCGCGCCTCGTCGCGCCGCATCCCGTGCAGGTCGAGCTGCGCCTGCACGATCCACGCGCCGCTTCGCAGCTTGCGCACGACGTCGCGGCTGATGCCGGGGCGGTGGTAGTACAGCGATTCGTCGGTGTCGAGCAGCGTCTCGGGATCGAATTCGTCGGACAGCGTCGCGTTCAGCACGTCTTCCTCGTCGCGCTGCGTCTGCTTCGGCACCGGATCGGGCGGCGTGCGGCCGGACGACGCGCGCGGCGGCGCATTCAGCGGCCGGATCGAGCCGATTTCGTTGCGGAACAGGTTCGCGTCGGCCTCCGCCTGACGGGTGGCCTTCGCGGTTTCGACGCGCTCGCGCTCGCGGCGGTCGGCTTCGCCTTGCAGCGATTTGCGCAACGCGCCGAGGCCGGCGAGCCCCTGGCCGCGCAATGCGGCGGGGTCGGGCGCGCTCGGCGGCGCGACGGGCGCGGGATTTGCGGGGCGGGCGGCGATCTGCCGCTTCGCGGGATCGCTCGGATGGGGCTGGTTCTTCGCCATGATTCGGTAACGGGGCAGGCGCGTTCGGGCGCGCGGGCACAAAAAAGCCGCTGCGTGGCGGCAGCGGCTTGTCCGGCAAGGCCCGCTTCGCGGCAGCGGACGCCATTGTAGCGCCCGGCGCCGGCAGGCTTGCGGCTTACTTCTTGTCGTGCAGGCTTTCGAGGTAGCGCTGCGCGTCGAGCGCGGCCATGCAGCCCGTGCCGGCGCTGGTGATCGCCTGGCGGTACACGTTGTCCTGCACGTCGCCTGCGGCGAACACGCCCGGCACGCTCGTCGACGTCGCGTTGCCGTGCAGGCCGCTCTTCGTCAGGATGTAGCCGTCCTTCATCTCGAGCTGGCCCTGGAACAGGTCGGTGTTCGGCTTGTGGCCGATCGCGACGAACACGCCCTGCACGGTGAGGTCCTGCTTCTCGCCGGTCTTCACGTTCTTGATGCGCAGGCCCGTGACGCCCGAATCCTCGCCCGTCACTTCGTCGAGCACGTGATCCCACTTGATGTCGACGACGCCTTCCTTTTCCTTCTCCAGCAGGCGGTCGATCAGGATCGGCTCGGCGCGGAACTTGTCGCGGCGATGGATCACCGTGACCTTCTTCGCGATGCCCGTCAGGTAGAGCGCTTCCTCGACGGCCGTGTTGCCGCCGCCGATCACCGCGACTTCCTGGTTGCGGTAGAAGAAGCCGTCGCAGGTCGCGCAGGCCGACACGCCCTTGCCCATGAACGCTTCTTCGGACGGCAGGCCGAGATACTGCGCGGACGCGCCGGTCGCGATGATCAGCGAGTCGCACGTGTATTCGCCCGAGTCGCCGATCAGCCGGATCGGCGTTTCGTGCAGTTTCGCGGTGTGGATGTGGTCGAATACGATTTCGGTGTTGAAGCGCTCCGCGTGCTCCTGGAAGCGCGCCATCAGTTCAGGGCCTTGCACGCCCTTTGCGTCCGCCGGCCAGTTTTCGACGTCGGTCGTCGTCATCAGTTGGCCGCCCTGCGCGATGCCGGTGATCAGTACCGGGGACAGGTTGGCGCGTGCCGCGTAGACGGCAGCCGTGTAGCCGGCGGGGCCGGAACCGAGAATCAGGACTTTGGCGTGTTTGGGCGTGGACATGTGCGAATCCGTAAAAGGCGGCCGCGGCGGGCGGGGTAAGGCGCGCCGGACGGTCTGGGTTGACCGGGATGCCGTCATAGATGGGTATCAGACGCGCATTATAAAGGCCCCGTTGCTGCGCTGCCGAACGAGAGTTTCAATCGCGGCGATAGCGTTTCCCCGCCGGGCTGCGCGCCGCGGCGGGGCGGGCGGCACGGGCGGGCTGGAAGGCGCCGGGGCCGTTCGTCCGGCGTGCGCGGCGTCGAGATTGGCACCCGGGCCCCGTTATGTAACCGTCATTTACACTTGACGGCACGGTGCAGCGTTTACAATAAGCGGGATCGAACGACAGGCGGGCACGCAGCCCGTCCTCTTTATACGGATTCATGGCAAAAGCTCCTTATTCCGCCCAGGCACAGGCGTTGCCGCACCGGATGTCGAAGCTCCTCACGGAGATCCGCTGGATTCTCCAGGTCGCGCTCTGCGCCTTTCTGGTGATGGCCCTGTTGAGCTACAGCCGGCGCGATCCAAGCTGGACGCATGCAGCGCAGGTGGATCACATCTCGAACTGGGCCGGGCGCGTCGGCGCGTGGACGGCCGACATCATCCTGCTGCTGTTCGGCTTGTCGGCCTACTGGCTGATCGTGCCGCTCGGGCGGCGCATCGCCGTTAACTACCGGCGCATCACACGTCACGAGGCCGTCGCCGACGAGCCCGAGCGGCCGATCGGCTGGCTCACCGAAATCCTGTCGTTCGTGCTCGTCGTGCTCGCGTGCGACGGCATCGAGGCGATGCGGATGTGGTCGCTGAAGGTGCAGCTGCCGCGCGCGCCGGGCGGCGTGATCGGCGAGGCCGTCGCGGGCGCGATGTCGCATGCGTTCGGCTTCACCGGCGGCACGCTGCTGCTGCTGATCCTGCTCGCGGTCGGCCTGTCGCTGTATTTCCGCTTCTCGTGGCTGTCGGTCTCCGAGCGCGTCGGCGGCGCGATCCTGTCCGCCGTCACCGTCGCGAAGCTGCGCCGCGAGGCCGAGCGCGATCGCAAGCTGGGCGAAGCCGCGGCCGTGCGCCGCGAAGGCAAGGTCGAAGAGGAGCGCGTGCGCATCGAGGATCACGAACCGGTGACCATCGTGCCGCCGGTCGTCACGCCGGCGAAGTCCGAGCGTGTCGAGCGCGAGCGCCAGGTGCCGCTGTTTACCGATCTGCCGGGCGACTCGACGCTGCCGCCGGTGTCGCTGCTCGATCCCGCGCCGAAGACGCAGGAAGCGATTTCCGCCGACACGCTCGAATTCACGTCGCGCCTGATCGAGAAGAAGCTGAAGGACTTCGGCGTCGAGGCGAGCGTCGTGGCCGCATATCCGGGCCCGGTCGTCACGCGTTACGAGATCGAGCCGGCCACCGGCGTGAAGGGCAGCCAGATCGTGAACCTCGCGAAGGATCTCGCGCGGTCGCTGTCGCTCGTGTCGATCCGCGTGGTCGAGACGATCCCCGGCAAGAACTACATGGCGCTCGAGCTGCCGAACCAGCGTCGCCAGACGGTGCACCTGTCCGAGATCATCGGCTCGGAGGTCTATGCGGCGGCGGCGTCGGCGCTCACGCTGAGCCTCGGCAAGGACATCGGCGGCAAGCCGGTGTGCGCGGATCTCGCGAAGATGCCCCACCTGCTGGTGGCCGGCACGACCGGCTCGGGCAAGTCCGTCGGGATCAACGCGATGATCCTGTCGCTGCTGTACAAGGCGACCGCCGAGCAGGTGCGCCTGATCCTGATCGACCCGAAGATGCTCGAAATGAGCGTCTACGAAGGCATTCCGCACCTGCTGTGCCCGGTCGTCACCGACATGCGCCAGGCCGGCCATGCGCTGAACTGGACGGTCGCGGAGATGGAGCGCCGCTACAAGCTGATGAGCAAGCTCGGCGTGCGCAACCTCGCGGGCTACAACAACAAGATCGACGACGCGGCGAAGCGCGAGGAAAAGATTCCGAATCCGTTCAGCCTGACGCCGGACGATCCGGAACCGCTCGGCCGCCTGCCGAACATCGTCGTGGTGATCGACGAGCTGGCCGACCTGATGATGGTCGTCGGCAAGAAGGTCGAGGAGCTGATCGCGCGGATCGCGCAGAAGGCGCGTGCGGCCGGCATCCACCTGATCCTCGCGACCCAGCGTCCGTCCGTCGACGTGATCACGGGCCTGATCAAGGCGAACGTGCCGACGCGGATCGCGTTCCAGGTGTCGTCGAAGATCGACTCGCGCACGATTCTCGACCAGATGGGCGCCGAGTCGCTGCTCGGGATGGGCGACATGCTGTACCTGGCGCCCGGCACCGGGTTGCCGGTACGCGTGCACGGCGCGTTCGTCGCCGACGACGAAGTGCATCGCGTCGTCGAGAAGCTCAAGGAGCATGGCGAGCCGAACTACGTCGAAGGGCTGCTGGAAGGCGGCACCGTCGACGGCGACGAGGGCTCGGCCGGCGCGGGAACCGGCGAAGGCGGCGACGAGTCTGATCCGCTGTACGACCAGGCGGTCGAGATCGTCATCAAGAACCGCCGCGCGTCGATTTCGCTCGTGCAGCGCCATTTGCGGATCGGCTACAACCGCGCGGCGCGGCTGCTCGAGCAGATGGAACAGTCGGGGCTCGTGTCGGCGATGTCGTCGAGCGGCAACCGCGAAATTCTTGTGCCGGCGCGCGACGCGGAATGAGTCCGCGGCGCCCGCAGCGCCGGCCACCCAGGGAGAAAACCGCATCATGCAGCAACTTTCGTTCGTCCGTTCCCTTCGTTCGACGCGGCGCTGGCTCGGCGCGGCGTTCGCCGGCGCATCGCTGATGCTCGCGGCGACGCACGCGTTCGCGGGCGGCACCGAGCAACTGAAGGCCTTCGTGTCGCAGGTGCGTTCGGCGAAGGGCGATTTCACGCAGCAGATCGTCAAGGCGCCGAGCAAGGCCATGAGTGCCGCGAGCGCCGCGCAAGCCATGCCGAAGCCGACCGACAATTCGAGCGGCACGTTCGTGTTCTCGCGTCCGGGCAAGTTCATCTGGACGTACCAGAAGCCGTACCAGCAAGTGCTGCAGGCCGACGGCGACAAGCTCTACGTGTACGACCGCGACCTGAACCAGGTCACCGAGCGCAAGCTGAACGGCGCACTGGGCGCGAGCCCGGCCGCGATCCTGTTCGGCAGCAACGATCTCGACAAGAACTACACGCTGCGCGATGCAGGCGAGAAGGGGGGCATCGAATGGCTCGAGATGTTGCCGAAGGCGCAGGACACGCAGTTCCAGCGAATCGGCATCGGTTTTCGCAACGGCACGCTCGCGGCGATGGAGCTGCACGACGTGTTCGGTAACGTCACGCTGCTGACGTTCACCAACATCCAGACGAATCCGCCGCTGAAGGGCGATACGTTCAAGTTCGTCGTGCCGAAGGGCGCCGACGTGATCACCGGCTGACCGGCACCGCGCCGTTCTGCTGACAAGGGCCTGCCGGCGACGGCAGGCCCTTGTCGCTTTCGGGCGCGGGCACCGGGCGCGGGCACCAGACGCGGCGGCGGGTTCGCGCGGCTGTCATAATGTCGAGTCCGGCGGCCCGTTCGGCCGCCATTGTTTGATGTGGAGCGAGGGTTCATGTCCGACCTGTTTCAAGTCGAGCCGCGCCGGCCGCTCGCCGAGGCGCTGCGGCCGAAGACGCTCGCCGAGGTGATCGGCCAGACGCATCTGCTGGGCGAAGGCAAGCCGCTGCGGCTCGCGTTCGAATCCGGCAAGCCGCATTCGATGATCCTGTGGGGGCCGCCCGGCGTCGGCAAGACGACGCTCGCGCGCCTCACCGCGCTCGCATTCGACTGCGAGTTCATCGCGCTGTCCGCGGTGCTCGGCGGCGTGAAGGACATCCGCGAGGCGATGGAGCAGGCGAAGGACACGCTGAACCGCACCGGCCGCCACACAATCCTGTTCGTCGACGAGATCCACCGTTTCAACAAGGGGCAGCAGGATGCGTTGCTGCCGTTCGTCGAGTCGGGGCTCGTGACCTTCATCGGCGCGACGACCGAGAACCCGAGCTTCGAGGTCAACTCGGCGCTGTTGTCGCGGGCGCAGGTCTATGTACTGCAGTCGCTGAACGACGACGAGATGCGCCAGTTGCTCACGCGCGCACAGGAAATCGCGCTCGACGGCCTCGCGTTCGACGACAAGGCGATCGACACGCTCATCGGCTACGCGGACGGCGACGCTCGCCGCTTCCTGAACCTGCTCGAGCAGGCGCAGACGGCCGCGTCGTCCGCCCGCGTCACGACGATCGATGCCGATTTCGTCAGCAGCGCGATGACGCTGAACGCGCGGCGCTTCGACAAGGGCGGCGACAATTTCTACGACCAGATTTCGGCGCTGCACAAGTCGGTGCGCGGGTCGAGCCCGGATGGCGCGCTGTACTGGTTCTGCCGGATGATCGACGGCGGCGCGGATCCGAAATATCTCGCGCGGCGGATCGTGCGCATGGCGTGGGAAGACATCGGCCTTGCCGACCCGCGCGCGCTGCAGATGGCGAACGACGCCGCCGCGACCTACGAGCGGCTCGGCTCACCCGAAGGCGAGCTGGCGCTCGGGCAGGCGGTGATCTATCTCGCGTGCGCGGCAAAGAGCAACGCGGGCTACAACGCATTCAACCAGGCGATGGCGTTCGTGAAGCAGGACAAGTCGCGCGAGGTGCCCGTCCATCTGCGCAATGCGCCGACCAAGCTGATGAAGGAGCTTGGCTACGGCCACGCGTACCGCTACGCGCACGACGAGCCGAACGCGTATGCGGCCGGCGAGACGTATCTGCCGGAAGGCATGCGCGAGCCGCACTGGTACAAGCCGGTGCCGCGCGGGCTCGAGTCGAAGATCGCCGAGAAGCTCGCGTGGCTGCGCGAGCTCGACCGCGAGGCTGGCAAGAAGGGCTGACCGGCCACGCATGGTCCGACGGCCGGCGCTGCTCCGGGGTGCGTCTAGCGCTTGCGGCCCGGCTGTTTCTTCCAGTACCCGAACGGCTCCTCGTGGCATTCGATGTCGAGCTCCGCGACCCGTGCGTGCAGGCGCTCCTGCGCATCGGCGATCGCGAGGTTGTAGATCGCCGGTGCGATTTCCTCGACGAAGAAGTGCAGTAGTGCGCCGGCCTGGATGTTGCCGATCGGCTCGTCCATGTTTTCCGTGAAATAGCGTTGCAGCGACGCGATTGCGCGGTCGCGAACATCCTTGTCCAGTTCGATGCCCATCGTGTTCCTCGGGTGACGGTGATGCGAAAGCGGATGCGTTGCCCGCCGCACTGCGCCGGGCCGGCGCGGCTGTTGCGCGCTTCGCGGTGGCGCCGTGCGATGCGATCCGCCGGCCGCCGACGCACGGGCCGGCTACGCGATACTGCCACGCCGGTCGCCTGTTTGCGGCATTGTCCGTCCGGCCAGTGCCGTGGCGGCCCCGCGGTGCGTTAGAATTCCCGTCCTACACAACGATTTTCCAAGTCCTCCCATGCTCGACATCCAGTTGCTGCGCAAAGACCTCGACGGCGTCGCCAAGCGCCTCGCCGATCGCGGCTACACCCTCGACGTCGCCGCGTTCTCCGCTCTCGAAGCGGAACGCCGCGCGATCCAGACCCGTACCGAAGAGCTCCAGGCGCGCCGCAACAGCCTGTCGAAGCAGATCGGCGCGATGAAGGGGAAGGGCGAGGACACGTCGGCCGTGATGGCCGAAGTCGGCGGGATCGGCGACGAGATGAAGGCGGGCGAAGCCAAGCTCGGCGAAATCCAGACGCGCCTGTCCGACCTGATGCTGGGCATGCCGAACATCGCGCACGACAGCGTGCCGGTCGGCAAGGACGAGGCCGACAACGTCGAGGTGCGCCGCTGGGGCACGCCGCGCCAGTTCGACTTCGAGGTGAAGGATCACGTCGACGTCGGCACGCCGCTCGGTCTCGATTTCGAAACCGGCGCGAAGCTCGCCGGCGCGCGCTTCACGATGCTGCGCGGCTCGATTGCCCGTCTGCACCGCGCGCTCGCGCAGTTCATGCTCGATACGCACACGCAGCAGCACGGCTACAGCGAGACGTATACGCCGTACATCGTGAACCCCGAGATCCTGTACGGCACGGGCCAGCTGCCGAAGTTCGCGGACGACATGTTCCGTGTCGAGAAGGGCGGCGCCGAGAACACGATCACGCAATACCTGATCTCCACGTCGGAAATTTCGCTGACGAACACCGTTCGCGAGTCGATCGTCGAAGGCTCCGCGCTGCCGATCAAGCTCACCGCGCATTCGCCGTGCTTTCGCTCGGAAGCGGGCTCGTACGGCCGCGACACGCGCGGGATGATTCGCCAGCACCAGTTCGACAAGGTCGAAATGGTGCAGGTCGTCGCGCCGGACGCGTCGTATGCGGCGCTCGACGAGATGGTCGGCCACGCGGAAGCGATCCTGCAGAAGCTCGGCCTGCCGTACCGCGTGATCACGCTGTGCACGGGCGACATGGGTTTCTCCGCCGCGAAGACGTTCGACCTCGAAGTGTGGCTGCCCGCGCAGAACACCTATCGCGAGATCTCGAGCTGCTCGAACACCGAGGCGTTCCAGGCGCGCCGGATGCAGGCGCGTTTCCGCAACGCGCAGGGCAAGCCGGAACTCGTGCACACGCTGAACGGTTCGGGCCTCGCGGTCGGCCGTACGCTCGTCGCGGTGCTGGAGAACTACCAGAACGCGGACGGTTCGGTCACGGTGCCGGAGGCGCTGCGTTCGTACATGGGCGGCATGGAGCGTATCGATGCGCCTGCGCAGGCGTCGTGAGATTGCCGAACGATCGGCTTTCGAGGGCCCGGCAAAAAATTTGCAAAAAGGGCTTGTGAGTTTCGAAGAGATCGTTCTATAATCTTTTCTTTCCCGGAAACGACCAGCCGGGAAATGAAGCAGCAAGGAAGGAGAGGTGGCAGAGTGGTCGAATGTACCTGACTCGAAATCAGGCGTACGGTTTCCCCGTACCGTGGGTTCGAATCCCACCCTCTCCGCCAAAATACGAAGCCCCGTGATTCGAAAGGATCACGGGGTTTTTCGTTTGGGTCGCCCGGTGGGGCCGCCGCGCGTCGCAATTCGGCCGACGTGATCGCAGCGCGTCACCTCTTCAGCTTCAGCCTTCGCATCGCGCGCCGTTAACACGGGGCGGCGGCGGGCGTCTTCCTGCGCCGTCGCCGTTTCCCGTCGATTCAAGGTCCCATGAAGCTGAGCTACAAGATTCCCCTCGCATTCGCCGTTGCGCTGCTGCTGATGTTGTGCGGCGCGCTGTACGGTATCCGCATCCTCAACCAGTCGATCGATACGTTCGCGAACGACGTGCAGACGCACGTTGCCGATGAGCGGCTCGTGTCGGCGACGCTCGTGCAGTTCAAGCTGCAGGTTCAGGAATGGAAGGACACGCTGCTGCGCGGCAAGCAGCCCGACAAACTGGACACATACTGGCAGGCATTCCAGACGCGCGAGCGCACGGTCGATACGCTCGCCGCGCAGCTCGTCAACCGGTTGCCGCCCGGCGAGAGCCGTACGCTCGTCGAGCAGTTCATGCGTGCGCATGCGGCGATGGGAGATGGCTATCGTCGCGGTTTCGACGCGTTCAAGGCATCGGGCTTCGATCCGACGGCAGGCGATGCGGCGGTGGCGGGCGTCGATCGCGCGCCGGCTGCGCTGCTCGAGCGTGCCGCGAAGACGATTGCCGACGAGAGCGCTACCGTGTCGGCTCACGCGAGCCGCGACGCGCAGCACGCGAGCGCGGCGAGTGTCGTGCTGATGCTGATCGTGCTCGGTGTCGCGATGATCGGCGCGTTCCTGTTCAGTCGCGCGATCCTGCGGCCGCTCGATCGCGCGGTTGCCTGTGCGCAGGCGGTGGCGGGCGGCGACCTGACGCGCGACGTCGACGCCGCAGGCCGTGACGAGATCGCCGACCTGCTGCGCGCGTTGCAGGCGATGCAGGCGAGCCTGTCGGGCGTCGTGCACGAAGTGCGCTCGCATGCCGAGTCCGTCGCGACGGCGAGCGCGCAGATCGCATCGGGCAATCACGACCTGTCGGCGCGTACCGAGGCGCAGGCTGCGTCGCTCGAGGAAACCGCGGCCAGCCTGGCCGAGCTGACGGGCGTCGTTCGCCAGTCGGCCGAGCATGCGACGCATGCGGCGCAGCTCGCGCACGATGCGTCGGGCATGGCTTCCGCGGGCGGCAGCGTGATGGCGCAGGCGGTCGACACGATGAGCGGGATTGCCGACAGCGCGGCGAAGGTCGGCGAGATCGTCGCGGTGATCGACGGCATCGCATTCCAGACCAATCTCCTCGCGTTGAACGCGGCCGTCGAGGCGGCGCGTGCCGGGCAACAGGGGCGGGGCTTCGCGGTCGTCGCGGCCGAGGTGCGCACGCTCGCGCAGCGCAGCGCGGCTGCCGCGAAGGAGATCAAGGCGCTGATCGGGCAGTCGACGCAGCGCGTCGATGCGGGCGCCGCGCTGATCGGCCGCGCGGGCGAATCGATACGGGATATCGTCGGAGCGGTGCAGCGGGTCACGACGATCGTCGGCGAGATCTCGTCCGCATCGCAGGAGCAAAGCGGCGGTATCCAGCAGGTGAACATCGCGGTCACGCAGATGGATGAAGCGACGCAGCGCAACGCCGCGCTGGTCGAGCAGGCGTCGGCCGCGACGCAGGCGCTGGCCGAACAGGCGAGTGCGCTGCGGCAGGCGGTAGCCGTGTTCAGGCTGCCGCAAGCCGCGTAACGGCATCGCCGGCGAGCGCGGGAGCTTCGTCGTGCCGCGTTGCCTTATGCCGCGGCCGGATACTGCGCGAGCACGCGGTCGCGGATCGACGGCTTGATGTTCGACTGCGCCATGTTGCCGCCGTAGTGCGCGACGACGCGCGGATTCATCACGCGATACCAGAGCGGCGGCACGTACGCGAACAGGATCATCGTCGCGTAGCCGGCCGGCAGTTGCGGCGAATCGTCGAAGTGGCGCAGCGCCTGGTACGAGCGGGTCGGGTTCGCGTGATGGTCGGCGTGGCGCTGCAACTGGTACAGGAACAGGTTCGTGACGACGTGATTGCTGTTCCACGAATGCTGCGGCGTGCAGCGCTCGTAACGGCCGTTCGGCAGCTTGCGGCGGCCGAGGCCGTAGTGCTCGACGTAATTGACGACTTCGAGCAGCGACGCACCGTAGACGGCCTGGATCACGAGGAACGGGATCACGATCCTGCCGGCCATCGCGATTGCGATGGCCCACACGACGACGGTCATCGCCCACGCGTGCAGCACCTCGTTGCGCCAGCTCCACGGCGAATGCCCGAGCCGCTCGAGGCGCGCCTTTTCGAGTCGCCACGCCGAGCGGATGCTGCCGGTCACCGTGCGCGGCAGGAACGCCCAGAACGATTCGCCGTAGCGCGCGCTTGCCGGATCCTCGGCCGTCGCGACGCGCACGTGATGGCCGCGGTTGTGTTCGACGAAGAAATGCCCGTACGCGACGGGCGCGAGCGTGATCTTCGCGAGCCAGCGCTCGAAGCGGTTGGTCTTGTGGCCGAGTTCGTGCGCGGTGTTGATCGAGATGCCCGTCGCGGCGCCGAGCGACAGCGCGAAGCCGACGTAGTCGTACCACGTGAGCGCATGCGTGCCGACGATCCACACGCAGGTGAAGAACGCGACGTATTCGACGAGTGTCGCGAGGTAGACGATGAAGCGGTAGTAGCGCTCCCGTTCGAGCTGCGGGACGACGGTTTCGGGCGGATTGTCCCGATCGTCGCCGATCAGCGTGTCGAGGACCGGAATCACGCCGAATGCGAACAACGGCCCGAACCACCAGAACACGTGCAGTCCCGTCGCAAGCGCGAGCTGGGCCGCGAGGATCGGCAGCGTGATCGTCAGCGCGCCGAGGAGCCACAGATAACGTTTGCCATCCGACCAGCTCGAGGCCGATCCGTCCGTCATTGCCATTGTCTCCCTCCTTTGGACCGCCTCCGGCGCGCAGGGGCGCCGGGCGGCCGCATGTCTGTCGCCGTTCGAATCGTCGTCGGTGCGCGACACTGCGCGCGGCCCTGGATCGGAAGTCCGGTTGTGCCAGTTATACGACCGTCGCGCACGCTTTCCAAACCCCGGCGCTAGGCATGAAACTCCAAACGGCGGGTTGCGCGGGACGCAGGTGGGGAGGGGCCGGCAGCGGGTGATTGAAACAGCGCGACACGAGCCGGATCGGCTCGCGCGGCCCGGGTTCTGGTCTGATGAATACGCGAACTACACGGGCGAGTTTTCCGGCTTCGTGCATCGCAACGAATGTTGCGATGCAATAATCGGCGTGCGGCAGCGCGTTGTAGACCCTCACCGCCGGATACATATATTACGATCCATTACGGGCCGGGCGGCGAAATACCGGACGCTCGCCGCGCGAATGTCCTGCACGACAAAGGCGAGCGGGGTGACATGTCCGGATCGCACTTCGGACTCGCGCGCTTCGCGGCCGATCGACGCGCGAATGCTGCACCTGCACACCCGGGCGGGCGGCGTTGCCTGCCGCCTTTTGATTCGCGCTGCCATTTGAAAATAACGATTTGACTCATGCCCCGCTTTCGGTTGAAGCTAATAACTTGCTGTCCGAAGGGGGCTGTGCCTGCATGAGTTCGACCTTGACCGTTCGTCGTATCGCTGCCGACCAGGGTGGCGTGTATCGCGAACTCCGCGCCGCATCGCTGCGTGAGCCCTACGCGCCCGGTGAAGCGCCGGAGGCCGAATTGCTGAACGTCGATTCCGACGCGGCGGCGGCCATCGCCGCGCTGCGCGCCGCATCCGACGAGTCGACGACTTTCCTGCTTTACACCGAAGGCCATCCGGCCGGCATGATCGGCGCGTATTTCGACAATACGCCCGAGCGGCGCGCGTTCGTCAGCGAGCTGTGGGTCGCGCACGCAGTGCGCCATCTGCGCGGCGGCGTGCTCCTGCTCGAAACGGCCACCGGGTGGCTGGCCGAACGCGGTGCGCAGGACGTCTACGCATGGATCGCCGATGCGAACCGCAACGCGATCCGTTTCTACGAGCGCGCGGGTTTCGGCAATACCGGCGAGCATGCGCCGATCGCGCGGATGCCCGGCGCGATGAAGTCGCTGTTCGTGTCGCGCGTGAACACGCCCTGACGGATGAACGCGCGGGCCGCCCGGCGCGCTCAACGCCTTGCCGCGCGCCGGCCCGGCCTGCCGGCGGTGTGTTCGCCGCCACCCAAGTCCCAAAAATAATGGCTGTACGCGTGGACGCCTGTAAAATACGCAAAAATTTTTTGCAGAGTGTCCATGTCGCTTAAAAAATCGCCATTCTTCGAGCTGCGCAGCGGATCGGTCGATACGTTGTTGTTCACCGTGAAGACGACCGATCTCGATGCGTTGCGTGCCGAACTGGTCAAGCGCTTCGAAGCGACTCCCGAGTTTTTCGCCGATGATGTCGTCGCGATCGACGTCCGCCGCCTCGCGGACGGCGAACGCGTCGCGCTCGCCGACATCCGCAAGATGCTGAACGACGTGCGGATGCGCCCGGTGGGCGTTGTGGCGCTGCCGGCGCAGGGCTGGGCGGCAACTGCCGGCCTGCCGTTGCTCGAAGCGCGCGATCGCCGCGTGTCGGCCGCGAAACCGGTCGAGGAAGCGGAGCCGGCGCCCGTCGTCGAGGCGCCCGCTGCTGCGGCGGCGGCCGAATCGGCGTCCGAGCCTGCTCCGACGCCGATTCAGGCCGGCGGCCAGACGCTGGTGATCGACCGGCCGCTGCGTTCGGGACAGCAGATTTACGCGAAAGGAGACCTCGTGGTGCTCGCGCCGGTCAGTCACGGCGCCGAGATCATCGCGGAAGGCAATATCCACATCTACGCGCCGTTGCGCGGCCGCGCACTCGCGGGCGTGCACGGCAATCACGACGCGCGCATTTTCTGCACGTGTCTCGAACCGGAACTGATTTCGATCGCGGGTATCTATCGAACAACCGAGAACCCGTTGCCCGCCGAGATATTGGGCAAATCGGTGCAGATCCGGCTCGAAGAGGAAAAACTGATGATCGAACCGCTGCGCCTGACGTGATTCACGCGGCACGCTCCGGATCGATCGGCTCTCATTGACGAACACAGGGTATTGGGTAAATGGCAAAAATCATCGTGGTGACCTCGGGCAAGGGCGGCGTGGGCAAGACGACGACGAGCGCGAGCTTCGCGTCCGGCCTCGCGCTGCTCGGCCACAAGACGGCCGTGATCGACTTCGACGTCGGCCTGCGCAACCTCGATCTCATCATGGGCTGCGAGCGTCGCGTCGTGTATGACCTCGTGAACGTGATCCAGGGCGAAGCGAACCTGAACCAGGCGCTGATCAAGGACAAGAAGTGCGAGAACCTGTTCATCCTGCCGGCGTCGCAGACGCGCGACAAGGATGCGCTCACGCGTGACGGCGTCGAGAAGGTGCTGAACGATCTGGTTGCGATGGACTTCGAATACATCGTCTGCGATTCGCCGGCCGGTATCGAGGCGGGTGCGCTGCACGCGATGTACTTCGCGGACGAAGCGCTGATCGTGACGAACCCGGAAGTGTCGTCGGTGCGCGACTCGGACCGTATTCTCGGCATCCTGTCGTCGAAGACCAAGCGCGCGACCGAAGGCAAGGATCCGATCAAGGAACACCTGCTGATCACGCGTTACAGCCCGAAGCGCGTGAGCGAAGGCGAGATGCTGTCGCTCGAGGACATCAGCGAGATCCTGCGCATCAAGCTGATCGGCGTGGTGCCGGAATCGGAAGCCGTGCTGCATGCATCGAACCAGGGTCTGCCGGCCGTGCATCTCGACGGCACCGATGTCGCCGAGGCATACAAGGACATCGTTGCGCGCTTCGTCGGCGAAGACAAGCCGCTGCGTTTCACCGAATACCAGAAGCCGGGCCTGCTGCAGCGCCTCTTCGGCAGCAAGTAACGGAGGTCGCTCATGTCCATCCTTTCGTTTCTCCTCGGCGAGAAGAAGAAATCCGCGTCGGTCGCGAAGGAGCGCCTGCAGCTCATCATCGCGCACGAGCGGGTCGGTGGCCGGCCGCCGGCCGATTACCTGCCGGCGCTGCAGAAGGAGCTGGTCGCGGTCATCTCGAAGTACGTCCATATTTCGAACGATGACATCCGCGTGAGCCTCGAGCGCCAGGACGATCTCGAAGTGCTCGAAGTCAAGATCGAGATTCCGCAAGCCTGACCTTTGCCGTGTCCCACCGCACGGCGGCACATGCCGCCGTGCGCGTCTTACGCCCTGTTGCACTTTCGGGCACGCCGTAACACGGCCCTTGTCGGCCGTCAGCCGTCCTCCCGCATTGAACGAATACGCCCGCGTCAATTGTTCAATCAGGAGGTTGTGATGGCTGTCTCTACCGTTCAACGTCGTATCGTCTCGCTCACGCTGTTCGCCGCGGGCCTGTCAGCCGTTGCCGCACCGCTCGCCGCGCGCGCGGACGAGATCATCGTCGGCGCGCCGGTGCAGGTGCAGTCGGCCCGAATGGTCGTCGCCGAGCCCGTGGCCCTGCGCACCGGGGAAGTCGTCGTCGTCGCGCCGAATGCGCCGCCGCCCGTGCGCTACGAGGTCGTGCCGGCGACACGCGTCGGCTATGTGTGGGAGCGCGGCCACTGGCGCTGGGATCATGGCCGCTACGTATGGATCGGCGGTCACTGGGAAGCCGAGCGCGTCGGCATGCACTGGGTGCCGGGCCATTGGGATCAGCGCGGCCCGAACTGGTTCTGGACACGTGGCCACTGGGCTTGACGGAGGGCGTGCGATGAAACGAACCGCAATCGCCATCGCGCTCGTCGCGATCACGCTGGCCGGCTGCATCGTCGTGCCGGCCCGTCCCGTCTACTACCGGCCGGCGCCGGTGGTGATCTACTGAGCGTCGCGCGGGCCCGGCTGTGCCGGGCCATGCGTGTCCGGCGCAGCCGGCGCGTCGTCGTGCGTCGTCGCTGGCGTGCTCACCGCGCCGTTGTCGTGTGCCCGGGCGTCCGCCTCGCCGCCATTTTCGTCGCGCAGCGTATCGAGCGGATCGGCGGGCGCGGCGTCCGCATCCTGCGGCTCGGTGACGCTGCTCGCAGCCGCCGGCGCTGCCGTAGCGGCAGCGGCTTGCGCAGCGGCCGCGGGCGGTGCGAGATAGCGCTGCGCCAGCGTTTCGTACAGCGGCGGCGCGAAGAAGCGTGCCATGCGGCTCGACACGAGCGCGGTGGCCATCAACGAAATCACGAGCGCGTGGCCGTTGATCATCTCCATCACGATCACGAACGACGTGATCGGCGACTGCGTGACCGCCGCGAGGTAGCCGACCATCGCGAGCGCGATCAGCATCGGCAGGCTCATGTCGCCGAACACGAGGTGCAGCAGGTTGCCGAAACCGGCGCCGATCGACAGCGACGGTGCGAAGATCCCGCCCGGGATGCCCGGCAGGTACGACGCGACCATCGACACCATCTTCAGGAACGGATAGAACGCCGAAAGCCGTTCATGGCCGTCGAGCAGGCCGCGTGCTTCGGCATAGCCGCTGCCGAACGTCGTGCCGCCCGACACGATGCCGACGACGGCGATCACGAAGCCGCACAGCGCCGCGAATGCGATCGGGCGCTCGCGATACAGGCCGAGCACGCGTGCGGGCAGCCAGCGTCCCGTGTTGAGCAGCAGCCAGCTGAAGAGGCCGCCGGCGATCCCCGTGACGATCGCGGTGACGAGCACGGCGACCGCGAGCATCTTCGGAAAATGCTGGCCGGCGTCGATCGTGCCGAAATACGTGTAGTTGCCGTTCAGCCCGAGCGCGACGACACCGGCGAGGATGATCGCGGTGATCAGCACGCCGCTTGCGCGCGCGGAGAAGCTGCGGGTCAGCTCTTCGATCGCGAACACGATCCCGGCCAGCGGCGTATTGAATGCCGCCGACAGGCCGGCGGCGGCGCCGGCGAGCACGAGCTGCCGCTCGATCTGCGCATTGGAGCGCGGGTAGAAGCGCCTCAGGTTGAACATCAGCGCGGCACCGACCTGCACGGTCGGCCCTTCACGGCCGATCGTGAAGCCGCCGAGGATGCCCATGAACGAGATCAGCACCTTGCCGAACAGGATGCGCAGCGTCAGCAGGCGTGCGCCGAACGCGCTGGGGCGCGCATGCAGCGTCGCGATGACCTGCGGGATGCCGCTGCCCTCCGCACCCCGAAAGAAGCGGCGCGTAAGCCATGCCGACGCCGCGGCGATCGCCGGCGTCAACACCAGCGGCAGCCACGCGGCGTGGTCGCGCATCGTGCGAAACGTGTCGTAGCCCCAGTCGATCAGCCGCGCGTACAGCACGGCCGCGAGACCCACGGCGATCGCGCCGAGCCAGAAGACGCCGTACTGGCGCCAGATCCGCACCGAGCGGCGGGTGAGAGCGGGAAACAGGGCGGGAAGGGCGGGGCGGGGCATCGGCGACGGGCCGGCGGACAAAAAGGGCATTATAAAAAGAACCGGATGCGCATGGGCGCTCGACAAATTTTCACGAAAACGATGCACTTTGTTGCAAATGTAATGGCGATGTAATGCCTTTGGGTGGGCAGCGTCGTTAGCATGCCGAAATGGCATGCTCCTCCCCACAGGAAACGTGAAACGCATCCTTATCGTGAAAGTGACGTCGCTCGGCGATGTCGTCCAGACGCTGCCGGTCGTCGCGGATCTCCACCGGGCTTTTCCGGGCGTGACGGTCGATTGGGCCGTCGACGAGTCGTGTGCCGAAGTCGTGCGCTGGCATCCGGGCGTGAGCCACGTGCTCTGCGCGCCGCTGCGGCGGTTCAAGAAGCGCCGGAACCGCGGCGACCTGAAGGCGATCTCGGCATCGATCGGGGCGCTGCGCGCGCACCGGTACGACGCCGTCATCGACCTGCACGGCGTCTACAAGAGCGCGATCATTTCGGCGTTCGCGCGGGCCGCCCGCCGGGTCGGCTATCAAACCCAGGATCTCGGCGAGACGGGTGCGCGCTTTGCGTATTCGCATCGCTTCGGCCCGCGTCCGGACTGCGACGCGTGGCACGGCATGCGCGTCAGCGCCGGCGAGGCGCTCGGCTATGTCCCCGAAGGGATCGCTGCATACGGCATCGTGGCGCCGCAGGACACGAGCCTGCCAGCCGCCGTGACCGACGGCGCGCCGTTCATGCTGCTGTTTCACGCCACCTCCAATCCGGACAAGAAATGGCCGGCCGACCACTGGGCCGCGCTGGCCATGCAGATGATGGCGCGCGGCGTGCGCGTGCTGGTGCCGTGGGGCTCGGCCGCCGAACACGACGACGCCCAGGACATCGCCGCACGGGCCCCGGGCGCGGTCGTGCTGCCCGCGATGTCGGTGCGGGAACTGGGCTCGGCGATCGGCCGGGCCGCGCTCGTGGCGGGGGTCGATACCGGATTCGTGCACATGGCGCACGCGCTGCGGCGGCCGACCGTGATGATTTTCGTCGCGACGTCGCGCCACCACTGCGGTATCGGCGGCGCGCCGAATGCACTGTCGATCGGCGAGCCGGGCACGGTGCCGTCCGTTGCGCAGGCGCTGGACGCAATCGATGCGGTCGGTCCGGCCTACGATGCGCGCCCCGTGGCGCTGACGGCCTGACGAAGCCGCGGTGCCGGTTCAGGCCAGCAGCGCCTCGACCGTGATGACCGCGGCGATGGCCGCCACGTTCGCCAGCAGTGCCTCGAACAGCAGGCCGCGCCAGGTTTTGGGCCGGAAGCGCAGCGCGAGCAACAGCGCGCCGCCCAGCGCGAGCGCGAGGATCAGGACGAGGTCGGCGTTGTCGAGGCGGATATTCATCGCGGCGGCTCCTTCGGGAAGGGATCCCGGGGGCGCACGGCGGCGCCCCCTGAATCGAGTATAAGCAGCGCCGGCCGCCGCACAACCCGGGTCGTCCCCGACGCTCAGAGCAGCGACGAGTCGCGGGTTTCGCGCATCAGCAGCACGCCGATCAGGCTGATCGCCGCCGCCACCGACACGTAGCCGCCCACCCACGACAATCCGCCGCGCGCGGCGAGCAGTTGCGCGATGTACGGCGCGATCGACGCGCCGAGGATCCCGCCGAGGTTGTACGCGACGCCCGCGCCCGTATAGCGGACGTTGGTCGGGAACAGTTCCGGCAGCAGCGCGCCCATCGGCGCGAACGTCACGCCCATCAGGAACAGCTCCAGCGTCAGGAACAGCGCGACGAGCGGCATCGAGCCGCTGCCGAGCAGCGGTTCCATCGCGAAACCGGACAGCAGCGCGGCGATTGCACCCACCACCAGCACCGGCTTGCGGCCGAAGCGGTCGGAGGCCCAGGCCGACAACGGCGTCGCGAGCCCCATGAACACGACGGCGAGACACAGCAGGCCGAGGAAGCTCTGGCGCGGAATATGCAGCGCCGACACGCCGTACGACAGCGAGAACACCGTCGAGATATAGAACAGCGTGTAGCAGACGACCATCGCGAGCGCGCCGAGCAGCGTCGGCTGCCAGTGTTGCGAGATGAGCGTCGCGACCGGCACGCGCACGCGTTCGTTGCGATCGAGCGCGGCCTGGAAGGCGGGCGTCTCGGTGATCTTCAGCCGCACGTACAGGCCGAGCGCGACGAGCACCGCGCTGACGAGGAACGGGATGCGCCAGCCCCAGCTGCGGAATTGATCGTCGGACAACGACAGCGCGAGCGCGAAGAACAGCCCGTTCGACATCAGGAAGCCGACCGACGGCCCCAACTGCGGGAACATGCCGAACCAGCCGCGCTTGCCTTGCGGCGCGTGCTCGGTCGCGAGCAGCGCCGCGCCGCCCCATTCGCCGCCGAGGCCGATCCCCTGGCCGAAGCGCAGCACGCACAGCAGCACCGGTGCGAGTGCGCCGATCGTGTCGTAGCCGGGCACGAAGCCGATCGCGGTGGTCGATACGCCCATTACCAGCAGCGACGCGACGAGCGTCGATTTGCGGCCGATGCGGTCGCCGAAGTGGCCGAACAGGAACGAGCCGATCGGCCGCGCGATGAACGCGATGCCGAACGTGACGAATGCCGACAGCGCCTGCGCGGTCGCGGAGCCGTGCGGGAAGAACACGGGGCCGATGACGAGTGCCGCGGCGGTTGCGTAGACGTAGAAATCGTAGAACTCGATCGCGGTGCCGATGAAGCTCGCGAACACGATGCGCCGGTGGCTGACGGCGCCGGCCGAACCGGTTGCGTGCGCAACGGCCGGGGGGGATGCGGACATGGAAGTCTCCGTTTTGTCGTTGGGGCGGTCGGCTGATGCGTCCGAGCAGGCGGGGCGCCTGCCGGGAGCGGCCGAACGGATGAAGCAAGTGGCGGCATGGACGCGCGCCGTGGCGCGTACGTCACCCGCCGGTCGACGATGGAGACGGATAGGTCGCCCCGCCCGGTGCCGGCGTGGTCGGTTCGCTTGCCGGGTGCGGCGCGCGAACGCGCGCGCGGCAGGATGGCCGCGCGATTGCGGAAAATTATAGCCAGCGCCGCTGCATAGCGGCAATCGCAGGCGGGCGAGGGGTCAGTCGAGCGACTGCGCCTGCGCCGACGCCGTACTCTGCAACTGGAACCGGCCGTCGTCGTTGAAGAGCCAGCCTTCCATCATCTCGATCCGGCCGTTGCCGTCGAGCAGTTTCGACGGCGGTGGCGGCAGCGGTGCCGAGCGGCGCAGCGATGCGAGCGCGAGCGCTTCGGCCTCGCTGTCGCCATTGCTGCGATAGACGGATGCGTTGACGAGGCGGCCGCTGCGGTCGACGGTGAACGAGACGACGACGAGCGAGCGCAGCATCGCCTGCGGCGTCCCGTGCGACATGCCGGACGGATTGCGCTCGGCGACGCGCTGCGCGACTTCCACGCGATACTGGTCGATGCTCGCGCTGCGGGTAACCGACGGAATCGTCAGGATCGAGTGCAGCGATGGCGGTGTAATCGTGCAGGCGGCAAGCATGGCTGCGGCGACCAGCACGGCGACACGCGGCCGGTCGAGGTTCGGACGGGGAAGTGGGCGCATGGGACGATCGCCGGCGGGTGACTATAAAAAAATGATAGGCGCGCCGACGCCGCGCGATATCGGGAGAAACGCATAACGCACGGCCGGTAACGTCGCGATCGCTGATGACGACGCTGCCCGGCGCAGCCGGTGTGCGCTGCAATGTGACGCGACATATGACGGTGCGGGCGTGACGCGCACCGGCGATGCGTGCATGCGGTCGGCCCCGTCAGTAGCCGTGCGTCACGAGTGCGAGCACCGACAGGTCGGGATGCGTGCCGTCGATGATGCTCTTGCCGAGGTGTACGGCTTCGTGGACGGCTTCGTCGATGCTCGCGAAGCTTTCCTCGCCGTCCGCGTGGAACGGCACCGCATGCCCGGGCAGCGCGGGATTCGCGCCCGGATGGCATACGTAGCCGGTGTAGGTGTAGCGCGTGTCGCTGCCGGGGGCGGTGCCCGGCACGACATGGATCTCGAAACCTTCGTAATCGACGTGTTCCGTCGGGGTCGACAGTTCGGTCATGGCGATCTCCGTGTGCCGCACGCACGGATGGCGCGAGCGGCATCGAGTACGCGGCGGCGGTCGTGTCGCCGTGCTGATCGAATTCTAGGCGATGGCGGCGCGGCCCGTGAGGCTTGCGCGCATCGCCTGCGGCAACGTCGAGCGTGCCGTGTCGCGCCTTACCGCGTGCAGCGTGCGTCCTTGCGCTGCACGACGAGGATCACGGGATACTTCTCGCCGTGATCGAGTTCCACCGGTGCGACGACGGTGAGCGTCGCCGGATCGGAATCGTCGTACACGCTGACCTGTTCGTTGCGGATATAGGTCACGCCGGTGCAGTTCGACGCGCGCCCGTCATCAGACACCTTGCACTGGATCTCGTTGTCTTTCAGGTAGTTGTACGGCGTCGGGCTCGCGAGGTATTCGCGCAGGCTGCGCGGCGAGCCGCCGACGCCCTTCACGTACGCGATCGCGCACGACGGCGTTTGCGCGTCGCTGGCGGCCGCGGTATCGGCCGCGGTCGCATGCATGCTCGGGGCGGCCAGCAGGGCGACGAACGACGAGGCGATGTAGGACTTCATGGCGGGGGTTCCCGTTTCGCGAATCGGAGCGCCGGATTGTAACGGCATCCGGCGGGGCGCGTCGGAACGCAGGGGGAGGGATGCGCGCGCGGGCAAACAAAAACCCCGTCATTCGATGAATGGACGGGGTTTGGCGAACTGCCTGGCGGAAGCGGTGAGATTCGAACTCACGGACAGTTTCCCGTCGCCGGTTTTCAAGACCGGTGCCTTAAACCGCTCGGCCACGCTTCCACACGAGGCGGCATTGTAACCGAAATGCCGCGTCGTTTTTCTTCAATCGTCGCGCAGGAACAATTCCTGCAGGTCGTTGAGGAAACGCTGGCCGAGCGGCGTCGGCGCGATCTGCGCGAAATCGCGCGTGATCAGCCCGCGCCGCTCCGCTTCCTGCAGCGCCGGCTCGATCGTGCCGATCGGCAGCCCGGTGCGCTCGACGAAGCTGTGCACGGGGAAGCCCTCGACGAGCCGCAGCGTGTTCAGCATGAACTCGAACGGCAGGTCGCGTGCGCCGACTTCACGTTCTTCCTGCACCGGCGTGCCGGCCATTGCTTGCTCGATGAAGGTCGCCGGATGCTTGTAGCGCGCCTGCCGCAGGATCCGGTTCGGGAACGACAGCTTCGTGTGCGCGCCCGCGCCGATCCCGAGGTAGTCGCCGAAGCGCCAGTAGTTCAGGTTGTGCTTGCACTGATGATTCGGTTTCGCGTAAGCGGACACTTCGTAGCGTTCATAGCCGGCCTCCGCCGTGCGCGCATGGATCCACTCCTGCATGTCGGCCGATGCGTCGTCGTCGGGCACGGTCGGCGGAAACTTCGCGAACAGCGTGTTCGGTTCGAGCGTCAGGTGATACAGCGACAGATGCGGCGGCGCGAACGACAGCGCGGTCTCGATGTCGGTCCGGCACTCGTCGAGCGTCTGGTTCGGCAGCGCGAACATCAGGTCGAGGTTGAAGTTGTCGAACGTCTTCGCGGCGATCTCGACGGCCGCGCGCGCCTGCGCGGTGTCGTGAATGCGGCCGAGCGCCTTCAGATGGGCCTCGTTGAAGCTCTGGATGCCGACCGACAGGCGGTCCACGCCGCTCGCGCGGAACTGCGCGAACTTCGCGGCTTCGAACGTGCCCGGGTTCGCCTCGAGCGTGATCTCGGCGTCGGCATCGAGCGGCAGCAGCGCGCGCACGTCCGACAGCAGCCGGTCGAGGCCGGCGGCCGACAGCAGGCTCGGCGTTCCGCCGCCGATGAACACCGTGTGCACCTGCCGCCCCCAGACGAGCGGCAGCGCCTGCTCGAGGTCGGCGCGCAGCGCGTCGAGATACTCGGTTTCCGGAAACCGCTCGCCTTTCCATTCGTGCGAGTTGAAGTCGCAGTACGGGCACTTGCGCACGCACCACGGGAAATGCACGTACAGCGCGAGCGGCGGCAGCGACGTGAGCCGCACCTGCCCGGGCGACGTGAACGTCGCGACGACGCGCGCGCCGGTTTCTGCGGCCTGGCTCATGCGGCCTCCGGCAGCGAATGCGTGACGAAGACGGTCATGCGGGTTCCTCTGCGAGCCGCGCGAGCAGCGCCTTCAGCGCGAGCGCGCGATGGCTGTGCGTGTTCTTGACGGCCGGCTCGAGTTCGGCCGCCGTCGCGCCGAGCGCCGGCAGGTAGAAATACGGGTCGTAGCCGAATCCGTGTTCGCCGTGCGGCGTGTCGACGATCTCGCCCGTCCAGCGCCCTTCGGCGAACAGCGGCTCGGGATCGTCCACATGGCGCACGAGCGCGAGCACGCAGCAATAGTATGCGCGTCGATCCTCGACGCCGCGCAGCTGCTCGACGAGGTACGCGTTGTTCGCCGCGTCGCCCTTGTCGCGGCCCGCGCGCTGCGCATAGCGCGCCGAATAGACGCCCGGTGCGCCGCGCAGCGTGCGCACGCACAGGCCGGAATCGTCGGCGATCGCCGGCAGGCCGGTGAGGCGCGACGCATGGCGCGCTTTCGTCAGCGCATTCTCGATGAACGTGCCGAACGGCTCTTCCGCCTCGGGCACGGCCAAGTCGCCCTGCGGCACGATCTCGATGCCGACCGTCGAGAACAGCGCGGTGAATTCGCGCAGCTTGCCGGCGTTGTTCGACGCGAGCACGATGCGCGACAGCGGCGCGACGGTGCGATCGTCAGACATGGGCGGCGCCCAGCACGTCCTTCTGCAGCTGCACGAGCTGGCCGATCCCGCTTTGCGCGAGGTCGAGCAGCGCGTTCATCTCGGCGCGCGAGAACGGCACGCCTTCGGCGGTGCCCTGGACTTCGACGAAGCCGCCGGCGCCCGTCATCACGACGTTCATGTCGGTGTCGCAGCGCGAATCTTCCGCGTAGTCGAGATCGAGCACGGGAGCGCCTTCGTACACGCCGACCGAAATCGCGGCGACGTGGTCGGTGATCGGCGAGCGCGCGAGCTTGCCGGCGGCGATCAGCTTCGACACGGCGTCGTGCGCGGCGACGAACGCGCCGGTGATGCTCGCCGTGCGCGTGCCGCCGTCGGCCTGGATCACGTCGCAGTCGATGTGGATCGTGCGCGTGCCGAGCGCTTCCAGATCGAACACCGCGCGCAGCGCGCGGCCGATCAGGCGCTGAATTTCCTGCGTACGGCCCGTCTGCTTGCCGCGTGCGGCTTCGCGGTCGCTGCGCGTGTGCGTCGCGCGCGGCAGCATCCCGTATTCCGCCGTCAGCCAGCCTTGCCCGCGATCGCGCAGGAATTCGGGCACGCGCTCGGCGACGCTCGCGGTGCAGATCACCTTGGTGTCGCCGAATTCGACCAGCACGGAGCCTTCGGCGTGTTTCGTGTAGTGGCGCGTGAGGGCGACCTTGCGCAGTTCGTCGGCGCGACGGCCGCTCGGGCGGGAAAGGGAAGACGTCATGGGGAAATCGTGGACGGAGGAGGAAACCCCGATTCTAGCGCCGAACGGCATCCGTGCCCGGCGGGGTGGGGCGCAAAAATGGGATAATGCGCGCTTCCCGCCCCGCGCCTTGCGACGCGCCGGGCGCCTCGACATATTCCGCCCGCAAGGGCATCCAGACGGCGAGACGAACCATGATCTACAGCATGACGGGCTATGCGAGCGCGACGCGCGAACTCGTGACGGCTACCGGCAACGGCGGCACCAGCGTGTCGGTCGAACTGCGCACCGTGAACTCGCGCTTCCTCGACCTGAATTTCCGCATGCCGGACGACGTGCGCGCGTGTGAACCCGCGCTGCGCGAAATGCTGATGAACAAGCTGTCGCGCGGCAAGGTCGACGTGCGCATCAACCTGCAGCGCGGCGAGCAGAGCATCGGCGCGGGCGCGCTGAACCAGTCGGCGCTCGGCCAGCTCGCCGAGCTCGAGCGCTCGGTGCTCGATTCGTTCCCGGGCGTCGGCCGCCTGCGCGCGGGCGAGATCCTGCGCTGGCCGGGCGTGCTCGCCGAGAGCGGCGTGTCGGCGGAAGCGATCCGCGACGCGGTGCTCGCGTGCGGCAAGGAAGCGATCGGTGAGCTCGTCGTCGTGCGCTCGCGCGAAGGCGCGCAACTGGCGACGATGCTGCTGTCGAACGTCACCGAAATGGAAGCGATCGTCGCGCGCATCACGCCGCTCGTGCCGGAGCTGATCGCGAAGCATCAGCAGAAGATCGTCGAGCGGCTGCAGGAAGCGCTCGGCATCGCGGCGCCCGAAGGCAGCGCGCCGATCGTCACGCGCGAGGAAGCCGCGGAACGCATTCGTCAGGAAGTGACGATGTACGGCATCCGGATCGACATCGCGGAAGAGCTGTCGCGACTCACCGCGCACCTGAACGAAACGCGTCACGTGATCGAGAAGGGCGGCCGCGTCGGCAAGCGTCTCGACTTCATGATGCAGGAACTGAATCGCGAAGCAAACACGCTCGGCTCGAAGGCGGCGGCGAAGGAACTGGCCGACGCATCGATGGCGCTCAAGCTGTTGATCGAGCAGATGCGTGAGCAAGTGCAAAACCTGGAGTAAAAGAGATGCAACAACCCCCACGCTCACTACGTTCGCTGCCCCCCGAGGGGGCGGTCAGCCTCCTTGGGGCGGCCCGGCGGAGGCTGACATGACCGAATCCACTCGCGACGCGCACGCGTCGCATTCGCTGCACGGCGGCGTCTATCCCGGCAACCTGTTCATGGTCATCGCACCGTCGGGCGCCGGCAAGTCGACGCTCGTGAACGCGCTGCTGTCGAAGGACAGCGACATCTGCCTGTCGATTTCGTACACGACGCGCAAGCCGCGCCCGGGCGAGCAGGACGGCCAGCACTATCACTTCACGACCGTCGAGGATTTCCGCACGCGTCACGCCGCGCACGAATTCCTCGAGAGCGCGGAAGTGCACGGCAACTATTACGGCACGTCGCGCGTCTGGATCGAAGAGCAGATGATGAACGGCCATGACGTGCTGCTCGAGATCGACTGGCAGGGCGCGCAGCAGGTGAAGAAGCAGTTCCGCAACGCGGTCGGCATCTTCATTCTGCCGCCGTCGCTCGATGCGCTCGAGGAGCGTCTGAAGAAGCGCGGCCAGGACGAACCGAACGTGATCACGCGACGCCTGCTCGCCGCGGGCAGCGAGATGGCGCACGCATCCGAAGCGGAATACGTCGTGATCAACGAGAATTTCGATCGCGCGCTGTCCGAGCTCGAGTGCATCGTCGCGGCGACGCGGCTGCGCTTTGCTTCGCAGTACGCGCGACACACGGAGCTGTTCATCGAGCTCGGCATCCATCTGCCCCACGCGGAATGACGCGGGGGTAGAGGGACATAAGGTAGAATAAGGACTATATTCAGAAGGAATTACCAACATGGCTCGCATTACCGTCGAAGACTGCCTGAAGCAAATCCCCAATCGCTTCGAACTGGCGCTCGCCGCCACCTACCGCGCGCGGCAGCTCGCGCAAGGCCATACGCCGAAGATCGAAAGCCGCGACAAGCCGACCGTCGTCGCGCTGCGCGAGATCGCGTCCGGCCAGGTCGGTGTGGAAATGCTGAAGAAGGTGCCGGTGTAACGCGCATCCGGCCCGTTCCAGCCATGTAATCCACGCGCGCAACGACTCGA
Organism: Burkholderia anthina; assembly: GCF_902498995.1. GTDB lineage: Bacteria > Pseudomonadota > Gammaproteobacteria > Burkholderiales > Burkholderiaceae > Burkholderia > Burkholderia anthina. Next base: position 149,305 of record NZ_CABVLY010000020.1, read on the forward strand.
CCTGGAGGCGAATATGAGCACCACCCCATCGTCCGCCTCCGCGGATTCGATCACCGAAGCCACGGCCCAGTCGCCTGCGCGCCAGTACATCGACGCGGTCCTCGAACAATCCTTCCGGCATCTGTTCGGGCCGACCGCCACGCCGGAGCAGCCGCGCAAGCACGGCGTCGTTTCGATCGCGAAACTGACGACCGCGCTTGCCGAGTATCTCCCTCCGGAAGAGATCAAAGAGGTCAAGGCGGCGTTCCACTTCAGCGACGAAGCCCACCTCGGTCAATATCGCCAGAGCGGCGAACCCTACATCACCCATCCCGTCGCCGTCGCGGAAATCTGCGCCGGCTGGAAGCTCGACGCGCAAGCCGTGATGGCCGCGCTGCTGCACGACGTGATGGAAGACCAGGGCGTGACCAAGAGCGAGCTGGCCGAACGGTTCGGCCCGAAGGTCGCCGAACTGGTCGACGGCCTGTCGAAGCTCGACAAGATGGAGTTCCGCAGCCGCGAGGAAGCGCAGGCGGAGAACTTCCGCAAGATGCTGCTCGCGATGGCGCGCGATGTGCGCGTCATCCTCGTCAAGCTCGCCGACCGTCTGCACAACATGCGCACGCTCGGCGCGGTGCCGATGGAGAAGCGCCGCCGCGTCGCGCGCGAGACGCTCGACATCTATGCGCCGATCGCGCACCGCCTCGGGTTGAACAACACGTATCGCGAACTGCAGGACATGAGCTTCGCGAATTTCAACCCGCATCGGTACGCGACGCTCGAGAAGGCCGTGAAGGCCGCGCGCGGCAACCGCCGCGAAGTGATCAGCAAGATCCTCGAGGCCGCGCAGCGCGCGATGACCGATGCGAAGATCGACGCCGAGATCACCGGCCGCGAAAAGACGATCTACAGCATCTATCGCAAGATGCGCGACAAGCAACTGTCGTTCTCGCAGGTGCTCGACGTGTACGGCTTTCGCGTCGTCGTCGAGAGCCCGCTCGACTGCTACACGTGCATCGGCGCGCTGCACGCGCTGTACAAGCCCGTGCCCGGCAAGTTCAAGGACTACATCGCGATCCCGAAGATCAATGGCTATCAGTCGCTGCACACGACACTCGTCGGCCCGTTCGGCGCGCCGATCGAGTTCCAGGTGCGCACGCGCAAGATGCACGAGATCGCCGAGGCCGGCGTGGCCGCGCACTGGCTGTACAAGAATGGCGGCGCGGATCTGAACGACGTGCAGAAGCGCGCGCACCAGTGGCTGAAGTCGCTGCTCGACATCCAGAGCGAAGCCGGCGATTCGAGCGAATTCCTCGAGCACGTGAAGATCGACCTGTTCCCGGACGCGGTCTACGTGTTCACGCCGAAGTCGAAGATCATGGCGCTGCCGCGCGGCGCGACGGCACTCGATTTCGCGTATTCGATCCACAGCGATCTCGGCAACCAGTGCGTCGCGGTGAAGATCAACAACGAGTTGCTGCCGCTGCGTACCGAGCTGAAGAGCGGCGACATCGTCGAGGTGATCACCGCGCCGTATTCGAAACCGAACCCGGCGTGGCTCGGATTCGTGCGCACCGGCAAGGCGCGCTCGGCGATTCGTCACTACCTGAAGACGATGCGCCTGAACGAGTCCGTGCAGCTCGGCGAGCGGCTCGTCGACCAGAGCCTGAAGGGCTACGGGCTCGCGCTGGCCGATGTCGCACCGGAAGTATGGGAAAAGCTCGTGCAGTGGACGGGCAACAAGAGCCGTCAGGAAATCTTCGCGGACATCGGCCTCGGCCGCCGCGTCGCCGCGGTGATGGCCAAGCGCATCGAAGTGCTGATGAGCGGCCGCGATGCGGACGACGACCTGCCGAAGTCCGAGCGGCATCCCGCGCACAATGCGCCGCCGGTCGTCATTACCGGCACGGAAGGGATGTCCGTGCAGTTGTCGGCATGCTGCCGGCCGATTCCCGGCGACGCGATCATGGGCTATATCGGCATCGGCCTCGGGATGGCGATTCATACGACCGATTGCCGGGTCGCGCAGCGTATCCACCGCCGCGATCCGGGGCGCTGGATCGATGTCGAGTGGGCGCCGCAGCCGGGCCGTCTGTTCGACGTCGCCGTGAAGGCGCTGGTGAAGAACACGAAGGGCATCTTCGCGCGCGTCGCGGCGGACATCACGTCGGCCGACGCGAACATCGTGCATATCGCGATGGACGAGGATCTGACGCACGAATCGACGGTGCTGCGCTTCGTGATCCAGGTCAGCGATCGCGTGCATCTGGCGAACGTGATGCGGCGCGTACGGACCAATCCGGACGTGATGCGGATCATGCGCGAACGTTCGACCGACGACAGCGTGCATGCGCGTCACGACGGCGGCATGCGCATCGAGCGGGAGCGGCAGGACTACTGACGCGACGCGCGAAGCGTTGCGGCGGGGACGACGGCGGCCACGGGTCGCCGTTTTCGTTTGTGGTGCGATCGAAACGGATGCGTGTCGCGGCGGTTCGTTGCGTCGAGCGGGTACCGGGGAGCGGCCGTGGTCGGGAAGGCGAGAAAGCGGGGCGGAAAAAGAAAAAGGGCCTTCCCGGAGGAAGGCCCTTCTGAGGTGGCGCGGCTGGCAGGATTCGAACCCACGACCCCTTGGTTCGTAGCCAAGTACTCTATCCAACTGAGCTACAGC
>NZ_CABVLY010000021.1 GCF_902498995.1 Burkholderia anthina
GCTGGCAGGATTCGAACCCACGACCCCTTGGTTCGTAGCCAAGTACTCTATCCAACTGAGCTACAGCCGCACGCAAAACAAAAATACTACTGCATCGAACTGAAAGGGCCTTCGGTTCGGAAGGCCCTCGAAAAAAGTGGCGCGGCTGGCAGGATTCGAACCCACGACCCCTTGGTTCGTAGCCAAGTACTCTATCCAACTGAGCTACAGCCGCACGCAGAAGCGGAAGTATAGCAGGGTTGTATAAAAAGGGAAGCCTTATTCGCAAAATATGTCACCCGATCCCGCAGGGCCGCCTTCGTGTACCCTTGAGACATCGGTCATCCATGTATTGAATCTGCATCATGAACAAGGCGTTTGTCAAAGAGTCGGACGGTGACGACGACGATCTCGACCCGGGTCAGCCCGCGATTCCCGCGGGCGCGAAGAACTACATCACGCCGGCCGGTCACAAGCGGCTCAGGGACGAGCTGCTGAACCTCATCGACGTCGAGCGTCCCGAGGTCGTGCGGCTCGTGTCATGGGCCGCGTCGAATGGCGACCGGTCGGAGAATGGCGACTACATCTACGGCAAGCGGCGGCTTCGCGAGATCGACCGCCGCATCCGCTTCCTGACGAAGCGGCTCGATCTTGCCGAAGTCGTCGACGCGAGCCGGCAGGAGAGCGTCGACCAGGTGTTCTTCGGCGCGACCGTCGATTACGCGACGCCCGACGGCGAAGATCATACGATCACGATCGTCGGGATCGACGAGGTCGATCTCGATCGCGGTTGCGTCAGCTGGATTTCGCCGGTTGCGCGCGCGCTCATCAAAGCGAAGATCGGCGACACCGTCACGCTGATGACGCCGGCGGGGCCGCAGCCGATCGACGTGCTCGATGTCCGCTATCCGGCGCGAAGCGACGCGTGAGCGTTTGGCCGGCCTAACGGCGCTGCCGCACCGCGCCGCCGAAACGAAAAGCGCCCCGGGCGGGGCGCTTCGTCATGGCGGTCCGGGCCGAACGGTTGCGACGATTGCTTAGAAGCGGTGGCGCATGCCGGCCGTGACGGCGATCTGCTTGTTGGTCGACGATGCGGTGCCGAGCCCGTTGATGTTCGCGCCGATCGCGAGGCCGTCCGCATTCACCCGCTGGTATTCGCCCTGCAGATACAGGTCGGTGCGCTTCGACAGCGCGTAGTCGGCCTGCAGGTTGAACTGGTGCCAGCTCGGCGTCTGGCCGTCGAGGCGGCTGTCGGTGTACGTGTACGAGCCTGCCAGCGAGAACGCCGGTGTCAGCGCGTAGCGGCCGTTGATTTCGTAGTTGTTGAAGCGCGTGCCGCCGGCGAGCGGGATACCGTTCGACACGCCGGATTGTCCGGCGCTGATGCCGGACGAATCGGTCAGGCGCGTCTGCGTGAACACGAATCCGGCCGTCGCGGGCCCGAACGTGTAATTGAGGCCCGCGCCCCACGTGCGCTGACGGCTGGCGGCGAACGTCCAGTCGCCGGCCACCGCGCCGGGATCGCTGGTCGCGAGCGCCAGCGAGTTGATGTTGTTGTTCAGCTGCATGTACGCGGCCGCGACGTTGAAGCCCATGAAGCTGTACGACGCGCCGACGCTGTACGCCCGGTTGTTCGAGAAGTCGCTCGAGTTCGAGAAGCCGTACAGCGCGCCGAACTTCAGGCCGCCGTAGTTCGCGCTCTGGTACTTGACCGCGTTGTTGATCCGGAACGAGTTGTTCAGGTTGTCGTTGTCGAACGGATGCGCGAACTGCGTGCCGCCGTACTGGGTGCCGGTCAGCGACAATGGGCCGAGGAAGTCGACGACGCTGTCGTACTGGCGACCGAGCGTGAGCGAGCCGTAGCTGTCATGCGCCAGGCCGACGAACGCCTGGCGGCCGAACTCGCGGCCGTTCTGCTTGAGGGTGCCGTTGTTGATGCCGAAGCCGTTTTCCAGCGTGAAGATCGCTTTCAGGCCGCCGCCGAGATCCTCGGTGCCGCGCAGGCCCCAGCGGCTGCCGTTGATCGAGCCGCTCGTCTCCTGCCACGCACTGTGACCGCCCTGGTTGTTCGTATAGGTGATGCCTGCATCGATCAGGCCGTACAGCGTGACGCTGCTTTGCGCATGCGCGGCGGTGGTGCACACGCCCGCCAATGCTGTGACGATCAGGGTCTTCTTCATGATCTGTCTCCAAACAGGATGATGTCGATCGAGCCTGCTGCGGGCATTGGCGGCGGCACGGTCCGGCGATGCCGGATGCGCGGGGGCGGCTGCCCTTGTCGGATATCCATTTGCAGTGTACGGATCGCGCGGAACGCAGACGAAAACTGCTTCGGGAAATACTGTATTTTGAATCACGCAAGAATCGGCGGGAATGCCGAAAGCCATGCTGGTCAAGGCTTTGTGGCAACGCAGCAAGAACAACTGGCGATCAGGAGTCCGGAGTGTGCGTTGCGCGATCGCGACAAGCGATCACGACCGGGCGCAACCGGCGCTGGCCCGATTATTGACACATCGGCAATAGAGGTTTGTGCGAGCCATGGATAATGAAAGGATGTTCTCTCGCTATACTGCGATCTCTGCTTTCCGAAGCAGACTTTTTCGTTGACGGAAAAGATCTCCAAACCTTTGTCGGCGCGACTTCCCAGTCGCGCTTTTTTTTTGCCCCGCCGTTCCGATCGCTACTGCGCGTATGAGCGCCGCTTGCGCTTGGCGGTCGGCTCCGTATCGTCGGCGTCGGCTTGCAGCGGCGTGTACGTCCAGTCTTCCATCACGTAGTGGCGCGCATCCAGTGGCGACGCAAGCAGGTTCTGCCAGTGGTCGCCATGCCAGGTCGGGTCGAACTCGGTGTCGCACGGCGCTTCACGTGCGGACTCGGCCAGGGCGCGGGACTTGCGGCGTACGCGCCCGAGCCGGCTCGCGAAGCGCTTGATTCCGTCCAGCCACATGACCGTCTCCCTCCGTCGGCATTGCATGAGGATCGCAACGTCCCCCGTTTTCCGCAACCCGGAAAAAACCCGAGGATTTTACCGAGTCGATTTGTCCCCGGTAGGTTTTGCGCGCCGTTGATTATCTGCGATCCGATCCCGGTAACATTGACAGGTTTTTGATGCGAATCAATTAATAAAAGGCGGCGGTGTGCCGATTCCAGTGGCATTGATGTTTTTTTGATAAAGCAGTCGCTAAAAATTTTCTTGACGCACCCGGATTTTCCAATTTATAAAGTCAGCACTCCGTCCCTGTGTGGAGCGCTGGTGGGGGTATCGGCGCGATGTCGCGGGATTACGGGAGGCGGCTATAAACGGTAGCTTTTTTGATCTAAACGAGTGGGGAACGAAGGTATGGATACCGGTATCGTAAAATGGTTTAACGATGCTAAAGGTTTCGGTTTTATTACGTCCGACAATGGCGGCGAAGATTTGTTTGCACACTTCTCCGAAATCCGGATGGAAGGTTTCAAAACGCTGAAGGAAAACCAACGTGTTTCCTTTGACGTGAAAGTCGGGCCGAAAGGCAAGCAGGCAGCGAATATCCAGGCGGTCTGACGCGCCACGCAGTGCCGATCACGTCCGGCCCCCGCTTAGGCGGGGGCTTTTTGCTTTTATGGGGAAGAATCCTGTCGGCCGGCCGATTCCGCTTCGGGCTGGTCGTGAGCACGCATGCCGGTGCATACTCACGGAAGCATCGTTTCCCTGTCTTTTCATGTCCGATTCCCGTCCGTCCGATCCCGCCAGCGAACAGCCGCTCGTCTTCGTCGATCTTGAAACCACCGGTGGCTCGTTCGCCGAGCACCGCATCACCGAAATCGGCGTGGTCGAAATCGGGCCGCTCGGCGTATCGACGTGGACGACCCTCGTCAATCCGGGGCAGTCGATTCCGCCGTTCATCCAGCAACTGACGGGCATTTCGGACGAGATGGTGCGTGATGCGCCGTCGTTCGCCTCGCTCGCCTCCGCGCTGTTCGAGCGGCTCGACGGCAAGCTGTTCGTCGCGCACAACGCGAGCTTCGATCGCGGCTTCCTGCGTGTCGAATTCGAGCGTGCGGGCATTGCGTTCAATCCCGACGTACTGTGCACGGTGCGGCTGTCGCGCGCGCTGTTTCCGCGCGAGTCCCGGCATGGGCTCGATGCGCTGATCGAACGGCACGGCCTCGTTCCTGCCGCGCGACACCGGGCGCTCGCCGACGCCGATCTCCTGTGGCAGTTCTGGCGGCAGTTGCACGAGATCGTGCCGCTCGAGCGTCTGCGCGACCAGATCGCGCGCACGACACGCCACTTTCGCCTTGGCGGCGACCTGACCGAGGCGTGGCTCGATACCGCGCCGGCCGGATGCGGCGCGTACGCATTGTTCGGGGAGGGCGATGTGGCGCTTTACGTCGGCCGCAGCGTGCGCGTGCGCCAGCGCTTGCGTGCGCTGCTCACGGGCGAGCGGCGGTCGTCGAAGGAAATGCGGCTGGCGCAGCAGGTGCGCCGTGTCGAGTGGCGCGAGACCGGCAACGAGCTGGGCGCGATGCTCGCCGAAGCGCAGTGGATCGCACGGCTGCGGCCGTCGTACAACCGTCGGCCCGCAGCCGACGCCGGCCGGGCAGGCAACGCACCCTGGCCGTTCGACGGCCCGGTGGCATTCGAAGCGAGCGGCGAGCGCCGCTTCTTTCACGTGATAGATGGCTGGCGCTACCTCGGCGTGGCCGAATCGCTCGATGCGGCCCTGCAGCTCGTGGTCGACGGCGCGGATGGCCCGTTCGAGCCCCATACCCATCGTCTGCTGCAGACCCAGCTCGCGCGCGGCCTGCAACTGATTCCACTCGCGACGCTCGCGCCCGCCGACTGAGCGCCGCGTGTTGCGGCGCCGTGGCCGGGCGTCGTCAGCCGATCGCGCTGGCGCCGCCGCCGGCGCATACGTGCGACAGCGCGGTGCCGAGCGCCTGAGTTTGGGTCGAGTCGTAGCGGGTGAGCGTTTTCCAGTTCGCGATGCTGCGCGCGAGCCGTGCCTGGCAATTGGGTGCGTCGCGCAGCGGTGCGACCTGTGCGAGGCCCGCGAGCATCTTCTGCGTCAGCTGGTCGAGCGCCGGCCGCGTGCTGGTCGCGAGGTCGGGCGGCGCGCCTTCGGGCGGTCGCGTCGCGCGCCACGTTGCGAACAGCGCGTCCTGCACTTCCTTGCTCGCGGCGATCTGGTCCTCGAAGAACGTCCGTGCGAACGCCGGATCCACGCCGCTCTGTCCCGCACGCTTTTCCACCGACGACAGCAATGCCGCTTCGCGCGGCCGATCCTCGATCGCCTTGTGATTCGCCCATTTCCATCGCGCGACGGGCTCGGCGAGCGTGAGCCGCTGCGATGCGAGTGCGACGAGGTTGGTGAGTGCGGTGTCGTCGCCGTCCGCATGGGCAACGTGCGGGGACGAGAAGAGGGCGACGCCGAGCGCGGCGACAGCGAGGCTGGCACGAATGGCTTGCTTCATCGGAACGATCGGGAGAGCCGGGAAGGCCCGAGGCGTAAAACGAGAAGGATAGACGAAGACAGTCGCGCGGCGGAGCGTCGCGACAGAAGAATCAGCGGGCGAGCTGATCCGGCACCGTCAGGTCGTTGCAACCCGGGTGCGAGGTGATCTGCGCCGAAAACGCAGCGATGAACCGCACGATATCGATCGACACGTGGCGGTTACAGAACGGAACGTAGGTTCACTTCGGCGAGTACAGCTTGTGCTGCTCGTCGAAGAATGCCCGGACGTGCTCGGGCAATTCAGCGAGGAATTCCACGCCGACGGGTTCCGGATCCGGGCTCATCACTTGCTCGGGCGGGGGCATGCGAGTTGGTCTTTCGTCCATGGTCATTTCTCCAGCAGGTTCAATGATTATCAACCTCGGCCTTGGATTTGTGCCAGTGGCGAATCGTTAGATTTTGTCTCTGTTGTATTAACGGCACATGCGCTGCTGCACGCCGTGCAATGCCGACTATTGCACGCGGCAGAATCGGCAACAATCGGCCGCTTGTTATACTTGCACGCACTTTTTCCTGGACCGCGATGAAACGAACGACGCGATGGATCGGCCTCGTATGGCTGGCGCTGGTACTGAACGTACTGTCGCCCGTCGTCGGCTACGCGCGTCTCGCGTCGAGCGGTTCCGGCGAGCTCACGCTCGACCTGTGCAGTGCGACCGGCGCCCGCCAGGTCGTGCTGGCCCAGTCCGGCAGCGATCAGGACACGTCGTCGCTCGATCATGCCGGCGTGCCGCACTGCGTGTACTGCCCCGGCTTCGCGGCGAACGTCGCGCTCGGCACGAGTTTGCCCGTGCTGCCGGGCTTCGTGCGCGCGTTCGCCTACCGGGCGGCCGCGCCGGCCGTCCCCGACTTCCCGCGCAAGGGCATGCGTCTCGCGCAGCCGCGCGGCCCGCCTGAAAACGTCCCGATCTGATTGATATCGTCCGCGCGCCCTAGTGGCGCGCGTGCCGCACGCGGCCCGATCCGCGCGCCGCGCCGTCCGTGCGCGGGGCGTCGACTCGCGTCCGGCGGCGCCCGGTCACGTTTTCAGGAATTCATCCATGTCGTCTACCTTCGCCGCGCGACCGTCGCGCGGTCGGCTCGCACTTGCGTGCGCGGCCGCTTTTGCCTGGCCGGCTGCACAAGCGGCTTCGATCGACGGCGCGTCGTCCGATCCGGCACCGGGTGGCGCCGGCCATCCGGCCCGCAGCGCTGCCACGGTCGCCACGGTTGTACCCGCGCCGACGGGCGACACGCTGACCGCGGTCAGCGTGACCGCCCAGCGGCAACCCGTCGATCCGAATACGCCGGCCGTCGTCGAGTCGATCACGCGCGAGCAGATCGACGCGCATACCAACGTCACCACCGAGGACGCGCTGAAGTACGCGCCGAACCTGATGGTTCGCAAGCGCTACATCGGCGACCGCAACAGCGTGTTCGCCGGCCGCGACTTCAACGAATTGCAGAGCGCGCGCGGGCTCGTCTACGCCGATGGCCTGCTGCTGTCGAACTTGCTCGGCTCGAGCTACGCGTATCCGCCGCGCTGGTCGCTGATTTCCCCCGACGATATCGCGCGCGTCGACGTGCTTTACGGCCCCTTTTCCGCGCTGTATCCCGGCAACGCGATCGGCTCGACCGTGCTGCTGACGACGCGTCGCCCCGAAAAACTCGAGGCGTCGCTGTCGACGCAGTTCTTCACGCAGCGCTACCACGACGGCTACGGGGTCGCGGACAGCTTCGGCGGCAACCACCAGACTGCCCGGATCGCGAACCGCGTCGGCAAGTTCTGGTTTTCGCTGTCGCTCGACCGGCTGGAGAACGACGGTCAGCCGATGCAGTATGCGAGCCCCAATGCCGCATACAACCCGAAGCTCGGCGCCGCGGTGCCCGTGACGGGCGCGGCGACCGACATCGGGCCCAACGGCTCGCCGCGCACGATCGTCGGCGCGCAGACCATCGAGCGAACCGAGCAGCTCAACGAGACGGTCCGGATGGGTTATGCGTTCACCGACCACGTCGACGCGACGCTGACGCTCGGACACTGGGAGAACCACTACCGGCAGCACGGCGAAACTTTCCTGCGCGATGCGGCCGGCAATCCCGTCTACGGCGGCAACGTGTCGATCGGCGGTCAGAACATGACCGTCGCACCGGGCGCGTTCGCGCCGCAGCAAGGCGACCAGGAGAACTGGCTCTACGCGCTCGGTCTGAACGGCCGGCTCGATTCGGGCTGGCGGCTGTCGGGCGTGGTGTCGGCGTACGACGTGTCGCGCGACGTGCTGCGCGCCGCGTCGACCGTGCAGGGCGGCGCGGGCACGCTGTTCCAGGGCGACGGCACGGGCTGGCGCACGCTCGACCTGAAGGCCGAGGCGCCGGAAGTGAAGGGCCACACGTTCACGTTCGGCTATCACTACGACAACTATTTCCTGCGCAACATCACGTACAACACGGCCGACTGGCTCGCCGGGCCGACCACGTCGGTCGCGAACGTCTATCAGGGCGACACGCGCACGCAGGCGCTGTTCGCGCAGGATGCGTGGCGATTCGCGCCCGGCTGGCTCGCGACGCTGGGCCTGCGCTACGAGCGCTGGGATGCGTACGGCGGCGCGCTCGGCAACGCGAACGGCACGCTCGGTTATGCGGACCGCGGCGCGAACGCGCTGTCGCCGAAGGTCGCGGTGCAATGGGACGCGACCGACGTCTGGCGTTTCCGGCTGTCGTTCGCGACCGGCACGCGCTTCCCGACGGTCGGGGAGCTGTTCCAGGGCACGATCTCGAACAACGCGATCGTCAACAACAATCCGAACCTGCGGCCCGAGAAGGCGATCGACTGGGACTTCACGGCCGAGCGCGACGTGGGCGTGGGCGTCGTGCGCGCGAGCGTGTTCCAGAGCGATCTGCGCGACTCGATCTACAGCCAGACGACGGTATCGGGTGCCTCGAGCATCACCAATATCTCGAACGTCGACCGAGTGCGCGCGCGCGGCGTCGAACTCGCGTTCAGCGGCCAGAACGTCGGGCTGCGCGGGCTCGATATCGACGCGAACGTATCGGCAACCCATGCGCAGATCCTTGCCGACGCCGCGAACCCGGCGTACGTCGGCGCGCGCTTTCCGCGCATCCCGCGCATGCGCGCGAACCTGCTCGCGTCGTATCGCTTCGACGAGCACTGGCTCGCGAGCGTCGGCGTCCGCTATTCGGGCCGCCAGTTCAACACGCTCGACAACAGCGACGTGAATCCGGACGTCTACGGCGGCACGAGCATCTTCACGATCGTGGACCTGAAGGCGCGCTACCGGTTCGACCGTCACTGGACCGCGTCGGTCGGCATCGACAACCTGACGGACCGTCGCTACTACGTATTCCACCCGTATCCGGGCCGCACTTTCTATGGAGAATTGAAATGGTCGCTGTGAAATCGTTCGCGGCAGGCTGCGCGCTGTGGCTCGCGGCGCTGTCGCCCGCCGGCGCGCACGATGCGCCGAAGGCCGCCGATCCGCATGCCGCGCACATGAGCATGCAGGCCGCGCCGGCGCAACAGAAGCAGCCGCTCGCGACCGGCGCCGCCTTCGACGCGCGGCATCGGCTGTGGGTCGCATGGGTCGAAGGCGCGCACGTCGTCGTCGCGCATTCCGGCGATGCGGGCCGGACGTTGTCCGCGCCCGTGATCGTCAACGCGATGCCGGAGCCGATCTATACGAGCGCGGAGAATCGGCCGAAGGTCGCGACGAGCCCGGATGGCCGCGCAGTGTACGTGTCGTGGTCGATGCCGCTCGATGCGCCGTACACCGGCATGGTGCGCTTCTCGCGTTCGCTCGACGGCGGCGTGACCTGGAGCGTGCCCGTCACCGTCCATCGCGACCGGCAGGCGATCACGCACCGTTTCGACATGATGGCGGTCGACCCGGCCGGCAACATCGCGATCGCATGGATCGACAAGCGCGATCTCGTCGCGGCGAAAGCGGCGGGGCAGGCATACGAAGGCGCGGCCGTGTACTACGCGGTGTCGCGCGACGGCGGCGCGTCGTTCGAGCCCGAGCGCAAGGTGACCGACCACACGTGCGAATGCTGCCGCATCGCGATGGCGATCGACCCGGCCGGACATATCGAAGCCGTGTGGCGCAACGTATTCCCGGGGCAGATTCGCGATCATGCGCTGGCGGTGTTGCCGGTGTCGGCATCGGCGCCCGTCGTGCCCGTCCGTGCGACGTTCTCGAACTGGCATGTCGAGGCGTGCCCCGAGCACGGGCCGGCACTCGCGATCACGCCGGACGGTACGCGCCATCTGGCGTGGTTCGGCGTCGTCGACGGTCGTGCCGACGTGTTCTATTCGCGCATCGGCGCCGACGGCCGGCCGCTCGGCACGCCGTGGGCATTCGGCGAGAATCCCGCGGTGCCGGCCGAGCAGGCGTCGCATGCGGCGCTCGTCGCGCACGGCGATGTCGTCTGGCTCGCGTGGAAGGCGTTCGACGGCGAAACGATGCAGATCAAGCTGCGTCGCTCGGACGATCGCGGCGAGCATTGGTCGGTGCCGCGCGTGATCGCGGCGACGGCGGGTGCGAGCGACAATCCGCAATTGCTCGACGATGCCGGGCGCATCTACCTGTCGTGGCGTACGCGGAACGACGGCTATCGGCTGATTCCCGTGGAGGGCGCGCAATGAAACGGCTGATTGGATTGCTCTGCGCGGTACTTGCCAGTGTGCCGGCGTGGGCCGGCGAACTGCAGCCGCTGCATGCGGCCGATGTGGCGAAGCTGTATGCGAGTGCGCACGAACGGCCGCTCGCGATCGAGATCTGGTCGCTCGATTGCGGTTACTGCCGCGAGAACGCCGCGCACCTCGTTACATGGCAGCGCCTGCATCCGGACGTGCAGCTCGCAATGGTCGCGATGGATGCGTACGACGACAACGGTGCGGCGATCGCGCAGGCGCTTGCGCAAATGAACCTGCCGCCGCAGGTCGCGCAGTATGCGAATGCGGAGCCGATGCCCGAGCGTTTGCGCGCGGCGCTCGATGCGGGTTGGCGAGGGGAGATGCCGCGTACCGTGTGGATCGGACGCGATGGCGCACGTGATGCGCGCAGCGGCTTGCTGACGACCGACGTGCTCGACGGCTGGCTGCAGCGCGGCAAGCGCCGCTGAAACGGGCGGCGGCGCGCGAGGGATGCCGCGCGCCGCGTCGATGCAAAAACGCGCCCGAAGGCGCGCGAGAAGATCGTCAGGCCGCTCGCCTGAATAGCCGGATCACGAACAGCAGGATCACGGCGCCGATGACCGCGATGATCACCGAGCCGATGAAGCCGCTGCCGATGCTGATGCCGAGCAGCCCGGCAAGCCAGCCGCCGATCACCGCGCCGACGATACCGACGATGATGTCGACGATCAGGCCGAACCCGCCGCCCTTGACGAGCACGCCCGCCAGCCAGCCGGCGATTGCGCCGATGATGAGCCACATAATCAAGCCATGAGTCATGGTGATCCTCTCCTTTGTTGAGTCGAAATGACCGGACGTCGGCTGTTTCGCCGCAAGCTACGTGAGGGCGGCATTGCGACTGCCGCGCCGCCCACGCAATGTAACGCGATAGACGGGTCGGAATCGTTAAGTAATGTTATGCACCCTTAACCGGTTTTTCCAGGGGATTCGTCTGCCTACGGCGCGGCGCGTGCGCAGACGATGAGCGGTGAAATGAATTTGTAATGTTCGGGCGGCAGAAGCGGTGCGATTGCGTCGTGCGTCATCGTCCGGGCGTTGGCGCCGGTTCGGCTGCCTCGGGCAGGCCGTCGCCGGCCTCGTCGATCAGTCGGGTGACGGTTGCGGCGTCGCCGATCGTTTCGATTGCGAGCAGTGCAAAACGGGCAAGAAAAAGCGATGCGCCGGTTTCGCCGATGCGCGTCATCGTGCGGCACAGATCGGTATAGAGGGTGTCGCGTTCGGTGTCGGTCATCATGCGTTCTCTTGAAGGTCGGACGACGTGCGCGGGTGGAGCGCGCGGTCGAGGGCATTGCCGAGGTCGTCGGCGCGGGCGTCGTGCCAGCGGCCGAGTACGTGGCCGTCCGGCCGCACGAGATAGACGGTGCCCTCGCGTGCGCCGTACAGGTCGAACAGCCGGCCGTCGGCATCGTAGCCGCGGCACGCGCGGTATCGCGGTGCCGCGCGCCGTGCCAGCGTGACGAGCGAGAACGGCAGTCCGGCGTCCCGCAGGCGCCGTTCGAGTTCGACGAGAGACGGGCGGGGCACGCCGTCGGACGTGAAGCACAGCGCGGTGAAGCGCGGGCCGACGAGATCGGTCAGGTGGCCGGGGGTTGCGCCGTCGTCATGCGATGCCTGCAGCATCAGCGGACATTCCGCGAGTACCGTGCCCGGCGCCGGCCCGGCCGAAAACGCATCGCGCTCAGGCATATTGAGCGGCGACGCGGCATACGCGATCGCGGACGTCTGGCGCGGATTGATCAGCGAACGCAACGCCGGATGCCGGACCGCGAGCGTCAGCACGGCCTTGCGCATCAGGTCGAACGCGAACGACGGCGGCGCCATGAACTCGGTGCTTTTCGTGCCGTAGCGCAGGTTCTCGTGCGTCGCGAACACGCGTTCGTCCGAATAGCTGTCGAGCAGCGCGTCCGATGCGAGGCCGCGGATCACGAACGCCAGTTTCCACGCGACGTTGTCGGCGTCGTCGATGCCCGAATTCGCGCCGCGCACACCGAAGATCGGCACCAGATGCGTGGCGTCGCCGCAGAACAGCACGCGATCGTGCCGGTAGCGCTCGAGCGTCAGGGCGTTCGCCTTGTAGATCGTGATCCAGATCGGCGACCAGTCGCCGCGCTCGCCCATCATGTCGAGCAGGTTCTGCACGCGCGGGATCACGTTTTCGGGTTTCACCGCGGCGTCGGGATCCTCGTCGTCGCGCAACTGGTAGTCGATGCGCCAGACGTTGTCGGGCTGCTTGTGGACGAGCACCGTCGAGCCGGGGTTCGACGCCGGGTCGAAGTACGCGAGCCGTTCGGTCGGCCGGTCGCTGTCGAGCGCGATGTCGACGATCACGTAGCGGCCTTCGTAGCGCGTGCCGTGAAGCGACAGGCCGAGCGCATCGCGCATCGTGCTGCGTCCGCCGTCGCTCGCGACGATCCAGTCGGCGTCGAGCGCATAGCTGCCGAGCGGCGTATCGACGTCCAGACGCGCGCCGTCCGGATGCTGCGTCACGCCCGCGACCTTCGTCTGCCAGCGGATCTCGATGAGTTCGGGGCGGCGCAGCGCGGCGTCGAGCAGGAACTGCTCGATGTGATATTGCGCGAGGTTCACCATCGGCGGCAGCTTCTGGTTCTCGTCCTGCGGCATCGTGAAATGCAGCACTTCGTCGCGGCGGTAGAAGCTGCGCCCGCCTGCCCACGGCAGCCCGACGCGCAGGAAGTCGTCGAGCGCACCGAGCCGCTCGATGATCTCGAGGCTGCGTCGCGAGATGCAGATCGCGCGGCTGCCGTGGCAGACCGAATCGTCCGCTTCGAGCAGCACGCTGCGAATGCCGTGGTTCGCGAGGCCGAGCGCGACGGCGAGCCCGACCGGGCCGCCGCCGACGATCGCGACGCGGTGTCGTTGCGTATCGACGCCGTCGCTGCAGGCGGGCAGATGCGCAGGGTAGCGTTCGGCGACGAACGGGTATGGTTTGAATTCGATGGCCATCGTTGGCTTCCGGGTTGCAGTGATCGAATGCGCACGCAATCGCGCGATGCGTGCGGCAGGTCGATGCAGTATGGAAGCCGCGCCGGGCGCGGCTGTCCCCATTCCGGGTACAGCGAACGGCAGCCGGCGGGCCGGGATTTACCCCGATACGGTCAGGACCGGCGGGCCGCGTTCAGGGTTGCAGGCACAGCGCAAACAACTGACGCTGGCTCGAGATGCCGAGGCGCCGGTACGCTCGCTTCTGGTAGGTGACGACGCTCGATGCCTTCACGCCGATCGTCTCGCCGATCTCGTGCGCGGTCTGGCCTTCGAGTACGCCGCGCAGCACGTCGAGTTCGCGCTTGGACAGCGCCGGGCATGCGGTGCGCAGCCGCGCGAGCATCAATTGCGGGATGCCGATCTGCGCCGAACCGGCGAGCGTGTAGTGATGCTGGGCGGCCTGCGCGATCAGCGGCGCGAGCGTTTCGATGGCTGCGATTTCGCGCGGCTGGAATGCGCCGCTTCGATGCGCGCGATACAGGTTGATCGACAGCCAGGTCGAATCGTTCGGCTGCATCAGCAGCGCGAGACGATCGGAGACGTCGGGGCCGCGATAGCAGGCCGCGCGGTACGCGTCGTGGCCGATTTCATCGCCGGCCTGCTGATGCAGCAGCACGTCGCGGCGATGCGTGCCGCGGTGTGCTGCCGATACGATCTTCTGATTGCCGTCGAGTGCGTAGAAGTGTCGTGCATAGGTGTCGGCGACATCGCGCAGGTAGCGGCCGCCGCGATGATCGGCGACCGACATCGTGCGCGGCCGATTGCCGAACTCGTACGCGAAGATCGTGCACTGCGTGACGCACAGCGCATCGTCGAACAGCTTCAGGATTTCGCCGGCGAACGCATTCGGCTCGCTGCCGCCGATCGCGGCGACGAGACCGGTCGCGCGGGATACATCCAGTTGCCCGCTGAGGTTCGGTCGCTCGAGACGCCAGGTGCGCATGATGCTCGGGAAGGGCGGGTGATCCGGCGATTGTAATCGGCGGTGCGCGGCACGTGAGTCGGGAGATGCCCGCAAGCGGTATCGGCGGGGAGAGGGCGTGCGTGCGATTTCGTGGATCGGAAATCGCAGCCGGAAACGTGATCCGTGACCAGAAAAGAGAAAAGGCCTGACAAGCATCGCTTGTCAGGCCTTTATATCTTGGTGCCGGAGATAGGAGTCGAACCTACGACCTTCGCATTACGAATGCGCTGCTCTACCAACTGAGCTACACCGGCAGCAGAGAAATGAAATTATATGGTCAAATCCGAGATCTTGGCAATAGATTTTGCGAATTTTTTTCAGCTTGCTACTGCTGCTTCGCGAAACCATCGATCCGGCGAACTGCCCGCTTTCACTTCACTGCGATGCAACCGGTTAGGGCCACATCGCGAAGGCGCGATTGTACTGACGTCTCGCACCTTCGTCTAGTGCTGCAGTGCAAATTTACTTGCCGTCGGTGTGATAGCCGGTCACACGCTCGACTTCGTTCTTCGAACCGAGGAATACCGGCACGCGCTGATGCAGTCCGGTCGGCTGCACTTCCATGATCCGCTGCGTGCCCGTCGTCGCGGCGCCGCCTGCCTGTTCGACGATGAACGACATCGGATTCGCTTCGTACATCAGGCGCAGCTTGCCCGGACGATCCGGCGTGCGCTTGTCGGCCGGGTACATGAAGATGCCGCCGCGGTTCAGGATCCGGTGCACGTCGGCCACCATCGATGCGATCCAGCGCATGTTGAAGTTGTCGCCGCGCGGGCCTTCCTTGCCGGCATTCAGCTCGTCGACATAGCGCTGGACCGGCTCGTACCAGTGGCGTGCGTTCGATGCGTTGATCGCGTATTCGCGCGTATCGGCCGGGATCTGCATGTTGCTCTGGGTGAGCACCCACGAGCCGACTTCGCGGTCGAGCGTGAAGCAGTTCACGCCGTTGCCGGTCGTCAGCACGAACACGGTTTGCGGGCCGTACACCGCGTAGCCGGCCGCGACCTGCTCCGTGCCGGGCTGCAGGAAGGATTCTTCGGTGGCCTGCTTGCCGTCCGGGCAGCGCAGCACCGAGAAGATCGTGCCGATCGACACGTTCACGTCGATGTTCGACGAGCCGTCGAGCGGATCGAACACGAGCAGGTATTCGCCGCGCGGGTAGTTCTCCGGGATCGGGAAGAACGTTTCCATTTCCTCCGATGCCATCGCGGCGAGGTTGCCGCCCCATTCGTTCGCGTCGAGCAGGATCTCGTTCGACAGGATGTCGAGCTTCTTCTGCACTTCGCCCTGGACGTTTTCGCTGCCGGCGGTGCCCAGCGCATCGCCGAGCGCGCCCTTCGACACGTTGTAGCTGATCGCCTTGCACGCGCGGGCGACCACTTCGATCAGCAGGCGCAGGTCGGCGGGGAGGTTGTTGGTCTCACGTTGCTGTTCGATCAGGAACTTGGACAGCGTGGTGCGGCGGGCAATGGACATGACTGACTCCGAAAGGCCAAAAATCCTTGAATTGCCGCAATTTTACCTGTCGTGCTTCCCGACCCGCCGGCTTTTTTCGTCCCGTTACACGGCCGGGCGGCTGAAGCGGCCGGGGTGCGGCGGGCATGGCGCAGCAGATGCGCGCGGCAGCGGCGGGAAATCCGGGCGGCTGGCGCGGTGTCCGGCTCCGACCCCGCCCGCGCTCATGCAATCACGCAAGCAACAAAAAAAGCCGGCGCCGCAACGGGGCGGCGCCGGCTTCGTCACGCACCAACGCGACGCGGGAGTGCGGGTTACGCGAGCGCTTTCTCGACGATCTCGCGCACGTCGCGCGATTTCGCCCCGGCGGCGACCTGCTCGAGCGCTTCGCGCATCCGGTCGCGCAGCGCCGGCGTGAAGCGGCGCCACAGTTCGAGCGAGCGTGCGAGGCGCGCGGCGACCTGCGGGTTGATCGCGTCGAGCGCGAGCACCTGTTCGGCCCAGAACGCGTAACCGGAGCCGTCTGCCGCGTGGAATTGCGCGGGGTTCGCCGCGCAGAAGCTGAAGATCAGCGAGCGTGCGCGGTTCGGGTTCTTCAGGTTGAACGCGGGATGCGCCATCAGCTTGCGGACCTTCGCGAGCGTCGGCTGGGCGGGTGTGCCGCGCTGGGCGGCCTGCATCGCGAACCACTTGTCGATCACGAGCGCTTCCTTCTCGAAGCGGCAGTAGAAGTCGTCCAGCGCACGTTCGGCCGCATCGTTCGCGCCCGAGGCCGCGGCCGACAACAGCGCGCCGAGCGCGGCCGCGCGATCGGTCATGTTGTTCGCGTCGTCATACTGCGCGGCCGCGATGCGCACGGCGTCGGCCGGATCCTCGAGTTCGGCGAGATACGCCAGCGCAAGGTTCTTCAGCCCGCGGCGGCCGGACGCTTCGGGCGTCGGCTCGTAAGCGCCCGGCGTCTGGTGCTGCTCGTACGCGGCGAGCCACTCGGCGCGCAGCGCAGTCGCGAGCTGACGGCGCACGAACTGGCGTGCGCGGTGCACGGCAGCCGGATCGGCTTCGGCCATCTGGTCGGCCAGATAGGTTTCCGACGGCAGCGTCAGCGCGAGTTCGCGGAACGCGGGCGACAGGCTCGCGTCGGTCAGCACGCGGCGGAACGCGGCGACGAAGTTCTCGCCGAGCGCGAGCGGCTCGTTCGCGGCGGCGCGCGCGGCGAGCGTCAGCAGCGCGCGCGTCGCGAGCCGCTGGCCGGCTTCCCAGCGGTTGAACGGGTCGCTGTCGTGCGCGAGCAGGAACGCGAGGTCGTCGTCGCTGTAGTCGTACTCGACGATCACCGGCGCCGAGAAATTGCGCAGCAGCGACGGCAGCGGCTGTTCCGGCACGTCGACGAATGTGAAGGTCTGCTCGGCGCCGGTGAAGTCGAGCACGCGCGTCGTGCCCGCCGCGGCCGCTTCACCGTCGAGCTGCAACGGCAGGTCGCGCCCGTCGCGACCGATCAGGCCGATCGCGAACGGAATCAGCAGTGGCCCTTGCTGCGTCTCGCGCGCGGCCGCCGCCGCATCGCCGTAGCCTTGCGCGAGCGTGACTGTGTAGCGGCGCGCGGCTGCGTCGTACGCGGTGCGCACCGACACGCGCGGCGTGCCGGCCTGGCTGTACCAGCGCTCGAACTGCGCGAGGTCGCGCCCGTTCGCGTCGGCCATCGCGTGGCGGAAGTCGTCGCAGGTCACCGCATGGCCGTCGTGACGCTTGAAGTACAGGTCCATCCCCTTGCGGAACCCGTCGCGGCCGAACAGCGTCTGGTACATCCGCACGACTTCCGAGCCTTTCTCGTAGACGGTCATCGTGTAGAAGTTGTTGATCTCGACGTAGCTTTCCGGGCGCACCGGGTGCGCCATCGGGCCCGCGTCCTCGGCGAACTGCAACTGGCGCAGCACGCGCACGTCCTCGATGCGCTTGACCGCGCGGGCCGCCGATTCGACGGCGTCGCCCGCGGCCATGTCGGCCGAGAATTCCTGGTCGCGGAATACCGTCAGGCCTTCCTTCAGGCTCAGCTGGAACCAGTCGCGGCAGGTCACGCGATTTCCGGTCCAGTTGTGGAAGTACTCGTGGCCGACCACCGATTCGATGTTCGCGAAGTCGGTGTCGGTCGCGGTCTCGGGGTTCGCCAGCACGTACTTCGTGTTGAAGATGTTGAGCCCCTTGTTCTCCATCGCGCCCATGTTGAAGTCGCCGACCGCGACGATCATGAAGCGGTCGAGATCGAGCTCGAGGCCGAAGCGTTTTTCGTCCCAGCGGATCGAGTGGATCAGCGAATCCATCGCGTGACGGGTCTTGTCGAGATCGGCCGGTTCGACCCAGACTTGCAGCAGCTTTTCCTTGCCGGAGCCGGTCGTGATCTTCTCCTCGATCGCGACGAGCTTGCCCGCGACGAGTGCGAACAGGTAGCTCGGCTTCCGGAACGGGTCTTCCCACTTTGCGAAGTGGCGGCCGTCGGGCAGCTCGCCCGAATCGACGAGGTTGCCGTTCGACAGCAGCACCGGATACGCTGTCTTGTCGGCGCGCAGCGTGACGGTGTACGACACCATCACGTCGGGGCGATCGAGGAAATAGGTGATGCGGCGAAAGCCCTCGGCCTCGCACTGCGTGAAGAAGTTGCCGCTCGACACGTAGAGCCCGGACAGCGTCGTGTTCTGGTCCGGCGCGCAGGCGCTGTCGAGCGTCAGTTCGAACGCGTCGGGCACGTTTTCGACCGTCAGCCCGTGTTCGTGCGCACGCACCGCGCCGTACGGCGCGCCGTCGAGATGCGCGCCGACGAATTCGAGCGCTTCGCCCATCAGTTCCAGATGCGGGGCGGGCGCCGCGTCCGGATTGCGGCGCACGCGCATCGTATTCCTGACGATCGTACGGGCCGGTGCGAGATCGAATTCGAGTGCGACGGAATCGATGAGGAACGCCGGCGGCGTGTAATCGGCGCGGCGGATCACGGTGGAGGAGGCGTTGTCGGACATGGTCGTCGAGATCGGTGGAGTGGGGATCGGGCCCGCCACGCGGGCCGGGCGAATCGACCCATTGTACAAAGGCTTGCGGCCGCGTGCCGGGCGAACTTTTTACCGGTTCCGGCTGTCCGCGTATTATCGGCATCCCGTGCGCTTCGCGCGGTGCGACGAACGGGTGACGGATCGACGAGGATCGACATGAAACGCGAATGGATTCAACGCGGTGCGGGCTGGGCGGCGGTGCTGTGCGTGGCGCTGCTGACGGGCTGCACGAGCTACGTGACAACGCAGGTCACGGCCTTCTCCGACTGGAGCGGCAGCGACGCGACACGCACTTATGCCTTCACGCGCACCGATGCGCAGAAGCACAGCATCGAGCAGTCGACCTACGAGCCGATCGTCGCGAACGAGTTGTCCGCGTATGCGTTCCGGCAGGTGCCGACGGCGCAGGCGCGCTATCTGGTCGGGCTCGCGTATGGGGTCGGCAGCGATCTCGTGACGGTGCCGCAGCCGGTTTACTACGATCCGTGGTTCATGGGGCCGGGGCCGTACTGGCGAGGCGGGCCGTGGGGCCCGTGGGGGCCCTGGGGGCCGATGCCGGCCGGTTACGTCGCGCAGACGTACCAGGTCTTCGACTACACGCTCGGCATCCGGATCACCGAGCGCGCGACCGGCAAGGAGGTCTATAACGTGACTGCGCGCACCACCGGCGACAACGGCGCGCTGATGTATGCGATGCCGTTCCTCGTGCGCAGTGCGCTTGCCGATTTCCCGCTGGCGAATGGCGCGATCCGCACGGTGCGGCTGCCGGTCGACAAGCACGGCGGGCCGGCGGCGCCGCCGGCCGCGAACGAGCGTGCGGTGCCGGCCGTGCCGGCATCGGGCGCGGCGGTCGCGAAGTAACGCGCGACATCGATATCGGCGCGGCCGCCCGGCCGCGCCGCGCCCGCGTGCGTCAGATCCCGACGCCGAACAACGCCAGTGCGCCGAGCACGACGAACAGCACGGCCGCGATGCCGTGCACGAGCTTCGTCGGCAGACGGTGCGCGAAACGGTCGCCCAGCAGGATCGCGGGCACGTTCGCGAGCATCATCCCGAAAGTCGTGCCGGCCACGACGCCGATGTAATCCTGGAAGCGCGCGGCCAGCGCGACGGTCGCGATCTGCGTCTTGTCGCCCATTTCCGCGAGGAAGAACGCCACGAGCGTCGCGCCGAACACGCCGAGCCGCGAGCGCGTCGCATTGGCTTCGTCGGCATCGAGCTTGTCGGGCACGAGGATCCACAACCCCATCGCGATGAACGAGAACGCGAGCGCCCAGCGCATGATCGACGGCGTGACGAGCACGCCGAGCCATTCGCCGAGCGCACCGGCGAAACCGTGGTTGACGAGCGTCGCGACGAGCACGCCGAGAATGATCGGCATGGGCTTGCGATAGCGCGCGGCCAGCACGAGGGACAGCAGTTGGGTCTTGTCGCCGATTTCAGCGAGGGCGACGGCGCCGGTGGAGATCAGGAAGGCTTGGGACACGTATGGGGTTCCGCGGGCCGGTGTTGTGCGTGCGAGCGACGATCCGCCGCGCGCCGGGCCCTGAAGCGGCGCGCAGTGAACCATCGGTCTCGCCAGGCCTCGGTGGCTGCGTCCGCCATGGCCGAACGGCCAAGTCTGTTGACGGACGCCTCCGTCACGATGCGCGCCGGGGGCGCGGGACATCGAGCGGAGCGGCTACTCCCCAATGAGCGGCGAATTCTAGCACGGCGCGCGCCGTGTGCGGCGCATCGTGCGAATCCGGCGGCTCCGGCATGCGCGACAGCGTACGCCGGAGCCGGGCGGGGCAAACGGACGTTACGCGGAGGCGCCGCGTGCCGCGCCGCGCTCGTGCACGAGCCGGCCGGCCGCGTACGTGCGGTACACGGCGCGGTCGTCGCCCAGCAGTGCGAACGCGAACAGCAGTTCCTCGAGCGAATCCGCGCGCTTGGTGCGGCGCGCGAGCAGCGGCGTCGCCTGCGGGTCGAGCACGACGAAGTCGGCTTCCGTGCGCGGCGCGAGCGTGCCGACGGTATCGGCGAGGTCGAGCGCCTGCGCGGCGCCGGCCGTCGCGAGCCAGAACATGCGCGTCGCGCTCAGGTGGTGGCCCGACAGCCGCGCGACCTTGTGCGCCTCGTTCATCGTCTGCAGCATCGAGAACGACGTGCCGCCGCCGACGTCGGTCGCGAGCGTGACCGGCACGTCGTATTCGCCGGCCTTGTCGAAGTCGAACAGGCCGCTGCCGAGGAAGAAGTTCGACGTCGGGCAGTGTGCGACGACGGTACGCGTTTCGGCCATCCGGCGGCGGTCTTCGTCGTCGAGGTGAATGCAGTGGCCGTACACCGCGCGCGGACGCAGCAGCCCGTAGCGATCGTAGATGTCGAGATAGCTGCGGTGGCCGGGGAACAGCTCGGCGACCCATTTCACTTCATCGACGTTTTCCGCGACGTGACTCTGCACGAACACGTCCGGGTGGCGGCGCGCGAGTTCGCTGCATGCCTCGAGCTGCGCTTCGGTGGAAGTCGGCGCGAAGCGCGGCGTGAGCGCGTACATCTGGCGGCCGTGGCCGTGCCAGCGGTCGATCAGCTCGGCGCTGTCGTCATAGCCCGACTGCGCGGTGTCGCGCAGGAATTCGGGGCAGTTGCGGTCCATCAGCACCTTGCCCGCGATCATCCGCAGGTCGCGCGCGTCGCTCGCCGCGAACAGCGCGTCGGCCGACTGCTTGTGCACGGTGCAGTAGACGAGCGCGCTCGTCGTGCCGCACGCGAGCAGTTCGTCGACGAAGAAATCGGCGACTTCGCGTGCATGCTCGGGATCGCCGAACTGGCGCTCGGTCGGGAACGTGTACTTGTCGAGCCACGGCAGCAGGCCGGGTGCCGGCGACGCGATCATGTCCGTCTGCGGATAGTGGATGTGCGTGTCGATGAAGCCGGGCACGATCAGCTTGTCGCGCAGGTCGTGGACGACCGCGTCGCGCGCGAGCGTCGCGGCGAGCTTCGCATAGGGGCCGGCCGCGACGACCTTGCCGTCGTCGACGATCAGGAGGCCGTCGGTCTCGTAGTTCGCGGCCTGGCTCGACTGCGCCGGGTCGCCGTTGAAGGTCAGCAGCTGGGAACGGAAAGCGGTTTGCGTCATGACGAATGGTCCTGCATCAAGGTAAGGCGAACAGAAGAAAACGGTCGGCGCCGGGCGCGCGACAGGGGGGACGGCGCGCCCGGCGCCTGCACTCGGCGGCGATGCGCGGGCGGCACGGGTGCGAAGCCTGGCGCGCTGCGGGCTGCGATGGCACACACGAGCGCCGCGGCCAGGGCAGCCGGCACATGATTGCCGGCCGGCAGCGCCGCGA
The DNA here is from genome assembly GCF_902498995.1 of Burkholderia anthina. GTDB lineage: Bacteria > Pseudomonadota > Gammaproteobacteria > Burkholderiales > Burkholderiaceae > Burkholderia > Burkholderia anthina. Next base: position 21,960 of record NZ_CABVLY010000021.1, read on the forward strand.
TTGCAGTGGCCATCGCGACCGGCACGGCGACGAACGGCACGACGAGCCGCAACGACAGGCGTCCGCGAGCGACGGCGGACAGCCTCGTCGTCATGCTTGCGACGGATGCCATGCCCGCATGCACGCACGGTGCACGGGGGGCGCGGCGCAGTGCCGGGCCGGTCGTCGCGAAGCGGATGTCGTTGCGGTGTTTCATCTGTCTGGTGAACCTCGATGCCGGCGCGTTATGCGGCCTGCCAGTACGTATCGAGACGCGCGATCAGCGCATCGCGCTGCGCGGCGTCGACGAACGACGCCTCGAAACCGTTGCGGATCACCGCGTGCACTTCGGCGTCCGTCAGTTGCAGCCCGTCGACGGTGGCGAAGTAGTTGTCGTTGACGTAGCCGCCGAAATAGGCCGGATCGTCGGAGTTGATCGTCACCGCGACGCCGCGATCGAGCAGCGCCTTCAGCGTGTGCTTCGCCATGTCGTCGAACACGCACAGCTTCAGGTTCGACAGCGGACACACGGTGAGCGCCGTGCGGGTGCGCGCGAGGCGTTCGACGAGTGCCGCGTCCTCGATGCTGCGCACGCCGTGGTCGATCCGGTCGACCTTCAGCACGTCGAGCGCTTCGTAGATGTAGGCGGGAGGGCCTTCCTCGCCCGCGTGCGCGACGAGCTTCAATCCGAGCGTGCGCGCCTTCTCGAACACGCGCGCGAACTTCGTCGGCGGATGGCCGAGTTCGGACGAGTCGAGGCCGACGCCGATCAGGCGATGGCGATAGCGCTCGAACAGCGGCAACGCGGATTCGAACGTCGCGAGCGCGTCGTCTTCGGACAGGTGGCGCAGGAAACACAGGATCAGCTTGCTCGACAGCCCGCGCTGCTCGGCATCGGCAAGCGCGCGGTCGATGCCCGCGACGACCGTGTCGATCGGCACGCCGCGTTCGGTGTGCGTCTGCGGATCGAAGAACAATTCGGTGTGGACGACGTTGTCGGCGAGCGCGCGCTCGCAGTACGCGGCCGTCATGTCGTAGAAATCCTGCTCGGTCAGCAGCACGCTCGCGCCGGCGTAGTAGATGTCGAGGAACGACTGCAGGTCGGTGAACGCGTACGCGGCGCGCAGCGCGTCGATCGAGTCGTATGCGAGCTTCACGCCGTTGCGCTGCGCGAGCGCGAAAATCAGTTCGGGCTCGAGCGAGCCTTCGATATGGATGTGCAGCTCCGCCTTCGGTGCGCGGGCAATCTTGTCCTGGAATGTCGGGGTCATGGCGTGGTTCTTGGTCGGTCAGAATGTAGGGGAAGCCTGCGCGGGCGCATTCGCCTCGACGGCCTGCAGCAATTGCGCGGCCACCGAGATCGCGATCACTTCGGGCGCCTTGTCGATGATGCCTTCGACGCCGATCGGGCAGCGCATCCGCGCGACCTGGGCGGGATCGATGCCGATCGCGGCGAGACGGTGATCGAACTGCACGCGCTTGGTGTGCGAGCCGGTCATCCCGAAGTACGCATAGTCGCCGCGTCGCAGGATGCGCTCGGCCAGCACGAAATCGAGTGCGTGGTCGTGCGTCATCACGACGAAGTACGCGTGCGGCGGCGCCGCGTCGACGGCATCGGCCGGGGCGGCGAGCGCGTCGATCGCGAGATTGCCGATGCCGGCGAGTGCGTCGGCCGGCGGGAACACCGCATCGGGCCCGTCGATCCAGCGCACGTGGCACGGCAGCGTCGCCAGCACCTTCACGAGCGCGGTGCCGATGTGCCCGGCGCCGAACAGCACGACGGGGAATGCATACGGCGCGATCGTTTCGGTCATCAGCGACACACCGCCGGTTTCCCACAGCAGGCAGTCGGCACGCGCCGCCTGCGATTCGGGTTCGCTCAGCAGCGGCGCGCCCGGCGAGGGGCCGAATGATACGCTACGCACGGTCGCGGCGCCCGCCGCGACACGCTTCGCGAGCGACATGATCCAGCCGAGATCGCCGACGTCGAGCCGCTCGAACGCGAGCACGACCGCGCCGCCGCAGCACTGGCCGAGGCTCGGGCCGAGCGCGAGCCGTTCGAGCCGGCGTGCGTGGGGGACGTGTGCGCCGTCCTTCAGCAGATGCCGCGCGATCTCGATCGCTTTCCATTCCAGATGACCGCCGCCGATCGTATGGCGGGCCGTGTCGCGCGTGACGAGCATCTTGGTGCCGGCCTCGCGCGGCGCGGAGCCGTCGGTGTGCGCGACCGTCACGAGCACGGCCGCTTCCCCGTGCGCGAGCAGTTGCTGCAGATCGCCGAGCCACGCTTCCATCAGCACGCTCCGTTCGGGACGACGCGGCACGACACGCGGCGCGGGCTGGCGGACGTGGCGGCAACGAGGACGGACGGGAGCGGGGCGGGCCGGCCGCACGGCTGATGCGGGGCGGCGGCAATGCGCCGAGGGCGCGCGCGAACGACGCCGCGGGACGTGCGGACGCCATGAGGGTGACGGATGCGGATGGTTTGCGTTGTCATGATGAATCCAGTCGACATTGCGGATCGGGCGCGCGTTACGCAGGTGGTGAGACCGCCTGGCCTCGCGCACGTAGATCGCCATCCAGCCACGAAGATAGCACCGCAAAGTGACGGGAACATCGCCGGACGGTGATCCGGGCTATCAGACGGCGATCATGTCGATCATAGGCCCGCCGCGCGGGATCGGGGCGCCGATGCGCGTGCATCGGGCGCAAACGTACGTGTGGCGGGGCGCGAGCGCGATGTCGTTCGATGCGCGTTCGCCCGGACATCCGGGCGGCGGCGAGGGTAGGTGTTTACGCGCGGCGCGCGGAATGCGCACCGCTCGGGAGGCTGCCGGCACGGCCGGGCGAGCGGAAGCCGGCTGCGCGGCGCCGACCGGCAGGACGGGCCGCGCGTTGCGGGCGCTTAGCCTGCGAGCTTGCGGCGATGGCGCCAGAGGCTCGACACGACGGCGATCAGGATCACCGCGAAGCCGATCAGCGCCCAGCCGGGCAGCAGGATGCCGAAAATCGGCGGGTAGACCGTCTCGCACAGGCCGGCGACCTTGAACATGCCGGGGAACCAATGTGCGGGCGGCAGGCTGTCGACGATCGGCTGCAGCGTGTCGAAGCCGCAGCTGAAGCCGGGATTCATCTGGATCGACAGATGCCGTGCGGCCGTGCCGACGCCGGCGGCCGCGGCGATCGCGATCAGCAGCTCGAGCACCCAGATGCCGCGCCAGTTGCGCATCCCGGCGGCGAGGAACGCGAAGATCCCGATCGCCGCGAAGAAGTAGCGCTGGATGATGCACAGCGGGCACGGGTCTTCGTTCTTCACGTATTGCAGGTACAGCGCACCGGCCAGCAGGGCGATGCACACCCATCCGAGCAGCATTAGCAAGCGGCGTTCACGGCGGAGGGCGAGCGTGTAGTCGTTCATGTCGGCGGGATTCCTGTCGTTGGTCGGTCCGATGATCAATCGCGCGATTTTAGCGCGAACGATCCGGCACGAAACCGACGGCGTACATGCGGCAACCCGCCGCACGTGTTGCATGCGCCGCCCGGGCCGCCGTCATTTCGCTTGCGAGGTTACCGGATCGTGTTCAGCACGGCTTCGACCGACTGGCCGATCGCGAGCAGCGCGTCGTCGCGATGCGGCGCGGCGGCGAGCATCAGGCCGACCGGCGCCGTATCGCGCGGATGGCACGGCAGCGACAGCGCGCACGCGTCGAGGAAGTTGAATGCGCTCGGGTTGCGCAGGATCAGCGCGTTGGTGCGCGTGAATTCGGCGTCGTCGGCTTCGAGTTCGGCGATGCGCGGCGGCACGACCGGCACCGTCGGCGCGACGAGCGCGTCGAAACGCGCCCAGACCGTGTGCGCCGCTTCGTCGAGCATGGCCGCGCGCGCGGCGAGCAGGTCGAGATAGTCGGCCGCGCTCGCGGGTTCGCCCTTCAGGATGCGCGACAGCACGCGCGGGTCGTATTGGTCGCGATGCTGCGCGAGCAGCGGGCGATGCCACGCGTATGCCTCGATCGGCGAGAAGCCGAAGCGGTTGATTTCCGGCAAGCGGTCGAGCGCCGAAAAACGGACTTCCGTGACGATCGCGCCGGCGGCTTCGAGGTGCTTGAGCGACGCGTCGAGCGCGGCGGCGACGTCGGCATCGACGCCGTCCGTCACATAGTTCGTCAGCACGCCGAGGCGGACGCCTTCCAGCGGCCGCGCGGCCGGCACGTGCGGTTCGAGGCCGGCGAGCATCCGGTCGACGAGCGCGCAGCATGCAACGGTCAGGCCGATCGGGCCGAACGAGTCGAGCGTGGTCGACAGCGGCACGCCGCCTTGCGTCGGAATCCGGCTCGCGGTCGGCTTGAAGCCGGTGAGCCCGCACAGCGCGGCCGGAATGCGGATCGAGCCGCCCGTGTCGGTGCCGAGCGCGACGGCGGCCATCCCGTCCGCGACGGACGCGGCCGCGCCGGACGACGAGCCGCCCGAAATGCGCGCATCGCCCGGCACGTCGCGATGGTACGGCGAGCGCGGGGTGCCGAAGTGCGGATTCAGCCCGAGCCCCGAGAACGCGAATTCGCTCATGTTGGTGCGGCCGACCAGCACCGCGCCCGCGCGCTTGAGCCGCGCGACGGCGACCGCATCGGCCTTCGCGGGCGGCGCACCGTCGAGCACGCGCGAACCGGCCCGGGTCACCTGGCCCGCGACGTCGAACAGGTCCTTGACCGACACGGGGATGCCCGCGAGCGGCGACAGCACGGTGCCGGCGGCGCGCAGGCGATCGTGCGCATCGGCGGCCGCGCGTGCGTTGTCGGCGTCGACTTCGGTGAAGACGGCGGCGCCCTGGCCGGACGGGTCGGCGATCCGGTCGAGGGCAACGTCGACGAGCGCGCGGCTCGTGGTCCGGCCGGCGGCGAGGTCGGCGGCGAGCTGGGCGAGCGGGGGGAAGGGCGTGAAAGTGGTCATGAGCGGCTCAGGGGCGAAGATGTTGGACAAGGGCGGCGCGAAAGGAATCGATATGGCGTTCGACGGCCGCGCGCGCGCCGGCGGCGTCGCGCGCGGACAGCCGCTCGAACAGTTCCCGGTGTTCGCGCTGGACATCGGATAAATGGTGCGGCTCGGACAGCGTGACGAACCAGAAGCGCAGCGAGCGTTCGTGCAGCGCGCGCAGGACTTCCGCGAGGACCGTGTTGCGGGCCGCCGTGGCGATCGCCTGATGAAACGCGCGGTCGAGCTCCATCATGCCTTCGACGTCGTGCGTGTCGACGCATGCCTGCCCGTCGTCGAGCAGCGCGGCCATGCGGGCGAGATCGTCGGGCGTCGCGTGGCGCGCCGCGAGTTCGACGCAGTGCGCTTCGTTGATGCGCCGCACGTCGATCACCGACACGATGTCGTCGAGCGACAGCGGCTGGACCATCAGTCCCTTGCGCGGCATCACGGACAGCAGCCCTTCGAGCACCAGCCGGTGGACGGCCTGGTGCACGGGCGTGCGTCCGATGCCGGTGCGCGCGACGAGGTCGGCTTCGTTGAGCGCGGCGCCCGGCTTCAGCCGCATCGTGATGATGTCGCGCTGAATCAGCGCGTAGGCGCGATCGGCGAGGCTGACCGCCGAGGCGGCAGGGCGGTCGCGGAGCGCGTCGGTCAGGGCGTTCATGCGGACGGCGGCGCGGCGGCCGGGCGGGGCGCGATCATGGCGCGGGAATCGGGAGCGTGGACGATTCATGAATATTATTGTGATATATCACTGGTGTCCAGTGCGTGCCCGGGAAGGATCAGGCCGCCGCCCAATAAGGGCCGGGACGGTTGTGCCGCCGCATGCGACGACTTGCAACAATATCGACAGGATGTTGCAGGTTTGCCGCGCGATCGTGCACTGAAGCATAATGAATCCTCGTCAATCCAATACGCGCGAGCGACGTACCAGACCATCGTCATGAGCGAAAACACGCCTCCCCCGGCCGGTCTGCCCGGCACCTCTTCCGCTTCTTCCGATTCCCCACGTTCCGATCCGGCGAAAACGCCCGACGTGCCCGCCGCGCAGGTTGCTGCCGCGCAGAACGTCGCCGAGGACGGCGCATCGCCGGTCACGGCGGCGTCGGAGCCGGGCGCGCCCGGTGCGACGGGCGCCGCCGCTGAAGGCAATGCGGCGCCGCCGAAACCCGGCGCGCCGCCGCCCGGCTTCGGCGCGCCGCCCGATTTCGACACGCCGCGGCCGCCGCCTGCGAGTGCGCAGAATGCACCGCCGGCCTACCTGAAGCACAGCGATACGCCGTGGTCGGTATTCGGCCGGATCGTCGCGGCGCGTGCGCGCCGGCTGTTCGACCGTGCCGGGCAGCGCATCACGCAGCGTACGCTGCGCATCGGCGTGTCGGCGCGGATCTTCCATCCGGAGCCGGGCGCGAAGGGGCTGCGCGGCAAGACGCTGCAATATCTCGAGGAATCGATCGCGCACTGGGTGATGTCGCGCGACGTGCTCGTGTTCATGATTCCGACGGTCGGGCATCAGGGCATGCTGCATCCGAGCAACATCCGCCTGCGCGACTACGCGAAACATCTCGACGGCCTGCTGCTGCAAGGCGGCGCCGACGTGTCGCCGCAAACCTACGCGGCGTCGGATGCGCACCCCGAATGGCCGGGCGACCGTGTACGCGACATGTACGAGCTGGAGCTGTTTCACGAATTCGTCGAGTCCGGCAAGCCGGTGCTCGGCGTGTGCCGCGGCTGCCAGCTGATCAACGTCGCGTTCGGCGGCTCGCTGTACCAGGACATCGCGACCGACGTGCCGACCGCGAATCCGCACGTGAGCGAGCATTACGACCAGCATCGCCACGCGATCCGCTTTCCCGACACGTCGACGCTCGCGAGCATGTTCCCCGGGCGCAGCGAAGCGATCGTCAACTCGATCCACCATCAGGCGATTCGCGATCTCGGCCGCGATCTGAACATCGAGGCCGTGTCGGCCGGCGACGGGATCATCGAGGGCATTCGCTACCGGCGCGCGCCGTTCGTGGTCGGCGTGCAATGGCACCCGGAGTTCCATCGCGCGGGCGGCGCCGAACTGCTCGACTGCACGCCGCTGCTCGATGCATTCCTGCGCGCGGCGCGCGAAACCCGTCTGTAGCAAGCGCGGGCGCAATATTGCTGGAAGGCCGGCCGCATCCCGCCATGTTCGGGATGCGACCGTCCGGTTTTGAACGATAATCGCGAGTTCCGATTCGTTCGCCGGAGTCTGGCGTTGGCCTTCCGAAATTTCCCTTCCTCACGATGCGCAACCTGGATCGTTGCGATGGCTGCCTGCGCGTACGCGAGCGCCGCGTGGTCCGCCGACGCGACCGCGCCCGCAGCGGGCACGCGCCCCGCGGTCACGAGCCTGAGCGGCGATGCGGCACCGGCTTCGGCGTCGTCCGCGGCCGACGCCGGTACGCAAGGCAACGTCGCCGAACTCGCGCAGATGCTGCACGGCGGGCGCCTCGTCGAGATGCGCACCACGTACAACGGCAGCTATGGCGCGAGCCTGATGTTCGATCCGGACGAGATGACGTATTACGTCGCGCTGTTCCAGGACAAGCATCTGTGGCGCGTGATCAAGTCGCAGGAAAAGAATCGCGCGGAGATGGTGTATGCGAACTTCGTCCAGCAGACGGTCCAGCTCGCGGAGGTCGAGATCCGGCGCACCGAATTGCAGGCGCAGAAAGCGTTTCTCGAACGCGTGATTGCGCTGCAGGCGACCCGCGCGCAGCAACTGCAGGCCGATCTGAGCGTCGCGCGCAGCCAGCAGGCCCAGGTCGCGCAGCGGCAGAAGTCGGCGCAGGAACAGACCCAGGCGCTGCAGGTCGAGAAGCGGGCGGCGCAGATCCAGTTGCGCGATCTGCAGGAGCAGGTGCGGCAACTCGAGCGGCAGGCCGAAACGGGATTGCCTGCGCGCAAGTGACGAAGTGACGATACGCCGGTCCGATGGATCGGCGGATGGACGAAACCCGGTGATGCGTGCTTCGCCGGGTTTTTTATTGGGCGGTCGTCAGCGCTCGGGCAGCGGCAGGAGCGCCGCGATGTCCGGCCGAAACCGGCGGCGGGCGTGCCGGTTGTCGATACGGAAGATCCGGCGCCCGCGATCGACCGATCCGATTCGGCGTACTTGTCGGGGCGACGCGTACGAGCCGCGGGAAACCACGGTAACTGCAGGCCGGGTACAAGGCAATTGTCGGCTTCGCGTGGCATCATTTGCGGACGATGCCGGCACGCATCGATACGCGACGTGCTGCCGGCTGACAGCGATGTCCGTGCCCCCGATCGGCGTGACACGCATCGTCGGATCCACACGGCGCAAAGCTTGCGCCAGCCGAGCTGAGAGAAAAACATGTCCACTGCCTCACACGCCGTCGAGCAGGAATCGAAAGTCCGTACCGTTTTCCGGGTCGTCAGCGGCAATTTCCTGGAAATGTACGACTTCATGGTCTACGGGTATTACGCGTCGGCCATCGCGAAAACGTACTTTCCGAGCGGCAATGCGTTCGCGTCGCTGATGCTGTCGCTGTCGGTGTTCGGCGCGGGCTTCCTGATGCGGCCGGTCGGCGCGATCGTGCTCGGTGCGTACATCGATCATCACGGCCGCCGCAAGGGGCTGATCCTGACGCTCGGGCTGATGGCGCTCGGCACGCTCACGGTCGCCGCGGTGCCCGGCTATGCGACGATCGGCGTGCTCGCGCCGGCGCTCGTGCTGCTCGGCCGGCTGTTGCAGGGCTTTTCGGCGGGTGTCGAGCTCGGCGGCGTGTCGGTCTACCTGTCCGAGATCGCGACGAAGGGCCACAAGGGGTTCTATACGTCGTGGCAATCGGGCAGCCAGCAGGTCGCCGTCGTATTCGCCGCGTTCGTCGGCGTGCTGCTGAACCGCGCATTGCCGGCCGAGGACATGAGCGCGTGGGGCTGGCGCATTCCGTTCCTGATCGGCTGCCTGATCGTGCCGTTCCTGTTCCTGATCCGGCGTTCGCTGAAAGAGACCGACGAGTTCCTCGCGAAGCGCCATCGTCCGACGATGGGCGAGATCATGCGCTCGATGCTGGAGAACTGGGGCGTCGTGATCGCCGGCATGGGGATGGTCATCATGACGACGGTGTCGTTCTACATGATCACCGCGTACACGCCGACGTTCGGCAAGGAAGTGCTGCACCTGTCGTCGCTCGACGCGCTCGTCGTGACCGTCTGCGTCGGCCTGTCCAATCTCGTCTGGCTGCCGCTGTCCGGCGGGCTGTCGGACCGTATCGGCCGCCGCCCGGTGCTGATCACGTTCACGGTGCTCACGCTGCTGTCGGCTTATCCGGCGGTGCAGTGGCTCGTCGCGGATCCGTCGTTCCTGCGGCTGCTCGCGGTCGAGCTGTGGCTGTCGTTCCTGTACGGCTCGTACAACGGCGCGATGGTCGTCGCGCTGACCGAAGTGATGCCGGCCGACGTGCGTACCGCCGGCTTCTCGCTCGCATACAGCCTTGCGACGACGATCGGCGGTTTCACGCCGGCGATCTCGACGCTGCTGATTCACCAGACCGGCAACAAGGCCGCGCCGGGGCTGTGGCTGAGCGTCGCCGCGATTTGCGGGCTGATCGCGACGCTCGTGCTGTATCGCACGCCCGAGTCGCGCAACCAGTACAAGGCGGCCTGACACCGCAGGCGACGCCTCGGAATCGTGTTGAATGAAAAAGGGAGCGCAGCGCGCTCCCTTTTTTCGTATGCGATCGGGCGTTCAGGTATTCAGCCGTCGCGTAGCGCGTCGGCAACAGCCGTCGCCACGTCGAACCATTGCCCCGGTGCTGGCTGACGAGCGAGCGTGGCTTGCGGATACCACGGGCAGTCGCGGCGGGTGAACCACCGCCAGTCGGCAGCGAACGGCAGCATGATCCACAGCGGCTTGCCGAGCGCGCCGGCGAGGTGCGCGACGGCCGTATCGATCGTGACGACGCCGTCGAGCCGTTCGATCAACGCGGCCGTGTCGGCGAAATCGTTCAGGCGGCCGTCGAGACGATGCACGCGCGGGTGCGCATCGACGCGTGCCCGTTCGTCGTCGTCGAGCGCCGGCTGCAGCACGACCCAGTCGATGTCGGGCAGCGCGAGCAGCGGCGCGAGTGCGTCGAACGGCATCGAGCGGTTTTCCTGCGCCTGCCGGCGCCCCGACCACGCGAGGCCGAACTTGCGCTTCGACTGCCCGCCGAGCGAGCCGCGAAAGCGCCGGCGCGCGCTGTCCGGCGCGCCGAGGTAGCGCGTGTCCGCGACGATCTCGGCCGGCTGCAGCCCGAGCAGGAACGGCAGGCTCATCAGTGTGCATGCGACGTCTGCGGCCGGCAGCTTCGCGGCGCCCTGTGCAACGAGCGTCACGCGCCAGTGCGCGGCGGCCGGTGCGAGCAGCGCGACGAGTTCCGGCTGCACCTCGAGCACCACGCGGGCGCAGCGCGCGCGCGCCAGCGGCACGAAGCGGACGAACTGCAGCGTGTCGCCGAACCCCTGTTCCGCGCGGATCAGCAGCGTGTGCGACGCGATCGGCTCGCCTTGCCAGCGCGGCAGCGCGCCGAGCGTCGGTGCGCCCGGCGTGTCGTGACGTGTTTCGTAAGCGGGCAGGCCGCGGGTGAAGTCGCCCAGCGTCAGCAGCGTGACGGCGCGGTGCAGTTGCGCGAGCTTCAGGTCGGGCGCGACGCGCAGCGCCTGGTCGAATGCGCGCAGCGCCATTTCGTGCGCACCGAGCGCGTGATGCGCGTTGCCGAGGTTCAGCCACGCGAGACCGAACGACGGATCGAGCCCGACCGCGCGTTCGTAGTAGGGCAGCGCATCGCGCTGGCGCGCCTGCGCGCTCAGCGCGTTCGCGAGCCCGAAGAGTGCGAGTGAAAACGGCGGGTGCAGGGCAAGCGCGGCTTCGAACGCGGCGGCGGCTTCGACGTGACGGCCGATCGCCTCGAACGTGTTGCCGAGATTGAAATGCGCGGCGACGAAACGCGGTTGCGCGGCGATCGCGGCCTGGAAGTGCGCGATCGCGTCGTCGGCCCGGCCCATCGCGTTCAGCGCCATCGCGAGATTGTTGTGCGCGCCGGCGTGTCCCGGCCGCAGCGCGAGTGCGCGATGGAATGCGGCGAGCGCGTCGTCGTGACGGCCGAGCGCGTTCAGCGCGTTGCCGAGGTTGTTGTGGATCGACGCATCGTCGGGCGTGAGCCGAAGCGCGCGGCTGAATGCATCGACGGCATCCTCGTGGCGTTGCAGCGCCGCATACGCGTTGCCGAGGTTGTAGTGCGCGAGCGGAAATTCGGGCGCGAGCGTCAGCGCGTTGCGAAAGCGGTCGATCGCTTCGTCGAGCCGGCCGAGTGCCTTCAGCGCGTTGCCGAGGTTGAGCTGCAGCGCGGCGTCGCCCGGGCGCAGCGCGACCGCGCGCCCGACGAGATCGGCCGCCTCGGCATGTTGCCCCTGCTGATGCCGCAGCACGCCGAACAGATGGAGTGCGTCGGCGTCGGCGGGGTTGGTGGCGAGCGCGGCACGGTAGCCGTGCTCGGCCTCGGCGAGGTGGCCCGCGCGGTGCGCGGCGTACGCTCGGTCGAATGCGGAATCCATGACGCGAAAACTGACGGAAAGCGCGTATTTTCCCACACTGCGTGGGGGCACCCCAGATCGGCCGGTCGGCATATGGCCCCGTCACGCGGAGCGGCGTAGACTTGCAGGATCGCGTGTCATCGAGGTTCTCATGGCTGACACACTGCTCGACATTCCGCCCGTGCTGATCGTCGGCGCCGGGCCGACCGGCCTTGCCGCCGCAATGAGTCTCGCTCGGGCTCGCGTGCCGGTGCGCATCATCGACCGGCTCGTCACGCCCGCGCCGTATTCACGAGCGATCGGCATCCAGGCGCGCACGCTCGAATTGCTGGAGCAGCATCGCGCGGTCGAACCGTTCCTCGCGCTGGGCCATCGCGCGCATGCGGCCGCGCTGCATGCGGACGGCCGCGTGATCGCGCGGCTCGATTTCGACCCGCTGCAAACGCGCTATCCGTATCTGCTGTTTCTCGACCAGAGCATCACCGAGCGGCTGCTCGCCGAGCACCTCGCAGGGCTCGGCGTGACGGTCGAGCGTGGCGTCACGCTCACCGCGTGCGAGGCAGGCGGCACGTCGCTCGACGTGAAGATTCGCGGCGCCGACGGTCTCGAACAAGCGTTCGCGCCGTCATACCTGATCGCCGCCGACGGCGCGCACAGCACGGTCCGCCATCTGCTCGGCGTCGGCTTTGCCGGGCATGCGTTCGAACAGACTTTCCTGCTCGCCGATTTCGCGGCGATACCCGACTGGCCGGAAGAGGAGATTCACCTGTTCACGACGTCCAACGGCATCGCGGGGCTGTTCCCGATGGGCGGTGGCCGCTTCCGGCTTGTCGCCGACCGGCCGCCCGGCAGCGATGCATCGCCCGAGACGTCGACGCCGTCGCTTGCGGAATGCGAGGCGATCGTGCGTGCGCGCGTGGGCGCGTCGATCTCGCCGAGCGATCTCGCGTGGTCGTCGTATTTCCACCTGCACAGCCGGATGGTCGATCGGCTGCGTCACGGGCGCGTGTTTTTCGCGGGCGACGCCGCGCACGTCCACAGCCCGGCGGGCGCGCAGGGCATGAACACGGGCATTCAGGAAGCGTTCAATCTGGGCTGGAAGCTCGCGAGCGTGCTCGGCGCGGGCTCGCCGGAACGGCTGCTCGACACGTATCACGCGGAGCGTCATCCGATCGAGCGCGACGTGTTGCGGCAGACCGGCCTCGTCACGCAGATCGTCGAAGCCGACCACGGCGCGATGAAGCTGCTGCGCGATCATGTCGTGCCGCTGCTGGCGTCGTTCGGGCCGCTGCGCGATGCGGTGCGGCGCACCGTCAGCGAGCTCGGCGTGCAATACCGGAAGAGCGCGCTCACGCTCGAACGCGTGCTCGATGGCGGGCCGCGGGCCGGCGAGCGCGCGCCCGATGCGCTCGTGCACGTCGTCGACGGGCCGCTCGGTCAGGCGCCCGGAACCGCGCGGCTATACGACCTGCACGATCCGGCGAGCTTCACGCTGCTGCTGCTCGAGGAACCGGTCAACGGCGAAGCGGGCGAGACGGCCGATGTGCCGCCGATGCCCGCGGATGCGCAGGCGCTCGTGCAGGGGCTGGAGCGGATCATGCCGGGCGCCGTGCGTGCGTGGCGCGTCGCTGATGCCGCAAGCGACGGAGCGGACGGGCTCGCGCAGGCGTACGGTCGCTCGAGGCCATCGTTCTATCTGCTGCGGCCCGACGGTTACATCGCGGCGCGCGGCCGCACCGCAACCGATGCGAACGCGCTGCTGCGCCATTGCGAAAGCTGGTTCGCGGGCATGTCGCTGCCCGCGTAGCGGGGCGCTCAGGCAGACGCGGCGGCCGGCACGAGCGAAGCGCGGTGCGCGGCGATCGCGGCGAGCACGATCGGTGCCGCGCGTTGTGCGGCGGCGCTCGACGGATCGTCGAGCGCGGCGAGAAACGCGCGGCGCATCCGCGGCGCCCAGAAGCGCCGGATATGTTCGGCGATCCCGGTCAGCGCTTCTTCGCGATCGGGCATCGATTCGAAGAAAGCGCCGATCTGGTTGGCCATGTCGATCAGGTGTCCGTTGTCCATCGCGTCCTCACTTGCCCGTCGTCACGGCAGCCTGCGTGCCGGCGCGGCGCTCGAGCAGGTCGAGCTGCTCCGAGTTGAAGCGCGCGTACGCACGCTGCCAGTCGGACGGTTGCGCCACCGGCATCACCTGCACGGCCGTCACCTTGTATTCCGGGCAATTCGTCGCCCAGTCGGAACTGTCCGTCGTGATCACGTTCGCGCCCGATTCGGGGAAGTGGAACGTCGTGTACACGACCCCCGGCTGCATGCGCTCGGCCACGAGCGCGCGCAGCACCGTATGACCGGCGCGCGATTCGATGCCGACCCAGTCGCCGGTGCGGATCCCGCGATCCTCCGCGTCGTGCGGATGGATCTCGAGGCGGTCCTCTTCGTGCCACTGGACGTTTTCGGTGCGACGGGTCTGCGCGCCGACGTTGTATTGCGACAGAATGCGGCCCGTCGTCAGGATCAGCGGATAGCGCTGCGTGACCTTTTCCGGCGTCGGGATGAACTGCGTGATCACGAACCGGCCCTTGCCGCGCACGAATTCGTCGATGTGCATCGTCGGCGTGCCTTCCGGCGCCTGTTCGTTGCACGGCCACTGGATGCTGCCCATCGCGTCGAGCTTCTCGTACGACACGCCCGAGAAGGTCGGCGTGAGCCGCGCGATCTCGTCCATGATTTCCGACGGATGCGTGTAGTGCATGTCGTAGCCGAGCGCCTGCGACAGCAGCAGCGTCACTTCCCAGTCCGCGTAGCCGGCGAGCGGCGGCATCACCTTGCGCACGCGCGAGATGCGGCGCTCCGCGTTTGTGAACGTGCCGTCCTTCTCGAGGAACGTCGAGCCCGGCAGCAGCACGTGAGCGTATTTCGCGGTTTCGTTCAGGAAGATGTCCTGCACGACGATGCATTCCATCGACGACAGCGCGGCGGCGACATGCTGCGTGTTCGGGTCCGACTGGACGATGTCTTCGCCCTGGCAGTAGAGCCCCTTGAAGCTGCCGTCGAGCGCTGCGTCGAACATGTTCGGAATGCGCAGCCCCGGTTCCGGTTGCAGCGTGGCCGACCATGCCTGTTCGAACTGCGTGCGGACGACTTCGTCGCCGATGTGCCGGTAGCCGGGCAGCTCGTGCGGGAACGAGCCCATGTCGCACGAACCCTGCACGTTGTTCTGGCCGCGCAGCGGATTGACGCCGACGCCTTCGCGGCCGATATTGCCGGTCGCCATCGCGAGGTTCGCGATGCCCATCACCGTCGTCGAGCCCTGAGCGTGTTCGGTCACGCCGAGACCGTAGTAGATCGCGGCGTTGCCGCCGGTCGCATAGAGGCGCGCGGCTTCGCGCACCAGCGCCGCCGGCACGCCCGTCACGTCCGCGGTCGCTTCCGGCGAGTTCTCGGCGCGCGACACGAACTCGCGCCATTGCTCGAATGCACGCGTCTCGCAGCGCTCGGCAACGAACGCGTCGGCGACGAGCCCTTCGGTGACGATCACGTGCGCGAGGGCATTGACCATCGCGACGTTGGTGCCGGGCCGCAGTTGCAGATGATGCGTGGCCTTCACGTGCGGACCGTCGACCACGTCGATGCGGCGCGGATCGATCACGATCAGCTTCGCGCCTTCGCGGATGCGCCGTTTCAGGCGCGAGCCGAACACCGGGTGGCCGTCGGTCGGGTTCGCACCCATCACGACGATCACGTCGGCGTGGCCGACGGACGCGAAGGTCTGCGTGCCGGCCGATTCGCCGAGCGTCGTCTTCAGGCCGTAGCCGGTCGGCGAATGGCACACGCGGGCGCAGGTGTCGACGTTGTTGTTGCCGAACGCGGCGCGCACGAGCTTCTGTACGAGGTAGGTTTCCTCGTTCGTGCAGCGCGACGACGTGATGCCGCCGATCGAATCGCGGCCGTACTTCTGCTGCAGCTTGCGGAACTGCGTCGCCGCGTAGGCGAGCGCTTCTTCCCAGCTGACTTCGCGCCACGGATCGGTGATCTTCTCGCGGATCATCGGCTTCGTGATGCGGTCCTTGTGCGTCGCATAGCCCCACGCGAAGCGCCCCTTCACGCAGGCGTGGCCTTCGTTCGCGAGGCCGTTCTTGTGCGGTGTCATGCGCACGACCTGCGTGCCCTTCATCTCCGCCTTGAACGAGCAGCCGACGCCGCAATACGCGCAGGTGGTGATGACCGAATGCTCGGCCTGGCCGAGCTGGACAACGGACTTCTCCTGCAGCGTGGCGGTCGGGCAGGCGGCGACGCAGGCGCCGCACGATACGCATTCCGAGGCCATGAACGATTCGCTTTCGCCGGCGGCGACGCGCGATTCGAAGCCGCGCGCGGCGATCGTCAGCGCGAACGTGCCTTGCGTTTCCTCGCACGCGCGCACGCAGCGGTTGCATACGATGCACTTCGACGGATCGTACGTGAAGTACGGATTCGATTCGTCCTTGGTGTCGCGCAGGTGATTCGCGCCATCGAAGCCGTAGCGCACTTCGCGCAGCCCGACGACGCCGGCCATGTCCTGCAGTTCGCAATCGCCGTTGGCGGGGCAGGTGAGACAGTCGAGCGGGTGATCGGAGATGTACAGCTCCATCACGTTACGGCGCAGCGATTGCAGCCGGTCGGATTGCGTGCGCACCTTCATGCCGGCTTCGGCCGGTGTCGTGCACGACGCCGGGTAGCCGCGCCGGCCTTCGATTTCGACGAGGCACAGACGGCACGAGCCGAACGGTTCGAGCGAGTCGGTCGCGCAAAGTTTCGGGACGTTCACGCCGGCTTCGATCGCGGCGCGCATCACCGACGTGCCGGCCGGCACCGTGACCGGCCGGCCGTCGATTTCGAGCGTGACGTCGGTGTCGGCATGGCGTTGCGGCGTGCCGTAGTCGGTATCGTCGAACGGATCGAGCGCGCGTGCCTGTGCGGCGCTCTTGCACGCGCATTGGCCCGAGCCGCAGCCGCCTTGGCGGACGTTGTTCGTGTCGAGTGACATGCAGGGCTCCTTCTGGATCAGGCCGCAGCCTTGACCGGACCCGCCGCGGCTTGCTTGCCGGCGGCGAGCCCGAAATCTTCGGGGAAATGGTCGAGTGCGGACAGCACCGGGTACGGCGTCATCCCGCCCATCGCGCACAACGAACCGGCCAGCATCGTGTCGCACAGGTCGCGCAGCAGCGTGACCTGCCGCTCCGACGTGTCGCCCTGGCGGATGCGGGCGATCGTCTCGACGCCGCGCGTCGATCCGATCCGGCACGGCGTGCACTTGCCGCACGATTCGATCGCGCAGAACTTCATCGCGTATTCGGCGAGTTCGGCGAGATTCGACGTGTCGTCGTGCAGCACGATGCCGCCGTGACCGACGACTGCACCGATCGCCGTATAGGCCTCGTAGTCGAGCGGCACGTCCCATTGATGTTCGGGCAGGTAGGTGCCGAGCGGGCCGCCCACTTGAGCGGCGCGCGCGGGGCGCCCGCTTGCCGTGCCGCCGCCGTAGTCGAACAGCAGCTCGCGCAGCGTGACGCCGAATGCGAGTTCGACGAGCCCGCCGTGACGGATGTTGCCCGCGAGCTGGAACGGCAGCGTGCCGCGCGAGCGGCCCATCCCGTAGTCGCGATAGAACGCGGCGCCGCGTGCGAAGATCACCGGCGCCGTTGCGAGCGTGATCACGTTGTTGATCACGGTCGGCTGGCCGAACAGGCCGGCGAGCGCAGGCAGCGGCGGCTTCGCGCGCACGACGCCGCGCTTGCCTTCGAGCGATTCGAGCAGCGCCGTTTCCTCGCCGCACACGTACGAGCCTGCGCCTTTCGCGACGTGCAGGTCGAACGCATGCGCGGAGCCGAGCACGTGTTCGCCGAGCCAGCCGGCTGCGCGGGCGCGCTCGATCGCGGTTTCGAGCGCCGCGATCGCGTGCGGGTATTCGCTGCGCACGTAGATGTAGCCGAGCGTCGCGCCTGTTGCGATGCCCGCGATGATCATCCCTTCGATCAGGCAGTACGGATCGCTTTCCATGATCAGGCGGTCGGAAAACGTGCCCGAATCGCCTTCGTCCGCGTTGCAGACGATGTATTTTTGAGCGGCGCTCGCGTGCCGGACGGTGCGCCACTTGATGCCGGCCGGGAAAGCCGCGCCGCCGCGGCCGCGCAGCCCCGATTCGATCAGCGTCTCGCATGCGGCGTCGCCGTCGAGCGCGAGGGCGTTTTTCAGGCCGGCGAGGCCGTCGTGCTTCAGGTAATCGTCGATCGACAGCGGATCGGTCAGGCCGATGCGCGCGAAGGTCAGGCGCTGCTGGCGGGCGAGATAGGGCAACCCGTCGACGAGACCGACGCCGCTCGGATGCGCGCCGCCGTCGATCCAGTTCGCGTCGAACAGGGCCGGCACGTCGGCGGCCGACAGGTTCGCATAGCCGACGCGTCCGGCGGTCGTGCCGACCTCGACGAGCGGCTCGAGCCAGAGCAGCCCGCGCGAGCCGTTGCGGATCAGCTCGATCTCGATGCCGCGCCGTTCGGCTTCCGCGACGATTGCGCCGGCCAGTGCATCGGCGCCGAGTGCCAGCGCGGACGAATCGCGCGGAACGTAGATGCGGGTCGTCATGCGGCCTCCGGGGTGTGAGCGGCCGCGTCGGCGAGCAACGCGTCGAATTTCTCCGGCGTGACCTTTGCGTGCAGCACGCCGTTGACCGTCATCGACGGCGATTGCGCGCACAGCCCGAGGCAGTAGACCGATTCGAGCGCGACTGCATCCGGCGCGTGCGCGTCGGCGCCGTTGCCGTGTGCCGCGTCGAACCGGCAACCCGTGCGTGCTTCCGCGTGCGCGGCCAGTGCCTCGCAACCCATGCTGCGGCACGCTTCGGCGCGGCACACCTGGATCGTCACGCGCGCGGGCGGCGTGGTGCGGAAGTGATGGTAGTAGGTGAGCACGCCGTGGACTTCCGCGCGCGACAGGTTCAGCGCCTTCGCAAGCGGCGCGACGCAGCCCGCCGGCACGTAACCCGCGTCGTCCTGGATCGCGTGCAGGATCGCGACGAGCGAGCGGCCGGCGCGCGCATGGCGCTCGACGAGCGCGTCGGGCGCATGGGAATTCGGGGACATCGGTTATGCTCCTCCAAAGTCTCATATGCGCTCGAAATTCATATAGTGCGCACCGGGACTTCGTTCTGATTGATTTTAGCCAACGATAAGCGGAAGATTTCGCGGTCGCAATAGGAAATCGGAGTACATAATTGGTTCGAATCGAATGCGACGCGTATCTGACCGTACGCGACACCGAGGGCCGCACGGCCAGTCTGTCGGACGTCGCGCCGTTGCTGGAGCTGGTGGCCGACACGGGCAGCATCGCGCAGGCCGCGCAGGTGAAAGGGCTGTCGTATCGGCACGCGTGGGGCATGCTGCGCGCGCTGGAGGCGTGCGTCGGCGCGGAGTTGATCGAAACCGCGCGCGGCAAGGGATCGACGCTGTCGGAGCTCGGGCAGGCGATCGTCGATGCGCAGCGCCTCGCGCGCAGCCGTCTCGACGGCAACCTGCGCGCGCTGGCGGCCGAAGTGGCGAGCGACCTGAACCGGCGGCTCGCGCAGCGCGACGGCGCCGTGCGCATTCATGCGTCGCACGGCTACGCGGTGGCGGCACTCGTTTCCGCGCTCGTCGACGTGCAGGCAGCCGTCGACATCAAGTATCGGGAGAGCGTCGAGGCGGTGCAGGCGCTTGCGCGCGGCGAATGCGAGCTGGCCGGCTTCCATCTGCCGCGCGGCGCATTCCGTGAGCAGTGCGCGCAGATCTACCGGCCGTGGCTCGACGATACGCGTCATGTGCTCATTCATCTGACGCGTCGTCAGCAAGGGTTGTTCGTGCCGCGCGGCAATCCGAAGCAGGTCCGCGGGCTCGCCGATCTCGCCCGCAACGACATCCGCTTCGTCAACCGGCAGCCGGGGTCGGGCACCCGGATGTTGCTGGATCTCGCGCTGCGCGCGATCGGCATCGATCCCGAGCGCATCGACGGCTATGCGTCGGCCGAGCTCACGCACTCGGCGATCGCGGCGTTCGTCGCGAGCGGGATGGCCGACCTCGGCTTCGGCGTCGAACCGGCCGCCCATCATTTCGGGCTCGATTTCATCCCGGTCGTCGACGAGGACTACTACTTCGCGTGCGAGCGGGCGCGGCTCGACTCGCGGCCGCTCGCCGGCGTGCTGGCATTGTTGCGCGATGCGCGTTTCGTCGAGCGTGTCGCTCATCTCGACGGCTACGATCCGGCCGCTTGCGGAACGCTGACCGGCATCGCGACGGGGCTGGCCGGCAGCGACGGCGCGGCCGCGACGGACGGCAATGCGCGGTAACAAGGCCCGGATTGGACCGCGCTGCAGCAGCGGGGGATTTGCGCTACGCTTGCCGCTTGATCAACGTTCCAACAAGCACGCCGTTCAGGCGTCATCCCGCCATGAAACTTTCCGTTCCCCTCTCCGCGGCAGCGTTGACCGCGGGGCTTCTGGTCGCCGTATCGCCGTTTGCGTTTGCGCAGAATTCGCCGGGCGTACCCGGCGGCATCCTGAGCGACCAGTTTCGCCTGAACGAGCATCCGCAGATGCCGTTCGCTGCGTCGGCGCCGTCGCAGAAATATCAGTCCGGCAAGAAGTCGTCGCTGCGTCGCAAGGGTGACTTGGGTGACCCGAACGGCTGCAACCTGAAGTGCCCGATGGATAGCCAGTAAAGACGGACGCAGGCGCGCTGCAGGGTCACCGGCACGCGTCTGGCCGATGGCTGCACGGGGTCCGTGCGGTTCTCTCCGAGCCCCGCGCAGCTTGCTGCTTCGCGGGGCTCGTGCTTTTTGGCGCGGCGCCGTGCAAGAGGGCGAACGGGGAGGGGATGAATATAGGGTTAACCCTGAATTCTGGAAGGATGTCTTCCACAAACCTGCCTTATTCTTAAGCACTCACCTACATAAACTTTGGTTTGTCAGCGGTGAACGAGGTGTCCACCGCGAAAACAGACAAATGTGGAGGTAGGTCATCATGAAGTCGCTCGTTCAAGCCGTTGTCGTTGCTGCCGCTCTCGTTGCCCCGGTCGTGTCGTTCGCGCAGTCCGGCTCGGCACTCACCCGCGCACAGGTTCGCGCCGAACTGGTTCAACTGCAGCAAGCGGGTTACAACACGGCCCGCGGCGAAGATCCGCACTATCCGGAAGCCATCCAGGCTGCCACCGCGCGTGTTGCCGAGCAGCAGCGCCTCGCCCAGGCACAGGGTGCCGACGCCAGCGGGTACGGCGCACAAGCGCAAGGTGCATCGGCATCGGGTTCGCGCGCCATGGGTGTGCGCCCGGCCAGCGCGGAAGAAATGAAGTCGCTGTATCGCGGCAGCTAAGTCGCGCATCGCCCGGTAGGCCGCGTGCCGGGTGCGACGATGCGTCGCGCTCCGGTTGCGGTACCGGGCGGCAAGCCGTCGGCGGTCGATGATCGCGCGGACGGCACCGAACACCCGTCACCTCCTGTCGCCGGTATATCGGCGGCATTTCGCCCGGCCCGTCCGCGGCTGGGCGCTTTTTCGGAAGGAGCGGGGGGTATGGTTTCACCGGCAACAAAAAACCCCGCAGACTTGCGTCGTGCGGGGTTCGTGCGTCAAGCGCGGAATTTGGTGGAGGCGGCGGGAATCGAACCCGCGTCCAGAAGCGCTCCACGACTAGTTCTACATGTTTAGTTCAGTCATTTGATTTAACCGCAGCGACGCGGACGAACACGCTGCACTACGGCGATTCGCTAGGTTTTCGACCCTGGCGTCGCGACGCCGACAGGGCTTAACTGACGTAAATGACCTCTGGCGGTATTGCTACCGGTCTTGCGACACTAGCCCGTCAGTGAACTAGGCAGAGGACGGCGGCCGTTAGGCTGCCAGTGCGAACGTATCGTCGTTTGCAGTTACGATTTTCCCATTGATTAACGAGGTGACGGGTCCTCGACATGCCCTAGCCGCTTCACAACCCCTGTCGAAACCAGGTCGCCCCCGCGGATAAGATCGAACATTATATCCCAACATCGCTCAGCAGTTCGCGCAGTTGCTGCGTCGTGCCGACGAGATGCTGTGCTTGCCAGTCGGCCGGCGCGGCGCCGTCGCCGCAGTAGCCGTACGCGGCCGCGACCGTCGCCATGCCTGCCGCGCTGCCGGCCTGGATGTCGCGAAGATCGTCGCCGACATAGACGATGCGCGCCGGCGCGAGCGACAGGCGCTCGGCCGCATGCAGCAGCGGGGCCGGATGCGGTTTCGGGTGCGGCGTCGTGTCTCCGCCGACGACGCAGGCCGCGCGCTGCGCGAGGCCGAGCAACTCGACGAGCGGGGTGGTGAGGCGCATCACCTTGTTCGTGACGATGCCCCAGCGCACGTCGCGCGCATCGAGTTCGTCGAGTACGTCGCCGATGCCGGGGAACAGCGTCGTGTGCACGCAGATGTCCGTCGCGTAATTGGCCAGGAATTCGTCGCGCATCGCTTCGTAGCCGGGCGTTTGCGGGTTGATGCCGAATGCGCCGCCGAGCAGGCCGCGCGCACCGGCCGATGCCAGCGGCCGCAGCACGTCGAGCGGCGTTTCCGGCAGATCGCGCACTCGCTGCATCTTGTGGACGGCCGCCGCGAGATCGGGTGCCGTGTCGGCGAGCGTGCCGTCGAGGTCGAACAGCACCGCATCGCAGTGCAGCAGGCGCGGCTCGTCGAGTGCGGCCTGCGCGGTCGAAAGAGGAGTCGTCATGCCGTTCGGAAGGTCACGCGCCGCGGCGGCACGCGACGAGGTAGTTGATGTCGGTGTCGTTCGACAGCGCGAAGCGCTTGCCGATCGGGTGATAGGTGATGCCCTTGATGTCGATGATGTGCAGATCCGTCGCGCGCACGAAGCCGGCCAGTTCCGACGGGCGGATGAAGCGCGCGTAGTCGTGGGTGCCCTTGGGCAGCATTTGTGCGATGTATTCCGCGCCGATCACGGCGAACAGGTACGACTTCAGGTTGCGGTTCAGCGTCGAGAAGAACACCCAGCCGCCCGGTTTCACGAGCGTCGCGCACGCGGAAACCACGCCGGCGGGCGACGGCACGTGCTCGAGCATCTCCATGCAGGTGACCACGTCGTAGCTGCCTGGCTCGCGTTCGGCGATCGCTTCGGCGGCGATCGCCTCGTAGTCGACCGTAATGCCGCTTTCGAGGCTGTGCAGGTCGGCGACGCCGAGCGCTTCGGTCGACAGGTCGATGCCTTTCACCTGCGCGCCGAGTCCGGCCATCGATTCGGACAGGATGCCGCCGCCGCAGCCGATATCGAGTGCGCGCTTGCCGGCCAGGTGGGCATGTGCGTCGATCCAGCCGAGCCGGACCGGGTTCAGGTCGTGCAGCGGCTTGAATTCGGCATTCGGATCCCACCACCGATGGGCGAGGTCGCTGAATTTCTGGAGTTCGTGCGGATCGGCGTTGGTCATGTCGGCAAACGGGCTACGGAAGGAGGGCGGTGCGTCGGTACGTCAGCCCCGAGTATATAAGCGGGCGGACGACGAGGCCAGCGAGCGCCTGAACGGGCGTCAAAGAAAAAGCCCCGCCGGAGCGGGGCTTTGAAGCAGTCGAAAACCGTGGCTTAGTTTGCCGGAACGGTCGTCTTCTGGACTTCTTGCGTACCGACCACTTCGACTTCCACGCGGCGGTCCGGTGCGAGGCAGGCGATCAGCTGCTTGCGGTTCTTCTGGTTGCAGCCAGTCGTAACCGGGTTGCGCTTGCCCTTGCCTTCCGTGTAGATCTTGTTCGACGGAACGCCCTTGCTGACCAGGTACGACTTGACAGCTTGCGCACGGCGCAGCGACAGACGGTCGTTGTACTTGTCCGAACCGATGCGGTCCGTGTAGCCCGTAGCGACGACCACTTCCGTGTTCATGCCTTCGATCTTCGAAGCCAGTTCGTCCAGCTTTTGCTTGCCGGCCGGCTTCAGCGTTGCCTTGTCGAAGTCGAACAGCGCGTCGGCTTGGTACGTGATCTTCTGGCTGGTGATGGCCGGAGCGACCGGAGCGACCGGCGGCTGCGGTGCCTGGGCGACCAGTGCGCCATCGCACTTCGCGTTGGCGGTGGCCGGCGTCCAGAACGCGTCACGCCAGCAGAGCTCGTTCGTGCCGTTCATCCACACCCATTCGCCCGTGCCGTTCACCCAGTTGTCGTTGACGGCTTGACGCGACGCCGGCACCGACTGTGCCGAAGCGGATGCAGCCATAACTGCGGTAGCTGCAATGAACGCGAGCTTTGAAAGTTTATTCATATTTCTCCTCTCGAAATTGAGATTACCGCAGGTTTACTGCGAGCCTGTTGACGGTGACAAGTCATACATTGCTCGAAGTATAACATTGGTGCGGCACAAAAAACGCGGCACCGCTCTGTGTAGACTTCGAGCAGCGTCTAACTTTCAGTGCGTTGGCATTTTGCCATATCGTTCCCTTCCTACGAAAAAAAATCCTCCCCACCCCAAGATCGCCTCAACGTTTGTGGTGCATGCGCAACACCGGCCTGCCGTAACTTTTAGAGATTGTCAAGAGCGGTCGTGAGAAATTGCGGGAAAGCCGGCAAGTGGTTTACTCGCGGGCATGACGCGGATCCGGTGCAACCCTGATCCGTGTTGAAGGGTACGATCGCGGTCGATCCGGCCCGTATCGCCGTGGCTACGATTTTTGCTGTTTACATATAGTGTGTGGCCGGCGAATTGGCGGCTGATGGGCGCATGTTAGAATCTCGCGTTGCGTTGCGCATGCAGCGCCCACGCGAAAGGCGTTCGCCGTCTTCGCTCCGAAACGATACGGATACATGGATCAATTCGCCAAAGAGACCCTGCCCACCTCCCTAGAGGAGGAAATGCGCCGTTCGTATCTCGATTACGCGATGAGCGTGATCGTCGGACGTGCCCTTCCGGATGTCCGCGATGGCCTGAAGCCCGTGCACCGGCGCGTACTGTTCGCGATGCACGAACTGAACAACGACTGGAACCGCGCGTACAAGAAATCGGCGCGTATCGTCGGTGACGTGATCGGTAAGTACCACCCTCACGGCGATACCGCGGTGTACGACACGATCGTGCGGATGGCGCAGGACTTCTCGCTGCGCTACATGCTGATCGACGGGCAGGGCAACTTCGGCTCGATCGACGGCGACAATGCCGCGGCGATGCGTTACACCGAAATTCGCATGGCGAAGATCGGTCACGAACTGCTGGCCGACATCGACAAGGAAACGGTCGACTTCGAGCCGAACTACGACGGCAACGAGATGCAGCCGTCGGTTCTGCCGTCGCGCATTCCGAACCTGCTGATCAACGGCTCGTCGGGCATCGCGGTCGGCATGGCGACCAACATCCCGCCGCACAACCTGAACGAAGTCGTCGATGCGTGCCAGCATCTGCTGGGCAACCCCGAGGCGACGATCGACGAGCTGATCGAGATCATTCCGGCACCGGACTTCCCGACGGCCGGCATCATCTATGGCGTCGCCGGCGTGCGCGACGGCTACCGCACCGGGCGCGGCCGCGTCGTGATGCGCGCGGCCACGCACTTCGAGGAGATCGACCGCGGCCAGCGGATGGCGATCATCGTCGACGAGCTGCCGTACCAGGTCAACAAGCGCTCGCTGCTCGAGCGTATCGCCGAACTCGTCAACGAGAAGAAGCTCGAAGGCATTTCCGACATCCGCGACGAGTCGGACAAGAGCGGCATGCGCGTCGTGATCGAGCTGAAGCGCGGCGAAGTGCCTGAAGTGGTGCTGAACAACCTGTACAAGGCGACGCAGCTGCAGGACACGTTCGGCATGAACATGGTCGCGCTCGTCGACGGCCAGCCGAAGCTGCTGAACCTGAAGGAAATCCTGCAGTGCTTCCTGTCGCATCGACGCGAAGTGCTGACGCGCCGCACGATCTACGAACTGCGCAAGGCCCGCGAACGCGGCCACGTGCTCGAAGGTCTCGCGGTCGCGCTCGCGAACATCGACGAATTCATCGCGATCATCAAGGCCGCGCCGACGCCGCCGATCGCGAAGCAGGAGTTGATGGCGAAGCCGTGGGATTCGTCGCTCGTGCGCGAGATGCTCACGCGTGCCGAGACGGACAACGCCGCGGCAGGCGGCCGCTCCGCGTATCGTCCGGAAGGCCTGAACCCGGCATTCGGGATGCAGACCGACGGGCTGTATCGCCTGTCCGACACGCAGGCGCAGGAAATCCTGCAGATGCGTCTGCAACGCCTGACCGGTCTCGAGCAGGACAAGATCATCGGCGAGTACCGCGAAGTGATGGCGCAGATCGCCGACCTGCTGGACATCCTCGCGCGCCCCGAGCGGATCACGACGATGATCGGCGAAGAGCTGACGTCGGTGAAGGCCGAATTCGGCGACGCGCGCCGCTCGAAGATCGAGCTGAACGCAACCGAACTGAATACGGAAGACCTGATCACGCCGCAGGACATGGTCGTCACCATGTCGCACGCCGGTTACGTGAAGTCGCAGCCGCTGTCCGAGTATCGCGCGCAGAAGCGCGGCGGTCGCGGCAAGCAGGCGACGCAGATGAAGGAAGACGACTGGATCGAGACGCTGTTCATCGCGAACACGCACGACTACATCCTGTGCTTCTCGAACCGCGGTCGCGTGTACTGGGTCAAGGTCTATGAAGTGCCGCAGGGCTCGCGCAACTCGCGCGGCCGCCCGATCGTCAACATGTTCCCGCTGCAGGAAGGCGAGAAGATCAACGTCGTGCTGCCGGTCAAGGAATTCTCGGCCGACAAGTTCATCTTCATGGCGACGTCGCTCGGCACCGTGAAGAAGACGCCGCTCGAAGCATTCAGCCGCCCGATGAAGAAAGGCATCATCGCGGTCGGCCTCGACGAGGGCGACTACCTGATCGGCGCCTCGATCACCGACGGCGCGCACGACGTGATGCTGTTCTCCGACGCCGGCAAGGCCGTGCGCTTCGACGAGAACGACGTGCGCCCGATGGGCCGCGAAGCGCGCGGCGTACGCGGCATGCAGCTCGAGGACGGGCAGCAGGTCATCGCGCTGCTGGTCGCCGGCAGCGAAGAGCAGACCGTGCTCACCGCCACCGAGAACGGCTACGGCAAGCGCACGCCGATTACCGAGTACACGCGTCACGGCCGCGGCACGAAGGGGATGATCGCGATCCAGACGTCCGAGCGCAACGGCAAGGTCGTCGCCGCGACGCTCGTCGACGCCGAGGATCAGATCATGCTGATCACGACCGCGGGCGTATTGATTCGTACCCGTGTGTCCGAGGTTCGCGAGATGGGGCGCGCCACGCAAGGTGTTACACTCATCAGTCTCGATGAGGGTACCAAGCTCTCCGGCCTGCAGCAGATCGCGGAAGCCGAAGAGGGCGATGGCGAGGCCGACGAGGCGTCGGACGGCGAAGCCTGAGAACGGATGAGACTCGAGCCGCCGCAGGCGTAAGACGCCGCGGTCGGCGAGCAACCATTCATATTTCCAAGAGGGAGTGATGATGCAAAAGCAATTCAAGCAACTGGTTCTGCTGGCTGCACTGGTGCCGACGTTCGCGATGGCGCAAGCGCTGTCGAATTCCGCGCCGGCTGCAACCGCAGCAGCTGCGCCGATCGACGCCGACAAGAAGGCGGCGATCAAGGATCTGCTCGACGCGATCGACGCGCCGAAGCTCGTGTCGGCTATCGGCAACAGCGCCGAAATGCAGGCAAAGCAACTCGTTCCGGCGATCCTGTCGGACGCGCTGTCGGAAAACAAGACGCTGAACGACAAGCAGAAGCAGGCTGCCGTGCCGACGCTGCAGAAGAACGCGGTGCCGAAGCTGGTTGACGGCGCGGGCAAGGTGTTCGGTACGCAGCAGTTCCAGAGCGACGCGATGTCGGCTCAGTACGACGCATACGCGAAGTACTACAGCACGTCGGAGATCAAGGATCTGACGACGTTCTACAAGAGCCCGACGGGCCGCAAGTTCATCCAGGTTCAGGATCAGGTTGGCCGCGACGTGGTCAACGGCCTGATGCAGAAGTACATGCCGCAAGCGATCCAGGCAACGCGCGCACAGGCTGACAAGGAAGTCGCGGCAGTCAAGCCGGGCAAGTAAGCCGTCCGGGCACGCGCCCGGCCGTTCGGCCGGGTTTGGCGGGAGCCTGATGACAGTGCGATAATGGCCGTTTGCGCGCGAGCGCAAGCGGCCATTCCTTTTCTGGCGCGGCCCAATTGCAACTGACACGCGGCGGCAAGCCGCCGGTCGCGTCCCTCCCGAGGTTTTCACGATGCGCGTCTTTAATTTCTCCGCCGGCCCTGCGGCGCTGCCCGAGGAAGTGCTGCGGCAGGCTGCCGACGAAATGCTCGACTGGCATGGCAGCGGCATGAGCGTGATGGAGATGAGCCATCGCGGCAAGGAATTCATGTCGATCCACGAGGCGGCGCTGGCCGACCTGCGCGAGCTGCTCGGCGTGCCGGCGAGCCACCGGATCCTGTTCCTGCAGGGCGGCGGCATTGCCGAGAACGCGATCGTGCCGATGAACCTGCTCGGCTCGCGCAAGACGGCCGACTTCGTCGTGACGGGCTCGTGGTCGCAGAAGTCGTTCAACGAGGCGAAGAAATACGGCACGCCGCATCTGGCCGCGTCGGGCAAGACGGCCGACGGGTTCACGCGCGCGCCGGGCCGCGCCGAGTGGCAGCTGTCGGACGATCCGGCCTACGTGCATCTGTGTACGAACGAAACGATCGACGGCGTCGAGACGTTCGAGATTCCGGATCTCGGCGACGTGCCGCTCGTCGCGGATGTGTCGTCGCACATCCTGTCGCGCCCGATGGACGTCGCGAAATACGGCGTGCTGTTCGGCGGCGCGCAGAAGAACATCGGGATGGCCGGCGTGACGGTGCTGATCGTGCGCGAGGATCTGCTCGATCGCGCGCAGCCGATCTGCCCGTCCGCATTCGAATGGAAGACCGTCGCCGCGAACAACTCGCTGTACAACACGCCGCCCACCTATGCGATCTATATCGCGGGCCTCGTGTTCCAGTGGTTGAAGCGGCAGGGTGGCCTCGAGGCGATGGAGGCACGCAATATCGAGAAGGCGAAGCTGCTCTACGACACGATCGATGCGAGCAGCTTCTATCTGAACAAGGTCGAGCCGGCGGTGCGTTCGCGGATGAACGTGCCCTTTTTCCTGGCCGACGAAACGCGCAATGAAGACTTCCTTGCCGGCGCAAAGGCGCGCGGGCTGCTGCAGCTGAAGGGCCACAAGTCCGTCGGCGGCATGCGGGCGTCGATCTACAACGCGGTGCCGCTCGAGGGCGTGAAAGCGCTCGTCGAGTACATGAAGGACTTCGAGCAGCGCGGCGCCTGAGCGCGACGCTGTTCAAACTGCACGGCAAAACGCATGGACGACGAACTGAATTCCCGCCTGAAACCGCTGCGCGACCGCATCGACGCGATCGACGCGCAGCTGATCGCGCTCCTGAACCAGCGCGCCGCGGTGGCGCTCGAGGTGGGCGAGGTCAAGAAGCATTACAACGCGCCGGTGTTCCGGCCGGAGCGCGAGCTGCAGGTGATCGCGCGCCTGCAGGACATGAGCGCGGGCCCGCTCGCGAGCGACCACATCAGCGCCATCTGGCGCGAGATCATGGCCGCGAGTCGCGCGCTCGAACAGACGATCCACGTCGCGTTCCTCGGGCCGGTCGGCACGTATACCGAACAGGCGATGTTCGAGTATTTCGGCCAGTCGATCGAGGGGCTGCCGTGCCCGTCGGTCGACGAGGTGTTCCGCTCGGTCGAGGCGGGTGCGTCCGCATTCGGCGTCGCACCGGTCGAAAATTCGACCGAAGGCGCCGTGTCGCGCACGCTCGACCTGCTGCTGCAGACGCAGTTGCTGATCAGCGGCGAGCTCGCGTTGCCGATTCATCACAACCTGCTCACGCAGAACGGCACGCTCGACGGCGTGACGCGCGTCTGCGCGCATGCGCAGGCGCTCGCGCAATGCCAGCAGTGGCTGGCCGCGAACGCGCCGCAACTCGAGCGGCAGGCCGTGTCGAGCAACGCCGAGGCCGCGCGTCTCGCCGCGGCCGATCCGAGCGTCGCGGCGATCGCCGGCGATCGCGCGGCCGCGCACTACGGGCTGCAGATCGCGTTCTCGCTGATTCAGGACGATCCGCACAATCGCACGCGTTTCGTGATCGTCGGCAAGCAGCCGGCGGGGCAGAGCGGTCACGACCAGACATCGCTGATCGTCTCGGTGAAGAACGAGCCGGGCGCCGTATTCAAGCTGCTCGAACCGCTCGCGCGGCACGGCGTGTCGATGACGCGCTTCGAGTCGCGTCCCGCGCGCGTCGGCACGTGGGAGTATTACTTCTACATCGACATCGAAGGGCACCGGGACGAGGCGGCCGTGGCCGCCGCGCTCGCGGAGCTCGGCCAGAAGGCCGCGTTCCTGAAGATACTCGGTTCGTATCCGCGCGCGCGCTGACGCGCAGCGGCCCGTCGCCTGCCACGCGCAGGCGGCGCGGCGAAGCGGGCAAGGCAGGCCGGGCGGCGCTGCCGAAGGCGGGTTCGGGCGGCATCCGGCGCAGATCGCGCCGGGTGCGGGCTCGTTGCCCGGAATCTGGACTTCCGTGCGCGGGGCGTCGTTCCGCGCGCGTCACTTGGCTCTTGTCGTGTCAGGCTTTGCATTCAACAAACTGGTCATCTTCGGCGTCGGCCTGATCGGTGGATCGCTGGCTCGCGCATTGCGCGAGCGCACGCCGGGCAGCGCGGGCGAAGTCGTCGGCGTCGGCCGCTTGCGTGCGTCGGTCGAACGCGCGCTGGCGCTCGGTGTGATCGATCGCGCGGCTGCGCTCGACGATGACGCGCAATTGCGCGACGCGCTGGCCGGCGCGGATCTCGTGCTGCTGGCCGCACCGGTCGCGCAAACGGGCCCGCTGCTCGCGCGTATTGCGCCGTGGCTCGGCGACGCGACGATCGTGACCGATGCGGGCAGCACCAAGTCCGACGTCGTCGCGGCCGCGCGCGCAGCGCTCGGTGAGCGGATCGCGCAGTTCGTGCCGGGGCATCCGATCGCCGGGCGCGAGTCGAGCGGCGTCGAAGCCGCGCTGCCGGATCTGTACGTCGGCCGCAACGTCGTGCTGTGTCCGCTGCCGGAGAATGCACGTGAAGCGGTCGCGCGGATCGACGCGATGTGGCGGGCGACCGGCGCCGACGTGCGCATGATGAGCACGGCGCAGCACGATCGCGTGTTTGCGTCGATCAGCCATCTGCCGCACGTGTTGTCGTTCGCGCTCGTCGAGCAGATTCTCGGCGAGGCGGATGCCGAACTGAAATTCTCGTACGCGGCCGGCGGTTTCCGCGATTTCACGCGGATCGCGGCGTCGAGCCCGGAAATGTGGCGCGACGTGTGCGTCGCGAATCGCGCGGCGCTGCTCGACGAACTCGATGGCTATACGCGCGTGCTCGCACGGCTGCGTGACGCGATCGACGCCGGCGACGGCGCGGCGCTCGAAGCCGTGTTCGCGCGCTCGCGCGCTGCACGCAAGGCATGGCAGGAGCGCGGTGCGCAGCCCGCCGCCGAACCGGTCAAGAAATAACAGGACGATTCCCATGGACTATCTCGATCTCGGCCCGTATTCCAGCGCATCGGGCACCGTGCGTCTGCCCGGCTCGAAGAGCATCTCGAACCGCGTGCTGCTGCTCGCGGCACTCGCCGAAGGCGACACGACGATCACCAACCTGCTGGATTCCGACGACACGCGCGTGATGCTCGATGCGCTCGGCAAGCTCGGCGTGAAACTCGATCGCGAAGGCGACACCTGTGTCGTCACCGGCACGCGCGGCGCATTCACCGCGAAGACGGCCGATCTGTTCCTCGGCAACGCGGGCACGGCCGTGCGGCCGCTGACGGCCGCGCTCGCGGTCAACGGCGGCGACTATCGCGTGCACGGCGTGCCGCGCATGCACGAGCGGCCGATCGGCGATCTCGTCGACGGGCTGCGGCAGATCGGCGCGCAGATCGACTACGAACTGAACGAAGGCTATCCGCCGCTGCGGATCAAGCCCGCGACCGTCACGGTCGACGCGCCGATCCGCGTGCGCGGCGACGTGTCGAGCCAGTTCCTCACCGCGCTGCTGATGACGCTGCCGCTCGTGAAGGCGAAGGACGGAAAGACCGTCGTCGAAGTCGACGGCGAGCTGATCTCGAAACCGTACATCGACATCACGATCCGGCTGATGGAGCGCTTCGGCGTGAGCGTCGAGCGCGACGGCTGGCAACGCTTCATCGTGCCGGCCGGCGTGCGCTATCGTTCGCCGGGCCGGATCATGGTCGAGGGCGATGCGTCGTCGGCCTCGTACTTCCTCGCGGCCGGCGCACTCGGCGGCGGCCCGCTGCGCGTCGAGGGCGTGGGGCGCGCGAGCATCCAGGGCGACGTCGGCTTCGCGAGCGCGCTGATGCAGATGGGCGCGAACGTGACGATGGGCGACGACTGGATCGAGGTGCGCGGCATCGGCCACGACCACGGCAAGCTCGAGCCGATCGACATGGACTTCAACCTGATTCCCGACGCGGCGATGACCATTGCGGTCGCGGCGCTGTTCGCGAGCGGCACGAGCACGCTGCGCAACATCGCGAGCTGGCGCGTGAAGGAGACCGACCGCATCGCCGCGATGGCGACCGAGCTGCGCAAGGTCGGTGCGATCGTCGAGGAGGGCGCCGACTATCTCGTCGTCACGCCGCCGCAACAGCTCACGCCGAACGCGGCGATCGACACGTACGACGATCACCGGATGGCGATGTGCTTCTCGCTCGTCAGCCTGGGCGGTGTGCCCGTGCGGATCAACGATCCGAAGTGCGTCGGCAAGACGTTCCCCGACTATTTCGACCGCTTCGCCGCGCTCGCCAAAGCCTGACCCGACTGACCCGATGAAATCGACCCGACCCTTTCACCCGACTCCCGTCATCACGATCGACGGCCCGACTGCTTCCGGCAAGGGCACCGTCGCGGCGCTCGTCGCTGCCCATCTGGGCTTCCACTTGCTCGACAGCGGCGCGCTGTACCGTCTCGCGGCGCTCGCGAGCGTGCGCTACGGCATCGCGGCGGAGGACATCGACGCGCTTGTAAAACTGATCGACGATCTCCACATCACGTTCCGCGAAGGCTGCGCGCAGCTCGACGGCGTCGACGTGTCGAACGACATCCGCGCCGAGGCGGTGGGCAACCGCGCGTCCGCCATCGCCGTGCACGGGCCGGTGCGTACCGCGCTCGTCGCGCGCCAGCGCGCGTTCCGCAAGACGCCGGGCCTCGTCGCCGACGGCCGCGACATGGGCACCGTGATCTTCCCGGACGCCGTGCTGAAGGTGTTCCTGACGGCCAGCGCCGAGGCACGCGCGACCAGACGGCATAAGCAATTGATGCAAAAAGGTTTTTCTGCTAATATAGATGACTTGCTCCGGGATCTGCGTGAGCGTGACGCGCGCGACAGCAATCGCGCGGCCGCGCCGCTGAAGCCCGCAGCAGATGCCAAGCTGCTCGATACGTCGGCGCTTTCGGTCGATGAAGCCGTCGACCAGGTGCTGCAGTGGTACCGGGCGCTCGGTCAGCCGGCCTGAGAAGGCAGGCAGCGGTAGGTGCTCCGCGCCGCAAGCGTGGAGCGTGTTTCAAACCCTTAACCCCGTATGGTCTCGATCTGGCCCTTTCAGCCTGCCATTCCGGCCGGCGTGGCACAGCGATCCATGCACAATCAGATTTTTATGTCCGACCTGCAAACCTCCACCCCGAATACCGAATCCTTTGCGGCTCTGTTCGAAGAGTCGCTGACCCGCCAAGACATGCGCGCCGGCGAAGTGATTTCCGCCGAAGTCGTGCGCGTCGACCACAACTTCGTGGTCGTCAATGCAGGCCTGAAGTCCGAGGCTTACATTCCGATCGAGGAATTCCTGAACGATCAGGGCGAGGTTGAGGTGCAGTCGGGCGATTTCGTGTCCGTCGCAATCGACGCACTCGAAAACGGCTACGGCGACACGATCCTGTCGCGCGACAAGGCGAAGCGCCTTGCATCGTGGCTGTCGCTGGAAAAGGCCCTCGACAACAACGAACTCGTCACCGGCACGATCACCGGCAAGGTGAAGGGCGGCATGACCGTGATGGTCAACGGCATCCGCGCGTTCCTGCCGGGTTCGCTGGTCGACACGCGTCCGGTCAAGGACACGACCCCGTACGAAGGCAAGACGCTCGAGTTCCGCGTGATCAAGCTCGATCGCAAGCGTAACAACGTCGTGCTGTCGCGTCGTGCAGTGATCGAAGCAACGCAAGGCGAAGAGCGCGCGAAGCTGCTCGAAACGCTGAAGGAAGGCGCGATCGTCAACGGCGTGGTCAAGAACATCACCGACTACGGCGCGTTCGTCGACCTCGGCGGCATCGACGGCCTGCTGCACATCACCGACATCGCATGGCGTCGTGTGCGTCACCCGAGCGAAGTCCTGTCGGTTGGCCAGGAAGTCACCGCGAAGATCCTCAAGTTCGACCAAGAGAAGAACCGCGTCTCGCTGGGCATCAAGCAACTGGGCGACGATCCGTGGGAAGGCATCTCGCGCCGTTACCCGTCGGGCACGCGCCTGTTCGGCAAGGTCACGAACATCACTGACTACGGCGCATTCGTCGAAGTGGAATCGGGCATCGAAGGCCTGGTCCACGTGTCGGAAATGGACTGGACCAACAAGAACGTTGCGCCGTCGAAGGTTGTCCAGCTGGGCGACGAAGTCGAAGTCATGGTCCTCGAGATCGACGAAGACCGCCGTCGTATCAGCCTCGGCATGAAGCAATGCAAGCCGAATCCGTGGGATGACTTCAGCCGCAACTTCAAGAAGGGCGACAAGATCACGGGCGCAATCAAGTCGATCACCGACTTCGGCGTGTTCATCGGTCTGCCGGGCGGCATCGACGGCCTGGTTCACCTGTCGGACCTGTCGTGGAGCGAAGCCGGCGAAGAAGCTGTTCGCAAGTACAAGAAGGGCGACGAAGTCGAAGCAATCGTGCTCGGTATCGACGTCGAGAAGGAGCGCATTTCGCTCGGCATCAAGCAGCTCGAAGGCGACCCGTTCAGCAACTACGTTGCAATGAACGACAAGGGTTCGATCGTCGACGGCGTGGTGAAGTCGGTCGATGCGAAGGGCGCGGTCATCACGCTGACGGGCGACATCGAAGGCTACCTGCGTGCATCGGAAATCTCGCAGGATCGCGTCGAAGACGCACGCAACGTGCTGAAGGAAGGCGACAAGGTCAACGCGATGGTGATCAACATCGATCGCAAGTCGCGTGGCATCAACCTGTCGATCAAGGCGAAGGATTCGGCTGAACAACAGGAAGCGATCCGCGGCCTGCAGTCGGACACCAGCTCGGCTGCGACCGGTACGACCAACCTCGGCGCGCTGCTGAAGGCGAAGCTCGACGGCCAGAACCAGTAAGCCTTACGAGGTCTGCTGAAGTATGACCAAATCCGAGTTGGTCGCGCAGCTGGCATTGCGATTTCCGCAACTTGTCCTCAAGGATGCGGATTTCGCAGTGAAAACGATGCTCGATGCGATGTCCGACGCCCTGGCGAAAGGGCATCGCATTGAAATTCGGGGTTTCGGCAGCTTCGGCCTCAACCGTCGCCCGGCGCGCGTCGGACGCAACCCGAAATCGGGGGAGAAAGTGCAGGTGCCCGAAAAGTTCGTGCCGCACTTCAAGCCTGGCAAGGAGTTGCGCGAACGCGTCGACGGCCGCGCCGGCGAGCCGCTGAAAGCTGATGATGATCCGGACGACGAGCGTTGAGCGTCGTTCGGTGTGCCCGGAACCCATCCGGCGAAGGCTGAAGAAAAAAGCGCCCCTTGCGGGCGCTTTTTTCATTTCCGGCGACCGCGTGGCAGCCCCCGCGCGCAGGATGTGCGGTGCCGCGGAAACGCTTCCTTTACAATACGGGTCGATTCGGCGCTGCGAAGGGGAGTCGCGCGCCGCGGCAAACCTCAACAAAGAGAGGGCTACATGAAGTTTATCGTCTGGCTGATCCGGGTATTGGTGTTCGTGCTGCTGCTGGTGCTCGCGCTGGCCAATACGCAAACCGCGACGCTGAATTTCCTTGCCGGCTACACATGGCAGGCGCCGCTGATCCTGATCGGTCTCGCGTTCTTCGCCGTGGGGCTGGTGGCTGGCCTGCTGTCCGCGCTGCCTGCGATCTTCCGTTTGCGTCTCGAGAACGGGCGCTTGAAGCGCGATCTGCGCGCGGCGCGCGAAACCCCGGCCGTCGTCGACCAGCCGCCGATGCCGCCCGTCATTTAACACGGACGCCGCGCGAGGCTCGCGCGGTTTTCGTCTCTGCTTCGATATTTCGCATGGATCTGGATTTCTGGTGGTTGCTCGCGATTCCGGTGGCGTTTGCGCTCGGCTGGGCGGCGTCACGCTATGACCTGAAGAATCTCCTGTCGGAGAGCGCCAACTTGCCGCGATCGTATTTTCGCGGCCTGAATTTTCTGCTGAACGAACAACCCGACAAGGCGATCGACGCGTTCATCGAGGTCGCGAAGCTCGACCCGGAGACGGTCGAACTGCACTTCGCGCTCGGCAACCTGTTTCGCCGCCGCGGTGAAACGGACCGCGCGATCCGCGTGCACCAGAACCTGCTGAGCCGCACCGATCTGCCCGTCAACGAGCGCGATCACGCGCTGTACGAACTCGGCCAGGATTTTCTGAAGGCCGGGCTGCTCGATCGCGCCGAGGAGGCGTTCCATCGGCTCGCCGACGGCGACTACGCGCTGGGCGCGCAGCGGGCGCTGCTGACGATCTATGAGATCGAGAAGGACTGGAACAAGTCGATCGATACCGCGAAGCGCATCGAGTCGATGAGCGAGAAGTCGCTCGGCACCGAAATCGCGCAGTTCCATTGCGAACTTGCGCAGGACGCGCTGCAGCGCAAGAACGCGGCGGCCGCGGCCGAGCAACTGAAGCTCGCGCTCGTCGCGAACTCCCAGAACGTTCGCGCGACGATCCTGTCCGGCGATGCGGCCGAAGCGGCGGGCGACCCCGCGGCGGCGATCGAGCACTGGAAGCGTGTGGAAAAGCAGAATCCGGCTTATCTGCCGCTCGTTGCCGACAAGCTGATGAAGGCCTACGTCGCACTCGGCAAGCCGGTCGAGGGCGCCGAACTGCTGATGGACTACGTCGACCGTTATCCGTCGAACGACCTGCTCGATATTGCGTACCAGCACATCGCAGGGCTGCGCGGCCAGGAAGCGGCGCATATGCTCGCGCGCGCGCAGATGGAGAAGGCACCGAACCTGTCGGGCATGCTGCATCTGCTCGATGCGCAGATCGCGGCCGCCGACGAGCCGCGCCGCAAGGAACTTGAAATGATGCGCACGCTGATCCGGCAGCGCACCAAAAATCTGCCACGCTATACGTGCCAGAATTGCGGTTTCCGCGCACGGCTCTTTTACTGGCAGTGCCCGGGGTGCAGCGGTTGGGAAACCTATGCGCCGCGCCGCGTCGAGCCTGCGATGCCGGGCTGATTCCGGCTACGGCGCCGACGCGCAGCGGTTGCCGCCGGGTTCCTCCCGGCGGGGAAGTTAGTCAATTACCGGGAAGTACCGGAGCATCTATGAAAATCACCATCATCGGCACCGGCTATGTCGGTCTCGTCACGGGTTCCTGTCTCGCCGAGATCGGCCACGACGTCTTCTGCCTGGACGTCGATCCGCGCAAGATCGAAATCCTGAACAACGGCGGGATGCCGATTCACGAACCCGGTCTGCAGGACATCATCGCGCGCAACCGCGCGGCGGGGCGCCTGCGGTTCTCGACCGACATCGAAGCAAGCGTCGCGCACGGCGAGATCCAGTTCATCGCGGTCGGCACGCCGCCCGACGAGGACGGCTCGGCCGATCTGCAATACGTGCTCGAGGCCGCGCGCAACATCGGCCGTCACATGACGGGCTTCAAGGTGATCGTCGACAAGTCGACGGTGCCGGTCGGCACCGCGCAACGCGTACGCGCCGTGGTCGACGAGGCACTCGGCGCACGCGGGCTCGCGGGCAGCGTCGCGCATCGCTTTTCGGTCGTGTCGAATCCGGAGTTCCTGAAGGAGGGGGCGGCGGTCGAGGACTTCATGCGTCCGGACCGGATCATCATCGGCGTCGATGACGACGAGACGGGCACGGTCGCGCGCGAAAAGATGAAGAAGCTGTACGCGCCGTTCAACCGCAATCACGAGCGCACGATCTACATGGACGTGCGTTCGGCGGAATTCGCGAAATATGCGGCGAACGCAATGCTGGCAACGCGTATCTCGTTCATGAACGAGATGTCGAATCTTGCAGACAAGGTCGGCGCCGACATCGAAGCCGTGCGCCGCGGGATCGGTTCCGACCCGCGCATCGGCTATCACTTCCTGTACGCAGGCATCGGTTACGGCGGCTCGTGCTTCCCGAAGGACGTGCAGGCGCTGATCCGCACGGCCGGCGAGAACGGCCAGCCGCTGCGCATCCTGGAAGCCGTCGAAGCGGCCAACTCTGCGCAGAAGGACGTGCTGATCGGCAAGATCGAGCAGCGCTTCGGCGCGGATCTGAGCGGCCGCGAATTCGCGGTCTGGGGCCTCGCGTTCAAGCCGAATACGGACGACATGCGCGAGGCGCCGAGCCGCCGGCTGATCGCCGCATTGGTCGGGCGCGGCGCGACCGTCCGTGCGTACGACCCGGTCGCGATCGACGAGGCGCGCCGCGTGTTCGCGCTCGACCTCGGCGAAAAGCCCGACGCGCTCGCGCGCCTGCATTTCGTCGATACGCAAGATGCGGCCGTGGCGGCAGCGGACGCGCTCGTGATCGTCACCGAGTGGAAGGAATTCAGGAGCCCGGATTTCACGCGCCTGAAAACAGAATTGAAGGCACCGGTGATCTTCGACGGGCGCAACCTGTACGAGCCGGATGCGATGGCCGAACTCGGCATTGATTACTACGCGATCGGGCGCCCGCATGTCGATCCCCAGTCGCTCTCCCGTGGATGACCGCGATGACCATTCTTCGCGAAGTGGTGCCGGTACCGCGCGAGCAACTTGCGCGCTCGCGTGTGCTCGTTGTCGGTGACGTGATGCTCGACCGCTACTGGTTCGGCAACGTCGACCGCATTTCCCCGGAGGCGCCGGTGCCGGTCGTGCACGTGCAGCGGCAGGAAGAGCGGCTCGGCGGTGCGGCCAACGTCGCGCGCAACGCCGTCACGCTCGGCGCTCAGGCCGGGCTGCTGTGCGTCGTGGGCTGCGATGAGCCCGGGGAGCGGATCGTCGAGCTGCTCGCCAGCAGCGGCGTGACGCCTCATCTCGAACGCGATGCCGCGCTGCCGACGACGATCAAGCTGCGTGTGCTCGCACGCCAGCAGCAACTGCTGCGCGTCGACTTCGAGGCGATGCCGACGCACGAGGTGCTGCTTGCCGGGCTCGCGCATTTCGATGCGCTGCTGCCGCAGCATGACGTCGTGCTGATGTCGGATTACGCGAAAGGCGGTCTGACCCACGTGACGACGATGATCGAGAAGGCGCGCGCGGCCGGCAAGACGGTGCTCGTCGATCCGAAGGGCGGCGACTGGGCGCGCTATCGCGGCGCATCGCTGATCACGCCGAACCGCGCCGAGTTGCGCGAAGTCGTCGGTCAGTGGAAATCGGAAGACGACTTGCGCGTGCGCGTCGCCAAGCTGCGCGAGGAACTCGACCTCGACGCGTTGCTGCTCACGCGTTCGGAAGAGGGGATGACGCTCTTTTCCGACACGGGCGAACTGCATGCGCCGGCGCTTGCGCGCGAGGTGTACGACGTATCCGGCGCGGGCGATACGGTGATCGCGACGGTCGCGACGATGCTCGGCGCAGGCGTGCCGCTCGTCGATGCCGTCGTGCTTGCCAACCGCGCGGCGGGCATCGTGGTCGGCAAGCTCGGCACGGCTACCGTCGACTACGACGAACTGTTTCACTGAGCGCATCCGGCGGCGGCGCCAGTGCGTCGCCGGGATGTCTCGTACTTTTCAGGCAGGACGGTCATGACCATTATCGTTACCGGCGCAGCCGGTTTTATCGGCGCGAACATCGTCAAGGCGCTCAACGAGCGCGGCGAGACGCGCATCGTCGCGGTCGACAATCTGACGCGCGCGGACAAGTTCCGCAACCTCGTCGATTGCGAGATCGACGACTATCTCGACAAGACGGAATTCGTCGAGCGCTTCGCGCGCGGCGATTTCGGCAAGGTACGCGCGGTGTTCCATGAAGGCGCCTGTTCGGACACGATGGAAACCGACGGCCGCTACATGATGGACAACAACTTCCGCTACAGCCGCGCGGTGCTCGACGCATGCCTCGCGCAAGGCGCGCAGTTCCTGTACGCATCGTCGGCCGCGATCTACGGTGGCTCGACGCGTTTCGTCGAGGAGCGTGAAGTCGAAGCGCCGCTGAACGTCTACGGCTATTCGAAGTTCCTGTTCGAC
Organism: Burkholderia anthina; assembly: GCF_902498995.1. Lineage (GTDB taxonomy): Bacteria > Pseudomonadota > Gammaproteobacteria > Burkholderiales > Burkholderiaceae > Burkholderia > Burkholderia anthina. The sequence continues at coordinate 61,969 of NZ_CABVLY010000021.1, forward strand.
CAGGTGATCCGTCGTGTGCTGCCGAGCGCGAAGAGCCAGATCGCCGGGTTCCGCTATTTCAACGTGTATGGCCAGCGCGAGACGCACAAGGGCCGGATGGCGTCGGTTGCGTTCCACAACTTCAACCAGTTCCGTGCGGAAGGCAAGGTCAAGCTGTTCGGCGAGTACAACGGCTATGCGCCGGGCGAGCAGACGCGCGACTTCGTGTCGGTCGAGGACGTCGCGAAGGTGAACCTGTTCTTCTTCGATCATCCGGAGAAGTCGGGCATCTTCAATCTCGGCACCGGCCGTGCGCAACCGTTCAACGACATCGCGTCGACGGTCGTGAACACGCTGCGCGCGCTCGACAACCTGCCGCCGCTGACGCTCGCGCAGCAGGTCGAGCAGGGCTTGATCGAATACGTGCCGTTCCCCGATGCACTGCGTGGCAAGTACCAGTGCTTCACGCAGGCCGATCAGACGAAACTGCGCGCGGCCGGCTACGATGCACCGTTCTTCACCGTGCAGGAAGGTGTCGACCGCTACGTACGTTGGCTGTCCGGCCAGGTTTAAACGCAAGCGCTGCATCGATAGACTGGGTCTCACGGTCGGCAGCCGCCGGCCGTTTTCATCGGAGATCCAGCACATGATCAGGAAATGGTTTGCTGCAGTTGCCATGCTCGGCGCGATCGCGTCGGCCTGGGCAGCCGTCGACGTCAACACGGCGAACGAGGATGCGCTCGTGGGCATCAAGGGCATCGGTCCTGCGCGGGCCAAGGCGATTCTCGACGAGCGCAGCGCGCGCGGCCCGTTCAGGAATGCAGAAGATCTCGCGTCGCGCGTGAAAGGCATGGGCGGCCATACGGTCGAGCGTCTTCGGCAGGAAGGCTTGACGATCGGTGCTGCGGGTTCGGCAGCGCTGGCGCCTGCCATCGGCAAACCGGCTGCGGCGAAACCCGCCGCGGCACCGGCCCGCACCGCACAAAAGTAACGCGCACCAGACGAAAGGCTCCTTCAGTCGCCGTCGTTGCGACGGCTTCCCGCGGCGTGCCGCGGGCTTTTTGCGTGCATGCCGCGTGTGTGCGATCGCGGATCGTGCGACGAGTCTATTCCATCGTCGCAATGGGGTTGCCGGCGCGAGCCGCGGCACTGGTTTACAATCAATCGATTGATCGGCCTCGTACTCACGGTATCTCCATGGCTTACAAAACTATCGAAGACACGATCGGCAATACGCCGCTCGTACAACTGGTCCGTTTGGCGGACGACGAGATTCGCGCACGCAACAACGTGGTGCTCGCGAAGCTGGAAGGCAACAACCCGGCCGGCTCCGTGAAGGATCGTCCGGCGTTGTCGATGATCAGCAAGGCCGAGGCGCGCGGCCGGATCAAGCCGGGCGATACGCTGATCGAGGCGACGAGCGGCAACACGGGTATCGCGCTCGCGATGGCGGCGGCGATCCGCGGCTACAAGATGGTGCTGATCATGCCGGAAGACCTGTCGGTCGAGCGCCGCCAGAGCATGGCCGCTTACGGCGCAGAGATCATCCTTACGCCGTTGAAGGGCGGGATGGAGCTGGCCCGCGACCTCGCGGAGCAGATGCAGCGCGAAGGCAAGGGCGTGATCCTCGATCAGTTCGGAAACCCCGACAATCCGGTCGCGCACTATGAAACGACGGGCCCGGAGATCTGGCGCGACACCGAAGGCCGCGTCACGCATTTCGTGTCGGCGATGGGCACGACGGGCACGATCATGGGCACGTCGCGCTATCTGAAGGAGCAGAATTCGGCGATCGAGATCGTCGGCGCGCAGCCGGAAGACGGCTCGCGTATTCCCGGTATCCGCAAGTGGCCGGAAGCCTATATGCCGACGATTTTCGATCGCAGCCGCGTCGATCGCGTCGAGAACGTGAGCCAGGCCGCGGCCGAAACGATGGCGCGGCGGCTCGCCGCCGTCGAAGGCATTTTCGCCGGCATTTCGTCGGGCGGCGCATGTGAAGTCGCGATGCGTATCGCGCGTCAGGCCGAGAACGCGACGATCGTGTTCATCGTCTGCGATCGCGGCGACCGCTACCTGTCGACCGGCGTATTCCCTGCTTGAGCCCTGGCGGTACGCACCATGCACGTAATAAAAAGCGCCGCATATGCGGCGCTTTTTATTTGGGCGGGTCGCGCTTAGCGCTTATTGTGCCTGTGTATCCACCGCGGGCAGCGGGAGCGCGCCGCTCGCTTCCATCTGCGCTTTCACGGCTTCGCCAAGCTGATATACCGCGAGGGCATAGAAGAAGCTGCGGTTGTAGCGCGTCAGCACGTAGAAATTCTTGAGGCCGAGCATGTATTCGGTCGCGCGCCCCGGCGACGGCAGGTCGACCACGGTGACCGGCGTGCCGGCTTCGGTGGTGATGTTGACCATCGGCTCGTTGAGCGTCATGCCTGCGCGCAACAGTTGCGACAGCGCCCAGTGCGGCTCGGGCTGGCCGTCGGCTGCCGCTTGCGCGATGCCGAGGCTGCCCGTGTCGGGCGTGATGCGCCAGACCACCGGACGATCGGTTTCCCAGCCGTGCTGCTTCAGGTAGTTCGCGACGCTGCCGATCGCATCGGCAGGGCTGCTGCGCAGGTCGACGTGGCCCGTGCCGTCGAAATCGACCGCATACTCGCGGATGCTGCTCGGCAGGAACTGCGGGATGCCGATTGCGCCCGTGTACGAGCCGAGCACGGTGGTCGGGTCGAGCTGGTTGTCGCGCGTCCAGACGAGGAAGTCTTCGAGGTTCTTGCGGAAGGTCGCCTGGCGGCTCTCGCGATTCGGCGTGTCCGGATAGTCGAACGTGAGCGTCGTCAGTGCGTCGAGCACGCGGAAGTTGCCCATGTAGCGGCCATAGATCGTTTCGACGCCGATGATCCCGACGATCACCTCCGGCGGCACGCCGAATTCCTCGGACGCGCGCTGCAACGTCGCCTGGTTCGCCTTCCAGAATTTCACGCCCGCATTGATGCGGATCGGCTCGATGAAGCGCGATCGATAGACGCGCCAGTTCTTGATCGACGGCGTCGGCGCGGGCCGCACGAGCTTGACGGCGGTTGCCGAGTAGCTGATGCGCGAGAACAGCGCGTGCAGGCTCGCGGAATCGAAGCTGTCGCGGCTCACCAGCTCGTCGATGAATGCGTCGACCTGCGCGTTGTTCGCGTAACGCTGCGGGACGATTTCCTCTTCGAACGTCTGACCTTGCGGTGCAGGCTGCTGCGGTTGTGCTTGCGCGACCTGGGTGCCGGCGGGCGTCGCAGGCTGTGTCTGTGCAACGGCGGGCGCGGCGGCCAGCGTGGCGACGACGGCAGCGGCAACGAGCGGAACGCGAACACGGAACAGCGCGGAGAGTAGGGCGGCAGGCTTGCTGGAATTCATGTCGAAGCGGGCGGACAGGGCGATGGGGTTCGGCGCAGTATACCCGACGCATCCCGCGTGCCGGGGCGAGGCAGCGCACCGTTGTGGTAAGTTAGCGGCGAATTCGCGGCAGACGATGGACATCATTGATGGAGACGTGCGGCGCGCCAAGCGCCGCAGATGACAGCTTATGGCAACCGCCTTCTATACGCACCCCGACTGCATGTTGCACGAGATGGGGGAATGGCACCCGGAATGTCCGGCGCGACTGTCGGCGATCCAGGATCAACTGATCGCGAGCCGCATCGACGATCTGATCGTGCACGAGACCGCACCGTTCGCGAGCGAGGTCGCGCTGGGCCGCGTGCATACGCAGGCCCATATCGATTACATCCGCAGCATGACGCCCGTCGACGGCTACGTCGAGATTGATCCGGACACGCTGATGAACCGCGACACGTGGCGTGCCGCGTTGCGCGCGGCCGGCGCCGCGATCGCGGCGACCGACGCGGTGATCGAAGGCCGCTACGCGAATGCGTTCTGCAGTGTCCGGCCGCCGGGCCATCACGCGGAACCCGCGCGCGCGATGGGCTTCTGCTTCTTCAACAACGTCGCGATCGCCGCGCGGCATGCGCTCGACGTCCACGGCATCGAGCGCGTCGCGATCGTCGATTTCGACGTGCACCACGGCAACGGCACCGAAGCCGCGTTCGCGAACGACGAGCGCGTGCTGATGTGCAGTTTCTTCCAGCATCCGCTGTATCCGTTCTCGGGCGTCGATCACCAGGCGCCGAACATGGTCAACCTGCCGATGCCCGCGCGCAGCAACGGGATGGCGATCCGCGAAGCGGTCGACATGTTCTGGCTGCCGCGTCTCGACGCGTTCAAGCCGCAAATGCTGTTCGTATCGGCGGGCTTCGACGCGCATCGCGAGGACGACATCGGCAACCTCGGCCTCGTCGAGGCCGATTTCGAGTGGCTGACCGCGCAGATCGTCGACGTTGCGCGCCGACACGCGCAGGGCCGCATCGTGAGTTGCCTCGAGGGCGGCTACAACCTGTCGGCGCTCGGGCGCAGCGTCGTCGCGCATCTGCGCGTGCTGGCCGGCATCTGAGGCGAGTGGCGGTCGCGTCTGCTCAACGGGCCGGCGCGCGCGCGTGAATCCACGCGATCAGCGCGTCGATCACGCGGTCGCGCTCGAGATCGTTCATCGTTTCGTGAAAGCCGCCTTCGTATAACGTCAGCGTGCGATCGGTCGAGCCGACGCGGGCGCCGAACGCGCGGCTTCCATCCGGCTCGGTCAACTTGTCGTCGGTGCCGTGGTAGACGAGCACCGGCGTGCGCAGCGCTCCGCGGCCGCGCTCGATGCGTGCCATCGCATCGAGGATTTCCGCGCCGGTGCGTGCCGGCACCGCGCCGTGGTGCACGAGCGGATCGGCGCGATTGGCCGCGACGATGGCCGGATCGCGCGACAGCAGCGCCGCATCGATCCTGATCGCAGGGAAGGTCGGCCAGATACGGCTGATGATGCGGCTCATCGCGAGCATCCAGCGCGGCACGTCGCGTCCCGGCGCGAGCGCCGGGCTCGACAGCACGAGCCCCGCCAGCGCGTACCCGCGCGCCGGCACGCGCTCGATCGCATAGAGCGCCGCGACGGCGCCGCCCATGCTGTGACCCATCAGGAAGAGCGGCGTATCGTCGCGGGCGGCTTCCGCGACGAGCGCATCCGCATCGATCAGGTACCCGTCGAAGCGCTCGACCCACGCGCGCTTGCCGGGCGACTGGCCGTGCCCGCGCAGATCGATTGCCAGCACTTCGATGCCGGCCGCGTTCAGTCTGGCGGCAAGCGCGGCGTAGCGGCCCGCATGCTCGGCGAGGCCGTGCACGAGCGCGATCGTCGCGCGCGGCGGCGCGGTGCCGTCGCCGGCCGGCCAGCGATATGACGCCAGTTCGAGCCCATCCGCGGTACGCAGTCGGCCCATTCGCGGCGCGGGCGACGCCGCCGGGCCCGGCGCAGCGGTGGCGGATGCGGTGGCCGGCGTGGTGATGACGGTCATCTGGCGTGTCCCCTGTTTCGTTGGCATCGGTGTTTCCGGATCATAGTCGCGGCATTCCCGTCACGGCCTCGCGGCGCCCCTCTAATTTCGTGTGGTTATGAAAAGATCGAAATCGATTATTAAGGGGAATGAGGCGTTTGCGGTAAAATCGTCGGTTACTCCAGATGCATCGGCGGCCGACTGGCGGGCCTCTTCGCCAGGCGGTCGCCGTTTTGTTTACATGATCGAATTACGCAATCTGTCGCAGCGTTTCCCCGGGCCGACCGGCTGGGTCGACGCATTGCACAACGTCAATCTGACGATCCCGCAGGGCGAGGTGTTCGGCATCATCGGCCGAAGCGGCGCCGGCAAGAGCACGCTCGTGCGCACCATCAACCTGCTCACGCGGCCGACGGAAGGCAACGTCGTCGTCGGCGGGCGCGATCTCACGGTGCTGCCGGCCGGTGCGCTGCGCGAAGCGCGCCGCGAAATCGGCATGATCTTCCAGCACTTCAACCTGTTGTCGTCGCGTACGGTGTTCGAGAACGTCGCGCTGCCGCTCGAGCTGGCCGGCGCAAGCCGCGCCGACATCGAGGCGGCCGTGCTGCCGCTGCTCGACCTTGTCGGGCTGTCCGCGCAGAAGGATCGATATCCGGCGCAGATCAGCGGCGGCCAGAAACAGCGCGTCGGCATTGCCCGCGCGCTTGCGAGCAAGCCGAAGGTGCTGCTGTCGGACGAAGCGACGTCGGCGCTCGATCCCGAAACCACCCGTTCGATTCTCGACCTGCTGAAGCGCATCAACCGCGAGCTCGGCCTGACGATCGTGCTGATCACGCACCAGATGGAAGTGATCAAGCAGGTGTGCGATCGCGTCGCCGTGCTCGACGCGGGTCGCGTGGTCGAGGAGGGCCGGGTGATCGACGTGTTCCTGCAGCCGCATCACGAAGTGACGCGCGCGCTGATCGGCGACGTGATCGCGCAGGAGCTGCCGCCGGCGCTGAAGGCGCGTGTGGCCGAGCGGCTGAAGACGGGCAGCGGGCATTTGCTGCGGCTCGCGTTCACCGGCTCGGGCGTCGACCAGCCGATCCTGTCGGAGACGATTCGCCGGTACGAACTGGATTTCAACATCCTGCACGGCCAGATCGACGAGATCCAGGGGCAGGCGTTCGGATCGCTCGCGGTGCTCGCGGGCGGCGAGCCGGGCAAGGTCGGGGAAGCGCTTGCGTTCCTGCGCGAGCAAGGTGTGGTGGTAGAGGAGCTTTCGTATGTTGAGTGAGATGTTCGATATGTTCGTGCAGTCGTTCTGGGAGACGCTGATCATGGTCGGCATCTCGGGGGCGGTCGGCGCGCTCGTCGGGCTGCCGCTCGGCGTGCTGCTCTATCTGACCGACCGCCAGGGCGTGCTGCAGAACCTCGGCGTGAACCGCGTGCTCGGCGGCATCGTGAACGCGGTGCGCTCGACGCCGTTCATCATCCTGCTGGTCGCGGTCATTCCGTTCACGCGGCTCGTCACGGGTTCGTCGATCGGCACGGCCGCGGCGGTCGTGCCGTTGACGCTCGCGGCCGCGCCGTTCGTCGCGCGGCTGGTCGAAACCGCGCTGCGTGAAGTCGACCGCGGGCTGATCGAGGCCGCGCAGTCGATGGGCGCGACGACGTCGCAGATCGTCTTCAAGGTGCTGCTGCCCGAATCGCTGCCGGGCATCGTCGCGGGCCTGACGATCACGTTCGTGTCGCTGGTCGGCTATTCGGCGATGGCCGGTGCGATCGGCGGCGGCGGGCTCGGCGATCTCGGGATCCGCTACGGCTATCAGCGCTACCTGCCGGAAGTGATGTGGACGGTCGTCGCGATCCTGATCGTGTTCGTGCAGATCGTGCAATCGTTCGGCGACTGGCTGGTGCGCCGGCTGAGCCACAAGTAAAAGCGACAATCATCCGTTGGGGGAGACGATGCAACGACGCATCATGCTGAAGTTCGCGGCTGCACTCGGTGCGGCCGTACTGTTCACGAGCGCGCACGCGCAGGCGGAAACCATCAAGGTGGGCGTGACGGGCGGCCCGCACGCGCAGATCATGGAAGTGGTGAAGAAGGTCGCGGCGAAGAGCGGCCTCGATATCCGCGTCGTCGAATTCTCCGACTACGTGCAGCCGAACGCGGCGCTCGCGTCCGGCGATCTCGATGCGAACAGCTACCAGCACGATCCGTATCTGCAGGCGCAGGTAAAGGACCGCGGCTACAAGCTGATCAAGGTCGCGGATACCGTTACGTTCCCGATGGGCATCTATTCGAAGCGGGTGAAGTCGCTGGCCGAGCTGAAGCCGGGTGCGCGCATCGCGGTGCCGAACGACCCGACCAACGGCGGCCGTGCGCTGCTGTTGCTGCAAAAGCAGGGGCTGCTGAAGCTGCGCGCGGACGCCGGGCTGAAGGCGACGCCGCTCGATATCGTCGACAATCCGCGCAAGCTGAAAATCGTCGAGCTCGATGCGGCACAGATTCCGCGCTCGCTCGGCGACGTCGACGCGGCGGCAATCAATACGAACTACGCGATGGAAGCGGGCCTGAAGCCGAAACAGGACGCGATCGCAATCGAGGGTCCGAACGGTCCGTACGCGAACATTCTCGCGATTCGCGAGGCCGATCGCAGCAAGCCGTGGGTCGCGAAGCTGATCGCTGCCTATCATTCCGCGGAAGTGAAGCAGTTCATCGAGCAGAAGTTCGGCGGCGCGGTCATTGCTGCCTGGTAACGCGAAGTACTGGGCGCGCCCGGCGACGATTAGAGTCGATGATCGAAAACCCGGGCTTTGCGTCCGGGTTTTTTCTCTTTTAAAATAGAACGATCGTTCGCTATTGCCGGCGCACCGAAGCGGAGCGCTATCCTTGATAGTCGCGATGGATTGGTCCGCTTGGCCGCGCAGTCATGAGGCCTCGCTATAGAATGGCCTCTGGTCGTATTCGTAACTTTGGAGCGTGTGCATGAAAATCCTGGTGCCAGTGAAAAGAGTGGTCGATTACAACGTGAAGGTCCGCGTGAAGTCGGACAACACGGGTGTGGACATCGCGAACGTGAAGATGTCGATGAACCCGTTCGACGAGATCGCGGTGGAAGAAGCCGTGCGTCTGAAGGAAGCGGGCGTGGCAACGGAAGTGATCGCGGTGTCGGTGGGCGTTGCGCAAGCGCAGGAAACGCTGCGCACGGCGCTGGCGATCGGCGCGGATCGCGCGATCCTCGTCGAGTCGAACGACAGCGTCGAGCCGCTGGCCGTCGCGAAGATCCTGAAGGCGCTGGTCGACAAGGAACAGCCGCAACTGGTGATCCTCGGCAAGCAGGCGATCGACGACGATTCGAATCAGACGGGCCAGATGCTGGCTGCGCTGGCTGGCCTGCCGCAAGCGACGTTCGCGTCGAAGGTGACGATCGCCGACGGCAAGGCGACTGTTGCACGCGAAGTCGACGGCGGCGCGGAAACGCTGTCGCTTCAACTGCCCGCGGTCGTGACGACCGACCTTCGCCTGAACGAGCCGCGCTACGTGACGCTGCCGAACATCATGAAGGCGAAGAAGAAGCCGCTGGAAACGGTGAAGCCGGAAGACCTGGGCGTGGACGTCGCGCCGCGTCTGAAGACGCTGAAGGTGGTGGAGCCGCCGAAGCGGGCGGCCGGCGTGAAGGTGCCGGACGTGAAGACGCTGGTCGAGAAGCTGAAGACCGAAGCCAAGGTGCTGTAAGAGGGAGCGGAAAGAAATGACGATTCTGGTGATTGCAGAACACGACAACGCGTCGATCAAGGCCGCGACGCTGAACACGGTGGCAGCGGCAGCGAAGATTGGCGGCGACATCCACGTGCTGGTGGCAGGCCACAACGCGCAAGCGGCGGCCGATGCGGCAGCGAAGATCGCAGGCGTATCGAAGGTGCTGCTGGCCGACGCGCCGCAACTGGCCGCAGGCCTGGCGGAAAACGTCGAGGCGACGGCGCTGAACATCGCGAAGGACTACTCGCACATCCTCGCGCCGGCGACCGCCTACGGCAAGAACATCGCCCCGCGTATCGCCGCGAAGCTGGACGTCGCGCAGATCTCGGACATCACGGCAGTGGACTCGGCCGACACGTTCGAGCGTCCGATCTACGCAGGCAACGCGATCGCGACGGTGCAGTCGAGCGACCCGATCAAGGTGATCACGGTGCGTGCGACGGGTTTCGACCCGGTGGCAGCGGAAGGCGGAAGCGCATCGGTCGAGAAGATCGAAGCGGCAGCGGACGCAGGCAAGTCGCAATTCGTGAGCCGTGAGGTGACGAAGCTCGATCGTCCGGAGCTCACCAGCGCAAGCATCATCGTGTCGGGTGGTCGTGGTCTGGGTAGCGGCGAGAACTATACGAAGGTGCTGGAGCCGCTGGCGGACAAGCTGTCGGCAGCACTCGGCGCGTCGCGCGCGGCAGTCGATGCAGGCTACGTGCCGAACGACTACCAGGTCGGCCAGACCGGCAAGATCGTCGCGCCGCAGCTGTACATCGCGGTCGGCATCTCGGGTGCGATCCAGCATCTGGCCGGCATGAAGGATTCGAAGGTGATCGTCGCGATCAACAAGGATCCGGAAGCGCCGATCTTCAGCGTGGCCGATTACGGTCTTGTCGGCGATCTGTTCGCGCTCGTGCCGGAACTCGTGACCGAGCTCGGCTGAAGCGGCATGCTGCTTCAACGATAAGCAGCAAGACGAGGGGCGCGATGAGCGCCCCTTTTTCATGCTTTGAGCGAAGAAGGGGAGGTTCCCGGTGCGAAGATCGCGTTAGGGCGATGCTGCTCGGAACATGTCTTCATGCCGGCGACGGACTCGAAGCAGAGGGCGCCGGGAGTGGGTTCGCATTGACGGACATCCGGTTCCGATCCGGCTGCCCGTTCACCGAAGCGAAAAAGGTGCCCCGCGGGGCACCTTTCCTTTCGATGCCGGCCGGCCGCGGCATGGCGGCGAGCCGTCTGGACTTACGCGTATGCCGGACGCGTCTGGCCGGCCACGTCCTTCAGGTAGCGGTGTACCGACAGGTCGTCGGCCTGGATCGCCGGCTTCTTGCCCGAGATCAGGTCGGCCAGCAGCTGGCCCGAGCCGCATGACATCGTCCAGCCGAGCGTGCCATGGCCGGTGTTCAGGAACAGGTTCGATACCGGCGTGCGGCCGACGATCGGCGTGCCGTCCGGCGTCATCGGGCGCAGGCCCGTCCAGAACGTCGCGTTCGACGTATCGCCGCCGCCCGGGAACAGGTCGTTCACGCACATTTCGAGCGTTTCGCGACGTGCTGCGCGCAGGTTCTTGTCGAAGCCGACGATTTCCGCCATGCCGCCGACGCGGATGCGCTGGTCGAAACGCGTGATCGCGATCTTGTAGGTTTCGTCGAGCACCGTCGACACGGGCGCGGCCGCTTCGTTGACGATCGGCGCGGTGATCGAATAACCCTTGAGCGGATAGACCGGGATCTTCATCAGGTTCGAGATGAAGCTGGTCGAATACGAGCCGAGCGCTACGACATACGCATCCGCGCGCACCGTCTCGCTGCCGCACTGCACGCCGGCAATCTTGCCGCCGGCAATCGCGAGTGCGTCGATCGGCGTGTTGTAGCGGAACTTGACGCCGAGCGATTCGGCGAGCGCCGCGAGGCGCGTCGTGAACAGCTGGCAGTCACCCGTTTCGTCGCCCGGCAGGCGCAGGCCGCCCGTCAGCTTGTGCGACACGGCGGCGAGCGCGGGTTCGGCGTTCTTCAGTTCGGCCGGCGACAGCAGTTCGAACGGCACGTTCGCTTCCTGCAGCACCGCGATGTCCTTCGCGGCGCCGTCGAGTTGCTGCTGCGTGCGGAACAGCTGCAGCGTGCCGCCCGTGCGTCCTTCGTACTGGATGCCGGTGTCGGCGCGCAGCGCCTGCAGGCAATCGCGGCTGTATTCGGCGAGGCGGACCATGCGGCCCTTGTTGACCGCATAGCGCTCGGCCGTGCAGTTGCGCAGCATCTGCCACATCCACTGCAGCTGGAAGCGCGTGCCGTCGAGGCGGATCGCGAGCGGTGCATGCTTCTCGAACATCCATTTGACAGCCTTCAACGGCACGCCGGGAGCGGCCCATGGCGCGGCATAGCCCGGCGAGATCTGGCCCGCGTTCGCGAAGCTCGTCTCGAGCGCCGGGCCGGCCTCCCGGTCGATCACCGTGACTTCATGACCGGCGCGCGCGAGGTAATACGCGCTTGCCACGCCGACCACACCGCTGCCCAGAATGACGACTCGCATAGCTGCTCCAGATGGATGGGATCAGGTCGAGGCCGGGCGCACCCGCGGCTCCGTGTAACCTCTAGCTGATCTAGTTTTTTGAGCTATGGTATTGTCGAATGTGTAGGTTTTGTTATCGTATTTTTCAGGTTTTCAGCAGAAACAAATGAGAACGCAACGCCAGCCAGTACGCTCCCTCGACAAGCTCGACCGGCGCATCCTGAAACTGCTTCAGAACGACGGCCGGATGGCGATGAAGGACCTCGCGGAACAGGTCGGACTGACCGTGACGCCGTGCATCGAACGCGTGCGGCGCATGGAGCGGGATGGCGTCATCACCGGCTATCACGCACGCGTCGATCCGGGCCAGCTCGGCGCTGCGCTGCTGGTATTCGTCGAGATCACGCTCGGCCACAAGGGCGGCAACATGTTCGAGCAGTTTCGCCGCGAAGTGATGAAGATCGACGAGGTGCTCGAGTGTCATCTCGTGTCGGGCGATTTCGACTACCTGATCAAGGCGCGGATCGGCGAGATGGCCGACTATCGCAAGCTGCTCGGCGACATCCTGCTGCAATTGCCCGGCGCGGTGCAGTCGAAGAGCTATGTCGTGATGGAGGAAATCAAGGAGACGCTGACGATTTCAGTCGGCGAATGACCGCTGCGGCGGCCCGGCATCGGGCTGCCTGTCGGTCCCCATATCGCACCCTTGGCACGCTGCACCCAATACTGTATAAATATACAGTATTGGGTGCAGGCGAATGGGTGAGCGCATGGACGGTCTGTCCGACAACGAATTTCCGATAGCACCGCCCGCGCCCCGCAAGGGGCGTGGTGCGGTCGACAACCTGCAGGGCCGTTACGAAACGGCGCTGCGCGAAACGGTGGACGACGGCTGGATCCACGAATCGGACGATGCCGATCTGGCCGCGCCGCTGCGCACGCAGGTGTTCGAGGAGCGCGCCAAGAGCATTCTGACGCACAACCAGTCGCCGGACATTCCGTTCAGCGTGTCGCTCAATCCGTATCGCGGCTGCGAGCACGGTTGCATCTACTGCTTCGCGCGGCCGACGCACAGCTATCTCGGTTTATCGCCGGGGCTCGATTTCGAGAGCCGCATCTATGCGAAGGTCAATGCAGCCGAACTGCTCGAACGCGAGATATCGCGCAAGCGCTACGTGCCCGAACCCATCGCGCTCGGCGTGAACACCGATGCCTACCAGCCGGTCGAGCGCGACCTGCGCATCACGCGCAGCGTGATCCAGGTGATGCACGATCACGGGCTGCCGTTCGCCGCGATCACGAAGTCGTCGCTGATCGAGCGCGATCTCGATCTGCTCGCGCCGATGGCCGCGCGCGGACAGGTGATGGCTGCGGTCACGATCACCACGCTCGACGCCGATCTCGCGCGCACGCTGGAGCCGCGAGCGGCGACCCCGGCGCGTCGCTTGCGGACGATCCGCGCGCTGCGCGATGCGGGCGTGCCGGTGGGCGTGAGCATTGCGCCGATGATCCCGTTCGTCACCGAGCCCGACCTGGAGCGCGTGCTCGAAGCCTGCGCGGATGCCGGTGCGACGCATGCGAGCTACATCATCCTGCGGCTGCCGTGGGAGGTTGCGCCGCTGTTCAAGAACTGGCTGTCCGCGCATTTCCCCGATCGTGCGGAGCGCGTCATGAACCGCGTGCGCGACATGCGCGGCGGGAAGGACTACGACTCGGATTTCTCGAAGCGGATGAAGGGGGAAGGGATCTGGGCCGACCTGTTGCGGCAGCGCTTCCGTCAGGCCGTCAAGCGGCTCGGGCTGAACGAACGCACGAACGGCATTCTGGATCTGTCGCAGTTTCGCGGCGCACCGGCTGGCGTGGCGCCCGTGCAGCGCCTCGTTGCGGGCACAACCGGTGCGAAGGTGCGTGACGACGCACAGTTGAGCCTGTTCTGACCCGCGCGTCGGCGCTTATTGCGAAATCTGCTTGGCTGCTTCGACTTGCGACTCGAAATACGTCTGGAACGACAGCGCGAGCGCGGTCATCAGCAGGAACGCGCCGATCAGCAGCGAGAAGATCACGATGAAGATCACCGTCCAGCCGGATCGGCTGTGCTTGCCGGTGTCGGCATTGAATTGCGCATCCCATTTTTCGTCGGGGCGCAGCCCGTAGACAAGCGCGGCGAGGAACGCGGCCAGCAGCGAGATCGCGCCGGGCACCGCGAGCCACCAGCCGAGGCCGGCGCTGCGCTGCGTGGCAGCGAGCAGCAGGAAGCCGGGAATGCCGACGATCGTCGCGAGCAGGTGCGCCCAGCCGTACACGTCGCGAAAGCCATACAGGTAGAAGCGGTGCGCGCCGAGCGATCCGAACAGGAAGGCGAGGGCGGCGGTGAGCGTCTTGGAGCGGAAGCGGCGGGACGGTGCGGTGCTGCTGGACATGGGTGGCGGCGGATGATCGTTGCATGGGCGGCCGACAGGCCGGCGCGGGCGCACGGCCCGGCACGCATTCTACGATGCCCGGTCGGACCCGGTCACCCCTCGCCTGCGTCAAGGTGACGCATAGGTGACGCGGTAGATGGCGCCCGCGTAATCGTCGCTGACGAGCAGCGAGCCGTCCGGCAGCGGCAGCACGTCGGCCGGGCGGCCCCACACCGTGCCGTTCGCGCGCAGCCAGCCCGTGATGAACGGCGTCTGGCTTGCGTGACTGCCGTCGGCCGACACGACGGCGCGCATTACGCGGTAGCCGACTTTCGTGCTGCGGTTCCACGAGCCGTGCTCGGCAATGAATACGTTATTGCGATACGACGCCGGAAACATCGGTCCCGTATAGAAGCGCATGCCCAGTGCCGCGACGTGCGCGCCGAGCTTCAGCACGGGCGGCACGTACCGGCGGCACACGTCGGGGCTGCCGAATTCGGGGTCGGGCGTGTCGCCGCCGTGGCAGTACGGGAAACCGAAGTCGAGGCCGGCGCGCGGTGCGCGGTTCAGCTTGTCGTCGGGCACGTTGTCGCCCATCATGTCGCGCCCGTTGTCGGTGAACCAAAGTTCGCCGGAGTCGGGGTGCCACGCGAAGCCGACCGTGTTGCGCACACCGCGGGCAAATACCTCGCGCCCGCTGCCGTCGGCGTTCATCCGTGCGATGATCGCGTAGCGGTTGCGATCGGCGAGGCACACGTTGCACGGTGCACCGGTCGGCACATAAAGCTTGCCGTCGGGGCCGAACGCGATGAATTTCCAGCCGTGATGATGTTCGGTCGGCAGCGCGTCCGTCACGACCACCGGCGCGGGCGGCTTCGAGAGCCGGTCGTCGATGTGGTCGAGGCGCAGGATGCGCGACACGGCTGATATATAGAGCGCACCGTCGCGATACGCGACACCGACGGGCATGTCGAGCCCCGACGCGATCACGTAGTGGGCGCCGATCCGGCCCTCGTGCATCACGAACGCGTGCACGCGGCCTTCCTGCGTGCCGACATACAGGATGTCGCGAGGCGACCACGCCATCTCGCGTGCAGTCGGCACGGCGTCGGTCAGCACGTCCACGTGAAAGCCGGGCGGCACGACAAGCTCGTCCACTGGCGGTGCGGCGCAAGCCGTAGCGGACGCGAGACAGATGACGAGGCCGGCCAGCAAGCCCGCGAGGCGGTGCTGCGGGTGGCCCTCCGACGTGGCGCGAAATAGCGGCATGGCTGCGGGAGGCGTCGTGAACACGACGATTGTATGCCCGGTGGCCGGGGCGTCCGCGGAATTTTTGCGCGTAAGTGTTTGTTGTGGCTTCAGTTTCCGGCTATAATCGCACGTTTCAGTAGTTTCGAACCCGGTTTTCCCGAAGGATTTCATATGGTTATCATCCGTCTGGCTCGCGGCGGCTCGAAGAAGCGCCCGTTCTACAACATCGTTGCTACCGATTCGCGTAACCGTCGTGACGGCCGCTTCATCGAGCGCGTCGGCTTCTACAACCCGGTTGCTACGAAGGGCGAAGCGCTGCGTATCGCTCAGGACCGTCTGACGTACTGGCAAGGCGTTGGCGCACAACTGTCGCCGACCGTCCAGCGTCTCGTGAAGGAAGCGCAAAAGGCGCAACCGGCTGCCTAACATGGCGCGGTGTGCCGGTCGTGCCGGCTGCAAGGAGCATTGATGTCCGGTCACGATTCCGGTAACACGAAGCGCGGGCGAGCGTCGTTTGGCGCATTCGTCCGCAAGCCGGTCGCACGCGACGCTGTCGCGGACGCCGGTACGGCTGCCGAGCAGGGCAGCCTGGAGGCGGTGCAGGCCTGGCCCGACGATGCTGTCGAGGTCGGGGCGGTAGTCGACGCCTATGGCCTGAAGGGCTGGGTCAAGGTGGCGACGCATGCCGACGCCGGCCGCGGCGGCGATGCGCTGCTCAATGCGCGCCGCTGGTGGCTGGAACGGGGTGGGGAGCGGTTGTCCGCCCGCATCCTGCAGTCGAAGACGCACGGCGACACGGTCGTCGCGCAATCCGCGGGTGTCAGCGACCGCGATGCCGCACTGGCTTTGCGCGGCTTTCGCGTGTTCGTGCGCCGGGAGGATTTCCCGGCATTGGCCGCGGACGAATTCTATTGGGTCGACCTGATCGGTCTCGAGGTCGTCAACGAGCAATCGGTGGCGCTCGGGACGGTGAGCGGGATGATCGACAACGGCGTGCATTCGATCATGCGCGTCGCGTATCCGGCGATCGGCAAAGACGGTCAGCCGGACACCGCCGAACGGCTGATTCCGTTCGTCGGCGTATACGTCAAAACGGTGGATCAGGCGGCACGTCGCATCGTCGTCGACTGGGAAGCCGATTACTAAATGAACCAGGTTACGGAGAGCGCGGTGCAGTTCGATGTCGTCACGCTCTTTCCCGAAATGTTCCGCGCGCTGACCGACTGGGGAATCACCAGCCGGGCCGTGAAGCAGGAGCGCTTCGGGCTGCGCACCTGGAACCCGCGTGATTTCACGACGGACAACTACCGCACGGTCGATGATCGTCCGTACGGCGGCGGTCCGGGCATGGTGATGCTGGCCAGGCCGCTCGAAGCTGCGATCGGTGCTGCGAAGGCAGCGCAGGCGGAGCAGGGTGTCGCGAGCACGCGTGTGGTGATGATGTCGCCGCAAGGCGCGCCTTTCACGCACGAACGTGCGATGCGAATGGCGCAGGAGCCTGGCGTCATCGTGCTGTGCGGTCGCTACGAGGCGATCGATCAGCGCCTGCTCGATCGTTGCGTCGACGAGGAAATCAGTCTCGGCGATTTCGTTCTGTCCGGTGGCGAACTCCCGGCGATGGCGATGATGGATGCCGTCGTGCGCTTGCTGCCCGGTGTGCTGAACGATGCGCAGTCGGCCGTGCAGGACAGCTTCGCCGACGGGTTGCTCGATTGTCCGCATTACACGCGCCCCGAGGAATACGAGGGGATGCGCGTGCCGGACGTGCTGCTCGGCGGGCATCACGCCGAGATCGAGCGGTGGCGGCGCCAGGAAGCGTTGAAGAATACGTTGCAGAAGCGGCCGGATCTGATCGACCGGGCGCGTCGCGGCAAATTGCTGAGCCGTGCCGACGAGGCATGGCTCGCGAACCTCGCACGCGAAGCGAAGAACGCCTCCTGAGGCGGCGTCGCAGGCGGGAAATGGCGGTACCGTGCATGCGTGTGCGGTGCCTGATGTAAATCCATCCTCTATCGGGGCCAAGCCTGGAAGCAGGCGGGTGCAAACGCCGACATGATGGCTTTAGGAGTCAGTGATGAATCTGATTGCAAAACTTGAGCAGGAAGAGATCGAGCGCGCGCTCGCCGGCAAGACGATCCCCGAATTCGCCCCGGGCGACACGGTGATCGTGAACGTGAACGTGGTTGAAGGTAACCGCAAGCGCGTTCAGGCATACGAAGGCGTCGTGATCGCGATTCGCAACCGTGGCCTGAACTCGAACTTCATCGTCCGCAAGATCTCGTCGGGCGAAGGCGTCGAGCGTACGTTCCAGACCTACTCGCCGCTGCTGGCGAGCATCGTCGTGAAGCGTCGCGGCGATGTGCGTCGTGCGAAGCTGTACTACCTGCGCGAGCGTTCGGGCAAGTCGGCTCGGATCAAGGAAAAGCTGGTGTCGAAGGATCGCACCGCAGCAGCTTCCCAAGCGTAAGAGCTGTAAGGAAAAAGCACCCACCCGGGTGCTTTTTTCATTCTGGCGCGACAATATGCTCGATACGACACGAACGCGAGCGCTCCATTGAATCGTCGCCCCATCATTGATCCCGAAGTCCTGCCGGTCGAAGGCACCGGCGCGGGCCTGCCCTCCATCGATTCCCGTCTGCTGACACCGGCCGGCTTGCGCGAGCGTTTCGCGCGCACGCTCGAATGGAGCGTCGAGCCCGGCGAAGCGCGGCTGCAAGAGGGGGTCGATCCGCGCAGCGCTGCCGTCCTCGTGCCGCTCGTCGTTCGCGACACCGGCCTCACCGTGCTGCTCACGCAGCGCGCGGACCATCTGAACGACCACGCCGGGCAGATCAGTTTCCCCGGCGGCCGTCGAGAACCGTTCGATCGCGACACGACCGCGACCGCGTTGCGCGAGGCGAAGGAAGAAATCGGGCTGGCCGCCGAGCGGGTCGAGATTCTCGGTGCGTTGCCCGACTACCTGACGGGCACCGGCTTTTGCGTGACACCCGTCGTGGGACTCGTGCATCCGCCATTTACCGTGCAGGCCGATACGTTCGAAGTCGCCGAGATTTTCGAGGTGCCGCTCGCGTTCCTGATGGGCCCGGCGAATCATCAGGTCCGCGTGTTCCGCTGGGAAGGCGGCGAGCGTCGTTTTTTTGCGATGCCCTATCCGAATGGCAAATCCGACGGGCATTACTTCATCTGGGGCGCAACTGCCGGCATGTTGCGCAATCTGTACCGCTTCTTGGCAGCCGGATGACATCCCGCCGCATCCGGCGCACGCGGCCGTCTGCCGGGCGTTCGCACCGGCAGCCATGCGCTGCTTACGCTGTGCTATCGTTATGCAAAAAATGACATAACTCCGAAGACGGCGCCACGCATGACTTTCTTTTCGGTTCTCCTCGCTCTCATCATCGAACAGGTCCGCGCGTTGTCGCCGAGCAATCCCGTGTTCGCGCTGTTCCAGTTTCATGCGGAAACCGTCGCGCATGGTCTCGACGCCGGCAAGCAAAAGCATGGCGTTCTCGCGTGGCTCGCGGTCGTGCTGCCGTGGGTGCTGATCGTCGCGCTGATCTATTTCCTGCTTTACAAGGTGAGCTTCGTGCTCGCGTTCATCTGGAACGTCGTCGTCGTGTATTTCACGCTCGGATTCCGTCAGTTCAGCCACTATTTCACCGACATCCACCTCGCGCTCAACAACGACGACGTGCCGCGCGCGCGCGAAATCCTGCACGAGTGGACGGGCCTCGATACGGTCGACATGCCGGTCGGCGAAATCGTCCGCCACACGCTGATTCATGCGGTCGTCGCATCGCATCGCCATGTGTTCGGCGTGTTCTTCTGGTACGTGCTGCCGCTCGGCCCGGCCGGCGCCGTGCTGTACCGCATTTCCGAATATCTTGCGCGCACGTGGTCGACGCCGGGCGACGATCGCACGGCCGCATTCTCGACGTTCGCGCAGCGCGCGTTCTTCGTGATCGACTGGATTCCGTCGCGACTGACGGCGCTCGGCTTCGCGATCGTCGGCAACTTCGAGGATGCGATCTACGCGTGGCGCAACCACACGCGTCAGTGGCCGGACCCGAACGACGGCGTGCTGCTCGCGGCCGGTAGCGGTGCGCTCGGCGCACGTCTGGCGGGGCCGCTCGCGGAACCGTCGAGTCTCGACGCGCTCGCAGTCGGCGACAGCGGCCCGCTGACGGTTGGCGACGACTGCACGCCGCGCACGCTGCAGTCGGCCGTCGGCCTGGTCTGGCGCGCGGTGATCCTGTGGATGATCCTGCTGTTGATGCTGACGCTTGCCGTCTGGGTGTCGTGATGCGCAAGGGCGGCGCCCGATGAAATGAAAAGGCCGGCTTGATGCCGGCCTTTTTGCTGTGGATTCGCGCGGCGCATTCAGTCGTCGCGCGGATCGCGCACCGCGCCGCATTGCCAGCAGGCCGTGAACTGGGCCTCCAGCGCCTCGCCGCACTGGCGACAGCGCCATGGGGCAGCGCCGGCCGACGGGCCGTTCGACGCGGCATCGAGAAGGCGCCGCGCCAGTGTATCGTCGCGCTCGTCGGCGAGCCACAGCTCGGGCGCGCACGCGTCGGCGGGCAGGCCGCCGAGCGCGCCGGTCGCGTAGCAGTTATGCAGTTCGCAACCGATGCCGGCCACCTGCAGGACATTGGCCCAATGCTGCGCAGTCGCGAGATCGGGTGCCTTGAAACGCATCGCGGCTCCTGTCGGTGAGGGCCGGTCCGAACCGGCCCGGCTGCCTTCTGCCCGCCGCGCGATCAGCGGACGATCTGGCTTGCCTCGTGCACGAGCTGGGCATAGAGCGCATGCCGCGACGGCGCGATGCGGCCATCGGCGACGGCTTCGAGAATCGCGCAGCCGGGCTCGTGCAGATGATGGCAATTATAGAAACGGCAGTCCGCGAGCAGCGGGCGGAATTCCGGAAATGCACGCTCGAGACGGCCTTCGGTCAGGTGATAAAGGCCGAATTCCTGGAACCCCGGCGAATCGATCAGCGCACCGCCGCCTTCGAGCGGATAGAGGCGGGTGAACGTCGTCGTGTGGCGACCGCTGTTGAGCGCGGCGGAGATTTCGCGGGTCGCGGCCTCGGCATCGGGCACGAGCAGGTTCACGAGCGTCGACTTGCCCATCCCGGACTGGCCGAGCAGGATCGTCGAATGCCCGGCCAGATGCGGCATCAGCTGCGCGCGCGCATCGTCGGGCGAGCCCTTCACCGACAGCTCGAGCACGTCGTAGCCGAGGGCCCGGTAGGGTGCGAGACGCTCGCGGGCGACCGGCAGGGCGGCTTCGACGTCGATCTTGTTCAGCACGACGAGCGGCTTCAGTTCGTTCGCCTCGGCCGCGATCAGCGCGCGGCCGAGCAGGTCCTCGCTGAAATAGGGCTCGGTCGCGAGCACGATCAGCAACTGGTCGAGGTTGGCCGCGAAGAGTTTCGACTTGAACTGGTCCGAGCGGTACAGCAGGTTGCGCCGCTCGCCGATCTCGACGATCACGCCCTGGTCGGCCGATGCCTGTTCGTACACGACGCAGTCGCCGACCGCGATGTCGCTCTTCTTGCCGCGCGGGAAGCACTGCAGCATCGGGCCGCCGTCGTCGGGTGCGACGATGTAGTGACGGCCATGCGCCGCGATCACGCGGCCTTCGACGCGCGGCGCGTCCGATGCGCGCGGGACCGGCTTGCGGGAGGTCGGCCGGCTCATGCGTGCTGCATCAGGCGGTCGATCCGCTGCGAGGCGGGCGGATGCGAGTAGTAGAAGGCCGTGTAGACGGGGTCGGGCGTCAGCGTCGACGCGTTGTCCTCGTAAAGCTTCACGAGCGCGCTGACGAGATCCTGTGCGTCGGTCTGGCTGGCCGCGAACGCGTCGGCCTCGAATTCGTGCTTGCGCGACGTGAGGCTGCTGAACGGCGTCGCGAAGAACAGGAACACGGGAATCGCGAGGAAGAACAGCACGAGTGCGGCACCCGCGTTGCTGGAGTCGAGCGACGGCGTGACGCCGAGACCGGTGTAGAACCACGTGCGTTGCGCGAGCCAGCCGAGCAGGGCGAGCAGCACGAGGCTCAGCACGAACGACACGAGCATCCGCTTCATCACGTGACGGCGCTTGAAGTGGCCGAGTTCGTGCGCGAGCACGGCTTCGATTTCCTGGCCCGACAGCCGCGCGAGCAGCGTGTCGAAGAACACGATCCGCTTCGATGCGCCGAAGCCGGTGAAGTACGCGTTGCCGTGCGCGGAACGGCGGCTGCCGTCCATCACGAACAGGCCCTTCGCCGCGAAGCCGCAACGCTTCATCAGCGACTCGATGCGCGCGCGCAGCGCGTCGTCCTTCAGTGGTTCGAACTTGTTGAAGATCGGCGCGATGAAGGTCGGGTAGATCAGCAGCACGAGCATCTGGAACGCGACCCAGACGATCCACGTCCACAGCCACCACAGGCTGCCGGCCTGGTTCATCAGCCACAGCACGACGAACAGCAGCGGCAGGCCCAGCACGGCGCCGAGCAGCGTGTTTTTCAGCATGTCGGTGAAGAACAGCCGTTTGGTCATCCGGTTGAAGCCGAAACGCTGCTCGATCCCGAACTGGCGGTAGTACTCGAACGGCACGTCGATCACGCTCGTGATCGCGAGCACGGCGGCGACGAGCGCGACCTGCTGCCCGTAGCCACGACCGAACCAGCCGGTGAGCAGCGTGTCGAGCGCGCCGACGCCGCCGAGCAGCGTGAGGCCGACCAGCACGGCCGCGCTGACGACGATCTCGAACATCGCGAGCCGGGTGCGCTCGACCGTGTAGTCGGCCGCGCGCTGGTGAGCACTCAGCGCAATGGTGGCGCTGAACCGCGCGGGCACGCCGTTGCGGTGCGCGGCGACGAAGCGGATCTGCCGCGACGCGAGCCAGAGCTTGGTGACGACCATCGCGAGCACGGCGATCGCAAACAGCAGGGTGAACGAAAAGGGTGACATCGAAGGCGCCAAAGGGTTCTATGCGAGAATTATATGTTCTTGCGGACCGGGCCCGCTCACGCGATGCCGCCCGCCCGGGCGCCGCCGCATCGGCGAGCCCGATCCGCCATTTTCCAGGATGACTCATGACCGATACCGCCGCTTCCGCCAGCCAGCCCGCGCTCGTGCGCAACGAGTTGAACCTCGTCTGGCTCGACATGGAGATGACGGGCCTCGACCCGGATAACGACCGCATCATCGAAATCGCGGTCGTCGTGACCAATTCCACGCTCGACATCGCCGTGGAAGGCCCCGTGTTCGCGATCCACCAGAGCGACGAAACGCTCGCGAAGATGGACGACTGGAACAAGTCGACGCACGGCCGTTCGGGCCTGATCGATCGCGTGCGCGCGTCGACCGTGACCGAGGCGGAAGCCGCCGCGCAGCTGCAGGCGTTCCTCGCACAGTACGTGTCGCCCGGCAAGTCGCCGATGTGCGGCAACTCGATCTGCCAGGACCGCCGCTTCATGGCGCGCTGGATGCCGGAATTCGAGCGGTTCTTCCACTACCGCAACCTCGACGTCAGCACGCTCAAGGAATTGTGCCGCCGCTGGCAGCCCGCGATCTACAAGGGTTTCCAGAAGCGCGCGATGCATACGGCGCTGGCGGACATCCACGAGTCGATCGACGAGCTCAAGTACTACCGCCAGCATTTCCTGATTCCGGCCGCATCGGCGGCGCCGGCAGGCGAGTCCGCGCCGGCCGCCTGAGCGGGCCGGCACACGCTCAGCGCGGCGCGCGCTGGGCGCTCTTCGGCCGGAACGCCGCGACCACCGCGGCGTCGGTCTCGATGTACGGGCCGCCGATCAGGTCGATGCAATAGGGCACCGCGGCGAAGATGCCGGGCACGGTCGACTTGCCGTCCGCATCGCGCAGCCCTTCGAGCGTTTCCCGGATCGACTTCGGCTGGCCGGGCAGGTTGACGATCAGCGCCGCGTGGTCGGCCTGGGCCGTTTCGCGGATCACCGCGACCTGCCGTGACAGGATCGCGGTCGGCACGAAATTCAGGCTGATCTGCCGCATCTGTTCGCCGAATCCCGGCATTTCCTTCGTCGCCACGGCCAGCGTGGCCTCCGGCGTCACGTCGCGGCGCGCGGGGCCGGTGCCGCCCGTTGTCAGCACGAGATCGCAGCCGGCGACGTCGACGAGTTCGGCCAGCGTGGCGGAGATCGTCGGAGCGTCGTCCTGGATCAGCCGGGTTTCGGCGCGCCACGGCGACGTGAGTGCGCCGGCGAGCCATTCCTGCAGCGCGGGAATGCCCTTGTCCTCGTAGACGCCGGTGCTCGCGCGGTCGCTGATCGACACGAGGCCGACCACGAGCTCGTCCGGGTGGTTACGCTTCGTCGTCATGGTCGTCTCCGGCGTCGTCCGGCGCGTCATCGCCGTCCGCCTCGTCGGTGCCGCTTGCGGTCTTGATCCACTGGAACAGTTCGCGGAAATAGCGCGGCGGCTTGCCTTGCTGCGCTTCCTTGCGTGCGTTGCGGATCAGCGTACGGCCTTCCTGGATGTCGGCCTCGGGGTGCTGGCGGAGGAATTCGGTCAGCGCGTCGTCGTTCGCGAGCAGCTGTTCGCGCGTGCGTTCGATCCAGTGCAGGCGGGCCGTCGCGGCCTTGTTGACGCCGCGCTGCGCGTCGAGCGCGGTGCGCAGCGCGGCCGTTTCGTCGTCGGTCAGCGAGCGCATCACGCGGCCGACGTACTGCAGCTGGCGGCGCTTGCCTTCGTGATCGGTGATCCGGCGCGCCTCGCGCACGGCGTCCGCGAGATCTTCGGGCATCGGCATGCGCTTGAGCGCGTCCTTCGGCAGGTCGACCAGGGCCTGGCCGAGCTCCTGCAGCGCGTGCATCTCGCGCTTCAACTGGGATTTGCTGGGGCGATCGTAGCCGTTGTCGTCGTCTTCGACGGCATGCTCGATCGGCTGGATTCGGGTTTTGCGTGTCATGGGCGGCATTGTATCGCGGCGCGGACCCCCGAAGCTTGTCGGTATCCGGCCCCGGACCTTGCTATGATCGCGGGATACGCAACATTTTGAACATGCGGGCGCCCGCCCGCCACCGGATATCAAGACGATGGCAGCCAATCTCGACGTACAAGCGCGCTATTTCCCGCACACGCAGGACCAGCTCAAAGAAATTGCCTCGGACATCCTTCGCCATGCGAAGGCGCTCGGCGCGAGCGACGCCGCGACCGAAATCTCCGAAGGTGACGGCCTGTCGGTGTCGGTGCGCCGCGGCGAGGTGGAGACGATCGAACACAACCGCGACAAGATGGTCGGCGTGACTGTGTTCATCGGCAAGAAGCGCGGCAACGCGAGCACGTCCGATTTTTCGCCGGCCGCGATCAAGGATACCGTTGCCGCCGCATACAACATCGCGCGCTTCACGGCCGAAGACGACGCGGCAGGCCTCGCCGAGGCCGAGCTGCTCGAAACCGATCCGCGCGATCTCGATCTCTATCACCCGTGGGCGCTGTCGGCCGACGAGGCCGTCGAGCTCGCCCGCCGCGCGGAAGACGCCGCGTTCGCGGTCAGCCCGCAGATCCGCAACTCGGAAGGCGCGAGCGTGTCGGCGCAGCATTCGCAGTTCGTGCTTGCGACGTCGCGCGGCTTTCTCGCCGGCTACCCGTATTCGCGCCACTACATCGCGTGCGCGCCGATCGCCGGCAGCGGCCGCCACATGCAGCGCGACGACTGGTACTCGTCGAAGCGCAGCGCGGTCGATCTCGCCGCACCCGAGGCCGTCGGGCGCTACGCGGCCGAGCGTGCGCTCGCCCGGATGGGGGCACGCCGTCTCGACACCCGCAAGGTGCCCGTGCTGTTCGAGGCGCCGCTTGCGGCCGGCCTGCTCGGTGCATTCGTGCAGGCCGTGAGCGGCGGCGCGCTGTACCGCAAGACGTCGTTCCTCGTCGACAGCCTCGGCAAGCCGGTGTTCGCGCCGCACGTCCAGGTCGTCGAGGATCCGCACGTGCCGCGCGCAATGGGCAGCGCACCGTTCGACGAGGAAGGCGTGCGCACGCGCGCGCGCAGCGTGGTCAGCGACGGTGTCGTCGAGGGCTACTTCCTGTCGACCTATTCTGCACGCAAGCTCGGCACGCAGACCACCGGCAATGCAGGCGGCTCGCACAACCTCGCGCTGCGCAGCGCGAACACGCAACCGGGCGACGACTTCGACGCGATGCTGAAGAAGCTCGGCACGGGCCTGCTGCTGACCGAACTGATGGGGCAGGGCGTGAACTATGTGACCGGCGACTATTCGCGCGGCGCGGCGGGCTTCTGGGTCGAGAACGGCGTGATCCAGTACCCGGTCGAGGAAATCACCGTCGCGAGCACGCTGCAGGAAATGTTCCGGCATATCGTCGCGATCGGCGCGGATTCGATCGTGCGCGGCACGAAGGAAACGGGCTCGGTGCTGATCGAGCAGATGACGATCGCCGGCCAGTAAGCCGGGCGGCATCGGCCGCCAGAAAAACGAAAAGCCCGACCGGCGTGAGCCGGTCGGGCTTTTTCATTGTGCGTCGCGTCGCTTTGCGCGTCAGCCGTGCTTGCGCGCGTAGACGACGAACGCATAGCCGAACGCGTTCGGCGCGGCAGCCTGGTGCGGGTCGCGCGACACTTCGTGCCAGTGCGCGGGATCGGGCGCCGGGAACGACGCGTCGCCGTCGAAATCCGCATCGATCTCGGTGACGACCAGCTTGTCCGCGAGCGCTAGGCCTTCCGTATAGAGCTGAGCCCCGCCGATCAGGAATGCTTCGGGCACGCCATCGCGCGCGGCGAGCGCGAGCGCGTCGGCGAGGGACGTGACGGTGTCGCAGCCATCGAAGCGGCGCGCGGCGTCGCGTGTGACGACGATGTTGCGGCGGCCCGGCAGCGGTCGGCCGATCGACTCATGGGTTTTGCGGCCCATCACGATCGGCGCACCCATCGTCGTACGCTTGAAGAACGCGAGGTCTTCGGGAAGTTTCCAGGGCAACTGGTTGTCGCGGCCGATGATGCCGTTGCGGGCACGCGCGACGATCAGGGTCAACGTCGTCATGAGAGTCGGGAAAGGGGAATCGGAACTGCGCCGATTCTACCGGAACGACGACCTGCGCCGGATTTGGCGCGGGAGGGCAGCGGTGTTCGTTTTCGGTCATCCGCGACGGCGATATCCCGAACAAAAAGAGTGCCCGCCGGGGGACGGGCACGAAAAAGGTGCGCGTGGTTGCGTCGGCGATGCGGGACGCGATTCGGCATGCGTTCATCACGAACTCAATCGATATGCAATCCTCATTGAATATCGGGTATGCGAAATCGCGTGCGCGTCATTGATGCAACTGGCTTCCTGCGCTTCCTGAGCCTCCTGCCATCGCGTGCCGCATGTCGCCGGGGCGTGGTGCGGGAATCGGCATCGGCAGCCGGGCAGGCGGTACGATTTCATCCCACAGTGTCACCGAGGACTTGTCGGAGGAAAGCGGTTGCGGCGCCGCGACGAACATGATGTCGAATTCGTCGTCCTGCCGTGCGTTCAGCGTGTTTTCGGCAAGCAGCGTCGCGCGATCAGGCGTCACGCTTTCGCCCGCGTATGCCGGCATGAACGGGCCGCCCGCCGCGAGCGCAATCGCGGCGGGCATGAAAGAGAGAAAAAGGGCTTTTCGCATGGTCGGGCTCTCCGATCTGTTACCCATCCAGCGAAATGCATGCCATCGCGCGAGGAGCGTTGTCGCATCAGCGACTCGTGCGTGAGCGTTGCGAATCATGGTCGAAAACGCTGAAAAATGTTTCAGGCATGAAACGAAGGGGCTCGGGAATACTGCGGATTCAATCGCCACGCTTCAAGGATGAAAATCGGCGCGTGTGTCGATACGGAAAGATGTCACTGCCCACGTGCTATGTGCAGATGATTGACTTATATCGACAGCTGAGCGATTCGGCCGCTCGCCCATGTGCGCTGCAATTGGTTTGTCGTATTCGGCGCCTATAACTAAGCTGTCTTGATCAAAAAAATAACTGGACGCGAAACAAGCGCCGTCATCCGAGGCATGTCGTTGCCGCGTATGAACATGGCGAATCGAGCCGCTTCGGCTGACCCGATTTGATCCTTTTCGCACGTGATTTCGCGTGCGCGACAATCGTTAGACGGTTGATGAACGGGGTGTGCATATGGGAGCCGAGCAGCGGCATGTGATCTATTTTTCGCGCGAACCGAACGACGCGTTGCGCGGACATTTCGACGAATGCGGATGGCGTGTCGATCTTGCGGAGACCGCACGCGACGTGCGGCGCGTCGTGCAGCACGGCGTCGCATCTGCCGGCCTGCTCGATTTTTCGCCGGGTTTCAGGCCCGCGGATCTGCGCGAACTCGAAGCGTGCCTGAGCATTCAGCACATCGGCTGGATCGCTGCGACGCGGCGCGGCCAATTGCAGGATGCCACGCTGCGGCACCTGATTCGTGACTACTGCTTCGACTACGTGACGATGCCGTACGAAACCGCGCGCATCGTCGAGACGGTCGGCCATGCGCACGGGATGGTCGCCCTGACGGATCCCGTGGCGTCGCCGGTCGGCGCCGGGCGTGCCGAAGGCGAGATGGTCGGCACCTGCGATGCGATGCTCGGGCTGTTCAAGACGATCCGGCGCGTCGCGACGACCGATGCACCGGTATTTATTTCCGGTGAATCGGGCACGGGCAAGGAACTGACGGCCGTCGCGATTCACGAGCGCTCGTCGCGCGCGCACGCGCCGTTCGTCGCGATCAATTGCGGTGCCATCCCGTCGACGCTGCTGCAGGCCGAACTGTTCGGCTATGAGCGCGGTGCGTTTACGGGGGCGAATCAGCGCAAGATCGGCCGCGTCGAAGCCGCCAATGGCGGCACGCTGTTTCTCGACGAGATCGGCGACCTGCCGCTCGAAAGCCAGGCGAGCCTGCTGCGCTTCCTGCAGGAAGGCAAGATCGAGCGGCTCGGCGCGCACGTATCGGTGCCGGTCGACGTGCGCGTGATCTGCGCGACCCACGTGGACATGGAGGCCGCGCTGCGCGAAGGGCGTTTTCGCGAGGACCTGTTCCATCGCCTGTGCGTGCTGAAGATCGAGGAGCCGCCGCTGCGCGCGCGCGGCAAGGATATCGAGGTGCTGGCGCGCCACATGCTCGAGCGTTTCAAGGGCGATGCGCATCGCCGCCTGCGCGGTTTCTCGCCGGATGCGATCGCCGCGCTGTACGGCTATCCGTGGCCGGGCAACGTGCGCGAACTGATCAACCGCGTGCGCCGGGCAATCGTGATGTCCGAGGGCCGGATGATTACCGCGGCCGATCTCGAGCTGAACGAGTTCGCGATGCTCGCGCCCGTGTCGCTGACGGAGGCGCGGGAGGCGGCCGAACGGCAGGCGATCGAGCAGGCGCTGTTGCGGCATCGCGGTCGTTTTGCCGATGCCGCACGCGAACTCGGCGTGTCGCGCGTCACGCTCTACCGGCTGATGTGCGCGCACGGAATGCGCGATCGCGGCGACACGCTGGCAGGGTTTTCGGCACCGTTGCCGGAGGTTCCGCGGCACGCTTGCTAAAATTGGCGGGTACGGCCGCCCTCGCGGCCGAAGGAACCCGCATGAAACAGTACCTCGATCTCGTTCGCACCATCCTCGATACCGGCACCTGGCAGGAGAACCGCACGGGTATCCGCACCATCAGCATGCCCGGTGCGATGCTGCGTTTCGATCTTCAGCAAGGTTTCCCGGCCGTCACGACCAAGAAGCTCGCGTTCAAGTCCGCGGTCGGCGAACTGGTCGGTTTCCTGCGCGCATCGCGCAGCGCGGCCGATTTCCGCGCGCTCGGCTGCAAGGTGTGGGACGCGAACGCGAACGACAATGCGCAGTGGCTCGCGAACCCGTATCGCCAGGGCGTCGACGATCTGGGCGACGTGTACGGCGTGCAATGGCGCCAGTGGCCGGGCTACAAGGTGCTCGATGCAGGCGCGGACGCGCAGATCGCCGACGCGACGCGTCGCGGTTTCCGGATCGTCACGCGTTTCGACGAGGACGGTGCGCCGAAGGTGTTGTTGTACAAGGCGATCGACCAGTTGCGCCAGTGTCTCGACACGATCATGGAAAACCCGTCCGATCGCCGCATTCTGTTTCATGCATGGAATCCGGCGGTGCTCGATCAGATCGCGCTGCCCGCATGCCATCTGCTGTACCAGTTCCTGCCGAACGTCACGAAGCGCGAGATTTCGCTGTGCCTGTACATCCGCAGCAACGACGTCGGGCTCGGCACGCCGTTCAACCTGACCGAAGGGGCCGCCCTGCTGGCGCTGGTCGGCCGGCTGACGGGCTATACGCCGCGCTGGTTCACGTATTTCATCGGCGACGCGCACATCTACGAGAATCAGCTCGACATGCTGCAGCGGCAGCTCACGCGCGAGCCGTACGAGAGCCCGCGGCTCGAGATCGCCGAGCGCGTGCCGGAGTACGCGAAGACGGGCGTGTATGCGCCTGAATGGCTCGAGCAGATCGAACCGTCCGATTTCTCGCTCGTCGGCTATCGGCACCATGAGCCGCTGACCGCGCCGATGGCGGTCTGACAACCGCCGGCGCGGAACACGCGATTCCCGCCCGGCAGCAGGATGAAGGCCCGACCGGCATCGCCCGGCCGGGCCTTTGCGTTTTATCGGACGACGGTTACGGACGGCGGTGTTCCTCGTGACCGCCGGCCGGCGGATTGCCGTGGCGCGGCGCTTCGACGTGCGGTGCCGGCTGCGGCCGCGGTTCCATGTGCGGCGCGGGCATCGATGGCCGCGGTTCCATGTGCGGTGCCGGCGGCTGCGGTCGCGGCACGGGATGCACGGCGGGCGCAGGCGGGCGGTACTCGTTCACGCGCGGCGGCGCGACTTCGTGACGCGGTGCCGGTTGCGCGAATTCGGGGCGTGGCTGCGGTGTGGGAACTGCCCGCTCCGGTCGCGGTTGCGAATGCTGGGCCGGCGCCGCGAAATCGGGGCGCGGCCGCGGTTGCGGAATTTGCGCGGTCGTGTCGAGTCGCGGTTGCGGCAACGCGCGCGGCATCTCCTGGCGCATGCCGGATTGGGTGCCCGGTGTGTTTTCCGGATGCGGCACCGGCGCCGCGCTGCGCACGGGCGGCAGCGCGTTCTGTCCCGCCGCGTGCAGTGCGGTCGGCGGCGTCGGGCGCTGACGCTCCATGGGCGTATGCGGTTGCATCCAGGCGGGCGCCGGCGTGGCGGCCGCATGCGGGGTGCCGCGTTCGTCCGGACCGTTGCCGGCCGTCGGCGGATGCGGAACGGTGTTGCCGGGCGCGAATGCCGGATGCGGGGTCTCGCGGCCCGGCTGCTGCGGTGTGCCGCCGTTGGCAAAGCGCGCTGCATCGGGTGCCGCACCGTTCTCGGGCCGCGCAACGTTCGCCATGACCTGCATCGGCATACCCGGCCGCGCGGCCGGTGCCTGAGCCTGGATCTGGGCCGGCTGGCCTTCGCGCGGCGCGTGAGCCGGCTGCACGACGGGGCCGTGCGGATTCACGAGCTGCACGTTGCGCATCGCCCATGCGCCGCCTTTCGGATCGCCCGGCACGTGGACTTGGCGCGCCGTATAGTCGGACGGTACGGTCGTCTTCACGACCGGCGCACCCGCGCCCGGCACGTGCTCGCCTTGCCGGGCGAGATGCGCGGCGGCCTGGTCGCGATAGGCGGCCGGGACGGCCGGATTCCGGGTCGCGACGAACGGGTGCTGTCCGATCGCCGCCGGCGGACGGTAGCTGGCGGTGCGCAGTGCTCCGGTAAAGCTCTGGCGCACCGGCGCGATGCCGGGCGTACC
Organism: Burkholderia anthina; assembly: GCF_902498995.1. Lineage (GTDB taxonomy): Bacteria > Pseudomonadota > Gammaproteobacteria > Burkholderiales > Burkholderiaceae > Burkholderia > Burkholderia anthina. The sequence continues at coordinate 93,029 of NZ_CABVLY010000021.1, forward strand.
GGGCATCACGTGTGCATTGCGCCATTGCCGCGGATCGACGTGCTGCGAGAAGTGCGCGACAGGCTGGCCGTGCACGAACGCCGACGCCGGCACGGCCGTGATCGCATGCGGCGCGCGGAAGTTCACGTACGTCTTGTTGATGTTGGTGATGTTCGTCACGTTGACGGTCTTGTTCACCGTGACGTTGTTCACCACGATGTTCCGGTTCACGCGATCGTAGTAATGCGGACTCCAGCCGCCCCAGCCCGGATGCCACGCTTCGCCCGGGCCGAGCGCGAACCATGCGCAGCCGGCCGCCGCGACGCCGCCGACTGTCAGCGCGACGCGCCAGTCGGGGCCACCACCACCGCCCACGAACGCGACGAGTGCCGGGGCGTAGACGGGCGGCTGGCTGACGGCCATCGTGCCGGGCACCCACGCCCAACTGTCGTCGACATAGGCCCAGCGGCCGTAGTGATATGGCGCGAAGCCCCACGGGGCGTCGTCGACCCACGTCCAGCCCCACGGCGCCTGCCAGATCCAGTGCCCGTCGTGATAGGGCGCCCAGTCGGCCGGCGTGTCGTTCGGCACCCAGACCGCGCCGTAATTCGGGGTTTCCCGCCATGTGCCGTTCGCGTCGAGATCCTGATAGCCGGGGATGTCGCGCGACACGTAGCGGGCCGACACCGAGCGCTCCTCGGCCGCGTCGCGGCTGGCGGCCCACTGGTCGAGCGCATCGGGGCCGGGCGCCGCCGACTGCTGCGCGACCCGCAGGTCGGTGCCGGTGAACACGACCTGCTGCCCGGCCGACAGCGGATACTGCCCGTTGCTGCCGTAGACGGTCGCCGTGCCGCTGCGTACGGTCACCGTCGTGCTCGTGCCGTTCGGCGCGACGTCGACGCGATAGTCGCCGGGGCCGCCGATGCCGAGCGCGAGGTTGGGCGTGTCGATTTCATACGAGCCACCAGGCGGCAGCTCGCGCACGTGCGTCGATACTGTGCCGAGGCCGACCTTGAGCTGGGTCGTCGTGTCGTCCAGGTTCAGCACGGACAGGCTCGTCGATGCACCGAGCCGCACGGCCGTCGAGCCGATGTGCAGCTCCGAGCGTGCGTCGGCGTCGTTCCACAATTGATCGCCGGTGGTCAGCGGCCGGTTCACGGCGGCGTACGACCACGTGTCGGTGCCTGCAGGCTCCGTCGTCACCGCGCCCGACAGGTAGTTGAGCCGGGCGACGCGCCCGGGTGGGTCGCCGCCCGTTTGCCGGGGAGCGGCCGCATACGGCGCCGCGGCGGTCGATTGCGCGAATGCGGGGGGCACGGTAGCCAGCGCGACGCACGCGAGCAGGGTGCAGCGGGCGGTTCGCTTCAGCTTGAACAGGGAGGCCATGTTGAGCGTCTTGTCGTAGGCGCGGCGCGTCGATTCGTGCCGTCCAGTTCACAATATCCGCTCGGCCTGTTTCAATGCTCGGTGTTTTGTAAGGCGAATGGCTCGCGATGTAACAAAACCTGTCCATCGCGCGCCGCTGTCGTGCGGCGCAAGGCGCGTGTCAAACGGACGTAAGCCACCCGTCGAAAATCTGCTGGCCGGGCACGGTGACGCGCAGCACGCGCGGTCGCGCGGTGCGCTCGATCCAGCCGTGCGCGCAGAAGCTGTCGAGCAGCGCTGCACCGAGTGCGCCGCCGAGATGTGCGCGGCGCTCGCTCCAGTCGAGACAGCCGCATGCGAAGCGGCGCCGGCGCGCGCGTTGCTGCTCGACATCGATGCCCCAGCGCGCGAGCGCCTGCGTGCCGAGCTCGGTGGTCTCGATCTCGTCGCCGTTTGCCTGCAGCCAGCCGCGCGCGGTGAGCCCGTCGAAGATCCGGACCGCAAGTTCGCCGGCCATGTGGTCGTAGCAGGTGCGCGCATAGCGCAACTCTGCCGGCACTGTGCGCGATGGCGGCGGCACCGGGCGATGCGGGGCTGCCGCGCGGGCGACGTTCGCGAGCGCTTCGAGCGACGCCGCGATGTCGGCCGACGCGAGCCGGTAGTAGCGGTGCCGGCCGCGCACGTCGAGCGCGAGCAGGCCGCCTTCGGTCAGGCGGGCGAGGTGCGCACTCGCGGCGGACGGTGACAGCCCCGCGATCATCGTCAGTTCCCCGGCCGGCCGTGCGCTGCCGTCCATCAGCACCCACAGCATCGCGGCGCGCCCCGGATCCGCGATCAGCGCGCCGATGCGGCTCAGGCCCGGAAAGTGGTGGTCGTCTTGGTCGGTCATCGTCATGTCTCGTCTGGCGGGATGACTGCAGTGTAGGTGCTGAGCGCATTCGATGTTTCGCGTTCGGGTGAAATGTCGGATGCAGTGGGGCGGTGCCGCAGCGTCGCGGCGGGCCGGACTGCGGCCGCCGGCCGTGCACGCGTAGAATGGCCGGACGCGGCGGCAGTGGGCCGCCGGATGCGACGCGATGCAATGATGAAGACGATTTTCTGCCTGTTGGCGGTCGCGCTGGTCTGCGCGGCCTGTGCGCAGGGCGGCGCGGGTGCCGCCGGCGAGCGGGGCGGCAGCCTCGAGATGTACGGGACGATCGATCAGGGAATCACGGTGCGCCGCTGACGGGCGCCGGTTTCCGGCGAGCATTCCCGCGTCAGCGCGCGGTTGTGCGTGCGACGCCCGCCGCGTGGCGCGTATTGCGACGCGTTGCCGCAGTGCAACGTATAATGCGCCGATTGCAGCGCCCCCGCCGCCTGGAGCCCACAAGATGTCCCGACCGTCCCCCGTACCGGCCGCCCTCGACCGCACTGAAACCGTATTCCGCTTCCTTGCCGAGCCGTCGTCCGTGAATTTCGGCGGCAAGGTGCATGGCGGCGCGCTGATGAAGTGGATCGACGAGGTCGCGTATGCATGCGCGGCGGTCTGGTCGAGCCGCTACTGCGTGACGGTCAGCGTCGGCAACATCCGCTTCCAGCGTCCGATCCTCGTCGGCAACCTCGTCGAACTGAAGGCGCGCGTCGTTGCGACGGGCCGCACCAGCATGCACATCCACGTGTCCGTGCATGCCGGCGATCCGAAGGGCGGCGTGCTGCGTCAGACGACCGATTGCCTCGTCGTGTTCGTCGCGGTCGACGAGAACGGCAACCCGGTGCCGGTGCCGCCGTTCGTGCCCGAGACCGACGAGCAGAAAGTGCTCGCGAAATATGCGGCCGACGTGCGTGCCGCGCTCGACAAGATCGTCGAGATGAAGCCCGAGGAAGTGGCGAAGGGCACGGTCTGACACCCACGGGCGCCGCGCGTTCGCGCCGCGCCCGTCATCGCGTGATTACCGCGATCCGATCATCTGCTCGGGCCGCACCCACGCATCGAATTCCGCTTCGGTCAGGTAACCGAGCGCGAGCGCGGCGGCCTTCAGCGTCGTGCCTTCCTTGTGCGCCTTCTTCGCGATCTGCGCGGCCTTGTCGTAGCCGATGTGCGGGTTGAGCGCCGTCACCAGCATCAGCGATTCGTTCAGCAGCAGGTCGATGCGCGCGCGGTTCGGCTCGATGCCTACCGCGCAGTGGTCGTTGAAGCTCTGCGCGCCGTCGGCGAGCAGCCGCACCGATTGCAGCACGTTGTGCGCGATCATCGGCCGGAACACGTTCAGCTCGAAATTGCCGCTTGCGCCGCCGACGTTGACCGCGACGTCGTTGCCGAACACCTGGCAGCACAGCATCGTCACGGCTTCCGACTGCGTCGGATTCACCTTGCCCGGCATGATCGAGCTGCCCGGCTCGTTTTCCGGAATCGACAGTTCGCCAAGCCCGCAGCGCGGCCCGCTCGCGAGCCAGCGGACGTCGTTCGCGATCTTCATCAGGCTGGCCGCGACGGTCTTCAGCGCGCCGTGCGCGAACACCAGCGCGTCGGCGGCCGCCATCACCTCGAACTTGCTCGGCGCCGTCACGAACGGCAGCTTGGTCAGCCGGCCGATCTCGTCGGCGACGCGCACCGCGAATTCCGGATGCGCGTTCAGCCCGGTGCCGACCGCGGTGCCGCCCAGCGCGAGTTCGTACAGGTGCGGCAGCGTCGATTCGAGGTGCCGGATGCCCTGGTCGAGTTGCGCGACGTAGCCGGAGAATTCCTGGCCGAGCGTGAGCGGCGTCGCGTCCTGCAGGTGCGTGCGGCCGATCTTCACGATGTCGGCGAATGCCTTCGACTTCGCATCGAGCGTCGTGCGCAGCGTGCGCAGCGCGGGCAGCAGGTGATTGACGATCGCGTACGCGGCGGCGATGTGCATCGCGGTCGGGAACACGTCGTTCGACGATTGGCCGCGGTTCACGTCGTCGTTCGGATGCACCTTGCGCGCTTCGCCGCGCTCGCCGCCCATCAGCTCGCTCGCGCGGTTCGCGATCACCTCGTTGAGGTTCATGTTGGTCTGCGTGCCGGAGCCCGTCTGCCATACGGCGAGCGGGAATTCGCGCGGATGCTTGCCCGCGATGATTTCGTCGGCCGTGTCGATGATCGCGCGCGCCTTGTCGTCGGCGAGCACGCCGAGCGACTGGTTCACCGCGGCTGCCGCGCGCTTGACGATCGCGAGCGCGTGGATCAGCTCGGGCGACTGCTTCTCCGTCGAGATCCGGAAATTCTGCAGCGAGCGCTCGGTCTGCGCGCCCCAGAGCCGGTCGGCCGGCACGGCGATCTCGCCGAACGTGTCGCGTTCCATCCGAACTGCTTCGTTCATGATGCACTCCTCCTGGAAAAGGGAAAGGCCGCGCGTCGCGCGGCGTCTGGCGTATCGTGGGGCAGTCGCGCCGCCTGGATGGCGGCGTTCTGGATCTTCAACCGACAAGCATAGCGCTGGCGGCGATTTCGCGTCGTGTCGCGCTCAGCGCGTCGCCGCGATGAGCGACGCGCTTTTCAGATGGAAGCGCCATGCCATCAGCACGGCGACGCTCGCGAGGCCGGCCGCGAGCCCCCACCACAGGCCGCGGGCCCCGAGGCCCGCGTGGAATGCCAGCCAGTAGCCGGTCGGGAAGCCGATTCCCCAGTAGCCGAAAGTCGCCGCGAGCATCGGGATGCGCGTGTCCTTCAACCCGCGCAACGCGCCGGATGCGACGGTCTGCATGCCGTCGACGATCTGGAACACCGCGGCGATGCCGAGCAGCGACGCGGCGAGCGACACCGTGCCGACGTTCGACGGATCGTCGAGGTGCAGGTACAGGCCGACGATCGCATGCGGTGCGACGATCAGCACGAGACCGGACAGCGACATGAACGCGACGCCGAGGCCGAGCGCGACGAAGCCCGCGTGCCGCGCGGCGACAGGCGCACCGGCGCCGACCCAGTAGCCGACCCGCACGTTGGCGGCCTGGCCGATCGCGAGCGGCACCATGAAGGCTACCGACGCGACGTTCAGCGCGATCTGGTGCGCGGCAAGCGAGGTCGCGCCGAGCACGCCGATGGTCAGGCCCGTCGCGAGAAAGAGCGTCGATTCGACCCCGTACGTGATCGCCACCGGCCAGCCGATGCCGATCAGCTCGCCCATCACCGGCAGCTTCGGGCGCGCGGCGGTCACGAAATGACGGAACCGCTGGCGGCCGTGCAGCAGCCAGATCAGCGCGAGTGCCGTGAGCCAGATCGTGATCGTCGTCGCGACGGCCGAACCGAGGAAGCCCAGCCGCGGCAACCCGAAGGCGCCGTGGATCAGTCCGTAGTTCAGCACGCCGTTGATGCCGACGCCGCCGATCGACACCCACAGCAGCCGCCGCGCGGCGCCGATCGCGGGCAGGAACGCGCGCATCAGCCCGACGCCGATCAGGCTGCCGAGCGCCGCGAAACGCAGGATGCCGGTGTACTCGCCGACGTGATGCGCGAGCAGCGGCGGCTCGTGGAACATCAGCAGGATCGGTTCGGACAGCGACAGCGCGACGATCGCCGGAATCGCGAGCAGCACGGACAGCACGAAGCCGGTCCAGTAGATGTGCGGCACCCGGTGTTCGGCCTGCGCGCCGCGCGCATGCGCGACGCTCACGCTCACCGACGACAGCACGCCCTGCAGCACGGTCACGATGACGAAGAAGAAGTTTGCGCCGAGGCCGCCGGCCGCGAGCGAATCGGGGCCGAGCGAGCCGAGCAGCACCGTGTCGGTGACGCTCATCGCCATCTGCGAGAGTTGCGCGATCGCAAGCGGGGCGGCGAGGCGCGCGGTATCGGCGGCATGACTGGACAGGGACGGCGGCGCGGCGGCCGTCCGCGTAAGACCGGAATGCGACATGGAATGGGCGCTCGCGCAGGTGCGGGCCCGCGCTGCCTGTATTTATTTTGAGAGACAGCTAGCTTACGGCTTTATTGAAACCGTGTCGAACGCGCGCCGATGGCCATGTCGAGGTCAGGGGGAACCGCTATGCGTCGTGGACCGCGATCCGCGTGTCGCCGAACAGCACGACCTGACCCGCGCGGATCTTGCAGGTCTTGCGCAGCTCGACCGCGCCGTCGACTTTCACCGCGCCGGACGCGACGAACATCTTCGCGGTGCCGCCGCTGTCCGCGAGGCCGGTGATCTTGAGGAGGTTGTGCAGCTCGACGTATTCGCCGGTCAGCGTGAAATCCAGGTTGGGCATGACGAAAGGGGGGCGCAATGCGCGGGAGGAGTCGCCCCGCATCATACGGCACCGCGGGCCGGCACGCGAGCGCGGACGGCCGCGGCCCGCAGTTGTTAAGGACTGTGAGCCATTCGTCAGCAAATGAAACGGTGGGTAACAGTCTGAGAGATTCGAGAACCGGCCGTGCGGCCCGCGGGTCTTTCGTCGTACCTGCTGCATGTTGCGGCAGGGGACGCGACGGATCGCATCGATGCGATCCGCGCCAACAACTTCTTGAGGAGGATTGTCATGTCCAAGATTCGTACGATGCTGATCGGTGCCGCGCTGACGGCGTTCGCCACTTCGGCCGCATTCGCGCAGACGGGCGTCGCGACCCAGGGCAGCGCGGGAGCCGGCGTGCAGGCACAGGCGCCGGCCGCGGGTGTCGGGGCAGGCGTGCAAGGCGGTGCCGGCGCGAACGCATCGGGCAATGCGGCGGGCGGCGCGACCGACGCGCTCGGCACGGCAGCCGACGGCGCGAAGGATACGGCTGCGTCGTCGGTTCACTCGGCCAAGAAGCACGCGAAGCATGCGGCGAAGTCGGCCAAGCACCATGCCGGTACGGCCAAGTCGAAGGTGGGTGACGCAGCGGCCGAAGGCGGTGCGTCGGCAGACGTGCAGGGCGGTGCATCGGCCCAGGGCGCCACGCAGTAAGCGGTGCCCCGTCGCCGCGCGATGCTCGCCCCGGACGGCGCATCGCGACGGCGGTGATCCGGCGGCCCGGTTCGCATTGCGCGGCCCGGGCCGTTTTTCATGCGCCGGCGCGGGCCGTCATGGCCGGCGCTGGTCCGGCCCCGGGCCGGGCGCACGCCGCGCGGCGGCGGCCGGCGCAAACACGCTGCGCAGCCATCCGGCAAGCCGCGCGAAGACGTCATATGGCTCGTCGACGAAGATCTCGGGTTTCAGGAGCCGCATGTACTCCATGATCTGCTGCGCTTCCTGTTTCTGGAACGAGCCGTGCGAGAGACCGAGCCGCAGCAGCCCGCGCAGTTCGCCGAGCTTGTCGCGCGCCGCGCTGCCGACGCTCATCTCGCACGCGAGCTTCGCCTCGTAGATGCGCTGCCGCAGCGACTCCGCGAGCCGCCACGCGGGCGTCTGCATCATCTCCTCGAGTGTCTGGATGTCGTGCACCGCGCTCTTGATCTGTGCGGCGAGCGGGTCGACGAGCGATGCGTCGCTCTGCGCCTCGGCGACGATCGCCTTGGCCCAGTCGCGGCAGGCCTTCGCGAGCTCGTCCGGCGTCCATTCGGAGCGCGACGCGAAACCGAAGCCGAATTCGCCGGCCTGCCGCATCAGGATCGCGACGACGTCCGGGAACTCCTTGTCGAGGGTGCGCTTTGCCCACGCGTACTGGCCGCCCTCGAGCATCCGCTGTACCGCGTGCTCGGTCAGCGGCACCATGTTGTCGAGCAGCTTGGCGCGCAGGAAATCCTCGAACGACGGCGTCGCGAACTGCGGGTCGAGCTTCAGCGATACGCGCACGAACGCATCGTAGTCCTTGCGCAGTGACGCAAGGGTGTCGTCCTTGATGGAAAGGGTGATCTGGCCCATGAATCGTCTCGATGGCGGCCCGCGCGGGCAGGTCGCCGGCATCACGCACCAGGACGGGCGCAGCGTCGACGGACCGGTTCGCGCCGAGGCCGATGGCGGGTCTTCATTCCCTATATCGGCGCGCCGCACGCAAACTTGAGCGCGACCGGCGAAGCGCGCTTACGCCGGCAGCCAGTGCGGCATCACGATCCCTTGCCAGAAGAAGAACACCGCGAGCCCGACCGCGATCGTCAGGAGCGGCCGGCGCGTCGTTGCCGATACGAGCACGGCGGCGAGCGCGCCGACGAGCTGCGGATTGCGCCAGGTCAGTTCGGCCGTGCCGCCGTGCGGCGAGACGACCATCGGCACGATGATCGCGGTCAGCACGGTGACGGGCACGAAGCCGAGCGCGGTCCGCACGAGCGGCGGAAAGGTCAGCCGCTCGCCGAACAGGAACAGCGTCGTCCGGATCGCATAGGTGATGACGGCCATCCCGAGGATCAGCAACGCGTAGCTCACGATGCGGCCTCCGTGCACGAACCGGTGCGCGAGCGTGCGTGCAGCAGCGTGAGCGCGACGCCGACCGCGACGCCGGCGGCCACGGCGCCGAGCAGCCCGAGCTTGTACGGCCAGCCCTGCCAGAAGTACGCGAGCGTGCCGGCTGTCGCGGCGGCCGCGAAATAGCGCAGCGTGCCGAGTTGCGGGACGACGATCGCGATGAAGGTCGCCGCCATCGCGAAATCGAGCCCGAGCGACTGGAGGCCCGGGAACGCGGCGCCGAAGCCGATGCCCGCGAGCGTCCAGACCTGCCAGTTCAGGTACATCGCGAGGCCCGAGCCGAAGAAGTAGTACGGGCCGATCGCACCGGGCGGGAAGTGCCGGTAGTGCGCATAGGCGACCGCGAACACCTCGTCGGTCATCAGCGCGCCGAGCGTTGCGCGCCAGCGCAGCGGCAGGTGCGCGACGTACGGCGCGAGCGTCGCGCTGTACAGCAGGTGACGCAGGTTCACGATCAGCGTCGTCGCGAGCACGACGACGAAGCTCGCGCTGCCGGCGATCAGGCCGAGCGCGATGAATTGCGCGGAGCCGGCGAACACGACGAGCGACATCAGCGCGCCGTGCCAGGCGGCGAGCGGGCCGCCGCCGACGAGCGTGCCGAAGATCACGCCGAACGGCGCCGCGCCGATCATCATCGGGATCGTGTCGCGTGCGCCGTCGAGCCATTCGTTCAGCGGACGGCGGGGTGGGGGCGAGGGTACGGGGTTCAAGGGGCGCTTCTCCATGAGTCGGAGGATAGCGGGCCGGCGCCGTGACGGCTTGTATGTTCTTGCGCCCGCCGATGTCGGCGGTGCGATGTGCTGGCACGGTTTCCCGTGCCAGCGAAGCGCGAAAGCGTGCGTCAGCGGGCCTGCCAGCGTCCGGGCGGCACGCCGAACATCCGTTTGAAGTGTCGCGTGAAGTGGCTCTGGTCGACGAAGCCGCTTGCCGCCGCGACATCGGCGACGGGCACGCCCGCGCGCAACGGCGCAAGCGCGCGCTGCAGCCGCAACTGGTTGCGCCACGCATGCGGCGGCATCCCGGTCGTACGGGTGAACAGACGCGCTGCGTGGAACGACGACAGGCCGGCTGCCTGCGCGACATCGTCGAGCGTCACCGTGCACGTGAGATCGGCCGCGAGCCGTTCGCGCATCGCGTCGACGCGCGGCTCGTCTGCCGCGAGCACCGCCGGTTGCAGCCGCGCGTCGGCGTGGCGCGCGATCAGGGTCGACAGTGCGTCGAGCATCGCGGTTTCGGCGGCGAGCGGGTCGTACGCGCGCGGCGCGCCGGGAGCGGGACCGGCGGCGGCCGCCGGCCCGTGCGCGCCGGATGGCGGCATGGGTTCGCTGCCGGCTTCCATCATCCGGTGCGCGAGCGCGAGGCGCGCCGCGAGATCGGGGTCGCGGATCACGCCGGACGGGAACCACGGCGCATCTTGCGGGCGACCCGCGATCGCGCTCGCGAGTGCGCGGATATAGTCGACCGGCACGTAGCTGACGCGATAGCACCAGCCCTCGTCGGTCGCGCGCGAGCCCGTGTGCACTTCGCCGGGATTGATCACCGGCACGGTGCCCGTTTCGGCGACATGGCCGCTGCCGCGACAGGTGTAGCGCTCCGCGCCCTCGAGGATCACCGGAATCGTGTACGCGTCGTGCCAGTGCGGCGCGAACGTATGATCGCGATAGGTGGCCGTGAGCAGATCCGCATCCGGCAGCAGCGGCGTGCGCCAGTAGCGTGCGGAATCCGGAAGGCGGGTGGCGGACATGGTCGGGCGCGGGAACGGTCGAATCGACAGTGTATCGCTCGCGCGCCCGGCAGGCGCGGGCTTACTTGACCGGGATCGTCGTGCCGGCCGGCATCGGCACCGCGGTGACGGCGTTCTTCGGGCTGCCGCTGACGATGCGGTCGCTGTAGGTCAGGTAGACGAGCGTGTTGCGCTTCTTGTCGACCACGCGTACGACGTGCAGCGTCTTGAAGATGAACGACATGCGCTCGCTGAACACGTCGGTCTGCTGCTTGAGCGGCTCCTTGAAGCTGAGCGGGCCGACTTGCCGGCAGGCGATCGACGCTTCGCTCGGATCTTCCGCGACGCCGAGCGTGCCCTTGATGCCGCCGGTGCGCGCGCGCGACACGTAGCAGGTCACGCCGCTCACGAGCGGATCGTCGTACGCTTCGACGACCACGCGATCGGAGCCCGTCACGCGGAAATGGGTGTTGACGCTGCCGACTTCCTCCGCGTGCGCGAGCGGGGCGGCGGCAAGGGCGGAAAAGAGAAGGGCGAACGGCGTGGCGGAAAGGAGGCGGTGCTTCATCGACGGAACCGGATGCGAATGCGGGACAGAGACTCTAGCATGCGCGGCGGTGGCCGACGGGCGCCGAAAAGACAAAAGGCCCGTCGAATGACGGGCCTTTCATTGTCTGGCTCCCCGACCTGGGCTCGAACCAGGGACCTACGGATTAACAGTCCGGCGCTCTACCGACTGAGCTATCGGGGAATAAATCGGTATATCTGCGTGTTGGGTTCCCAACAAAGGGTTTCCAACAAAAAACCCGTCCACTTTCAACGGGCTTTGTGTTTTTGGCTCCCCGACCTGGGCTCGAACCAGGGACCTACGGATTAACAGTCCGGCGCTCTACCGACTGAGCTATCGGGGAACAAACAACAACAGCAGAGAAACGAGATTGTATGGAGTGTTCGCTAACCTGTCAATACTTTTGGGCCGCGGCGCACAAAAAAATTCGACGCCGCTGCGCGATCAGCGCTCGAGCAGGTGCAGCTTCTCTTGCACGTCCTTCCACTCGTCCGCGTCGGCCGGCGCCGGCTTGGTCTTCGTGATCGACGGCCAGCCCTTCGCCAGCTCGGCGTTCAGCTCGGTGAACTGCTGCTGGTCGCCCGGAACGTCTTCTTCGGCATAGATCGCATTGGTCGGGCACTCGGCGACGCACACGGCGCAGTCGATGCACTCGTCCGGATCGATGGCGAGAAAGTTGGGACCTTCACGGAAGCAATCCACCGGGCACACATCCACGCAATCCGTGTATTTGCACTTGATGCAGCCTTCGGTCACAACGTGAGTCATTAAAACGCTCCTGCTTGGCGGTATATATGGGGTGGCGTTTGCGCCAAAAGCGGCATTGTAACTGAAGCGCAAAACCCGCATGACGTGGTCGGCTTTCCGGCTTATATCGTTTCGTGATTAGTTTATGGCGTCGGGCGGCGGCAGAAGGCGCCCGACCGACGGCGGCGGGCGGGGAGGGGTTTCACGATGGTCCGGCACGCATTCGGGTAACATGGCCGACAGACCGGGCGGCGCGCGGTGCGCCGGGGCCCGGTCACGATATCGGCGGTACCGCAATCATGATCATCACTTCGCTGCTCGACACGGATCTCTACAAGTTCACGATGATGCAGGTCGTCCTGCATCACTTTCCTGCCGCAAACGTCGAATACCGGTTTCGGTGCCGCACGCCCGGCGTCGATCTCGTGCCGTATATCGACGAGATCCGCGACGAGGTGCGCGGCCTCTGTTCGCTGCGCTTCACCGACGACGAGCTCGACTACCTGCGGCGCATGCGCTTCATCAAGAGCGACTTCGTCGACTTCCTGGCGCTGTTCCACCTGAACGAGAAGTACATCTCGATCACGCCTTCGCCGAAGGGCAACGGCGAGATCGACATCGAGATCGTGGGGCCGTGGCTGCACACGATCCTGTTCGAGATCCCGGTGCTGGCGATCGTCAACGAAGTCTATTTCCGCAACACGCAGCGCGAGCCCGACTATCGCGAAGGCCGCGAGCGGCTGCGCGAGAAGGTCAAGCTGCTCGGCGCGAAGCCGGAGTTCGCCGACTGCAAGATCGCCGACTACGGCACGCGCCGGCGCTTCTCGAAGGTGTGGCACGAGGAGGTCGCGCTGACGCTGCGCGACGGGCTCGGGCCGCAATTCGCGGGCACGAGCAACGTGTTCTACGCGATGAAGCACGACCTGACGCCGCTCGGCACGATGGCGCACGAATACCTGCAGGCATGCCAGGCGCTCGGCCCGCGGCTGCGCGATTCGCAGACCTACGGTTTCGAGATGTGGGCGAAGGAATATCGCGGCGACCTCGGGATCGCCCTGTCGGACGTCTACGGGATGGACGCGTTCCTGAACGACTTCGACATGTACTTCTGCAAGCTGTTCGACGGCGCGCGTCACGATTCGGGCGATCCGTTCGACTGGGGCGAGCGCATGCTGCGTCACTACGAGGCGAACCGCTGCGACCCGCGCACCAAGGTGCTCGTGTTCTCGGACGCGCTCGACATCCCGAAGGTCATGCAGCTGTACGAACGGTTCCGCAGCCGCTGCAAGCTCGCGTTCGGCGTCGGCACCAACCTCACGAACGATCTCGGCTACGTGCCGCTGCAGATCGTGATCAAGATGGTTCGCTGCAACGGGCAGCCGGTCGCCAAGCTGTCGGATTCGCCGGGCAAGAGCATGTGCGACGACAAGGCGTATCTCGCCTACCTGCGCCAGGTGTTCGGTATCGCGCAACCGGCCGACGACGACGCGTCGAAGTAGGCGTCGGCCGAACGGGCAGGTGCGTCGCGGCGAGGGCCGCCGGTATAATCCGACGGTATCGCACGCCAACGTCACGAGGACCGTTCATGGACACTTCCGCTGCCCGTCGCCAGATCCTCGCGCGCATTCGCGCGGCGCAGGGACGCACGGGCGAACCCGATGCAACGGAGCGCGAAGGCGTCGCCGACTATCTCGCCCGTCATCCCGAGGGGCCGCGTCCGCCGATGCCGGCCGACCTCGTTGCCGCGTTCGTCGACGAAGCGGCGCGTTTGTCGACGACGGTCGACGAAGTCGCGACGCTCGCCGACGCGCCCGCCGCCGCTGCCCGCTATCTTTCCGCTCACGGCCTGCCGATGCAGGCCGTCGCATGGCGCACGCTGTCCGATCTCGACTGGGCCGGCGCCGGCCTGTCGGTCGAGTGCCGCAAGCCGCGCGACGGCGATCTCGTCGGCCTGACGGGCTGCTTCTGCGCGACCGCCGAAACGGGGTCGCTGGTGCTGCTTTCCGGCCCCGACACCTACGCATCGGCCGGTCTCCTGCCGGAAACGCACATCGCGATCGTGCCGGCGTCGCGGATCGTCGCCGGTCATGAAGACGCATTCGCGCTGATTCGCGCGGAGCGGGGCGAATTGCCGCGCGCGGTCAATTTCGTATCGGGCCCGTCGCGCACCGGCGACATCGAGCAGACCATCGTGCTGGGCGCACACGGCCCGTACCGCGTTCACGCGATCGTCGTGCGGGGCGCATGACGCGTCCGCTGCATCCACTGCCATTCGTACAAGGAAGTTCTGCATGAAACGACATGCCGCCTGGGCGGGCATGGCGTCGGGAGCCGCGCTTGGCGCCGTTCCCGCGCTCGCATCGGCCGCCACGCTCGACGGTGCCGCGCTGTCCGCGCTCTGGGGCATCCCGTTCGCCGGGATCCTGCTGTCCATCGCGGTGTTCCCGCTCGTCGCTCCGGTGTTCTGGCATCACCACTTCGGCAAGATCGCCGCCGCGTGGGCCGTCGCGTTCCTGGCGCCGTTTGCGTTCGCGTTCGGCGCGGGCACCGCGTTCGGTACGTTGGTGCATGCGCTGCTTGAGGAGTACATCCCGTTCATCGTGCTGCTGACCGCGCTTTACACGGTGGCCGGCGGCATCTGCGTGAACGGCAACCTGCACGGCACGCCGAAGCTGAACACGGCGATCCTCGCGCTCGGCACGCTGCTCGCGAGCGTGATGGGCACGACGGGCGCCGCCATGCTGCTGATCCGGCCGCTGCTGCGCGCGAACGACAACCGCAAGCACGTCGTGCATGTCGTGATCTTCTTCATCTTCCTCGTCGCGAACGCGGGCGGCTCGCTGTCGCCGCTCGGCGATCCGCCGCTGTTCCTCGGTTTCCTGAACGGCGTGAGCTTTTTCTGGACGACCACGCATCTTGCGCTGCCGATGCTGTTCATCTGTGCGGTGCTGCTGACGCTGTTCTTCGTGCTCGACACGTATTTCTACCGCAAGGGCGGCGAGGAGCGGCCGGCCGCGCTCGATCCGACGCCCGACGGCGCCGCGCTGTCGATCGACGGCAAGATCAACTTCGCGCTGCTCGCGGCCGTGATCGGCCTCGTGCTGATGAGCGGTATCTGGAAGCCGGGCGTCACGTTCGACGTGTGGGGCACGCACGTCGCGCTGCAGAATCTCGTGCGCGACGTCGCGCTCGTCGTCGTGGCGCTCGCGTCGCTCGCGCTGACGCCGCGTTCGGCGCGCGAGGGCAACGCGTTCAACTGGGCGCCGATCGAAGAGGTCGCGAAGCTGTTCGCGGGGATCTTCGTGACGATCGCGCCCGTGATCGTGATCCTGCGCGCGGGTGCGGACGGCGCGTTCGCGCAGATCGTCCATCTCGTCACGGGCCCCGACGGCAAGCCGATCGACGCGATGTACTTCTGGGCGACCGGCCTGCTGTCGTCGTTCCTCGACAACGCACCGACCTACCTCGTGTTCTTCAACCTCGCGGGCGGCGACGCGCAGTCGCTGATGACGACCGGCGCGACGACGCTCGCCGCGATTTCCGCGGGGGCCGTATTCATGGGCGCGAACAGCTACATCGGCAATGCGCCGAACTTCATGGTGAAGGCGATCGCGGAATCGCGCGGCGTGAAGATGCCGAGCTTCTTTGCGTATCTCGGCTGGTCGCTGGTCGTCCTGGTGCCGGTGTTTCTGCTGACGTCGTGGATCTTTTTCACGGCGTAGGCTGACGATTTTCAACCAAGCGCGGCGGTCCCGGCGGCACACGGCGTGCCGCGTTCCGGCTGCGGCATGTGGAGATGACGATGCAGAAGATCCTGGTCGCACGTCCGATTTTTCCGGACGTGATCGAGCGGCTCAAGCAGTATTTCGAAGTCGACTGGAACAACGGCGACGCGCTCGCCCCCGATGCGCTCGCCGCGCGTCTTGCCGACAAGGACGGCGCGCTGACGGCCGGCGACCCGGTCGGCGCGGCCGTGCTCGCGGCGGCGCCGCGCTTGCGCGTCGTGTCGAACATGGCGGTCGGCTACAACAACTTCGACATGACCGCGTTCAACGCGGCGAACGTGCTCGGCACCAATACGCCCGACGTGCTGAACGAGTCGACCGCGGATTTCGGCTGGGCGCTGATGATGGCCGCTGCGCGGCGAATCGCCGAATCCGAGCACTGGCTGCGGGCCGGGCACTGGCAGAAGTGGGCGTACGACGGCTTCCTCGGCAGCGACATTTACGGGTCGACGCTGGGTGTCATCGGGATGGGGCGTATCGGCCAGGCGCTCGCGCGCCGTGCGCGCGGTTTCGGGATGCAGGTGATCTATCACAACCGCTCGCGGGTCGCGCCCGAAATCGAGACCGAACTGAATGCCGAATACGTGTCGAAGGATGCGCTGCTGTCGCGTGCCGATCACGTCGTGCTGGTGCTGCCGTATACGAAGGAGAACCATCACACGATCGGCGCGGCCGAACTCGCGAAGATGAAGCCCACCGCGACGCTGACCAACATCGCGCGCGGCGGCATCGTCGACGACGCGGCGCTGGCCGTTGCGCTGCGCAACGGGACGATCGCCGCAGCAGGCCTGGACGTGTATGAAGGCGAGCCGAGCGTGCATCCGGCGCTGCTCGAGGTGCCGAACGTCGTGCTGACGCCGCACATCGCGAGCGCGACCGAAAAGACGCGCCGCGCGATGGCGAACCTCGCCGCCGACAACCTGATTGCCGCACTGGGCGAAGGGCCGCGAGCGGGCCAGCCGCCGAATCCGATCAACCCGGATGTGATGGGGAAGCCGCGCGCATGACGACGACGTTGTTGCTGGCGGCGGTCGTCGTGCTGGCCGTCGCGCTGACGGTGGCGGTCGTCGTGATCGTGCGCGGCGGTGGAAGTCACGACGATGCAGCCGTGCTCGGCGACCAGATCGAGGACGCCGCGCACGCGCAGGCGCGCGCGGTCGAGCGGCTCGAACGCGAGTTGCGCGGCGAGATCGTCGAGAGCGCGCGCGGCTCGCGTACCGAGCTGGCCGGCAATTTTTCGCAGCTTCAGCAGACGCTCGCGACGCAGCTGACGAGCATCGCGACCGTGCAGAACAACCAGATCGAGGGGTTCGCGCAGCAGCTCGGCAAGCTCGTCGCCGGCAACGCGCAGCAGTTCGACGCGATGCGTGAAAGCGTGCAGCGCCAGGCGCAGCAGGCGCGCGAAGAGCAGACGGTCGCGCTGCGGCTGTTCGGCGACACGCTGAACCGGCAGCTCACGCAGCTGACCGAAGCAAACGACCGCCGGATCGGCGAAGTGCGCGCGACGCTCGAACAGCGGCTGAAGGAAATCGAGACGAACAACGCGGCGAAGCTCGAGGAGATGCGCCGCACCGTCGACGAGAAGCTGCATGCGACGCTCGAACAGCGGCTCGGCGAATCGTTCAAGCTCGTGTCGGACCGGCTCGAGCAGGTGCACCGCGGGCTCGGCGAGATGCAGACGCTGGCGGCCGGTGTCGGCGACCTGAAGAAAGTGCTGACCAACGTGAAGACGCGCGGCACGTGGGGCGAGGTGCAACTCGAGGCGCTGCTCGAACAGATGCTCACGCCGGACCAGTACGCGAAGAACGTCGCGACGGTGCCCAAGAGCAGCGAGCGCGTCGAGTTCGCGATCCGGCTGCCGGGCCGCGAGGGCGGCACGCGCGACGCGCCGCCGGTGTGGCTGCCGATCGATGCGAAATTCCCGCGTGAGGATTACGAGCGGCTGATCGATGCGCAGGAGCGTGCCGATTCGGCGGCGGTCGAGGAAGCGGCCCGCGCGCTCGAAGCGCGCGTGCGGATGGAGGCGCGTACGATCGCCGAAAAGTACGTCGCGCCGCCGCATACGACCGATTTCGCGCTGCTGTTCCTGCCGACCGAGGGGCTCTATGCGGAGATCCTGCGTCGCCCGGGGCTGACGGACCTGCTGCAGCGCGACTATCGCGTGACGGTGGCCGGGCCGACGACGCTGACCGCGCTGCTGAACAGCCTGCAGATGGGGTTCCGCACGCTCGCGATCGAGCAGCGCTCGAGCGAAGTGTGGCAGGTGCTCGGCGCGGTGAAGACCGAGTTCGGCAAGTTCGGCGACGTGCTCGCGCGCACGAAGGCGCAGCTCGAAACGGTCACGCGCTCGATCGAGGCGGCCGAGCAGCGTACCCGCGTGATGAACCGCAAGCTGAAGCAGGTCGAGGCGTTGCCGGGCGACACGGCGGCTGGGCTGCTCGGGGCGGAAGGCGCGGACGGCGCCGATGCGGACGATGCATGACGTGTCTGGCCGCAGCCGGCTGGAATGAAAACGGGCGCTGAGGCGCTCGTTTCTTTTTGCAGCGGCGCCCGGCATGGCCGGGCTGCGCTCAGCTACCGGCGAGCGTGTCCAGCGCGTCGCCCGTCACGCGCACGATGCGCCATTCCGGCAGCACGGTCGCGCCCATTTTCTCGTAGAAGTCGATCGCCGGCTGGTTCCAGTCGAGCACCGACCACTCGAAGCGACCGCAGCGACGCTCGACGGCCAGCGCCGCGAGGTGCCGCAGCATCGCGGTGCCGAGACCCGTGCCGCGCTGCGACGGCTGCACGTACAGATCCTCGAGATAGAGGCCGCGCCGGCCGAGGAACGTCGAATAGTTGTGGAAGAACAGCGCATACGCGACGATCGCGCCGTCGCGCTCCGCCACCAGCGCTTCGGCAGCGGGCCGTTCGCCGAACAGCGCGTCGGCGAGATCGGCGTCGGTCGCGACGAACAGGTGCGCGAGTTTCTCGAAGTCGGCCAGCTCGCGCATCAGCGCGAGGATCGCGCCAACGTCACGGGCGTCGGCCGCCCGGATCAGCGGCGCGCCGCTCATGCTTCCTCCGGCGGATCGGACAGCACGATCTCGATGCCGCCGAAGCGCGATGCGACCCAGTTGTACGCGTGGCATGCGATCCACAGCAGCACGAAGCCGAGGATCGCGTTCAGCAGCAGTGCGCTCAGGATCGTGCTCAGCTCGACCATCCCGTAGCGGATGTACGCGACCAGAATGCCCAGCAGCACGATCGGCACGCTGAACGTCAGATAGACGAGGATCAGCGCCTTTGCGGTCTGCCCCGCGGCGATCGACGAGATTTGTTTTTTCATGTGCGGATTGCCCCCGTAGAGATATACCGATTGGAATTCAGATCAGGCCGTCGAGCGGCAGGATGTCGACCGGGGCGCCCGCGTCGACTGCCGCGGTATCGTGGCCCAGGACGATGAAACAGTTGGCGGCCGCGAGGCCGCTCAGCGACGCGGAGCTCTGCGAACCGGCCGGCGCGACGTGCCACTGGCCGTTGGCGGCGCGCGTCGCGATGGCCCGCAGGTACTCGGTGCGGCCCGGGCGCTTTTTCAGTGCCTGCGTGCTGAGTGCCGTGTACATCGCCGGTGCCGCCGCGTGCGCACCGGCCAGCGTCAGCAGCGCGGGGCGCACGATGGCGTAGAACGTCACGGCGGATGCGACCGGATTGCCGGGCAGCCCGAAGAACAGCACGTGGCCGGCGCCGTCGGCCGCGCGCGCGAGCGTGCCGCACGCGAGCGGCCGGCCGGGCCGCAGTGCGAGGCTCGCGAACGTGACGTCGCCGAGGCGCGCCATCACGTCGCGCGTGAAGTCGGCTTCGCCGACCGACACGCCGCCCGACGTGATTACCGCGTCGGCCTGTGCGGCGACCGCGTCGCTTAACGCGCGTTCGAGCGCGGCGGGATCGTCGCGGACGATCCCGAGATCGACGGCATCGATGTGCAGCCGTTCGAGCATCGCGACCAGCATCCCGCGATTGCTGTCGTACAGCGTGCCGCGGCCGAGCGGCTCGCCGGGTTCGCGCAGTTCGTCGCCGGTCGAGAACACGGCGACGCGCACGCGGCGGCGCACCGTGACTTCGGTCAGACCGAACGATGCCAGCAGGCCGAGATCGGACGGACGCAGGATGCGGCCGGCGGCGAGCGCGCACGCGCCGCGCGCGAGGTCCTCGCCGGCCTTGCGGCAGTTTGCGCCGCGCGCGGCGTCGTGCGCGGCGAAGCGGACGACGTCACCGTCGACCCGAACGCGTTCCTGCGGAATGACCGTGTCGCATCCGGCCGGCATCGGCGCGCCGGTCATGATGCGGATGCACGCCCCGGCCGCCACGGCGCCGTCGAACGGATGGCCGGCGAACGCGGTGCCGGCGATCGTCAGCGTGACGTCGCCGGGCGATGCGGACGCGCTTGCGCTGCCGGCGAACGCATAGCCGTCCATCGCCGAGTTGTCGTATGCGGGAATGTCGAACGGCGCATTCACGTCGGCCGCGAGCACGCGGTCGAGCGCATCGTGCAGCGATACCGTGTCGCAAGCATCGACCGGCGCCGCGAAACGGCACGCGAGCGCCTGCGCGTCGGCGAGCGACAGCGGGGCATCGGAATCGGGTGCGGTTCGGGAAACGGGCGGGGGTTGCTTGATCATCAGTCGGACTGCGCCGCAAGGCGTATCGGGTTCGTGGCCGGTGGCGCGAAGAGGGCGCCTGAGCGCGCAGGCGCATGCGGCGGGCGGGAACGATGCCGGCGCCGTCAGCGGCGGGCGAGCGCGGCGAGTTCCTGCCAGGAGTTGGCATTGTAAAACGCACGCTCGTCGCGAAACTCGACTTCGACCGTCTTGTGGCGTGCGTACCACGCACGCACCTTGCGCTCGCCGGCGGCGAGCCCGGCAGCGAGATCGTCGGCGAGCGACGTGCGCAGCAGCGCGAAGGTCGGTTGCGGCGAGCGCGTTTGCTGCGCGTCGACGGTTACCGCCATCGCGATGTCGGCGCGTTGCGCGTCGAGCGCCGCACGCAATTGCGCGACGAGGTCGGTCGGCAAATACGGCGTGTCGCAGGGCGAGCACGCGACGAGCGGCGCGCGTGCCGCCCGCATGCCGGCAAGCAGGCCCGCGAGCGGGCCGGGGAAATCGGGTGTTGCGTCCGGCACGATGCGCGCGTCGAACGGTGCGCCGAGCTCGGCGTAGCGATCGGCATTGCGATTGGCGCTGATCAGCGTCTCGTCGACCTGCGGCGACAGCCGGCGCAGCACGTGCAGCGCGAGCGGCGTACCGTCGAGCAACTGCAGGCCCTTGTCGGCGCCGTCCATGCGCGTCGCGCGCCCGCCTGCGAGCAGCAGGCCGGTGATGGCGGGCGAGTCGGAAGCGGGCATCGTCGGGAAAATCGGGGACGGGCGGCGCGGTCAGCCGCCGATGTAGGACATTTCGACACGCTTGCCGTCGCCGTAGGGGGCGACGTCGCCGGCCGCGCTGCCGCGCAACTGCGAATAGCGGTCGGTGCGGGCCTGCCAGATCCGGGCAATCGCGGTCGCGATCTCGGCGTCGCTGGCGCCGCCGCGCACCAGCGCGCGCAGATCGTGGCCTCCCGACGCGAACAGGCACAGGTACAGCTTGCCTTCGGTCGACAGCCGCGCGCGCGTGCAGTCGCCGCAGAATGCCTGCGTGACGCTCGAGATCACGCCGATTTCGCCGCCGCCGTCCGCATAGCCCCAGCGCTGTGCGGTTTCGGCCGCCGTGTGCGGCTCGAGCGGCACCAGCGGGAACCGTTCGGCGATCCGCGCGATGACGTCCGCGGACGGCAGCACTTCGGTCATGTTCCAGCCGTTCGACGTGCCGACATCCATGTATTCGATGAAGCGCAGGATCACGCCCGTGCCGCGGAAGCGCTCGGCCATCGGCAGGATCTCGCCGTCGTTGGTGCCGCGCTTCACGACCATGTTGACCTTTACCGGCGCGAGGCCCGCGGCCTGCGCGGCGAAGATGCCGTCGAGGACGTCGGCGCTCGCGAAGTCGGCGTCGTTCATGCGTTTGAACAGCGTATCGTCGAGCGCGTCGAGGCTGACCGTCACGCGCGTGAGCCCGGCGTCCTTCAGCGCGCGCGCCTTGCGGGCGAGCAGCGAGCCGTTGGTCGTCAGCGTCAGGTCGAGCGGGCGACCGTCGTGGGTCGTCAGGCGCGCGAGGCGCTCGATCAGGAATTCGAGGTTCTTGCGCAGCAGCGGCTCGCCGCCCGTGATGCGGATTTTTTCGACGCCGTGTGCGACGAAGAGCCGCGCCACGCGCTCGATCTCTTCGTGCGTGAGCAGCGCGCTGTGCGGCAGGAACGGGTAGTCCTTGTCGAACACGTCGCGCGGCATGCAGTACACGCAGCGGAAGTTGCAGCGATCCGTCACCGAAATGCGCAGATCGCGCAACGGCCTGGCGAACGTGTCGGCCAGGGCGCCGTCAGGGGTGTGCGGGACGCCGGAGATATCCGGCATCCCGCTGACGTCGGCGAGAGGAATGATGCGTCGGGACATGTTGAAAGAAGTGCGAGCCAGACCTCTATTTTAGCCGCAAGCGGCCGGCCGGGCCGGTGGGCGGAAACCCGCAGCGCGGAAATGAAAAAGCCCGCCGGAGGCGGGCTTTTTCTGGTCGGGCGCTGCGCCGCTTAGCGGTGCGACGTTTCGACCTGCTGCATCGGGGTCGAGTCGGCCGGCGGCAGCGTCTTGCGTTCGCGCGGCACGCGGGCGGCACGCGGCAGATGCGAGGCGGCTTCCTGCGCAGCGCGGAACTTGTCGGCGTCCGTGTTCACCCACACGAGGCCGGCCTGTTCCAGCACGACATCGAGGCTCGCCGAAGCGGGCGCTGCGGCGGCTTGCGCGGGGGCCGGAGCCGGTTCCGGTGCGGCAACCGCTTCGACCGGTGCGGCTTCGACATGAACCGGTTCGACATGCGCCGGCTCGACAACTGCCGGAGCGACAGTTACCGGTTCGACAACTGCCGGGGCGACTTCGGCTGCAACGACCGGTGCCGGTGCGGGCTGCTCGACGGGCGCGGACTGCGGCGCTTCGACGGCAGCCGGTGCGGCCGGCACTTCGAACGCGTCGGTCGGCGAAACCGCGACCGGAGCCGGGCCGGCTTCCTCAGCGGCGGCCGGCGCGACCGGTGCCGGTTCGGCGGCCTGGGCGACCACGGCGGGCTCGACCGGAGCGACCGGCGTCGCTTCGACGCGAACCGGTGCCGGTTGCGGCTCGACCGCGGCCGGTGCTGCCGGTTCGGCATGCTGCTCGACTGCTGCTTCGGCAACGACGGCGCCTGCCGCGGCAACGGCGGCCACGGCGACCGGTGCGGCCGTATGGGCCGGCTCGATCGAGGGCGACGCTTCCGTCGTCACGGCTTGCTCGGCGGTTTCACCGTGCATGCCCTGGTCGACGACTGCGCCTTCGTCCTCGCGCTCGCGGCGACCGCCACGGCGGCCGCGGCGGCGGCGGCGACGTTCCTCGCCGTCACGTGCGCCGGCTTCCGCATCGGCAGCCACATCGGCGCCCGGCAGGGCGGTTGCGGCTGCTTCGTCGGCTTCCGACTCCGGGTGGTTCTCGCCACGGGTGACGGTTTCGAGCGTGGCCGCATGCTGCGTCGGCTTGCGGCGTTCGCGACGCTCGCCACGGCCGGCTGCGTCGGCGGCTTCCGGCTGCTCGGCGCGTTCGCGCGGCTCACGGTTCTCGCGCGGTTCACGCGGTTCGCGGTTTTCACGCGGCTCGCGCGGTTCGCGGCCTTCACGCGGGCCACGGCCCTCGCGAGCTTCGCGGTTTTCACGCGGTTCACGACCCTCACGCAGTTCACGGCCTTCGCGCGGTTCACGCGGCTCGCGGACTTCCTTGCCTTCGCGTTCCTGGCGTTGCGGCTGGCCGCGGCCTGCCGCAGCCTGGTCGCGACCACCCTGAGCCTGCTGGGCGCCGCCGCGACGGTTGCGATTGCGATCGCCGCCGCGCTGGTCCGACTTCTCGGTTCGCTCGCGGGCCGGGCGGGCAGCCTGTTCCTTCACCGGTGCCGGTGCAACCGGCGCGGGTGCCGGAGCCGGCGACATGCCGAACAGACCCTTCAGCCAGCCGATGAAGCCGCCGCTTGCCACGGCGACCGGTGCCGGTGCCGCAACCGGCTCGGCCGGGCGCTGGGGTGCCGGGCTCGGCGCCGGACGCTCGGGCGTGATGCCCTTGACCGCCGCTTCCTGCTTCGGCTTCACGTCGGCTGTGCGCTTGCTGTAGCCGGTTTCCGACTCCAGTTCGCGGGCGGCTTCCTCGGCCATCTTCCAGGACGCGCGCGGATCGTCGAGGCGTGCATCGTCATGGCGCAGGCGCTCGAGCTTGTAGTGCGGCGTATCGAGGTGCTTGTTCGGGATCAGCACGATGCCGACCTTGAAGCGCGACTCGATCTTGTTGATTTCCTGACGTTTTTCGTTGAGCAGGAAGGCGGTCACCTCGACCGGCACCTGGCAGTGGATCGCCGCGGTGTTTTCCTTCATCGCTTCTTCCTGAATGATCCGCAGGACCTGCAGCGCGGACGATTCGGTATCGCGGATGTGGCCGGTGCCGTTACAGCGCGGGCACGTCACGTGGCTGCCTTCCGACAGGGCCGGGCGCAGACGCTGGCGCGACAGTTCCATCAGGCCGAAACGCGAGATCTTGCCCATCTGCACACGGGCGCGGTCATGCTTGAGCGCGTCCTTCAGGCGTTGCTCGACTTCGCGCTGGCTCTTGGCCGACTCCATGTCGATGAAGTCGATCACGATCAGGCCGCCGAGGTCGCGCAGGCGCAGCTGGCGGGCCACTTCGTCCGCCGCTTCGAGGTTCGTGCGGGTTGCCGTTTCCTCGATGTCGGCGCCCTTGGTGGCGCGCGCCGAGTTCACGTCGATCGCGACGAGCGCTTCGGTGTGGTCGATCACGATCGCGCCGCCCGACGGCAGCGGTACCGTGCGCGAGTACGCGGTTTCGATCTGGTGCTCGATCTGGAAGCGCGAGAAGAGCGGCACGTCGTCGTGGTAGCGCTTCACCTTCGACACGTTGTCCGGCATCACGATGTCCATGAACGCACGGGCCTGATCGTGGATCTCGGTCGTGTCGATCAGGATTTCGCCGATATCGGGCTGGAAATAGTCCCGGATCGCGCGGATCACGAGGCTCGATTCCAGATAGATCAGCATCGGCTGGCCGGAATTGCCGCTTTGCGACGCCGCTTCGATCGCGCGCCACAGTTGCAGCAGGTAGTTCAGGTCCCACTGCAGTTCCTCGGCGCTGCGGCCGATGCCCGCGGTACGGGCGATCATGCTCATGCCGTCGGGAATCTGCAGCTGCGCCATGGTTTCGCGCAGTTCCTGGCGTTCGTCGCCTTCGATCCGGCGCGACACGCCGCCGCCGCGCGGGTTGTTCGGCATCAGCACCAGATAACGGCCGGCGAGCGAGATGAACGTCGTCAGGGCGGCGCCCTTGTTGCCGCGTTCTTCCTTCTCGACCTGGACGATCAGCTCCTGGCCTTCGCGCAGGGCATCCTGAATGCGCGCGGAGCGCATGTCGATGCCTTCCTTGAAGTACTGGCGGGCGACTTCCTTGAACGGCAGGAAGCCGTGGCGGTCTTCGCCGTAGTTGACGAAGCACGCTTCGAGCGACGGCTCGATACGGGTGATGACACCTTTGTAGATATTGCCTTTGCGCTGTTCGCGCCCGGCGGTCTCGATGTCGATGTCGATGAGCTTTTGCCCATCGACGATGGCGACGCGCAGCTCCTCCTGCTGCGTCGCATTGAACAGCATGCGTTTCATGAACGACTCCAGGCGACTCTGCTGCCGGCGCCTCGCGGTTGTCAGCCGCGAGGGCGGAAACGGCGGCAGGCCGCACCTTGTTGTGTTGTCACAAGCACGCTGGAGCGGGAAGGATGGCGGGGAGAATTGCCTGAAGAGGCGCTTGGGCCCGAAAGACGGGGCCGGCGGCCATAGGGCACCTGCGAACACGGCTTCAAAGCACGGCGTCCACACACCGCACGCTGCAAAAGCGCGCTAAGCCTGATACCGGCATTGCCACGGGGCGCGCGCAATGCGTCGCGCGCGCCGACGGGCGGCAGATGCTGCGGCTTGGGCCGCAGCGGGGAGTATCGAATCCAGCCCGACTTTCCCGCCTGGGGTGTACTTCCCTGGTTTGACGTCGCCAAGCCCCGCACGCTTCGCGGGGCCAAATCGGGCGCAACGCCGTAATTTTCGCAACCGGCAGCCTGCGGACGCACTTCGCGCCGTCGGGCTACCGATCAAATTCTTTTCAACCAACTTTCCGTTACCGCGGCGCGGTGCCGACCGAATCCGCCTGTGGGCGCGATCCTTGCCGACGGGCTGCGCCGTGCGTGCAACTTGCTGCATCTCTTTGATTAGGGGTGAGCAGCAGACCCCCGGCGCAAGTAAAATAACGGTTTCCGCTTGCGCCTTGCCCGACTCGGTCGGGGCCGGCCTGTCAGGCCACCCTCAACGTCCGGCTGGGCAAAATTATATTCAGTATGAATGAGTTAGGCAAAATATCCCAGAATTCAGTCGCAAGCGGCCAGGTATCGATGATCGAGATCGACGAAAACTCGGCCGGTCAGCGGATCGATAACTTCCTGTTGCGCGTCTGTAAAGGCGTGCCCAAGAGCCATATTTACCGAATCCTGCGCAGCGGGGAAGTTCGGGTAAACAAGGGTCGGGTCGATGCGCAGTATCGTCTCGCGTTCGGCGACATCGTCCGCGTGCCCCCGGTGCGGGTAGCGGCGGCCGACCTCGCGCGCGCCGACACGCCGATCGTGCCGCCCGCGCAGTTCGACGTGCTGTACGAGGACGACGCGATGCTCGTCATCAACAAGCCGGCCGGTGTCGCGGTGCATGGCGGCAGCGGCGTCGCGTTCGGCGTGATCGAGCAGATGCGCCAGGCGCGCCCGCGCGCGAAATTCCTCGAACTCGTGCACCGGCTCGACCGCGAGACGTCCGGGGTTCTGATGCTCGCGAAGAAGCGCACAGCGCTCGTCGCCCTGCATGAACAGATCCGCGAAAACCGGATGGACAAGCGCTACTTCGCGTGCGGGCACGGCGAATGGCAGCCCGATTGGGGCCGCCGCCGCGCGGTGAAGGTGCCGCTGTTCAAGTATTCGACCCCGGAAGGAGAGCGGCGCGTGCGCGTGCAGGACGACGGTCTGCCGTCGCACACCGTATTCAATCTGCTCGATCGCTGGCCGGATTACGTGCTGGTCGAGGCGGAACTCAAAACGGGTCGGACCCATCAGATTCGTGTGCACCTCGCGCATCTCGGCCTGCCGATCGCCGGCGACGCCAAGTATGGCGATTTCGCACTGAACAAGGCGCTGGCACGCGCGAATGCGCAGCCGTCGCTGAAACGGATGTTCCTGCATGCGCATCGGCTGCGGCTGGCCCATCCGCTGACCGGCGAGGCGCTGCAGTTCGACGCGCCGCTGCCGGACGAATGCCGGCGCTTCCTCGATCAACTCAGCGCTCTGCGCGATACCGCCTGAATCGCATGTCCCGACAGCAATTTGATCTGATCGTCTTCGACTGGGACGGCACGCTGATGGATTCGACTGCGCACATCGCGCACAGCATCCAGGCGGCCTGCCGCGATCTCGGTTTGCCCACACCGTCCGACGAGGCGTCCCGTTACGTGATCGGTCTCGGCCTGCGCGATGCGCTGCAGATTACCGCTCCGACCCTCGATCCGTCCGACTATCCGCGGCTGGCCGAGCGCTATCGCTATCACTATCTGCTGGACGACCAGCGCATCGAGCTGTTCGCCGGCGTGCGCGAACTGCTCGCCGAGTTGCGCGACACGGGCTACCTGCTCGCGGTCGCGACCGGCAAGGGCCGGGTCGGGCTGAACCGCGTGCTCGACCAGTCGAAGCTCACGAGCCTGTTCGATGCGACGCGCTGCGCGGACGAGACGTTCTCGAAGCCGCATCCGGCGATGCTGCACGAGTTGTCGCGCGAACTGGGGCAGGATCTGGCGCGCACGGTGATGATCGGCGACACGACGCACGATCTGCAGATGGCCGCGAGCGCGGGGGCAGCGGGCATCGGCGTTTCGTACGGCGCGCACACGGCCGACGCGCTGGCTGCGCTGACGCCGCGTTTCGTCGCGCCGGACGTCGTCGCGCTGACGGCATGGCTGCGGGAGCACGCATGAGCGTGGCGCCTGACGCCGTGCGCGTGTGTGCATCCGACGCGCTGGCCGACGGCGGCGCCGGCGTGCGCGTCGATGCGACGCTGCGCGGCGAGCAGGCGGTCGTATTCTTCGTGCGCTACGACGGCCGCGCGTACGGCTACCTGAACCGCTGCGCGCACGTGCCGATGGAGCTCGACTGGGCCGAAGGGCAGTTCTTCGAGTCGTCCGGCCTCTATCTGATGTGTGCGACGCACGGTGCGATCTATGCGCCGGACACCGGCAAATGTGTTGGCGGCCCGTGCCGCGGCGGCCGCCTGCGGCCGGTCGAGGTCGACGAGCGCGACACGCCCGACGGGCGTGCGGTATTCTGGGTGCCCGATGCGGACCTGCATCCCGCCGCGCCGGTTCCTCCCGCCACGACCGACTGACGACAACACTGCATGGCCGATCAACCGAATTCCCCTGATTCCTCGTCCCGTCCCGACAGCCGCGAACCGAACTGGGAGCGCGCCGCGCTCGAACGGATCGCGCTCGCAGCCGTGAAGGAACAGCGCGCGGCGCGGCGCTGGAAGATATTCTTCCGTTTTGCGTTCCTCGGTGTATGCGTGCTGTTCGCGTTTGCGCTGCTCGATTTCTCGAGCGACTCGAAGTTTTCGTCGAGCGGGCGGCACACGGCGCTCGTGACGATCGACGGCGAGATCGCGGCCGGCACCAACGCGAACGCCGACGACATCAATACCGCGCTCGATGCGGCATTCGACGACGACGGCACGGCCGGCGTCGTGCTGCGGATCAACAGCCCGGGCGGCAGTCCGGTGCAGGCCGGCATGGTCTACGACGAGATCCGGCGGCTGCGCGCGAAGTATCCGGGCAAGCCGCTGTATGTCGTCGTGACCGACATGTGCGCATCGGGCGGCTATTACATTGCGTCGGCCGCCGACAAGATTTTCGTCGACAAGGCGAGCATCGTCGGCTCGATTGGCGTGCTGATGGACGGTTTCGGCTTCACGGGCCTGATGGGCAAGCTCGGCGTCGACCGGCGCCTGCATACGTCGGGCGAAAACAAGGGCTTCTACGATCCGTTCTCGCCCGAGACGCCGAAGATGGACGCCCATGCGCAGGAATTGCTCGACCAGGTCCATGCGCAGTTCATCAAGGCCGTGAAGGATGGCCGCGGCAAGCGGCTGCATGAAACGCCCGACATGTTCTCGGGGCTGTTCTGGACCGGCGAGAAGAGCGTCGAACTCGGGCTTGCGGACGGCTACGGCACGACGGACACGGTCGCGCGCGACGTGCTGAAGGCACCGGATCTCGTCGACTACACGGTGAAGGAAAGCCTGACGAACCGCGTCGCACGCAAGTTCGGTGCGGCGGTTGGCGGCGCTGCGATGAAGGCGCTCACCGCGGGCGGCACGTCGTTCAGCCTGCGCTGAGCGGCGGTACGGGGCGGTATGCCCCGTACCGCCGCCGGCTTTCCGCCTCAGTTTGCGAGCAGCAGGAAGATGGCGGGGCGCTTGTGCAGATTCGGTGCGGGCGCCTTTTTCCAGTCCGCCACCGAACGGCTGGCGATCGTCTCGGTTTCGAGGGTCAGATCGGCCGCGACACAGATCTGCGTCGACGGCGCGCACGTCGCGACCAGCGTGTCGAGCATCGCGTGGTTCCGGTACGGCGTCTCGATGAAGATCTGCGTCTGGCGAGCCTTGCGTGACAGTTGTTCCAGCTCGCGCAGGCGTTTCGCGCGCGCTGCCGCGTCGACCGGCAGGTAGCCGTTGAACGCGAAACTCTGGCCGTTCAGGCCCGATGCCATCAGTGCGAGCAGGATCGAACTCGGCCCGACGAGCGGCACGACCTTCACGCCGCGTTCGTGCGCGCGGCGCACCAGCAGCGCGCCGGGATCGGCCACGGCAGGGCAGCCGGCCTCGGACACGAGCCCCGCGTCCGCGCCGGCCAGTACGGGGGCGAGCAGCCGGTCGATCTCGCCGCCCGGCGTGTTGACGTTCAGCTCGCGGATCTCGATTTCCTGGATCGGCCGCGTCGTGCCGATCTTCTTCAGGAACGCGCGGGTCGTTTTCGCGTTTTCGCCGATGTAATAGCCGAGCGTGCCGGCGCGAGCCTGCACGGCCGCGGGCAGCACCGCGGCGAGCATCGATTCGTCGCCTTCGCCAAGGGTGTTCGGGACGAGATAGAGCGTGCCGGCGGTCATGCGCGGTCTCCATGGTTGGCGAACAACGGATAGCCCGCGGCGCGCAGCATTCGCGTGAGCGCGATCAGCGGCAGGCCGACGAGCGCGGTGGGATCGTCGGAGTCGATCGCGTCGAGCAACGCGATGCCGAGCCCTTCGGATTTTGCGCTGCCGGCGACGTCGTACGGCGTTTCCGCGTGGAGATACGCATCGAGTTCGGTTTCGGGCAGCGAGCGAAAGCGCACGTGCGTGACGACGTCCTCGGTTTGCGTCTCGCCGGTGCGGCTGTCGTACAGGCTGAGCGCGCTGTGGAACTCGACATCGCGGCCCTGCATCGACATCAGTTGCGCGAGTGCGCGCTCGTGCGTGCCGGGCTTGCCGATCTGCAGTCCGTCGAACGTCGCGACCTGGTCCGATCCGATCACGAGCACGCCGTCCGGCGCGTCGATCGTCGCGGCGACGGCGCGCGCCTTCGCTCCGGCGAGGCGCAGCGCGGTCGCGGCCGGCGTCTCGCCGGCGAGCGGGGTTTCGTCGAGATCGGGCGACACGACGTCGAACGGCACGCCGAGGCGCTCGAGGAGCGCGCGGCGGTATCGGGAACTGGAGGCAAGAATCAGCCGCGGCGGGCGGCAAACGGTATCCGGCATGGTGGGTTGGGTCGGTGAGTCGTCAGGTATGGTGCGGCGTTGCGCGGACGCAAGCTTAAGTGATTGACCGCAAAAGGTAAAACAGGTATGCTTTCCCGCTTTTCGTCGGCAGGCTTTCGTTGTGGTGGCGCCTGCCGGGTCTTCGGAAGTAAAGTACGAACCGTGCGCGGCGGTATATCACCCAGATGAGCACCCAGGTGAGCGCGTACGCGAGCGGTGCCAAGCCGGATCCGCAAGTCAGCCTGTAGGCAGGAGCGCATATGAACACTTCTTCTGGCAAGCCTGCGGCATCGCTTGATCCGCACGCGGTCGACCTGTTCGAATTCGCCCGCAGCGGGCGGCAGGCAGCAGGCGCGGTGCGTCTTTCGCAACTGCCGCGCATGTTAAACGAAGTGCCGGCGGACGCGCCAGATCGCGACACGGTCTTCACGTGGCAGGCCGAGGGGTTCACCCAGAAGGAACTGCAGGACGACGGCGCCGATGGGCAGCAGCCGTATCTGCGCCTTGCGGTGCACGGCCATGCATGGCTCACGTGCCAGCGCTGCATGACTCCGTACGACCAGACGTTCGACGTCGACATGACGTACCGGGTCGTCGCGACCGAAGAAGAAGCTGAAGAATTTCCGCTCGACGACGATGAAGCCGATGTGATCGTGGGCTCTCGCCAGTTCGATCTCGTCGACTTGATCGAAGAGGAATTGCTGCTTTCGTTGCCGCTCGTGCCCAAGCACGAGGTTTGCCCGGCAGTTCACGAAAGCCTCGTGTCGGGTGCGAGCGGTCCTTTGGAAGACGCGGACGATGAGTCCGGGGAAGCCGGGGACGAAGGCAAACGGCCGAATCCGTTCGCAGCGCTGGAAGCGTTGAAGAAGGACGGGGACGGCAGCAAGAAACACTAAGCAGTTGTGGCGCGGGAAGGCGTAGGGCTTTGGGCCAGGGTAGTTAAGCGCCGGATCGGGCTGTGTTAGAATCCGGAAAATTATTTAGGAGTTAGTCATGGCAGTCCAGCAAAACAAGAAGTCGCCGTCGAAGCGCGGCATGCATCGTTCGCACGATTTCCTGACGGCGTCGCCGCTGGCAGTCGAGCCGAGCACGGGTGAAGTGCATCTGCGTCACCACGTCAGCCCGAACGGCTACTATCGCGGCAAGAAAGTCGTCAAGACGAAGAACGACTAAGCGTCAAGTCACGCGTTGCGCGCTACGATTCGCCGTTCGCGTGACAACTGGTTCGCTTGACACTTTCCTGGCTCAACAAAAAGGCGGCATTCAACTGCCGCTTTTTTGTGCCTGAAATTCGTCGCATTCCATGACCGTAAAGCTCACAATCGATTGCATGGGAGGCGACCACGGCCCGTCCGTGACCGTTCCCGCGGCAGTCAAGTTCGTCCGCGCGCATCCCGATGCGCACCTGATGCTCGTCGGCATCGAAAGCGCGATTCGCGCTCAGCTGAAAAAGCTGAAAGCCCTCGACGATCCCGCGCTGACCATCGTGCCCGCCACAGAAGTCGTGGCGATGGACGACCCTGTCGAAGTGGCGCTGCGCAAGAAGAAAGATTCTTCGATGCGCGTCGCGCTCAACCACGTCAAGGATGGCGCGGCCCAGGCCTGTATTTCCGCCGGCAACACCGGTGCGCTGATGGCCGTTTCCCGCTATGTGCTCAAGACGCTGCCCGGCATCGAGCGGCCCGCGATCGCGTTCGCTTTGCCGAACCCGACCGGCTACACGATGATGCTGGACCTCGGCGCGAACGTCGACTGCGAGCCGCAGCATCTGCTGCAGTTCGCGGAGATGGGGCATGCGCTCGTCGCCGCGCTCGAAGGCAAGGAGCGTCCGACGATCGGCCTCTTGAACATCGGCGAAGAGGTCATCAAGGGCAACGAGACGATCAAGCGCGCAGGCGAGCTGCTGCGTGCCAGCACGCTGAATTTCCGCGGCAACGTCGAAGGCAACGACATCTACAAGGGCACGGTCGACGTGATCGTCTGCGACGGCTTCGTCGGCAACGTCGCGCTGAAGACGTCCGAGGGGCTCGCGCAGATGCTGTCCGACATCATCCGCGAGGAGTTCGGCCGTTCGCTGATGTCGAAGTTCATGGCGCTGCTCGCGCTGCCGGTGCTGATGCGTTTCAAGAAGCGCGTCGACCACCGCCAGTACAACGGCGCGGCGCTCCTGGGGCTGAAGAGTCTCGTGATCAAAAGCCACGGTTCGGCCGATGCCTACGCGTTTGAGTGGGCGATCAAACGCGGGTATGATGCCGTCAAAAACGGCGTGCTGGAGCGCCTCACGCGCGCGATGGCGGATAATTCGGCGTCGCTCGGCGACGGCGAACACGACGCGGGCGGCGCGGGCCAGACGAGCCCGGCCGCAGGCCATCACGCCGAACCTTCCGCTGCGCAATCCTCTAAAGCATAAATGGCCCAATCGACTCTCTATTCCCGCGTGCTCGGCACGGGCAGCTACCTGCCGCCCGACCGCGTCACGAACCAGCAGTTCGCCGAACGTCTTGCGAAGGAAGGCATCGAGACGAGCGATGAATGGATCGTTGCGCGCACGGGCATCCATGCGCGCCATTTCGCCGCACCGGACGTCACGACGAGCGATCTCGCGCTCGAGGCGTCGCGTCGGGCGATCGAGGCGGCCGGCATCGATCCGCAGTCGATCGACCTGATCATCGTCGCGACTTCGACCCCCGATTTCGTGTTCCCCAGCACGGCCTGCCTGCTGCAGAACAAGCTCGGCATCAAGAGTGGCGGCGCGGCGTTCGACGTGCAGGCCGTGTGCTCGGGCTTCGCCTATGCGATGGCGACGGCCGACAGCTTCATCCGCAGTGGTCAGCACCGCACGGCGCTCATCGTCGGCGCGGAGACGTTCTCGCGCATTCTCGATTTCAAGGACCGCACGACCTGCGTGCTGTTCGGCGACGGTGCGGGCGCCGTGATCCTGTCCGCCTCGGAAGAGCCGGGCGTGCTCGGCAGCGCGCTGCATGCCGACGGCAGCTATTCGAACATCCTCTGCACGCCGGGCAACGTCAATCGCGGCGTGATCGACGGCAGCGCGTTCCTGTACATGGACGGGCAGGCCGTGTTCAAGCTCGCGGTCAACGTGCTCGAGAAGGTCGCGATCGAAGCGCTCGCCAAGGCGAATCTCGCACCCGAGCAGGTCGACTGGCTGATTCCGCACCAGGCCAACATCCGCATCATGACCAGCACCTGCCGCAAGCTCGGCCTGCCGCAGGAGCGCATGGTCGTGACGGTCGATCAGCACGGCAATACGTCGGCTGCATCGATCCCGCTGGCGCTCGATACGGCAGTGCGCGACGGCCGCATCCAGCGCGGTCAGCACGTGCTGATCGAAGGTGTCGGCGGCGGCTTCACCTGGGGTGCGTCGGTCTTCCGCTTCTGATCCGCAGCGCGCGTTTGCTGCGCGCGGATCCCGAACCGGCGCGCCGTTCGCGCGCGCCGTCCGAATCGATTCAATTGGGGACGATATGAAATTTGCATTCGTTTTTCCGGGGCAGGGCTCGCAGTCGGTCGGCATGCTCAACGCATTCGCCGATCTGGCCGTCGTGCGCGAGACGCTCCAGGAAGCATCCGATGCACTCAATCAGGATCTCGGCAAGCTGATCGCCGAAGGTCCGGCCGAAGAACTGAATCTGACGACCAACACGCAGCCCGTGATGCTGACGGCCGCGTACGCGTGCTATCGCGCGTGGCAGCAGGCAGGCGGCCCGGCGCCGTCGATCGTCGCGGGCCACAGCCTCGGCGAATACACGGCGCTTGTCACGGCTGGCGCGATCGCGTTCAAGGACGCGGTGCCGCTGGTGCGGTTCCGTGCGCAGGCGATGCAGACGGCCGTGCCGGTCGGCCAGGGCGGCATGGCCGCGATCCTCGGCCTCGACGACGACACGGTGCGCGCGGTGTGCGCCGAAGCCGCGGAAGCGGGCGTCGTCGAAGCGGTGAACTTCAACGCGCCGGCGCAAGTCGTGATCGCGGGTGCGAAGGCGGCCGTCGAGAAGGCGTGCGAGATCGCGAAGGCGAAGGGCGCGAAGCGCGCGCTGCCGCTGCCGGTTTCGGCACCGTTCCATTCGTCGTTGCTCAAGCCGGCGTCGGATCAACTGCGCGACTATCTCGCGAACGTCGACGTGAACGCGCCGCAGATTCCGGTCGTCAACAACATCGACGTCGCGGTGGTCAGCGATCCGGCCGCGATCAAGGACGCGCTGGTGCGCCAGGCGGCGGGCCCGGTGCGCTGGGTCGAGTGCGTGCAGCACATCGCGGGCACGGGCGTCACGCACGTGATCGAATGCGGTCCGGGCAAGGTGCTGGCAGGCCTGACCAAGCGCATCGACGGCAATCTGGTCGGCGCATCGCTGTTCGATCCGGCGTCGCTCGAAGAAGCGCTCAAGCTGGCGACCGCCTGACGCGGCGCCTTTCCTCAAGAGACGGATATTCGATTCATGGAAAAGACTCTCGATAAACAGGTCGCGATCGTGACCGGCGCATCGCGCGGCATCGGCCGGGCGATCGCGCTCGAACTGGCGCGCCTGGGCGCGACGGTGATCGGCACGGCGACGAGCGAATCGGGCGCTGCCGCGATTACCGCCGGGTTCGCGGAAGCGGGCGTGACGGGCCGCGGCGCGGTGCTGAACGTCAACGATGCGGCTGCAGCCGAGGCGCTGATCGACGCGACCGTGAAGGAATTCGGCGCGCTCCACGTACTCGTCAACAACGCCGGGATCACGCAGGACCAGCTCGCGATGCGGATGAAGGACGAAGACTGGGACGCGGTGATCGACACCAACCTGAAGTCGGTGTTCCGCCTGTCGCGCGCGGTGCTGCGCCCGATGATGAAGGCGCGCGGCGGCCGCATCATCAACATCACGTCGGTGGTCGGCTCGGCCGGCAACCCGGGCCAGGCCAACTACGCGGCCGCGAAGGCCGGCGTCGCGGGCATGACCCGCGCGCTCGCGCGCGAAATCGGCAGCCGTGGCATCACGGTGAACTGCGTCGCGCCGGGCTTCATCGACACCGACATGACGAAGACGCTGCCGGAAGAACAGCAGGCCGCGCTCAAGACCCAGATTCCGCTCGGCCGCCTCGGCAGCCCGGAAGACATCGCCCATGCCGTCGCATTCCTCGCATCGCCGCAAGCCGGTTACATCACCGGCACGACGCTGCACGTGAACGGCGGCATGTACATGTCGTAACGGTTTTCGTTTACCATCCGCGCCGTATCCCGTTTTTCAGGCGGACCGGCGCTTGATCGACCATCAAGCCAACGCGCGTTTTGGCGTCAGCAAACCTGATAAAATGCGCGCACTTGTAAATCTGAACTTTCCCTCGGAGGGGTAATGGATAACATCGAACAACGTGTCAAGAAGATCGTCGCCGAGCAACTGGGCGTCGCGGAAGCCGAAATCAAGAACGAAGCTTCGTTCGTGAACGACCTCGGCGCAGACTCGCTCGACACCGTTGAACTGGTGATGGCTCTGGAAGACGAGTTCGGCATGGAAATCCCGGACGAAGAAGCAGAGAAGATCACGACGGTTCAGCAAGCGATCGACTACGCTCGCGCAAACGTCAAGGCGTAAGCGTGCTTCGCGCTCGTCTGCCACGTCGTCGCGATCTTCGCGTTTGACGCGCCATCCTGCCGGCAACCGCGCCGGACGGACTAACAGCCACAGGGCTCGCAGGGCTGGTTCCTGCGGCCACTGTGGCTTTTGTTTTTGTCATCCAATGGAAAAGAGGTTACCGTGAGCCGCCGTCGTGTTGTCGTTACAGGCCTGGGGCTGATTTCGCCTGTTGGCAATAATGTTGCCGACGGCTGGGCCAATCTCGTCGCCGGCAAGCCCGGCATCGCCACCGTCACGAAGTTCGATCCGTCGAACCTCGCCGTGCATTTCGCGGGCGAGGTGAAGGGTTTCAGCGCCGAGGAGTACATCCCGGCGAAGGAAGCCCGCAACATGGATACGTTCATCCATTACGGCATCGCAGCCGGCGTCCAGGCAATCCGGGACAGCGGGCTGGAAGTGACCGAAGCCAATGCGGAACGCATCGGTGTGCTGGTCGGCTCCGGCATCGGCGGCTTGCCGATGATCGAAGACACGCACCAGACCTACATCGATCGCGGTGCGCGCCGGATTTCGCCGTTCTTCGTGCCAGGCTCGATCATCAATATGATCTCGGGCCACCTGAGCATCATGTTTGGCCTGAAAGGCCCGAACCTCGGGACTGTAACGGCCTGCACGACCGGCCTGCACAGCATCGGTCTCGCTGCACGGCTGATTCAGGCCGGCGACGCCGACGTGATGGTCGCGGGCGGTGCCGAATCGACGGTGTCGCCGCTCGGCATCGGCGGGTTCGCGGCAGCGCGTGCGTTGTCGACCCGCAATGACGATCCGGCGACGGCATCGCGTCCGTGGGACAAGGATCGCGATGGCTTCGTGCTGGGCGAAGGCTCGGGCGTGATGGTGCTGGAAGAGTACGAAGCGGCGAAGGCGCGCGGCGCGAAGATCTATGCGGAAGTCTCGGGCTTCGGCATGACGGGCGATGCGTACCACATGACCGCGCCGAACATGGACGGCCCGCGCCGCTGCATGGTTGCGGCGCTGCGTGACGCCGGCGTGAACGCGGACGAGGTCCAGTACCTGAACGCGCACGGCACGTCGACGCCGCTCGGCGACAAGAACGAGTCCGACGCGGTGAAGGCGGCCTTCGGCGAGCACGCGTACAAGCTCGTCGTGAACTCGACGAAGTCGATGACGGGTCACCTGCTGGGTGGCGCGGGCGGCCTCGAGTCGGTGTTCACGGTGCTGGCGCTGCACAACAACGTGTCGCCGCCGACCATCAACATCTTCAACCAGGACCCCGAGTGCGATCTCGATTACTGCGCGAACACCGCGCGTGACATGAAGATCGACGTGGCCGTGAAGAACAACTTCGGCTTCGGCGGTACCAACGGCACGCTGGTGTTCAAGCGCGTCTGAAGCAGAATCGCTTGACGAGTCCATTCGATGCGCCGGCCGGGCGTCCGCAGCGTTTTGCGCTGCGGGCCTCGGCCGTGTCGTATGTCGTGCTGGCCGCGTTCGTCGCGGCGGCCGCCGCGTCCGCGTACCTGTTCTGGGCGCCGCGGGCGGGCGCTGCCGCAGGCGCATGCGTGTCCGCGGCGACGGCCGCGCTGCTTGCCGTGTGTGCTGCGCGGGCCTGCGCCCGTCGGCTGCCGGCCGAGCTGCGGATCGATGCATTCGGGGAGATTGCGGCCTTTGGCCGCAGTGGGCGGCTACTGGCGCGCGGTCGCGTGACGGGTCATGCACACTGGAGCAGCCTGCTGCTCGTGCTGTCGGTCGGGCAGGGGGCCCGGCGTGCACGGCCGTTGCTGATTCCTGCCGAT
The DNA here is from genome assembly GCF_902498995.1 of Burkholderia anthina. Taxonomy (GTDB): domain Bacteria; phylum Pseudomonadota; class Gammaproteobacteria; order Burkholderiales; family Burkholderiaceae; genus Burkholderia; species Burkholderia anthina. Next base: position 130,898 of record NZ_CABVLY010000021.1, read on the forward strand.
GCGCTCGACGCCGCGTCGTTCAGCGCGTTGTCCGTGCTGGCGCGAACCGCGGGCACGGCGGGGCGGGCATGACGGCGGCGCAGTTACCGACCGTAACCAGCGCCCGACGCCGGAACGCTACAATAACGCTCCGCGTTGCATCCCTAGTTAATGGATTTGTCAGGTGAGTGAAAAAGAAATCGATCAGGCTCTGGTCGAGCGCGTACAGAAAGGCGACAAGGCGGCGTTCGAACTCCTGGTCTCCAAATACCACCGCAAGATCATCCGGCTGATCTCGCGCCTCGTGCGGGATCCCGCCGAGGTCGAGGATGTGGCCCAGGACGCGTTCATCAAGGCGTATCGTGCGCTGCCGCAATTTCGCGGCGAGTCGGCGTTTTACACGTGGTTGTACCGGATTGCCGTCAATACGGCGAAGAACTACCTTGCGACGCAAGGCCGTCGGGCGCCGACGTCGACCGAGGCCGATGCAGAGGAAGCGGAAACTTTCTCCGACGCAGACCAACTAAGGGATATCAACACGCCTGAGTCGATGTTGATGAGCAAGCAGATTGCGGAGACGGTCAACGCTGCAATGGCCCTCCTGCCCGAAGAACTGCGCCAGGCGATTACGCTGCGCGAGATCGAGGGCCTGAGCTACGAAGAGATCGCGGAAATGATGGGCTGTCCGATCGGGACGGTCCGGTCGCGCATCTTCCGGGCACGCGAGGCAATCGCTGCGAAATTGCGTCCGCTGCTCGATACGCCCGAAGGCAAGCGCTGGTAAGCGCGATGGGCGCATCGACGCGGGTCGGGGTCTAGTTACGGATAGAGTCGTGGCATCACGACGGGGTGTGTGCAAGATGGGGAGCATCATGGGGTCGGTCAATACGCAGTCGCAGGCTTGCTCGCGCGGCGAGCGCCTTTCCGCTCTGGTCGACGGAGAACTGTTCGACGGCCCGGATCACGGGCAGTTTCTGGCTGGGCTCGACCGCGCGGACCGCGCAGCGTGGGCCCATTACCACCTGATCGGCGATGCGCTGCGCTCGGACGAGCTCGCGCTGCCGCCCGCGCTGAGCGTCGCGTTCACCGCGCGCATGTCGGCCGCGCTCGAAAGCGAGCCGCACCTGCTCGCGCCGGCCGCCGCGCCGGTCGCCCGCAAGCTGCTGTCGCTGCGCCGGCGCGTCGTGCCCGCGTTCGCGGTGGCGGCCGCTGCAGCCACGCTGACGTGGATCGTCGTCCCGCAGATGCAGACGGCCGGTACGCCGGGCGCCGTCCAGGTCGCATCGGCAGGCGCGCCGCAGCGCGGCGACCTGCAGCGCGTGACGGTCGCGCAGGCATCGGTCCAGCCGGGCTTGCAGGACGTCAACATCATCCGCGACGCCACGCTCGACCAATACCTCGAAGCGCACCAGCAATTCGCGCAGCAGCCCGTCGTCACGGGCTCGATGCCGCTGATCCGCGCTGCCGTGACCACCACGCCAGGCCAATAAACCCGATGCGGACATTGCAGTTGAATCAAGCCATCTCCGGATGGAAGCGGCTGCCGGCCCTCCTGCTTTGCGCAGCCGCCCTGTTGTCCGTTCAATCCCTTCCTGCCAGCGCCCAGCAACCGGACGATCCCGTCGCGACCCGCAAGGGTGCGGCGGACTGGCTCGACCGCATCCAGCAGGCGGCGCAGCAGCAGAACTACGAGGGGACGTTCGTCTACCAGCGCGGCGGATATGTGCAGTCGTCGCGCATCGCGCACGTTTCGTCCCGCGACGGCGAGTTCGAGCGTATCGAGACGCTCGACGGCAAGCCGCGCAAGGTCCTGCGGCATAACGACGAACTCTACACGTTCGTGCCGGAGCGCAAGCTGTGCGTGGTCGAGCGCCGCCAGACGCGCGACTCGTTCCCCGCGCTGCTCGGCGCGAGCGGCGAGCACGTGATGTCCGTCTACGACGCGAAACCGCTCGGCAAGGACCGCGTGGCAGGAATCGACGCGCAGGTCGTCGAACTCGTGCCGAAGGACGCGTACCGCTTCACGTACAAGCTGTGGGCCGATGCCCGCACCGGGCTGTTGCTGCGTTCGCAGACGCTCGACGCGAGCGATCACGTGCTCGAGCAGATCGCGTTCTCGCAAGTGCAGACGGGCGGCACGGCCGGCGACAAGTCGGCGATTGCCGCCGGAATCCGCAACCTGGGCGGCTGGACGGTCGTCCGTCCGCCGGTCGCGACGGTCGACATGGAGGCACAGGGCTGGCAGATCGCACCGAACGTCGCCGGCTTCCAGAAAATCCGTGAAGTGCGTCGGCCGATGGCCGCGCGCGATGCCGGCGATCCGCCGATTTCGGTGGATCAGGCCGTTTTCACCGACGGACTCGCAACGATCTCCGTCTTCATCGAGCCGGCCGAGAAGAATACGCGCAAGGAAGGCGCGGGAAGCACCGGTGCGACGCACGTTCTCGTGAAGCGCCGCGGCGACTACTGGATCACCGTGCTCGGCGAAGTGCCGCCGGCTACGTTGCAGCAGTTCGCGTCTGCCATAGAATACAAGGCTTCCAAGTAACGCTTCGGCTTCCGACATGACGAAACTCACGCTGCGCAACTGGCTCGCGGCGGCGGCGCTGTGCGCCTGCCTGCCGCTCGTCCCGCATCCCGCGGTTGCGGCTACGGCTCCCGCCGCCAGCCTCCCGGACTTCGCCGACCTGGTCGAAAAGGTCGGGCCGGCCGTCGTGAACATCCGGACCACCGCGAACGTGCCGATAGCAGGCCCGCGCGGCGCGCTTCCGCCTGGCTTCGACAACGGCGACATGTCGGAATTCTTCCGGCGCTTCTTCGGCATTCCGTTGCCGCAGGCGCCCGGTAACGGCAGCGGTAACGGCAGCGGTAATGGCAGCGGCAACCCGAAAGATGCGCCCGCGCCCGACAATCCGCCCGATGCCGAGCAGAACCGCGGCGTCGGCTCCGGTTTCATCGTGTCGGCAGACGGCTACGTGATGACCAATGCGCACGTCGTCGACGATGCGGACACGATCTACGTGACGCTGACCGACAAGCGCGAATTCAAGGCGAAGCTGATCGGCGTCGACGACCGCACGGACATCGCCGTCGTGAAGATCCAGGCGTCGAACCTGCCGATCGTCGCGATCGGCGATTCGAACAAGGTGCGCGTCGGCGAGTGGGTCGTCGCGATCGGTTCGCCGTTCGGCCTCGACAACACCGTGACGGCCGGCATCGTCAGCTCGAAGAGCCGCAACACCGGCGACTACCTGCCGTTCATCCAGACCGACGTCGCCGTGAACCCCGGCAACTCGGGCGGCCCGCTGATCAACATGCAGGGCGAAGTGATCGGCATCAACTCGCAGATCTACAGCCGTACCGGCGGTTTCATGGGCATTTCGTTCGCGATCCCGATCGATGAGGCGATGCGCGTGGCCGACCAGTTGAAGGCGACGGGCAAGGTCACGCGCGGCCGGATCGCGGTGGCGATCGGCGAGGTGACGAAGGACGTGGCCGATTCGATCGGGCTGCCGAAAGCCGAAGGCGCGCTCGTCAGCAGCGTCGAGCCGGGCGGTCCGGCCGACAAGGCGGGCATCCAGCCGGGCGACATCATCCTGAAGTTCAACGGCCGGCCGGTCGATACGGCGTCGGATCTGCCGCGCATGGTCGGCGACACGAAGCCGGGCACCAAGGCGACCGTCAGCGTGTGGCGCAAGGGGCAGGCGCGCGATCTGCCGATCACGATCGCGGAGACGCCGGCGGAGACGACGGCGAAGGCCGAGCAGCGCAAGAACACGCCGCAGAAGCCGCGCCAGGCCAACTCGCTCGGCTTGACGGTCAGCGACATTTCGGCGGATCAGATGAAGTCGCTGAAGCTGAAGGGCGGCGTGCAGATCGACGGCGTCGACGGCCCGGCAGCCCGTGCCGGCCTGCAACGCGGCGACATCGTGCTGCGTGTCGGCGACACCGACATCATCAGTGCGAAGCAGTTCGCCGAAGTGACCGCGCAGCTCGATTCGCAGAAGGCGGTCGCGGTGCTCGTGCGACGCGGCGACAACACGCAGTTCGTGCCGGTGCGGCCGCGTCCGACGCAGAAGTAACGCGCCGATGTTCACGCTCTACGGCCGCGGCTGGTGCCACCTGTGCGACGACATGCGCGACGCGCTGGCGCCGGTCGCGGCCGAATTCGGTGTCGCGGTCGACTATGTCGACATCGACGCCGATCCGGCACTCGTTGCCCGCTACGACGAGGACGTGCCCGTGCTGCTGCTCGACGGCGCGGAGGTGTGCCGGCATCGCTTCGACGAGGGGAGGGTGCGCGACGCGCTCGCGGCCCGGCGCTGAAGCTGACTCGATCGCCCGGTGCGGCACCGCTTCGCGCGGCACGTTTTCGCTTTGGGGGCGGCAGCATCGGCCTCTCACCGGGAAGCCGTTACCGGGCGCGCGTCGCCCGGCGTTCCGAATTACCGCCCGGCAAAGGCCTTTTCGGCTAAAATAAGCCGTTTTTTCACCGACTTACAAGGCGTGCTCCGCGGTCGTCGAGCGCGCCTTTTTCGCTTGATCGGCACTGAATGGATCATATTCGCAATTTCTCGATCATCGCGCACATCGACCATGGCAAGTCGACACTCGCGGATCGCATCATCCAGGTATGCGGCGGCCTCGCCGACCGTGAAATGGAAGCGCAGGTGCTCGACTCGATGGACATCGAGCGCGAGCGCGGCATCACGATCAAGGCGCAGACGGCTGCACTGTCGTATCGCGCCCGCGACGGCAAGGTCTACAACCTCAACCTGATCGATACGCCGGGGCACGTCGACTTCTCGTACGAGGTCAGCCGTTCGCTGTCCGCGTGCGAGGGCGCGCTGCTCGTGGTCGACGCGAGCCAGGGCGTCGAGGCGCAGACGGTCGCGAACTGCTACACGGCGATCGAGCTCGGCGTCGAAGTCGTGCCCGTGCTGAACAAGATCGACCTGCCGGCCGCGAACCCCGAGAACGCGATCGAGGAGATCGAGGACGTGATCGGCATCGACGCGACCGACGCGACGCGCTGCAGCGCGAAGACGGGGCTCGGCGTCGAGGACGTGCTCGAATCGCTGATCGCGAAGGTGCCGCCGCCGAAGGGCGATCCGGCCGCGCCGCTGCAGGCGCTGATCATCGACTCGTGGTTCGACAACTATGTCGGCGTCGTGATGCTCGTGCGCATCGTCAACGGTACGCTGCGTCCGAAGGAAAAGATCAAGATGATGGCGACCGGCGCGCAGTATCCGGTCGAGCACATCGGCGTGTTCACGCCGAAGTCGCGCAATCTCGAATCGCTGTCGGCCGGGCAGGTGGGCTTCATCATCGCCGGCATCAAGGAGCTGACGGCCGCGAAGGTCGGCGATACCGTCACGCACGCGACCAAGGCCGCCACCGAGCCGCTGCCGGGCTTCAAGGAAGTGAAGCCGCAGGTGTTCGCGGGCCTCTATCCGGTCGAGGCGAACCAGTACGACGCGCTGCGCGAGTCGCTCGAGAAGCTGAAGCTCAACGACGCGTCGCTGCAGTACGAGCCGGAAGTGTCGCAGGCGCTCGGCTTCGGTTTCCGCTGCGGCTTCCTCGGGCTGCTGCACATGGAAATCGTGCAGGAGCGGCTCGAGCGCGAGTTCGACATGGACCTCATCACGACCGCGCCGACGGTCGTCTATGAGGTGGTGCAGAGCGACGGCTCGACGATCATGGTCGAGAACCCGGCGAAGATGCCGGAGCCAGGCCGCATTGCCGAGGTTCGCGAGCCGATCGTCACCGTGAACCTGTACATGCCGCAGGACTACGTCGGCTCCGTGATCACGCTGTGCGAGCAGAAGCGCGGCTCGCAGATCAACATGCAGTACCACGGCCGCCAGGTGCAGCTCACGTACGAAATCCCGATGGCCGAGATCGTGCTCGACTTCTTCGATCGTCTGAAGTCGGTGTCGCGCGGCTATGCGTCGATGGACTACGAGTTCAAGGAATACCGTTCGTCGGACGTCGTGAAGGTCGACATGCTGATCAACGGCGACAAGGTCGATGCGCTGTCGATCATCGTGCACCGCTCGCAGTCGCAGTATCGCGGCCGCGAAGTGGCCGCGAAGATGCGCGAGATCATCCCGCGCCAGATGTACGACGTGGCGATCCAGGCCGCGATCGGCGCGCACATCGTTGCGCGCGAGAACATCAAGGCGCTGCGCAAGAACGTGCTCGCGAAGTGCTACGGCGGCGACATCACGCGAAAGAAGAAACTGCTCGAGAAGCAGAAAGAAGGTAAGAAACGCATGAAGCAGGTGGGTTCGGTCGAGATCCCGCAGGAAGCGTTCCTCGCGATCTTGCGCGTCGAAGACAAATAACAGGACTGATCCTTTTATGAATTTTGCGCTGATTCTTTTTGTGCTCGTCGTGGTGACGGGCGTAGCGTGGGTGCTGGACAAACTGGTGTTCCTGCCGCGGCGACGCAAGGCGGCCGACGTGGCGATCGAGGAATTCGATCGCCAGCAGTCGCGCATCGACAAGCGTTTCGCGGATGAAAACGCGGTGCAGACGCGTTCGAAGCTGCGCGACGAGAAGCTGCGCCAGCCGTGGTGGCTCGAGTACACGGCCAGCTTCTTCCCGGTGATCCTCGCGGTGTTCGTCGTGCGTTCGTTCGTCGTCGAGCCGTTCAAGATTCCGTCGGGCTCGATGGTGCCGACGCTGCTCGTCGGCGACTTCATCCTCGTGAACAAGTTCGAATACGGTCTGCGTCTGCCGATCACGAACACGAAGATCACGCAGGGCAGCCCGCTGTCGCGCGGCGACGTCGTCGTGTTCCGTTATCCGAAGGACGAGTCGGTCGACTACATCAAGCGCGTGATCGGCCTGCCGGGCGACACGGTTGCTTACCAGGACAAGCAACTGACGATCAACGGCCAGCCGGTGCCCGAAACGCCGCTGCCCGATTTCTTCGACGACGAGCGCCAGAATTACGCGAAGCAGTTCGAGGAAACGATCGGCACGAGGAAGAACGCGATCCTGAACAATCCCGCCGTGCCGCCGTTCGTGATGGGCGCCTACGATTATCCGTATCGCGACAACTGCACGTACAACAGCCGCGGCGTGATCTGCAAGGTGCCTCCGGGTCACTACTTCATGATGGGCGACAACCGCGACAACAGCGCGGACAGCCGCTACTGGGGTTTCGTGCCGGACAACAACATCGTCGGTCGCGCGTTCTTCATCTGGATGAACTTCAGCGATCTGAAGCGCATCGGTTCCTTCAACTGATCGCGTTTCTCGACTCACACGCAATACGCGATGCACGGGCCGCGTCGCGTATTGCCGAACTACTTTAAGAACCGGCGGTAACACCGCCTCGTCACGCCTTTTCGCGTCCGGCCGCGCCGTTTCGGCCCGACCGGCGCCCGCGTTATACTCCTGCCATGCCCCCATCCCAGTTGGAAAGCCGGCTGCGCTACGAATTTCGCAATGCGGAATTATTGCGCCAGGCTTTGACCCATCGCAGTCACAGTGCCACGCACAACGAACGGCTCGAGTTTCTCGGCGATTCCGTTCTGAATTGCGCGGTGGCCGCCCTTTTGTTCCAGCGTTTCAGCAAGCTGGACGAAGGTGACTTGTCGCGCGTGCGCGCCAATCTCGTCAAGCAGCAGTCGCTGTATGAAATTGCTCAGGCCCTGAATATCTCGGAAGGGTTGCGGCTGGGCGAGGGCGAACTGCGCAGCGGCGGCTTCCGCCGCCCGTCGATCCTCGCGGACGCATTCGAAGCCATCATCGGGGCCGTATTCCTCGATGGCGGCTTCGAAGCCGCCCAGGGGGTCATCAAGCGCCTCTACGTGCCGATTCTCGACCACATCGATCCGCGTACGCTCGGCAAGGACGCGAAGACGCTGCTGCAAGAGTATCTGCAGGGGCACAAGATCGCGCTGCCGACCTATACGGTCGTCGCTACGCATGGTGCGGCGCACAATCAGCAGTTCGAGGTCGAATGCACGGTGCCGAAGCTCGACGTGAAGGTGTCGGGTTCCGGCGCGAGCCGGCGTGCGGCCGAGCAGGCTGCCGCGAAGAAGGCGCTCGACGAGGTGATGGCGGCCGCGCCGATGCTGGCGTCGAAGCCGAAGCGTTCGAAGAACGCGCGTGGCTCCAAGCATGTCGAGCCCGAAATCGTGCCGGGCGTGAAGGGCGTGCAGGAAGCGCTCGACCTGCGTTCGCCGGAGCGCAAGGAACGCGCGGCCGCGCGCGATGCGAAGGCGGCGGCCGAGCCCGGCGCGGAATCGGCCCAGGCGCCGATGGCGGCGATTCGCGCATCCCACGTGGAAGCGGCTTCGGACAAGGCCGAACGGTCGGCGAAGCCGGCGGCTGACAAACCTGCCGACAAGCCGTCGGACAAGGCGGCCGATCCGGCGTCGCCGTCCGCTGAAAAGCCGGCCGGTTCCGACCCAGCTTCGCGTCCGACGTTGCGCGCCCGCGATTCCGCGTCGCCCGACACCGATACGCCGCCGGGCGGCGCAAGTCTTGCTGCCGCGCAGGCGCGCGTGGCCGATGCCGACCACTGAATTGCCCATCGATCGTGCCGCGCGCCGCGCGGCCGGTTCCGAACCTGTCTCCCAAACGATATGAACACTCCCGCTCCTACCGGTTTCCGTTGCGGCATGATCGCGATCGTGGGCCGCCCGAACGTCGGCAAGTCGACGTTGATGAACGCACTCGTCGGCCAGAAGATCAGCATCACGTCGCGCAAGGCGCAGACGACCCGCCATCGCATCACCGGCATCAACACGTTCGACGACGCGCAGTTCGTGTTCGTCGACACGCCGGGCTTCCAGACCCGTCACAGCACCGCGCTGAACCGCTCGCTGAACCGCGCGGTCACGTCGACGCTCACGTCGGTCGACCTGATCCTGTTCGTGATCGAGGCCGGCCGCTTCGGGCCCGACGACCAGAAGGTGCTCGACCTGATCCCGCCCGGCATGCCGACGCTGCTGATCACGAACAAGATCGACCGCGTGACCGACAAGGCGTCGCTGTTCCCGTTCATGCAGAAGATGAGCGCGCTGCGCGAATTCGCCGAGCTCGTGCCGCTGTCCGCGCAGAAGCCGGAGGACATCAAGCGCCTGCTGGAAACGATCAAGCCGTATTTGCCGGAAGGCGAGCCGATCTACGGCGAGGACGAGCTGACCGACCGCAGTTCGCGCTTCCTCGCGGCCGAAATCCTGCGCGAGAAGGTGTTCCGCTGGACCGGCGACGAATTGCCGTACACGAGCACCGTCCTGATCGACAAGTTCGAGGAGGAGGGGCGCCTGAAGCGCATCTTCGCGACGATCCTCGTCGAACGCGATTCGCACAAGGCGATGGTGATCGGCAAGAAGGGCGAGAAGCTCAAGCAGATCAGCACCGAAGCGCGGATGGACATGGAAAAGCTGTTCGACGGCCCCGTGTATCTCGAGACCTTCGTGAAGGTGAAGAGCGGCTGGGCCGACAACGAGGCGGGGCTGCGTGCCTATGGGTACGAATGACGCGCTGACGTCGACCGAAGACGCGGTGACGGACGGCGCGAACGACGCGCCGCTGCCGGCACCGCCCGAACCGCCGCGTCGCAAGGCGCGGCGTGCGACGTCTCGCACGTCCGATTTCCGCGTTGCCGAGCAGCCGGCGTTCGTGCTGCACAGCTATCCGTACCGGGAAACGAGCCTGATCATCGACGTGCTCACGCGCGATCACGGCCGGCTCGCACTCGTCGCGAAGGGCGCGAAGCGCCCGCACTCCGCGCTGCGCGGCGTGTTGCAGACGTTCCAGCCGCTCTTGCTGTCGTGGTCGGGCAAATCCGAAGTCCGCACGCTGACAGGCGCCGAGTGGGTGGGCGGCATGCTGCCGCTCGGCGGCGACGGGCTGCTGTGCGGCTTCTACGCGAACGAACTGCTCGTGAAATTCTGCGCGCGCGAGGATCCTCAGCCGCCGCTCTTCAATCACTACGTGTTGACGCTCACGCGCCTCGCGCACGGCGAACCCGCGGTGCAGGTGCTGCGTTCGTTCGAACGCGTGCTGCTGCGCGAGACCGGCTATGCGATGGCGCTGAACCGCACGGTCGCGCGCCGCGCGGTCGAGCCCGATGGCCGGTACGTATTCGATCCCGAGCGCGGCGTGCGCAATGCGGGCGACGACGTGCCGTCGCATTGGCCGGTGATTGCAGGACAGACGTTGCTCGACATGGAGCAGGACGATTACCATCGAGCCCAGACGGTCGCGCAAAGCAAGACGCTGATGCGCTTCCTGCTGAACACCTATCTCGGCGGTACGCCGCTCGCCACGCGTCAGATCCTGATCGACCTGCAAAATCTATGAGCTTCTTCCTGACAACGCCCACCGCCATCGACCTCGGCGTGAACATCGACCACGTCGCGACGCTGCGCAACGCGCGCGGCACGACCTATCCCGATCCGATTCGCGCGGCACTGGCCGCCGAAGAGGCCGGCGCGGATGCGATCACGCTGCACCTGCGCGAGGATCGCCGCCACATCGTCGATGCGGACGTGCGCAAGCTGCGCCCGCTGCTGAAGACGCGGATGAACCTCGAGTGCGCGGTGACGGCCGAGATGCTCGACATCGCATGCGAAGTGCGTCCGCACGACGCGTGCCTCGTGCCCGAGAAGCGCGAAGAGCTGACGACCGAAGGCGGTCTCGACGTCGCCGGCCGCTTCGAGGCCGTGCGCGCAGCATGCAAGCAGCTCGCCGACGCCGGCGTGCGCGTGTCGCTGTTCATCGACCCGGACGAGACGCAGATCCGCGCGGCGCACGAAGCCGGCGCGCCGGTCGTCGAGCTGCATACGGGCCGCTACGCCGATGCGCACGACGAAGCCGAGCAGCAGCGCGAGTACGAGCGCATCGTCGCGGGCGTGCAGGCTGGCGCGCAACTGGGCCTGAAGGTCAACGCCGGTCACGGTCTGCACTACACGAACGTGCAGCAGATCGCCGCGATCGACGGCATCGTCGAGCTGAATATCGGCCACGCGCTGGTCGCGCATGCGATTTTCGCGGGCTGGGACAACGCAGTGCGCGAGATGAAGGCGATCATGGTCGCGGCACGTGTCGCCGTACTGCACGGCGGCGCGCGCTGACGATGACACCAGTGCGCACGCGCGTCGCTCGTCATCCTGCACCGTCGATGCAACGCGGCGGGTGTTGACATGGCGATCTACGGCATCGGCACCGACATCGTCCAGGTGAGCCGCATCGCGGCCGTGCTCGAACGCACGGGCGGCCGGTTTGCCGAGAAGGTGCTCGGCCCTGACGAACTACGTGTATTCCATGCGCGCCGCGCGCGTTCCGAGGCGCGCGGCATCGCGTTTCTCGCGACGCGCTTTTCCGCGAAGGAAGCGTTCTCGAAGGCGATCGGCCTCGGCATGCACTGGCCGATGACGTGGCGCGCGCTGCAGACCCTCAATCAACGCAGCGGCGAGCCGTACGTCGTCGCGTCGGGCGAACTGGCCGACTGGCTTGCCGCGCGCGGCATCACGGCACGCGTGACGGTCAGCGACGAACGCGACTATGCGGTGTCGTTCGTGGTCGCCGAGACGGACGCCGCCCCGCCTGCACCTGTTTCCCGAACCACTCCCTGACGGACTTTCCGATTCGATGAAAACGACTCCCGGCCCGGTCATGCTCGACGTCGTCGGCACGGCCCTGTCGCGCGACGATGCGCGGCGCCTTGCGCATCCGAATACCGGCGGCGTGATCCTGTTCGCGCGGCATTTCCAGAACCGCACGCAGTTGACCGCGTTGACCGATTCGATCCGCGCGGTGCGCGAGGACATCCTGATCGCCGTCGATCACGAAGGCGGCCGCGTGCAGCGGTTCCGTACCGATGGCTTCACGGTCTTGCCCGCGATGCGCCGCCTCGGCGAACTGTGGGATCGCGACGTGCTGCTCGCGATGAAGGTCGCGACCGCGGTCGGCTACATCCTGGCCGCCGAGTTGCGCGCATGCGGAATCGACATGAGCTTCACGCCGGTGCTCGATCTCGACTACGGGCACTCGAAGGTGATCGGCGATCGCGCGTTCCACCGTGACCCGCGCGTCGTCACGCTGCTCGCGAAGAGCCTGAACCACGGGCTGTCGCTTGCCGGCATGGCGAACTGCGGCAAGCATTTTCCGGGGCACGGTTTCGCGGAGGCCGATTCGCACGTCGCGTTGCCGACCGACGACCGTTCGCTCGACGCCATTCTCAAGCAGGATGTCGCGCCGTACGACTGGCTCGGCCTGTCGCTGTCCGCGGTGATTCCGGCACACGTGATCTACACGCAGGTCGACAAGCGGCCGGCGGGCTTCTCGCGCGTATGGCTGCAGGACATCCTGCGCGGCCGACTGGGCTTCACCGGCGCGATCTTCAGCGACGACCTGTCGATGGAAGCGGCGCGCGAAGGCGGCACGCTCACGGAGGCGGCCGACGCGGCGCTCGCCGCCGGCTGCGACATGGTGCTCGTGTGCAACCAGCCGGACGCGGCCGAAGTCGTGCTGAACGGGCTGAAGGCACATGCGTCGGCCGAGTCGGTGCGGCGCATCAAGCGGATGCGGGGGCGCGGCAAGGCGCTCAAATGGGACAAGCTGATCGTGCAGCCCGACTATCTGCAGGCGCAGGCGCTGTTGAGCAGCGAGCCGGCGTAAGCGGGAAGGGCGGCGAGACGCCGCGCCGTTCCGGTTGATGGAAACAAAAAGCCGCGCGAATGCGCGGCTTTTTTGTCGGGGCTGACCCTTGGGGCGATCCGCTTTTACGCAACTAACCGTCAGATCCGACCAGCGCCCGCGACAACTGCCGCCTGGTCAGTTGACCTTCATTCGCTGCAATTTGTTGTACAGCGTCTTGGGGCTGATGCCGAGCAGAGTCGCCGCCCGGTGTCGCGTGCCGCCGACCGCGTCGAGCGTGGCGCGGATCAGCAGATCCTCGACGTCGGACAGCGGGGTGCCGACCTTGATCTGCACGCTGCTGCCGTTCAGCGCGGCACCGGCCGTGAAGCTGGCCTCGCCCGCACGCAGCGTTTCGATGAAGTCGCCCGAGGCGTCGTACGCGAAGCGCACGCGCTCCTGCAGTTCGCGCACGTTGCCCGGCCATTCGTAGGACAGGCATTCGCGCACGAAGCCCGGCGCCGCGCGCTTGTCGGTCGTGCTGCGGCCCGTGGCACGCGCTTCGCGGTTCAGTTCGTCGATCTGCGCATCGGCGATTGCGAGCGCATCGCCGTCGCGCTCGCGCAGCGGCGGCATCGTGATCGACGCGGCATCGAGACGCAGCCACAGATCCTCGCGCAGCGTGCCGTTCGCGACCGCTTCGCGCGCGGGGCGGCGCGTCGTCGCGATCAGCCGGAAGTCGCTGGCGATCGAACTCGTGCCGCCGATCCGCATGAAATTCTGCGAGTCGAGCGCGTGCAGCAACGCTTCCTGCAGCACGAGCGGCAGCGCGGTGATCTCGTCGAGGAACAGCGTGCCGCCGCCGGCCTGTTCGAACAGGCCCGATTCGCGCCGCTCGGCGCCGTCGAATGCGCCGCGCTCATGGCCGAACAGCACGCTGTCTAGCGATGCGCCCTGACGGCCGGCTTGCGCGATCGTGCGGCAGTCGAACGACACGAACGGCCCCTTGCGGCGGCGGCTCAGGTCGTGCAGCGTGCGCGCGGCCAGCTTCTTGCCGGTACCGGCTTCGCCCGCGAACAGCACGGCCGTTTCGGTACGCGCGTTGTGCTCGATCATGTCGTACACGTGCTGCATCGGTTCGCTGCGGCCGACGAGGGCGCCGAAGCGGCCGAGGTGGCGCAGCGACGCGCGCAGCGTCTGCACTTCATCGATCAGTTCGTAGGGCCGCGGAATCCGGGCGAGCAGGCTGCGCAGGCGCGGAATGTTGATCGGCTTCAGCAGGTAGTCCCAGATGCCGTGACGCAGGCCTTCGATCGCGCTCTCGACAGTCGCGTTGCCCGTCAGCACGATCACCGGCAGCGAGCCGTTCGGCTGTTGCTGCGGCAGGTGCTGGAGCAGGTCGAATCCGCTGCCGTCCGGCAGGTTCAGGTCGACGAGGACGACATCGGGAATCGAGCGGCCGAGCGCCGTGCGCGCTTCGGCGAGCGACGTGGCCGTGTCGACCGAGAAGCCGTCTGCGGCGAGCAGCGCGGTGAGGCCGGACAGACTGTTGGGATCGTCTTCGACAATCAGGGCGTGTGGCATGGTGAACGCGAGTCGAGTCAAGAGAGGCGGGCTGTCGGCATCGGGCCGGCCGCAGCCGCATGTCAGATTAAAAACTGATTTTATGCCCCGCCGAACGCGTAACGAGCATTATTTCTCCGGCGCTATAAAACAGTTACCGATGATACAAATTGAATATCTTTACCGGTGGCTTTTGTGCTGCTTATGGCGGCAGCGCGCGGCCGCTGTTGATGCCGGACAAACAAAAAGCGCCCCGAAGGGCGCTTTGTTCGATGCGGAAATCGCAGACCGGTTACGCGCGGCTGCGGTATTCGTTCGTACGCGTATCGATTTCGATCTTGTCGCCGGTGTTGCAGAACAGCGGCACTTGCAGTTCGAAGCCCGTTGCGAGCTTTGCGTTCTTCAGCACCTTGCCCGACGACGTGTCGCCCTTGACGGCCGGTTCCGTGTAGGTGATTTCGCGAACCAGGATCGTCGGCAGTTCGACCGAGATCGCCTTCTCGTTGTAGAACACGACTTCGCAAGCCATGCCGTCTTCGAGGTAGTTCAGCGCTTCGCCCATCATTTCCGCTTCGACTTCGTACTGGTTGTAGTCGGCGTCCATGAACACGTACATCGGGTCGGCGAAGTACGAGTACGTCACTTCCTTGCGGTCGAGCACGACGACGTCGAACTTGTCGTCGGCCTTGTAGACCGATTCCTGGCCTGCGTTCGTCAGCAGGTTCTTCATCTTCATCTTGACGACGGCGGCGTTACGGCCCGACTTGTTGTATTCGGCCTTGGCGATGACCCATGCGTCGCTGCCGATCTGCACGACGTTGCCTACGCGGAGTTCCTGTGCGGTCTTCATAAAAAACTGTCCTGATCCAATCAAATAAATAGGTGCCTGAGCGTTGCGCAACGGCTGACGGCGCAAGCGGGGGTGCGTTCCGGTGGGCGCCAGGAGCCCAAACGCGAGCGCTTGCGTGGTCAGCCGTCGGATAACCGCTTATTTTAACTGAGATTTTGCGTATTCCGCCAGCTTTCCGGCGAGATCGCCGACGCTCGCCAACTCGTCGGCCCAGCGGGCCGCATTCGCGTCGAGCACGGTGCGATGTTGCAGCAAATCGGCCCAATCGGGCGTGCCGGCGCCGTTCCATGCATGCCAGAGGCGTTCCAGCGCCGCGCGCGGCGCGTCGGCGAGGCCCGCCGACACATGCGCGAGCGCTGCGTCGAGTTTCGGCAGATGCGCATCGTCCGCCTGCGGGTAGATGTGCCATACGAACGGCTTGCGCGCCCATTGCGCGCGAACGAACGAGTCCTCGCCGCGCACGAAATTCACGTCGGCCGCCCATAGCAGCGGATCGTAGTCGGCCTGCGGGACGAACGCGAGCCCGTACGCCGTCAGGTTGCCGCTGCTCGCACGTGCGCCGGCGCCGAACGATTCGACCCCGAAGAAGCGCGCGAGCGCGGGCGAGATGCGACCGGCCGGCACGAGCGCGACCACGGGCGACGGGCCGTCGCGCCACTGCGCGAGCAGTGCGTCGACGGCCGGATTCTCGTACGCGAACAGGCTGACGACCGTCGTGCCGGGCGCGGGCGGCGCACTGCCGGTCGTGTGCTGCCACCACGCGGCGCGCGCCGCGGCATTGGCTTCGAAGGCCGTGCGGCGCGCATCGAGGTCGCGTTCCTTCAGCACGCCGCCGGTGCCGGCCGACAGTCCCGGAAAGAAGAACGTCTTCAGCAGCGGATAACGTGGGTGCGGCGACGGGCGCAGATGGAAATCGGCGACCCAGTCCTCGGCGCTCAGGTATTCGAGGTTGATCCACACCGGGCGGCGCGCGCGGCGCGCCATCGCCGCGAGATACGCGCCGGGCAGCTCGCACGCGAACGCCTCGATCACGACGTCGGCGATGTCCAGCGCGTCGCCGGCTTCCGCATGCCAGTGTTCGACGACGATGCCGTCGAGCGTCTGGCGCCCGGCATCGGGATCGACCCCCGGCAGCAGGCGCGCGAACGTGTCCAGGTCGTCGATGAAGAGGCGAACCTGCCAGCCGTGCTCGTGCACGAGCTGGCGGGCGAGACGCCAGCACACGCCGATGTCGCCGAAGTTGTCGATCACGGTGCAGAAGAGGTCGCACGCGATCGGTTCGTCGGGCGCGTGCGGCGAAGGAGAGGCGGGGGCGGTGCGGGGCATCGAAGCGGGCCGGTGAATGCTCTAAACTGGCGATTCTAATGGACCCGCTCCGCGCCACAAGGTGCCCGGATCACGCATGACATCCCCAGAAGCCGCCGATATCCCGTTCGAACCGAAGAAGATCCTCGCGCAATTGCCGCACATGCCGGGCGTCTACCGCTACTACGACGCAGCGGGCGCCGTGCTCTACGTCGGCAAGGCGCGCGACCTGAAGAAGCGCGTATCGAGCTATTTCACCAAGACGCAGCTGTCGCCGCGCATCGCGATGATGGTCACGCGCATCGCGCGCATCGAGACGACCGTCACGCGCTCGGAGGCCGAGGCGCTGCTGCTCGAGAACAACCTGATCAAGGCGCTCGCACCGCGTTACAACATCCTGTTTCGCGACGACAAGTCGTATCCGTACCTGAAGCTCACCGCGCATCGTTTCCCGCGCATGGCCTACTACCGCGGTTCGGTCGACAAGCAGAACCAGTATTTCGGGCCGTTCCCGAGCGCGTGGGCCGTGCGCGAGAGCATCCAGATCCTGCAGCGCGTGTTCCAGTTGCGCACCTGCGAGGATTCGGTGTTCAACAACCGTACGCGGCCGTGCCTGTTGCACCAGATCGGGCGTTGCACGGCGCCGTGCGTCGGTGCGATCTCGGCGGACGATTACGCGATCGACGTGTCGAACGCCGCGCGCTTCCTGCTCGGCCGGCAATCGGAAGTGATGAAGGAGCTCGAGCAGAAGATGCACGCGTTCGCGGGCGAACTGAAGTTCGAGCAGGCGGCGGCCGTGCGCAACCAGATGAGTTCGCTCGCGACGGTGCTGCACCAGCAGGCGATCGAGGTCGGCAGCGACAGCGACGTCGACATCCTGGCGGTCGTCGCGCTGGGCGGACGCGTGTGCGTGAACCTCGCGATGGTGCGCGGCGGGCGGCATCTCGGCGACAAGGCTTATTTCCCGACGCATGTCGAAAGTGCGCTGACGCTTGCCGAAGGCGACCTCGGTGACGACACCGACGCGCTGGACGCGGCTGGCGCGCAGCCGGATCTGCCGGCGGAAGACGCGACCGTAGACGCAGCAGCAGGCGATACAGTGGAAGAAGCGGCCGGCACGCGCGGCGCGGTGCCGTCGGTGGAGGCCGAGGTGCTCGATGCGTTCATCGCGCAGCACTATCTCGGCAATCGCGTGCCGCCCGTGCTGGTCGTCAGCCATGCGCCCGCGAGTCGCGACCTGCTCGAGCTGCTGTCCGAGCAGGCCGGCCACAAGGTGTCGATGGTGCGGCAGCCGCAGGGGCAGCGGCGCGCGTGGCTGTCGATGGCCGAACAGAATGCGCGGCTCGCGCTCGCGCGGCTGCTGTCCGAGCAGGGTTCGCAGCAGGCGCGTACGCGAGCGCTCGCGGAGACGCTCAGCTTCGAATGCGACGATCTCGCGATGCTGCGGATCGAGTGTTTCGACATCAGTCATACGATGGGCGAGGCGACGCAGGCGTCGTGCGTCGTCTACCATCATCACAAGATGCAGTCGGGCGAGTACCGTCGCTACAACATCACAGGCATCACGCCAGGCGACGATTACGCGGCGATGCGGCAGGTGCTCACGCGCCGCTACGAGAAGATGGTCGAGCAGGCGGCGCAGGCGGCGGCTGCCGACGACGCGGCCGGCATCGACGGCGAATCGACGCGCCAGGCCGAGGCATCGAGCCTGCTGCCGAACATCGTGTTGATCGACGGCGGGAAGGGCCAGGTCGAGATTGCCCGCCAGGTGTTCACGGAGCTCGGGCTCGACACGTCGATGCTGGTTGGCGTCGCGAAAGGCGAGGGGCGCAAGGTCGGCCTCGAGACGCTCGTGTTCGCGGACGGCCGTACGCCGCTGGAACTCGGCAAGGAAAGCGCCGCACTGATGCTCGTCGCGCAGATCCGCGACGAGGCGCACCGTTTCGCGATCACCGGGATGCGCGCGAAGCGGGCGAAGGCGCGCCAGACTTCGCGGCTCGAGGAGCTCGAAGGGGTCGGCGCGAAACGCCGGCAGCGGTTGCTCGCGCGGTTCGGCGGGCTGCGCGGTGTCGTTGCGGCCAGCGTCGAGGAATTGGCGAGCGTCGACGGCATCTCGCATGCGCTGGCCGAGCAGATCTACAAGCAGCTTCACTGACAGGCCGTGCGGCCGGTCGCCCCCTGCGCGCGTTTTGGCGTTCTTGTGGCAGGCCGGTCGACACGGCACAATTGCGAATCCTTTACTGACCCGCATGCCATGCCGTTCAATTTCCCGATTTTCCTGACGTGGGTACGGATCGTGCTGATCCCGCTCGTCGTCGGCGTGTTCTATCTGCCGGACACGGTGATGGGCGGCGCGCACCGCAATATCGCGGCGGCGGCGATCTTCATTCTCGCTGCGCTGACCGACTGGTTCGACGGGTATCTCGCCCGCAAGTGGAACCAGACGTCGTCGTTCGGTGCATTCCTCGACCCGGTCGCGGACAAGCTGATGGTGACGGCGGCGCTGCTGATCCTCGTGCAGATTTCGCGGGTCGACGCGGCGATTGCGTTGGTAATCGTTGGCCGCGAGATCGCCATCTCGGCGTTGCGCGAGTGGATGGCACAGATCGGCGCGTCGAAGAGCGTCGCGGTGAACCAGCTCGGCAAGTTCAAGACCGCATGCCAGATGATCGCGATCCCGATGCTGCTTTACTACGGCCCGTTGCCGCTCGGCATCGCGACGATCGACACGCGCGTGTGGGGCGAGTGGCTGATGTATCTCGCGGCTGTGCTGACGATCTGGTCGATGCTGTACTACATGAAGCTCGCATGGCCGCAGATTCGCGAGCGCGGCGGCGCGTGACGAGGGCGCGCATACGTTCGATCGCGCAGGTTTCTGGAAAAAGGGCTGGAAAAGCCCTTGACATACGAATGTGCCTTCGACATAATCTCGCTTCTCCGCTGCACGACGAAGTAAGTGTGTGACGGGGAAGCAGTAGCGCAGCAATACGCGGGAGTAGCTCAGTTGGTAGAGCGCAACCTTGCCAAGGTTGAGGTCGCGAGTTCGAGACTCGTCTCCCGCTCCAG
>NZ_CABVLY010000022.1 GCF_902498995.1 Burkholderia anthina
TACGCCGATGATAGTGCGGATACCCGTGTGAAAGTAGGTAATCGTCAGGCTCCCTAAGCCGAGAACCCCCGCCCGAAAGGCGGGGGTTTTTGCATTTGCGCGACGGAAATGCGAGCGGGCAGTGGCAGATTGCTTTGGCTGGTCGATCGTATGTCGGTGCGAGCCGGCCGCGACGCCGACTCACCTTTGAACTCCATCCTTCAGCGATTCGCCTGCATATCGCAGTTCACCCGATCTGCGATGCATATCCAGCGACGACACGCCAACTGCTCCCCGACCGGCGCCACAAGCGCGTATAGGCAAACGTACCGCTGAAGGCGGTGCCGTCGAAACGACCTGCAAGCATTGCTCTTGTCGTCGTCAGGATCAGCTCTCCGATCGCATCCGCCCGCATTTCCTGGATATCCAGTGCGTCGAGATGCAGCAGCTTCGCCCGGTGCGCGGACAGGTCGTCGTTCTTCGAAATGATCACCCCGCTCGGAACGGTGAAGATCAAATCGTCATCCAGTAACGTGTCGAGTACCTCGGCGTCGTTGGTCAGCATGGCCGCGCGAAGTGCGGCTTCATACGGTTCGATCACTGCACGGACTGTATCCCGAACGGCATCCATATCGCGGCCCCACATCATTTCGAAGAAGCATGGCGCCATGCATGGTCGCACGGTTCTCGCGGCGACTCACACGTTGCGGGCATGCCGGCATCACGGTTACCCGACAGACGTTACTCCGCTTTCGGCAGCGCCTGGCGCCGGACGATCATCAGCGTGCAGATGCCGATCGACGCGATGATGTTGACCGATGGATAGAACGCGACCGCGACATTCCACCTGCTTAGCGCCAGCAACGCCAACGCGTACTTGAGCACGCACAGCGCGAAATACGCGAGACTCTCGCTCCACGGATCGTGCAGCGTCTTGCGCACGGTCGGGCCGAGGCCGGCAAGCTCGATCAGCGTGACGAGACAGATCGAGATCGTCGGGTCGTCGGTCAGCATCCAGAGCGGAATCGCCGACAACGCCGCGCACAGAAAAACCCAGTCGATGCGCGTCCAGCCGCGCTCGCCTCGAAAAATGCTCGCGACGAAGGTCAGGAAACAGGTGACGGCGATCGCTGCCGTACACCATGCCGAAGGACCGGCACCCGCAACGAACTGGCCGGCGGCCGCGATCGCGGTGACGACCGACCAGACGAGCCACGTGAACAGATGCGGACGGACGGTGCGCCGATAGATCGCGAGCGCGTACGGAATCGCTGCCAGCAGGGACACGGCAGATCCGATCACACCCAGCACCGAAGCAGCATCCTGATCGACGGTCACCATCGAAGCAGCCTTGTTCGTATGGGCTGACCAGTATGTGGTCGGACCGGACGATGTGCAACGCCGCACCGCTATTCGGCGCCGCGAGTCGCGCCGTCCATCGCCGTCGAACCTCGAAACGATCGAATCCAAACAAACCACCCAACGATCGCGAAGTCACAGGAAAACCGACTGCACGACGGTCGAGTGAATAGAAATAACCTCTTCAATGAGAAGAAAAACTGTTCTTTCAGATCTCTTTTTGATGACCGACAGTTTGACAACCGGATGACTGCCGCGATTCACGGCGGTCAGCGGCATCGGTCGTGCCCGCTGGCGTCTTTCGTCGGGTCGAGTCCAGGCGGAGAACAACGCACAAACGTCTGGTCGTCACAACGGAGTCTCGAATGAACCCAACTTCAACAGAAAACTATCGGCATGCGGACTGGAGACAACTCGCCGCGCAGATTGCGCCACGAACGCTCGCGCATATCGCCGGCCGCAACGTGCCAGCCCGAAGCGGCCATACGTTCGCCGCAATCAATCCGGCCACGGAAGCCGTCATCGCGGAAGTCGCGTCGTGCGACGCAGCGGATATCGACGATGCCGTGCGCGCGGCCCGCGAAGCATTCGAATCGGGCGTGTGGTCGCGTTGCGCGCCGGCCGAACGCAAGCGTGTGCTGTGCCGGCTTGGCGAACTGATCGTCGCGCATGGCGCGGAGCTCGCGCTGCTCGATTCTCTGAACATGGGCAAGCGCGTCGCGGATGCGATCAGCATCGACGTGCCGGCTGCTGCAGGGCTCTTCAGCTGGTACGGCGAAGCCGTCGACAAGCTGAACGGCGAGGTCGCTTCCACCGATCCCGGCAACCTCGCGATCGTCACGCGCGAGCCGCTCGGTGTCGTCGGTGCGGTGGTGCCGTGGAATTTCCCGCTCGACATGGTCGCGTGGAAGGTGGCGCCGGCGCTGGCGGCCGGCAACAGCGTCGTGCTGAAGCCCGCCGAACAATCGCCGTTGTCCGCGCTGCGTCTCGCGGAACTCGCGCTCGAGGCCGGCTTGCCGCCGGGTGTCCTGAACGTCGTGCCGGGATACGGCGAGACCGCCGGGCGGGCGCTTGGCCTGCATCCCGACGTCGACGTGCTCGCGTTCACGGGATCGACGGCCGTGGGCAAGAAATTCCTCGAGTACGCCGCGCAGTCGAACATGAAGCAGGTATGGCTGGAATGCGGCGGCAAGAGCCCGAATCTGGTCTTCGACGATACGGACGATCTCGATCTTGCGGCCCGCAAGGCCTGCTTCGGCATCTTCTTCAACCAGGGCGAAGTGTGCTCCGCGAATTCGCGGCTGCTGGTACAGCGCTCGATTCACGATGCGTTCGTCGATCGACTGATTGCGCATGCCGCCGCGTTCATGCCGGGCGATCCGCTGGATCCGGCGAGCGGCATGGGCGCGATCGTCGACGAACACCAGCATCGTCGCGTGTGCGACTGGATCGAGCGCGGCCGCAAGAGCGCCACGCTCGCGATCGGCGGAGGCGCGCCGCGTATCGATGGCAAAGGCTACTTCGTCGAGCCGACGATCTTCATCGACGTGAAGCATGGCGACCCGATCGCGCGCGACGAGATCTTCGGGCCCGTCCTGTCGGTGCTTCCGTTCGATACCGAGGATGAGGCGGTCCGTCTCGCGAACGACTCGATCTACGGGCTTGCCGCGTCGGTGTGGACCGGCAGCCTGTCGCGCGCGCATCGCGTGTCGGGCCGCCTGCGTGCCGGCACCGTGTCCGTCAATACCGTCGACGCGTTGAGCGCGCAGACGCCATTCGGCGGGTTTCGCCAGTCGGGTTTCGGTCGCGACTTGTCGCTGCATGCCATCGACAAGTACACGGGACTCAAGACGACCTGGATCAGTTACTGATCCGGTGCGGCGACCCGCATCACCTCGCACCGCTGCCGTGCAGACGAAGCCTGCCGCACCGGCAGCGCACCTGCCCCTTGCTTCACACAACGAAACCGGAGACTCGCACATGAATGCGCCCAACTTTCCGCATCGCACGACCCAGGACTATCAACGCAGCGACGCCGCGCATCACCTGCATGCATTCGTCGACCAGAAGGCGCTGAACCAGGAAGGCGCGCGCGTGATGGTGCGCGGCGAAGGCGTCTACCTGTGGGACAACGACGGCAACCGCTATCTCGACGGGATGTCGGGGTTGTGGTGCACCAACGTCGGCTATGGCCGGCCGGAGCTGATCGACGCGGCCGCGCGGCAGATGAAGGAACTGTCGTACTACAACATGTTCTTTCATACGACGCATCCGTCGGTGATCGAACTGTCGGAGCGGCTCTTTGCACTGCTCGGCAATCGTTTCAGCCATGTCGTCTACACCAATTCGGGTTCCGAATCGAATGAGGTGCTGATTCGCACCGTGCGCCGCTTCTGGGACGTGATGGGCAAGCCGGAGAAGAAGGTGCTGATCGGCCGTGTGAACGGTTATCACGGCTCGACGGTCGGCAGCGCGTCGCTGGGCGGCATGGCGTTCATGCACGAGATGGGCGACTTGCCGATTCCGAACATCACGCACGTCGACGAGCCGTACTGGTACGCGAACGGCGGCGACCTGAGCCCCGAGGCATTCGGCAAGCAGGCGGCGCTGTCGCTCGAACGCAAGATCCTCGAGATCGGCGCGGATCGTGTCGCCGCGTTCGTCGCGGAGCCGTTCCAGGGCGCGGGCGGCATGATCTTCCCGCCGGACGGCTACTGGCAGGAGATCGAACGCATCTGCCGTCAATACGACGTGCTGCTGTGCGCGGACGAGGTGATCGGCGGCTTTGGCCGTACCGGCGAATGGTTCGCACATCGCCACTTCGGCTTCGAGCCGGATCTGATCTGCATGGCGAAGGGGCTGACGTCGGGCTATGTGCCGATGGGCGGCCTGATCATGAGCCGGCGCGTCGGCGATGCGCTGGTCGAGAAGGGCGGCGTCTATGCGCACGGGCTGACCTATTCGGGGCATCCGGTCGCGGCCGCCGTCGCGCTGGCCAACCTCGACGTGCTCGAGCGCGAGCGTCTCGTCGAGCGGACGAAGACGGATACGGGCCCGTACCTGCAGCAGGCGTTGCGCGATGCGTTCGACGATCATCCGCTCGTCGGCGAAATCCAGGGCGTGGGCGCGGTCGGTGCCATCCAGTTCGCGAAGAACAAGGCGACACGCGAGCGTTTCGCGAACGAGGCCGATCTGACCTGGCACAGCCGGACGGTCGGGTTCGAACTCGGCGCGATCGTGCGTTCGACGAACGGCCGGCTGATCGTTGCGCCGCCGCTCGTGATCGACCATGCGCAAATCGACGAACTGGTCGGCACGATGCGCAAGGCCGTGGATGCAACCGCCAGGGAAGTACTCGGGATCGACTGCTGACCGGTTGCGTGGCGCGACTCCGCTCGATGCGGGACGAGCGGAGTCGCGCCTCGCGACGGATGCCGCTTCCGCGGCTCGCACGATTGCGTGTGATTCGGCAAGTGGCGATCCGGAGCGAACCCGATCGGATCGACCGAGGGTAGCAAGCACATCGGCGCTGGGTCGTTTTCTGGATGTCATGTAGGAATACGAATTGAATATTCCATGCATGAAGGCAGCGTTTCCCGTGCATGCAGAAGAACGCCTCCGTTGCTCGTGCAACTGACTTGCCCCGATCCCGCGCAAGCCAACGAACATCACAACAGAGACAAGGAGACGAAATGAGTCAGGGCGAGTCCATTGCTCATCTCGAGGAAAGCACGATCCAGCAGATTCCGCTGACCGAGCGGCACGGCAGCGCGAAGGACCTGTTCACGATCTGGTTCGGTTCGAACATCATGATGCTGACGATCGTCACCGGGTCGCTCGCGACGACGGTGTTCAAGCAGCCATTCTGGTGGGCGGCGCTCGCGACGCTCCTCGGCAGCCTGATCGGCGCGATCTTCATGGCGCTGCACTCCGCGCAGGGGCCGCAGCTCGGCGTGCCGCAGATGATCCAGACGCGAGGGCAGTTCGGTTCGTTCGGTGCGTTGCTGGTGGTCGCGCTGGTCGTCGTGATGTACGTCGGCTTCTTCGCGTCGAACTGCGTGTTCGGCGGGCAGGCGCTGCACAGCCTCAGCCTAGGGATCCCGCTCGACGCCGGTGTGGTGGCGATTGGCCTGATCAGCCTGCTCGGATCGATCTACGGGTACAAGCTGATCCACGCGTATGCACGGCTGCTGAGCTGGTGTTCGGGCACCGTGCTCGTGCTTGCATTCGTGTGGATCATCTTCGTGCACGGACTGCCGGGCGATACGTTTTCGAAGCATTCGCTGAACCTGTCGGGCTTTCTCGGTTCGATGTCGGTGGCCGCGCTGTGGCAGATCGCGTATGCGCCGTACGTGTCCGACTACTCGCGCTATCTGCCGCCGGATACGGGGCCGCGCACGGCGTTCTGGTCGAGCTACTGGGGCTGCGTGCTCGGCTCGTTCTTCCCGATGCTGCTCGGCTGCCTGGTGGGCCTCGCCACGCCCGACGGCAACGTCGTGAACGGCCTCACGGGCCTCACGCAGGGCATCAGCGTGCTCGTGATCGTCGTGCTGTCGTTCGGCATCGCGGCCAGCAACGCGATGGAGCTGTATTGCGGCGCGCTGTCGGCGATCACCGTATTGCAGACGCTCTTTCCGTCGTGGTCGGGCCGGGCCCGCGCACGGGCGATCACGGCGATCGTGCTGTGCTGCGTCGCGCTCGCGATCGCGCTGTTCGGGCAGAACAATTTCCTGGCCGGCTATACGAACTTCATCCTGCTGCTGCTGTACGTGCTCGTGCCGTGGACGGCGATCAATCTCGTCGATTACTACCTCGTCTGCCACGGCGAATACGACGTCGATTCGTTCTTCCGGCAGGACGGCGGCATCTACGGGCGCTTCAACGCGATCGCGGTCGGGTCGTATTTGATCGGCATCGTTGCGCAGGCGCCGTTCATGGCGACCGATCTCTATACCGGGGAGCTGGCAAACCGGCTGGGCGGTGCGGACATCTCGTGGATCGTCGGGTTGTCGTTGACGTCGCTCGTCTACTACGCGGGGTGCAAGCTGTTCTCGCGACCGATGCATGACGTTGCGCCGAGCATCGACGGCATGTCGCGCTGACCGCGCAGCGCCGGGCGTCAATGCTCCTGCTGCGCCGCATTGACGTCGCGGCGAAACGCGCCCGGGCTCGTGCCCGTCCATTTCCGGAACGCACGATGAAACGCGCTGGGCTCGGTGAAACCGAGCTCGGCCGCGATTTCCGCGACACTGAGCGTGTGCCCGCGCAGCAGCGACTGGGCGAGCGCGCCACGCAGTTCGTCCTTGATCGACGCGAAGCTCTGCCCCTCGCTGCGCAAACGTCGACGCAGCGTCGCGGGCGTCGTGCCGAGGCGGACGGCCAGCGTATCGAAATCCGGCCACTCGGCGGCCGGCCGCGCCTTCAGGTGCGCGCGCGTCTTCGCGACCCAGCCGGTGTCGTGCCGGTAGCGGACCAGCAGATTGCCGGGCGCGCCGCGCAGGAACGTCCTCAGCGCCTGCGCGGAGCGGATCGTCGGCAGCGCGAGGTATGCGGCGTTGAAGGCGAGCCGGCTGTCGGGGCGGTCGAAATGCACCGGCACGCCGAAGAACTGGTGGTAATCGCTGCGCTGATCGGGGCTCGGGCATGCGAAATCGATGCGCTGCAGCGGAATGCGGCGCCCGATCAGCCAGCACGCGACGCCGAGCAGGATCAGCCAGAACGTCCGGTAAGCGAACGCCGAATACGGTGCGCCCGACTGCGTCAGGACGATCTGCGCCTGCCCGTCGGCGACGACGAGTTCGCCGCGCGGCTCGTCGAGCACCACACGCAGGAACTGCAGTGCGCGCCGCAGCGCCTTCTCGAGCGTGCCCGCATGCAGTACGGCATGGCAGAGCAGCGTGAAGCTGCCACGCCGCATCGGGCGGGCGGCGAGGCCGAAGAATTCGTCGTCGATCGTGCCGGCGATCGCGAGCCACAGCCGGCCGTACTGTTGCGGCGTGACGGGCTCGCGCACGGTGTCCGGCAAGCCCGCGGCGCGCAGCACGGGGCCGACCGGAATCCGTTGCCGGCGCAGGCTCTCGAGTGCATCGTCGACGAAATCCGGCGAGATCATCTGCGGCCCCATTTTTCGTGCCCTCCTGACATGGCAAAAGCGATCACGATTCTAGATTCTGTTTGTCATTGATTGCAATGTGACGGCTGTCTACCATCATCGATATACCGCCGGTTCGCCGACGGTCATAACGAACAGGAGACACGCATGCGTGATGGAGCAAACGCCCGGGTGGTGCCGGCCTACGCCGATGCCGTGGCCGGCTTCCGTATCGAGACCGCCGCAACGCAGTTGCACGGCGACCTGGAGCGGGGCCTGAACGCATGCGTCGAATGCTGCGACCGGCATGCGGCGGCGGACGCGAACGCGATCGCGCTCGACTGGATCGACGCCGGCGGCCAGCACCGCAGTTTCACGTTTGTGCAGATGCAGGCGCTGTCGGCGCGCGTCGCGAACCTGCTGGTCGCGCAGGGCGTGAAGCCGGGCGACGTGGTGGCCGGCCTGTTGCCGCGTACGCCCGAGCTCGTCGCGACGATTCTCGGCACGTGGCGCGCGGGCGCCGTCTATCAGCCGCTGTTCACCGCATTCGGCCCGAAGGCGATCGAGCACCGGCTGCGCATGAGCGATGCGCGGCTGGTCGTGACCAACGTCGCGAATCGCGCGAAGCTCGACGAGATCGCCGATTGTCCCCGGGTCGCGACGGTGCGCGAGCCCGGCGACGCGCTGCCGGCCGGCGACATCGATTTCCGCGCGGCGCTGGATGCGCAGTCCGACACGTTCGAACCGGTGCTGCGCAAGGGCGCCGACCTGTTCATGATGATGTCGACGTCGGGCACGACGGGCTTGCCGAAGGGCGTGCCGGTGCCGCTGCGCGGGCTGCTCGCGTTCGGCGCGTACATGCGCGATGCGGTCGACCTGCGCGAAGGCGACCGCTTCTGGAATATCGCCGATCCGGGCTGGGCCTACGGTCTTTATTACGCGATCACCGGCCCGCTGCTGCTCGGCCATGCGACGACGCTGTACGAAGGCGGCTTCACCGTCGACAGCACCTACGACGTGATCGAACGGCTCGGCATCACGAGCCTCGCCGGCTCGCCGACCGCGTACCGGATGCTGATGGCGGCCGGCACCGACGCGGCGGCGCGCCTGAAAGGGGCGCTGCGCGTGGTCAGCAGCGCGGGCGAGCCGCTGAATCCGGAAGTCGTGCGCTGGTTCGACGCGGCGCTCGGCGCGCCGATCTACGACCACTACGGCCAGACCGAACTCGGGATGGTCGTGAACAATCATCACGGGCTCGCGCACGTCGTCCACGCCGGTTCGGCCGGCTTCGCGATGCCCGGCTACCGTGTCGCGGTGCTCGACGATGCAGGCCGCGAGCTCGGCCCCGGCGAGCCCGGCAACCTCGCGATCGACATCGCGCGCTCGCCGCTGCTGTGGTTCCACGGCTACTGGCAGCAGGACACGCCGGCGATCGCGGGCGGCTACTACCGGACCGGCGACAACGTCGAGCTGGAGCCGGACGGCACCGTGAGCTTCATCGGCCGCGCGGATGACGTGATCACGTCGTCCGGCTACCGGATCGGCCCGTTCGACGTGGAAAGCGCGCTGATCGAGCATCCTGCCGTGAGCGAGGCCGCCGTGATCGGCGTGCCGGACCCGGAGCGCACGGAGATCGTCAAGGCGTACGTCGTGCTGTCGAAGGGCGTCGAAGGCACGCCCGCGCTGGCCGACGAACTGAGTCAGCACGTGAAGCGGCGGCTGTCCGCGCACGCCTATCCGCGCGCGATCGACTTCGTCGACGCGCTGCCGAAAACCCCGAGCGGCAAGATCCAGCGCTTCGTGCTGCGCAAGATGGAAGCCGAGAAGGCCGTTCAATCCTGAATACTGAATACGGACTGCGAATGAATATCAAGGATCGCGTTTTTCTGATTACGGGCGCCGGTTCGGGCCTCGGTGCCGCGGTCGCGCGGATGGTGGCCGCCGAAGGCGGCAAGGCGGTGCTGCTGGACGTCAATGAAGACACCGGCGCGAGCCTCGCGCATGAACTCGGCGCGGCCGCGCGCTTCGTGAAGACCGACGTGACGAGCGACGCAGAAGGTCAGGCGGCCGTCGCCGCCGCGCGCGACGCGTTCGGCCGGATCGATGCGCTCGTGAATTGCGCGGGCGTCGCGCCGGGCGAGAAAGTGGTCGGCCGCGAAGGTCCGCATGCGCTCGACCGCTTCGCGCGCGCGGTGTCGATCAACCTGATCGGCACGTTCAACATGATCCGGCTGGCGGCCGACGCGATGTCGAAGCAGGACGCGAACGCGGAAGGGGAGCGCGGCGTGATCGTCAATACCGCGTCGGTCGCGGCGTTCGACGGGCAGATCGGACAGGCCGCCTATGCGGCATCGAAGAGCGGCGTGGTGGGCATGACGCTGCCGATCGCGCGCGAACTCGCGCGGTTCGGCATTCGCGTGGTGACGATCGCGCCGGGCATTTTCGCGACGCCGATGATGAGCGGCATGCCGCAGGACGTGCAGGATGCGCTCGGCAAGAGCGTACCGTTCCCGCCGCGGCTCGGCCGCCCGGACGAATTTGCGGCGCTGGTGCGCCACATCGCCGAGAATACGATGCTGAACGGCGAAGTCATCCGTCTCGATGGCGCGCTGCGCATGGCACCGCGCTGACACTGGAGGAAATCAATCATGACGACACAGGATCCGATCGTAATCGTTGGGGCGGCACGCACGCCGATGGGCGGTTTCCAGGGCGACCTGGCCGCTGCCAGCGCAAGCGACCTCGGCGCGGTGGCGATCCGCGCGGCACTCGAGCGCGCGAACGTACCGGCCGAGCGCATCGATGAAATCGTGTTCGGCTGCGTGCTGCCGGCCGGTCAGGGGCAGGCGCCCGCACGGCAGGCCGCGCTGAAGGCCGGGTTGCCGCTGGGCGCGGGCGCGACGACGGTCAACAAGATGTGCGGCTCGGGGATGAAGGCCGCGATGTTCGCGCACGACCTGCTGCTGGCCGGCTCGGCGGACGTCGCCGTCGCGGGCGGGATGGAGAGCATGTCGAATGCGCCGTATC
The DNA here is from genome assembly GCF_902498995.1 of Burkholderia anthina. Classification (GTDB taxonomy): domain Bacteria; phylum Pseudomonadota; class Gammaproteobacteria; order Burkholderiales; family Burkholderiaceae; genus Burkholderia; species Burkholderia anthina. The sequence continues at coordinate 10,457 of NZ_CABVLY010000022.1, forward strand.
TGCTGCCGAAGGCGCGTGCGGGGATGCGCATGGGGCACGGCCAGGTGCTCGACCACATGTTCCTCGACGGGCTCGAGGATGCATACGACAAGGGCCGGCTGATGGGCACCTTCGCCGAGGATTGCGCGCAGGCCTACCAGTTCACGCGCGAGGAGCAGGATGCGTTCGCGATCACGTCGCTGACGCGCGCGCAACGCGCGATCGCGGAAGGGCGTTTCGTGTCGGAGATCGCACCGGTGACGGTGAAGGCCGGCAAGACGGAAGCCGTCGTGTCGATCGACGAGCAGCCGGGCAACGCGAAGCTCGACAAGATTCCGACGCTCAGGCCGGCGTTCCGCGAAGGCGGTACGGTGACGGCGGCGAACTCGTCGTCGATTTCGGACGGCGCGGCCGCGCTCGTGATGATGCGTCGCTCGGAAGCGGAACGGCTCGGTCTCACGCCGAAAGCCGTGATCGTCGGGCATTCGACCTACGCGAACAAGCCCGGCCTGTTTGCGACGGCGCCGATTGGCGCGATCCGCAAGCTGTCGGAAAAAACCGGCTGGAACCTGCGCGACGTCGACCTGTTCGAGATCAACGAAGCGTTCGCGGTGGTCGCGATGGCCGCGATGCGCGATCTCGACCTGCCGCACGACAAGGTCAACGTGCACGGCGGCGCGTGTGCGCTCGGACATCCGATCGGCGCATCGGGTGCGCGCGTGATGGTGACGCTCCTGGCCGCGCTCGAAGCGTATGGTCAGAAGCGCGGCGTCGCGTCGCTGTGTATCGGCGGCGGCGAGGCGACGGCGATCGCAATCGAACGCATCGGCTGACGCGAACGCACGACGCCAACGCATCGTGCGCGATACGGCCGGCACGCCGTATCGCGACGCGGGCGGCGGGCATTGCGCAGGGTCTTCCTGCGTCGTGCTCGCCGCCCGTTTTGTCTTTCGGGGATGGCGCGCGCGTTACGCGTTCGCGTTCGGCGACACCGCGCCGCATGCGCGGATCACGAGCTGCACGACCTGCTCGGTCTTCTCGTCGAACCCCTTCTGCGTAAACGCACGCTTGCCGCTCAGCGCGCGGATTTGCGCATCGAAATCCGCATAGTGCTGCGTGGTCGCCCACACGAGGTACAGCAACGCGTGCGCATCGACCGGCGCGAGCAAGCCGCGCGCGATCCAGCCTTCGACCACGGCCACGCGCTTGTCGAACCACGGCTTCACGCGTTCCGACAGGATGTCCTGCATGTGCGTCGCACCGTGGATGATCTCGTTGGCCCACACCTTCGAGCCGAGCGGGCGGCGGCGCGACAGATCCATCTTCGCGCGTACGTAGCTGGCGATCGCCTCCACCGGATCGTCGCCGTCCTCGAACGATCCGGCCGCGTGGTGCCAGTCTTCGAACAGATCGTCGAGCACGCGGCGATACAGCGCGAGCTTGGTCGGGAAGTAGTAATGCAGGTTCGCCTTCGGCAGGCCCGCGCGTTCGGCGATCATCGCGGTGCTCGCGCCGTCGAGCCCGCGCTCCGCGAATACGGCTTCCGCACAGGCGAGCAAATGCGCTTCGTTGGACTCGCGGATGTGTGCCTTGCGTCGCCGCAAAGGCGTGTGCGTTTCGTCGGAGCCGGCCGCTTCGGCGCCCGCTTTGTCATGTCTCATCGTTGCCCTCGCGCGGCGTGCATGCCGCGTTGGGCTTCATTCTAGCCGCTCGTCTGCGTTGAGCGCACGCGCTTGCATCACGGCAGTGCGCGCCATGCTGCGATGCGGTGGCACGTTTCTCGCTCGGCGAGACCCGCGAAAGAAAGACATTGCATTGCACATTTTGATCGTCTAAAACCTGTCCAATCGGACAGGATTCGACGCGTGACGGAATCGAGTGCCAATGTCTCCGTCGCTCGATCGGACGCATGACGCGAACGATGCGCACATGCACATTGCGTGTGCGGGTTTGCCCCGACAGAAGCAATGCGTGCACCGGCATCGACCGGGATGACGACATGACGACCCCACAGGAGCGATACGAATGAACGCGGTATCGGAAACAGTGAAACGGGCAGCATTCGACACGTCGATCAAGGTCGACGGCAAGCGGTTGTGGGACAGCCTGATGGAGGTGGCGAAGATCGGCGCGACGCCGAAGGGCGGTGTCTGCCGCCTCGCGCTGACCGATCTCGATAAGGCAGGGCGCGACCTGATCGTCGGCTGGGCGAAGGCCGCCGGCTGCACGGTGACGGTCGATACGATGGGCAACGTGTTCATGCGCCGCGCGGGCCGCGTGGCCGATGCGGCACCGGTCGTCACCGGCTCGCACGCGGATTCGCAGCCGACGGGCGGCCGGTTCGACGGCATCTACGGCGTGCTGGGCGGTCTCGAAGTGATTCGCAGTCTGAACGATCACGGCATCGAGACCGAGCATCCGGTCGAGGTCGTGATCTGGACCAACGAAGAAGGATCGCGCTTCGCGCCGGCGATGGTCGCATCGGGCGTGTTCGCGGGCGTGTTCCCGCTCGAATACGGGCTGTCGCGCAAGGACGTCGACGGCAAGACGATCGGCGAGGAACTCGCCCGCATCGGCTATGCGGGCGACGTGCCGTGCGGCGGGCGCAAGCTGCATGCGGCGTTCGAGCTGCATATCGAGCAGGGGCCGATTCTCGAAGCGGAGTGCAAGACGATCGGCGTCGTGACCGATGCGCAGGGGCAGCGCTGGTACGAGATCACGTTCACCGGGCAGGAAGCGCATGCGGGCCCGACGCCGATGCCGCGTCGCCGCGACGCGTTGCTCGGCGCGTCGCGCGTGGTCGATCTCGTGAACCGGATCGGTCTCGATCACGCGCCGTTCGGCTGCGCGACGGTCGGCATGATGCAGGTGCACCCGAACTCGCGCAACGTGATCCCGGGCCGCGTGTTCTTCACCGTCGATTTCCGGCATCCGGACGACGCCGTGCTCGCGCGGATGGACGCCGCGCTGCGCGACGGCGTCGCGCGCATCGCCGCCGATATCGGGCTCGAAACCGAGCTCGAGCAGATTTTCTACTACGAGCCAGTCGCATTCGATCCGGCCTGCGTGGCGGCCGTGCGTGCCGCGGCCGACCGCTTCGGCTACTCGCATCGCGACATCGTGTCGGGCGCGGGCCACGACGCATGCTATCTGGCGCAGGTCGCGCCGACGTCGATGGTGTTCGTGCCATGCGTCGACGGCATCAGCCACAACGAGATCGAGGACGCGACGCCTGCATGGATCGAGTCCGGCGCGAACGTGCTGCTGCACGCGATGCTGTCGCGCGCATGCGAGCCGGCTTCATGACGCATCGCACGTAACGCAGCCAGGAGGCTGCCCGGCATCAGACCGTAGCATTCCTTATAAAAACCGCCCCGACTGTGCATCCGCAGCCGGCGGGGACGGCTTTGTCTCCACCCAGTCGAAGGAACGCGTATGACCACCAAGCCAACCGGCGATATCGCCGCGCATCGCCTGTCGTCCACGCAACTCTCGTGCGAATTCGCCGACATCGCGCCGCTGCTCGATCCGACTGCCGCGGCGGCCGCTGCCAGCCGCTGCCACTACTGCTACGACGCGCCCTGCGTGCAGGCGTGCCCGACGCAGATCGACATCCCGAGCTTCATCCGCAAGATCGGCAACGGCAACCTGAAAGGGGCGGCGATGGACATCCTGTCGGCGAATCCGCTCGGCGGGATGTGCGCGCGGGTCTGTCCGACCGAGATCCTGTGCGAAGGCGCCTGCGTGCGCAATCATCAGGATGCGCAGCCGGTTGCGATCGGCGCGCTGCAGCGGCACGCGACCGACTGGGCGATGGCGACCGGCGCGGTACGCTTCACGCGCGCACCCGATACGGGGCGGCATGTCGCCGTGGTCGGTGCGGGGCCGGCCGGGCTTGCATGCGCGCACCGGCTCGCGCTTGCCGGCCATCGCGTCACGCTGTTCGACGCGCGGCCGAAGGCGGGCGGCTTGAACGAATACGGGATCGCCGCATACAAGACCGTCGACGATTTCGCGCAGCGCGAAGTCGAGTGGCTGCTGTCGGTCGGCGGCATCACGCTGGAGACCGGCGTCGCACTCGGACGCGACGTGACGCTCGACGCGCTGCGCGAGCGGCACGACGCGGTGTTTCTCGCGATGGGCCTGGGCGGCGTGCGTACGCTCGCGATCGACGGCGAACAACTGGACGGCGTGATGAACGCGGTCGACTTCATCGAGCGGGTGCGGCAGGCCGACGCTTTGGAGAATGTGCCGGTCGGGCGGCGCGTGGTCGTGATCGGCGGCGGCAATACCGCGATCGACGCAGCCGTGCAGAGCCGCAAGCTCGGCGCGCAGCGCGTGACGATGGTGTACCGGCGCGGTGTGGAGGCGATGAGCGCGACCTGGGCCGAACGCGAGTTCGCGCAGAAAAGCGGCGTCACGCTGGTCACGCATGCGAAGCCGGTGCGTATCGCGGGCGCGGACGGGCACGTGACGGGCATCGAATTCGAGGCGGCGTCCGGCGAGCGCTTCACCGTCGACGCGGACATGGTGCTGAAGGCGATCGGCCAGACGCTGGTGCCGGACGGCGTCGACGCTGCATTGCTGACGGCGGACGGCACGCGCATCGCGGTCGATGCCGACGGCCGCACGGCGTTGCCCGACGTCTGGGCCGGCGGCGACTGCGCGGCGACGGGCGGCATCGATCTGACGGTACAGGCCGTGCAGGACGGCAAGCACGCGGCCGCCGCGATCGATGCGGCGCTCGCGCAGCGCGACGCCAGGGCCGCGTGAGCGCGGCATACGCAACGGCAGCGCGCACGTCACGCGCGCCACGATAAACGTCCCCATTCTCACGGAGCCGAACATGGCCGACCTTCGCTGCACCATCGCAGGCATCACCTCGCCGAATCCCTTCTGGCTCGCCTCCGCGCCGCCGACCGACAAGGCGTACAACGTCAACCGCGCATTCGAGGCCGGCTGGGGCGGCGTCGTCTGGAAGACGCTCGGGCTCGATCCGCACGTCGTCAACGTCAGTTCGCGCTATGGCGCGGTGCAGTGGAACGGGCAGCGGATCGCCGGGCTGAACAACATCGAGCTGATCACCGATCGCCCGCTCGACGTGAACCTGAAGGAGATCGCGCAGGTGAAGCGCGACTGGCCGGACCGCGCGCTGATCGTGTCGCTGATGGTGCCGTGCAACGAGCGCGACTGGAAATGGATTCTGCCGCTGGTCGAGGATACGGGCGCCGATGCGGTCGAACTGAACTTCGGCTGCCCGCACGGGATGAGCGAGCGCGGGATGGGCGCGGCCGTCGGGCAGGTGCCGGAATACGTCGAGATGGTCACGCGCTGGGTCAAGGAGGGCACGAAGCTGCCGTGTCTCGTGAAGCTCACGCCGAACATCAGCGACATCCGGATGGGGTCGCGCGCCGCGTACAAGGGCGGCGCGGACGGCGTGTCGCTCATCAACACGATCAACTCGATCGTCGCGGTGGACCTCGACCAGATGGCGCCGATGCCGACCGTCGACGGCAAGGGCACGCATGGCGGCTATTGCGGTCCGGCGGTCAAGCCGATCGCGCTGAACATGGTCGCGGAAATCGCGCGCGACCCGGAAACGCCGAACCTGCCGATCTCCGGCATCGGCGGGATTTCGTCGTGGCGCGACGCGGCCGAATTCATGGTGCTGGGCGCCGGCAGCGTGCAGGTATGCACCGCCGCGATGCACTACGGCTTCCGGATCGTGACGGATCTGGCGGACGGACTGTCGAACTGGATGGACGAGAAGGGCTACGCGACGCTCGACGACGTGCGCGGCCGCGCGGTGCCGAACGTCACCGACTGGAAATACCTGAACCTGAAGTACGACATCAAGGCGCGCATCGACCAGGACCGCTGCATCCAGTGCGGGCTGTGCCATATCGCGTGCGAGGACACGTCGCACCAGGCGATCACGGCCGAGAAGGACGGCGTGCGGCATTTCGAAGTGGTGGATGCGGCGTGCGTCGGGTGCAATCTTTGCATGCATGTGTGTCCGGTCGAGCAATGCATCACGATGGAGCGTGTCGACGCGGGCGACTACGCGAACTGGACCACGCATCCGAACAACCCGGCGCGCGTGGATGCGGGCGCGAGCCCCGCGCAACCGGAGAAGCACGCGAAGGCGGCCTGACCGGCGGCCGGCGGCGCGGCACCGGCCGCGCCGCTGCTTGTGTTCTGTTCGGCCGGCATCGTGCGATGCCGGCGCTGACGTTTACGTGGAGCGCCCTCGATGAAACCAGCAGCGATTCCCGCCGATTCCGACAGCGCCGCGGCGCCGGCCGGCAGCCTGTACAACGACGACCTGGCGCCGACGACGACGGCGCAGCGCACGTGGCGGTGGTATCACTTCGCGGCGTTGTGGGTCGGGATGGTGATGAACATCGCGTCGTACATGCTCGCGGCCGGGCTGATCCAGGAAGGCATGTCGCCGTGGCAGGCGGTGCTGACCGTGTTGCTCGGCAACCTGATCGTGCTCGCGCCGATGCTGCTGATCGGTCATGCCGGCGCGAAGCACGGGATTCCGTACGCGGTGCTCGTGCGCGCGTCGTTCGGCACGCAGGGCGCGAAGCTGCCCGCGCTGTTGCGCGCGATCGTCGCGTGCGGCTGGTACGGCATCCAGACCTGGCTCGGCGGCAGCGCGATCTATACGCTGTTGAACATCCTGACCGGCAACGCGCTGCACGGCGCGGCGCTGCCGATCGCCGGCATTTCGCTCGGGCAGCTCGCATGCTTCCTGGTGTTCTGGGCGCTGCAGCTTTACTTCATCCTGCACGGCACCGATTCGATCCGCTGGCTCGAAAGCTGGTCCGCGCCGATCAAGGTCGTGATGTGCGTCGCGCTCGTGTGGTGGGCGACGTCGCAGGCGGGCGGCGTGGGCTCGATGCTGTCGGCGCCGTCGCAGTTCGCGGTGGGCGGCAAGAAGGCCGGGCTGTTCTGGGCGACGTTCTGGCCTGGCCTGACCGCGATGGTCGGCTTCTGGGCGACGCTCGCGCTGAACATCCCCGACTTCACGCGCTTCGCGCATTCGCAGCGCGACCAGATCATCGGACAGTCGATCGGGCTGCCGCTGCCGATGGCGCTGCTGTCGGTGGTGTCGGTCGTCGTGACGTCGGCCACCGTGGTGATCTACGGCAACGCGATCTGGGATCCGATCGACCTGACGAGCCGGATGACCGGCATCGGCGTCGGCATCGCGCTGGTGATCCTCACGCTCGACACGATGTGCTGCAACCTCGCGGCGAACCTGGTCGGCCCCGCGTACGACTTCTCGAGCCTGTGGCCGAAGGCGATCTCGTATCGCACGGGCGGCCTGATTACCGCGACGATCGCGATCGTGATGATGCCGTGGAAGATCCTCGCCACGACCGACGGCTACATCTTCACCTGGCTCGTCGGGTATTCGGCGCTGCTCGGGCCGGTCGCGGGGATTTTGATGGTCGACTACTTCCTGATTCGCGGCACGCGGCTCGACACGCGCGCGCTGTTCGACGAGCGCGGCGGCTTCAGCTACACGCGCGGCTGGAACCCGGCCGCGCTGGTCGCGCTCGCGGTCGGCGTGCTGCCGAACCTGCCCGGCTTCCTGCACACGGCATTTCCGGCATCGTTCGCGAACGTGCCGGCGTTCTTCAACACGCTTTACACGTATGCGTGGTTCGTCGGTCTCGTGCTGGCGTCCGGCGTGTACGGCACCTGGATGAAGTGGCGCGCCGGACAGCGCGCGCAGATCGCGAGCGCCTGATGCACCCGATGTAGCCGATGCGCGGACACATCCGGCATCGGCGCCGCATGCGGCACCCGACAGTCAACGAGGAGGCAACGAAATGGCAATCCTGATTCGCGGCGGCACCGTGGTCGATGCAGACCGGACCTATCGTGCGGACATCCTGTGTGCCGACCCGCAGGACGGCGGCACGATCCTGCAGATCGCGGAGAAGATCGACGCGCCGGCCGGCGCGAGCATCGTCGACGCGCACGACCAGTACGTGATGCCGGGCGGCATCGATCCGCATACGCACATGGAACTGCCGTTCATGGGCACGACGGCGAGCGACGATTTCTACTCGGGTACGGCAGCCGGCCTGTCGGGCGGCACGACGAGCATCATCGACTTCGTGATCCCGAGCCCGAAGCAGCCGCTGATGGATGCGTTCCGCGAGTGGCGCGGCTGGGCCGAGAAGGCGGCGGCCGATTACGGTTTCCATGTGGCCGTCACGTGGTGGGACGAATCGGTGCACCGCGACATGGGCACGCTCGTGCGCGAGCACGGCGTGTCGAGCTTCAAGCACTTCATGGCGTACAAGAACGCGATCATGGCCGACGACGAGATCCTCGTGAACAGCTTCTCGCGTTCGCTCGAGCTCGGCGCGCTGCCGACTGTGCACGCGGAAAACGGCGAGCTCGTGTTCCAGCTGCAAAAGGCGCTGCTCGCGCGCGGGATGACGGGGCCGGAAGCGCATCCGCTGTCGCGTCCGCCCGAGGTCGAAGGCGAGGCCGCGAACCGTGCGATCCGCATTGCACAAGTGCTCGGCGTGCCTGTGTATATCGTGCACGTATCGGCGAAGGATGCGGTCGATGCGATCTCTCGCGCGCGCAGCGAAGGACTGCGTGTGTTCGGCGAGGTGCTGCCGGGCCATCTGGTGATCGACGAGGCGGTGTATCGCGATCCGGACTGGACGCGCGCGGCCGCGCACGTGATGAGCCCGCCGTTCCGCTCGGCCGAACATCGCGAGGCGCTGTGGCGCGGGCTGCAGGCAGGGCAGCTGCATACGACGGCGACCGATCACTGCGTGTTCTGCGCATCGCAGAAGGCGATGGGTCGCGAGGACTTCACGAAGATCCCGAACGGCTGCGGCGGCGTCGAGGACCGCATGTCGGTGCTGTGGCATCACGGCGTGAACCACGGCCGCATCACGCCGAACGAGTTCGTGCGGATCACGTCGACCAATGCCGCGCAGATCTTCAACCTGTATCCGCGCAAGGGGGCCGTGCAGGTCGGGGCCGACGCCGATCTGGTCGTGTGGGATCCGGCCGCGACGAAGACGATCTCGGTGAAGACCCATCACCAGCAGGTCGACTTCAACGTGTTCGAAGGGATGACGGTGCAGGGCGTCGCGACGCACACGCTCACGCGTGGAGCGCTCGCGTGGGCCGACGGCGAGCTGCGTGCGCAGCGCGGGGCCGGCCGCTACCTGAAGCGGCCGCCTGCCGCCGGCTACTACGAGGCCGCGCGCATCGCGAACCGGCTGCGCGAGCCGCACCCGGTCGAGCGGGCCGGCTAAGCGGGCCGGCTGCGCGGGCTCGGTCGAGCGAGCCCGTCAAGCGAGCCCGTCAAGCGGCCGCCGGGCGGGCGCGTTCGTTGCGATGTCAACGAGCGTCGCCCGCGCCTGTCTGGTGGATCGGGATCACCGTGCGCGCGCCGCATTCGCGCAGCAGGTCGCGCAGTTCGTTGATGACCGGAAACACCTCGTGGTTCCAATCGGCGCCCTGCCGGTCGTGCGCTTCCTGCTCGCGTTCGACGATCCAGCGATCCTCGCGGAAGATCCGCTCGGTGAACCAGACGAGCAGCGGCCACGCGAGATCGAGCGCGAACGGGATGCCCGGCTTGTGGATCGACAGCAGTCCGAACGTACGATTGGTACGCTGCGCCGCGTCGAGCGGCACGTAGACGATCCACAGGTCCATCACGAGCGTGCCTTCGCTCGAGCGGATCTGCAGCGTCTGGTACGGGTAGCCCGTGCGGACCGTCATCACGCTCTTGTTGGCCTGGTCGCCGGGCTTCTTGCTCGAACCGAACACGAGCGCCTCGCCGACCGGCTGCTTGCCTTCCATCCGCGCGAACGTGTAGTCGACCTCGACCCAGTCGTCGCCGCGGCGGCGGCCGACGCTGCGCGCGCGCATCTGTCCCATCTGCTTGCGATGCAGGAACTGATGGTTCATGTCCATCAGATTCTCGTGCATGAACGAGTAGTGGCACTTGACCTCGCGGCCGAAACGGCGTGTCTTGTATGCGGGATCGTCCGCCGATTCGAGTGCGGGAAACGGGCGCTCGCCGGCGAGCGTCGCGTCGCCGGGGAAGACGAAGATCAGCCCGTGCGCTTCGCGGCACGGGTATGCGCGCACGCCGTTGGGCAGGCGATCGCGGCCGAGATACGGGACGTCGACGCAGTGGCCGCTGTCGCACGCGTAGGTCCAGCCGTGGTAGCAGCACCGCAGCGTTTCGCCGGTCACGACGCCCGCATGCAACGGCACCTGGCGGTGCGCGCAACGATCTTCGAGCGCATACACGGCGCCGGATTCGGTGCGGACGAGCACGATCGGGTCGCCGGCGAAATGCACGCCGAGCGTCTTGCCGCGCTTGAGTTCGCGCGACCACGCGAGCGGATACCAGTGATCGGGATGGATCGGCACGCGGCGCAGGTCGCGCACGACCGCGCCGGTGGACGGTTGTTCGAGGGTGCCGCTGTCAGACAAAGGCACTGCGCGCATGCGTGACGCCTCCTGGCTCGACTGGGGTTCCGAGCACCGCGAAACGCGGCGGGAATCTGAAGCAGTCTACGCGAAGTTGGCGTGCCAAGCGGGTGCGATACGGGTATGCCCGGTCGGCGCGGCGCGGGTTTCCTTGATGCAGCGCAAACCAGGGCGGCGGCGCGGGGTGCTCGAGCCGCGCCGCCCGCCCGGTACGCCGTCACATCCGCGCATCGCGCCACAGCACCGCGTCGGCGCGGTACAGCGCGGGGAAGCGCTGCTTGAGTCCGGCAACCTTCGGCAGGTCGTTGTATGCGATGTACGGCGCGTCGGGGTGCAGTTCGAGGTAGTTCTGGTGATACGCCTCGGCCGCATAGAAGCCCTTGTACGCTTCGACGCGCGTGACGACGGGCGCCGCGAATGCGTGCGCGGCGCCGAGCTGCGCGATGTACGCCGTCGCGACGGCGCGCTGCTGCGCCGTGGTCGGAAAGATCGCCGACCGGTATTGCGTGCCGTCGTCGGGGCCTTGCCGGTTGAGTTCGGTCGGGTCGTGCGCGACGGAGAAGAACACCTGCAGCAGCCGGCCGTACGTGATCTGCGTCGGGTCGTACACGATGCGTACCGATTCCGCATGGCCCGTGAGGCCGGTGCCGACGAGCGCGTAGTGCGCGGTTTCGGAGGCGCCGCCCGCGTAGCCGGCCGTGACCTGCTTCACGCCCTTCACGTGCTCGAACACGCCCTGCACGCCCCAGAAGCAGCCGCCTGCCAGCACGGCCGTTTCTTCGTGCGCCGCGCCTGGTGTTTCGTCGAGCGTCGGTGCGGGCACCGCATGCATCGGTTCCGCGGACGCGACGACGCGCTGGTAGCCGAACACGGCGGCGGCCGCGACGGCGATCGCGCCGATGCGGCGCAGCATGACCGCCCGCCGCCGCGGCGGGCAATCGCGAGTGGATGTCGGGATCATGGTTTGCTCCTTCGGAATGCGGGACGGAAGACGGCGGTCGGGCGGCGTGCGCGATCAACCGAACGTGAACGCATAGGCATCGACGCCGGGGTCGAGAAACTCGATCGAGAACGTGCGATCGGCGATCGCGCCGGGCTGCCGGACGAGCTGGTACAGGCGCTGCCCGGTGACGGTGCCGTAGCCCTGCGCATCGACGTCGGTGCCGTGCGCGGCGCCGGGCGCCGCACCGTCGAGCGTCACGCGAAAGCGCACCGGCTTGCCGTTCGCGCTCGGGCCGAGCACGAGGTGCAGGTCGCGCGCATGGAAGCGGTAGACGATCTTCCCGGCCGGCGCGGCGAGCGTCGCGCGCTCGGCGCCGACCTGCCACGCGCCGGCGAGGCCCCAGTCGTTCAGTTCGGGATGCGCGGGCGCGTCGTAGCGGTGCGTCGCGTCGCGCACGACGCCGCCCGGCGACGTGAAGTCGTCGGCGCGTGCATAGCCGACATAGGTTTCGGGCGAGCGCACGTCCGCGCTGTCGGCCGCCGCGAGCGCACCCTTCGCGGGCGTGCCGGTGAGGCCGAGCGGCACGTTCAGCGCTTCGGGGTGGCCGGCTTCCGCGAGCAGCGACTGGATCGCGCGTTCCGACTGCGCGTATTCGCCTTCGCCGAAGTGGTGATGGCGGATCCGCCCTTGCGCGTCGATGAAGTAGTGCGCGGGCCAGTATTCGTTGCCGAATGCGCGCCAGATCGCATAGCGGTTGTCGATCGCGACCGGGTAGTCGATGCCGAGGTCGTGCACGGCCTTCTTCACGTTGCCGATGTCGCGTTCGAACGCGAACTCCGGCGCGTGCACGCCGATCACGACGAGCCCGTACGGCGCATATTTGCGCGCCCACGCGGTCGTGTACGGCAGCGTGCGCAGGCAGTTGATGCACGAGTACGTCCAGAAATCGACGAGCACGACCTTGCCGCGCAGGCCGGCCGCCGTCAGCGGCGGCGAGTTCAGCCACTGCACGGCGCCGTCGAGCGACGGCAGCGCGCCTTCGACGGGCAGTGCGGCCGGGGCGTGCATCGCGGGCGTCGTGTCGGCCGCGCGCATCATCGCGCTGCCGGTCATTGCACCGCCCGCGGCCGGTGCGTCGCCGGACGTTGCGGCCATCATCGCGCCGCTCGCTGCGCCGACGCTGCCTCCGGCGTTGCCGGTCGCGGCCATCGCCACGGGCGCGCCGTTCGAGTGGCCGCCGAGCCGGTCGACGAGCTTCGTTTCCAGCCCGCCGGTCGTGACGGTCGACAACTGCGCGAGCGCACCCGTATCGAGGCCGAGCGCGATCGCCGCGACGCCGGCCAGCAGCGTCGCGCCGATGCCGCGCCGGATCCATTCGCCGGCGCCGAGCGAGCGCTTCATCGCGGCGAACACCTTGCCGCCGATCACGAGCGCGATGCCGAGCGACGTTGCCGCGCCGGCCGCGTACGCGACGAGCAGCACCGTCGTGCCGACGCTCGCGCCGCGCAGCGCGGCGCCGGTCAGCACGAGTCCGAGGATCGGGCCCGCGCACGGCGCCCACAGCAGGCCGGTGGCGACGCCGAGCAACAGCGACGACACGGGGCTGGCCGCGCGGCCGTCGCGCTGCGCGAAGCCGGTGAGCCGGTTGCCTGCCGCGACGAGCGGACGCGTCAGGTGTTCGGCCAGGCGCGGCAGCAGCAGCGTCAGGCCGAACAGGGCGAGCAGCGCGATGGCGAGCCAGCGGCCGGCCTGGTTGGCCTGCGCGACCCAGCCGCCGCCGACGGCGGCGAGCGTGGCGACGACGGTGAACGTGAGCGCCATGCCGACGAGCAGCGGCAGGCCGGTGCGCACGAACGGCTGGTCGGCGCGCGCGAACACGAACGGCAGCACGGGCAGGATGCACGGGCTCAGGATCGTGAGCACGCCGCCGAGATAGGCGAGGACGATGAGCAGCATGGAGGCATCTCCGGTCGTTCAGTTCAGGAAGGTGGCGGCGGCTCAGGCGGCGGCCGGGTGGAAGACGAGCGCGAGCCCGTTCATGCAGTAGCGCAGCCCGGTGGGCGGCGGGCCGTCGTCGAACACGTGGCCGAGATGGCCGCCGCAGCGGCGGCAGTGCACTTCGGTGCGCGCCATCCCGAACGACGTATCGACCTCGGTCGCGACCGCGTGGTCGAGCGGCTTCCAGAAGCTCGGCCAGCCGGTGTGGCTGTCGAATTTGGTGCTCGACGAGAACAGCGCGAGGCCGCAGCCGGCGCACGCGAACATGCCGTGGCGGTGCTCGTCGTTCAGCGGGCTGCTGTACGGCGGCTCGGTGCCGGCGTCGCGCAGCACCGTGTATTGGGCTGGCGTCAGGCGGCGGCGCCATTCGGTATCGCTGAGGGTGACTTCGAACGGGGCGGCCATCCGTGGGGCGGCCATCCGCGGGGCGGCCATTGGCTTGGCGGCGGGTTCGGCGCCGGTGGCCGGCGGCGCGGCGAACGCGCGACCGACCAGCGCACGGCGGCCGACCGACGACAGCGCCGCGAGCGCGGCAAGGCCGGTGGCGCCGGCGAACAGCAGATCTCTACGGGTGGGCATGGCGGGCTCCTGGAAACAGGTGCTGAAAACATGCGCACAGAGTAGGCAGCGGCCGGTGTCGAAGTCCTCACGGAAAGTTAAACGATTCGTGAGGTTCGCGGGGTTCCGTGGGGATGCGGTGGAATCTGTCGAAGCGCCAACTGGCACGGGCCTTCGAGCGGGTGAGCCGACGATGTTTACCCGAGCGCCGGTTCGCGCCGCGATTTTTAGTGTTCGTAGCGTTGCGTGGTGAATCCGGACTTTGGCTTGCCGATCAAATCGGACCGGGACACGAGCGTTGTATGACTGCGGTCGCGAATCACACCGAGCGTCTGATGCGCATCGATAGGCGGATGAGTTTGCAAGCTAGCGCGACCGACGTGCGGTGCGCGTGTGGGCGCGGAAAGTTTGACAGTTTTTACGTAGAAACTTCAGGGGGAGAGTTGGAACGTGCGCGGTTGTGCAGTGAAAGAGGTGAGGCACGCCATATGGTCGGGCCTCCATGTGCTGAACGAGGATGAACGCTTGCAGTGGAAATGGAGGCGTGACGGCGATGACGGGGACGAGGACACGTTGTGAGAATGGCAGTTATCGTAAGGTGCTCGGCCGCTGGAGCCTCGATGCCGAGGCGATCGACAGGTCGCAGACCAATCCGCCAGGATTGCCGAGGACGTGAACGCGTGACCGGCGCGCGTAGTGCGCTCGGTATGCCGGTATCGCTGCCTGGGCATTCGCGGAAGGGGTACCGAGACGCGGGCGGCGTGCGCGGCAGGTTGTCGGGAGTGACGAGATGCGGTTGGCGGCCGCCGATCAACAGGTTGGCACTTACAAAGTTTCCATATTTCGACTATTATCAAATTATGGAAACGAACCAGACCATTGCCGCCCTTGCGGCACTCGCACACGAGTCCCGGCTCGCCGTGTTCCGCGCACTCGTGCAGGCGGGTCCGGAAGGCATGCCGGCCGGGCAGATTGCCACGTTGCTGGACGTGCCGCCATCGTCGCTGTCCTTTCATCTGAAGGAACTGGCGCATGCGCAACTCGTCACCAGCCGCCAGGAAGGCCGCTTCGTCTTCTACTGCGCGAACTTCGCCACGATGAACGGCCTGCTGGCTTACCTCACGGAGAACTGCTGCGGCGGCAATCCGTGCTCGCCGGTGTCGGCATGCTCGCCGTCGGGCACCTGCCCATCCTGATGCGCATTCGCGTGCCTCCGCCCATGACGACGAACATCCTGATCCTCTGCACCCACAACTCGGCCCGCAGCGTGCTTGCCGAGGGCATGCTCAATCACTGGGCCGGGAAACTCGGCCGGGACGTGCGTGCCTACAGTGCCGGCAGCGCGCCGAGCGGCCGTCTCAATCCGTTTGCGCTGGAAGCACTGACGAACGCCGGCGTGGACGTCAGCGGCTATCGCAGCAAGAGCTGGGACGAATTCGTCGGCGACGCTGCGCCTGAAATGCGCGTCGTCGTGACGGTGTGCGACAGCGCGGCATCCGAGACCTGTCCGTACTGGCCCGGGAGTCCCGTCAAGGTTCACTGGGGCTATGCCGATCCGTCGAATGCGGTGGGCGGCGACGAAGGCAAGCGTCTCGCGTTCGAACTGACGCGGCAAGCGGTCGGCTATCGGATGCTGCAGTTGCTGGCGCTGCCGCTCGACCGCATGAGTCATGCCGAACTCCAGGCAGCGCTGATCGAAATTTCGCAGAACTGATCGTGCACTGGACGGCCCGCGCGAAAAGCACGGCCGCCAACGACTTCGGGAATGAACACTGTCAAATGAATAGACCCAACGTGACGTCGCCGGCCACGGCCGCCGCAGCCGCGAAATCCGCCATCAACTTCTTCGAGCGCTACCTGAGCGTTTGGGTCGCGTTGTGCATCGTCGCCGGGATCGCGCTCGGCCAGGTGCTGCCCGGCCTGTTCCGGCAGATCGGCCGGATGGAGTACGCACAGGTCAATCTGCCGGTCGGGCTGTTGATCTGGGTGATGATCATCCCGATGCTGGTCAAGGTCGACTTCGGTGCATTGCATGAAGTGCGTCAGCACGTCAAAGGCATCGGCGTCACGCTCATCGTGAACTGGCTCGTCAAGCCGTTCTCGATGGCGTTCCTCGGCTGGCTGTTCGTCCGCCACCTGTTTGCGCCGTTGCTGCCGGCGGACCAGCTCGACAGCTACATCGCAGGGCTGATCCTGCTGGCGGCCGCGCCTTGCACGGCGATGGTGTTCGTCTGGAGCCGGCTGACGGGAGGCGATCCGCTGTTCACGCTGTCGCAGGTCGCGCTGAACGACAGCATCATGGTGATCGCATTCGCGCCGCTGGTCGGGCTGCTGTTGGGGATGTCGGCGATCTCGGTGCCGTGGGCGACGCTGCTCACGTCGGTCGTGCTCTACATCGTGATTCCGGTGATCCTCGCGCAGATCTGGCGCAAGGTGTTGCTCGCGAAGGGGCAGGCGGCGTTCGATGCGGCAATGGCGAAGATCGGCCCGTGGTCGATCGCCGCGCTGCTCGCCACGCTCGTGTTGCTGTTCGCGTTCCAGGGCGAAGCGATCCTGAAGCAGCCGCTGGTGATCGCGCTGCTCGCGGTGCCGATCCTGATCCAGGTGTTCTTTAATTCGGCGCTGGCCTACTGGCTCAACCGCGCGGTCGGCGAGAAGCACAACATCGCATGCCCGTCGGCGCTGATCGGCGCGTCGAACTTCTTCGAACTGGCCGTCGCGGCCGCGATCAGCCTGTTCGGTTTCCATTCCGGCGCGGCGCTGGCCACTGTCGTCGGCGTGTTGATCGAAGTGCCGGTCATGCTGCTGGTGGTGCGTATCGTGAACCAGTCGAAGCGCTGGTACGAGTGCCGCGCTTGATCAGAACACAGGACGCTCGACATGACTGCCATCACGATTTACCACAACCCCGGCTGCGGCACGTCGCGCAATACGCTGGTGCTGATCCGTAACAGCGGCGAAGAGCCGATCGTTATCGAGTACCTCGAGACGCCGCCGTCGCGTGAAACGCTAATCAAGCTGCTGGCCGACGCGGGCCTGACGGTACGCGAGGTGCTGCGCGAGAAGGGCACGCCTTATGCGGAACTCGGCCTTGGCGATCCGAAGTGGACCGATGCGCAGTTGCTCGATTTCATCGGGCAGCATCCGATTCTGATGAATCGACCCATCGTGGTCACGCCGATCGGCACGAAGCTTTGCCGGCCGTCGGAAGCCGTCCTGGACATACTGCCGAACCCGCAGAAAGGGCCGTTCACCAAGGAAGACGGCGAGGTCGTGATCGATGCGGAGGGCAAGCGTGTCTGAGCAATTGAAAGATCTGCCGCAACTCGACCCGACGCTGTTTCGCGTGCCGGATGCCGATCGATTGCGGCCAGCGACACCGTCGACGCATCCGCCGCGGTTTCTGCTTCTGTATGGCTCGCTCCGTGAGCGCTCGTTCAGCCGCTTGCTGATCGAGGAAGCCGCACGTCTGCTCACGGCGATGGGTGCGGAGGTGCGCGTGTTCAATCCGAGCGGCCTGCCGCTGCCCGACGACGCGCCCGAGAGTCATCCGAAGGTGGTCGAGCTGCGCGAACAGGTGATGTGGTCGGAAGGGATGGTCTGGTGCTCGCCGGAACGGCACGGTGCGATGACGGGGATCATGAAGTCGCAAATCGACTGGATTCCGCTGTCGGTCGGCGCGGTCCGGCCGACGCAGGGCAAAACGCTTGCGGTGATGCAAGTCAGCGGCGGATCGCAGTCTTTCAACGCCGTGAACCAGATGCGCGTGCTGGGGCGCTGGATGCGCATGCTGACCATCCCTAACCAGTCGTCGGTCGCCAAGGCGTTCGCCGAATTCGACGAAGCCGGCCGAATGAAGCCGTCGTCCTATTACGATCGTGTTGTCGACGTCATGGAGGAGCTGGTCAAATTTACTTTGCTGACGCGGGATATCGGCCCCTATCTGGTCGATCGGTACAGCGAGCGGAAGGAAAGCGCCGAGGCACTGTCGAAGCGCGTGAATCAGCGGCGTATCTAGAACCCCGTCCAAGGCGTAGCAAATGGAGATCCGTCCCGCCACGGTCAACGACCTGGCGTCGATTGAAGCCCTGCTGCATCGATGCGGTCTGCCCGTCGTCGGCGTGAGCGACCATGTGCGGAATTGTGTGGTCGCGATGGAAGGTTCGACGATGTGCGGATGCGGTGGCTTTGAGCATTATGGCGACGCCGCACTTTTGCGCTCGATTGCCGTGGCGGAACATGCGCGCGGCGCTGGTTTGGGGCGGCGTATCGTGGCCCGGTCGATCACCGCGTGCCGTTTGCTGCAAGTTCGGTCCCTGGTGCTCCTCACAACGACGGCGGAGGACTATTTCGCCCGTCTTGGTTTCGTGTGCGTCGCGCGCGATGACGTACCGCCGCTGGTGCGGACGTCGAGCCAATTCCAGGGAGTATGTCCGGGGTCGGCCGTTTCGATGCTGCGGGTTTTGTAGTCTTCGAGGCCGGCGCCGGCAGATCGGCGCGACGCTTCAGATGGCTGGAATGACCATGAACCGCGGGCGAAGGCGAGGCACCCTGCCGCGGCGAGCACACCCGGGCGTTGGTCGGTTACCACCTGAACCGGTCGCCCGCCAACCTGGCGTGCGCGCCCTGACCGCCGAGGTGATACGTCGCGCTCGGGATGTAGACCGGGGTGGACGTCGACGCGCTTGCCGCCTGCCGGCGGACGTTCGGTATGAAGCCTGGCCACGCCCGCGAATTGCCCACATGCAGTATATTCCGCGCCGGGACAACGACGTGGCTGGCCGTTCCTGCATGTGGGCTTGTCGAATGACCGGGCTGTACGATGGCCAGGGCGACCAGCAGCGGTATCGAAATGCCGTCCACTTCTCCTCACTGATTCAGGTTGATCGGATCAATCCACGCAGCAACCGGAGTAGCGACTGATGAAAGCACTTTGCTCTACCCGTCACGCGTGCCTGTATTTTAGGTCACGTGATGACATGATTCCAGAAAACTCCCGGTGTTCCCGGAGTTCGTGATGGCGGCAAGCAATCGAAAGGCCGGCGCAAGCGCCACGAAACACGACCTCGAGCAGCTATCCGAATTTCGCTACCGGCTGCGGCGGTTTCTGCGTTTCTCGGAGGAAATCCTGCGTGCCGAGGGGCTGACACCGTTGCAATACATGCTGATGCTGCACACCTGTGCGTTTCCGGACCGCTCGTGGGCGACAGTCGGCGAGATTGCCGAGCGGTTGCAGGCATCCTCGCACGGCACGGTTGCGCTCGTCACACGCTGTGAAGCAGCAGGGCTCGTCCGGCGCCAGACGAGCGAGCAGGATCGACGGCAAGTGGAGATCCATCTGACGGAAAAGGGGGCGGATTGCTTGCGCAAGGTCGCGGCGTTGCACAAGTCGGAAATCCAGTCGTTCGGCTGGGCTTTCCAGGACGTCACCGATATCAGCTGAACGCGCGACAACGACGTGCGCGGATTCGCCGCGACGGCCGATACCTGCCGGTCGCCGCAATAACGGGCAGCACAGGAGAACGAACGCGCACGCCGCAGGGGGAGGGCGTTTGCAAGGCGCGGCATATGAGCACGACCTCGAGCGTCAATCTGAAAGGCATGCTCCGGCGTGACGCCGGAATCATCGTCGTCGCATGCGCCGGGCCATCTCGCACGATCATCCGTCGGTGACGCCCGGCGCGCTCGCGCAACGCAATTTCATTGCGGTCGCGCCGGGCGAAGCGCATGCCGGCAACGGGGCAGCATGCAACTCGGCGTCGAACTGGCCGGTCCGCGTCGGCGCCTTGCGGTGGCCCTGCATAGCGATGAATGGACGGAAGTGTTGGCGCGGGCGGCGGCGCCGCTGCCGGACGCACAGTGAACGGCGCTGCTCCATTGTGACGGGCGACGGAGGTTCGTAAATGAACTGAAGGGCGATTCGAAAGATTTTCCCGGTCACATGGATCGTCGACACGATCACCGCTATCAGATCGGGAGAAATGTCACATCGTGACTAGTTGCCATGTTACGATGCGCGAATTCTGCGGAATCATGAATTCGGATGTGCTTCCGCAGCTCACGTCGCTCGACGTCCGGTCGTCCCGATACGAAACGAAAGGCCGGGGCGAGCTTCTTGAACCCGGCTGTCCAGCCGGTTTTTTTTGTCCGTTGTCGGGCCACGGGCGTCTACGACACCACGCAGCCGATCGGGCTCGCGCTCGGCGGCATCGCGTTCGGCTGGCTGCCGAAGCAAGGCGGCCCGGACAGGGTGTTTCTGACGTGTGCCGGCGTGGTTGCGGTATGGCTGGCGATCGCACTCAGCATCTCAGCATGAATGCCGCCGCCGCAGCGAACCTGAACGATCCGGACATCGCTTGAAAATGCAAAAGACTGACGAGTGGGTAGGGGGAGACCGATGAGCCGCATTTCCGCGCTCGCGGATCGACGCGCGCTGCTGCATGCGCGGCGTCTGTGGCTTCACTATGGCGTGTTCTGGCTGGGTGCGGTGGCGGTCGGCCTCGTAGCGGTGCTTTACGCGAAGCTGATCGATTTCGGCTATGCGGTGTTTCTGGGCTACGCGGCCCGACACGCATGGTTGCCGCTGATCGTCACGCCGCTGATCGGTGCGGTTACGGTCTGGCTGACGCGGCGGTTCTTCGACGGCGCGGAGGGAAGCGGCATTCCACAGGTGATTGCCATGCTGCATGCCCCAGGCAACACGGCCGCGCGGTTGCTCAAGTTCCGGATCCTGATCGGGAAGATACTCGTCTCGTTCCTGGCCATTCTCGGCGGGTTCACGATCGGTCGCGAAGGCCCGACGATTCACGTCGGCGCCGCGCTCATGTTCAACCTGCGGAAGTTCTATCCGCAGCGGTTTCGTGCGATTCGCCCCGGCGTGCTCGAGCACCGGCTGGCCCTTGCGGGCGCGGCCGCAGGCCTTTCCGCCGCGTTCAATGCACCGCTCGCCGGTGTCGTGTTCGCGATTGAGGAACTCACGCGAAGCTTCGAACAACGAACGAGTGGCGTGCTGATCACGGCGATCATCTTCGCCGGTATCGTGTCGCTCGGCATTCAGGGCAACTACGTTTATTTCGGCACGATCGACGTCGGGGCGCGCCTGCCCCAGTCGCTGGCTCTTGCGGTCGTGCTCATCGGCGCGATCGCGGGCGTCATGGGCGGAATCTTCTGCTGGTTGTTGCTCAACACGCGACGCTGGATGCCGCGCGGGCTTCAGGATTTTCGTGCCGGTCGGCCCGTGCTGTTCGGGGCAGCGTGCGGGCTGGTCGTCGCGGTCGTCGGCGTTGCGACGCACGGCCATACGTTCGGCAGCGGATACGCAGAAGCCCGCGGCATGCTCGAAAGCCACACGGACGTGAGCGTCCTGTACCCGGTGTTCAAGATGGTTTCGATGATCGGCTCGTACCTGCCCGGCGCGCCGGGCGGCCTGTTTGCGCCGTCGCTCGCGATCGGCGCAGGGATCGGCAACACGCTGCATATCCTGTTCTCGGGAATGCAACTGCAGATGCTGATCGCGCTCGGGATGGGCGGCTATCTGGCCGCGGTGACGCAGAGCCCGATCACGGCGTTCGTGATCGTCATCGAGATGATCAACGGCCACGCCCTGGTCATTTCGTTGATGGCCACGGCGCTGATCGCCAGCCGCGTGTCGCGATTCTTTGCGCCGCCGCTGTACGAAGCGTTGTCGACACGCTATTTTCCCGCTGACCACCGATGATCTTCGAGGCCTGGTTCCAGGGGTAGCCAAGGTAGCCGATCGGGCAGAAACGTAAAGGTCTCGATGTCGTCGTTGTTTTTCAGTGGTCGACGAGCGAGCTTGAACAGGCCATCGCGATCCCGCGGCGAATCATGAGGCGAAGCTCCCGTCGACGGTCGATAGTTCAACGATCTCGGCAGTGATCTGCTCCTGCCTCAAACGGTGATAGTCCCGGTTCAGTCGCTGTGTCGTGTCGTCGATATTGCGTTTCGCCGCGATCATCGCGCGCATGCGCGCTTCGTTCTCCGCGGCGAACGACAGGATGATGGCTTCGCAAACCTGCGTGTAGACATATTCCTCGGCCAGGCTTTCCTGCAATTGCCGGACCGGGAGCGCGACGACTGGCGGGAAAGGGCGCGTGGCCGGCGCGAATCGCCGGAAATCGAAGGGCAGCAGCGAGGTGGCCTGGATAGCCGATTCGCCGATCGCTTGCGGCGCGCCGTACACGAGCGTGACGTGCGAGGCGTTTCCGTGCCGCAAACGGACGTACAGCGTGTCGATGATTTTCGCTGCAAGATCGGACACGGCATCGGCGTGAACGATCATCTCCGACGACCAGGCGACGGGCAGATTGAGTGCGTCGGCTGCAATTCTTGCGCGATCGCCGATGACGAAGTACTCGACTGCGCCGGTCGCCGGCGGGCGGATCGCCTGAAACACACGTTGGTTGTACGTGCCGACGAAGCCGTGTTCCGCGCCGATAACGATATAGACATGGGTGTCGCCCGGCAGCGGCGATCCCGGGCTCTCCTGCGGCTCTCGTACCGCAATGCTCATCGCGTCGGCGATCGCAAGGCCGATCAGATCGGCGCATGCGCGGATGCCCGGCAGGCGTGCGAGTGCTTCTCGCGTTCGTGTCGCCGCGATGCCGCGCATCGCGCCCACCACGGATTCCAGTTCGCGGACCGTACCCAGCCGGTTCTGGACATCTCCGAGCCTGTTGCTCATTGGGCGCTCCGGATTGGCGCGGACTGCGGCACGAGCTCGCGGACGATTCGAACGAGCGCCGTGCGGTCATCGGGTGACACGTCGTCGCCGGCAGTGAGCATCGGCTCGAGCCTTGTCGCGATGCCCGTCGAATCGAGGCGGGCGGGAAGGGCGGCTCGCACCGCGGCGATCGCCGACGGTGCGCACGCATCGAATACGCCGTCGGCCAGCGCAAACAGCAACGCGATCTCGCCGATCGGGCGTAGCGGCGCGAATCGCGGTTGCGCAATCAATGCGCGAATGCGTTCCCCACGCGCGATCTGGGCCTTGATTCTCGTATCGCTGAGCCCGCCGAAGCGCGTGAACATCTCGAGCTCGAGAAACTGCGCGTAATCGAGTCGCAACCTTCCGGATGCGGCTCTCAGTGCCGGCAACTGGGCCTTTCCGCCCACCCGGCTGATGCTGAGTCCGACGTCGATAGCCGGGCGCTGGTTGGCGGCGAACAGATGGGTGTCGAGCACGATCTGCCCGTCGGTAATCGAGATCAGATTGGTCGGAATGTACGCGGCGAGATTCCCCGCGTCGGTTTCCGCAATGGGCAGCGCGGTCAACGAACCGCCGCCGCGCTCCGCGGACAGCTTGGCGGCGCGTTCGAGCAGGCGGGCATGCAGATAGAAGATATCGCCCGGATAGGCCTCTCGCCCGGGCGGATCGCGTGCCAGCAACGCCAGCTCGCGATGGGTTGCGGCGTGCTTGGCGAGATCGTCGATGACCACGAGCGCGTGCTCGCCCCGATCCCGGAAGTATTCCGCGATGCTGAACGCGGCAAACGGCGCGATCCATTGCAGGCCGGGCGGATCGGCCGCCGATGCGACGACGAAGATACAGCGTTCCGGTGCGCCGTGCTGTCGTACCGCATCGATCACGCGTTCGACTGCCGTGGCCCGCTGGCCGATCGCCACGTACACGCAGATCATGTCGGAATGCTTCTGGTTGACGATCGCGTCGACCGCGATGGACGTCTTGCCCGTTGCCCGGTCGCCGATGATCAGCTCGCGCTGTCCGCGGCCGATCGCGAACAGCGCATCGATCAGGAGGATGCCCGTTTCGACCGGTTGAGCGACCGCGGCGCGTTCGATGATCGACGGCGCGGCGCGTTCGATCGGAAGCGACGACGGACATTTCGGCGGCTGGCCGCGATCGAGCGGCCTCCCGAGCGGATCGACGACACGCCCGAGCAGGTTCGGGCCAACCGGCACTTCGACGACGCGGCCGGTGCCCGAGACGCATGTACCGGCGGAAATGCCGCTCCCGTCGTCGAGCAACACGCAATCGAGCGTGTCGACGTCGAGCTTGAGCGCGAAGCCGAACTGTCCTCCGCCGAACCGCAGCAGCTCGTTCAGGCGAACGTGCGGAAGGCCGCTCACCCGTGCAATGCCGTCGGCGATGTGCTCGACGCGCCCGACGGATTCCGCCCGCGGTGCGAGATTCAGCGCCGCCAGCACGGCTCTTCCGTCCGTCAGCCACGCGTCGTCGGGGCCGTCACGCGTTTCGTTCGTCGCCATGGGAAATGAGGTCGCTTGTCAGGGATGCCAGGCTATGCCGAAAGCTGTTTCGCACGATGACGTGCGGCGCGACAAGTTCGAGTCCTGCAATCAAGGCAGGATCGACGTCCGCGTGCAGCGGCATGTCGTGTCCCAACGCCGTTGCGAGCGTCGAGCGGCACCGGGCCAGCTCGTCGTCGCTCAACGTACGCGGGGCGATCAGGCGAAGCATTTCGCCGTCGCGGCCGAGGCGTGCGCGATCCTCCGCAGGCAGTGCCCGGACGGCTTCGGCGAGCGGCTCGATGAAGCCTTCCACCAGCGAGCTGGCCGGGAGTGTCCCGAGCAACCGGGCCGCGATGTCGATCGCAAACCGGCTGGCCCGTGCCGCGTTGGCCCGCCGTGCGTCTTGCTGCATCGCTGCGACTGCAGCCTCGCCGGCGCCTCTCAGCGTATCGGCCTGGGCGCGGGCGTCGGCGAGCAGCGATGCCTTGAAGCGCTCGGCCTCGGCCGCGGCTGCACGCATTCGCTCCAGGCGCGTGGCGTCCTGTGCGGCAAGGTCGTTGGCCGCCCGGTCGCGATCCTGCTGCGCCGCATCGCGGGCGGCCGCTGCATCCTGCATCAGCCGCGCCGCGGCCTGCTGACGATCCGCGATGATCCTCGCGACCGGCTTGAACAGAAAGCGCGACAGCAGCCAGACCAGAACGAGGACGTTGATCGTCTGGAAGGCGAATGTCCACCAGTCGATTCGCATGGCGACGGCCTACCGGGTAAACGGATTGGCGAACAGAACGAGCAGGGCGATCACGAGACAATAGATCGCCATGGTTTCGATCATCGCCAGGCCGACGAACAACGTTCGCGAAATCGTGCCGGCCGATTCCGGCTGGCGCGCCAATGCGTCCATCGCGGCAGCGACGGCGCGGCCCTCGGCCAGCGCGGGGCCGATTGCGCCGAAGGAAACGGCGATGGCGGCCGCGGCGATGCTTGCCAGTTGAATCCAGTCGTTCATGATGCTCCTTGCCGTGGATGTGATGCGGGCGCGCCTTCGCCGCCGAGCGCGGCGCCGATGAATACTGCTGCGAGTACGGTGAAGATGTACGCCTGAACCGTGCCCGTCAGCAGGTCGAGCGCCATGAGCGGAATCGGAACCAGCAGGCCCGCGAGCGACAGTACGATGCCGATCACGAACACGCCGCTCATGACGTTGCCGAACAGGCGCACGATCAGTGAAAAGGTCCGGGTTATCTGCTCGACCAGATTCAGCGGAATCATGATCCAGGTCGGTTGTGCGAACGATGCGAGATATCGGGCGAGCCCGCGTTCGCGGATGCCGTAGAGCACCGTCGACACGAAGACGACACCGGCGAGGGCGGCGTCGGTTTCAAGATGGGCGGTAGGAGGCTCGACACCCGGGATCAGGCCGGACCAGTTGCAAGCCAGGATGAACAGGAACAACGTCCCGAGCAACGCCCGGCAGCGCGCGGGTTCAACCTGCATCGTGTCCTGCAGCTGGCTGTCGAGCGTCGAGACGAACAACTCGGCCGCCGTCTGGAGTTTGCCCGGGGTCAGCGACAGTTGCCGGCGCAACGTTATCGAGGCGACGGCAATGAGCGTCATCAGCGCCCAGGTGATTGCCACCGGCGTCGAGACGGGCACTGCCCCGATGCGAAACAGCGGTTCGGTCACGAGAGGGGAATGCATCATGACGCGCCTCCCGGCGACCGGATCATCACGCGGCGAGAGAGCATGATGCCGGCGAGGCCGCTCAGCAACGCGGCGGCTCCAATGTGCGCGAGGCCGAACAGCACCAGGGCGAGCATGCCGAAACGAACGAGATGCACGATGATGGCGATGCCGAATGCATTGCGCACATACCAGCGGGCGCTGGCGAGTAGCGACGCGAAATAGGCCAGGCCGATGACGCCGCCGGTTATGCCGCCCGCGGCAGCCTGGAGGGGAATCGACAACGTCTGGATCGGCATCATGTATCAGCTCCCTGGACCCTGGCGATGCATCCAGCGCCATGCGGACCACAGACCGAACGCCGCGCCCAGCATCAGCAGCGGCGCGGAGAAGAACACGCCGGTATGAAAGTGCCGGTCGAGCCAATGCCCCAGCCATAACGCCAGCAAGGCCGGAATCACGATCATCCAGCCAAGCATGCCGATCTGCCCGAGTCTGGCGCCCAGTGTCGGCTCCGGCACGTCGCGTGCCTGCCTGTCTCGCCGGACGGCGCGTTGCGCGGTCTCTTCGAGCACCGGTGCGTCGGGCTCCCGCGTTTTCGCCTCCGGCCCGGGCCGCGCAGGCGAATTCCTTCTTCGGGGCTTACCGCTCATGGCCGGCCCCCCTCGTTTGTCCCGTCCGCGCGTCCGGCCGCGTCCGCCGTGCCGGGGCGCAGATACTTCAGGATCTGCCGAATGGCCTGGGTATTGAGGCGCGTTTGCTCGACCCGCACTCTACGCGCCGCATCGAGACGCGCCGCGCGCGTTTCACGGACGCGTGTTTCCAGCGTCTCGAGCGCATCGCCGAGTTCGCCGTCACGGCACGCGATACGGATGTCCTTGCCGTTGACGATCCGCAACACGCCGCCGCTTACCGCACAGAACCGGCGCGTGCCGTCTGCGGTGCGCCAACGCATGACACAGGGCGACAGCACGGTCAGAAAATCCGTATGCCCGGGCAGCACACCGAAACTGCCGGTTGCGTCCTCCGCACGGAAGGCGACGACCTCCGGCGTATCGACCAGCATCCCGGCGGGCGTCGCGATGCTCAGATGAAGCACCGTGCTCATGATGTTGCCCGCTCCCGCTCGCGGGCTTCGTCGAGCGTCCCGATCATGTACAGCGATTGTTCCCGCCATGCGTCGCATTCGCCGTCGAGAATGGCGCGGCATCCCGCGACGGTGTCGTCGACCGCGACCGAGCGGCCCGGCACCCCCGTGAACGCTTCGGTGACGGCGAACGGCTGGGTCAGAAACCGCTGCAGACGGCGGGCCCGGCCGACGATCAGGCGATCGTCCGCGCCCAGTTCCTCGATGCCGAGCAGCGAGATGACATCCTGCAGCTCGCGGTAGTGCTCGATCGTGCGCCGCACGTCGGTCGCGACCTGAACGTGTTCGGCGCCGACCACCAGCGGATCGAGCAGGATCGATGACGACGTGATCGGATCGATCGCCGGATACATGCCTTCGGCGGCCATCGTGCGCGACAGGACGACCATGCTGTCGACGTGCGCGGCGATGGTCGTGACGGCAGGGTCCGTGAAATCGTCCGCCGGAACGTAGACGGCCTCGATCGCCGTGATCGAGACGCCGCCGACGGACACGATGCGCTCCTGCAACGCCGCCACTTCGCTTGCCAGGGTCGGCTGATAGCCGACGCGTGACGGGAGCCGGCCGAGCAAGCCCGACACTTCGGCGCCGGCCTGGACGAAGCGGAATACGTTGTCCATCAGGAGCAGCACGTTCTGGCGCTGTTCGTCGCGAAAGTGCTCGGCGACGGTCAGGGCCGTCAGCGGAACGCGCCAGCGGGCGCCCGGGGGTTCGTTCATCTGGCCGTACACGAGCACGGTTTTCGGCAGCACACCGGAATGTTGCATGTCCATCAGCAGTTCATGGCCTTCTCGCGAGCGCTCCCCGACACCGGCGAACACCGATATTCCGTTGTAGCGCTCGACCATCGCATGAATCAGCTCCATGACGAGCACGGTCTTGCCCACGCCGGCGCCGCCGAACATCGCCGCTTTGCCGCCCCGGGCGAGCGGGGCGAGGAGATCGACGACCTTGATGCCCGTCGCGAAGATGCCGGTTGCGCTGTCCTGTGAGGACAACGCCGGCGGCGGTTGATGGATCGGCCGGCGCTGGACGTCGGCCGGCAGCGGTTGGCCCTGGTCGCCCGGCGCGCCCATCACGTCGATCAGGCGTCCGAGTACGGCGTTGCCGACCGGAACCGAGATCGGCCGACAGGACGCCTGCGCCGGCGCGCCTCTCGGCAATCCGCTGGTCGACTGCATCGCCAGTGCGCGGACGGTCTGCTCATCGAGGTGGGCTTGTACTTCCGCAACGATCGCACTGCCGCTGTCGACTTCGATCGAGATCGCGGTGTCCACCGGCGGCAACGAGCCCGCCGCGAACGCGAGATCGACGACCGCGCCGCGCACCGCGACGACGCGTCCGGGAAGCTGCGGGCTGGAGACACTGCCGATCGATGCGGTGTTCATCGGTTGTTGTCGGTGTTGGAGGGCGCCCGTGCACGGGTCGGTGCAGTCCGGAGCCGGGTCGCGGGAAAAGGCCACGGCCAATTTTTACTGCGGCGCATCCTGTCGACGATTGATCGTGATCAAGGAGCGTGTCGGCGGGCCGGCCGGGAGGCGGGGATGCGGACGGTCACGCCGGCATGCCGGCGTGACTCGGCAATCGGCGCGCGATTGACGCAGGACAACCGCATTCGGCAGGCCGGCGATACAGTCGATTCGGACGCTTGCGCAACGCGGGCGGCACGGGTCGTCACGACATGGCCGAAACGACGTCGGGCACGATCGTGCTGCCGGGATTGCAGGCGGACCTCATGGCTCTGCGAGGCATTGGCGATGAAACAACGGGTGTTGGCTGCGAGCGCCCTGCTCGTGCTGGGGGCGTGTGCCGGAGTCGGGCAGGGCGCGGCATTCAGGTCGACTGAAACGCGCTTGCTCGCGGCACGGCAGGCTGCTGCGCTGCAGTGTTCGACGCCATCCGAATGCGACCGTGCGTGGAATTTCGCACGACGCTACGTCGAAGCGCATTCGTCGACCCGCATCACGCGCTTCGGTGCGGACCGGATCGAAACCGCACAACCGTATCTCGCCGGGGAAGTCTATCTGTGGGCGTCTCGCGTGGCGTCGGGCGACGGCGGCGCGGTGATCCGGCTCAAGGCCATGTGCAAGGGCATGTATGACAGCGATGGCGGCCCGGGCTGGCAATACGATGCGTGCGCGATGAAAATCATCGAGATCGAACGAGGCTTCCAGTCGTATGGGAAGCCGCCGCATGCACCGGAAACGCCGACGCAACCGGTCGAGCCTCGATAACCCGGCGCTCTCGTCTCGCCCCAGGGCCGGTTTCATGGCGTTTTCAAACCATTGACTTCCGTCAACGCCGGTTTCCCGCGTGCGCCGATGATGAAAACATATCCGGACGCCGCCGGCGCGTCGGATCATCCAGCGAGGTCGGTATGTACACGAACATCATGGTCGCCGTGGACGGCAGTCCTTCATCGAACCGGGCGCTCGACGAAGGCTTGAAGATGGCCGGATCGTGCGGCGCGCGCCTGTTCGCCGTTTTCGTCGTCGACAAGTCGTTGCTGATCACGTATGCCGGGCGACTGGACCCGGACGCGCTGCTCGACGAAGTCCGGCGGGACGGCGCGGCGGTTCTGCGAAACGCGGAACGAACCATCTCGCATGCGGCAGTCAACGGCGAGACGGAAATCGTCGAAACCGAACTCGGTCAGGATATCGCCGAGCGGCTGCAGCGCTATGTCGCGGAGCGTTCGATCGATCTGGCCGTGATCGGAACGCACGGACGACGCGGTGTGCGGCGGCTGCTCCTCGGCAGTGTCGCCGAACGCTTCCTGCGCGGATCGAGTTGTCCGGTACTGCTCGTGCGCAGTCACGATGCCGCGCCTGCCGCCGTGGCGGCGGCCTAGCGTCGCGCCGCAGGGTGACCGTCATGCAGATATCCTTTCCCGTCGAACAGCCGACGTACTGCGGCCTGGACCTGGCGCTGGCCTTTCCGGCGCTCGTCGAAGGCCGCCGCGTGCGATGCGCGATCACCGCGGAGGCGCTGGAAGACCACTTCCGCGCGGCGTCGCCCCGCGAGCAGGATCTCGTCGACGCCTTTGCACGACATCGTCCCTCCATCGAGCGGGCGGCACGCTGCCTGCTCGAGGAAGTCGGCGGGCGGCCGATCCTGCTTCATAGCGGCTATTTCCGGTTCTGTACGTAATCGGCCGCCGCTTTTGACCCGCATCAAGCACGTGCCGGTGCGGGCAGGTACGCTGGAGTTCGAAAGATCATTCGTCCCTTGCGCGGCATGCGGTGCCGCGCCATCCGGCCTTCATTGCGGCCCATGCTGTCGGGACGAAAGCGGCGGTCGCATGTCATCTGTATGAGGAGTGCGAATCATGAGCAACATGACGCGTTACGACCCGTTTTCGATCGAACCCGTGTCCGACCTGTTTCAGGGGTTGTTCAGGCCGCTGCGCGGCATGGCGCTGGCCGACCAGCCCGATCTCGCGTCGATGAAGATCGACGTGACGGAAAGTGACGACGCCTACAAGGTCAATGCGGAATTGCCCGGCGTCGCGAAGGAGGACATCGACATCGAAGTCAAGGGCTCGACCGTATCGATCAACGCAAAGGTCGAGCGCAACCGCGAACAGAAGGACGGCGAGCGGGTGATTCGGCGCGAACGCTACAGCGGTGCGATCAGCCGGTCGTTTTCCCTTTCCGCCGAAATCGACGACGCGAACGCGACGGCGACCTATCTGGACGGCGTGCTGTCGCTGACATTGCCGAAGAAGGCGCCGGTCGGGCAGAAGAAGCTGGCGATCAATTGAGCGGATGACGGGCAGCGGGCGATGCAGGCACGCATCGCCCGTCGGGAGGAGCCGGCGCGCGGAGCGATCCGCGCGCCGTTTTCATGGATGCCGACGCGGGTTCGCTCACGCGTGCGGTGCCGTAGTACCGGCCCGATAGCCGACCGTCTGGGCGAGGATCGGCAACTCGTCCTCGTTCAGTCGCAGCGCGTCGGCGAGCGCACGGTGATTGATCCAGCCGCGCACGACGGTGCCGAGGCCGGCCGCCGCGCAGTACAGCGACACGTTCTGCGCGATGGCGCCGGCCGCGATGGCAGAGAACACGTCGCGCTGTTGCTGCGGCATGTCGAGTATCGCGGCCGTCCGGACGACGTAGACGAGATCCAGCGGGGCGCGTCCGACGAAGTCCTGATAGCCGGTCAGGTTGCGCGCATCGACCGCATGCTTGAGCACGAGCCGATGCGCGGCTGCGTCGTATCGGTAGACCCCGTACGGCAGCGCGACGTAGAGGTCGATTTCATTGAATGCGTGCGCGGACGGCGCGGTGCGACCGCCGCTCGCCGGCCGGTTGATGCCGTCCGCCGCCCACAGCATCGTGCCGAGCGTCGCGGGCGGGAGCGGCGTGGCGGCGAATTCGCGGGAGCTCGTGCGGCTCGCGAGCGCGGCCATCAGCGACACGTCGCTGTCGAGCATCGGGCGCGGCAAGTCGACGATCGCCGGCGACTCGCCCTGGGGCGACGCCGGCTGCGCCGCGGGCGCCGGCGAATAGGCCAGCAATTGCTGTTCGGTCATGCGAGTCTCCTTGAAGCGTGGTTGCGCGTGCCTGGAACGTCGCGCATCGGCGATCTCACGATAGGACGGTCGCGCCGCATCGGGTTGACCTTCGTCAAGCGACGCATCGACTGGCGGTGCGGGACGGCGCGAGGCATCCGTTGACCTGTATCAGCGGGCCGGGGCCGCGCGTGTGCCAATCTGGCTGCGTGCGGCGAACAGGCACGCCGCGGCTCACAGGAGAGCAGACGATGAAAACCGACAAGCAGTTGAAGCAGGACGTTCAGGAAGAACTGGAATCCGACCCGTCGATCGATGCGACGCGTATCGGCGTCGAGGTGGCCGACCGGATCGTGACGCTGTCGGGTCACCCGCCGAGCTATGCGGAGAAGCTGGCGATCGAGCGCGCGGCGAACCGCGTGTCCGGCGTCAAGGCACTCGTCGTCGACATGACCGTGCATCTGCCGGACGACGACGTGCGTACCGACGAGGACATCGCGAAAGCCGTGCGTTCGGTGCTGCACTGGACGGTCGGCCTGCACGACGACGCGGTCAAGGTGCAGGTCGAACGCGGCTGGATCACGCTGTCCGGCAAGGTCGACTGGGCGTACCAGAGCCACCTCGCCGTGCGCGCGATCTCGCAGATGCGCAGCGTGACGGGCGTGACCGACCACATCGCGGTACAGGGGGCGGTCGGTGCGGACGACATCGGCGGCAACATCAAGCGCGCGATCATGCGTCACGCGGAGCGCGAGGCGAAGCACATCGCGATCGACGTGCGCGACGGCACGGTGCGGCTGTCCGGCAAGGTCGGCTCGTTTTCCGAGCGCAAGGCCGTGCGCGGCGCCGCGTGGTCCGCGCGAGGCGTGCGTGCCGTCGTCGACGACCTGGTGGTCGAGTAAATCCCGCAGGCGGCCGGCGCAGGCGTGGCCCGCGGAGATCCAGGAGGGCGGTCGGATGACACTTTCAGGCGAACTTCACGAAGCGGACTGGTCGGTCGCGATCGAGACGATCGCGGCCGAATCGGGCGGCTTCCGCTGCCGGATCCACATCACGCTCACGTCGCCGGATGGCGTGTGCGAGCGCACATTCGAGCACAGCCGGACCCATGCGACCGAGCGCGACGCCGCCGTCGACGGGCTGCGGGCCGGCATGACATGGATCGAGATGCGGAAGTCGAACACCTTTACCGACTGAACCGTCGCGCGCTGCGGCGAGCGCCGCAGCGACGCGTGCTCCGCTCTTCTACCTCGGCTTGTGCGACACGCGCCGGCGCGGGGCACGCTTTCTTTTGCAGGCACGCGTACGGCGACCCGGATGTCGGCCCGGCCGCCGAACGTGATGGGCCACGGCATCGGTCACGGTCGGAAAGAAACTGCCGGGCCCGAACACGTCGAACAGGCCGTATGCGCGCAGCCGATCCTTCACCGGCCCCTTCATTTCCGCGAAATTCACCGCGATGCCGCGCGCCCGGAGTTCCGCGTGCAGTGCCACGAGCCGGTCCGCCGCGCTGACGTCGATGTCGGTGACGGGTTCGGCCGCGACGACGATGCGCGTGACCGGGCCCGCCGATCGCGCGATCGCCGCGCGCAGATGCTCGCAGAAGATCTCGACGTTCGCGTAGAAGAGCGGGGCATCCCAGCGGAACAGCACGAGTCCGGGCGTTTGCGCTGCGTCCGGATGCCGTGCGATGTCGTGATAGCCGCGCACGCCCGTCAGCCGGCCCAGCACCGCGTCGTACGGATGCCAGGCCCGCCAGACGAACGACAGCAGCGACAGCGCGCTGGCGAGCAGGATGCCGGGTACGACGCCCATGCCGATCACGCCGGCGAAACACAGCACCGAGATCAGGCATTCTCCGCGGCGCATCCGGTACAACCGCACGACGCTGCGGACGTCGGCGATGCCGAACGCCGCATAGATCACGACAGCGGCCAGTGCCGTGCGCGGGACGAACGTCAGCAACGCCGGCGCGGCCATGAGCAGCATCGCGATGCACGCGGCCGCGACGAGATTCGTGACCTGGCTTTGCGCGCCGGCCGCGATCGCGACCGGCGTGCGGGACGCGCTGCTGCTGACCGCGCAGCCCTGCGTCACGCCGGCGAGCAGGTTGGCCGCGCCCAGCGCGATCAGCTCCTGGTTGCGGTTCGGCGTATCGCCCGCACGCGCGGAAAGCGCGCGCGACAGCATGCTGATGTCGGCGAACGACACCAGCGCCACGGCGATCGCGCCGGACGCGAGAGCGCTCGCGTCGGCCAGCGAAACGACCGGCAGGCGCGGGACGGGCATGCCGGCCGGCAACGCGCCGACCGTCGCGATCCCGTGCCAGGGTGCCAGGCGGGCGACGAGCGTTGCCGCCAGCACGGCGATCAATACGCCGGGCCAGCGCGGTGCCGCGCGTTTGATCAGGAAGATCGCCGCAAGGACGGCGATGCCGAGCACGCCGGCAGCCGTGGAAAAACGGCCGTTGACGAGCGCCTGCGCGATGTGCGGCACGCTGGAAAGCACGTCGCTCCCCGACACCTGCATGCCGAGCAGTTCGGGCAGCCGCCCGAGCGCGAGCGCGATGGCGATGCCGTTCAGGTAACCGTACTGGATCGGGCGCGACAGCAGATCGGTGACGAAGCCGAGGCCGAGCGCGCCGAGCAGGATGCAGATCGCGCCGGCAGACAGCGCCAACGCGCCGGAAAGCGCGATCGCGTGCTGCGGATCATGGCCGGCGAGCGGGACGACGGCGCCCGCGATCAGTGCCGCCAGCGCGGAATCCGGGCCGAGGACGAGAACCCGGCTCGGACCGAGCAGCGCATACGCGAGCAACGCGGCGATCGACGCATAGAGCCCCGTGATGGCGGGCAATCCGGCCGCCTGCGCGTAGCTCATGCCGACCGGCACCAGGACGGCGGAAAGCGCGATCCCCGCGGACAGGTCGCGCGAAAGCCACTCGCGCCGGTAGTTCGCGAGCAGCGTCACGCCGGGGAGCATGCGGGCGATCCGTCCGGACGGGGCGCGATTCATCGCGATGTCCGTCGTCCGGGCGCAAGCCGGGCGGCAGTCGGGCCTCGGCCCGGCACACGTGCGGTCATCGGAATGCCGCCGGTGCCGGCAGGCGGACGAGACGGCGGTGCGCGCGCAACCCTGGCGTCGAAGGTTCGCGGCGATGCCGTCGCACGGGATGCGGGTGCCGCGTCACGATGCGGCCACGTTCCGCTTCACGCAGCTTCGGGCACCGGCAATCGCAGCGCCCCGGCGAAGCGGGCGAGCGTGGCGACCGATCCCGTCACGCTTTCGTAGCGCTCGCGCCCGATCTGTCCGTCGAGTATCACGGGCATGCCGGCGTCGCGAGCGAGCGCGACGCGTGCCTGCATGTCGAGTGCCTGCGTGTCGGACGGATTGTCCGGGGCGGTGCGGTAGGGGGCGTGTGACATGGCATCTCTCCTCGTGCCTGCGAGCGGTATATCGTACAACCGTTTTCGGTGCTTTCAGTCTCGTTGTCGTCACGGTGCGATTCAATCGGCCCTGCCCGAAGCCGTGGTAGGAATCGTGCCGATGCCGTCGGCGGATTCTAGACGACGCGCGCCTTCGACGAAGCATGGCGGCGTGCCGGCGCGCGTTCCCGACATCGCGCATACCAGCTTCCGATCGCGTGCCAGATCTCCGCGGCGGATTCGCAATACGTGAGCAACGCGAGGTCGCGGCGGTCGATCATGCCTTCGTCCGCGAGAAACGCCAGGTCGACCGCGCGGCGCCAGTATGCTTCGCCGACGAGAATGACCGGCAGCGGCGCGATCTTGCGCGTCTGCAGCAGCGTCAGTACTTCGAACAGTTCGTCGAACGTGCCGTAGCCGCCCGGGAAAAATACCGCCGCCTTCGCGCGTTCGAGCAGGTGCAGCTTGCGGATCGCGAAATAGTGAAACCGGAAGCAGAGATCCGGCGTGATGTACGGATTCGGCGCCTGCTCCCGCGGCAGCTCGATATTGAAGCCGATGCTCGGCGCGCCGCGCTCGTACGCGCCGCGGTTGGCGGCTTCCATGATGCCGGGGCCGCCGCCCGTGACGATCGCGAGCCGCGCGGTGCGCGTGCATCGATCGGCGTGGGCGACGATGCGCCCGAACTCGCGCGCGATGCGGTAATACACGCTGTGCTCGACGAGCCGGCTCGCGCTCGTGACGGCGCGCCGCCGGCCCGAGTCGTGCGGGCGTTCCGCGAGCAGGCGATTCGCTTCCTCCAGCCGCGCATTTGCGACGGCCGGCGCAACGATGCGCGTGCTGCCGTAGATCACGACCGCATGGCCGATGCGGTCGTTCTGCAGACGCTCTTCGGCCTTCCAGTAGTCGAGTTGCAGCCGGATGCCCCGCATGCCCGCGCGTTGCAGCAGCGCCGCGTCTTCATCGGCCGGGGTGCGGTTCGGGCGTTTGGCGATGCGCCGTGCGCGACGCGGGGCGCGCTGCAGCCCGCCGTTGCCGTTCGTCATGCCGGGGCGCACGCGTTTGACCACGGTCGACACGAGTCGAAGGCGCGAGCGACGGTCACTGGCTCAACACCCATTGCACGAGCCGATGCGCGTCGTCGGGGGAAAGCGGCCCGCCGCGATCGATCGCGGACGGCATCGGCGTGTCGCCCCAGTGCACGCGGCCGCCGACGCGCAGCTTGCGTTCGAGTTCCGCGCCGGCATTCGGATCGCTGCGGTACCGATCCGCAATCTCGTGGAATGACGGCCCGAGGAACGTCATGTCGGGCGTGTGGCAGAACATGCAGTGCTGCGCGTCGACGAGTTCGGTCGGCTCGGGCACGGCGGTCTGCGCGGCGGCCATGCCGGCCGTCGCGGCAATCGCGCAGAAGGCGGCGCAACGCATGATGCTCATGTTCGTTTCCTCGTCGAGATCAGGAGAACGAGATCACTTCGTCGAGCGGGCGACGCGGCGAATGCGGCGTATGCGGGCCGCGCCCGACGCGCAGCAGCAACTGCGGCTCGCCGCGCAGGCCGAGCATGTGGCGCAGGTGGGCGCGCAGCTCGGCCGTCTCGATCGGTTGATTCAGGTACGACGCGGTGTACCCGGCGCTTGTCGCGACGAGCAGGATCCGCTCCAGCGCCTGGCCGGCGGCGAGCCACGCATCGCGATCGTCGCGCGCGGTCGCGATGCAGACGATCAGCGGCGATGCGCCGACGAGCTGGTGATGCAGTGCAGCCAGCCCGTTGCCGAGATCGAAGGTCCGTACCGCCGTCGTCACGAGCGGCGCCGCGAAGTCCAGCAACGCGGGCACGCCGGCCGCGAACGCCGGCATGCCGTCCACGTGCCGGCGCGGATCGATCCAGCTCGCCAGCTCGCGGCGAAAGCGCGGGTCCGCGAACTGCTGGCGATCGGCTTCCGCGACGAGCTCGGCCACGCGTGCCCGATGCGCGATCGCGTCGACGCAAGCGATGTCGGCGCCTTCCGCGACGCCGGCGGCGATCAACGCCTGCTGGATCTCGTCCGGAACGGCCGTCGATTCGAACGGCGCGCGCGTCGTGACGCGATCCGCAATCGCATCGAACAGCGTACCGAGCGACGCATCGGAATAGCCGTCGTCGCAGACCCGGACGAGCGCAAGGAGATCGGGGTCGACTTCGGAAGGAAACGTGCTGATCGTGTGCGCGAGCCCGGCGTGATTGAGCGCGACGCGCAGATTGAGCAACGCCGCTCCGCAACTGATGATCAGCTCGCGATCGAACGGATCGACCACGGGCAACGCGCGCATGCGGTCCGCGCAGACCGAAATCGTGGCGCCGTTGACCAGGAAGCGCCACGGCTGGGAATTGTGGCTGGACGGCGCCAGCACCGCATAGCCCACGAGCGACCGCAACTGCTGGTCGGGATGGGCGCTTGCGGCAAGCGGGGGAACGGCTATCATTTGGATCGTCTCCAGGTCGCCGCGCTGGCGGCGTCGCACCACTTCATCGTGTCAGCAACCGTCCGGCGGCCGTTGACCCACATCAAGCGTCCGGCACGCCGTGGTGCGCGCGCGACGCGCAACGACTAGCCTTGGAAGGCACGGCGTGCGGCGACGATCGCGCGAGGAGGCGAACATGCTTGCGATGATGTTTGACGGCACGACACCGCACCTGCGCGAAGCGCACGTGCCGGCCCCGTCGCCCGCGGCGGGGCAGCTACTGATCGACGTACACGCATGCGGCGTATGCCGGACCGATCTCCACGTCGTCGACGGCGAGCTCGCGCACCCGAAGCTGCCGCTGATTCCCGGACACGAAATCGTCGGCACGGTGCGCCGGCTGGGCGAAGGCGTGACGGGCTTCGCGGTTGGCGACCGGGTGGGCGTTCCGTGGCTGGGCGCGACGTGCGGGCAGTGCGCGTATTGCATGTCCGGTCGCGAGAATCTGTGCGACGACCCGCGATTCACCGGCTATACGGTCGACGGCGGCTATGCCGAGTGCGCCGTTGCCGATCATCGGTATTGCGTGCATCTGCCGCGGCGTTATGCCGATCCGGAAGCCGCGCCGCTGCTGTGCGCCGGGCTGATCGGCTATCGCACCTTGCGGATGGCGGGCGACGCTCGCCGCATCGGCATCTATGGTTTCGGCGCGGCGGCCCATCTCGTCGCGCAGGTCGCGCATGGCGAGGGACGCAAGGTGTTTGCGCTGACCAGGCCTGGCGATACGGTGGCGCAGCAGTTCGCGCTGTCGCTGGGCGCGGCATGGGCCGGCGGCAGCGACGAAGCGCCGCCCGAGCCCCTCGACGCCGCGCTGATCTTCGCGCCGGTGGGCGCCCTGGTGCCGGCCGCACTCCGTGCGGTCGACAAAGGCGGGATCGTCGTGTGCGGCGGCATTCACATGAGCGACATCCCGGGCTTTCCGTACGCATGGCTATGGGGCGAGCGCCGCATCGCGTCGGTGGCCAACCTGACGCGTGCGGATGCCGTCGAATTCATGCGGATCGCCGCCGCGATGCCGCTGCGGGTCGAGACGGTGCGCTATGCGCTGACCGATGCGAACCGCGCACTCGACGATTTGCGCGGCGGGCGCGTGTCGGGCGCCGCCGTGCTGGACACGCGCGGTTGATCCGCGCGCCGCATCGGCGGCGCGCTCAGATCTGCCGGAGGCCGTCCGGATCGACGATCCGGATCTGCTTGCCTTGCGCCGCGACGAGCCCCTTGTGCTGGAACTTCGACAACATGCGGCTGACCGTTTCGAGCTTCATCCCGAGATATTCGCCGATCTCGTCGCGCGTCATCCGCAGCACGAATTCGGCGGCCGAGTAACCGCGCGCCTTGAAGCGCGCGGAAAGATTCAGCAGGAACGCGGCCACGCGCTGCTCGGCCGTCATCGTGCCGAGCAGCAGCATCTGGGAGGATTCGCGCACGATTTCGCCGCCCATCATCTGATACACGTGGTGCTGCATCGGCCGCACTTCGCGGCACATCTGCTCGAGCTGGCCGAACGGGATGATGCAGACCGTGCTGTCCTCGAGTGCGATGGCGTCGCCGTTGTGGCGTCCGGTGTACACGCCGTCGAGCCCGAGCGACTCGCCGACGATCTGGAAGCCGGTGATCTGCTCGTCGCCGTCGCGATGCATCACGATGGTCTTGAACGACCCGGTTCTCACCGCATAGATGCTGTTGAACGTGTCGCCCGCGCGAAACAGCGTTTCGCCGCGCCTGACGTGGCGCGTCGTGCAGATCATCGCGTCGACGCGCGCGAAATCGTCAGGAGAAAGATCGGACGGCATGCACACGCTGCGTAGTGCGCACGTCGAACAGCGGGACGCGGCGCGCTTCGGCTGGTCCACCGGCGCGACGGAATGCAGCGGGATGAACGGGCGTAACGGCATGGTCGTCGAGACATCGGCATTGCTCTGCATGATCGGCTCCAATTCGTGGCGGCAGCGGCGAATCGCCGTCAGACGGGATCGCGCTGGCCGTTGTACCGGCGGCCCTGGCTGTTGCCGCCTTCCTGATGGAAGCGCCGCACCGGGCGGGCCGAGAAACCGGTACACAGGTCTCGACGGTGATGCTGCCTTTGCTCCGGGAGGCACGCTGGGTTGTTTTTCTTGAGGTGCAGTATGGACGTTGCGCGGCGTCAAGAAAATCAGCCGGAATTGAAGATGCGGTAGGTGAGGTGGAAGCGCTGTAGGCCGATTCCTACAGCGGTGCGGCGTCTTGTCGCGCGTGTTGCGGGCGGGGAGCGCATGCCGCGGCAACGCGACGGCAGCCGGCGGCCTTGCCGCCGTCAGAGCTCGTCCGGGTCGTCGAACAGCTTGTGGCGCATCGCGTAGCGCACGAGCGCCGTGTCGTTCGGCATCTGCATCTTCTCGAGGATCCGCGTCTTGTACGTGCTGACGGTCTTGACGCTGACGCAGAGCGCCTGCGCGATTTCGGAAATCGGCTCGCCGGACGTCACGCGGCGGAAGACGTCGAACTCGCGGTCGGACAGG
Source organism: Burkholderia anthina (assembly GCF_902498995.1). GTDB lineage: Bacteria > Pseudomonadota > Gammaproteobacteria > Burkholderiales > Burkholderiaceae > Burkholderia > Burkholderia anthina. The sequence continues at coordinate 50,422 of NZ_CABVLY010000022.1, forward strand.
CGCTGGTGCGGCAGGAGATCGGTCGGCTCGTTCAGGCTCTGCGCGAATTGCTCGGCCATCGTCAGGCTGACATAGACGCCGCCGGCCGCGATCTTGGTCAGCGCGGCGACCAGTTCGGCGCTGGCGCTTTCCTTGGTCATGTAGCCGGACGCGCCCGCGCGGAACGCGCGCACCGCATATTGCTGTTCGGCATGCATCGTCAGCACGAGGATCTGCAAGGCGGGCTTCTCGTCCTTGATCTGCTTGATGAGCTCGACGCCGTTTCGGCCGGGCATCGACAGGTCGAGCACGAGCACGTTCGCGTCCTTGCCGCGCACGAGCGCGATCGTCGACGCGCTGTCCTGCGCTTCGCCGACGACGTCGAAACCGCTTGCGTTCTGCAGGATGTGCCGCAGGCCGTCCCTGACGAGGGCGTGGTCGTCGGCGATGAGTACCCTGATCATGACAGCACGTCTCCTTGCTGGATGGCGTGAAGCGGCAGCGCCACGGTGATCGTGAATCCCGCTCCCGGCCGGTTGTCGATCGTCACCGTCCCGTCGAGCATGTGCGCGCGCTCGCGGATGCCGATCAGGCCGAACGACGGCCGATCGTGCGCGTCGCGGCGGGGGGCGGGCACGCCGTGACCGTTGTCGGCGATGCGCAGCATGCAGTAGCCGTCTTCGATTTTCAGCGCGAGCTTCACGTTCGTCGCGTCCGCGTGCCGCGCGACGTTGGTCAGCGCCTCCTGCACGATGCGGAACAGCGTGGTTGCGCCGGCGCTGGTGAGCGCGGCATCGACGGGGGCGAGGTCGCGCTCGACCGTGATCCGGTAACGGCGCGTGAAATCGTTCGCCAGCCATTCGATCGCCGGGACGAGGCCCAGGTCGTCGAGCATCACGGGCCGCAGATCGGCCGCGATGCGCCGGACCGACGCGACGGTCGAATCGATCAGGCGATGCATGCCGCCCAACTGCTCGCGCACGCCGGTGTTGGGGACGACGCCGCCCGCGAGCCCCAGCTCGACGGCGGAGAGATCCATCTTGAGCGCGGTGAGCTGCTGGCCGAGATCGTCGTGCAGCTCGCGGGCGATGCGCGTTTTCTCTTCCTCCCGCACGTTCTGCAGGTTGGCGGACAGCTCGCGCAGCTCCTCGCGCGACTGCTTGAGCGCGTTTTCGGCGCGCACCCGCTCGGTGACGTCGCGCAGCATGACCGTATACAGCTTGCCGGCGCCGTCGCGGATCTGCGAGATCGACGCCTCGATCGGAAACTCGGTGCCGTCGCCGCGCAAGCCGAACAGCACGCGTTGCCGCCCCATCTGCCGCTCCGACACGCCGGTCACGCCGAATTGCTCGACGTGCGCCGCATGCGCGGCGCGGAAGCGCTCGGGGATGAAGCGGGCGAGCGGCGCACCGATCGCATCCATCGCCGAGACGCCGAACACGCGTTCGGCGGCCGGATTGAAGATCACGATCGTCTGGCGTTCGTCGACGGTCATGATGGCCTCCATCGACGACCGGATGATGGCCATCATCCGGTCATCGCCGGGCGGGTTGTCGTTGGCGTGTGTCGTACCGGCGCGCGCGCGCTTCGCGGTGATCTGCAGCACGAGCGCGGCCAGCGTCAGCGACAGCGCGATGCCGGCCGGCAGCACGGCCGTCGCGGCGCCGGACAGGGCGGCGCGCGGTGCGCCGTAGCGCAGCGTGAGCGGCGTGCCGCCGAACGTCAGCGAGTCGGTTCGCCTGAACGTATCGCGGACGTCGGCGTCATCGCCGCCGCCGAAGCCGCCGGAATACACGGGCGCCGCCGGATCGTCGGCGACGATTTCCATGTGAAGCCGGCCGAGCACGGACGCATCGACGAGACGATCGGGATTCAGCGACGCATAGACGTATCCGGTCGCGCTCGCGTGCCGGGGCCCGGACAACGGCCCGTCTTCGGCGTTCGCATCAATCGGCAAGTACAGCGTCAGTGCCGTCCGGGCGAGCGCCGCATCGGTGCCGTCCTGGAGCGCGTTCGCGGCCAGCGCGACCTTGCCGGTTTCCGCCGCGCGCCGCAGTGCCTGCCGGGTCGACAGATCGCCGATGGCGGCGCCCGGTTCGATTCTTCCGAGGCTGCGGACTGGGGATTGCAATCCGTCCAGATCGAGACTGGCGAGATAGCCGCGCCACGCCGCGCCGGATTGCGGCGCGGCCAGTGCCGACGCGAAGCCGCGCGCGCCGCGCAAGATGGCGGCCGCGCCGAGGAGGCTGCGCCTGAGGTCGGCGGTCGCGAGCGTCGCGGTTTGCTCGAACCGGGCCTGGGCGGCTTGCCGGGCCGCGTTCTGCAGCGACCGGGACGCCGCAAACGTTGCGGCCAGACCCAGCGCCAGCGTCAGCAGCGCGGCCGCGGCTGCATGGCGGGCGGGGCGCGTCCGGTGCGGAACCGGCCCGGCCTTGAAGGGGGGCGCATTCACTGTCATTGCCGTTCATCCTGACGGATTGCGCCGGCGGCTGGCTGGCGGCGGGCCGGGCGCGGGGCACGAAAAGCGGGGCAGGCCGGAACTGCGATGTCGCCCGAAATTGTGCCCGCTTTGCCGGCGTTCGCCAATCGGGACCGGTGCGGACGGGCGGCGCGTCGCGCGCTTGACCGGCATCAACGGAAAGGTGCCCGCGGGGAGCAGACTGGCTGGACCGGCCGATCGAACCCGGACGACAGCAGGGAGGCGTCATGTACCAAAGGATCTTCGCGGCACTCGATGGCAGCCGCAGTGCGCGGCTCGCGCTCGACGAGGCGATTTCGCTCGCCCGCGATGCGGGCAGCCTGGTCATCGCCATGTGCGTGGTATCGGACGCGCTGCGGCTGGCCGATGTGGACAGCGGCTATATCGACCAGTACGCGCCGGGCGGACTGGACGCGGACAAGGCCGCGATCGCGGTCTCGGACGCGGAAACGGCGTTTCAGCTGTCCGGCGTGCGCGGCATCGCGCAAACGATCGACGCGTATGGCGAGGACGTTGCGGAGGTGCTGGCGCGCGCCGCCGCCGAATGCGACGCGGACCTGATCGTGATGGGCACGCATGGCCGTCGCGGCGTGCGCCGGGCGGTGCTCGGCAGCGTCGCCGAATCGCTGGTGCGCATCGCGGACCGGCCGGTGCTGGTCGTACGGGAGGGGCCGGGCGCGTGCGCCGGCGTGTTGTGACGGTCGTGACGGGAGGCGGGCAGCCGGATGCGGCTACCCGCTTTCACGCGCTCACTCAGTGAGACAGCAGGACCGGTACCGTCATCGTCTCGAGGATCGTGCGCGTGGCACCGCCCAGCACGCGTTCGTGCATGCGGGCATGACTGTACAGCCCCATCACCAGCAGATCCGCATGCAGGTCGGTCACCCGGTTCAGCAGCGTCGCGCCCACGCTCACCGACCGATCGCGCGGCGTGGCGGAGAACGACGCGCGAATGCCGTGCCGTTCGAGATACGCGGCGACGTCGACGCCCGCCGGCGTCCTGTCCGGATCGGGATGCCCGTGGGTGACCGTCTCGACGTTGACGAAGCGCGCGCGGGCGAGCAGCGGCAGTGCGTCGGCCATCGCGCGAGCGGCTTCGCGTCCGCCGTCCCAGCCGATCAGCACGTTCTCGCCGAGCGTTCGCACGTCGCCCGCGTAGGGCACGACGAGCGCCGGCCGTCCGCTGCCCATCACGACGTCCTCGACGAAATGGCGGGCCACGTAGGTCATGCGGTCGTCCGGATCCTCCTGGCCGAGCACCAGCAGGTCGGCGTGGCGCGCATGCAGGATCGCGGCGGCCGTCGCGTCGCCGGTCGGCGCCTGCCACTCGACGTTGTTGCGTCCCGCGCGCTCGGCGGCCGCCAGGAACCGCTCCTCGGCTTCCTGGCGCCGCTGGTCGCACAGGCGTTCGTAGACGGCCAGCTTCAGCGGTTCGTCAGGGCGTCGCAACGGTTCGAACAGATCCTGGCAGACCACGTAGAGGCCGGTCAGATGCGCGTTCCAGCGTCCCGCGAGTTCGAGCGCGAGCTCGACGCGCGTCGCGCAGCGCGCGCTGTCGTCGAGATGGACGAGCAGGGTCTTGTAGCTCATGACGGTTCCTTTTCGGTCGATGCGGCAGGGGTTCCGGCGGATGCCGTCGACGCACAACCCGCCGGAATCATCAGGACCGGGCGCGTGGCATGGCGCAGCACGCGTTCGGCCACGCTGCCGAGGACGAGGCGACGAAAACCGCGCCGGCCGTGCGTGCCCATCACGATCAGGTCGGCCTCGATCTCGGCGGCGAGACTGACGATCCGTTGCGCAATGTCTTCGCCCGCCGGCGCGACATTGGAGATCTGCGGCGTGCCGGTCACGCCGTGTGCCTTCATGCGTTTCGCGGCGTCCTCCGTGACGCGCAGCCCCTCCTCCCGGAATGCATCGATCAGGATCGACGGATCGTAGCCGTACGTGTCGTAGGCCGGCACCAGGAAATCGACGACATAGACGGGGGTCAGCCGCGCACCCGTCTCCGACGCGAGGTTCAGCGCGGCGTCGAGTGCGCGGGACGACGTATCGCTGCCGTCGAGCGCAACCAGAATGTTCGAGTACATGGCGTTTCCCTTGAACGGATGGCGATGGAATCATCTTCGGCGCATGCGCGCCGCCCGCGCTGATCTGGATCAAGCGTCCCGATTGCCGCGAAGCACGCGTACCGCGGCGCGCGCCGCGACCCATGCTTCGTTGGTCGGTTCGACGACCACCGTGACCGCGCTCGACGCGGACGACACGACGTGCGCATGAGCGGCATTCGCGCCCGGGTCGAGCGCGATGCCGAGCCAGCCGAGCGACGCGCAGATCCGCTCGCGCAATGGCGCCGAGTGTTCGCCGATGCCGGCCGTGAAGACCAGCATGTCGAGGCCGCCGAGCAGCGCGGCAAGCGCACCCGCTTCGCGCACGATGCGATGGACGTACAGTGCGAGCGCATCGCGGGCCTGCGCGTCGCCGGCCGCTTCGCACGCGAGCAGGACACGCGGATCGCCCGACGCACCGGAGACGCCCTTGAGCCCCGACTCGTGATAGAGCAGGTGCCCGAGTGCGTCGCCCGACAATTGCCCGGCCTCGAGCAGGTGCAGGACGACGCCGGGATCGAGCGTCCCGCAGCGCGTGCTCATCATCAATCCGTCGAGTGCCGAGAAGCCCATCGTCGTCGCGACGCTGCGGCGCTCGCGCAGCGCGCACAGGCTCGCGCCGCTGCCGAGGTGCGCGGCGATCACGCGGCCGTGCGCGCGTGCGCCGAACGACTCGTCGAGCGCGACGGCGAGGTATTCGTACGACAGGCCATGGAACCCGTAGCGACGCACGCCCCGGTCGAACCAGGCATGCGGCAACGGCAGCAGTTGCTCGACACGCGGCAGCGTGCGATGAAACGCCGTGTCGAACACGGCGATTTGCGGGACGTCGGGGAACGCGTCGCGCAGCGCGTCGATCGCGTCCAGGCTGTGCGGCTGATGCAGCGGCGCCAGCGGCGTCAACGTGCGCAGCGCATCCAGCACGGCATCGTCGACGACCACCGGTTCCACGTACCGCGCGCCGCCGTGCACGACGCGATGCGCGATCGCGCCCAGCGCGATGTGCGGCAACTGCTCGCGGATCCACGTCGCGATCCGTGCGAGCACGGCACGGTACGGATCGCCGGCAACCCTCGGCAGCACGCCGTCCGGTTCCGCATCGAAGCGGATCGTCACGCCGTTGCCGGTCTCGACCGCTTCGCCTTCGTGCAGCGGCCGCCGCTCGGGATCGCCGTGCGGCGGGTACGCGAAGACCGCGAACTTGACGCTCGACGAACCGGCGTTGACGACGAGGAGCGCGAGCGTACGCATCGGCCGGCTCAGTGCGACATCAGCACCGGCATCGTCATCGACGCCAGCACCGTGCGCGTGGCGCCGCCCATCACCAGCTCGCGCCAGCGCGGATGGCCGTAGGCGCCCATCACGAGCAGGTCGGAACCCGTTTCATAGGCGCGTGACAGCAACGTGTCGCCGACCGCCGGGCCGGTGCCGGTATCGATGTCGAGCACGGCCACGTCGTGTGCATGGCGCGCCAGCATCAACGCGGCATCGGCGGCCGGAATGCGCAGGGTCGCCGCTTGCGAATCGCCGTCGACCACGGCGGCGACCGTCGTGCGCTTCGCATGTTCGAGAAAGGGAATCGCATCGTGCGCGGCGCGCGTGGCCTCCCGGCTGCCGTCCCACGCGACGAACACCCGTTCGCCGACCGACGGGAATTCCCCCGTGTACGGCAGGAACAGCACCGGGCGGCCGGCGGACAACACGAGGCTCTCCGGAAACTGGTCGTCGATATAGGTCTCGGGATCGTTCGGGTCGCTTTGCCCGGCGATCACCAGGTCGGCAAGACGTGCGGCGCGCAGCACGGCCGCATTGGCGCGCTCGTCCGCGTGAACCCACGTGGCGGGCACTTTCGCGCGAGTGGTTTCCGCATGGAACAGGCGTTCCAGCGCGGCCATCCGTTCGTCGCGCTGTTCGCGGTGCGCGCGGAAATAATCGGCGGACCCGGCCATCACGTAGAACGAATTCGGTTCCGGCGTGTAGACCGCGAAGAGGCCCGTCAGATGGGCACCGAAGCGCCGGGCGAGACGCAACGCGAACTCGAGTCGCGAATGCGCGCGGGCGCTCGTATCGAGGTGCACGACCATGCTTTTGTAGCTCATCGGAATCGCTCCATCGACGGGTGATCCGCCAGTGCAATCCAGTCTACGAAGCAGGCTTTCCGCGCGCTTGACCCAGATCAACGGCCCGCGTGCGCCGTGGCCGCACAGTGAAACGGTCGCGATGCCGATGCGGGGCATGCGGCACGACGCGGGATGTCAACCCATTGACCGGATCGAAAGAGGGAAGCCGATGAGCACGTACGCTTTGACGACACCGAACGACGTTTGCCGCGCGGGCTGCGATCTCGCGTTGCGCATGGTCGCGCTGAACCGCGACTGGCAGCATGAATGGCATGCACTGGCCGGGCGGCGCATCGAGCAGGACCGCGACACGGTGCGCCGGCTGCAGCAGTCGCTTGCGCAAACGCAAGCGTGGACGGCCTTCGGCGAGGCAACGCAGCAGGTGATGCGCGACCATGCGATCGCGAGCCTCGCGATCTGGCAGGATGCCACCGAGATGTGCATGCGGGCGCAATACGAGAGCGCCGGCACGTGGCGTAGCTGGTTGCGCGAATACGGCGCGGGTGCGCTGTCGCGTTATCAGACCGACTGGCTGCCCGATCTGGGACGACTGGCCGTGGTCAACGAGGCCAGCATGCCGTGGGCCGAGTGGATGGCGGCACTGGAGCGCGGGATCGAGGACGCGGCCGGCGCGCATGACGCATCGCCGGTTTCCGCCCGGCCCTTGAACGGCATCGCCGGCGTACGGGAGAGCGATCATGTGCGCTGAGCGTGTCGCGTTCGTCACCGGCGGAATGGGCGGGCTCGGCGCCGCGATCAGCCGCCGCCTGCACGATGCCGGCATGACGGTGGCGGTGTCGCATACGGAACGCAACGACCACGTCGCGACGTGGCTCACGCGCGAACGCGAGGCGGGGCGGACCTTCCATGCGTTCGAGGTCGACGTTGCCGACTTCGATTCGTGCGAGCATTGCGCGGCGCGCGTGCTGGCCGAGTTCGGGCGCGTCGACGTGCTCGTCAACAATGCCGGCATCACGCACGACGCCACCTTCGTGAAGATGACCAAGAGCATGTGGGATGCGGTATTGCGCACCAATCTCGACGGCATGTTCAACATGACGAAGCCGTTCGTGCCGGGAATGATCGAAGCCGGCTTCGGGCGGATCGTGAACATCGGCTCGGTGAACGGTTCGCGCGGCGCATACGGGCAGGCGAACTATGCGGCGGCGAAAGCCGGCATCCATGGCTTCACGAAGGTGCTGGCGCTCGAACTCGCGCGCCACGGCGTGACGGTCAACACGGTCGCGCCCGGCTACCTGGCCACCGCGATGCTCGAGTCGGTGCCGAAGACGGTGCTCGATACGAAGATCCTGCCGCAGATTCCGGTCGGCCGGCTGGGCGATCCCGACGAAATCGCCGCGCTCGTCGCGTTTCTGTGCTCCGACGCGGGGGCTTTCGCGACCGGTGCGGAATTCGACGTCAACGGCGGGATGCACATGAGATGAACGCACCTGCCATGCGCGCGCCGGTCGGGCGCGAATCGATACGGCTGCCGGATACCGGAGAACCGGCGTCGGGCGCGATCGAATGTGCGCAAGCCGATACGACACCCGCCGAGCAATGGAACCGCGCGGCGCACGCGAACGTAGCCGCGATGACCTTCGGGCTGTCACCCGTATCGCTTGCACTGGCCATGCTCGACTGGGGCGCGCATCTGGCGGTGTCGCCGGGAAAATGCTTCGAGCTCGCGACGCAGGCGTGGCTGGCTGCTTTTGTACCGGCGGCAAACCAGGGCGACGGCGAGGCCGGCGCCGCGGACACGAGCGGCCTGGCCGTGCACGCGGGACAGGCCGATCCGCGCTTCGCCGCGCCCGTTTGGGCCGGATGGCCGTATCGAGCGTATCGCGACGGCTTCCTGTCGATCCAGCGCTGGTGGCGCGACGCGACGCGCGGCGTGCCGGGTGTCGAACGGCACCACGAGGAACTGGTCGGATTCGCCGCGCGACAGTGGCTCGACGCATGCTCGCCGGGCAATTTCCTGGCGACCAACCCGGTCGTGCTCGACGCGACGATGCGCAGCGGCGGCGCGAATCTCGCGGCGGGCTTGCGGCACTGGCAGGACGATGCGACCGCGTGGCTCGAGCGCGCGAACGGCGCGCGGGCCCGCGATGCGCGCACCTATCTGCCGGGGCGCGACGTGGCGATCACGCCGGGCCGCGTCGTATGGCGCAACGCGTTGTGCGAGCTGCTGCAATACGATCCGACGACGGCCGACGTGGCACGCGAGCCGATCCTGATCGTGCCGTCGTGGATCATGAAGTACTACATCCTGGATCTGCAGCCGCACGATTCGCTGATCCGCTTCCTGGTCGATGCCGGCTACACGGTGTTTGCCGTGTCGTGGCGCAATCCGGGCGCGGAGGCGCGCGCGCTCGGCCTCGACGATTATCTGCGTGACGGCTGCATGGCGGCGCTCGACGCGGCCCGGTCGATCTGCGGCGAAGCCGTTCATGCGGTCGGCTATTGCCTCGGCGGCACGCTGCTGGCGATCGGCGCGGCGGCGCTCGCGCGCGACGGCCGCCAGCACGACGCATTGCGCTCCGTCACGCTGCTGGCCGCCCAGACCGATTTCAGCGAACCCGGCGAACTGGGTCTCTTCATCGACGCCAGCGAACTGTCCGCGCTCGATGCGCTGATGTGGCGGCAGGGCTACCTGGACGGCGCGCAGATGTCCGCCGCATTCGAACTGCTGAACGCGCGCGACCTGATCTGGTCGCGGATGATGAGCGAATACCTGCTCGGCAAGCGCACGAAGCCGAACGACCTGATGTCGTGGAATGCGGACACCACGCGCATGCCGTACCGGATGCATACGGAGTACCTGACGCGGCTCTTTCTCGACAACGATCTCGCGGCGGGCCGCTATTGCGTCGACGGGCGGCCGGTCGCGCTGTCGGATATCGACGTGCCGACGTTCGTGGTCGGCACCGAGCGCGATCACGTGTCGCCCTGGCGTTCCGTCTACAAGCTCCATCTGCTCACGCACCACGCGCTGACGTTCGTGCTGACGTCCGGCGGCCACAATGCCGGCATCGTGTCCGAACCCGGGCATCCGGGACGCCACTATCGCTGCGCGACGCGCGAGCCCGGCGCGCCTTACCGGAGCCGGCATGACTTCGTGAGCGACACGCCCGTGGTCGACGGATCGTGGTGGACCTGCTGGCGCGACTGGTTGCACGCGCATTCGTCGGGCGACGTGCCGGCCCGTGTGCCGGCCGCCGGTTTCGGCGCGGCGCCCGGCACCTACGTGCTCGAAACATGAACGGCGACCTGCATCGAGATACGCCGGACGGCGCGCGGCTGCCCGGGCTGTTGCCGCGGGCGGACGGCACACCGCCCGAGCTGATCGCGCGTGCACGCAGCGCGCCGCCGCTCACCGTCGCCGTCGTGCATCCGTGCGATGCGGCCAGCCTCGTCGCGCTGGCCGCCATCGCCGCGTCGCCGCTGGGCGCATCGATCGAGCCGCTGATCGTCGCGCCGCGCGCGAAGGTGCTGCGCGTGGCGGGTGAGGCGGGCGTCGATCTGGCGAAGTGGACGATCGACGACGTGCCGCACAGTCACGCGGCGGCGGCGCGCGCGGTGGCGCTCGCGGCGTCCGGCCGCGCCGGCGCGCTGATGAAGGGCAGCCTGCATACGGACGAGCTGATGGGCGCGGTCGTCGCCGCCGGATCGGGCCTGCGCACGGACAAGCGCATGTCCCACTGTTTCCTGATCGAGTCGCCGGCGTATCCGCGGCCGTTCATCCTGACCGACGCGGCCGTGAACATCGCGCCGGATCTTGCGCAGAAGGCGGCCATCACGCAGAACGCGATCGACGTCGCGCATGCGCTGGGCGTTGGCTGCCCGCGCGTGGCGGTGCTGTGCGCGGTCGAGACGGTCAATCCGGCGATGCGTTCGACGCTCGACGCGGCGGCCCTCGCGAAGATGGCCGAGCGCGCGCAGCTCACCGGGGCGGTCGTCGACGGCCCGCTCGCGTTCGACAACGCGATATCGCAGCGGGCCGCGCGCGACAAGGGGATCGATTCGCCGGTGGCCGGCCGCGCCGACATCCTGGTCGTTCCCGATATCGAAGCGGGCAACATGCTCGCGAAGCAACTCGAATACCTGGGCGGTGCCGCGAACGCGGGTATCGTCGTGGGGGCGCGCGTGCCGATCGTGTTGACGAGCCGCGCCGACGGCGTTGCCGTCCGGGTCGCGTCCTGCGCGCTCGCAGCATTGCTGGTGCAGGCTCGGCATGCGCCGGCGTTGACCAACCAACAGGCCATCCTTTCGATGGAGGAGCAGCGATGAAAGCACTCGTTTACCACGGCCCCGGGCGCAAGGCGCTCGAACAGCGGCCCAAACCGGAACTGCAGTCGCCCACCGACGCGATCGTCAGGGTGACGCGCACGACGATCTGCGGCACCGACCTGCACATCCTCAAGGGCGACGTGCCGACGTGCGAACCCGGCCGCATTCTCGGCCATGAAGGCGTGGGCATCGTCGAGCAGGTCGGCGCCGCGGTCGACTCGCTGAAGCCGGGCGATCCCGTGCTGATTTCGTGCATTTCGTCGTGCGGCCGCTGCGAGTACTGCCGCCGCGGGCTGTATTCGCATTGCACGACCGGCGGCTGGATTCTCGGCAACCGGATCGACGGCACGCAAGCCGAGTACGTGCGCATCCCGCATGCGCAGACCAGCCTGTATCGGATTCCGCCAGACGCGGACGAGGACGCGCTCGTGATGCTGTCCGACATCCTGCCGACCGGATTCGAATGCGGCGTGCTGAACGGCAAGGTGCAGCCGGGGTGCTCGGTCGCGATCGTCGGAGCGGGGCCGATCGGGCTGGCCGCGTTGCTGACCGCGCAGTTCTACTCGCCCGCGCGGATCATCATGATCGACCCGGACAGCAACCGGCTCGAGATCGCCCGGCACTTCGGCGCCACCGACTGCTTCGACGGCCGCGACGGCGACCCGGTGGCGGAAGTGATGAAGCTGACCGACGGCGTCGGCGTGGATTGCGCGATCGAGGCGGTCGGCATTCCGGCGACGTTCGAGATGTGCACGTCGCTCGTCGCACCGGGCGGCGTGGTTGCGAACGTCGGCGTACATGGCGTCAAGGCCGACCTGCACCTCGAAAAACTGTGGGATCGCAACATCTCGATCACGACGCGGCTCGTCGACACGGTCAGCACGCCGATGCTGCTGAAGACCGTGCGCGCCGGGCGCATCGATCCGACGCGCCTGATCACGCACCGGTTCTCGCTCGACGACGTGGAAGGCGCGTACGACACGTTCGGGCGCGCCGCGCAGACCCATGCGTTGAAGGTGATCATCGAAGTCGGCTGATTGCGCGGCCGCGCGTGACGGGAATCGGGATCGTCTGCTGCCCGTCGTCACGCGCGGCCTGTGTTTTCGCCGGCAGCGCCGCCAGGTCCGTCAGGGTCGTCAGGCCAGCCGGGACGACAGCGCGGCAGGCGCCTGCGTGCCGCCGGCTTCGACTGCGTCCAGATCGACGCACTGCTCGTAAGTCGGCACCTCGCACGGCCAATGCAGGGTCTCCGAAATACGCCGGCGCAATGCATCCGCGGCGGCGGGTTCGCCATGCGTGATGAAGGTCCGCACGGGCGCGCACTGCATCGTGCCGAGCCACTTGAGAATCTCTTCGTAGTCGGCATGGGCCGACAGCGCCGTGATCGATTCGACCTGCGCGCGCACGCGGACGTACTCGCCGTGAATTTTCAGCGTCGGCTCGTGTGCGGCAAGCGCCGCCCCGCGCGTGCCGGCGGCCTGATAGCCGACCAGCGCGACCGTGTTGCGCGCATCGGGCGCGTAGCGGCTGAGGTGATGCAGCACGCGCCCGCCGGTCGCCATCCCGCTGCCGGCGATGATGACCATCGGGCCATGATGTTCGGCGATCGCTTTCGACTGCTCGACCGACCGGATCATCGTCGCCGCGTGGCCGAGCGCGTTCGCTTCGGACACGGTCAGCCGGTGTTCGAGGATATGGTGGCGATAGATCTCGGTCACGTCCGTCGCCATCGGGCTGTCGAGGAATACCGGGACGCGCGCCATGCGGCCGGATGCCTTCAGCCGCGCGATGTAGTGCAGGATTTCCTGTGCGCGGCCGACGGTGAAGCAGGGCATCACGACGACCCCGCCGCGCGCGAAGGTCTTGTCGAACAGCGCGGCCAGTTCGTTCTCGGGATCCGACACCGGATGCAGGCGGTCGCCGTACGTCGATTCGACCACCAGGTAATCCGCATGCGCGGGCGGCTGCGGCGGCTGCAGGATCGGGTCGTGATAGCGGCCGAGGTCGCCGGAGAACGCGAGCACCTTGTGATCCCAGTGCATCACGACGCTCGCCGCGCCCAGAATGTGCCCGGCCGGCAGCAGGCGAAACGCCAGCCCGCCACCCAGCGCGGTGCATTCGTCGAACGCGACGGGCTTCAGCAGGTGCAGCGCGCGCTGCGCGTCGTCCAGCGTGTAAAGCGGCTGCGCGGGATGGTGCTTCGAATAGCCGTGCCGGTTCGCGAAGTCGGCTTCCTCTTCCTGCAGCCGCGCGCTGTCGCGCAGCATGATGTCGCAGAGCTCGGCCGTGGCCGCCGTGCAGTACACCGGGCCGCGATACCCTTCGCGCACGAGCAACGGGAGATAGCCGGTGTGATCGATATGCGCGTGCGTGAGCACGACCGCGTCCAGCGTGTCGGGCGCGAGCGGCAGCGGACGCCAGTTGCGCAGCCGCAGGTTCTTCGTGCCCTGGAACAGGCCGCAGTCGACAAGGACGCGCCGGCCGCCATGCTCGACCAGATACTTCGAGCCGGTCACGGTTTCGGTCGCACCGAGAAAAGTCAGTTTCATGGATCGCCTCACCGGGAGTCGAGGGAGCAGTGAATCGATTACATCCCGAATGCGCGCGCGGCGGTTGACCGAAATCAGGAATTGCGGGATATCCCTGCGCGCCGGGCAAGATGCGCGGACGGGCACACGGCTTGACGACGATCAACCTTCGGCCCCGGCGGTGGCAGAATAGTGATGGCGTGCGCGCCTGCGGTATCTGCGGTGTCGTGTCGTGACCCCGTTATCCGCGCATGCCGCGCACGCGATGCGTATCGGTTTCACGGGCCTTTCGGGATGCACTCATCATGACGTTGATCGCCAATCTGGATGGGGCCGGGCCGCTCTACCGGCTGTGTTTCGTCCGCTCGCCGTGGGCGTGGTTTACCTGCTTGCCGCTCGACGAGCAATGCGGCGAGCGCTGGGCGGACGTGCCGTACCAGAACGCCGCGAAACCGCCGTACGGCGATTCGCGCGCGCAGTTGCTCCGGGTTGCGTTCGATGCGCCGCGCCTGTTGCCGCCCGAGGCCGGGCGGCACGGGCAGGCATGGAGCGTCCAGCAGATCAACCGCGGTGCGGTGCCGTGGCTGCGCAGCGAGGATTTCGTCGACGCGATGACGCTGACCGTTCCGGCCGGGACGACGCTTGCCGCGTTCGTCGAGAAGATCGAGGCCGCCGGCGGCACCGTCTACGGCCCGCTCGGCTGGGCGGAACTGCCGCCCTGGTAGCGGCCCGGCATCGTCGCGCAAACGGGCTGAACGCGGCGGAATGCCCGCGCGGCGCGCTTGTCGGCCCGTTTGTCAGTCTATTTGTCAGCCTGTTTGTCAGCCCGGTCGTCAGCCCGGTCGTCAGCCCGGTCGTCAGCCCGGTCGTCAGCTCGCACGTCAGCTCGCGTCGCCCCAGCCGCCGCCGAGCGCGACGTAGAACGCGACCGTGTCCTGCAGGCGCTGCGCGACGGCCTGCAGCCACGCAATCCGCGCCTGATGGTATTGCACGTCGGCGACCAGCAACTGGACGTAGCCCGCGATGCCCGCGTCGTAGCCGGCCTGCGTCAGCTTCAGCGCATCGCGGGCGGCGGCCATCGCGCGGGCCTGCGCGTCGAGCGCCGTCGCGTCGTTGGCGAGCGCGCGCAACGTGTCGGCTACCTGCGAGAACGCCGACAGGACGACCTGCCGGTAGCTCGCATCGGCTTCGTCGTACGCATCTTGCGCGGCGCGCCGCTGGTTCAGCAGCGTGCCGCCGTGAAACAGCGGCGCGGTCAGCCCGGCGCCGGCACTCCACGCGCGGCCGGCCGGCGCGAACAGCTGGCCGGCGACGATGCTGTCGAATCCGCCCGATGCGGACAGCGTGAGGTTCGGGTAGAGCGCGGCCGTCGCGACGCCGACCTGCGCGCCGGCCACGTGCAACTGGGCTTGCGCCTGCAGGATGTCGGGCCGGCGGCGCACCAGCGACGACGGCGCCGTATCGGGCAGGCTGGCGGGCAGCGCGATGCCATCGAGCGACAGGTCCGGTGTCTGCCAGTCGACCGGGTAGCGGCCGGCCAATAGCGCAAGCAGGTCGTCGGCCTGCGTGCGCTTCTGGTCGAGCGCGGGCAGGGCCGCCTCGAGCGACGCCCGCTGCGATTCCAGCGTCAGCACCGCGACGTAGGCCGCTGCGCCGGCCGTCACCTGCGCGTGCGTCAGACGAATCTGCTCGTCGAGCAGGGTAATCATTTCGCGCGTGGCCGCGGTCTCGTCGCGATAGGCGGCGCGCGCGACCATCGTGTTGACGACGTTGGCGGTCAGCATCAGGTAGGCGCCCGCCAGCGCCTGGCGCTGCGCATCGACGCCGGCCGCCAGCGCTTCGACCTGGCGCCGTTCGCCGCCCCACAGATCGAGCGTATAGCTGACCGTCGCGGACAGCGTGAACAGGTTGAAGATCGATGCCGGCAATGCCTGGCCCGTGCGCAGCGGCGCATCACGCTGGCGCGCCGCGCCGGCCTGCGCATCCATCTGCGGGAAGAAGATGCCCTGGCCGGCCCGCAGTGCGTGTTCGCTGCGCCGCAGCGTCGCTTCGGCGAGATCGAGCGTCGGGCTGCCGGTCAGGGCTTCGTCGACGGTCGCGTCGATCGCGCGGCTGCCGAAGCGCGTCCACCAGTCGCGCGTGAGCGCCGTATCCGCCGACAATGCCTGCGTCCGGCCGTCGCCGCGCCAGGGGCCGGCCGCCGCGCGCGGATCGCCGGGCGGCACGAAGCGGGCGACGCGCGGCGCGGGCGGCGGGACGAAGTCCGGCCCGACCGTGCATCCCGCGAGCAGCGCGGCGATGACCAGCGCACCCGCCCGGCGGCGCGGCGCATGCGCGCGATGGATGCCGTTATTTGCCTGCGACGTACACATCGACGATCTGCCCGGGAAACAGCCGCACATTCCTGTTCGGCACGATACGGAAAATGACCGGCAGCACGCGCACGTCGACACGCTCGGTGCGCTGGTCGGACAGCTCGATCTTCGGCGTGACGTACGGCTGCACGCGGACGAACTGGAGATCGGCCTCGACCGACGTGCCGCGCACGAACATGTGCGCCTTCAGCGCATGGAGGTCGGGCAACTGATGGATCAGGATTTCGTCGATGTAGCAGCGCACCTGCAGGCGGTCGACCGGCGTGCCGAGCACCGCGACGGGCGCGTTGCCCTGCGTGTAGGTGTCGTACAGCCCCTGCGAGGTCAGGTAGGACCCGACGGCTGCATTCATCGCCAGGACCGTGCCGTCGGCGGGCGCGCGCAGCGTGTAGCGGGCCAGCAGCGCGGCCGCCGCGTCGGCCGCGCGCCGCAGCGCGATGGCCTGCGCTTCCTGGTTGCGCACGTCGTAGCGCCATGCGCCGGCTTTGGTCAGACGATACTGCCGCGTCACGACGTCCAGGTTGGCCGCCGCGACGCGCACCGCGTTCGCGGCCGTGTCGAGCGCGTCGCGGCTGACGGCTTTCGGATCGATGTCGTACGCGTGCCGCTGCTTGTCGTACTGATCCTGCGCGAGCTTCAGGCTCGCCTGCGCGGCCGTCGTCTGCGCGCTGGCCACGTCGAGCACCTCGCGACGCGGCTGCGCCTTCAGTTCGTCGAGCAGCGCGTCTGCCGCGTCCGCCTGTGCCGCGAGCTGGGCGGCGGTGGCGCGCTGCACCGAGTCGTCGATCGCCAGCAGCGCGTCGCCGGCCTTCACCGGGTCGCCGTCGTGCACGAGAATGCGCGTCACCGCGCCCGACACGTCCGGATAGACGTTCACGTTCGCGCCGGCCGGCTGCTCGCTCTCCACGATCCCGTTCGCATAGACGCCGCGCGCGTACGGATTGGCGGCCGGCTTGAATACCGGCGGCTGCGGCGGTTCCTGACGACTGTAAACCCAGGCGGCCACGAGGCTTGCCAGGAAGCCGAGCAGGGCCGCCACGAACACGAGCCGGTGTTTCATCGCGCACCTCCGCGCTCGATTCCGTTGAGCTGGCCGTCTTCCATGCGCAGGATGCGGTCCGCGTATTCGAAGATCCGCGCGTCGTGCGTGACGATCACGATGCAGCGCGTGTCGTTCAGCACCTTGTGCTTGACGAAGTCGATGATCATGCGGCCCGTGTCGCCGTCGAGCGACGCGGTCGGCTCGTCGAGGATCAGCAGGTCGGGCTGGCTGACGATCGCGCGCGCGATCGCGACGCGCTGCTGTTCGCCGCCGGACAGCTTGACGGGCGGCAGTTGCGCGCGGTTCTTGAGCCCGACGACGTCGAGATAGACGAGCGCCTCCTTCATCGCGTCATCCCACGGCCGGCGCTTCAGGATCAGCGGGATCGCGACGTTCTCCGCGGTCGTGAGCCGCGGGAACAGGTGATAGTCCTGGAACACGAAGCCGATCCGGTTCAGCCGGAAGTCGGCGATCGCGTCGTTCGGCTGCGCCCACAGGTCGACGCCGTCGATCGCCACCGAGCCGGATTCCGGGCGCAGGATGCCCGAGATCACGCTGAGCAGCGTCGTCTTGCCGCTGCCGGACGGCCCGACGATCAGCAGCATCTCGCCGAAGTTCGCCTGCATCGACACGTCGCGCAATGCCTGCGTGCGCGCATCGCCTTCGCCGAACCATTTGCTGACGCCGCGGGCGTCGATCGCGATGCCGGCCATCGTCATCCCCGGAAGATGTCGAACGGCTCGATGCGCAGCACGCGCCGCACGCCGAGATAGCTCGAGATCGTCGCGATCACGACCACCATGCCGAACGCGAGGGACAGGTTGCCGAACGTGATGAGCGCCGCGTAGTCGGGAATCTGCAGTTTCGCGAGACTGATCATCAGCACGCACAGCCCGACGCCGATGCCGTAGCCCGTCAGCGCGGTGAAGGTCGCCTGGAACAGGATCATCGCGACCAGCTCGTGGCGCTTCGCGCCGATCGCCTTCAGCGCGCCGAACTTGTCCAGGTTCTCGAGGATGAACGCGTAGAACGTCTGGCCCGAGATCGACAGCCCGATGATGAAGCTGATGATCGTCATCAGCATGATGTTGGTGCCGAGCCCGGTCTCGTACTTGTAGAAGCGCGAGATCTGCGCGATGAATTCGTCGCGCGTGTACGCGCGATAGCCGAGCGCATTCACCACTGCCTGGATGTGTGCGATGTCCGCATCCGACTTCGGCTCGACGAGGATGTAAGACGTCGTGAAGCGCGGCGACGGGATGTACCGGATCGCGCGGGCGTACGTGGTGTAGAGCGTCGGTGTGCCGAACAGGCCGCTCGCGGCGACCTTCGCGATGCCGACGATCACGCCGCGATGATCGTTCAGCTCGAAATCGGTGCCGACGGCCGGATTCTCGAGCTTCGGAAACTCGGGATCCTGGATCGCGATGAAGCCGTTCTCCGCGTAGATGTCCTCGATGCGGCCCTGCAGCATCGTCGGGCGGCCGAGCAGGCTCGCGTCGTCGAGGCCGACCACCGTCACGGCCTGGTAGGTGCCGGAGCGCAGCTTCACGAGCGCGGCGCCGGAGTAGAGCGGCACCGCGTACTTGACGCCGTCGATGCTGCGCACCGCATCGAGCACGTAGTCGGGCATGCCGATGCTGTTCGCGATCGTCTTCACGGCCGGGTCCATCACCCAGACCTTCGCGCCGATATTGATGACCGACGCCGACGACTTGTTCAGGATGCCGGCGAACAGCGACGTCATCTCGATCATCAGCAGTACCGAGAACGTGATGCCGACGGTCAGCGCGGTGAATTTCGCGCTGTCGTTGACGAGCAGCTTGAACGCGAGTCTCAGGATGCCGTTCATGGTGGCGAGGGCGGCGGTGTCGCGCGTGTCACGGGCGGTCGCCCGCGCCGGGATTCAGCAGCACGACGAACGCGAGGATGCTCGAGATCAGCGTGACGATCGCGTACCTGAACACCCGCTCGTCGAACAGCATCCCGTGCACGATGCCGACCAGCGATGCAATCGCGATGAACACGCTGAGCGTCGCCAGAACGATTCGATACTGTTTGCGGATCATGACGGTCTCCCGGGGCGGGGTTGTCGCTCCGCCTGTCGTCATGATCGCGTTGCGCGCGGACGCGCCGTTGATCTGTATCAACGGGCAAAATCGGCCGCGGCACGGTCGACATGCCTCGTGCCGGCACGCCGTTGATTGATCCTCGTCAAGCCGCCGACGTCGCCGTGCGCGATGCTGGCTGCAGTGCGGCACGCATCCGATCGCAAGCTTCGCGACCGGCACCGGCCGCCGGGAGACCGACATGAAGTCCGATGCAGCACTCAAGCAGGACGTCGAGCAGGCGCTGTTCTGGAATCCGGCGGTCGACGCGCGTCGGATCGACGTCGATGTCCGCGACCGGATCGTGACGTTGCGCGGCACGGTCGACAGCTGGGCACAGAAGCTCGAGGCGCAGAAAACGGCGCTGCACGTCGCGGACGCGCGCGCACTGGTGCTCGAACTGAGCGTGACCCCGCCCGAGAACGCCTGCGCGGACCAGGAACTGGCGGTCGCCATCACGTTCGCGCTCGGCTGGCAGGAGGCGTTGCGCGATCACGCGATCCGCGTCGAGGTCGATCACGGCTGCGTGACGCTCGACGGCGAGGTCGATCATGCGTTCCAGAGCCGCGCGGCGGAAGCCATGGTGAGCCGGATGATCGGCGTCGTCGGCGTGGCGAACCGCATCCAGGTGCGTGCCGACCGCACGGTGCCGGACGTCGGCACCCGGATCGCCGAAGCGCTCGCGCGTCGCGCGCAGCGCGAATCCGCGGGAATTTCGATCGAAGCGGCCGACGGCATCGTCACGTTGACGGGCACGGTCGCCTCGCTGGCCGAACGGCGTGCCGCGTGCGGTGCGGCGGGATCGGTGAGGGGCGTCCGGGAGGTCGTCGACCGGCTGACCGTTGCCTGAGCGGCTTGCACAGGCCGTCTACTGCCAGGAGAAGCCGCCATGAACCGTTCGCATACCGGCCGGCCGAGCTGCGGGCGCACTGGACGCGCGACGATGCGTGAGCGCACGGTTGCCGGCCGGGCGGACCCTACTCCATGAAAAAATCATTCGATTACGCCGGGCTGTTGATCCCGATTGCGTTCGCGGCGCTGGTCGCGGTGCAGCTCCTGATGGATCAGCCGGCCACGACGTCGATCTCGTACAGCGACTTTCACCGGCTGGTGGACGCACGGCTCGTCGACGATCTGGAAATTGGCCCGTCGTCGATCTCGGGCACGCTGCGCATGCCGGAAGCCGGCGCGGCGCTGCCTGCTTCCGACGCGGCCGCGGTGAAGAAGACTGGCGCGCCGTGGCGCTTCACGACGAACCGCGTGAGCGACGACAGCCTGGTCCCGTCGCTGACGACGGCGGGGATTCGCTACCGCGGCGCGGCGGATACGGGCTGGATCGGGACGCTCGCGACATGGGCGTTGCCGTTGATCGGTTTCGTCGCGATCTGGAGTTTCATGATGCGGCGGCCGGGCGGCATGAGGGATCTGAGCGGCATGGGCAAGAGCCGGGCCCGCGTGTATATGCAGAAGGAAACCGGCATCACGTTCGACGACATCGCGGGCATTGACGAAGCGAAGGCCGAGTTGCAGCAGATCGTCGCATTTCTTCGCAATCCGGAACGTTATCAGCGACTCGGCGGCAAGATTCCGAAGGGGGTGCTGATCGTCGGCGCGCCCGGTACCGGCAAGACGCTGCTGGCCCGCGCGGTCGCCGGCGAGGCCGCGGTGCCGTTCTTCACGATCAGCGGCTCGGCGTTCGTCGAGATGTTCGTCGGCGTCGGCGCGGCGCGCGTGCGCGACCTGTTCGAGCAGGCCCAGCAGTGCGCGCCGTGCATCGTGTTCATCGACGAGCTCGATGCGCTCGGCAAGGCGCGCGGCGTCGGCCTGATGTCGGGCAACGACGAACGCGAGCAGACGCTCAACCAGCTGCTCGTCGAGATGGACGGTTTTCAGGCCAATTCGGGCGTCATCATCATGGCCGCGACCAACCGGCCGGAGATCCTGGATCCCGCGCTCTTGCGCCCCGGACGGTTCGACCGGCACATCGCGATCGACCGGCCGGACCTGACCGGCCGCAAGCAGATCCTGGCCGTGCATACGAAGCGCGTGAAGCTCGCGCCGGACGTGGACCTGGCCGAGCTGGCGCAGCGGACGCCGGGATTCGTCGGTGCCGATCTCGCGAACGTCGTCAACGAGGCCGCGCTGCATGCGGCCGAACTCGGCAAGCCGGCGATCGGGATGGAGGATTTCGACGAAGCCATCGATCGCGCGATGACCGGCATGGAGCGCAAGAGCCGCGTGATGAACGAACAGGAGAAGCGGACCATCGCGTACCACGAATCGGGTCACGCGCTGGTGGCGCAAAGCCGCGCGCACTGCGACCCGGTGAAGAAGGTGTCGATCATCCCGCGCGGGATCGCGGCGCTCGGTTACACGCAGCAGGTGCCGACGGAGGACCGCTACGTGCTGCGCCGAAGCGAACTGCTCGACCGGCTCGACGTGTTGCTCGGCGGAAGGGTGGCCGAGGAAATCGCGTTCGGCGACGTGTCGACGGGCGCGCAGAACGATCTCGAACGGGCGACCGCATTGGCGCGCCACATGGTCATGCAATACGGGATGAGCGAAAAGGTCGGCCTCGCGACGCTCGACGACGGCGCGCTCCAGGGCGGGACGCCGGGCGTGTGGACGCCGGGCGACGGTCGCTGCAGCGAACACACGGCGCAACTGATCGACGAAGAGGTGCGCGCGCTGCTCGAGGACGCCCACGCGCGGGTCGCGGCGACGCTCGGCGAGCACCGCGATGCGCTCGGGCGGATCGCGCGCAGCTTGCTGCAGCATGAATCGATCGACCACGACATGCTGGTGGCGCTCATCGCGCCGCCGGACGATGCCGGCGAGACGCCCGCGCCGGCGCAAGACGACACGGAAGCGATCACGGGCGCTTCCGCCTGAAAGCGCGATCGCACGCCATCGCGCCGGGCGCCCGCTGGCGCCCATCGCGTCGTTCAACAGCGGATGCAGACGGCGCCGTCGCAAGGTTGTGCCGCATCGTCGGTGACGACCGCCGCGAGCCGCGGATCGGGCCGGAACACCGTGATGCCCTTGAGACCGGCGCGCCACGCCTGGAAGAGCAACGCGTCGACCTGCGCAAGCGAACACTGGCCGGGCATCGTCACGGTCTTCGAGATGCCGGCGTCGACGCACGGCTGCAACGCCGCAAGCATCGCGACATGGTCGGCCGGCGCGATATCCGCCGCCGTGACGAAATAGTCCGGCAGTTTGACGCTGTCGCCATGTAGTTCGCGAAACAGCCGGTACGCGTGATTCTCGACACGAAACGGCCGGACCCGGCCGTCGGCGGTGCGCACCATGCGGCGCTGCGTCCAGCCGACGGCCGGCTCGATCCCGTTCGAGCAGTTGTCGCAGAACGCGAGGCTCACGCTGCCGGCCGGCGCGAACGACAGCAGATGGCTGTTGCGCAGCCCGTGCCGTGCGATCGCGTGATGCACCTTCAGCGGCAGGCGCATGCGGTATGCGGGGCCGCTCAGGTACGCGGCCGGATCGTAGGCCGGGAACACGCCGCGCTCGCCGGCAAGCGCGGCCGACGCGGCAAACGCATGCTCGCGCATCGTCAGCACGATCCCGCGCGCAACCGCGCGGGCTTCGACGCTGTCGTAGCGCAGCCTCAGCATCGTCAGCGCGTCGCCCAGCCCGGTTACGCCGACCCCGATGCGGCGCGTGCGCCGCGCTTCGTGCTCGTGCGTGGCGAGCGGCCACGCGGTCAGATCGAGCACGTTGTCGAGCATGCGCACCTGGATACGGACCGCGTCGGCGAGCGTCGCGAAGTCGAAGTGCGGTGTGCCGTCGACGCCGAACGGGTGGAGAACGAACCGCGACAGGTCGATCGGCCCGAGCACGCAGCTGCCGTACGGCGGCAGCGGCTGCTCGCCGCACGGGTTCGTCGCGTCGATCCGCTCGTGCTCGCGTAGCGGATTTGTATCGAGGATCGTGTCGAGGAACAGCAGCCCCGGTTCGGCACTGTCGCGTGCGGCGCTGACGATCTCGCGCCACAGCGTGCGTGCCGGAAGCGTCGCGTAAAGATAGCGTCCATCCGGCTGCCGGGGCGCGGTGGCGGAACCGGAACGGCGCGGCGCGTGATGGACGAGCGCCCACGGCCGGTCGCGCTCGACCGCCTCCATGAACGCGTCCGTGATGCCGACCGACAGATTGAACGTCGGCCAGCGCGCGCGGCCGCGCTTGGCCGCGACGAATGCGGCGAGGTCGGGATGGTCGCAGCGCAGCACGGCCATTTGCGCGCCCCGGCGCGGGCCGGTGAACGGCAGCGCCCGGCACATCGCATCGAAGCGGTCGATCGCGGCGCATGCGCCGCGTTCGGATGACGCGCGCCGCTCGTACGCGTCCGCAGGCGGCACCGGCGAGAAGTCATAGCCGATTCCGCCGCCCATCGACAACGTGAGCCGTGCGTCGTCGAGCGCGTGCGCGAGCGCCGCGTCGACGGCCGGCACGGCTGCACCGGCCGGCACCGCGAGCGGATGGACGAAGCAGTTGATCATCGTCCCGCCGGTATCCGCGCCGGCGTTCGCGAGGATGCGGCCCGCGCCGATCGCGCCGCGCCGCAGGTTCCGGAAGAATGCACGCTCGCACTGCGCGCGCAGGTCCGGCGGCTCGGCGAGCGACAGCGCACGGGCGACGCGATGGAATACCGCCGCGTGCGACGTCTCGCCGGGCTGCGCATAGCGTTCGGCGAACACAGTGGTGCAAAGCGGCTGCTCGTCCATGGCGGGGTCCGGCAACGACGGATGATTCACTGTAGGAGCCTGCCCGGACGGGGCGTTGATCGAGCGCAATCGGGCGACGCGGCGGCATCGCTTGACGGGCGTCAAGGCTGCAACCCGCATCGACCGTAACGTGAGGGCACGGCCGGCACGCACTGGTTAGCGGGAATCGCCGTGCCGGCGTCTGCCGCGCAAGCCGGCCGATCGCGCCTGCCGTCGACCGAGAGCCACACGCCATGACCGATATCGTCACCGTCACATTGAATCCCGCCGTCGACGTCGCGACGTCGGTCGAGCACATGGTCGACACGCACAAGCTGCGCTGCGCACGGCCGCGGCGCGATCCGGGCGGCGGTGGAATCAACGTCGCCCGGACCATTCACCGGCTCGGGGGCGACTGCGTCGCGCTGTACCTGGCCGGCGGGCCGACCGGAGACGTCCTGACGCTGCTGCTCGAGGCCGAGCACCTGCCGGGCATGCGAATCCGGATCGCCGGCGAGACGCGCGAGAACGTCTGCGTGACCGAGACCTCGACCGGGCGCGAATACCGTTTCCTGATGCCGGGGCCGCTGGTCGCGGAGGCCGAGTGGCGCGACTGCGCGGCCCGCATCGAGGCGATGCAGCCGGTGCCGCGCTATCTCGTGTTGAGCGGCAGCCTGCCGCCCGGCGTGCCGGAAGACCTTTATGCAACGCTTGCCCGGGAAGCCCGGGCAAGGGGCAGCCGGGTGGTCGTCGATGCGGCCGGCCGTGCGCTGCAAGCGGCCCTCGAGGCCGGCGTCTATCTCGTGAAGCCCAGTCTCGGCGAACTGGGCGGGCTGGCCGGAGCAACCCTCGACGAGACGGCGGCATGCCGGAAGGCGCGTGAGCTCGTGGAACAGGGGCGGGCCGATATCGTCGCGTTGACGCTGGGTGCGCACGGCGCATGGGTCGTCACGCGCGATCGCACGCTGCGCCTGCCCGGCAGGCCGGCCGCGGTCCGCAGCACGGTCGGCGCCGGCGACAGTTTCGTCGGCGGCATGGTCTGGGCGCTGGCCCGCGGCGTGCCGCTCGACGATGCGTGCCGCTACGCGCTGGCCGCATCGGCTGCGTCGGTCGAGCATCCCGGCACGGCGCTGTGCACGCGCGACGATGTCGAGCGGATTCATGCCGAACTGGTTGCGCAGGCAGGCTGACGTGCGGGTAGCCCGACGCGTGCGCGCATTTCGCCGATGCGCGATGCCGCGCGGCTGCCGTGCCGTCGGACAGCATGCGCGCGCGGCGAATGACCGTGAGCTCGAAGCCGGCGCGGAAGCCGTCGACGGTGACGACTTCGACCGGGCCGCCGCTCGGATGGTGCGACCATCCCGCGTAGTGAATCACGTTGCCGTCGCCGATGTAGATCCCGTGATGCATGTAGCCGGGCCGGCATTTCGACCTTCCGGTGGATGCCGTTTATGTGAGATGGAGCACACTGCTTTCCGGCGGTGTCGGTATGTTGTCGTTTCGGCCGAAGCCGTGTCGGATTTTCAGAGCGACGACGGGGCAATGCGGCATTGCAACGCGGCCACCGTACTCGCCGACATTCCCGCACCGGGACAACCTGTTGGACAGCATCCCGCTCGTGCCGCTGCGTCAAACCTGCCGGTGTGGAAGCGAGTCACGGATATCGAGAGATGACGCAATATTTTGACTTCGAAGCAGACGAGTTGCCCGGCGATCCGTTGTCGGCATCGTTCGACCTCGTCGTCGTCGGTGGGGGCGCCGCGGGCCTGACGATCGTTCGCGAGCTGTCCGGCCTGGGCCTGAACATCCTGCTGCTGGAAAGCGGCGGACTCGAAGAATCCGCCGACCACGAAGCGCTCAACGACGTCGACGTCGAAGGATCGCTGCAAGACGCCGAACTGCAGCGGTCCCGCCACGCATCGCATGCGTTTCAATTGAAATTCTGGACCACGCAAACGCAGAAGTTCGGCGTCCGGTGTCGCGTGCTCGGCGGCTCGACCGCGGGATGGGCCGGAAAGGTCGCGCCGTTCGATGCGCTCGATTTTGCCGCGCGCGAGTGGATCGCCGACTCCGGATGGCCGATCACCGCGTCGGATCTCGCGCCATACATTCAGCGTGCCGCGCGGCACCTCGATGTCGGCCCGATCCTCGGCGGCCCCGCATTCTGGCCGGCAGCGAAATTGCGCGAGCCGGCCGAAATGGCGCGCATGAAGCATGTGTCGTCGTTCTTCTGGCAGCTTGCGCGTTCTCATCGCAATCTGACGGACGTGATGCGTTTCGGGCCCGACTTCAGAAGCGAATCGCATCGCGACGTGACGACCGTGTTCAACGCGACGGTGCGCGCGATCCAGACGGACCGCACCGGCGTGACGGGCGTCGAGATCGTGTCTTCGCTGTCGGGCAAGCGACGCCGCACGTTGCTGTCGAGCCATGTGGTGCTGGCGGCCGGCGCCATCGAAAACGCCAGGCTGCTGCTCCTGTCGCGGGATGAGGCCGGCAATGCGCTGGGGAATGCGCGTGGCGTCGTCGGCCGTTATCTGACGGATCACCCATGCATGTCGATCGGCGAGTTTTCGCCGGACAGCCAGGCGTCGGCCGCCGCGTTGCTCGGATTCTTCTCGTTGCAGCAGGACTATCGCGCGTTCATGTATTCGCATGGGCTGGCGATCCGCCCCGACGTGCAGCAGGCACAGCGTCTGCCCAATATGGCGGCGTATGCGAACGCCCGCATCTCGAACGACGATCCGGTGGTCGCGTTGAAACGGCTGGCAAAGCGGCAAAGCGAACGCCCGCTGGCCGATCTGATCCTCGTGTTGCAGCGCTCCGGCGTGGTCGTGAGTTTCGTCGGGCGGCGGATACTCGGTAGTTCGATCCTGCCGCGGCGCGTGCGCCGTCTGATCGTCGACGCGGTCATCCGGCTCGATGCGAATTTCGTCGCGCGTGACTACGTGGCGAAAGGCACCGGCAGAAAAATCGAGAAGGTGACGCTCGACGTCATTTGCGAACAGCCGCCGATGCGCGAGAACCGCGTGACGCTGTCGCGCCGATGCGACCGGCTCGGATTGCCCGTGGCGAGCGTCACGTGGGAGTCGGGAAGCGCGATGAAACAGGCCGTGGTCACGTTCGCGCGCCTGCTCGACGGCGACCTTCGCGACGCCGGCATCCGGGGCTTCGCGCTGCGGCCGGAAATCGCGGCGGGCGACGTGTCGGCCATCGCGCTGCACGACATGGCGCACACCGCCGGCACGACGCGAATGGGACAGGACCCGGCAACGAGCGTCGTCGACGCGGACTGCCGCGTGCACGACGTTCGCGGCCTCCATATCGCGGGCGCGTCGGTTTTCCCGACGAGCGGGCATGCCAATCCGACCATGGTGATCATGGCGCTCGCGATCAGGCTCGCCGACCATCTGAAATCGCAGCTGGTCGCGCGACGGATCGCGGCGTTGACGCGGCCTGCCGCGGCAAACGACGACACGAGGCCGCTCGTCCTGGTGACGGGGGCGACCGGCAACCTGGGCGCACATGTCGTCGATCAGCTGATTCTGCAAGGCTATCGGGTGCGCGGGCAGTTTCACCGCAAGGTGCCGGCCGATGCGCGGGTCGAATGGGTCGCGGTCGATTTCTCCGACCGCGAGCTCGCGGATGCCGCCCTGGACGAACTGGTCGATGGCGTGACGGCCGTCGTCCATCTGGCGGCCGGTTTGCCGGGCACGCCGGATCTGGAAACGATCAACGTCGCCAATCTGGAGCGCTTTGCCCAGGCGTGCATCCGCCGCGGCGTCGGCTATTTCGGACACGCGAGTTCGATGGTGGTCTACGGCTCGCCGCGACATCGGCTCGTGGATGAAACGGCGCCGTTGCTCGACGTGACCCGCCCGATCGAAAAGCAGTATTTCGAGGCGCCGGAGATGCGCGACTACGCGCGCAGCAAACGCATCGGAGAGGACATCCTGTCCCGATGCTCGGCGCGCATGCATGTCGATCTGTATCGGATCGCACTCGCGCAGCAGCCGGGCTATCTCGAGGCATCGCTGCACTGGAGCAGGACGAAGCGGCTTTTTGCGCTGTACCGCAACAGTCACTATATTTCGCCGCACAACGTCGCCAGGGCGATCGTGCATCTGCTGCGGCGCTCGATCGACAGCGCGAAGCGTGACGGGATCGACGCGTTCAATATCGCCGACACGCATTCGCCGACGTACGAGGAAGTCTATCGGCGCGCGGGACGCAAGCCGATCGTCCACGTGCCGTTGCTCGCGGATGTCGCGAAAAGTCTGGCCGTCGGCAAGACCGTGAAAAAGCGCTATCCGATGGGCTTCTATCGTCTCGACGACAGCAAGCTGCGGTCGACGGGTTTCGTGCTCGATCGCCAGGATTGAGCGCGCCGTTCGGCTGCGCGCTACGTGGCCCCGTGGTTTCGCAGGGGGGCCGGGTTGGTCGCGCGGTCGATGAACGCGAGGATTTCGACACGATCGGCGCTCGCGCAAACGACATCGCCGGCAAGGTCGACGCGCCGCCGGGCAATGAGACGGGCGAGCGGGTGCGTGGCATTGCGGGCACGGGTCGCTGCGGTTCCGCATGAGCCTTTCGCATATCGACCGGTCGGTCGGCGAAACGGGCCGGCGGATGCCTTGGCGCAGGCCGTCGTCGCGGCCAGTCATCCGTTCGGCCGACGCAATCTTTCGTGTACGTGGATAAAACACAACAGTACGATGGAATGCGTGCGCGGCGCACGCACGCGCTTCGCCTGCACTGACGCGGGCATCGCGGCCGGACGGGCGTGATCGTGTTTAGCGAACGGTCGTTCGATCATTGACGCGAATTCACATGATTCTGGTAACTTGACGCACCGGCCCGAGCGCTTCGCGATGGCCATTACCCAACTTTCATAATATGACACTACAGATTGGGATTCCTCTGGAGATAGCCACCGGCGAACGGCGCGTAGCGACCGTGCCCGAGGTGGTTGAGAAACTGATCAAGCTGGGGTTCTCGGTGGCCGTGCAAAGCGGTGCCGGGGAGGGGGCGAATTTCGACGACGACGCGTACCGCGCGGCCGGCGCGCGTATTGCCGCCACGGCGGCCGAGCTCTGGGCGGGCAGCGATATCGTGTTCAAGGTGCGCCCGCCGAGCACGGAAGAAGTCGCGTCGATGCGCGAGGGCGGCACGCTGATCGGCTTCGTGTGGCCGGCGCAAAACCCCGAACTGATGGCGCAACTGGCCGCGAAGCGCGCCACGGTGCTGGCGATCGATTCGCTGCCGCGCACGCTGTCGCGCGCGCAGAAGATGGACGCGCTCACGTCGATGGCCGGCATCAGCGGCTATCGCGCGGTGATCGAGGCCGCGCATGCGTTCGGCCGTTTCCTGAACGGCCAGGTCACGGCGGCCGGCAAGATTCCGCCGGCGAAGGTGTTCATCGCCGGCGCCGGCGTGGCTGGTCTGGCCGCGATCGGCACCGCGGCCAGCCTCGGCGCGATCGTGCGCGCGAACGACACGCGCGCCGAAGTGGCCGATCAGGTCAAGTCGCTGGGCGGCGAGTTCGTCAAGGTCGACTACGAAGAAGAAGGCTCGGGCGGCGGCGGTTACGCGAAAGTGATGAGCGAAGGCTTCCAGCAGGCGCAGCGCGCGATGTATGCGCAGCAGGCCAGGGACGCCGACATCATCGTCACCACCGCGCTGATCCCCGGCAAGCCGGCGCCGAAGCTCATCACGGCCGAGATGGTGCAGTCGATGAAGCCCGGCAGCGTGATCGTCGACATGGCCGCCGAGCAGGGCGGCAACTGCGAACTGACGGTGCCCGGCGAGGCCGTGGTGCGCCACGGCGTGACGATCGTCGGCTATACCGATCTCGCATCGCGCCTGTCGCGGCAGTCGTCGACGCTGTACGGGACCAACCTGCTGCGCGTGGTCGAGGAGCTGTGCAAGGGCAAGGACGGCACGATCAACGTCGACTTCGACGACGATGCGATCCGCGGGCTCACCGTGATCAAGGAAGGCAACGTCACGTGGCCGCCGCCGCCGATCAAGCAGGCGGTCGTCGCACCGAAGCCGGCGGTGGCCGCGCCCGCCGCCGCACCCGCGAAGTCGAAGGGCCACGGCCACAGCGGCGAGCCGATGTCGGCCAAGGCGCTCGCGATCGTATTCGCGATCGGCGCGGTGGCGTTCCTGCTGGTCGGCCAGTTCGCGCCGGCCAGCTTCCTGTCGCATTTCACGGTGTTCGTGCTCGCGTGCTTCGTCGGCTACATGGTGATCTGGAACGTCACGCCGTCGCTGCACACCCCGCTGATGAGCGTGACCAACGCGATCTCGTCGATCATCGCGATCGGCGCGCTCGTGCAGGTCGCGCCGCCGCTGGGTGAGCTGGCCAATGCCGGCGACCGTCCGTCCGGGCTGATCCTGGGCCTGGCGGTGGGCGCGCTGACGCTCACGGCCGTCAACATGTTCGGCGGCTTCGCGGTGACGCGACGCATGCTGGCGATGTTCCGCAAATAAGGGGACGACAATAATGACTTCAAACCTGACCACCGTCTCTTATATCGGCGCTGCGATCCTGTTCATCCTCAGCCTCGGCGGGCTGGCCAATCCCGAGACCGCGCGCCGCGGCAACCTGCTCGGGATGATCGGCATGCTGATCGCGGTGCTGGCCACCGTGCTCGGCCCGCGCGTGTCGGCTGCGGGCATTCCGTACGTGATCGCGGCGCTCGTCGTCGGCGGCGCGGTCGGCCTGTACGCCGCGAAGAAAGTGCAGATGACGCAGATGCCGGAACTGGTCGCGCTGATGCACAGCCTGGTCGGCCTCGCGGCCTGCCTGGTCGGTTTCGCGAGCTATATCGACACGTCGGTGCAGTTCACGGGCGCCGAGAAGGCCATCCACGAAGTGGAGATTTATGTCGGCATCCTGATCGGTGCGGTCACCTTCGCGGGCTCGATCATCGCGTTCGGCAAGCTGTCGGGCAAGATCGGCGGCAAGCCGCTGACGCTGCCGGCGCGGCACTGGCTGAACCTGGCCGGGCTGCTGATCGTGCTCTACTTCGGCCGCGCGTTCCTGCATGCGGAAACCATCCAGGACGGGATGCTGCCGTTGATCGTGATGACGGCGATCTCGCTGCTGTTCGGCGTGCACATGGTGATGGCGATCGGCGGCGCGGACATGCCCGTCGTGGTGTCGATGCTCAACAGCTACTCGGGGTGGGCGGCGGCGGCCACCGGCTTCATGCTCGGCAACGACCTGCTGATCGTGATCGGCGCGCTGGTCGGCTCGTCGGGCGCGATCCTGTCGTACATCATGTGCCGCGCGATGAACCGCAACTTCATCAGCGTGATCGCGGGCGGCTTCGGCGGCGGCGCGCCTGCTGCGGCGGGCGGCGGTGCCGGCGCCGGCGCGCAACCGGCCGGCGAGGCGGTGGCGGTGAGCGCGGTGGAAACGGCCGAGCTGCTGCGCGAAGCGAAGCGCGTGATCATCGTGCCGGGCTACGGGATGGCCGTGGCGCAGGCCCAGCACACGGTGTACGAGCTCACGAAGCTGCTGCGCGAGAAGGGCGTCGACGTGCGTTTCGCGATTCACCCGGTCGCGGGCCGCATGCCGGGCCACATGAACGTGCTGCTGGCCGAAGCGAAGGTGCCGTACGACATCGTGATGGAGATGGACGAGATCAACGAGGACTTCCCCGAGGCCGACGTGTCGATGGTGATCGGCGCGAACGACATCGTGAACCCCGCCGCGCAGGACGATCCGACGAGCCCGATCGCGGGGATGCCGGTGCTGGAAGTGTGGAAGGCGAAGACGTCGATCGTGATGAAGCGCAGCATGGCTTCGGGCTATGCGGGCGTCGACAATCCGCTGTTCTACAAGGACAACAACCGCATGTTGTTCGGCGACGCGAAGTCGATGTTGAACGAGATCTTCGGTGCGCTGAAAGCCTGAGGATGGCCGCGCGGCCGGCCAGGACCGCGGGTCCGGGCCGGCCGCGCGCGGCTTCGAGGTATCGTCGGCCCGCAACGCATCGTCAGTGCGTTGCGGGCCGATGTTCGTCAGGCGTGACCGAATGCGGGCGGCGTGCTTCGGCCCCGTTTCCGGGTTCGCGGCTCCTCCGGCGGCACGCAGGCAAGCGATCAGTTTTCTTCCAGCCCCGCGAGCAGGTCGTCGACCGCTTTGTAGACCCGTGCCACGACATCCTTGCCGACCTCTCGCTCCAGGTCGGCGTATCGCTGTTCCAGATCCTGCGTCAGCGTGCGAACCAGGTCGATGCTCGTCGGCGTCAGGGAAACCAGAACGCGGCGCTGATCCTCCGCGAACCGCGCCTTCGTAATCAGTTCCAGCGCCTCCATCCGCGCCAGCACGCCCACCATGCTCGGGCTCGAGATCGTGCAGAGATCCGAAAGCTGCCGAGGCTCCATCGGCCCCTGCTCGTGCACCGCGCGGATGATGCGCCATTGCTGCTCGGTGAGCCCGTGCGCGGTCAGGAGCGGCCGGAAGCGCTCCATGATCTTTTCCCGCGCGCGCAGAAGCATCATCGGAAGATTGCGATGAGGCGCGTCGTGCTTGTCTTTGACATCCATACCGTTGATTGCGCTTCAGCTTCGTTGCAGCGGGGAATTCCCTTGGGCTGCATGTTCTCTCTTGACGCCCGATGATATCAGGCGAAATAATACTAACATGTGAGTGAAATGCAGAGGGACGAATCGTGATGCTTGCACCTGTCGACCATGTGCTTCGCCTGGAGGGAGAGCCGCTTGCGCGTGACGTCGATGCGCGCACCGCGGCGTCGCTCCTGTCCAGCGGCGCCAAATGCCGGCCTCCCGTCGAGGGCGCCGTTTATGGGACGTTGCTGAACGACCGCGCGGCGCTCGACGCGCTGGGAGACGCGGTCCATGCCGCCCCCTACAAGGCGCCGCCCAAGGCCCCGGTGCTGTACGTCAAACCGCGCAATACGCGGGCGGGGCACGGCGCGAAGGTCGTCGTGCCGGGCGGCACGAGCGGCGTCCAGATCGGCGGCTCGCTGGGGATCGTCATCGGGCGCACCGCTTCGCATGTCAGCGTTGCCGACGCGCTCGACCATGTCGCCGGATACACGATCGTGGCCGATCTGTGCGTGCCGCACGAAAGCGTGTATCGCCCGTCGGTCCGGTTCCGCGCGCGGGACGGCTTCTGCGTCATGGGGCCGGCCGTCGTCGCGCGCCGCCTGGTCGCGGACCCCGACGCGCTGCCGATCTCGGTGAGCATCGACGGCCGGCAGACGTTCCACGCCAACACGGCGACGTCGATCCGGCATGTCGCGCAACTGATCGCCGACGTCACCGATTTCATGACGCTCACGGCCGGAGACGTGCTTACGCTGGGCGTTCCGCACGGTGCACCCGTGGCCCAGGCCGGAGACGTCGTGACAGTATCGATCGGCGCATGGCCGGCCCTCACGTTTTCGATGACGAGCGAAGCAGCAGGAGGCAAGCAATGATGCGGGGCCGTGTTGCATATTCGGGTGCCATTCACGAGGCATACCCGCACGAAGCGGGCGTCCGGCTCGCCGACGGGCGCGTGTGTCGCGAGAGCGAGGTCGTGTGGCTGGCGCCCATCGAGCCGGGGACGATCTTCGCGCTGGGATTGAACTACGCGGAGCACGCGAAGGAACTGCAGTTCTCGAAGCAGGACGAGCCGCTCGTGTTCCTGAAGGGGCCCGGGTCCGTCATCGGCCACCGCGGGGTGACGCGCCGTCCTGCCGACGTGACGTTCATGCACTACGAGTGCGAACTGGCGGTCGTGATCGGCAAGCCGGCCAGGGCGGTCAGGCGCGAAGACGCGATGCAATACGTCGCGGGTTACATGATCGCGAACGACTACGCGATCCGCGACTATCTCGAGAACTACTACCGCCCGAACCTGCGCGTGAAGAACCGCGACGGCGGCACCGTGCTGGGCCCGTGGTTCGTCGACGCGCAAGACGTCGCCGACGTCACGAACCTCGAATTGCGCACGTTCGTGAACGGCAAGCTCGAGCAGAAGGGCAATACGCGGGATCTCGTGACCGACATTCCCGCGCTCATCGAGTATTTGAGCGGCTTCATGTCGCTCGCCCCCGGCGACATCATCCTGACGGGCACGCCGGAAGGGATCGTCGATGTGAAGGCAGGCGACGAAGTCGTTTGCGAAATCGACGGTCTCGGCCGTCTTGTCAACGTGATTGCATCCGACGCGGAATTTGGCCGCAACTGACTGATTAGGATTACCTATGCGAATCGACCATCTGATCAACGGGAAGTCTGCGGCCGGCAGCAGCTACTTCGAGACCGTCAACCCGGCCACGCAGGAAGTGCTCGCCGAAGTCGCGAGCGGCACCGCGCAGGACATCGATGCCGCCGTGCGCGCGGCGAAGGAGGCGTTCCCCGCGTGGGCCGGCACGCCGGCCACCGAGCGCGCGAAGCTGCTGCGCAAGCTGGGCGAGCTGATCACGAAGCACGTGCCGGAACTCGCGAACACCGAGACGCGCGACACGGGGCAGACGATCTCGCAGACGGGCAAGCAGCTCGTGCCGCGGGCGGCGGACAACTTCACGTATTTCGCGGAAATGTGCACGCGCGTCGACGGGCACACCTACCCGACCGGCACGCACCTGAACTACACGCTGTTCCACCCGGTCGGCGTCTGCGCGCTGATCTCGCCGTGGAACGTGCCGTTCATGACGGCGACGTGGAAAGTCGCGCCGTGCCTCGCATTCGGCAACACGGCGGTGCTGAAGATGAGCGAGCTGTCGCCGCTCACCGCGTCGATGCTGGGCGATCTCGCGCTCGAGGCGGGCATTCCCGCCGGCGTGCTGAACGTCGTGCACGGCTACGGCAAGGAAACCGGCGAGCCGCTCGTCGCGCATCCCGACGTTCATGCGATTTCGTTTACGGGCTCCACGGCGACGGGCAACCGCATCGTCCAGGCCGCGGGCCTGAAGAAGTTCTCGATGGAGCTCGGCGGCAAATCGCCGTTCGTGATCTTCGACGATGCCGACTTCGAACGCGCGCTGGACGCCGCCGTGTTCATGATCTTCTCGAACAACGGCGAGCGTTGCACGGCCGGCTCGCGCATTCTCGTGCAGAAGTCGATCTACGCGAAGTTCGCCGAACGCTTCATCGAGCGCGCGAAGCGGCTGACCGTGGGCGACCCGCTCGGCGAGAGCACCATCGTCGGGCCGATGATCAGCCAGGGGCACCTCGCGAAAGTCCGCAGCTACATCGAGCTGGGCGCGAAGGAAGGCGCGACGCTCGCCTGCGGCGGCCTCGATGCGCCGACGCTGCCGGACGCGATGAAGCACGGCAACTTCGTCACGCCGACCGTGTTCGTCGACGTCGACAACCGCATGCGCATCGCGCAGGAAGAGATCTTCGGCCCGGTGGCCTGCCTGATTCCGTTCGACGACGAGGCGGACGCGATTCGCCTCTCGAACGACATCGCGTACGGGCTGTCGAGCTACGTGTGGACCGAGAACACCGGCCGCGCGCACCGCGTGGCGGCGGCGATCGAAGCGGGCATGTGCTTCGTGAACAGCCAGAACGTGCGCGACCTGCGTCAGCCGTTCGGCGGGACGAAGGCGTCGGGCGTCGGCCGCGAAGGCGGCACGTGGAGCTATGAAGTGTTCCTGGAGCCGAAGAACGTCTGCGTGTCGCTCGGTTCGCATCACATTCCGCGCTGGGGCGCGTAAGCCGATTCGCCGGCTGCATCCGCACACCGCGTCATCAGGAGACAGAAATTGGGAAAGCTCGCCCTCGCCGCGAAAGTCACGCACGTGCCGTCGCTGTATTTGTCGGAGCTCGACGGCCCGCACAAGGGCTGTCGCCAGGCCGCGATCGACGGCCATCATGAAATCGGCCGGCGCTGCCGCGAACTCGGCGTCGACACGATCGTGGTGTTCGACGTTCACTGGCTCGTCAACAGCGAATACCACATCAACTGCGCGTCGAAGTTCGAAGGCATCTACACGAGTAACGAACTGCCGCACTTCATCAACAACATGCGCTATGCGTACCCGGGCAACACGGCGCTCGGGAACGCGATCGCCGACGTGGCGAACGAGATGGGCGTGAAGACGCGCGCGCATAGCGAAACGTCGCTGGATCTCGAATACGGCACGCTGGTTCCGATGCGATACATGAATGCGGACCAGCACTTCAAGACCGTGTCGATTTCCGGCTGGTGCATGTGGCACGACCTGCCGACGAGCGTCCGTTTCGGCCTGGCGGTGCGCAAGGCCATCGAGGAGCGCTACGACGGCACCGTCGCCATTCTCGCGAGCGGCTCGCTCAGCCACCGCTTCGCGAGCAACGGCACGGCCGAGCAGTTCATGCACAAGGTGTGGGATCCGTTCCTCGAGGAAACCGACCGGCACGTGGTGTCGCTGTGGGAAAAGGGCGACTGGAAGACGTTCTGCGGCATGCTGCCGCTCTACAACGAAAAGTGCTGGGGCGAGGGCGGCATGCACGACACGGCGATGCTGCTCGGCGCGCTCGGCTGGGATCGCTACGAAGGCAAGGCCGAGGTGGTGACGCCGTACTTCGGCAGTTCGGGCACCGGCCAGATCAACGCGATCCTGCCGGTCACGCCGTTGCCCGTCTGATCATTGGGAGCAGCAGATGCCACATCTCACACTCGAATACAGCAACAACCTGGCGGACGAGGACAGCATCGCGCTGCTGTGCCGCAAGCTCGCGCACAGCCTCGACGCGCAGCGCGAGGGCGACCAGCGGGTATTCCCGCTGGGCGGGATCCGCGTCCGGGCGCTGCGCTGCGACGCATTCTGCATCGCCGACGGCCGGATCGAGGACGCCGCGTTCCTGCACGGGAACCTGAAGATCGGCGCCGGACGCTCGGAGGCCGCGAAGCAGGCAACCGGCGATGCGCTGTTCGACATCATCAGGCAGCACTTCGCCGACGCGTTCGAGCGGCACGGGCTCGCGTTGTCGCTGGAGATCAACGAATTCAGCGAAGCCGGCACCTGGAAGCACAACAATCTGCATGCGCGGCTGAAGGCCTGAGCGCGAAGGGCACGTTCATCATGTTGGACCAAACGACGATCCGCGAACTCGCGGAGAAACTGGAACACGCCGAAAAGACGCGCACGCAATTGCGCCACTTTTCCGCGGCCTATCCCGGGATGACGATCGAGGACGGCTACGCGATCCAGCGGGAGTGGGTGAAGATGAAGCTGGATGCCGGGCACGTGATCAAGGGCCGCAAGATCGGCCTGACCTCGCGCGCGATGCAGCGTTCGTCGCAGATCACCGAGCCGGATTACGCACCGCTGCTCGACAGCATGTTCATCGAAAGCGGCCAGGACATTCCGGCGGACCGCTTCATCGCGCCGCGCGTCGAGGTGGAGCTCGCATTCATTCTCGACAAGCCGCTGACGGGCCCGAACGTGACGCTGTTCGACGTGCTGGATGCGACCGCCTATGTGACGCCCGCCGTCGAGATCATCGACGCGCGCATCGAGCAGTTCGATCGCGACACCAAGGCGCCGCGCAAGGTGTTCGACACGATCTCCGACTTCGCGGCCAATGCCGGGATCGTGCTGGGCGGCCGGCCGGTGCGTCCCATGGACGTCGACCTTCGCTGGGTCGGGGCGCTGCTGTACAAGAACGGCGCGGTGGAGGAGAGCGGGCTCGCGGCAGCGGTGCTCAACCATCCCGCGACGGGCGTGGCGTGGCTCGCGAACAAGATCGCGCCGTACGACGAGCGCCTGAACGCGGGCGACGTGATTCTCAGCGGCTCGTTCACGAGCCCGATTCCGGCGCGCGCGGGCGATACGTTCCACGTCGACTACGGCCCGCTCGGCGGGATCGCGTTCAAGTTCGTATAAGGAGCAGGCATGGACCGAATCAGGAACCCGTTCAAGCAGGCGCTGGCCGAAGGCCGGCCGCAGTTCGGCCTGTGGGCCGCGCTCGCGGATCCGTACGTGGTCGAGTTGCTGGCAACGGCCGGCTTCGACTGGCTGCTGATCGACAACGAGCATGCGCCCAACGACG
Source organism: Burkholderia anthina (assembly GCF_902498995.1). Lineage (GTDB taxonomy): Bacteria > Pseudomonadota > Gammaproteobacteria > Burkholderiales > Burkholderiaceae > Burkholderia > Burkholderia anthina. The sequence continues at coordinate 88,176 of NZ_CABVLY010000022.1, forward strand.
TGCGCAGCACGCTCGCGCAATTGCAGGCGATGGCCGCGTACCCGACGCATCCGATCGTGCGCCCGGTGAAGAGCGATACGGCGCTGATCAAGCAGTTCCTCGATATCGGCGCGCAGACCTTGCTGCTGCCGATGATCGATACCGTCGAGCAGGCGCGTGAAGCCGTCGCCGCGACGCGCTATCCGCCCGACGGCGTGCGGGGTGTCGGCAGTGCGCTGGCGCGGGCCTCGCGCTGGAACCGGGTGCCGGACTATCTGGCCCGCGCGAGCGACGCGCTATGCGTGCTGGTGCAGGTCGAGACCGTCACGGGGCTCGCCAGTCTCGATGCGATCGCGAACGTCGACGGTGTCGACGGCGTGTTCTTCGGGCCGGCGGATCTGAGCGCGTCGATGGGTTTCCTCGGCAAGCCGGGCGAGGAATCGGTGCGCGCGGCCATTCGCGACGGCATCCGCACCGTGCGCCGGGCGGGGAAAGCGGCGGGCGTGCTCGCGCCGGACCGCGCGTTTGCAAACGAGTATCTGGACGCCGGCGCGACCTTCGTTGCGGTCGGCACGGATACGGGATTGCTGAGCACGGCGGCCGCCCAGCTTGCAACGAGCTACACGGGCGAACGCGCCTCGCGACCGGCCGCCGAACGCGGCGGGTACTGAAGTCGGGGGAGGCCGCCGGGATATCGGCGGCTTCCCGTTGCCCGATGCCCCGTTGGGTCGGCATCTTCTCCACGGCGTCACGCAGGCCCGCTCCGTGGGCCATTCAACGCGTCCGCGCAGCGGGCGTGCCCGCGCCTATTCGTAGAGATACCCGACCGGCCTGCCTTCGGTCCGCTGCGGGCGCACTTCGGTCCGGGCAATGATGTCCCCCGCCAGGCCGTCGATCTCGTCGCGCTGCGTCGGCGTCCAGCTGCGCAGGTTCTCGAAGTTCTTCAGCAGGCCGAGCCGGAGAATCTGCGTGTTCTCGCCCATCCCGACCAGCGCGATCGAATGCCGACCCGCCGTCACCCCATCGCCGGTCTGCAGTTCGAGCACCGTGCCGGCACGTTCCTTGAATTCGGCCGTGCCGCGAATGACGCGATAGATCACCACCTCGCCCTTCGCAAATGAAGCTGCGTCGACACCGCTCGCGATGCTCTTCGGCAGGAGCGACTGATCCGCGGGATCGGTCGCGAGGATGTGGCCGGTCACGAGCCGACCGCTCGGCGCCTCGATGCCCAGATCGCGCACAAGGACAGACCCGGCCGATTTGATCGAGCCGTCGGTCAACGGCCGGTAGAGCGCACTCAACTCGAGCGGATCCTGTAACCAGAAGTTCGCCCCTTCGGCACGGTCGTGCAATGGATGACTCCAGGCGATACGTGGCGTTTCGGCTTCGTTGATCTGCGCCGTCGGCACGATCGTCGGATTCGGGAAGGTCGTCGGATCGGTGATGAATGCCTCGAGGAATTTGGCCGAGCACCCCATGGACATCGCGTCGGGCACGACCGTCTGCGTGGTTTGCAGATTTTCTTCCGTGGACATGCCCGACCACGTGTAGAAGAGCTGCCGATGCACGATCGCGCTTTGCAAGATCACCGAGCCGGGGCCGACGTAGTGCAGCCGGCCGTCGTAGTCGAACGTAAAGACGCCCGACGTGACCAGCACGAACTGGAAGCCGCCCGGTGGCAGATGCAGGTGGAAATCGGTCGGCCCCGTATTTTCCCGGTACACCGGCAGATTGGTCGCAACTTCGTGAAGCAGGAAGGCTTCGTTGTTCGCATGAAAGCCTTCGTTGGCACGGCTATAGAGTGCCTGCGGGCGGTAGGTCGCTTCGTACCTGGCTGCCTGACGGCGATCGACGGCGACGAAATCGCGATGGTTGAGACGGATGGGGTGGCCGCCCGGATGCACGAGACCCGGAGAGGACTGAAGAATATCGACGCGCTGATTCATCGCAACCCCCGTGACTCTATCGATTGAGAATGCCTGCCTGTCGACCCGCTACGCCGCTGCCTGCGCACGGGTGTGATGGGTGGCGCCCGTGTCGAGCAGCGCGCGCAAGGTCACCCGATTGCCGTGCCCGGCCTCGCCTGGAGACGCCATGCACCGGGCGCGCGGTTCGTGGTCGTGGATGGTCGAACGCACGAGCGGATAGATATGCGAGTTCCAGCGGCGGCCGTTGAATACGCCGTAATGGCCCACGCCGGTCTGCACATGATGCGTCTTCATGTAAGGACGCAAGCCCGAGCAGAGTTCCTGGGCAACCACGGTCTGGCCGACCGAGCAGATGTCGTCCTTTTCGCCTTCGACCGTGAGCAGCGCGGTACGCCGTATCGCATGCGGCTCCACGCAGCGGTCGCCGATCTTGAGCTTGCCGAGCGGCAACGCATATTCCTGGAACACCGCGCTGACGGTCTCGAGATAGAACTCCGCGGTCAGATCGGTCGTGGCGAAGTATTCCTGGTAGAACGTGCGGATCGCATCGGCCTTGGCAGGGTCGCCCTTGGCGCGCTCGAATCGCATCTCGTCGAACGAGGCGATATGGCGCGACATGTTCATCGACATGAAGGCGCCGATTTGCATGAACCCCGGATAGACACGGCGCTGCGCGCCCGCAAAACCGCTGGGCACGACGCCCACGAGATTGTTCTCGAACCATTCGATCGGCTTGCTGTTGGCGAGATCATTGACCTTGGTGGGATTCACGCGGCAATCGATCGGGCCGGCCATCAGCGTCATGGTCGCGGGTTGCGCCGGGTCGTCGTCGGCTGCCATCAATGACACGGCCGCGAGCGCCGCGACGGTCGGCTGACATATGGCCACCAGATGCGAATCGGGGCCGATCCGGCGAATGAACGATATCAGATGCTCGACGTACTCGCTGAGGCCGAAGCGGCCCGCAGCCAGCGGAATATCCCGGGGATTGTGCCAATCGGTGATATAGACGTCGTGATCGGCGAGCATGGTCAGCAAGGTGCCGCGCAGCAACGTTGCGAAATGCCCCGACATCGGCGCGACGAGCAGCACGCGCGGCTGCGCGACTGCCGTGTCCTTGCGGAAATGCAGCAGCGAGCCGAACGGCGTGCGCTTGACGACTTCCTCGGTGACCGGCGTGCGCACGCCATCCACGTCCACCCAATCGATATCGAAGGGCGGCCGGCTATGCGTGAGTCCCGTGAGTTCGATCGACTCCCACCAGGCATCCAGAAAGCGCGCGTCGAGTCCGAACGCCAGCATGGGCCAGGTATTCGCCGCATAACGCGCCAGGGAGGCAGCGGTACGCCAGGGGCGCATCCAGTCCGCGGCGGCCTGATAGGCCGGATAGGCAAGCAAATTCATGGGCGCGGCTCCGATCGGGGTGGACGCCTCAACAAACACGCAAACAGCGTACCAGGTGCGCGCCTGGCATGACGCTTGCGCGTCGCAGGGGGGCACCGCGACGCGCGGCACGCGCACGCGCCGTGTGCCGTGCGAACCCGGCATTTCGACAGCGCAGCGGTTGAGCACCGCAACAGGGCGCGTCGTTTCGCGCGCTGCAAAATCGTGCGAAACGCCATGATTCGTGGTGCGCACTTCAGGACACGCACTTCGCTGGTGCGCGTCCGAATGCTTGCCTTTCGGGGTTCGCGCAATCCGTAATGGATCGCCGCGCCACTTTTCAGGAGCCGCGCATGAGCCAGACACTCGTCACTATGACCATCAGCAGTCGAAATTATTCGTCGTGGTCCATGCGCGGATGGCTGCTGGCCAAACTCGCCGGACTCGAATTTGACACGGTGGTCGTGCCGCTCGACGATGCCACCGCGCGCGCCGAATTGCTCCTGCTTTCGCCATCGATTCTCGTGCCCTGCCTTCGTCATGACGGCAATGAAGTCTGGGACACGCTGGCCATCTGCGAATATCTGAACGAGATTCGGCCGGATGCGCATCTGTTGCCTGCCGATCCCAAGGCCCGCGCGCATTGCCGCTCGGTCTGCGGAGAAATGCATTCGGGCTTCAGCGCCCTGCGCTCCGCGTTGCCGATGAATCTGCGCGGACATTTCCCCGATTTCCGGCTCTGGTCGCGTGCGCAGTACGACATCGAACGCATCGTGGCCATCTGGCGCGACTGCCTGAAAAAATACGGCGGCCTCTGGCTGTTCGGCGAAATCGGCGCGGCCGATGCGATGTATGCGCCCGTGGTCACGCGCTTGCTGACCTATGACGTGCCGATCGATCCGGATATCGCCGAATACTGCATGCGCGTGCTCAAGCAACCTTACGTGGCCGAATGGATCGTGGCGGCAAAGACCGAGACCGAAGAGATCGACGAGCTGGATATGGAATTCTGAGTGCCATGCAGGCTTCGGCGTCGCGGGTCAAGGCCGCTGCCGACGATCTGCTGCTCGATGAACCGGGCGAGCGGCGGTCGGCGGCTTCCGGTCGCGCCGGACACTATGCCGTTGCCCGGCGCGACCCGCGCGGGATTCGTTATTCGCGCGCGGCAACGAAGCATCACAGCAATCGGTATTTTGCGTGCGGCCGAGGTTGACTAAGATCAAACCCTCGGGCGGATGCCAGTATCGTCAACCGGTCCGCCCGTGCCCGGACCATGGACAACCGCACAGATTCCCCTCCGCTCATTGCGCTGCCGGAAAGCGAGCATCGCCCTCTTTCGGTGCGCGCGAAGGCGCTCGTGTTTGCCGATCCCGCGTCGCGGGCCGTACTGCGCTTCGTCGAGCAGATCGGGCCTAGCGTCGCGCCCGCGCTGATTCTCGGCGAGACGGGCACCGGCAAGGAGCTGGTCGCGCGCCATATCCACCATGTCAGCGGGCGCGCCGGCGCGTTCATCGCGGTCAACTGCGGCGCGATCAGCCAGCAGCTCGCGGAGAGCGAACTGTTCGGCCACGAGGCCGGTGCGTTCACCGGTGCGCAGGGGCGTCGCGCCGGCTATTTCGAGGAAGCGCACGGCGGCACGATCTTTCTCGACGAAATCGGCGATCTTGCGCCGCCGCTGCAGGCGAAGCTGCTGCGCGTGCTGCAGGAAGGCGAGGTGACGCGCGTGGGCGCGACGCGCGCGCGGCCGGTCGACGTCCGCGTCGTCGCGGCAACCAACGTCGATCTCGAGCAGGCCGTGCTGGCCGGCAATTTCCGGATGGACCTGTTCTACCGGATCAATCTCGCCCGCGTGCGGCTGCCGCCGCTGCGCGAGCGGCCGCAAGACATCCTGCCGCTCGCCGAGCATTTCCGCGGGCGCTATTGCGCGCAGCTGAAGCGGCCGCAGCCGATGCTGTCCGAGGGCACGGTCCAGGCGCTGCACGCGTATCCGTGGCCCGGCAATATCCGCGAGCTGGAAAACGTCATGCATCTCGCGCTGCTCGTGTCGAACGGCAACCTGATTCGCCCGGAGCACCTGAAGTTCTCCGAGGCGCTCGCCGGCTATGCGCGAGCCGACGCCGCCGCGACGACGCTGCCGCAGGACGACATCCGCGCGGGCGTGCGCCGCCTGTTTCGCGCGCCCGGCGAAAGCCTGCTGCGCGACATCGAGGAGCTGGTCGTCTGCGAGGCGTTCGAGCATTGCCGGTTCAGCCAGGTGCGCACGGCCGCGCTGCTCGGCGTCACGCGCAACACGATGCGGACATTGCTCGCGCGCCACGGGCTGCTCAGCGATCCGCGCCCGGAATCCGCGTTCGACGACTGACCTGCCGCGGGGATCGGCGGCGTTGCCCGCTCGCCGACCGGCACGTCACGGCAGGCTGGCGCCTGCCAGCAGCGTGCGCACGCGCGGCAATACGTGTTCGCCCACGCGCGCGGCTTCCTCCAGGTTCGGGTAGGACGACAGCAGGAAGGTTTCGATGCCGAGCGTCCGGTATTCGTGGACGCGCGCGGCGACCTGGTCGTAGCTGCCGACGATCGCGGTGCCCGCGCCGCCGCGAATCAGGCCGACGCCGGCCCACAGGTTGGGATACACCTCCAGCTCGCGCAACGAGCGCAGTGCGCTGCGGCTCAGCGCTGTCTGACGCTGCTGTCCGACCGATTCGTACGTGGCGAGCTTGCGCTGCGCGTCGACATAGGTCTGGTCGGAAATCTCGCTCAGCAACTCGTCGGCGCGCGCCCACGCGGCGCGTTCGGTCGGGCGGGCGATCACGTGCACGCGCAGCCCGAAGCGGATCCGGCGGCCATGCATCGCCGTCAGTGCGCGCAGTCGCGCGACGCGCTCGCGCACGGCGTCGGGTGGCTCGCCCCATAGCAGGTACGTATCGGCCTGGCTCGCGGCCACCTGCTCGGCGAGCGTCGACGCGCCGCCGAGATAAATCGCGGGCGGGTTCGCGAGCGGCACGCCGGCGTGCGCGGGGTTCAGCATGTAGTAATGCCCGGCGACCGAATGGCCGGCGCCCTGCCACAGGCGCCGCAGGACCCGCAGGTACTCGGACGTGCGCTGGTAGCGCGCGTCGTGCTCGAGAAAATCGCCGAGCGCGCGCTGCTCGTAAGCGCTCGACCCGTTCACCGCGAACAGGCGCAGGCGGGCGCCGCTCATGCGCTGCAGGGTGGCCGCCTTGCGCGCGATCTGTTCGGGCTGCTCGAGTCCTGGCCGGAACGTCACGATCAACGCGATGCGCTGCGTTGCGCGCGCGAGCTGCGCGCTGACGAGCCACGGATCCTCGAAGCCCGCGGCCATCGGCAGCAGCAGGCTGTCGAAGCCGGCGGTCTCGGCCGCCCGGGCGACGCCGCGCAGGTATTCGGGCGTGGCCGGCCGATAGTCCTGCAGGAAGGTCGGCGGGCGGGGCAGGCCGCTGTTGGCGAGATGCGGACCGTCGCCGTTGGTCGGCAGGAACCACGCGAAATCGACGCTCATGCGCCGCCTCGCCGGCGGTTGGCCCGATGCGCGACGCGTGCGCGGCGCACGTCGTCGAGCCCGACCGTGCGCCGGAGCAGCGCGCCGGCCGGCGGCGGCGCGAGGCCGCGCGCACGATACGCGTGTGCGACGGCCGCCGCCAGCGGCGGCGCGCTGGCGGGCACCAGCAACCCGTCGCACCACGGCGCCGCGAACGCGATCTCGCGCCGCTCCGTGACCGACCAGTAGACGGGCGGCCGCTGCGATGCGAGATCCGGCAAACGGGCGTGCTCGGCGCGATAGTAGGTGCCGCGATACTGCAGGGCGGAGTCGGCAGCCCACAGCGCGCGCAGCACCGACAGGAATTCGGCGCTGCGCGCGAGCCGCTGGTCGCGGTTCAGATGCATGGCCCGGTCGGTCGCGCCGATGTCCGGCGCGTCGGCTTCGCACGCGAGCAGCGCGCGCCCGCGGCTCAACGACTGCAGGCTTTGCGCGAGATGCGCGGCTGCGACGGGCAGCATCGCGCCGGCCTGAAGCGTCACCATCACGCGCAGCGCCGGCAGCGCATCGACCAGCGCTGCGGCCGCCATCCACGGATCGGGGCCGGCGGAATGCGCGGGCAGCAGCACGGCGTCGCAGCCGGCCGACATGCCGGCCTCGGCGATCGCGATCCAGTCGGCGGCCGGGTCGGGGCGCGTGTCGTCGCAGCGGGTGTCGAGCCGCAGCAGCAGACGCGGCGCGTTCATGCGGCGGCGTGGGCCGGCCGCCAGCCGAGCGCCGGCGCAATCGTTTCCGCAAGCGTGCGCAGCCGCGCCAGCGCGTCGTCGAGCGACGTGCTTTCCGATTGCACGACCGGCAGAAAATAATCGGCGAACGGGAACAGCGCCGGGTCGCCGCGCAGGCTGTCGATCACGTCGTCCGGATGCCCGTAATGCACGTTCAGCAGCCGCAGGATCTGCTCGGGATCGGTCACGTCGGGATGGCCGCTTGCCGCGAGCCACGGGATATGCCGCACGACGTCGGGCGCAAGCGCGGCGAGCGCGGCGCGCCGGTCGCGCGCGGGAAATACCGCGCGCACCACGCCGATGCGCGGCGCCGGCGCGTCGGCGTGCGCGCGTTCGCGCCACGCGTCGAGATAGGCGCGCGCGAGCGGCAATTGCACGGTTCGCGGATCGTGCACGGCGGTCCCGAGCAGCAGGCCATTGCCGTGCCGTGCCGCGAACCGCGCGCCGTCAGGCGACGCATGCGAATGCCACAGGCGGGTGCGTACGCCCGGCGCCGCCGGCTGCAGGACGAGCGGTGGCGCATCGGCGGCGGCGCGCGCGAGCGGGTGGCCCGCGAGCGCATCCTGCAGGCGTTCGAGCGCGGCCGCGAAGCGCGCCTGACGCGTGTCGACGTCGAGCCCGAACGCGGCGAACGCATCGAGATTCGCGCCGCCGCTGCCCAGGCCGAGTTGCAGGCGCCCGCCGGCCAGCGAGTCGAGTACCGCCGCATCTTCGGCGAGCCGCAGCGGGTCCTCGAGCGACAGCGTGACGATTCCCGTGCCGAGTTCGATGCGGCGTGTGCGTTGCGCGACGGCGGCCAGCAGCACGAGCGGCGACGGCAGCCGGCCGTATTCCGCGCGGAAATGGTGCTGCGCGACGAATCCGCCGTCGAAGCCGAGCTGTTCGGCCGCGACGAACAGCGTGTCGAGATCCGCGTAGACGCGGCGCGCGTCGCCGCTACCGTGGACGTGCGTGAGGAAGCCGAGCTTGAACGGCCGGCGCCCGGCCGGTGCGGGAGAGGACGATTGAGTCATGTCGGGATCGGATCGGAGGTGAGCGAAGCGGCTTCGGTGCCGGCGGCGGCCGGCGTCCAGCCGAGCGCCGGCGCGATCTCGCGGGCGACGGCTTCGAGCCGCCGCAGCGCGTCGCGATGCGAGGTGCCCGCCGTCTGCACCTGCACGACCAGTTCGGTCGCGTCGGCCAGCGCGGGATCGGTCTGTAGCGCGGCCGCGATGTCGGCGGGCGTGCCGCGTAGCACACCGAAGCGATCGAGCAGCGCGGGGAGGTCGGCTGGCGCGGGCGCCGGCGCGCCGCCGGCCGCGGCAAGCCGCGCGGCGTACCGCAGGATGTCGGGACCGAGCGCGGCTTCGACGCTGGCCGCGTCCGCGCCCGGCACGACCGCCCGCACGAGCGCGACACGGGGCGCGCCCGGATGGGCCCATGCGCGGCGATAGCGCGCCGTGAGCGCGGCTTCGCCGTCCTGTTCCGGACGCGTGCGCGCGACGATCAGCCCGTGACCGTTGCGCGCGACCGCCTCGGCATCGCCGGTCGCTTGCCAGAGACGCGCGGCCAGCGTGGGCGCGGGCGGTTGCAGCGTCGCCCCGGCGGGGCCGACCGGCGCGCCATCCAGCGCCTGGCGCAACGCCGCGAGCGCATCGGCCTGCAACGCCGCGCGCGCACCGAAATCGCGGCCGAACGCGGCGAACACGTCCGCCTCGAAGCCGGCGCCGACACCGAGCTGAAGGCGGCCATCCGCGAGCGTGTCGAGCACGGCCGCATCCTCCGCGACGCGCAACGCCGATTCGAGCGGCAGCACGATCACGCCGGTGCCGAGCGCGATGCGCCGCGTGCGGCGCGCGGCGGCGGCCAGCAGCACGAGCGGCGACGGCAGCCGGCCCGTTTCGCTGCCGAAATGGTGCTGCGCCACCCAGGCGCTGTCGAAGCCGAGCGCTTCCGCCGCTTCAATCAGCGCAAGCGTGTCGTGCAGCACGCGCGGCGACGAATCGGGTGCATAGACGCGCGTCAGCACGCCGAGACGGAACGGGCGCGTCATGCGGCACCTCCGCCGACCGGTGCGACCGTATCGCCGCGCAGCGACGACGGGCGCCGAAAGAAGGGCGGGCGCGGCAGGCCGAGCTGATCGCGCAGCGTCGGGCCTTCGTACTCGGTGCGGAACAGCCGGCGGCGCTGCAGTTCGGGCACGACGAGATCGACGAAGTCGTCGAGACCGCCGGGCACCCACGCGAACGCGACGTTGAACCCGTCGGCGCCATACGACAGGAACCATTCCTCGAAGCGGTCGGCGATGGTCTTCGGCGTGCCGGTGACGACGCCGGCGCTGGCAAAGCGCTCGTAGAGCTGGCGGATCGTCAGGTTCTCGCGGCGCGCGAGATCGACGATCAGCTGCTGCCGGCTCTTGCTGCGATTGCTCGGCGGCAGATCGGGCAACGGTCCGTCCAGCGGATAGCCGGACAGGTCGAAGTCCCCCGCGTTGTCGGCGAGCAGCCGCAGCCCGAGCACCGGATCGATCAGGTCCTGCAACGCACGCAGCTTGTCGCGCGCCTCGGCCTCGGTCGCGCCGACGATCGGCATCACGCCGGGCAGGATCTTCAGGTGCTCCGGCCGGCGGCCGTAACGCGCGACGCGGCCCTTGACGTCCGCATAGAACGCTTGCGCGTCGTCGAGCCGGTGCTGCGCCGTGAAGATCACCTCCGCGCAGCGTGCCGCGAGTTCGCGGCCGGCTTCCGACGAGCCGGCCTGCACGAGCACCGGATGGCCCTGCGGCGCGCGCGCGACGTTCAGCGGACCGCGCACGCTGAAGTGCGGCCCGCGATGATCGAGCACGTGCAGCTTGCGGTGATCGAAATGCAGGCCGGCGGCCTTGTCCTCGATGAACGCGTCGTCTTCCCAGCTGTCCCAGAGCCCCGCCACGACGCGCTGGAACTCGTCGGCGCGCGCGTAGCGATCGGCGTGCGCGAGGTGCGGCGTCGCGCCGAAGTTCGCCGCTTCGTCGGGCACGACCGACGTGACGAGATTCCACCCCGCGCGGCCGCCGCTCAGGTGGTCGAGCGACGCGAACTTGCGGGCGATGTGGTAAGGCGCGTTGTAGGTCGTCGTCGCGGTCGCGATCAGGCCGATGCGGTGCGTGACGGCCGCCAGCGCGGCGAGCAGCGTGAGCGGCTCGAACGTATCGGCGCGCGCGCTGCGGCGCAGCGAGTCGACGTGGCTGCCCTGCGTCGCGACCACGTCCGCGACGAACAGCGCATCGAGCTTGCCGCGCTCGGCCGTCTGCGCCATCCGGCGAAAATGCGCGAAGTCGCGGTTGCCGTTCGGCTGCGCGAGCGGATGGCGCCAGCCGACGACATGGCTGCCGCCGCCGTTCAGCATCGCGTTGAGTTTCAGGGTGTCGGTGCGGCGCGTCATCCGGCGAGCCTCCTCAGTACGTGTAGGTCACGCGCACGCCGACGGTGCGCGGCTGCCCCGCGGCGGCGACGTTCGTGCCGGGCAGGAAGAAGTTCTTCGTCAGGTCGTACTGGCGGTTGAACAGGTTGCGCGCCCACAGCGCGACGTCCCAATGCCGGTCGGGCGACGTGACGGTCAGGCTCGCGTTGACGAGCCAGTAACTGTCGACCGTGTAGTCCGGGCCGAGCAGCAGCAATTGCGAATACGCGTCGCGGTAGCTGTAGTTCGTCTCCGCGCGCAGCCGGTAGCCGCCCGCGAGCCAGCTGTACGCGACCTGTCCGCCATAGCTCAGGCGCGGGAAGCTGAGCGCGGTGCCGTTGTAGTCGGTGAACACGTTGTGGCCGCTGGCCGCCGACGCCTGCGTGTTGTACGTGACGAACGGCGACGTGTACTTGCCGCTCTTGTAGCCCACGTACTGCGAAATCTCGAGCCCGCGCACCGGCTGCCATTTCAGGTCGGTCTCGAAGCCGTCGATGCGCGATTTCGGCGCATTCACGAACGTGCCGATCAGCGATTGGGAGTTCGGGTCGAAGGTGGCCGACAGCACCTGCTGGTCGCGGTAGTCGTAATGGAACGCCGATACGTTCCAGCGCAGCGAGCGCGTGAGGTCGCTCTTGAAGCCCACTTCGTACGCGGTCAGCGATTCGGGCTTGAACGGCGCGAGCGCATTCGAATTGCCGGTGTTGTGCGCGGTGAACCCGCCCGACTTGTAGCCGCGGCTCACGGTCGTATACAGCATCGTCGCAGGCGCGAGGTCGAACTCGAGTCCGACCTTGCCGGATGTGCCGTTGGACGTCAGCGACTGGTTCGCGTCGCCGCCCTGGAAGCCCGCGAACGGCGTGAACGACGGCGTCAGCATGCCCGACGCGAAGCCGCGCAGCTCGCGCTTCTCGTGTTCCTGGCGCACGCCGACGATGCCGCGCAGGCGTTTCGTGATGTCGTAGGTCGCCTGGCCGTAGACGCCGAGCGTATCGACCGACTGCCGGTAGCGCGTCAGCGCGATGAAGCCGAGCCGGTCGCTGAAGTCGGAATAGAACTTCTCGTCGAGATCGTCGTGCGAGTAGAACAGGCCGGTGACCCAGCGCAGCCGCGTGTCGCCGCGCGACGACGCGCGCAGTTCCTGCGTGACTTCGTTGACGGTGTCGTCGAAGTACTCGTCGGAGTCGTGGTATTGCGTCGCGTCCCAGTCCGAATATTCGCGGCGGTGCAGGTAGTTGTACGCGGTAATGCTCTTCAGTTCGACCGGGCCGAGATTCCACGTCGCGGTCAGGTCCACGCCGCCGTTCACGTTGTTCCGTCCCGGCTTCGCGTCGGTCGACAGGCCCGTCACGCGCGAAAACGCGGGGCTCACGCCCCAGCCGGTCTTCGTGTGATCGGCATCGGCCGGGATCACCTCGCCGGTCTTGGCCGACGTGTACGGCGTAAACAGGTAGAGCCCCGTGTTGTCGGACTTGTCGAAACCGCCGTGCGCGCCGACATGCAGCTTGAAGTCGCGCGTGACGTCCCAGTCGAGCTGCCCGCGCGCGGCGGCGCTGTCGTGGTTGCCGAGCGTCTGGTTGGTCGCGCGGTCGTTCTGCCACGCGCCGAAGTCCTGCGTCGTGAACGCGAAGCGGCCGCGCACGCGGTCGCTCAGCGGTCCCGACACATAGCCCTCGGTCGTCAGCAGGTTGTGCGAGCCGTATTCGACGCTCGCGCCGGCCTCGAAGTCGCGGGTCGGCTGGTTCGTGATGAAGTTCACCGTGCCGCCCGTCGTGTTGCGGCCGTACAGCGTGCCCTGCGGGCCGCGCAGCACCTCGACGCGCGCGATGTCGAACAGTTGCCCCTGGGTCTGGATCGGCAGCGCGTACGCGACGTCGTCCACGTTGATGCCGACCGTCGATGCGTTGTTCGACGTGTAGTCGTTGAAGCCGACCCCGCGAATCCGGAACTGCGGCTGGCCGCCGCCGAACGCGGGCTCCACCTCGACGCTCGCGGTCGCGTGCTGCAGGTCGTTGACGGTCCCGACGTTCAGCGTCTTCAGGTCGCTGCCCGAGAGAACCGACACCGACGTGCCGACGCGCTGGGCGGATTGCCGCCGCCGCTGGGCCGTGACGATGACGTCCTTGAGCTGGGCTTCCGCGACCGGCGCGCCGGCGTTCGCCTGCGCCGCGCCGGACGGCGGGGTGGCCGACGCGGCCGGCGCAGCCGCGGACGCCGACGCGGCGACCGGTGCCGCGCTCGCGGCCGGCTGTTGCTGCGCATGCAGCGCCGGCGCGGCGGCCAGTAGTGCCGACGCGCCGATGGTGGCGCTCAACATCGTGTATTTCATCCGTATATCCCCAAAGCGAAGCGTTGTTATGCGTGTGGTCCGGCGCGGCGCCGCGCATCCGGTCGATGGCGCCGCGGATCGGCAGTGCGTGAGCCGGTGCTTCGCAACAGGCGTGCCAATGGGCGCCCGGGCCCGCCCCGCAACGGTTTGCGCCGAATGCGGCGGCCGAATGAGCCGGGGCGCGTGCACGCGTAGCAGTCGTTTTGCTGGAAATACAGCAGCGTCGTCGCGCGGCGCGCGGTGTGCTGCTTTTGCTCCATCTCGCTGGAAATCCAGCACGCCGCGCGCGGCGTCATGGGCGCACAGGCCGGCAGGACGGCGATGGCATGGTGCTTGCTCTCGACGGAGGCCATGCATCTGTCCACGAGGATCTTCATGAACGCTTTCACGTCCGCCGACACGTCCGCCCGCGCGTCGTCCCCGCTTTCCTCCCGGCCGCCCGCGAGCCGCATCGCCGACGACGCGCATGCGCTCGAAATCGCGCGCCGTCTCGCCGACGAACTGTCGCGCGACGCGGCGCTGCGCGACCGCGAGCGCCGCCTGCCGTTCGCGGAGCTCGACCTGTTCTCGGGCAGCGGGCTGTGGGGCATCACGGTGCCGCGCGCGTTCGGCGGCGCGGATGTGTCGCTGGCGACGCTCGGCGAGGTGGTGCGGACCATCGCGCAGGCGGATCCGTCGATCGGCCAGTTGCCGAAGAATCACTTCCATGCGCTCGACGTGATCCGGCTGACCGGCAACGACGCACAACGCCGCAAGTTCTTCGATCTCGTGCTCGACGGTGCACGGATCGGCCATGCGGCGTCCGAGCGCGGCACGAAGAACGCGCTCGAGATCGGCACGCGGCTCTCGCGGCGCGGCGGGCGGCTCGTGCTCGACGGCCAGAAGTTCTATTCGACCGGCGCGCTGTTTGCCGACTGGATCGCGGTGCTCGCGCTCGACGACGACGGCCGCTACGTGCAGGCGCTGGTCGAGCGCGACCGGCCGGGGCTCGAGATCGTCGACGACTGGAGCGGCTTCGGGCAGCGCACGACGGCGAGCGGCACGCTGACGCTGTCGGGTGTCGAGGTCGACGAGCAGGACGTGGTGTCGATCCAGGCCGCGTTCGAGCGGCCGACCCTCGCCGGGCCCGTGTCGCAATACCTGCACGCGAACATCGACGTCGGCATCGCGCGCGCGGCGCTGGCCGACACGCTCGAGTTCGTGCGCACGCGCAGCCGGCCGTGGGCCGACAGCGGCATCGCGCGCGCGTCGGACGATCCGTACGTGATCCGCGACGTCGCGGACGTGCAGATTCGCCTGCTCGCGACCGAAGCGCTGCTCGAACGCGCGGCCGCGACGCTCGACGCGCTGCCGGTCGAACTCGACGATGCGCAGGTGGCGCACGCTTCGGTGCAGGTCGCGGCCGCGAAAGTGCTGAGCACCGAGCTGGCGATCCTCGCGACCAACAAGCTGTTCGAACTGTCGGGCACGCGCTCGGTGCTGAGCGAATACAACCTCGATCGCCACTGGCGCAATGCGCGCACCCACACGCTGCACGACCCGGTGCGCTGGAAATATCACGCGATCGGCAACTACGTGCTCAATCACGTCAATCCGCCACGCCACGGCTATCTGTGATGAACGACACGCTTTCGCATCCTTCGCCGGTCGCGCCGAAGGACCCGGCGCGGCGCCGCTATGCGCTCGCCGCCGCCTGGGTGGCTGCCGGATTCGGCAGCGCGGCCCGCGCTTTCGCGGCGGACGCCGCCGCGGCGCCGGTGCGCGGCGGCACGCTGTCGCTGTTCGCGCAGCCGGAGCCGCCGTCGCTCGTCAACGCGCTGACGCCGCACGTCGCGTCGCAATACGTCGGCGGCAAGATCTTTCAGGGGCTGCTCGGCTTCGACCCGCAACTGCGCGTGGTGCCGGTGCTCGCGCGCAGCTGGCATGCGTCGGCCGACGGGCTGAACTACACGTTCGAGCTGCAGCCGGGCGTGCGCTGGCACGATGGGCAGCCGTTCGGCGCGCGCGACGTGGTCGTCACGCTGAGCGAAATCGCGCCGCAGGCGCTGCCGCGCACGAAGGTGACGTTCGACAAGTACGTCGCGTCGATCGAGGCGAGCGGCCCGCTGCAGGTGACGATCCGCCTGAAGAAGCCGTATGCGGGGCTGATCAACCTGCTCGGCAGCGGGCTGCTGCCGATCCTGCCGGCGCACCTGTACCAGGGCAAGGACCCGCGGAACAATCCGGCGAACCAGCATCCGGTCGGCACCGGGCCGTTCGTGTTCGGCGAATGGAAACGCGGCGCGTATATCCGCCTCGCGCGCAACCCGGATTACTGGAAAAAGGGCTTGCCGCATCTCGACGGGATCGTATTCAACATCGTGCCCGACGCGGCGGCGCGCTCGATCGCGTTCGAACGCGGACAGATCCATGCGCTGCGTGCGGGCGACGTCGACTACTCGGACATCGCGCGGCTCGCGAAGCTGCCGGGCGTCGCCCTCACGACGCAGGGCTGGGAACTGTTCACGGGGATGGCCTTTCTCGAGCTGAACCAGCGCAAGCCGCCGTTCGACAACGTGCTCGTGCGGCAGGCGGTGCTGCATGCGCTCGATCGCCAGTTCATCGTCGACCGGATCTTCTTCGGCTACGGCAAGGTCGCGAACGGGCCGTTCGTGTCGTCGTCGCCGTTCTACGATCCGAACGTGCCGCGCTTCGCGTACGACCCGGAGCGGGCGCGCGCGCTGATCCGGCAATCGGGTGTCGACGTCGGCCGGTTTCCGCTCGTGCTGATCAACGGCGAGAAGGGCGGTGCGTGGGAGCGCGTCGCCGAATACACGCAGCAGGCGCTCGGCCAGGCCGGCTTCCGGCTGCGCGTGCAGACGACCGATGCGGCCGGCTGGTATGCGCGCGTCGCGAACTGGGATTTCGACCTGAGCTACAACTTCCTGTTCCAGAACGCGGACCCGGATTTCGGCGTCGCGCCGCTGTACCGGATCGACGGCATCTCGAAGGGTTCGCCGTTCGGCAACGTCGAGGGCTACCGCAACCCGAAGGCCGACGCGCTGTGGGACGCGGCTGCGCTCGACACCGATCCGGCCGCGCGCCGCGCGCGCTATGCGCAGCTCCAGACCCTGCTCGCGAACGACGCGGCGATCGCCAACATCTTCGAGATGGTCAACCCGACGGTGTACCGGCGCAACGTCCACAACCTGCTGCGCACGGCCACCAGCGTGAACGACAGCCTCGAGGACACATGGATCGGATGATGCGATGAACATGGCGCTGCGCTTGACGTCGACGGTGCTCCGGGGCCTTGCGGTCGTGCTCGGCGTGCTGGTCGTCAACTTCTTCCTGGTCCGGCTCGCGCCGGGAGACCCCGCGCTCATGCTCGCCGGCGACGCGGGCTCGGGCGACGCCGCGTACGTCGAGCGGCTGCGCGCGCAGCTCGGGTTGAGCCGGCCGCTCGTCGAGCAGTTCGCGCTGTATCTGCGCGATCTCGCGCACGTCGATTTCGGCTTCTCGTACCGCAACCAGCTGCCGGTGCTGCAGCTCGTCGCCGAGCGTCTGCCCGCGACGCTGCTGCTGATGGCCGCGGCGTTCGTCGTGTCCGTCGTCGCCGGCGTGACGGCGGGCGCGGTGGCCGCGTACGGCGAGTCACGCGGCGGCGCGTGGGCGCGCCGCGTGGCGCGCGCGATCGGCGCGCTGGCGGTGATCGTCTATGCGACGCCGCTGTTCTGGCTGTCGCTGATGAGCGTGATCGCATTTTCGGTGGTGCTCGGCTGGCTGCCGTCCTTCGGCATGGAGAGCGTCGGCGCCGGCTATACGGGGTGGCGTCACGCGCTCGACGTGGCCGCGCACCTGGTGCTGCCGGCCGCGACGCTCGGGCTCGTGTACGGCGCGATCTACGTGCAGCTCACGCGCGCCGCGATGCTGGAAGTGATCGAACGCGAATTCGTGCGAACCGCACGGGCGAAAGGCGCGTCCGAGCCGCGCGTCATGATCCGCCACGTGCTGCGCAATGCGCTGTTGCCGGTCGTCACGCTCGGCGGGCTGCAGCTCGGGCAGCTCGCGGGCGGCGCGCTCGTCACCGAGATCGTGTTCGCGTGGCCGGGGCTCGGCGGGCTGATGTACGACGCGCTGCTGCAACGCGACTATCCGGTGCTGCTCGGGCTGCTGGCCGTGGTCGCGGCGCTCGTGGTGATGTTCAATGCGTTGACGGATCTGCTGTACGGCATCGTCGATCCGCGCGTCGCAGGGCGGGAGGTGCGATGACGGGGCGCTTCCTGCGGGGTTTCGCGCGCACGCCCGGTGCCGCCGCCGGTTCGCTTTTTCTCGTGGTCGTCGCGCTCGTGGCGCTCACCGCGCCCGTATGGCTGCCGTCGCCATGGCGCATGGCGGCCGAGCCGTTGCTGCGGCCGCTGCTGCACGCCGGCCACCCGCTCGGCACCGACATGCTCGGGCGCGACGTGCTGGTGGGACTGCTGTGGAGCGCGCGCGTGTCGCTGTTCGTGGGGCTCGCGGCGACCGCCGCGACCTTCGCGCTCGGCGTGTCGGTCGGCGCGCTCGCGGGCTGGTGCGGCGGCTGGATCGACAGGGCGCTGATGGCGCTCACGACGCTGTTCCAGACCGTGCCGCAATTCGCGGTCGCCGTCACGATCGCGGCGGTGCTCGGCGCGTCGCTCGAATCGACGATCGTCGCGATCGCCGCCGTGTCGTGGCCGGCGATCGCGCGGCTCGTGCGCGGCGAGTTCATCGGGCTGGCGCGCCGGGAGTTCGTGCTGGCGGCGCGGCTCGCCGGCGAGTCGCCGGCCGCGCTCGTGTGGCGTCAGATCCTGCCGCACGTGTGGCCGCCGCTCGCCGTGCTGGCCGCGCTGATGGTCGCAACCGCGATCCTCACCGAGTCGGCGCTGTCGTTTCTCGGGCTCGGCGATCCGTCCCAGATGAGCTGGGGTTTCATGATCGGCGCGGCGCGCAACGTGATGCGCGACGCGTGGTGGCTGAGCATCTGGCCGGGGCTCGCGATCGTCGTCACCGCGCTCGCGATCAATCGCGTCGGCGAAGGGTTGCGCCACGCATCGGCGATTGCGGAGCGGGTGCGATGAGCGGCGTGCCGCTGCTGTCGATCGAGGGACTCACGCTTGCGTTGCCGGCCGGCGCCGAGCGTCGCGACGCGGTGCGCGACGTGTCGCTGACGATCGCGCCCGGCGAGGTGCTGTGCGTGGTCGGCGCGTCCGGGTCGGGCAAGTCGCTGCTCGCGGCCGCGATCGCCGGCCTGCTGCCGCGCGGCGTGCGGCACGCGGGCGGACGCATCGCGCTGCGCGGCCGGGACCTCGCGCATTGCAGCGACGCCGAGTGGCGTGCGGTTCGCGGGCGCGACGTATCGATGATCTTCCAGGAGCCGCTCGCCGCGCTGAATCCGCTGATGACGGTCGGCGCGCAGGTCGACGAGGTGCTGCGTGTCCATCGCGCGCCGGGCGGGCATCGCGAGAGGGCGGCGCGCGTGACGGCGCTGTTGCGCGACGTCGGCCTGCCGGAGCCGGATCGGCTGCGCCATGCGTATCCCGACGCGCTGTCGGGCGGCCAGCGCCAGCGTGTGCTGATCGCGATGGCGCTCGCGCTCGAACCGGCGCTACTGATCGCGGACGAACCGACCACCGCGCTCGATGTCACCACGCAGGCGCGCATTCTGGCGCTGCTCGAGCAAGCGGCCCGTACGAAGCGGTCCGGCGTGCTGCTGATCACGCACGACTTCGGCGTGGTCGCGCGCGTCGCCGATCGCGTCGTGGTGCTGCGCGATGGCGAACAGGTCGAGAGCGGCCGCGCGGCCGATGTGCTGCGCGCGCCGCGTCATCCCTATACGCGCGCGCTGCTCGATGCCGTGCCGCACGGCCGCGTCGAGCCGCGCGTCGTCATCCGCAGCGGCGTGCCGCTGCTGGCGGTGCAGGGGCTGCATAAGCGCCACGCGCCGCGTCGCGCATGGCCGTTCCTGCGGGCCCGCGGCCGGGGCGGCGTCGATGCGCTGATCGACGTCGGCTTCACGCTGCATGCCGGCGAGACGCTCGGCATCGTCGGCGAATCGGGTTCCGGGAAGTCGACGCTCGCGCGCGCACTGGTGCGGCTCGCGCGGGTGGATGCGGGCCGCATCGTGTTGCACGGCGAGCACGATTTCGCGCGCCTGCCCGAACGGGCGCTGCGGCCGCTGCGCCGCGACATCCAGATGGTGTTCCAGGATCCGTATGCGTCATTGAACGCACGTCAGACGATCGCGCAGATCGTCGCGACCGGTCCGATCGCGCAGGGTGTCGGCCGGGCTGCCGCGTATCGGCTCGCGGCCGACCTGCTTGCGCAGGTCGGGTTGCCGATGGATGCGCTCGACCGGTATCCGCACGCATTCTCCGGCGGGCAGCGGCAACGCATCGGCCTGGCGCGAGCGCTCGCGCTCGACCCGTCGATCCTCGTGGCCGACGAAATGGTGTCGGGGCTCGACGTGTCGGTGCAGGCACAGGTGCTCGAACTGCTCGCGTCGGTGCAGCGGAAGCGCGCGATGGCGATCGTATTCATCACGCACGACCTGCGCGTGGCCGCGCAGATCTGCGACCGGATCGCGGTGATGCGGGCAGGGCGCATCGTCGAACTGGGCGATACCGCGCAGGTGTTCGGCGCGGCGCGCCATCCGTACACGCGCGCGTTGCTTGACGCGATGCCGGTGTTGCCGGCGCGCGTGCCTGCGGCCGGGACGCAGGATGCGGCACGGCGCGCTCATCGAATCAACGAGGAACAATCATGACGCACGTTTCGAACGTCGCGGCCGCCAAGTCGGCCGTCGTGGCCGGCGTGCCGGTCGAGGTGCGCGCGGGGCGCACGCTGAGCGTCGCGCATCGCGCGGCGCCGCCGGATTCGCCGCATGCGGACACCGTGCTGTTCTTCGCGCACGGCGGCGGCGGCAACAAGAACCAGTGGCGCGATCAGTGGCGAACGTTCGCCGATGCGGGCTACGGGCTCGTGGCATGGGATTTTCTCGGCCACGGCGACAGTCCGCGGCCGTCTGCGGGCAGCGGCGCATACCACGGCGGCGAAACGCTGCGCGATTATCTCGCGCTGTTCGACCGCTTCAAGGGCACGCACAACGTGCTCGTCGCCCATTCGCTCGGCACGGGCAGCACGCTTGAACTGCTCGCGCGGCTGGCGGCCCTCGGGCGGCTGCGCGAAGCGAGCGGCGCGCTGCTGCTCGGCACGCAACTCGCGCGCCCCGTGGCGCGGCCGCCGGCGCTGCCGGGCTGGCTGCTCGAATGGATCAAGCCCGTGTTCGCACGGCGCTTCCGGCGGCTCGCGTGGCATCCGCAGGCCGATCGGGCGCTCGTCGCGTACGAATCGCGCATCGCGCGCCGCAACCGGATGACGACGTTTCAGGCCGTGGTGCGCGATGCGCCATGGCCCGATTCGACTCGTCTGTCGGCGCTCGACTTGCCGGTCGCCGTGCTGGCCGGCGACACCGACGGCCTGACGCCGCCCGCCGGCGGACGCGCGCTCGCCGATGCGTTGCCGAATGCGTCGTTCGACGTGCTGCCTGCCTGCGGCCATCAACTGATGCTCGAGCGGCCGGATGCGGTCAGTGCCGCATTGCGTGCCCTGCTCGAACGCACCGTTCATGCGGCGCCCGTGCGATGAGCGCCCACCGAAGCACCATCAAACAGCCGGCCCGGCATCCGGGCGACGGTTCGTGAGGAGGCAGTCGATGTCCGAAGCCGGATCTTCGCTGGATCAGCGTGATCATTTTGTCTACGTGTCCGCCACGGACCCGCTCACCCGGCCGCTCTTCGACGAGCTGGCGCACGAGTACAGCAGCCGCTACGCGGCCTATATTCCCGAAGAGGAACTCGGCAGGGAACTGGTGCGCTATCCGGTCGAAGCGTTTGCGCCGCCTCAAGGCGCGTTCCTGCTGCTGCTGAGGGAAGGGCGGGCCATCGCCGGCGGCGCCTTCATGCGTCATCACACCCCGGCCACGGCGGAGTTCAAGCGTATCTGGGTCAGTCGCGCGCATCGCCGTCAGGGGCTCGCGCGGCGCGTGCTGGTCGAGCTCGAGGCGCAGGCTGCCCGGCAAGGCTATACGCGCGTCCATCTGGGAACCGGGCCGCGGCAACCCGAAGCGGTGGGCCTTTACCGGTCCTCCGGCTATACGCTGCTGTCGTCGCACGATTTCGGCGAGGACGCGCCGCCCGGCGTCCTGTTCGAGAAATATCTGTTGCCGGTTCGGCGCGCCGGCAGCCCGGATTGAATCGATGATTCGCGACGAGCCGCACGCGCCCGTGCACGATGATCTCGAGAAACCGGTCGTCCTGGGCCGGCCTTCGGGCCTGGACGGAGGGCGGGTGCGCCGGCGCGATGCCCACGGCCGTTCGAGTGACGCGAGCGCGAGCACCAGTGCCAGTGCCAGTGCCAGTGCGGACATCGTGCTGGGCATCTGCGTCGCGATGGGCTTCACCACGCTCCTCGATCAGGCGATTTTCACGCTGGCGGTGCCGACGCTCAGGAGCGAACTGCATGCGTCGACCGCCGAAATACAGCTGATCACGTCGGTCTATTCCATTGCGTTCGGCATCGCGCTCGTCCCGGCAGGCCGGCTTGGCGACGTGATCGGGCGCCGCCTGCTGTTTCTGGCCGGGCTTGCGATGTTTTCAGGTTTCAGCGTGCTGGGCGGACTGGCGGATGATGCGCGCACGGTGATCGTCGCGCGCGTGCTGCAAGGGCTCGGCGCGGGGATGATCAATACGCAGATATTCGGCTTGATCCAGGATCTGTTCAACGGCGCGGCGCAAGCCAGGGCGCTGGGGCGATACGCGTCGGCTGGCGGTTTGTCGGGGCTCGTCGGCCCGATTCTCGGCGGGCTGATTCTTGCATCGGTTTCGCCGGATCTCGGCTGGCGGCTGCTGTTCCTCGTCAATGCTCCGTTCGGCATGGTCGTGTTCTATCTGGCGCTTCGGCATCTGCCGCGCCGCCGGTTGTCGGATGCCCGGTTTTCGATCGATCTGGTCGGCTTGATCCTGCTCTCGGTGGTCACGCTCGCGCTCATGCTCGCCACGTTGGTCGGAAGCGCCGGACTGCCGCCGCGACGCGTCTGTCTCGCGGTTTCGATTGCCGGGCTGCTGATGTTTCTTGCCTGGGAGAAGGCATATCAGCGTCGCGGCGGAACGCCGATTCTGTCCCGCGCCCTTGTCGGTTCGAGCGGATATGTCTTCGGCACGTTCGTTGCCATGTGCCAGTTTGCGGCGGGCGTGACGCTCGGGATGGTCAGTGCATTGTTCTTTCTCGACGGCCTGCATCTCGATCCGCTGCTTTTTGCCGCGCTGTCGATTCCCGCCGCGCTGGCGTCGATCGCATCGAGCATGTGGAGCTGGCGATTCGTCGGGCGCTTCGGCCGCGCCGGGACGGTGTGCGCCATCGCGTGCTATGCGCTCGCGGTCGCCGCGCAGGGTCTGGCGACCGAATACTTCGAGGTTCGCTGGATCGTGTTCGCGTATCCCGCGATCGTCTTGCTGCAGGGGTTCGCCGGCGGCCTGATCCATGCACCGAACCAGGCCATGACGCTCGCGGAGATCGGCCCGGACGGAGGGCGCGGGCTGGCCGCGGGGTTTCTGCAGTTGTCGCAGCGGCTCGCTTGCTCGATCGGCATGTCGTGGGGAACCGGCGTATTCCTGGTGCAGGCATCGTCTTCGGCCGGGTTGACGGCATACCGGAGTGCGTTCGTCGAAGTGTTGACGCCGATCCTGCTGTTGGTGGCCGGCGCGTTTGCGGCGGCATGTGCCGACTGGATGAGCAAGCATTGTCGGCGTCCGACGGCGTGACTTGCATGGCGGGTCGTGTTTTGCCGTGCGGTCTCGGCTTGACGATACGTCATCCTGATTATGTGTATCCGTGTGCATAACGATTTCGAAAATGCTTGGTTTGCGCGTGAATGGTTAACGCGCAATATGGTGCGACGCGATACGCAGCAATCGACGTGTCGAACGAATCAACCGATCCTGGCAAATCAGAGGCAGATGACTCGAAGCATCTGGCGTATCCGTGACTGACGAAGTAATCGACACATCCCCGCTCGACCCGCTCGCGCTACCCATGTTCGACGAGTTGTCGGTCGAATATTCCACGCGCTACCAGGACTTCCGCCCGGTGTCCGCGGAAGTCGTGCGTGACGAACTCCTTACGTATCCGGCGGCGCTGTTTGCGCCACCCGACGGCGCTTTCGTCCTGATTCGACGAGGTGACGAAGTCGTGGGCGGCGGGGCATTTCAACGCTACGACGAAACGACGGCCGAACTCAAGCGCATCTGGGCGCATTCCGGCGTTCGTCGGCAAGGCGTCGCGCGTCGCGTGGTGGCCGAGCTCGAATTCCGTGCGTTGACGCAGGGATACCGGCGGGTTTATCTCACGACCGGATTTCGTCAACCGGAGGCGGCGGCGCTCTATCTCGGCGCCGGCTATGAACCGCTATACGATCCGGCGATCGCACCGGAAGTGCATTGGCGGCTGCCTTTTGGAAAGGATCTGCTCGAGCCGGGCCGTATCGATCATCTACAGGATCTGAAGCCGGACGGGCCGTTAGGCCGGCCGTTCGGCGCATGACGCATGAACACTTTCACGGGATACGAAAAAATGAATCGTCGTCGCGGAATCGGCCTGGCATTGTCCGGTGCGTTTGCCGTTGTGGTCATGGGCATTGCCGGCGCCGCGCAGTCGGCGACGTCGTTCAACCTGAGTCCCGATCAGCATGATCGCCCGCGCGTCACGCCGGACGCGGCGGCGATCAAATTGATCCCGGAGAACTTCGGCTTCGCCGAAAAGGGCGTGTTGACCGTCGGAATCGCCGTGGCATTTCCGCCGATTAGTGCCTACGCGACGGATGCGAAAACGATCGTCGGCGCCGATCCGGATCTCGCCCAACTGGTTGCGGACGAACTCGGCCTGAAGCTCAAGCTCGTGCCGCTCGCATGGGCGGACTGGCCGCTCGCCGTGGCGTCCGGCAAAGTGGACGCGGTGTTGTCGAACGTGACCGTGACCGAGGCGCGCAAGCAGAAGTTCGACTTCTCGACCTATCGCCGTGACGTGCTGGGTTTCTACGTCGCGCAGAACAGCGCCATCAAGCAGATTCGCGAGCCCCGGGATATCGCCGGGCTGCGCGTCATCGGCGATTCCGGAACCAATCAGGAAAAGATACTGCTGGCCTGGGACAAGGAAAACGTCGCACATGGGCTGAAGCCGATTCACGTGCTGTATTACGAGGACCCGTCGGTGCGGACGCTGGCGCTCGTATCGGGCCGCGCCGACGCGATTTTCAGCGTCAATGCCGCGCTGGTTTACCAGGCGAGTCAGGGTGTGAAGATCAGGCAGGTCGGCACGGTCAGCGGCGGGTGGCCTCGCACTGCCGAGGTTGCCGTCACCACGCGCAAGGGCGGCGGGCTGGCCGCGCCCATTACCTATGCGATCAACGACCTGATCCGGAACGGCAAGTATCTTCAGGTGCTGGGCCGCTGGAATCTCGACAGCGAGGCGATCACGAAGGCGTCGACGAATCCTCCGGGGCTGCCCGATCTCTGATCGGGTGTCGAGCGGCCGACACGCGGCCGCCACCCGGAAACAGCTTGTCAAACAATACGGACTACTACTAAAAGGCAGCGGGTAGCGTGCCTTCAATCGGCAAAGGGCGGAGAAATCATGCGGCACACACGGGGCGAAGGGGTTTCGCCGAAGACGCGCAGGACGGTGATATCGGTGGCGGTCGCGGCAGGCGTTTTTCACGGAGCGGCCTGGGCACAGGAAGCGGGGGCGGGGGACGGCGCGGCTTCGGTCGCGGCGCCCGCCGGTAATGCGGCCGCACCGGCATCGTCGGGTTCGGCCGCACAGGACGGCAAGGTACAGGTTCAGGACCGGGTGGTGATCACGGGTTCGCGCACGGAAACGCGTGCGAGCAAGAGCCTGACGCCGATCGACGTGATCGGCGGCGATCAATTGCGTGCGACGGGGCAAACCAACCTGCGCGACGCCTTGGTGAAGCTTTCGCCGTCGATCACGAGGACTTCCTACTCCGGCGACGCGGGCGTATTGACCGACACGTTGTCGCTTCATGGCCTCACGCCCGACCACGTGCTCGTGCTGGTGAATGGCAAGCGGCGCCATACGACGGCCAACATCACGCTCGACCCGGGCCTGAACCAGGGCTCGACCGGCGTGGATATCGATACCATTCCGGTCGGCCTGATCGACCATATCGAAGTCCTGCGCGACGGTGCATCCGCGCAGTACGGCTCGGATGCGATCGCGGGCGTGATCAACATCATCCTGAAGCGCAATGCGCACGGCGGCGAGCTTGCCACGACCAACGGGCAGACGTATTCCGGCGACGGTTTCAAGACGAGCGAGTCGGCCACGATCGGCCTGAATATCGCCGACAAGGGCTTCCTCGACCTGAGTGCCGGATTCGACCGGCAGAACCATACCATCCGCACCGGGCCTGACGATTATTTCGGGCGCTTTCCGCAGGGGCAGGGCTACTACAACCCTATCCTGGGCGACCCGGCCAGTTCGCGCGAAACGGTGGGCTTCAATGCCGGGTACTACCTTGGCGACGATGTCGAACTCTACGGGTTCGGCACCTATGCCCACCGGAACGGCGATGCGTACCAGAACTATCGTCCGCCTTTCGTGTTGCCCCAGGTCTACCCGAACGGGTTCGTGCCGGTCGAAACGATCAACGAGAACGATTACTCGGTGACGGCCGGGATCAAGGGAAAGAACCTGTTCGGCTGGGCATGGGATCTGAGCACGACCTACGGCGGGGACTACAGCGTGTTCGGGATGCGCAATTCCGCCAACACCGGGCTGTACGCAGCGTCGGGGTATACGCCGTCCGCCTTTCATCTGTCGACCGTCAGCAATACCCAGCTGACGAACAACCTGGACCTGTCGCGGGCGTTCAATGTCCCGCTGCTGCCCGCGCCGCTGAACGTCGCGGTGGGCGTCGAGCAACGGCGCGAAACCTATACGATCCGCAATGGCGAGGAGGCGTCGTGGATCTACGGCGGCTCCGCCGCGTTGCCGGGCCTGGCGCCCGTCAGCGCGAGCGACATCTCGCGCAACGTGATCGGCACGTACATCGATCTGTCGACCTACCTGACGCCGAAATGGCAGGTGGATCTGGCGGGCCGGTACGAGCACTACAACGACGTCGGCGACACCACCAACGGCAAGATTTCCACCCGCTACCAGTTCTCGCCGGCCATAGCGGTTCGCGGCAGCGTCAGCTCCGGCTTTCGCGCGCCGTCGCTGGCTCAGGAGTCCTATACGAGTGTGACCACGTCGCCGGCGTCCGTGGGCGGCATTCTGGCCACGACGTCGTCCGGGGCGCGACTGATCGGTGCGCAGGCGCTGAAGCCCGAAGCGTCGACCAGCTACAACTTCGGCGTGGTGCTCAATCCGGTGCGCAACCTGCAACTGACGATCGATGCGTACCAGATCAATATCCGCAACCGGATCGTCCTCGGCGGAACCGCGTCGGGCGCGGCGGCCATCGCCGCGCTCGAAGGGGCCGGGCTGACGGTTCCGGGATCGGTGCCCGCGTCGGCGGTCAGTGCGAGCTATTTCACCAACGGCGCCAATACGCGAACGCGAGGGATCGATCTGGCGGGGACCTACCACACCGGTTTCGGCCGGTACGGCCAGGTCGACTGGGACTTCGGGGTGAACCTGAACACGACCTCGGTCACGCACGTGGCGAACGGATCGAACGGCAAGCCGTCGCTGAACGCGCAGCAGATCGCGTCGCTGTCCACCACGACGCCGAAGAACAAGATCATCGTCGGCGGGACGTGGCGGCTCGACAAGTGGGCAGTCACGCTCCACGAGACGCGTTACGGGAAGACGTCCGGAGAAGCGACCTACATCATCGGACCGAACGCGTTCTCGACCTCGCAGTTCGTTCATTTCGAGGAGGCCGCGCGGTATGTCACCGACGTCGAAGTGCGCTACGACGTGACCAAGAAGTTCCAGATCGCGGCCGGCGCACAGAACCTGTTCGACGTCCGCCCGAGCAAGTTGCCGTATGAGGCGCAACTGGAGGGCATCCAGTACAGCGGCGGCAGCACGATCGGCGTCAATGGCGGCTTCTATTATCTGCGGGCGCGCTATCTGTTCTGATCGATCGGCCATATTCATAGCAGAAATGACCGTAACGGGCAGATGATCCGTTATCCATAATGAATGATCTGCCCGGCGTTTTCCGCTGTATCGGCACCCGCCTCAGCGGGTTGTCCGTCCTACAAGGTTGAGCTGCATGTCTTATTCCCTTTCGATTCTCGATAAAAGCCCGATTGCAGAAGGGGCGACCGCGCACGATGCGTTGCGCTTCACGATCGCGCTTGCGAAGCGTGCCGAAGCGCTCGGCTACAAGCGCTACTGGATTGCGGAACACCATGGCGCGCCAGGCCTTGCGAGCTCGGCACCGGAGATCGTCGTGTCGCATGTGCTTGCGCATACGTCCCGGATTCGCGTGGGTTCGGGTGGCGTGATGCTTCAGCATTACAGCCCTTACAAAGTCGCCGAATCGTTCCGGACGCTGGCTTCGCTCGCGCCGGGACGCGTCGACCTGGGCGTCGGCAAGGCGCCCGGCGGGCTGCCGCTCACGACCAGGGCATTGCAATGGTTTCACGACAAGGCGAAGAAGCCCGACTTCGCCGGGCAACTCGCCGAACTCGATGCGTTTCTCGGCGACGGCGTCGCACCGGATCACCCGCTGGCCGGTGCGGTGGCGTTGCCCGCACCGCCGGAATCGCCTCAGCGCATTCTGCTGGGCGGCAGTCCGGAAAGCGCCGAACTGGCTGCCCGGCACGACTGGCAGTTCTGCTACGCGGGCCACTTCAACGGCGACATCGGCAATATCGAAAGGTCGCTCGACGTCTACCGCAGCGCGACGGGCCGCGTGCCGCTGCTCGCACTGTTCGCGGTCGCCGCGCAATCGTCGGAGGACGCGAAACGCCAGGTGGGGGCACTGAGAATCTTCAAGCTGCGATTCGGGAACGGGCAGAGCGTCAATCTGCAGAGCCCGGAGGCGGCGGCCGAATTCGCGCGCCAGATCGGCGTGACCGACTATCGGATCGACGAGCTGCATCCGCAGGTCGTGGCGGGTACGCCGGAAGCGGTGCGCCGGGAGCTGGACGCGCTGCATGAGCGCTTCGGAATCGACGAGTTCGTCATCGACAACCCGGTGGCGGACTACGCCAGGCGCCTCGCGTCGATCGAGGCGCTGGCAGGTGTCGAGCAGCCGGTCGGCGTCTGATGGCGCCGGGTTCTTTTTTCCTCTTCAGCCCGCGGATTCGAACATGACCCAACGCAACCTCACTTTCGGCCTGATGCTGCATGGCGCCGGCGGCCACATGAATGCGTGGAAACATCCTGCCGGTCCCGCAGACGCGAGCGTCAACATCGATTTCATCACCGGCATCGCGCAGAAGGCCGAAGCCAACGGCGTGGCATTCGTGTTCGTCGCGGATGGCCTTTACATCAACGAGAAGTCGATCCCGCATTTCCTGAACCGCTTCGAGCCGATCTCGATCCTGTCCGCGCTTGCGTCGGCGACATCGAAGATCGGCCTGGCCGGCACGTTGTCGACGTCGTACAGCCATCCGTTCACGGTGGCCCGCCAGTTCGCGTCGCTCGACCTGATCAGCGGCGGGCGCGCCGGGTGGAACGTCGTCACTTCGCCGCTCGAGGGATCGGCAAGGAACTACGGCGGCGAACATCCGGATCATGCGCGGCGTTACGAGATCGCCGATGAATATCTGGAGGCGGTGCAGGGCCTGTGGGACAGCTGGGACGACGATGCCTTCGTGCGCGACCGCGCGAGCGGCCGCTTCTTCGACCGCGACAAGCTGCACACGCTGAACCACAAGGGCCGTTTCTTCGAGGTGGCCGGGCCGCTCAACATCCAGCGTTCGCCACAGGGGCAGCCGGTGATTTTCCAGGCGGGATCGTCGGATGACGGTATCGCGCTGGCCGGCAAGTATGCCGATGCCGTGTTCACCCACGCGCCGTCGCTGGACGAGACGCGCGCGTTTGCCGAGCGCGTGCGCGAGAGCGCGGTGGCGCATGGCCGCGCGCGCGCCGACGTGAAGATTTTTCCCGGCATCGGACCGATCGTCGGTGCGACGCGCGAGGAAGCCGAGGCGAAGTACCGGGCGATTCGCGATCTGCTCACGATCGACGAGGCGCTGGCCTATCTCGGCCGCTTCTTCGAGCATCACGACTTTTCGCAGTATCCGCTCGACGCGCCGTTTCCGGAGCTGGGCGAGCTTGGCAGGAACAGTTTCCGTTCCACCACCGATCGCATCAAGGACGAGGCCCGTCGAAACGGCTCGACGCTCCGGGAAGTGGCGCTCGACGTGGCGACGCCGAAGCCCGGGTTCATCGGCACCGGCGAGCAGGTCGCGGACGAGCTGATCCGCTGGTTCGACGCGGGCGCGGCCGACGGCTTCATCCTCGGCTTCCAGGTGCAGACGGAAGGACTCGAGGATTTCGTCCGCTACGTGATTCCCGCACTCGAGGCGCGGGGCCGCTACCACCGCGCGTTACCGGGCGCCACGCTGCGGGACCATCTCGGTTTGCCGCGCCGCGCGAGCCGCCACGCGACCGCAGAGACGGCGTGACCGATCGACATGACATGCGCAAAGGCAGCGTGATGAACGATATTTCCAGGATCGCCGGTCATGCGCCCTTCGTGGCCGAAGGTGTGTCATCGGCGGCACCCGACTACGCGCAATACCGGGTCGTTCCCGCCAGGAATCCGGCACGGACGGCCGGAACCGTCGCGGCGATCGTGCTGATCGCCACCGTGCTCTATTCGGTGCTCGACAACCCGCACTGGGGCTGGAACGTCTTTGCGCAGTGGTTCTTCTCCGAGGCCGTGCTCGCGGGGCTCGGGCAGACGCTGCTGTTGACGGCGCTCGGTGCGGTGCTCGGCTTCGCGCTGGCCATTCCGCTCGCGCTGGCGCGACTTTCGCGTTCGCCGCTGTTGTCCTCGTGCGCGTGGGCATACATCTGGCTGTTCCGTTCGATTCCGACCATCGTCCTGCTGCTGTTGCTGAACAATCTCGGCTATCTGTACGACACGGTCAGGCTCGCGATTCCGTTCACGAATATCGTATTGCTGCATGGCCCGACCACGGATCTGAT
Source organism: Burkholderia anthina (assembly GCF_902498995.1). Classification (GTDB taxonomy): domain Bacteria; phylum Pseudomonadota; class Gammaproteobacteria; order Burkholderiales; family Burkholderiaceae; genus Burkholderia; species Burkholderia anthina. The sequence goes on from NZ_CABVLY010000022.1 coordinate 118,692, forward strand.
TACCCCCTTCATGGCGGCGATCCTGGGGCTTACGCTGACCCAGGCCGCGTTCGCGGCGGAAGCGATCCGCGGCGGCATCCTGTCGGTCGACCAGGGGCAACGCGAGGCCGCGGCGGCGCTCGGTCTGCCGCGCGCGCGGCAGACCTGGCGCATCATGCTGCCTCAGGCGATGCGCGCGATCCTGCCGGCCGCGTTCAACGATGTGATCGGCCTGGCGAAGGGGACGGCGGTCGTCTATATCCTCGCGATGCCGGATCTCTTCTACACGGTCCAGATCATCTACCACCGCAACCTGGAAGTGATTCCGATGCTGATGGTCGCGACCGTCTGGTATCTGGTCATTCTGACCGGGTTGTCGGCAATCCAGGTGCATATCGAGCGCCACTATGCTCGCGGTGCGACGCGCGACCAGGTGGCCGTATCGCGCACGGCCGTGCTGCTGCGCAAAGGCCGTCGTTCGGTCGAGGCGCTGCTTTCCCGGGCCTCGGCGGCGGGCAAGCGGCCCGACGATGTCGCGACGCCGGACACCGAGACGAGCGGGTGGGCGAAGCAGCGCGTCGGGGCGGCCGTCGGCATTCATCGCATATCGAAGCGCTTCGGGGCGCAGAAGGTACTCGACGACGTTTCGCTGACCATCCCGTCCGGGAGCGTGACGGTCATTCTCGGACAGTCGGGTTCCGGCAAATCGACGCTGTTGCGCACCATCAATCACCTCGAGCGCGTGGACGCGGGCTTCATCGACATCGATGGCGAACTGGTCGGCTATCGCCGTGACGGGCGCACGCTCTACGAACTCAAGGAACAGGACATCCTGCGCCGCCGCGCCGAGGTCGGCATGGTGTTCCAGAGCTTCAACCTGTTCCCGCATTTGACCGTGCTCGAGAACCTCGTCGAGGCGCCGGTGGCGGCAGGGCTGCCGCGCGCCCGCGCAGAAGCGGAAGCACGTACGCTGCTCGCCCGCGTGGGCCTGGCCGGCAAGGCCGATGCCTGGCCGCGCCAGCTGTCCGGCGGGCAGCAGCAGCGCGTGGCGATCGCACGCGCACTCGCGCTCAAGCCCAAGGTGTTGCTGTTCGACGAGCCGACTTCCGCGCTCGACCCGGAGCTCGTCAACGAAGTGCTCGACGTGATTCGGCAGCTCGCCCGTTCCGGAACCACGCTGATCGTCGTCACGCACGAGATCGGTTTTGCGCGGGAAGTGGCCGACACGATCGTTTTCATGGATGGCGGGCGCGTCGTGGAGTCGGGGCCGCCGTCGGCGGTGCTGACGGCTCCTTCGCATCCGCGTACGCGCGAATTCCTGTCCAGGGTGCTGTCGTAGCCATGTGCCGTTTCCCCGGCTCGCGGCCGGCACGACATGGCATGGGCACCGTGGCAAATGACGAAGGATGGAAAAGGTGAGCAACGGACGAATTGATCACATTGCATTTCTCACGCCGGGGAATTATCCCGACGAGGCGGCAGCGTCGGGATTCGAGCGGACGCTGGAACTGTTTCGCGTCGGCGAGACGCTCGGTTACGACAGTGCGTGGGTACGGCAGCGTCATCTCGAGCGCGCCGTGTCCTCGGCCGCCACGTTTCTCGCGGCGGCGAGCCAGCGGACGACCCGGATCGGACTCGGCGCGGCGGTGATCCAGATGGGCTACGAGAATCCTTTCCGGCTGGCCGAGGATCTGGCGACCGTGGACGTGCTGTCGAACGGGCGGCTCAACGTCGGGCTCAGCGCGGGCGCACCGAATCACGGCGCGCTGCTGGGCGAGCGGCTGTTCGATACCGATCCCGACCTGGTCGACTTCTCGCATGCGCGCGTGGCGCGCCTGCGCCGCAATCTCGCCGGCGACTGGCTCGGCGACGACGACACGTTCGTGGAATCGGCCGCCGGCCGGGTGCGGCCGCGGGTGAGCCCGTATGCGCCGGGTTTGACGGACCGGCTCTGGTATGGCGGGGGTTCCAGGCGCTCGATCGAATGGGCCGCCAGAAACGGCTTCAACTTGCTGATCGGCAATCTGACCACGGGCGAGGGAACCGACAGCTATGTCGATGCCCAGCTCCGGCAACTCGAGCTGTACCGCCGTCACTGGAGCGAAACCGCTGCACCGCGTATCGCGCTGGGCCGTGTGATCGTGCCGACCGACAGTGCGAATGCGCGGGAGCGTGAACGCTATCGGGCGTTTGCCGATGCGCGCCATGCCCGCACGCTGGCGCCGCAGGGCGAACGGCGCACGCTCTTCGCCCCGGATCTCGTCGGCACCTCGGACGAGATCGTGGAGCGGCTGCTTGCCGATCCCGTGGTAGGGCAAGTGCGGGAACTGCGCCTCGAATTGCCTTACGACCTGCCGTTCGAGAACTACCGGCAGATTCTCGAGGATTTCGTCGCGCATATCGCGCCGGCACTCGGCTGGCGTCCGGCCGACCGGCGAGAGCCGGTCGCGGCCTGACCGGATCGATACGGCATGCGTGAGACGGCGTGCGCGACTGAACCCGGCGATGGACCGGATGCGGCCACGCGGACCGTGGCCGTCCCGCCGGCACGCCCGCGGACGGTCGAGCGCCGGCGAATCGCGTGCGCGGCCGCCCGTGCGCGGGCCCGCCGAGGTAAAGGCGGCGCCGGACACCCGACCTTATTGGCTTTGGATTGAACATGACTAGCGCCACTCAACCCCGACTCGCGGCAATCGGCCGTCCGCGCCAGTTCGGCAAAAAGCGGGCCCATCCGGTCCGTCGCTTCGGCGGCATCGCGATTGCCATCGGCCTGCATCTCGTCCTGATATGGGCGCTGGTGAACGGCCTGGCGACCCGGGTCGTTCAGATCGTCCAGCAACCGATCGAGACCCGCATCATCGTCCCGGTGAAACCGCCGCCCCCGCCCCCGCCGCCGAAGCCGGTCGATAAGGTCGTGTCGAAGCCGCGGGTTGCGCCGCCGCCTCCGCCGTTCGTGCCGCCGCCCGAGGTGCACGTGCAGGCGCCGCCGCCGCCGACCATGACGCACCAGGATGCGCCGGCGCCGAGCGCACCCGTGCACGAGGCGCCCCCCGCGCCGGTGCCGGCGCCGGTTGCGCGGCCGGTGAACCAGGAGATCGGTGTCGTCTGCCCGAATTCGGACGAAGTCCGCGCGTCGATCGTCTATCCGCCGGAGGCGCAGGACAACGACATCACGGGCGATGTGACGGTCGAATTTACGGTGGACCCGGACGGGCACGTCACGAACCTGCGGCTCGCGCAGCCGGCCGATCCGGTGCTCAATCGCGCGGCGCTCAATGCGGTCAAGCGCTTTCGCTGCATCGCGCAGGGGCAGCCCGTGCGGGTGCGGGTGCCGTTTTCCTTCAATCTGAATTGACGCAGGCCACGGCAGGCCGTTCGATCTGACCAGCTTTACGAATCGAAACACGGGATGGAGTCCTTATGAAAAAGCGCTTTCGCGCCGCACTCGCGGCAAGTCTGATGATCACCGCCGGCATCGGCGGCACGCTGGCCGCACCGCAAGCCGTGCTTGCACAGGAAGGCGCGGCATCGGCGCCGGGCCCGGCGGCATCCGGCACCGCATTGACCGCGGCGGCACCGGCTGCCGCAAGTGCCGCCGATCGGGCGGTGCCGCCGCCCGAGCCCGCGACGTCGGCAACCGTCGAGAACCCGTACGGCCTCGGTGCCCTGTGGGCAAACGGCGACTTCGTGGCCCGCTTCGTCCTCGGGCTGCTCGTGGTCATGTCGCTCGGCAGCTGGTACATCATGATCACCAAGTTCCTCGAGCAGGTGCGGGCAAACAGCCGCGCGAAATCGGCCGACGAGCAGGTCTGGAATGCGCCGACGCTGGCCGAGGGCGCGGCCCAGCTCGATGATGCGTCGCCGTTCCGTTTCATCGCGGAGAACGCGATCGAGGCCGGGGAGCATCACGACACGGCGCTGCTCGATTCGGTCGACCGCAATACCTGGATCGACCTGAACATCGAGCGCTCGATCACCAACGTGTCGAACCGGCTGCAGGACGGCCTGGCCTTTCTGGGCACGGTGGGGTCCACGGCGCCGTTCGTCGGTCTGTTCGGCACGGTGTGGGGCATCTATCACGCGCTGACGGCCATCGGCATCGCCGGCCAGGCATCGATCGACAAGGTCGCCGGCCCGGTGGGCGAGGCGCTGATCATGACCGCGATCGGCCTTGCGGTGGCCGTGCCGGCCGTGCTCGGCTACAACTTCCTCGTGCGCCGGAACAAGTCCGTGATGGAGCGCGTGCGCGACTTCGGCGCACAACTGCATACGGTATTGCTCGCGGGCGGCCGGCGTGCGGCCGGCAGCATCGCGACGTCTGCGGCGCAGTCGCCGCAGGCGCTGGCGGTTCAGTCGTGAGCGGGGGCTGTCATGGCGATCAGTGTCGGCGGTGACGACAACGACGAGGTCATCTCGGCGATCAACACGACGCCGCTCGTGGACGTGATGCTGGTGTTGCTGATCATCTTCCTGATCACGATTCCGGTCGTGACCCATACGATCCAGGTGCAGTTGCCGAAGGAGCGGATCCAGCCGCTGCAGACCCAGCCGAAAAGCATCGAGCTCGCGGTGAACCGGCAGGGCGACATCTTCTGGGGCACCGAGCACGTGGATCTGCAGACGCTCGTGGCGCGGCTGAAGGACGTATCCGCGCAGACGCCGCAGCCGGACGTGCATGTGCGCGGCGATCAGGCCACGCCGTATCAGTACATCGGCAAGCTCGTGACGGCATGCGAGCGGGCAGGGATCGGCAAGGTTGCCTTCATTACGGAGCCGCCCGCGCGGGGCGGCTAGGGAGTTCGAACGATGGGTATGAACGTAGGTTCCGGCGCAGGCAGGGACGAGCCGGACGTGATGGTGGACATCAACACCACGCCGCTGATCGACGTCATGCTGGTGCTGCTGATCATGTTGATCATCACCATCCCGATCCAGATGCATTCGGTGAAGATGAATCTGCCGGTGGGCAATCCGCCGGCGCCGCCGCATCCGCCTCAGGTCGTGCAGATCGACATCGGCGCGGACGGCTCGGTCAACTGGAACGGTGCGGCCGTGCGCGGCGGGGCGGCGCTGGACGCGAAGTTTCGCGAGGTGGCGGCCGAGGCCGACCAGGACGAGATCCGGTTGCGCCCGGACAAGGCGGCGCCTTACCGGGCGGTGGCCGAAGTGCTGGCCTCGGCCCAGCGCGAAGGGGCGACGAAGATCGGGCTGATCGGCAACGAGCAGTTCATGCAGTGAGTCGTGCGCGGGCCCTGACGATCGCTTCACCGTCGGGGCCGGACGGCCGCGCGTCAATCGCGGGGCGATCGATGGTTCCCTACACCGCGGAACCCATGATGGCGGTGCGAAAAGCGCGGCATTCCTCCCGTCAACATCAGTACAACCAAAGACAATGCGATCATGAGCGAAACGCAGGCAGTGCGGCAGAACGCGCGTCCCCGGCAGATTCATCTCGGCGCGACGATTCACGGGCCCGGCGGGCATTACGCGGGATGGCGACACCCCGACGCGGTGATCGACGCAAGCATCAACCCGGACTTCGCGAAGAACGTGGCCCGCCAGGCCGAGGCAGGCAAGTTCGATTTCGTATTCGTGGCGGACGGTCTGCATATCAACGCGAAGTCGATTCCGCACTTCCTGAACCGCTTCGAGCCGCTCACGCTGCTGTCCGCGCTGTCGGCCGTCACGGAACGGGTGGGGCTGGTGGGGACCTTGTCGACGTCCTACAGCGAGCCGTTCACGGTTGCCCGGCAGTTCGCGAGCCTGGATCACCTGAGCCGGGGGCGTGCGGCCTGGAATGTCGTGACGTCGCCGCTCGAGGGTTCCGCCCGGAATTTTTCGCGCACCGAGCATCCCGAGCATGACGAACGTTACCGGATCGCCGACGAATATCTCGCGGTCACGAAGGGGCTCTGGGATTCATGGGAGGAGGATGCGTTCGTGCGCGACCGTGCGAGCGGGGTGTTCTTCGATCCGGCCAAGCTTCATCCGCTCAATCACAAGGGCAAGTATTTCTCGGTCGAGGGGCCGCTGAACGTGGGGCGTACGCCGCAGGCCCGGCCCATCCTGTTTCAGGCCGGCGCGTCCGAGGCGGGCAAGCAACTTGCCGCCAGGCATGCGGATGCCGTGTTCACCCATCACGATACGCTGGCGCAAGCGCGCGAATTCTATGCCGATCTCAAGCGCCAGGTGATCGGGCAGGGGAGGCATCCGGACGATCTGAAGATATTCCAGGGGATCGGCGTGATCGTGGGCAATTCGGCCGAGGAGGCGGAACGGCAATACCAGGAGAGCCTCGAGTTGATTACGATCGACAGCGCGCTCGACCATCTCGGCCGGTTTTTCGAGCATCACGATTTCGGCCAGTATCCGCTCGACGAGCCGTTTCCGGAGATCGGCGACCTCGGCAGCAACAGTTTTCGCAGCGGGACGGACGAGATCAAGCGCAATGCACGCGAACGCGGACTGACGTTGCGCCAGGTCGCGCTCGAATCGGCTGCACCGCGCCCGCGTTTCATCGGTACGCCGGAGCGTATCGCGGACGGCTTGCAGGAATGGTTCGAGGCCGACGCGGCGGACGGTTTCATCGTCGGCGGCGGTACGCCTGCGGCGTTCACCGACTTCGTCGAACAGGTGGTGCCGATCCTTCGGGAACGCGGTCTGTTTCGTGCCGAGTACCAGGGTACGACCTTGCGCGACCATCTCGGCGTTGGGTATCCGCCGAATCGCTACGCCGCGGCGTAAGCCCGCCGGGGACGCGCTCGCCGGCGGGATGGCGCGAGCCGGCGCTGTGCCGGATCGTCGGGGCGCGTGCGGCGCCTCGCGCTGTCCGTGCTCGCTGGCGAAGCGATCCTGCTGCTGAAATCGACCGTCTTTGCGTCGACCGTCACGGTGTTCGGCGCGCCGTTGCCGGATCGTCGGGGCGGTGACGCGTTGCGGCAACTGACGGCATCGAAGCGACGCGTCGTTCGGCGGCTGCCGAGAACTTGCCGACTTCCAGCGCTCGCCGGAAGAGGTATCGTCACGTCCACTTTTTAGTGCTTGCGCGGGACGACGGAAATTCTTCATTCGGGGGCAGAGCGGAAAGGCCCGCGGGCATTGGCTTGTGGCACAGTCGCAATGCAAACTTAAACGAAATGTGACCCCTTGCCTCCGCAAAATTCCGCACAATGGCGACAGCGCGGCATTGCCGCCGCGACTCGCCCCCGGCAGGCCGGCCTTCCGGCCCGAAAGGGGCGGCCGGAGCGACCCTTCCGCCACCGAGACCCGACCGACGCACCGCCCCCGACCGCCATGGACCACCCCAAACGCATCCTGATCGTCGAAGACGACGCCGATATCGCCGACGTGCTGAGCCTGCACCTGCGCGACGAGCGCTACGAGGTCGTGCACAGCGCGGACGGCACGCAAGGCCTGCGCCTGCTCGAACAGGGCAACTGGGACGCGCTGATCCTCGACCTGATGCTGCCGGGCGTCGACGGCCTGGAGATTTGCCGCCGCGCCCGCGCGATGGCGCGCTACACGCCGATCATCATCACGAGCGCGCGGTCGAGCGAAGTCCACCGGATCCTCGGCCTCGAACTCGGCGCCGACGACTATCTGGCGAAACCGTTCTCGGTGCTCGAACTCGTCGCGCGAGTGAAGGCGCTGCTGCGCCGCGTCGATGCGCTGGCGCGCGATTCGCGGATCGACGCGGGCACGCTCGACCTCGCGGGGCTGTCGATCGACCCGATCGCGCGGGAAGCGACCGTCGACGGCACGCGCATCGACCTCACGCCGCGCGAGTTCGACCTGCTGTATTTCTTCGCGCGGCATCCCGGCAAGGTGTTCTCGCGGATGGATCTGCTCAACGCGGTGTGGGGCTACCGGCACGAAGGCTACGAGCACACGGTCAACACGCACATCAACCGGCTGCGCGCGAAGATCGAGGCCGATCCGGCCGAACCCGTGCGCATCCTCACGGTGTGGGGGCGCGGTTACAAGCTCGCCGCGCCGGACCAGCGGGACGCATGATGAAACTCACGCTCACCCAGCGGCTGTCGCTCGTGTTCTCGGTGCTGCTGCTCGCCTGCTCGGGCGCGTCGGCATGGCTGCAGATCCGCGCGAACGACATGCGCGAAAAGGAAGTCGTGCAGGGCCTGTCGCGCGATCTCGCCGCGCACATCGCGAACAGCACGCCGCTGATGGACGCGAACGGATTGCGCCCGGATGCCGTGCGCACGCTGTTCGGCCAGTTGATGGGCGTGAACCCGAGCGTCGAGGTGTACCTGCTCGACAACGCGGGGCGCATCGAGGGCGACGACGCGCCGCCGGGCCACGTGAAGCGCGAGCGCGTCGATCTCGCGCCGGTGCAGCGTTTCATCGCGGGCGATCCGCTGCCGATCCTCGGCGACGATCCGCGCAGCCCGGACGCGCGCAAGGTGTTCAGCGCCGCGCCGTTGCAGCGCGCGGGGCAGCCGCCGTCCGGCTATATCTACGTGGTGCTGCTCGGCGAGGCGCACGACCGGCTGGCCGCGCGCGTCGACGCCGGCAACGTGCTGCGCACGACGCTGTGGTCGATGGCGCTCGTCGCGCTGCTGGGCCTCATCGCGGGCCTGACGGCGTTCAGCTTCATCACGCGTCCGCTGCGCCGGCTGACCGATGCGATGCGCCGTTTCGATGCGGACGGCGCGCCCGACACGCAGCCGCCGGTGCCGCGCTCGCCGCCGGGCCGGCGCGGCGACGACATCGCGGTGCTCGAATCGGCATTCGCGCAGATGGCCGACCGGATCGGCGATCAATGGCGCGCGCTGACGCGCCAGGACCAGCAGCGGCGCGAACTGATCGCGAACATCTCGCACGACCTGCGCACGCCGCTCACGTCGCTGCACGGCTATCTGGAAACGCTGTCGCTGAAGGCCGAGACGCTGGCCGAGCCGGAGCGTCGCCGCTACCTGTCGATCGCGCTCGCGCAGAGCGCGAAGGTCGGCCGGCTCGCGCAGGCGCTGTTCGAGCTCGCGCGGCTCGAGTCGGGCGGCGTGCAGGCGGAGCGCGAGCCGTTCTCGCTCGTCGATCTGGTGCAGGACGTGTTCCAGAAGTTCGAGCTGGCCGCGCAGGCGCGCGGCGTCGCGCTGCATGCGCGCATCCCGCCGCGCGTGCCGCCGGTGTCGGCCGATCTCGGCATGATCGAGCGCGTGCTGACCAACCTGCTCGACAACGCGTTGCGCCACACGCCGCAGCACGGCGAAGTCGAAGTCTCGCTGGCGCCGCAGGACGATCGCGTGGTGGTGACGGTGTCGGATACGGGAGAGGGGATTCCGCTCGCGCGGCGCGAAGGGCTGTTCCAGCGGCCGCAGCGGCCGATGAGCGGCGGCGCGGCGACGAGCGGCGGCCTCGGGCTGCTGATCGTGCACCGGATGCTGGTGCTCAACGGCAGCGGCATCCGGCTCGTCGATCGCGCCGGACGCGGCGCGGTGTTCGAGTTTGCGCTGGCGGTCGCGCACCCCGCGGCGGGCGATGCGCGCTGAAATCAGCGGTGGCGCACTCGCGTGCTAAGGGCACCTTCCCCTGTTTTGGAAAATTCTTTCGTGGGGCCAGCGCAAGCCCGTTATTAGCGTGAACAGGCCCTTACCCGCCGCGCTTGCGCCGCACGCCGCTCGGGGTCGTGCCGGTCCAGCGCTTGAACGCGTGGCGGAACCCGACCGCATCGCTGAAGCCGAGCGTCAGCGCGATGTCCTCGGTGCTGAGCGTGGTGGTCGTCAGATAGTCGATCGCGAGCGCCTTGCGCACGCTCGTCAGCAACGCGCTGTACGACGTGCCTTCTGCATCGAGCTTGCGGCGCAGCGTGCGCGACGTCATGCACAGGGTGTCGGCGATCGCGTCGATGTCCGGAAACTGCCCGGGCGTGCGCGTGAGTTCCTGATACACGCGCCGCGTGAGCCCGGCCTGGCTGCGCAATTCGTCGAGCAGGCGCGCGCAGTGCGACGACACCTGCGCGGCGGTGATCGGGTTCGCGAGCTGCGGCGCACGTGCGAGCCACGCGGCCGGATAGCTGAGCACGTGGTGCGGCTGGTCGTAGGCGATCGGGCATTCGAGCGCATCGGCGAGCTGCGCCGCGTGCGCCGGCCGCGGCTGCGCGAACTGCGCGCGCGCCGGCACGCACCACGCGCCCATCACGTCCTTGATGATCGTCACGTGCAGCGCGAACTGCATGTCGATCAGGAAGCGGTAGAGCGGCAGGGCCGGCTCGGGCAGCGCGGCTTCGTGCAGATCCGGGAACAGCCACGAGGCGGTGTCGCCCTGTTCGACCCAGCGGATCGCGAGCATGCCGTTCGCGAGCTGGTGATATTTGACGGCGGAGTCGAACGCGTGCGCGAGCGATTCCGAGCACAGCATCGCGTAGCCGTACATGCCGTAGCTCGACGCATGCAGCCGGCGGCCGACGCGCACGCCGAGGTCGGAACCGTCGTAGCGGTCGATCGCGTTGCGCGCGGCGGTCAGGAACTGCAGCGACGACGTGAGCGTAAACGGGTCGGCGATGGCGGCCGGCGACAGGCCGGTGCCGTCGAGCACGGCGCCCGGGTCGAGGCCGAGTTCCCGGGTGACGCCGACGAGCACGGCCAGCTTGGCCGGCGAGAAGCGTTTTTCCCGCGACGCGTGGGCGGGCGGGGTGTCCGGTAGCGGGGCGGCGCCGGCGGCCGTCGGATTCAGGGGCGTACTGCGCGGCATGGCGGATTCTGCGTCCGATTCGATATCGTTGACGGCTCGCAATTCTGCTCGGGAACGCTCCCATGCGCCACAGGGTTCACCCTGATATACGGTCGGCGCCACCCGGTGCGGGCCCGCCAGCAGGCAGGGTCGACCTGCCTGGAACCCGCCGGCCTGCCACGCGAACGGCTCCGCGAGCCGGTTCCACGTGTTGATCTGCGCGACGCTCGGCGTGAGCGTCGCGATCGAAACGCTCGCCCAACGCGTCGACGCGCCCGTCGCCGCCCGCGTGTCCGTTTCGATCATCTTTTCGGCCGCCGGGATCATTTTCAAAGCGTATCTGGCGGGCGATAGTCTCCGGTCAGGCAGCGGCCTGCGCCCGTTCGGCGCACGGCCGCCGTGCGAACGGCGCTGCGTGGCGCCGTCCCCCGAGGAGCAGGACATGACAAAGAGACACTGGATCGGGTCGTACGGCTCGATCCCCGCCGAGATCGATGCCGATCGCCATCCTTCCGTAACCGCGCTGCTGGACGACGCGATGCGCCGCTTCGCCGGGCAGCCCGCGTTCCATGCGTACGGCCGCACGCTCACCTATGCCGACGTCGACCGCCTGTCGACCGCGCTCGCCGCGTACCTGCAGCAGGTGGTCGGCGTGCGCAAGGGCGACCGCGTGGCCGTGATGCTGCCCAACGTGCTCGCGTTTCCGGTCGTGTTCGTCGCGGTGGCGCGGATCGGCGCGATCCAGGTCAACGTGAACCCGCACTACACGGCGCACGAACTCGAACACCAGTTGAACGACGCCGGCGTCGAAGTGGCGGTGGTGTGCGGCGGGTCGATGGGCACGTTCGCCGACGTGGTCGGCAAGACGCGCGTGCGGACGGTGCTCAGCGTGGGGCGCGGCGATCTCGGCGTCGTCGATGCGCCGGCCGGCGCGTGCGATGCGCTGCCGCCCGGATCGATCGCGCTCGCCGACGCACTCGCCGCGGGCGAATCGCTCAAGTGCGAGCCCGTCGCGCTCGGCGGCGCCGATCTGCTGCTGCTGCAGTACACGGGCGGCACGACCGGGCTGTCGAAGGGCGCCGCGCTGTCGCACCGCAACCTCGTCGCGAACATCCAGCAGTTCGCGGCGATCGTGCCGGCCGCGCGGCGGCCGGGCGAGGAAGTCGTCGTCACCGCGATCCCGCTGTATCACATCTTCGCGCTGACGGTGAACTTCCTGTCCTACTTCGCGATCGGCGCGGAGAACTGGCTCGTCGCGAATCCGCGCGACATGGACGGCTTCATCGACGTGCTGAAGGCCGCGCGGCCGACGGTGTTCGTCGGCGTCAACACGCTGTATGCGGGGCTCGCCGGCCATCCGCGGCTGAAGGAAGTCGACTGGTCGCGGCTGACGCTGTCGGCCGGCGGCGGCGCGGCGGTGATCGACGTGATCTCCGCGCGCTGGAAGGCGGTGACGGGCAACTTCATCCGCGAAGGGTACGGGCTGTCGGAAACGTCGCCGGTGGTCACGTTCAATCCGCAGTCGATCGACACCTTCACGGGCACGACGGGCCTGCCGCTGCCGTCGACCGACGTGAGGCTGCTCGACGACCAGGATCGCGAGGTGGCGATCGGCGAAGCGGGCGAGATCTGCGTGCAGGGGCCGCAGGTGATGGGCGGGTACTGGCAAAAGCCGGAAGCGAACGCGCTCGCGTTCACCGCGGACGGCTATTTCCGCACCGGCGACATCGGCGTGTTCGACGCGGCGGGCTTCCTGAAGATCGTCGATCGCAAGAAGGACATGATCATCGTGTCCGGTTTCAACGTGTATCCGAACGAAGTGGAAGCCGTCGCCACCGCGCTGCCGGGCGTTGCCGAATGCGCGTGCATCGGGGTGCCCGACGAGCGCACCGGCGAGGCCGTCAAGCTGTTCGTGGTGCGCGCGCCGGATGCAGCGCTGACCGAAGCGGAAGTCGTCGCGCATTGCCGCGCGAGTCTCGCCGCCTACAAGGTGCCGAAGATCGTTCGCATGGTCGAGCGGCTGCCGAAGTCGACGGTCGGCAAGATCCTGCGCCGGGAACTGAGCCGCGCCGACTGATGACGCCGAAGCCTCGCGCGGCCGGCGCCGCGCGGACCGGCGTGCCGCGAGTCCCCAAGGCCCGGAAAGCCCCGAAAGCCCCGCACGGGCCGCTCAAGTACAATGCGAGCGGTTCGATCGACGGGGACGCGATGACCGGTTCAGATTCACCTTCCGCCCGGCCCGGGCGTGCGCTGCCGTCGCCGAGCGCCACGGTGCCGATCTCGCTCGTCAACGGTTTTCTCGCGAGCGCGGGCGCGCAGCGCGACGTGGTGGAGCGCTATCTGCGCGGCGCCGGCATTCCGCTCGAGCTGCTCGGCGAGCCGCATGCGCGTGTGACGGAGGAGCAATTCTCGACGCTGTACCGCACGCTCGCGATCGACCTCGACGACGAGATGCCGGGCATCTTCTCGCGCCCGCTGCGCGGCGGCACGCTGAAGTACCTGTGCCTGAGCCTGCTCGATGCGCGCAACCTCGAAACGGCGCTGCATCGTTTCGGCCAGTTCTTCCATATCCTGCTCGACGACTTCTTCGTCGAATCGAAGCGCGACGGCCTCGTCGCGCAGGTGCTGCTGCGGCCGAACCCGGCGATGGGCCCGATCGGCGCGCTCGGCCAGGAACTGATGCTCAAGCTCGTGCACGGCGTGTGCTCCTGGCTGATCGGGCAGAAGATTCCGTTGCTGCAGATCGAGTTCGCGTGTCCGCGGCCGCGTCATGCGGTCGAGCACCTGTATTTCTTCTCCGGCTCCGTGCAGTTCGACCGCGAGCGCACGCTGATGCGCTTCAGCGCGGACTATCTCGATGCACCGATCCGGCAGAGCAAGCGCAACCTGCGCAAGTTCCTCGCGCGCGCGCCGGGCGACTGGATCTTCGAATCGTTCAGCGAACAGCTCGTGTGTCATCGCGTGCGGCAATACCTGTCGGCGGCGCTGCCCGACCTGCCGGTGATCGACCAGGCGGCCGAGCATCTGCACTGTTCGGTGCGCACGCTGAGCCGCCATCTGGCCGGCGAAGGCACGACGTTCCAGGCGTTGAAGGACGAGTTGCGGCGCGACATCGCGATCCAGCGGCTCACCGACACGCTCGACACGATCGCGGCGATCGGCGCCGATATCGGCTTCGACGATCCGAGCGCGTTTCATCGCGCCTTTCGACACTGGACGGGCAGTACGCCGGGGACTTACCGGCGGCACGCGTAGCGCGGTCGTTCGATCCGCGCTCGCTCCCACAAACGGCTCCCTTTGCGGGATCCCATGGACGGCATCCCTTCGCCGATGCCGCCGAGCGTTTCGACGGCGGTGCGCGCCGGCCGCCGGATCAATTCAGCAGGCACCAGATCGCGAGAAACGGCGCATCGCCGGAGCGCATCGCATGCAGCCCGCCCGGCGCGTTATGGATGCCGCCGCCGATTCCCGGATCGAACCACGCGCCGTTTTTCTGCCGGAATTCGCCGGCGGTCAGCAGCACGTACGCTTCCTCCGGCGGATGGCCGTGATCCGGATACCGCACGTCGGGCATCAGCAGCGAAAAGCCGAGCTGGATGTCGTCGCGGCTTTCCGTGCCGCCGGGCCCGCAGATCATCCCGTTCACGTGCCCGTCGATGTAGTTCGGGCTGCCGTCCCGTCCGGACGTGCGCCGTCCCCATCCGATCGTCGGCTCGAGCGACTTGATCGACCGTGCGAGTTCGGCGCACTGCGCGTCGATGCGCGCGACCGACGCGAGCGCGGCGTCGAGCCAGTCGCACGCGGGGTATCGCGTCGGCAGCCGCGTGCCGTTGTCCGACACGGTTTGCAGCCGCGCGAATACCCGCGGCGCGAATGCGCGCGCGGAATCGGGCAGCCGTTCCGACCGGAACAGGTCGCTGGCGACCCGGATGAAATTCTCGATGTTCTCTGGACGCCCGCTCATCTGTGTCTGTGCTCCCCGAGGTCGTGACCTGACGAAACGAAAGTCTACGCATAAAAGGACGGCGCGGCGAACGTGGCGGCCGGTATCGCGACCGGCCGCCGGATGCGTGCCGTGGAGCCGTTGCGGCCGCGGCATGCTTCGCTATCGACGACGCGTCACGCCGCCGCCTTCAGGCTGCCGTGCGGATCGATGACGCATTGCTTCGGCACGCCGGAAACCATATGCTGGTCCGACCCGCGGATATGGGTGGCGACTACACGCGGAATGACGCCGTGATTCGCTTTCCGGCCGGACGGATCGACCGGTTCGGGGAACGCGATGCCGCGCACCTCGACCTTTCCCGGCCCTACATAAACAACGCCGCGATTGCCTGACATAGTGTCTCCCGATGTGATGAGTCGGCGGAAAGCGGCGCTTTCCGCGACGATTTACAGCCAGTCGGTTTCGAAGCCGCAGTCGGTCAGCGACACGCAGCCGTGCTCGGTCAGCACCACCTGCTGTTCGAGCTTGACGCCCTGGCTGCCGCCTTCCGCGCCGATGTAGCTTTCGACGCAGACGGTCATGCCGACGTCGAACCGGCCGTCGTAACCCGAACTCTCCCAATCCACCTGGTGCGCGATCGCCGGATACTCGTCGACCATCCCGATGCCGTGTGCCAGGCAGCAGTAGCGGTTCTTGACGAATGGATCGGGAATCTTCCACGCCTTTTCGGAGAACTCACGGAACGTCATGCCGGGCCGCAGCAGATCCATGTTGAAGTGGACCTGTTCGTACGCATACGCGTACAGCCTGCGCTGCTCGTCCGACGGGCGGCCGTCGCCGACGAGCCACGTGCGGGAGATGTCCGAGCAATAGCCGTTCGGCCCGACCATGTCGGTATCGAACGCGAGCAGGTCGCCCGCCTGCAGCACGCGCGACGAGCACTCGTGCATCCACGGATTGGTCCGGTCGCCGGAGGCCAGCAGGCGCGTCTCGATCCATTCGCCGCCATGGCGGATGTTCTCGTCATGCAGGTTCGCCCAGATGTCGTTCTCGGTCAGGCCCGGGCGCAGTTCGCGGCGCATCCGCTCGATGCCTTTCTCCGCGGTGCGCAGCGATTCGCCGATCAGTACGAGTTCGCCGGACGACTTGATGAGCCGGGCGGTTTCCATCAGTTCCTGGCCGTCGGTCAGCGTGAGGCCGTGCTGTTCCAGGTACGCGGTGCCGAACGGGTCGAGGCGATCGACAGCGAGGAAGCGCTCGCCCGGCGCATGCTTGCGGAACACGTCGACGATCTCGGCGCCCCACGTTTGCGCGCGGCGCGCCGTATCGGGGCCGGCGTTGAAGTAGGTCCAGCTGAGCGCGCCGCGCAGTTCCACATCGAGATCGAGGCCGTCCCACACGTGCTCGCTGCTGTGGAATTCCCACGCGACGATGCGGCCGGTGGCGAACACCATCACGTAGCGCGCGGGGTTGCGTCCGGCCCACACCTGCATGTTCGACGTATCGGTCGCATAGCGGATATTGACCGGGTCGTAGAGCAGGATCGCCGGAATCCTGTGCGCGAGCAGCTGCGCCTGAACCCGGGCCAGTCGATAGGCGCGCACATCGCGCAACACGGCTTCCCTGTGGTTCACGTCAATGGCATTGCCCGCATCGAGGCGCTGATTGCCCGCCATGCTGTTTCTCCTGAATGTGTTCCGATGGTGCGTTTGAAGGGAAATGCGAAGTCGGCGCGGCTTAGTGATATGGATTCCTTCGTAATGACGGGCGATCATGCCGCGCGCTGTTGACGATGGACGACTACAGTTCCAGCACGAGGTCCGACGTCGGGCGGCTGCAGCACAGCAGCCGGAAACCCTTCTGGACTTCCCGCTCGCGAATCCCGCCGTTGTGCTGCATGTCGACCGTGCCTTCGAGCACCTTGGTCTTGCAGGTGCCGCAGATGCCCTGGCTGCACGACGACGGAATCGCGACGCCGGCCTTTCTCGCGGCGGACAACACGGTGTCGGACGCATGCATCGTGAACGTCTTCGACGAGCGCGACAGCTTGATGGTGAAGGTTTCCGATGCGGCTTCGGCAGCGGGGGCGGCCGGTTCCGGCGCGACGCCGGCGCCGATGTCGAAGCTTTCCTGGTGATAGCGCGCCGGGTCGTGTCCGCCGGTGCGCAGCACGTCGCGCACCGCGTTCATGTAGCCGGCCGGCCCGCAGGTGAACGCTTCGCGCTCGGCGTAGTCGGGCACGTGCTCGGCAAGCAGTTGCAGGCTGAGCCGGCCGATCGGTCCCGGCCAGTGCGCTTCGTCGCCGGCGCCTTCGCAGACGAAGAACGTGCGAAGCCGCGGCGACAGCGCTTCGAGCCGCCGCAGCTCGTTGCGGAACACGATGTCGGCGGGCGTTCTCGCGCTGTGCACGAACACGATGTCCAGGTCGAGCCCGAGATCGATGCTCGCGCGCGTCATCGACATCAGCGGCGTCACGCCCGAGCCGGCGGACAGGTACAGCAGTCTGGCCGCGGGCGCCGCCGTCGGCGTGAAGCTGCCCGACGGGCCGTACGCCAGCAGCTGGCTGCCCGGCTTCATGGTGTCGTGCAGCCAGTTCGACATGACGCCGCCGGGGACGCGCTTGACCGTGATCGACAGCAGATAGGGACGCGTCGGCGGCGACGAGATCGTGTAGCAGCGCTCGACCGACTGGCCGTGGACGTTCGCCGACACCGTCATGAACTGGCCGGGTTCGAAGCGCACCGGCGAGCCGTCGCCCACGCGGAACGCGAAGCTTTTGACGTCGTGCGTCTCGTCGACGATGCGGCAGCAGGTCAGGACCTGCTGCTCGCCGCTCGCCCAGGTTCTTCCGGTGCTGTCCCACGTGCCGGGATGGGAGAGGCGGTCGTGTGCTTCGTGTGCGGGATCGAACAGGGTGTTGACGGAGTTCATGGCATCGCTTCCTTGGGGCGCGTCGCACGCTCGGCGTGCATGCTGTCGTTCGCGAAAGCCCGGGCTTCGATGGCGGGGCGGCATCGCGCCTCGCGCCGATGTCTCGCTCCATGCCGGATTGCCTTCGCTGTGCGCCGAGTATTGGCGTGCACTAAAACAGCGTCAATGCGCTTTATTTTCCGAGCGCCATTACTTTAGGTTATGCGTCGCGCGCACCCGCGCGGACAGTGTCTCGGCGCGAACGAGCGGGATGGCGCGGCGGCGGATGGCGTTCGAGACGGCGCGGCGCGAACCGGCGGGCGCCGGCGATGCTTCGCGTTTCGCGCTCGCTGTCACCGCGGGCCGCACGCGCCGCAATCGGGACGTCGAAGGCCGTTGTCGGGGTGGGTACGGACACCCGGCGCATGGCGCGAATGCGTGCGGCCGAAGCAAGCGCGCCGATGCCGTTACGTACACCGTTCGGCCTGCGCCGACACGCTGGCGCGCGGCGCGCGCTTGCGCGTCGCGAGCCAGCACAGGATCGAGCCGCCGCACACGCAGAACGCGCCGATCCAGAAGCCGGACGACAGCGACGCGTTCAGCAGCAGCGCGGCGAGGGCGGCCGAGATGACCGGGATGAAGTACGACACGCCGGCCAGGATCGCGACGTTGCCGCGCATGATGCCGATGTTCCACGCGGAATAGCCGATACCTGTGGCCGCCGACGCGAGCACGAGGTACGCGAGCGCATTGAAACTGAAGACGATCGTATGCTCGCCGTCGAACAGGTATTTGATCCACAGCGAGATCGCGACCATGATGAAGAACAGCGTGATGCCGTTCTTGCCGTTCGCGATCCTGATCGTCACGGTGCAGTACGCGGCCCAGATCAGCGAGCCGACGAACGCCAGCCCGTAGCTGAACGGGTTGTCGGCGATATTGGCGAGCATGCCGGCGGTATCGAGCCCGTGCTCGCCGCCCAGCACGCAGCCCACGCCGACCATCGCGAGAAGCACGCCCGGCACGATCAGCAGGTTCGCGCGCTGGCCGAGGAACAGGATCGCGAACACCATCGTGAAGGTGGGCCACAGGTAATTGACCATGCCGACCTCGATCGCCTGGCGCGCCGTATGCGCATCGCCGATCGACAGCGACAGGCACCATTCGTACGCGACGAACAGCACGCTGCCCCACAGCAGGTAGCGGCGCGGGACTTCGCCAAGACGCGGCAGCCCGGTCGTCACGAGCAGCAGCGCCGCCGCGCCCGTGTAGATCATCGCGGCGCCGCCGGTTGCGCCGAAGCTTTCGCTCAGGCCGCGAATCAGCCCGACCATCGAACTCCATAAAACGATTGCGACGAGTCCAATCAGCGTCGCCCTGTTCCTGCTGTTCATGCTTGTTCCTGCCGATACCGGGTGAATGTGTTGCTGCGGGCCGACGGCCCGCCAGATGCGACAAGCCGGCCGCGCTCGCTCGTGGCGATCGCGGCCGGCATGCGGGTGTCGCGCGGCGATGAATTTATGCGGCGCGGGTCGGTACGTCAATCCAGATGGTCTTGATCTCGGTGTACTGGTCATGCGCCCAGATCGACTTGTCGCGGCCGCCGAACCCGGAGGCCTTGTAGCCGCCGAACGGGGTCGTGATGTCGCCTTCGCCGAAACAGTTGACCGTCACCACACCGGCCTGGATCGAACGCGACAGATGAATCGCGTCGTTCAGGTTGCTGGTGTAGACCGACGCCGCGAGCCCGTACACCGAATCGTTCGCGAGCGCGATCGCCTCGTCGGTGTCCGTGAAGGTCGTGACGGCCAGCACGGGCCCGAACACTTCTTCCTGGAACAGCGCGTGGTCCGGACGCACGCCGTCGACCACGGTCGGCTCGACGAAGATGCCGTTCGCGGTCGACCCGCCGAACACCACGTCGAGCTTGTCCGTGCCGATCTGGTCGAGATACGAGCGAACCTTGTCGAAGTGCGCCTTGCTGATCAGCGAACCGATGCGATGCTCGGGGTCGAGCGGGTCGCCCATCTTCCATTCGCGCATCTGCACGCCGATGCGTTCGAGCAGCGCCGGCTTGATGTCCGCGTGCACGATCAGGCGCGACGACGCCGAGCAGTTCTCGCCCATGTTCCAGAACGCGCCGTTCACCACGTGCTGCGCGACCGCGTCGAGGTCGGCCACGTCGCGCATCACCACGGCCGGATTCTTGCCGCCGCATTCGAGCACGATGCGCTTCAGGTTCGATTCCGCCGCGTAGTGCAGGAAGCGGCGGCCGGTGGCGGTCGAGCCGGTGAAGCTGACCATCGCGACGTCCGGATGGCGGCCCAGCGGCTCGCCGACTTCCTTGCCGCCGCCCGGCAGCACGTTGAACACGCCGGCCGGCACGCCGGCCTCATGCGCGAGTTCCGCCACGCGCAGCGCGGTCAACGTGGTTTCCATCGCCGGCTTGACGACGATCGAGCAGCCGGCCGCGAGCGACGGGCCGATCTTCCACGCCAGCATCAGCAGCGGGAAGTTCCACGGCAGCACCAGGCCGACCACGCCGATCGGCTCGCGCACCACCAGCGCCAGCGCGTTCGAGCCGACCGGCGCGGTGTTGTCGTAGACCTTGTCGATCAGTTCGGCGTGCCACCGGATCGTGTGGATCGTTTCGGGCACGTCGATGTTCTGGCATTCGCGGATCGGCTTGCCGCTGTCGAGGCTTTCCATCGTCGCCAGTTCGTGCGCGTGCTGTTCGAGCAGATCGGCGAACCGGAGCAGGATCGACTTGCGCCGCGACGGCGGCAGTTGCCGCCAGCGGCCGTCGGCGAAGGCCGCCCTGGCGCGCGCGACCGCGTCGTCCACGTCGGTGGCGTCGCACGCCGCGACGTGCGCGAGCACCTGATCGGTGGCCGGGTTGAGCGTCGCGAACGTGTTGCCCGAGTTGGCGGGGCGAAACGCCCCGTCGACGAAGGCTTGCGTCGGCAGCGTCAGCCCGGCCGCGATGGCCGCGTATTGCGATGCGCTGAGCAGTTCCGCCATCAGGCCTGGCCCCCGACGACCGCCGCGATCTCGCGCTTCACGTCGGCGACGATCTGCTTGAGCGCTGCCTTGTTCGCTTCGTCGAGCGGCTGCAGCGGTGCGCGCACGCCGCCGCTGCGCAGGCCGACGAGTTCGCTGCCGTACTTGATCGACTGCACGAACTTGCCCGCGTCTTCGAGGAAGTCCATCAGCGGCATCATCGCCGACATGATGCGGCGGCCCTTGCGGAAGTCGTTCTCGACCACGCAGGCCTGGTGCAGCGCGACGTGTTCGGCCGGCAGGAAGTTCGACCCCGCGCAGACCCAGCTGTTCGCGCCCCACGCGAAGAATTCGAGCGCCTGGTCGTCCCAGCCGCAGGACACGCTGATGTTCGGGAATTCGCGCGCCAGCATGTGGAGCTGGCCGGTGCTGCCCGAGCTTTCCTTGATCGCGACGAAGTTCTTCGACGCGGCGGTGACGGTGCGGAAGAACGCGCGGCCCATCGACACGCCCATGCGCGCCGGGTAGTTGTAGAGGATCACCGGCAGATCGGCGGCGCGGTCCACGGCGATCGCGTGGGCGGCGTTTTCCTGCTCCGTCGGCAGCGCGTACGGCGGCGAGCCGACCAGGATCGCATCGGCCTTGATCTCGCGGGCCGACTTCGCGTATTCGATCGAGTCTTCCGTGCGGATCGCGCCGGTGCCGATCACGAGCGGCACGCGCGTGCCGATCACCTGCTTCGCGTACGCGCCGAGGTCGATGCGCTCCTGCATGGTGTGCGCGTAGTACTCGCCGGTCGAGCCGCCGATGATGATGCCGTGCACGCCCGCGCCGATCAGGTACTCGAGGACTTCGGCGAACGCCGCCTTGTCGATGCCGCCTTCGGCGGTCAGGGGCGTGATGGCCGGCGTGTAGATGCCGTTGAAATTCATGATTTGCTCCCGCTGAAATGAAAGTAAGGATTGCGTTGGAAATGCCGCCGCCGCGACGGCCGCGGCGTGCGTGTCATGCGTATCAGTGACCGAGCGAAGCGGCTTCCTGAAGCGACAGCGAAGCCGTCTCGGGGGCGAGTGCGATCGACGCCACCAGGCCGACGATCGACACGGCCGCCGCCGCGTACATCGTGTTGCCGATGCCGACGCTCTGCAGTGCGATCGGTACCAGCCAGGTGCCGACCGCCGCGCCGATGCGCGACAGCGATGCGCCCATGCCGACCGCGAACGCGCGGATGTCGGTCGGGAAGATTTCGTTCGGATAGACGAGCTGCAGCACCTGGGCGCCGCCGATCAGCAGCGCATACGCGCCGAACAGCACCAGGATCAGCATCGCCGAGCTTTCCGCGCACGCGCCCAGCGCCAGCAGCGCGAGCGCCGACCACAGGAAGCTGTGGATCACCAGCGCGCGGCGGCCGAGCGTATTGATGATGCGCGTGGCGATCGCGCAGCCGACCACGAACAGCAGCGTGATGGCCACCGAGCCGTACGCTTCCCAGTCGCCTTCGAGGCGCAGCGCCTGCAGCACGCGCGGCGCGAACGAATAGACCGCGAACACCGGAATCACCGAGCAGGTCCAGAACAGCACCACGAACAGCATGCGTTTGCCGTAGCCCGAGTGCAGCAGCGCGCCGAGCGACACCTTGCGGTCGACCGGTTCTTCCGGCAGGTTGCGGATCGAGAACGACGGCCCGTACACCTTGCGGATCACCGCGTCGGCCTCCGCCTTGCGGCCCTTGTTGAGCAGCCAGCGCGGCGATTCCGGCGTGCCGATGCGCACCAGGAACAGCGCGACGCCGATCACGGCCGGGCTCGCCAGCACCCAGCGCCATGCGTCGGGGCCGCCTTTCGCGAGCAGGATGTTGCCGACGATGTACGCGAGCGCCGCGCCGAAGAACCAGATGATGGTCAGCATCGCGAGACGCGGGCCGCGATACTTGCGCGGCATGAACTCGGTCAGCAGCGAGCCGGCGACCGGATATTCGATGCCGACGCCGATGCCGGTGATGAAGCGCAGCACGAACAGCGCCTCGCCCGACTGCACCCAGAACTGCGCGATCGAGCAGACGATGAACAGCACCGGGCCGAAGAAGTACGGCCGGCGGCGTCCCATCCGGTCGGTCAGCCAGCCGCCGAGGAAGCCGCCGACGAAAATGCCGAGCAGCGCCGAGGCGGCGACCATGCCTTCCCAGAAGCTGGTCAGGTGCAGCGCGGCCGAGAATTGCACCATGGCCACGCCGATGATGCTGAGCACGTAGCCGTCCATGAGCCAGCCGCCGCCCGATCGCACGGTGAGCAACTGGTGAAATCCGTTGAGGGGTACGTCTTCGATGGATACCGTCGTTTTTGCCATTCGCTGTTGTCTCCTGCCTGATGTCCTGATGAGTGGGCGCGATCTCCGCGCGCGCGCCGTGCGGCGGCGGCCCGATCGCTGAAGCCCGGATTCGATGGTGTCGTCGTGCGGCGCGGCCCGTTCAGCTCTCCAGGCCGGCCTTGCGCTGGCCCCACCAGAGCGCGGCGTTCACGCCGGCCGACAGGAACGGCTCGGGCGGCGTGCGGTTCGGGCCCGACGTCGCGAGCAGGAAGTCGGTCAGCGTGTCGCGCTTGCCGGCCAGCCAGTCGGCGAGCAGCGTGCCGGTCACGGTGCCGCGCGTGATGCCGAGGCCGTTGCAGCAGAGCGCGCCATAGACGTTCGGCGCGAGCTGCCCGAAGAAGCCCTTGTGGTTCTGCGACAGCGCGAGCGAGCCGCTCCACGTGTAGTCGAACCCGACGTCCGGCAGCATCGGGAAGCGGCGTTCGAACGAGAGCCGGTGGCGCGCCAGCGCGCGTTCGCGATGGCGATCGTTCGGGCGGCCGTTCGGATTGAAGCTGAAGCTGTTGCGGATCAGGATGCGGTTGTCGTGCGTGCGCCGCACCGTGCTGCCGAACGGGTCGGCCGGAATCACGCCCCAGAACGGCTGGCCGCCCAGTCGCGCTTGCTCGGCGCCGGTCAGCGGCCGCGTGAGGCTGGCGTACAGGAACACCGGCAACATGGTGCGCGCGAGGAAACCGAAGCGCATGCCGAACGCGTTGTTCGCCAGCACCAGCTTGTCGACGGTGATGCGGCCGCGGGCATGCGCGAGCACGATCCTGTCGCCGTATTCGACGTCGGTGATCGCGGTGTGCTCGTAGAGCGTCACGTTCGACGGCAGGCTGTCGGCCAGGCCCTTCACGAGCGCCGACGGCTGCAGCAGCATCGTGCCGGGCGTGAAGAGGCCCTTGCGGTAGAAGCCGGTGCCGATATGCGACGGCAGGTCCTTGCCTTCGATCACTTCGTACGGCTGGCCGAGCTTGTCGAGGCCGCGCCGGTACGCGTCGAGCACCGCGATGCCGCGCGGCTCGACCGCCGCCTGGTACTTGCCGGATGCGCGCAGGTGACAGTCGATGCCGTGTTCGTCGACCAGCGCGCGCAGGACCGACTGGCCGAGCAGGTTCAACTGCAGGGTCATCTTCGCGGTATCGATGTCGCCGATGTAGTCGTCCGCGCCGATGTCGTGCGGCAGGTCGATCGCGAAACCCGCATTGCGCCCGGACGTGCCGAAGCCGACGTCCTGCGCGTCGACCAGGACGACTTCGTCGTCCGGGAAGTTCAGCGCGAGCTGACGCGCCGCGGCGAGCCCGGTGAAGCCGGCGCCGATCACGCCCCAGCGCGCCTTCGTCGTGCCCGTGTGCGACGGCCGCGACACGCGCGGCGCGCTCGTGTGATACCAGCCGCACGCCTGGTCGTCGGCCGGCAGCGCACCGACCCTGACCTTGCGCGCATCGCGCTGCGGCTGCGCAACCTCTTCTACCGTCGGCGAAGTCACCCTAAGCATTCTTCTGAATCCAGTGTCTCGTTGATTGAAATGACATGGGCGTGCGAGGGCGCCCATGTCCTGATTCGCGATGTCAGCCGCTGGCTGTGCGGGTGATCCGGGCCGGCGGCGCCGGTCCCTGGATCACTCTTGCCTGGCTCCCCGGATCGGCTCGATCGACGCCGCGAGGCACTCGAAACACCGCTCCGGAAAGAAAATATTTTGTCGTGCGTCCAATAAACTATAGTTAGTAGACAGACTATATTCTAACAATCGTATCGCGGGAATCGAGGGTTAACCCTCGACGAATGCGGCGGTTCGACGGGCGATGGAGGAGACGGCGGATGGCGCGGGCGGTTGCATGCCGCGTTGCGCGGCCGTCGAGGCGGGACAGGGCGCCGGCCGCGCACGCAGCGCGCGCAGCCGGCGGGGCAAGGGGCGGCGCTAGCCATGGCCCCGGGCGGGGCCGTATAGTACGCGCTTCACATTGACGAGAGCGTTATGAAAGGAACGGGTGGGGATTCGGCACCGGCGGATGTGGCGCAAACGGTCGATCGCAAGTCGGCGTTGGGCGAGGCGCTGCGGCGCCGGATCGTGAACATGGAGCTGGCGCCGGGCGCGTTGATCGACGAAGCCGCGCTGGCCGACGAGTTCGGCATGTCGCGCCCGCCGATCCGCGAGCTGATCCGGCAGATGGCGGCGGAAGGCTATGTCGAGCTCGAGACGAATCGCGCGCCGCGCGTGTCGTCGATGAATTTCCAGTCGCTGCGCAGCTTTTTCATCGCCGCGCCGCTGATCTACATAGCGACCACCCAGCTCGCGGCCCTCAATGCCACGCCCGACGACATCGCGCGGCTGCGCGCGATCCAGGCGAATTTCCGCGCGGCGATCGCCAGCGGCAATGTCGCCAACCGCGTGATCTACAACGACGAATTCCACCTCGAGATCGGCCGGATCGCGCAGAACGATTATCTGATGCCGAGCCTGCGCCGCCTGCTGATCGATCACGCGCGGCTCGGGAAGATGTTCTACCGCTATCCGACGACGGACACGATGCAGCACACGCTCGAAAGCGCCGTCGTCCAGCACGACCAGATCATCGACGCGCTCGAGCGGCAGGATGCCGACGGAGCCGGTCAACTGGTGCGCGATCACTTCGAATTGTCGCGCAGGCGGATGACCGAATATGCCGCGCCGCAGGGGATGGCCGTGTCGGTGAACCTCGGCGATCCGGTGCTGGCGCAGGACAAGCGATAGCGGCAGGGTTGGCGATTGCGGGCGCGCGCGAATCGGCCGGTTGGCCGGCGCGCGGACTTGCGCGGGTCGCCGGCGGCCGGCCTTGCAACGCGGCCGGATTCATCGGCGCTTGCCGCGGGCGTGAGGCGCTGCGGCCTTTCGGTGCCGTACGGTCGGCATTTCCCCGGATGTTTGCGGCGGCGCGCGAGCCAGCGCTGCTGCCGTCGCGCGTGGCTGCCTGTCGGCTAGCGGGTCGCCGCATGCCCCGATCGACCGGGGCGCAAGCCCGCGTGCTGCCCGCTGATCCTCGAACCGCAGCCCACGATTTCAACTGCGATCCGCTGCCGGATTTTCATCCCGAAGACGTCACGGCGTGCCAGGATCCTCCCATAACCGGGCGCCTTCGCACACTCCCATGGCCGGCTTCCTTGGGCGATTCCCATAACCGGATCCCTGTCGCCGGCCACCGCCGATCGCCGCCTGGCGCGCACGAACTGCCGTTTCGACCCCGCCGCCGGGCACGCCGCTTGCGCGCGCCGTTTTCCCCGAAACCGGTGCCGCCAAAACCCGCATCCGGCCGATCCTTGCCCCCGCCGCCTGCGCATCGCGTGGCCGGTTTTGTCACCATGTGGGCCGGATATGACAATGGGAAACGGCCGGTGCGGCATTACGATGGGTCACGACGTCGCCTGGAGCTGGCCGGTTTTGCCGTAGCGGGCTCAGTGGCGCACCCTCTTCACTGCCTGATTGGAACATCGACCATGAGCTATAACGCCCCCGTCAAGGACATGCTGTTCGTGCTGAAGGAACTCGCGGGCATCGACACCGTTGCGCAGCTGCCGGGCTTCGAGGAAGCTGGTTACGACACGGCGCAGGCCGTGCTCGACGAGTCCGCGAAATTCTGCGGCGAGGTGCTCGCGCCGCTGAACGTCGAAGGCGACCGCAATCCGAGCAACTGGAAGGACGGTGTCGTGACGGCGACGCCCGGCTTCGGCGCCGCGTTCCGCCAGTTCGTCGAGGGCGGCTGGCAAGGCCTGCAGCATCCGGCCGAATACGACGGCCAGGGTCTGCCGAAGCTGATCGCGACGCCGTGCATCGAGATGCTGAACGCATCGAACCTGTCGTTCGCACTGTGTCCGCTGCTGACCGACGGCGCGATCGAGGCGCTGCTGACGGCCGGCACCGACGAGCAGAAGCAGCGTTACGTGCCGAAGCTGATCTCCGGCGAATGGACGGGCACGATGAACCTGACCGAGCCGCAGGCCGGCTCGGATCTCGCGCTGGTGCGTTCGCGTGCCGAGCCGCAGGGCGACGGCACGTACAAGGTGTTCGGCACCAAGATCTTCATCACGTGGGGCGAGCACGACATGGCGGACAACATCGTCCACCTGGTGCTCGCGCGCACGCCGAGCGCGCCGGAAGGCGTGAAGGGCATTTCGCTGTTCATCGTGCCGAAGTTCCTGGTCAACGAAGACGGCTCGCTCGGCGCGCGCAACGACGTGCACTGCGTGTCGATCGAGCACAAGCTCGGGATCAAGGCGAGCCCGACGGCGGTGCTGCAATACGGCGACCACGGCGGCGCGATCGGCTACCTGGTCGGCGAAGAGAATCGCGGCCTCGAATACATGTTCATCATGATGAACGCGGCGCGCTTCGGCGTCGGGATGCAGGGCATCGGCGTGGCCGACCGTGCATACCAGAAGGCCGCCGAATTCGCGAAGGAGCGCGTGCAGAGCCGCCCGGTCGACGGGTCGGCCAAGCAGTCGGTGACCATCATCCATCACCCGGACGTGCGCCGGATGCTCGGCACGATGCGCGCACTGACCGAAGGCGCGCGCGCGCTCGCCTACGTGGCCGCCGCGCACAGCGACATTGCCCACCGCCATTCGGACGAGGCGACGCGGGCGCGTCATCAGGCAATCTACGAATATCTGGTGCCGGTCGTGAAGGGCTGGAGCACCGAGATGGTGAACGACGTGGCGAGCCTGGGCGTGCAGGTGCACGGCGGGATGGGCTTCATCGAGGAAACCGGCGCGGCGCAGTACTACCGCGATGCGCGGATCCTCGCGATCTACGAAGGCACGACCGCGATCCAGGCGAACGACCTCGTCGGCCGCAAGACGCTGCGCGACGGCGGGGCGGTCGCCAACGCACTGATCGCCGAAATCGGCGAGACTGTCGCGGCGCTCGGCAAGCTGGACGGCGCAGCAGCTGCGTCGATGAAGGCGCAGCTCGAGCAGGGCGCGCGATCGCTGTCGTCGGTGGTGGATTACGTGCTGGCGAATGCGAAGCAGGATCCGAACGCGGTGTTCGCGGGCAGCGTGCCGTACCTGAAGCTCGCGGGCGTCGTGCTGTGCGGATGGCAGATGGCGCGCGCGCTGCTGGCGGCGCATGCGAACCGCGCGAGCGACACGGCGTTCTTCGATGCGAAGATCGCGATCGCGCAATGCTATGCGGAACACGTGCTCGTGCAGGCAGCTGGCCTGGAAGCGTCGATCGTCGGCGCGAAGGGCAACGAGAGCGTGCTCGCGTTGACGGAAGACCAGTTCTGACCGTAACGGTCGGGGCGCAGGAGGAGACAGGATTTTGACCACACAGGACTTGCTCGCGCAGTACGGCCCGCGCGAATCGATGGAATACGACGTCGTGATCGTCGGCGGCGGCCCCGCCGGGCTGTCTGCGGCGA
>NZ_CABVLY010000023.1 GCF_902498995.1 Burkholderia anthina
GCTGCAACCTTCGCCAGCGAGCCGCCGAATTTGCCGACCGCGGTCCGCGCGGCCGATACGATCACTACGTCCGTCATGTTCAATTCCTGCATCGAAATCAGTGGGTCGATCCGTATATTGCGTGCCGGTGCCGGCATGGCGACCGTGGCGCGCAAGCGCCACGCGCCCTGGATGCGGCTGCATGTTCACGCGCTGATGCGCGCGGCGGGCCCGCATGATCCGGCCGTGCCCGGGCACGCCGCGGCGAACCGGACGTTCGCCGACCGCCACGCGGCACACGCGGCGGCCGACGCCGTCCGGCGCCGGTCAATCGTGTCGCGCCGATGCGCGACACGCGGTCATGCTGCCGATTCGCGCGAAGCGGCTTCCTTGCGTGCTGCGGTGGCCGTCTGCTTGCCGCCGCGCGCCGCCGTTTCGCTGACCGCGTCGAAACCGCTTTGCGCGGCTTCGATCGCCTGCCCCGCCGCTGCGCGCACGGAGTCGGCCGCGGCCGTCGCTGCCGACAGCGCCGAGTTCAGCGCGGCAACCACCGGCGCCGAGCCGGCCGGCGCATGCTTCGTCAGTTCGCCGAACACGTCCTTCACGCGCTTGTCGGTCTGCTCGTACTGCGCTTGCGCGACCTTCGCCCACTCGGCCTGCGTCGACACCGCGATGTCGAACAGATGGCGGCTGTACGCGACGGCCTTGCCGGCGGCTTCCTGCGGTGCAGCCACTTGCTGCGAGAAGCCCGCGGCCGGGTTGCTGGCGTTGAATGCGTTCTTCAGCTTGTCCTCGTACTCTTCGAGCGCCGTCTTGGTCGCTTGCAGGTTGAGTTCGACGACGGCCTCGAAACCGTGGATTGCCGGGCGGGCAATTGCGAACCACGCGGCAATTCCAGACTGATAATCGGCGGCGAATTTTTCGGGGGCAAATACGGACATCGGGCACGCTCCTGTTGGCAATGCGAGAGACGACGTAAAGAAAACGGGAACCAGGTCGAGCGCCTGCTCCCTTATTCACGACCCGCGCGTCATTGAATGCGGGAAGTTGAGGATCGCCATTCTAGATGCATTAATTGTCAATTAAGTGGCATTAATGCTAGGTGAAAACCCTTATCCTCCAGAGCGGCTGTCGGCACCCGGGCAGCCGTACACAACGGGGGCCGGTTCGCAAGCCGCTGTTTCGGAATGATTTTTACCTTTTTGCAGCATAACGCATCGCGACGATCCGCAACATTTACCCCGTCATTATTCCCGTCATTAGAAAAAAGGTCGGCATTGAAACGGATAACGCCATCCGTGTAATCGTTTTTACAGATTTATTTTGAAACCGTTTCCGGGATTATTAATGACGAATTCAATGATCCGATGAATTACGACATACGATCGGGGCGCCGGCCTTACCCGGCCAATTCGCGATGCAGCGCGCGAAACTCCTGCGCGAGCTTGTGCGCCGGTTCGAGATGGATCACCGGCGTCGACTGCTGATGCGATTCGCGGATCTTCACCGACGCCGACAGCCTCGACGCCAGCACCGGCAGCCCTTCGTCGACGAGTTCGTCGACCAGCCGCTGCGGCAGGCTCGCGCGCGGCTGGAACTGATTGATGACGATCCCTTCGACCTCGAGCGCCGCGTTGTGGTCCTGCTGGATTTCCTTCACGTTCTCGAGCAGCGTGTACAGCGCGCGACGCGAGAAGTCGTCGCAGTCGAACGGGATCAGGCAGCGCTCGACCGCGATCAGCGCCGAGCGCGTGTAGAAGTTCAGCGCGGGCGGCGTGTCGATGTAGACGGCATCGTAGGTGTCGAGCTCGTTCAGCGCATCGCGCAGCTTGTAGCGCGATTCCAGCTTGCCGTGCAGCGTGTCGAGATCCGGATGCGCGGGCATCACGTCGAGACCTTCGAACGGGCTCGGGTGGATGAACGACGCGACGTCGACCGGCCGGAAGTTGAACGTCAGCGCGGTCTCGAAGAATTCGGCGACGCCGGGATGCGCGTCGGCCGCGCCGTCGCCGAGCAGGTAACGCGTGGAATTCGCCTGCGCGTCGAGGTCGATGACGAGCGTGCGCAGCCCTTCGCTCGCGCTGATCGCCGCCAGGTTGCAGACGATCGTCGATTTGCCCACGCCGCCCTTCTGGTTGAATACGACCCGCCGCATTGTGTCCCCTTCGATCGAAACGTCGAAAGATCCAGCTTAGCCGGTCAATCATGGCGGCCGCGTGACATCCGTCAGATGCGCGGCAACGCGCCCGATACATAACGGTTGCCCGGCACGCTCCACCGCCACGGCAGATCCGTGCCGACGCGAATGCCGATGCGCGGCCCGCCCGCCAGATTCGCGGGCGGCGCCATGCCGTCGTCCACGATCGCGAAGCCGTCGCGGGCAACGACCAGGTCGATGCCGTCCTGCGCGCCGCCGATACCGAGCGCCTGGGTCAGCCGCGCCGGCCCGCGGCACAGATCGCGATCGCGTGTCGGCGGCGGCCGTGCCGCGCGCATCCGTTCGAGCCCGCGCAGCGGCTCCAGCGCCCGGATCAGCACGCCCGTGCCGGTGCCGTCCGGCCCGCACACGCAATTGCAGCACCAGTGCATCCCGTAGGTGAAATAGACGTACATATGCCCGGGCGGCCCGAACATCGTCGCATTGCGCGACGTCTTGCCGCGGTACGTGTGCGCGGCCGGGTCGATCGCGCCGGCATAGGCTTCCACTTCGACGATCCGGCCGGCGCGGCCGTCCGCGGCCGCGAGGATCTTGTTCAGCAATTGCGGCGCGACTTCAGTGGCCGGGCGATCGAAGAACGCGCGCGGCAACAACGTGCCCGGCCAGTCCGGTGCGCGCTTATTTCGCGTCATTCCGTACCTCCGGCTCCGCTGCCGGAAACCGCTAGTGCCGCCAGACGAAGCTGACGATATGCGTCGACCAGTTCGTCGAGACTGAACGCGCGGTTTCTGCCGCTCGGGTTCGGCAGGATCCAGACGGCCGCGCGCCGCATGCATGCCGGTTGCAGCCCCCATGCGATCTCGCGCTGCCCGGACAGCGCCGCGTAGGCGGCCTTGCCCAGGAACGCGACGAAGCGCGGCGCGTAACGTTCGAGCTTCTGCTCGAAGACGTCCGCGGCGGCGACGAATTCGTCGTGCGACAACTGATCTGCACTCGCCGTCGGCCGCGGCACGACCGCCGTCAGCCCGCAGCCGTATCCGAGTATCGTCCGGTCGTCCTGCGGGGCGATTTCGTCCGGCGTGAAGCCCGCGAGATGCAGCACGCGCCAGAAGCGGTTGCTCCTTCCCGCGAAGTGATGGCCGGTCGCGGCCGCGGTCATGCCGGGATTGATCCCGCAGAACAGCACGTCGAGATGCGGGGCGATGATGTCGGGGAGTGCGTCAGCCACGTTCGGCCTCGCGCGTGAGGAACGTTAACGAAAAAAGACCCGAAGATCCACGCCAGGCAATGCGCCTGGCCCGGACATTCGGGCCCCTTCCTGTGCCGAATACCGACGTGACGATCAGAACGGTTAGCGGAACATGCCACAACAAAACGTTTCCGGTAACCATTTGATTTTTCAATGATCTCGACGACCCGCCAAACTAAGTTTGTAAAAGCCAGATTGCGAAGTGTAGCGAAATTTGACTCCCGAACCGCTTCCGCGCTCTTTCGTTAGTAGCTTTCCGCTGGCCCCGCGTTGACAGACTCCCGTCTGCGCCAGGACTCAGGACTTACGCCACTTATCCGGCTTCCCGCCCCCCGTCGTCCGCACCCGTTCGACGAGCACCGGGCCACTCGGGTTAAGTTCACGGGCACGCTCGATTGCCTCTCGTTGCGTCGAGGCAATCACGCCCGCTCGCTGGAAATTCGGGCGACGAACCGCGTAATCACCTTCGTCCAAGCGACGCACGACAAAAATTTTATCGATCACGAGTCTTCTCCATTGCTGTTCAAAATTGCTTACCGGTCGCGAAGAGCGAGCAAGTTGTCCGTCCAGCGTCCGTCGGCGACGGTCCGGACATACGTGGTCCGCCCGTTATGACTGACGTGCACCCAGGGTCCTTGCCGCTGAGGATCCCGATCCGGACACCAGACCGAATGGTTTCCTTGGCACTCGATGTACGGAACCGTCTGGTCGCGAGTGAAGACCCCGCCTTCACCGATCGACCGACACCATCCACACTTCCCACCAGAGATGCGTGATGCATTCGTGGCTTGCACCACCCTCCGTGCACTGACTACACCGCTTCGAGAACAGTCGCGATCCCTTGTCCTCCACCGATACATTGCGTGGCAAGTGCGTAACGACCATTGACACGACGCAGCAGCGTTGCTGCCTTGGCCGTGATCCGTGCTCCAGTTGCACCGAGCGGATGGCCAAGCGCGATTGCTCCGCCGTCGATATTGGTTCGATCGGGACGGATATCGAGCTCGCGCATACACGCGATCGCTTGCGAGGCAAAGGCTTCGTTGATTTCGATCACATCCATGTCCTCGATGCGCAAACCAGCACGCGCAAGTGCCTTGCGAGTCGCGTGTACCGGCCCCATCCCCATGATTTCGGGTTCAAGGCCCGCAATTGCAGTCGACCGTACGCGGGCCAGCATGTCGAGCCCATGCTGTCGCGCGAATGCTTCCGACGTGACAAGTACGGCAACTGCACCATCTGTCAAAGGCGAGGCGGTACCAGCCGTTACTGTGCCGCCTTCCCCGAACGCAGGTTTCAGCGCAGCGAGCCCTTCGAGCGAAGTCTGCGGACGCAGACAGAGATCGCGATCGATCACGGTGCCATCGGGCGTGGTCACCGACACAAGCTCATCGTCCAGACGACCTTCGGCTTGTGCGAGTGAAGCCTTGCGCTGAGACTCGACGGCGAACGCGTCTTGTTGCTCACGCGAGATATTCCAGCGTGCCGCCACGTTTTCGGCGGTGACGCCCATTGGCGTGTACGCCTGGGTCGGAACGTCCGCATCGGGATGTTCTCTCGAAGCGAAACGCGGATTCCGAGACGCCGACAAGCCGCCTTGCGGCACCATCGTCATGCTCTCGACACCGGCCGCGATGAACGCTTCGCCGGCACCGATGGCTATTTGTCCGGCTGCCATGTGGATGGCATACATCGATGAGCCGCAAAAGCGATTCACGGTCGCGGCACCGATTTGAACGGGCAGTCCTGCGAGCAGCGATGCGATACGTGCGACGTTGTCGCCCTGAGCGCCCTCGGGATAGGCACACCCCATCAGCACATCCTCGATCAGATGTGGATCGATTCCGCTGCGGCGGACCAATTCGGCAAGTGCGACGGCGGCGAGATCATCCGGACGCGTTGCGTGAAAGGGCCCCTTGCGTGCAAATGCGAAAGGCGTGCGAACATAACCCGCGATGACGATACGATTCATTTCACAATTCTCCAAATATTGCCGATCGATAACGGCAGGCCGTTGCGCAATCCGTCACACCTCGACCCGAGTCCAGATACGTTTGGGCACCATCGTGGCCGCGCACACCAGCGCTGAACCGACCGTCCCCGCTGCGACGAAGGCAGATAGCGTCCCCATGCCACCGCCCAACTGATTGACGGCCAACCATCCACCACCGGCTGCAATAAGCAAGCGAGCCGTTCCACCCAGGATTGTCCAGAAAGGACGGCCGATGCCCTGGGCCGCAAACGAGAGGATGAAAGACGCGCCGACCAGACCGTAGAGTGGCGCGATGATCCTCAAATAAAGGGTTCCGAAATGGGTCGCGGCCGTGTCATGCGTGAACAGACCCAGCCAGACAGGGGGATGGATGGCAACGACCAGCCCGATGATCTGCGTGAAGCCGGCTCCCATCGCAATACCGAGCCATGTGGCTCGTCTGGCCCGTGCGATGTCGCCCGCTCCCATGCACGTCCCGACGACGGTCAGCACAGCGGTACCCAGACCAAACAGCAGCGGTATCAAGACGTAGTCGAGTCGTGAAGCGATGCCGTAGCCGGCCAGCGCAGCCTGGCCAAAACGCCCGACCACCGCGGTCAGCAATACGACCATCAGATTCAGTTGCAGCGCACCTATCGACGAGAGTGCCCCGACCCGAAGAATGTCCGAGAAGGAACGTCGATTCAGCGTCGCGCGCGTCAGGACCAATCCGGCGTGCCCCCTGGCCATGTAGACCAGAAGCGCGACGGCTGCAATGCTGTAATAAAGGGAGACGGCAATACCTGCACCGGCAATGCCCAGGCCGGGTACAGCGCCTATGCCGAAAATCAGCAAGGGCGAAAGCGGAATCAGCACCAGCGCACCGGCGAAAGTCGTGATAGCGGGAATCCTGACGTTCCCGCTACCTCGCAGAGCTGCGCACAGCATGTTGACGATCCAGACTGGTATGGCGCCAGCGAATACGTAGTTTGAATAGGTCACCGCCGCGGCGAGGCCCGGCCCCCGGCCGCCGAGTGCGGCATACAACTCGGGACCGTAGCACCACGCCAATATCGTGAAAAGGCCGCCGAGCACCACGGCCACGACAATCGCATGCAGGACGAGCGCATCGGCTTCGCGCCGTTTGCCGCCGCCAATTGCTCGAGCCACGGCGGACGCAACGCCACCTCCAATGCCGCCGTTGGACATCATCGTCATCAACATCGAGATGGGGAAAACAAGCGACACGCCGACCAGCGAATCGGTCCCGAGAAAACTCACGTACCACGTCTCCAGCACGCCGACGCATGTCTGAGCGATCAAGACGGCTATGGTGGGTATCCCGAGCGACAGCAGGGTTCGAAACAGGGGACCGCCCAAGATGCGAGCGCGACGTAGCGCGCCGGCATCGGGCTTGTTTGAAGTCTGATCCATATGCCTCGTCCCTATCCCCGGGTGGACAGGAACGACAGCAGCAGCCGATTGACCGCATCGGGCGCTTCTTGTTGCGCGTAATGCCCGACTCCTGCAATCAGGTGTTTGCCATTCAGGTTGGGCACGTTGCGTTCGAGCGTCTCGTATTCGTCCTTCGCCATCTTCAGCACGCCGTCCAGTTCACCCGCGATGAAGACGGTGGGCTGTAGGAGCCTCGCACCGTCCAGGAACGGCGTCAGCTCCCAGTTCCGATCGAAGTTCCGGTACCAGTTGATGCCACCCCGGAAGCCCGATCTCATGAACTGTGCCGTAAAGTAGTCGAGCTCTTCCGTCGTCAGCCACGCGGGTTGCTCGTCGGGAAACACGAGACTGTCGACCAGGCGGCTGGCCTTGTCGAAACGGACGAAGCTGGCATGGCGGTGCTTTTCGCTCGAGCGAGCCTGCCCCGAGGCCGAATACAGAATGCCCAGCAACGAGAGTCGAATGTCGGCTTCCAGCTCGCGTTCGATTCGTTCAGGTTCCTGAAAATACTGCTGATAGAAATGCTGCTCCTGCGAAAGCAATTGCAGGCGGACGGACGGCCGCAGTGTCTGGCGCGGCAGATACGGCACGCTCAGCAAGGCCAGTTGGGTGAACATGTCCGGACGAAGCAGCGCGGCGGCCGCCGTGACCATCGATCCCCAGTCGTGCCCGACCAGAATCGCCTGTCTTTCCCCCAGCGCATGAACGAGGCCGACCAGATCCGCGACGAGATTCAGGACGGTATAGGCATCGATCGCTTGAGGCGCATCGGTGTCGCCGTAGCCGCGCTGATCCATCGCGACAACCCGATACCCGGCCCCCGCCAGCGGCGTGATTTGATGGCGCCACGAAAACCACGATTCCGGCCACCCATGACAGAGCAGGACCAGCGGCCCGGAACCCTGCTCCACGTAGTGCATGCGAATGCCGTTGGTATGCACGTAGCCATGCTTCCAGTCTTGTCCCACTTCCACCCCCTTGGACAAATAAGAGTATGATCGACATCCAATTAGAGTATGAATACACTCTAAGTGTCAATGAAATGTTTTACATGGAGCGCTCAGGCGCCTGATCGACATGAGAAAGTCCAGGGAAGAGGCAAACGAGACCCGCAAGCGGATCGTGGAAACCGCCGCAAGGGAGCTGCGCGAAAAGGGCGTGGTTGGCGCAGGGATTGCCGACATCATGTCGGCTGCCGGCTTGACCCCAGGCGGGTTTTATCGGCACTTCGAGTCGAAGGACCATCTCGTGGCGGAAGCATGCAATGTCGCCAGCGCGACGCTATACGAGACGCTCGAGTCGTTCGTGCAGGGGAAGCCGCCGCGTGAGGCGCGCCGGGAGATTGCGGAGCGTTACCTGTCGGTCACGCATCGAGACAATATGTCGATTGGCTGCCCGTTTGCAGCGCTGGGTGGAGATATGGCGAGAGCCGACGCGCGCACGCGGCAAGTCGCGACGGCCGGGTTTTTACGTCTCGCAGGTCTCATTGCGGAACAGTTGGGAGGCACGGAAGCGAGCAAAAGTGGCAAGTCACTGGCGGCCGCGTCAGCCATGATCGGTGCGCTGATGATGTCGCGCGTGGTCGACAACGAAGCTCTGTCGCAAGAAATACTTCAAGCCGCTCGGGATGCGCTGTGCAGATGACGCGACAATGTCTTTTCTCAATGCCGCGATCGATCCGACGTTGCCGCGCCGCGGCGGCTCTTTGACGGGCCACTGGCCGAGCGCAACTGCCATCAGGCGCTCGACATCCTCTCGGGCCTGTTCAACTACCTGGTGACCGCCGTCTATCTCGCCGGCAACCCAGCGCACCATCTGACGCCCACTGCTGTCTACATGATCGCGATCCGCGGAGCGACTCACGATCATGTAGACAGCAGATCGAGCGGCTGGTCGCCCGGTATCGCGCTGCTGGCCCGGCCGGGCTGATTTCACAGCGTCGCGGCCATGCGAGCAACCATCAACTGCCCGAGAATTTGGCACGCCGTGCTTGAGCCTGATTCGGGAGCGCTACGCCGATTTGGGCCGGCGCTGGCCTGCAAGAAGCTGGACTTGCTACCCACCGCGCGGGCGCCACCGCTCCTTCGAGATCTGAATCGGTCTTGAAGACGTCGCCATCGCCAAGAGCGCGATCAGCTATGCGAACGGGGAAAAAGGGGGAACTCATCTATCGTGGCTTCTGGACTGCGGAACTGGCTCAACACAACACGTATGAGGACGTCTTGTACCTGCTCTTGCATGAGCACCTACCCGGTACGTCGGAGTCAGTTCAGTTTCACAGCCAGTTGGCCGCGCGGCGCACCTTGCCCGTCGGCATCACACGACTGATCGAAGCCTTGCCCAGGGATATTTCCCATATGACGGCATTGCGATCGGTGATTTCGGCGCTTCACGTCGATGACGGTGACTGGCCGCCTGTACTGGACCAGGCGTTGAGCATCTTTGCAAAGGCGCCGACGATCGTTGCTTATCGCTACCGCCTCCTGAACGGGAAGGCAGCCCAACCGGATCTCCATACACCAGAAGAGGGAAGCGTTCGCCGTTCTCAAGGCGAACTTCGCGAACTGCATAGCTGGTCACGATAGGCTCCATCCAATGAACGGAACCCCTTTTTTACCGATTAGGCACGTTCCGCCTAGATCGAATCATGTGTAAACGAAAAAAGACCCGAAGATCCAGGCTAAATCGCTGATTTAGCTTGGAAACTCGGGTCTATCCTTACACTAGGAACTAACGTTCCTCCTAGAACGGGATATCGTCGTCCATCTCGTCGAAGCCGCCGCCTGCCGGCGCGCTCGGACGGCTCTGGCCGCCGCCTGCACCGCCGCGCGGCGCGCCGCCGGCACGACCACCGCCACCGCCGCCGCGTTCCATCTGTTCGCCGCCGCGACCGCCACCGCCACCACCATAGCCGCCGCCGTAACCGCCTTCGTCACCGCCGCCACCGCCGCCGCCCGCACCGCCGCGGCCGCCGAGCATCTGCATTTGATCCGCGACGATTTCGGTCGAATAGCGATCCTGGCCGTCCTGGCCTTGCCACTTGCGCGTGCGGATGCGGCCTTCGATATAGACCGACGAGCCCTTCTTCAGGTACTCGCTGACGATTTCGGCGAGACGGCCGAAAAACGCGACGCGGTGCCACTCGGTCATTTCCTTGAAATCGCCGCTTGCCTTGTCCTTGTAGCGATCGGTCGTTGCGAGACGAATGTTCGCAACCGCGTCGCCGCTCGGCAGGTAACGGACTTCAGGATCGGCGCCGAGATTGCCGACGAGGATGACCTTGTTGACGGATGCCATGTGTTTCTCCAGTAAATTCGATGCGGGGCCGCCCGCGAAAGTCGTCGGAGCGGCCCGCCGGGCAAGCCGGCGAGCGCCGCCGACACCTGCCCGAAAAGAAGGTTCAGGCCTTGCGCGGCGGCGGCGCTTTCATACTGGCCGCGATTATAAGCCACGCGGCAACGAGCCCCGAGCATGCATAAAAGACGGTATCCGCGCCGCCGTGCTTCAGCAGCCAGCCGCCCGCGATGCCGCCGAGCGCGAGCCCGATCGACTGCGTGGTGTTGTAGACGCCCGTGGCCGCGCCCTTGCGCGAACCCGGCGCGAGCTTCGACACGAGCGACGGCTGCGACGCTTCCAGGATGTTGAAGCCCAGGAAGTACACGAACAGGATCGCCGCCACAATCAGGATGGTATGCGGCGCGCTGCCCAGCAGCAATTGGCCGATCAGGATAGCCAGAATGCCGCCGAGCAGCACCGGTTTCATCTTGCCCCGTTTTTCCGCGACGATGATCGCGGGGACCATCATCACGAACGCGAGCCCCATCACCGGCAGGTAGACCTTCCAGTGCGACGCGACCGGCAGCCCGCCGTCGACCAGCAGGCGCGGCACGACGAGGAACAGCGCCGTCTGCGTCGCATGCAGCACGAGCACGCCGAAGTTCAGGCGCAGCAGTTCGACGTTGTGCAGCACCTCGGCGAACGGTGCGGGCACGTGCACCGGCTTCGCCGCGTCGGGCACGATCCACAGCACGACGCCGATCGCGAGGATCGACAGCACGCCGACGATCGCGAACAGGCCGCTCATCCCGACCCAGTGGAACACGATCGGCGCGCCGACGATCGCGATCGCGAACGACATGCCGATCGAGCCGCCGACCATCGCCATCGCCTTGGTGCGGTTCTGCTCGGAGGTCAGGTCGGCGATGAACGCGAGCACCGCGGACGACACGGCGCCCATCCCCTGGATCACGCGGCCGACGATGATCCACGTGATGTCGTGCGCGAACGCGGCGACGAAGCTGCCGAGCGCGAAGATCAGCAGGCCGGTGGCAATCACGGGCTTGCGGCCGAACTTGTCGGACGCCCACCCGTAGAAGATATACAGCAGCGACTGCGTGACGCCGTAGGCCCCGAGCGCAAGGCCGACGAGCAGCACGTTGTCGCCGCCCGGGATGGTTTTCGCATAGACCGAAAACACCGGCATGATCATGAACAGGCCGAGCATGCGCAGCGCGAAGATCGCCGCGAGCGACGTGGTCGCGCGCAGTTCGGGCGCGCTCATGCGGGAAGACGTGGCGGACGGATTGGACATCGGGAATGAATTTCGAATGATCGGATTGTCCGCCCGGCGGCGGGCGGCGGAAGATCAGGGCCACCGGCCTGGCAGGCCGGGCAGGTCGCTTGCCGGGCCATGACGCAGGCAGCCCGCGGGCCGTGCGAAGCCGCGCGGCGCGGCCGTTTTCCCGGCGCGGGCACTGCCTTGCTGCCAACTGCTGCCGAGGCTGGGGGCCCCCAACGACGGCCTCGAAAAGCCGTTATAGTAGCAGGTTTGGTTCCCTCCATTTTCGCCAGGTTCATGGAACAGATCCGTATCCGTGGGGCACGTACCCACAACCTGAAAAACGTCAATCTCGACCTGCCGCGCCACAAGCTCGTCGTGATTACCGGGTTGTCCGGGTCAGGCAAGTCGTCGCTCGCGTTCGATACCCTTTATGCCGAAGGGCAGCGCCGCTACGTCGAAAGCCTGTCCGCGTATGCCCGCCAGTTCCTGCAGTTGATGGAGAAGCCCGACGTCGACCTGATCGAGGGCCTGTCGCCCGCGATCTCGATCGAGCAGAAGGCGACGTCCCACAACCCGCGTTCGACCGTCGGCACGGTCACCGAGATCCACGACTACCTGCGACTTTTGTTCGCACGTGTCGGCACGCCGTACTGCCCCGACCACGACATCCCGCTCGAGGCGCAGAGCGTGTCGCAGATGGTCGACGCCGCGCTGGCGCTGCCCGAGGAAACCAAGCTGATGATCCTCGCGCCGGTCGTCGCGAACCGCAAGGGCGAGCACGCCGAGCTGTTCGAGGACATGCAGGCCCAGGGCTTCGTGCGCTTTCGCGTGCGCTCGGGCGGCGGCACCGCGAACGAAGGCGTCGCGAAGATCTACGAGGTCGAGTCGCTGCCGAAGCTGAAGAAGAACGACAAGCACACGATCGACGTCGTCGTCGATCGCCTGAAGGTGCGCCCGGACATGAAGCAGCGCCTCGCGGAATCGTTCGAGACCGCGCTGCGCCTCGCCGACGGCCGCGCGATCGCGCTCGAGATGGAGTCCGACCGCGAGCATCTGTTCAGCTCGAAGTTCGCGTGCCCGATCTGCTCGTATTCGCTGCAGGAACTCGAGCCGCGGCTGTTCTCGTTCAACAACCCGATGGGCGCCTGCCCGGAATGCGACGGCCTCGGCCAGATCACGTTCTTCGATCCGAAGCGGGTCGTCGCGCACCCGTCGCTGTCGCTCGCCGCGGGCGCCGTGAAAGGCTGGGACCGCCGCAACCAGTTCTACTTCCAGATGCTGCAGAGCCTCGCGGCGTTCTACGAGTTCGACATCGACGCCGCCTTCGAGGATCTGCCTGAAAAGATCCGCAAGGTGCTGCTGTTCGGCTCGGGCAAGCAGACGATCCCGTTCTCGTACATCAACGAACGCGGCCGCACGACGATCCGCGAGCACGTGTTCGAAGGGATCATCCCGAACCTCGAGCGCCGCTACCGCGAGACCGATTCGGTCGCGGTGCGCGAAGAGCTGTCGAAGTACCAGAACAACCAGCCGTGCCCGTCGTGCGAAGGCACGCGCCTGCGCCGCGAAGCGCGCCACGTGCGCGTCGGCACCGGCGACTACGCGCGCGGCATCTATGAAATCAGCGGCTGGCCGCTGCGCGACGCGCTCGGCTACTTCGACGGCCTGACGCTCGACGGCGCGAAGCGCGAGATCGCCGACAAGGTGATCAAGGAAATCGTCGCGCGCCTGACCTTCCTGAACAACGTCGGCCTCGACTACCTGTCGCTCGAGCGCAGCGCGGAGACCCTGTCGGGCGGCGAGGCGCAGCGGATCCGGCTCGCGTCGCAGATCGGCTCAGGCCTGACCGGCGTGATGTACGTGCTCGACGAGCCGTCGATCGGCCTGCACCAGCGCGACAACGACCGCCTGATCGGCACGCTCAAGCACCTGCGCGACCTCGGCAACTCGGTGATCGTCGTCGAGCACGACGAGGACATGATCCGCACGGCCGACTACGTCGTCGACATGGGCCCGGGGGCCGGCGAACACGGCGGCGTGGTGGTCGCCGAAGGCACGCCGAAGCAGGTGCAGTCGAACCCGCAGTCGCTGACGGGCCAGTACCTCGTCGGCAAGCGCACGATCGAATATCCGGACGAGCGCCTCGCGCCCGATCCCGAGCGGATGCTGCGCATCGTCGACGCGCACGGCAACAACCTGCAGCACGTCGATCTCGAACTGCCGGTCGGCCTCTTGACCTGCATCACCGGCGTGTCGGGCTCCGGCAAGTCGACGCTGATCAACGACACGCTGTATCACGCGGTCGCGCGCCACCTGTACGGCTCGTCGGCCGAACCGGCGGCGCACGAGGCGATCGAGGGGCTCGAGCACTTCGACAAGGTCATCAACGTCGACCAGTCGCCGATCGGCCGCACGCCACGCTCGAACCCGGCCACCTACACGGGCCTGTTCACGCCGATCCGCGAGCTGTTCTCGGGCGTGCCGACCGCGAAGGAGCGCGGCTACGACCCGGGCCGCTTCTCGTTCAACGTGAAGGGCGGCCGCTGCGAGTCGTGCCAGGGCGACGGCGTGCTGAAGGTCGAGATGCACTTCCTGCCGGACGTGTACGTGCCGTGCGACGTGTGCCACGGCAAGCGCTACAACCGCGAAACGCTCGAAGTGCAGTACAAGGGCAAGAACATCAGCGAAGTGCTCGACATGACGGTCGAACACGCGTACGAATTCTTCAGCGCGGTGCCGGTCATCGCCCGCAAGCTGAAGACGCTGCTCGATGTCGGCCTCGGCTACATCCGCCTCGGCCAGTCGGCCACGACGCTGTCGGGCGGCGAGGCGCAGCGCGTGAAGCTGTCGCTGGAGCTGTCCAAGCGCGACACCGGCCGCACGCTGTACATCCTCGACGAGCCGACCACCGGCCTGCACTTCCACGACATCGCGCTGCTGCTCGAGGTGATCCACCGGCTGCGCGACCAGGGCAATACGGTCGTGATCATCGAGCACAACCTCGACGTGATCAAGACGGCCGACTGGGTGATCGACCTCGGCCCCGAGGGCGGCGCCGGCGGCGGCCAGATCATCGCGCAGGGCACGCCCGAGCAAGTCGCGAAGACCAAGGCCAGCTTCACCGGCAAATACCTCGCTCCGCTGCTCAAACGCCCGACCCGCAAGGCGGCGGCCGGCTGACGGCGCCCCTCTACCGTGCGCAGCCGCCCGGCCGCGCACGGTTCGGGCCCGCGGCGGCGCTCGCCCCCGCGCTTTCCATTCAGTGGTTTTCCCTTCTGCGTTTACACCATGAGTCAAACTGCCTCATGGCGGACCATAATGGCAGCTATACTTTACGGTCGTAAGATTCGCCGTCCGCACCAACCCGGTGCGATGCCCGGCGAACGCCGCTCTGCCGCCCATCGCGCGGCATGACACACGAACGACAGGAATCCACGATGGAGAAGCAACAAGAGTCGCGCGACACGCAGAACCGCGAGCCGCACCTGCGCAGCGTGCGGCTGACGAGCGACTTCAGCCTGCCGAAGTTGTCGGCGATCGAGATCGGCAGCTACCTGTTCGCCCTCGTCTCGATGGTGCTCGTCATCGAACTGAGGCTCCTCGGCGGGCTGCTGGCCGGCATGCTGGTCTACCAGCTCATCCACACGATCGCGCCGGTGATCGAACGCCACACCACCAGCATGCGGGCGCGCTGGGTCGCCGTCGTGCTGCTGTCGATCGCGATCGTCGGCGGGCTCACCGGCCTGACGATCGGCATCATCGAACACTTCGAGCACACGGTGCCGAACCTGCAGACCCTGCTCGGCCAACTGATGCAGATCGTCGAGCAGACGCGCGCGCGCACGCCGGCGTGGATCGCGAACCTGCTGCCCGTCGACGTCGAACAGATGAAGACCAAGGCGGCGGTGCTGATGCACTCGCACATGGATCAGCTCCAGCAAGGCGGCAAGAGCGTCGCGCGCGGCTTCGGCCACGTGGTGTTCGGGATGATCATCGGCGCGATGATCGCGATCGGCGTCGAGCACGGCAAGGTGCGCCGGCCGCTGTCGACCGCCCTCGTCACGCGCGTGTCGCGCTTTGCCGAATCGTTCCGCCGGATCGTGTTCGCGCAGATCAAGATCTCGGCGATCAACGCGGCCTTCACGGCCATCTACCTGCTCGTCGCGCTGCCGATCTTCCACCAGCAGCTGCCGCTGTCGAAAACGCTGGTGCTCGTGACCTTCATCGTCGGCCTGCTGCCGGTGATCGGCAACCTGATCTCGAACACGCTGATCGTCGCGGTGTCGCTGTCGGTCAGCATGGGCACCGCGATCGCGTCGCTCGCGTTCCTCGTGATCATCCACAAGTTCGAATACTTCCTGAACGCGAAGATCATCGGCGGCCAGATTGAGTCGCGCGCGTGGGAGCTGCTGCTCGCGATGCTGATCATGGAAGCCGCGTTCGGGCTCCCCGGCGTGATCGCCGCGCCGATCTTCTATGCGTACCTGAAGCGCGAACTGTACATGTTGCGGCTGATCTGACGCCGCGCACGTCGCGCAACAAAAAACGCCGCGCCCCGAAAAGGGCGCGGCGTTTTTGTTTGTGGGGGCCGGCCATCCGGGGGACGGCCATCCGGGGCCGGCCCTCCCGCCGGCAGCCGATCAGCGGAACACGACCGTCTTGGTCCCGTTCAGCACGATCCGGTGCTCGACGTGCCACTTCACCGCGCGCGCAAGCGTCACGCACTCGACGTCGCGGCCGATCGCGGT
Organism: Burkholderia anthina; assembly: GCF_902498995.1. GTDB lineage: Bacteria > Pseudomonadota > Gammaproteobacteria > Burkholderiales > Burkholderiaceae > Burkholderia > Burkholderia anthina. The sequence goes on from NZ_CABVLY010000023.1 coordinate 16,123, forward strand.
CAACTGGTCGGGCGTCATGCTGTGGTCGACGCGCTCGACTTCCTGCTCGATGATCGGGCCTTCGTCGAGATCGGTCGTCACGTAGTGCGCGGTCGCGCCGATCAGCTTCACGCCGCGGTCGAACGCCTGGTAGTACGGCTTCGCGCCCTTGAAGCTCGGCAGGAACGAATGGTGGATGTTGATCGCGCGGCCGGCGAGCTGCTGGCACATGTTCGGCGACAGGATCTGCATGTAGCGCGCGAGCACGACGAGATCGGCCCGGTGTTCGTCGATCACTTCCAGCACGCGCGCTTCCTGCGCGGCCTTCGCCGCATCGGACGAACCGCCGACGAGCGGGAAGTGATGAAACGGAATGTTGTAGCTCGCGGCGAGCTGGTAGAACTCCTTGTGGTTCGACACGATCGCCGGAATCTCGATCGGCAGCTGGCCGGTGCGATAGCGGAACAACAAGTCGTTCAGGCAATGGCCGATCTTCGACACCATGATCACGACGCGCGGCTTCACGGCCGCATCGTGCAGCTCCCAGCGCATCCCGAATTGCTCGGCGAGCGGCGCGAATTCCTGGCGGAGCGTGTCGAGCGCCGACGCGGCGTCCGTGCCGTCGGCGTCCTGCTCGAAGTGCACGCGCATGAAGAACTCGCTGGTGCGGCTGTCGCCGAACTGCGCCGAGTCGAGGATGTTGTTGCTGCGCTCGAACAGGAAGCCCGAGACCGCGTGGACGATGCCGTGCCGGTCGGGGCACGACAGTTTCAAGATAAAGCTGTGATCGGTCGGCATGACCGCTACTCCCTTCGTTTCAGTATTCGTCAAATAGCCCGTTCGCGCGGCTGCGCTTTAGCCCGGGCGCGCGTCACGCGGGCGGCGCGAACAGCGCGTCGATGCCCTCGGCATCCGCCGCCGCGAGCCAGCGATGGCGCAACAGCGTGTCGAGCATCGCGAGGCTCGCATCCATCGTCGCGCGACCCTCGCGCAACCAGCCGATCACCTCGGGCACGCCGGCCAGCAGGTGCTCGGCCACTTCGCCGTCCTGGTTGTGCGGCGCGAAGTCGCGCGGCAGCGGCAGGTCGTACACGAAGATCAGTTCGGACTGCGTGCCTTCCGGCAGCGAGCACAGCACCTGCACCGCGCGGCCCGCGATCGCACGCGCCGCCAGTTCGGCCGGCATGCCGGCCTCTTCCCAGCATTCCTTCGTGAGCGTCTCGTGAACGCCCAGGCCCCAGCCGATACCGCCCGCCACGACGTTGTCGAGCATGCCGGGGTCGGTGGCCTTGGTCGCGCTGCGGCGGCCGAGCCACATCTGCGGCACCGCGGGCGAACCGGGCGCAGCCGCATATTCTACGATGCCGTTCAGGTGGACCGCATAGGTCTGCGTGCCGAAAAAGCGCGACGCGGCGCGCTCGATGTACGCGAGCGGCGGATCGTCGAAGCGGTTGCGGATCGCATAGATCTCGTCGCGCCAGCCCGGGATCGCGCCCTCGGCCGCCAGCGCGCCGATCGCGCTCGCGAGCGCCATGCTGCGCGCGTCCGCGGTGTCGTAGCGCGCCGACAGCACCACGCGCGCGTCGGTCAGCTCGAACACGTCGGGCCAGCGGGCGAGCTTCGCGACGTCCTGGCGACGCACCCAGCCGACCTGCTCGCCGGCGATCTCGAAACGCAGGTGCGCGGCCGGATCGAAACGGCGCGCGGCCGCAATGCACGGAAACGTCATCGGGCTCAGTCCTTCAGCGCGACGCGGATGCCGATCGCGATGAACGTCGCGCCGGCGATCCGGTCGAGCCACACGCCGGCCTTCGGGCGGCGCTTCAGCCACGTGCCGATCGCGCCCGCGCCGACACCGAACAGCGTGAAGATCGCGGCCGTCTGCAGCATGAACAGCGCACCCAGCTCGAACATCTGCAGCGTCACGCTCTGCACGCCGTGCGGATCGACGAACTGCGGCAGGAACACGACGAAGAACAGCGTGACCTTCGGGTTCATCAGGTTGCCGATCACGCTCTGGCGGAAGATCGCGCCGAGCGGCTGCGGCGGACGCTCGTGCGCGTTCGCGAGGCCCTGGCTGCGCAGCGCCTTGATGCCGATCCACACGAGGTACGCGGCGCCCGCGAGCTTCAGCGTCTGGAATGCGACCGGCGACGAACGCAGCACGGCCGCGACGCCGAGCGCCGCCAGCGTCGTGTGGAACAGGATTCCGGCCGTGAAGCCGAGCGCCGCGACGAAACCGGCGGCGCGCCCCTGCGAGATGCCGCGCGCGAGCACCTGCAGGTTGTCGGGACCCGGCGCGAACGTGATCGCGATCGACGTCGCGAGAAACAGCATGAAGTTGGGCATCGTGACCTCGCGGCGTGAGCCGGCGTTCGGTGGTTCAGTGGCCGGCGAATTCGGTGACGGTATAGACGGGCAGCCCCGCGTTGCGCAACAGCGTCGAGCCGCCGAGATCCGGCAGGTCGATGATCGCCGCGCCCTCGACGACGACCGCGCCGAGCCGCTGCAGCAGGTTGCGCCCCGCCATCATCGTGCCGCCGGTCGCGATCAGGTCGTCCATGATGATCACGCGGTCGCCGGGGCGGCACGCGTCTTCGTGGATCTCGACCGTCGCGCTGCCATATTCGAGGTCGTACGATTCGGAGCGCGTCTTGTACGGCAGCTTGCCGACCTTGCGGATCGGCACGAAGCCGACGCTCAGTTCGTACGCGACGATCGGCGCAATGATGAAGCCGCGCGCATCGAGCCCCGCGACGTAGTCGAGCTTCGCATCGACATAGCGTTCGACGAACAGGTCGACGAGGATGCGCAGCGCCTTCGGGCTCTGCAGCAGCGTCGTAATGTCGCGGAACATCACGCCCGGCTGCGGCCAGTCGGGCACCGTGCGGATCTGGCTGTGAATGAAGGCGACCGGATCGAGCGGTGCGCCCGACGACGAATGCGGCATGACACTCTCCGAAAAAAACGGTGCGCGAAGATCGGGCACCGTTTCGAATAAATACGGGTCAGGTTATCGAATCGCGACTCCGGCGACTCAGGCGACCGCGGTCGGCGGCTCGCGCCGATGGCGCGACAGCCGTTCCTCCGCGAGCGCGAGCGCCTCGGGCAGCCCGCGCAGCACGACGATGTCGCTCGCGCGCAGCTTGGTCTGCGGATCGGGTTCGACGCCGCGAATGCCGTGCCGGCGGATCGCCGTGACTTCCAGCCCGAGCGCATACAGCCCGAGCTCCTCCAGCGAGCGCCCGACCGCGTCCGCGCGCGCGTCGACCGGCACAGATTGTAGCCGCACCTGCTCGTGATCGTCGTCGTCCGCGTCGTCCGCGCCGCGGAAATAGCCGCGCAGCAGGCTGTAGCGCTCGTCGCGCATCTCCTCGACGCGCCGCACGACCTTGCGCATCGGCACGCCGACCAGCACCAGCGTATGCGACGCGAGCATCAGGCTGCCCTCGACGATCTCCGGAATCACCTCGGTCGCGCCGGCCGCGAGCAGCTTCTCGAGATCGGCATCGTCGACGGTGCGCACGATCGCCGGCAGCGTCGGCTCCAGCTCGTGCACGTGGTGCAGCACGCGCAGCGCGGACGGCGTGTTCGCATAGGTGATCGCGACGGCCGCCGCGCGGTGGATACCGGCCGCGAGCAGCGATTCGCGGCGCGCCGCATCGCCGAACACGACGGATTCGCCGGCGGTCGCGGCCGCGCTCACGCGATCGGGATCGAGGTCGAGCGCGACGTACGAAATGCCTTCCTGCTCGAGCATGCGCGCCAGGTTCTGGCCCGCGCGGCCGTAGCCGCAGATGATCACGTGGCCGCGCTGCTTGAGGCTTTGCGTCGCGATCCGCGTCATCTGCAGCGATTGCTGCATCCATTCCGTCGACGACAGCCGCATCACGATCCGGTCGGCGTTCTGGATCAGGAACGGCGCGGCGAGCATCGACAGCAGCATCGACGCGAGGATCGCCTGCAGCAGCGTCGAATCGACCAGATGCCGGTCGAGGATCAGGTTCAGCAGCACGAAGCCGAATTCGCCGGCCTGCGCGAGCCCGATGCCGGTGCGCATCGCGACGCCCGGCGTCGCGCCGAACAGCCGCGCGAGCCCCGCGATCATCGTCCCCTTGAACAGGATCTGGCCGACGAAGAAGCCGAACACGAGGAACGGATGCTCCCAGATCACGCGCGGATCGAGCAGCATCCCCGTCGTCACGAAGAACAGGCCGAGCAGCACGTCGCGAAACGGCTTGATGTCCTCCTCGACCTGATGGCGGAACGGCGTCTCGGAGATCAGCATCCCGGCGATGAACGCGCCGAGCGCGAGCGACAGGCCGAAGCGGTCGGTGATGAAAGCGGCGCCGAGCGTGACGAGCAGCAGGTTCAGCACGAACAGCTCCTGCGAGCGGCGCCGCGCGACGACGTTGAGCCAGCGCGTCATGAAGCGCTGGCCGACGATCAGCAGCAGCGCGAGCGCGATCACGATCTTGACCGCCGCGAAGCCGAGCGTGATCGCGAGATCCTTCGACGATTCCGCGCCGAACGCGGCAATCACGATCAGGAGCGGCACCACCGCGAGATCCTGGAACAGCAGCACGCCGAAGATGTTGCGGCCGTGGGCGGTCTCGATCTCGAGCCGCTCGGCGAGCATCTTCGACACGATCGCCGTCGACGACATCGCGAGCGCGCCGCCGAGCGCGACGGCGCCCTGCCACGTGATGTGCACCCAGCGCTCGAACAGGAAGCCGAGCACGACCGCGAGCAGGAGCGTCGCGACGACCTGCAGCAGTCCGAGCCCGAACACGAGCCGCTGCATCGCCCTGAGCTTCGCGAGCGAGAATTCGAGGCCGATCGAGAACATCAGGAACACCACGCCGAATTCCGCGAGGTGTTCGGCCCGTTCGAGGTCCGCGGCAATGCCGAACGCGTGCGGGCCGACCAGGATGCCGACTGTCAGGTAGCCGAGCATCGGCGGCAGGTTCAGCGAGCGGAATACGACGACACCCACCACCGAGGCCAGCAGCAGCAGCAGGGTCATTTCGAGCGGGGAAATCACAGGCGAAGCGTCCTCGTTCGTCGGGGCCACGGCAATGCGGGCACGGGTGGTGGCGGTGGTCAGGCGACCTCGGACGAGTCCGAAGGCCCGGCGCGGCGAACAAACGCCTTTGCTATACTCCGCGCATGATAGCGAAAATCAATGATGATCGGGCGCTCGCGCTCGCCCGCGACGTGCTCGACATCGAGGCGGACGCCGTACGCGCGCTGCGCGACCAGCTCGACGGCGACTTCGTCCAGGCCGTTGCGCTGCTGCTCGGCTGCCGCGGCCGCGTGGTGGTGTCCGGCATCGGCAAATCGGGGCATATCGCCCGCAAGATCGCGGCCACGCTGGCGAGCACCGGCACGCCGGCCTTCTTCGTCCATCCGGCCGAAGCCAGCCACGGCGACCTCGGCATGGTCACGTCGGACGACGTCTTCATCGGTATCTCGTATTCGGGCGAGTCGGAAGAACTCGTCGCGATCCTGCCGCTCGTCAAGCGGATCGGTGCAAAGCTGATCGCGATCACGGGTCGCGCGGAATCGAGCCTCGGCACGCTCGCCGACGTGAACCTGAACGCCGCGGTCTCGAAGGAAGCGTGCCCGCTGAATCTCGCGCCCACCGCGAGCACGACCGCCGCGCTCGCGCTCGGCGATGCGCTCGCCGTCGCGGTGCTCGACGCGCGCGGCTTCGGTTCCGAGGACTTCGCGCGCTCGCATCCGGGCGGCGCGCTCGGCCGCCGCCTGCTCACCCATGTGCGCGACGTGATGCGTTCGGGCGACGACGTGCCGCTGGTCGGCGCCGACGCGACGCTGTCGGACGCGCTGTTCCAGATTACCGCAAAGCGGATGGGCATGACGGCCGTGGTCGATGCCGACGGCCGCGTCGCCGGCATCTTCACCGACGGCGACCTGCGCCGCGTGCTCGCCCGCGACGGCGATTTCCGCGCGCTGCCGATCGTCGACGTGATGACCCGCGAGCCGCGCACGATCGGCCCCGAACATCTCGCGGTCGAAGCCGTGGAACTGATGGAGCGCCACCGGATCAACCAGATGCTGGTGGTCGATGCCGACGGCGTGCTGATCGGCGCGCTGAACATGCACGACCTGTTTTCGAAGAAGGTGATCTGATGAGCGCAGCGCTGACTGCGGCCGAACGCGCGAGCCGCGTGAAGCTGATGATTTTCGACGTCGACGGCGTGCTGACCGACGGCGGCCTGCTGTTTACCGCGGCCGGCGACGCGATGAAGTCGTTCAATTCGCTCGACGGCCACGGCGTGAAGCTGCTCGGCGAGGCCGGCATCGCGACCGCGATCATCACCGGCCGCCGCTCGGACATCGTCGCGGCGCGCGCGAAGGAAATGAAGATCGCGCACCTGTTCCAGGGCGTCGAGAACAAGCTCGCCGTGTTCGCCGATCTGATCGCGTCGCTCGGCATCGGCGCCGACGCCTGCGGCTACATGGGCGACGACTGGCCCGACCTGCCGGTGATGCTGCGCTGCGGCTTCGCGACCGCGCCGGCCAATGCGCACCCCGAGGTGATCGCCCGCGCGCACTGGGTGGCCGAGGCCCGCGGCGGCCACGGCGCCGTGCGCGAAGTGTGCGACGCGATCCTGCGCGCGCAACGCCGCTACGACGCCATGCTCGCGGCCGCCTGCGGAGCCTGACGGATGAACACGCACTTCCGCTGGACCCAGTTGCTGCCGCTCGTCGCGGTCGCCGCGCTCGCGGGCATCACGTGGTGGCTGCTGCAGGCGACGCTGCCGCCGCCCGGCGAGGGCGCCGTGCAGCCGAAGCGCCATACGCCCGACTATTTCGCGGACAACTTCTCGGTCACCGAGCTCGACCAGTCCGGCACGACCCAGTACCGGCTGACGGCCGCGAAGCTGATCCATTACGAAGACACCGAAAACAGCGACCTGACCGATCCGGCCATGCGCGCGTTCCAGCCCGGCAAGCCGGTCGTGACGACCACCGCGAAGCGCGGCACCGTCAACGGCGACGTGTCGATCGTCGATTTGTACGACGACGCGCGCATCCTGCGCGTGGCCGGCGGCGGCGATCCGCAGATGCAGGCCGATTCCCAGCATTTCCGGATCTTCGTCAATGACGATGTGATCCAGACCGAAAAGCCGGTTAAACTTCAGCGCGGCCTGTCGCTCGTCAACGCGACCGACGGCATGAAGTACAACAACGTCACCCGGATCATCGAGCTTTACGGCAACGTGCGCGGCACGATTGCCGCGTCCGACGCGTCCGGCGGCTCGAAAGCTCAATCCAGGTGACGCATCCCTCACGTGACTGCATGAACGAACCGTTCCCTCGACCGAATTCCGGCGGCGCTGCGCGCGCCGTCCGCGCCGCGCTCGCCGCGACGCTCGTGGCGCTCCCGCTCGTCGGGCTGGCGCCGCTCGCCCATGCCGAGAAGGCCGACCAGAACAAGCCGATCAACGTCGAGGCGGACAACCTGACCTATGACGACCTGAAGCAGGTCACGGTCGCGACCGGCAACGTCGTGATCACGAAGGGCACGATCATCATCAAGGGCGACCGCGTCGAAGTGCGCCAGGACCCGGAAGGCTATCAGTACGCGACGTCGTTCGGCAGCGGCAAGAAGCATGCGACGTTCCGCCAGAAGCGCGAAGGTCTCGACGAGTACATCGACGGCGACGCCGAACGCATCGACTACGACGGCAAGCAGGATCTGACGACGCTGACGACCGCGGCCACCGTGCGCCGCCTGCAGGGCACGTCGACCATCGCCGACACCGTGCACGGCAGCGTGATCACGTACGACGGCCAGCACGACTTCTACACCGCGAAGGGCGGCAAGGACGTCGCGGCGCCGGGCAACCCGACCGGCCGCGTGCGCGCGATGCTGTCGCCGAAGAACGGCGGCGCAGGGCCGCTGAACGGCGCGCCGGCGAAGCTGTCGCCGTCGACCACGATCCAGGGAGCGCCGGGCCAATGAACGCGCTACCGAATCGCCAGCCGGCCGGCACGACGAGCTCGCTCGTCGTCCGCAACCTGAAGAAGCGCTACGGCTCGCGCACCGTCGTCAAGGACGTGTCGCTCGACGTGAAGAGCGGCGAGGTCGTCGGCCTGCTCGGCCCGAACGGCGCCGGCAAGACAACGTCGTTCTACATGATCGTGGGCCTCGTGCCGCTCGATGCGGGCGAGATTTCGCTGAACGGCAGCTCGATCAGCCTGCTGCCGATCCACAAGCGCGCATCGCTCGGCCTGTCGTACCTGCCGCAGGAAGCGTCCGTGTTCCGCAAGCTGACCGTCGAGGAGAACATCCGCGCGGTGCTCGAGCTGCAGTACGGCGACGACGGCAAGCGGCTGTCGAAGGACGCGATCGCGTCGCGCACCGAGGCGCTGCTCGACGAGCTGCAGATCGCCCACCTGCGCGAGAATCCGGCGCTGTCGCTGTCGGGCGGCGAACGCCGTCGCGTCGAAATCGCGCGTGCGCTCGCGACCAACCCGAACTTCATCCTGCTCGACGAACCGTTCGCCGGCGTCGATCCGATCGCGGTGCTCGAGATCCAGAAGATCGTCAAGTTCCTGAAGCAGCGCAACATCGGCGTGTTGATTACCGATCACAACGTCCGCGAAACGCTCGGCATCTGCGACCACGCATACATCATCAGCGACGGTTCGGTGCTCGCCGCCGGCGCGCCGAGCGACATCATCGAGAACGAAAGCGTACGCCGCGTGTACCTCGGCGAACACTTCCGCATGTAACTCCCCTCGTGGCTGGCCGCCCCCCGCCCGGCACCGCCGTGCGGGGCCGCACGCGGCTTTCCAGCCATGTCGCCGCCCTACCCGCGGCCGGGCGGCGCGCCGCGCGTAATCGCGGATGGCTCAAGGCGCCTGGGTCGTGGCACACTGCCGGTATGACTCCCTCTCTGCCATGAAAGCCAGCCTTCAACTCCGCCTGTCGCAACATTTGGCGCTGACGCCGCAGCTACAGCAGTCGATCCGGCTTCTGCAGTTGTCGACGCTCGAACTGCAACAGGAAGTCGCGATGGCCGTCGCGCAGAATCCGCTGCTCGAAAACGACGATGAATGGATCGCGAGTCCGCTGCGTGTCGCGGCGGATGGATCGCTGATCGCGCAGACGCCGCCCGCGCAAAGCACCGAACCGGCCGCCGCGAACGGCAGCAGCCAGTCGGGCGAGCGCGCCGAGCGCGACGAACCGGCCGGCGCCGACGAATACGACGGCTACGCATCCGGCGACGGCAACGACGGCCCGCAGTGGAATCTCGACGAGTTCGGCCGCTCGAGCGGCGCATCGGACGACGACGACCTGCCGCCGCTGCAGGTGCAGGAAGCCGCGACGTCGCTGCGCGACCATCTCTCCGCGCAACTGCGCGTCACGCAGGCCGGCCCGCGCGATCGCGCGCTCGTGATGTTCCTGATCGAATCGCTCGACGACGACGGCTACCTGACCGCGTCGCTCGACGAAGTGCTCGCCGATTTGCCGGCCGAACTCGAAATCGACTGCGACGAACTGAACGCGGCGCTCGCGCTGCTGCACAGCTTCGACCCCGCCGGGGTCGGTGCGCGCTCGGCATCCGAATGCCTGAAGCTGCAGCTGCTGCGCCTCGATCCGTCCCCCACTCGCACGCTCGCGCTCGAAATCGTGTCGCAGCATCTCGAACTGCTCGCCGCGCGCGATTTCACGCGGCTGCGCAAGCACCTGAAGGCGAGCGACGACGCGCTGCGCGACGCGCACACGCTGATCCGCTCGCTGGAGCCGTTCCCGGGCGCCGCCTACGGCAAGGCCGAAGCCGACTACGTCGTGCCCGACATCATCGTGAAGAAGTCCGGCCAGAGCTGGCTCGCGGAACTCAATCCGGAAGTGATGCCGCGCCTGCGGATCAACAACCTGTACGCGAACATCCTGCGCAACAGCCGCGGCGATCCGTCGGCCGGATCGTTGAAACAGCAGCTCCAGGAAGCGCGCTGGCTGATCAAGAACATCCAGCAGCGCTTCGACACGATCCTGCGTGTCGCGCAGGCTATTGTCGAACGTCAGAAGAATTTCTTTGCGCACGGTGAAATTGCCATGCGCCCCTTGGTTTTGCGGGAAATAGCTGATACGCTGGGCCTACACGAGTCGACTGTCAGCCGTGTGACAACAGGCAAGTACATGCTGACCCCGTTCGGGACGCTTGAATTTAAGTACTTCTTCGGATCACACGTTTCGACCGACACCGGAGGCGCCGCTTCGTCGACCGCCATCCGAGCCCTGATCAAGCAACTGATAGGAGCTGAAGACCCAAAATCGCCACTTTCGGACAGCCGCATTGCCGAGCTGCTGGCAGAACAGGGTTTCGTGGTTGCGCGCCGCACGGTCGCCAAGTATCGCGAAGCCCTCAAAATCCCGGCAGTGAATCTGCGCAAGTCTCTTTAAGCCTGCTGCCTGCCCGGCGGCAGGCGTGTTCCGGCCACCGCGCACACGGGGAACAGGCCGGGCGACCTGTCCGCGAATTTGCCGCTACGTGCGGCAGGGGCAAGTCGACCGGAGCGCCGCCTCGATGCGGCCGGGTGGTCACTCGCTTGGAGAAGCACTATGAACCTGAAGATCAGTGGACATCATCTCGAAGTCACGCCTGCCATTCGCGAATACGTGATCACCAAGCTGGACCGGGTGCTACGCCATAGCGATCAGGTGATCGATGGCACTGTGATCCTCTCGGTCGACAACCACAAGGAAAAGGACAAGCAGCAGCGCGCGGAAATCAATCTGCACCTGAAGGGCAAGGACATCTTCGTCGAAAGCGCGAACGGTAACCTGTACGCCGCGATCGATCTGCTGATCGACAAGCTGGATCGCCAGGTCGTCAAGCACATGGAGCGTCTGCAAACGCACGCACACGATCCGATCAAGCTGCAGCCGTCGATCGACCAGATCGAACTGCCGCCGCAATAACGGTTACTGCAGCACACACGCCGCCCGGTTCGCCGGGCGTTTTTTTTGTGACTTCGACGCAGTGGTGCGACCGGTCCGTCCATGCTGCGCCACGCGCGCGGCTGTGCTCTATAATGTTCCGGTTATCGCCGGGGGGCGTTGGTGCGGTAGCTGCCTTGCAGGTTGCCGATACCGAACGCCTTGATATCGCCGAACATGGAAAATCAGTCTGCCGCAGCAAGGAGACCCCAGGCCGCCCAATCGCCTGCCAACATGAATCGCCTAGCCAAAATCCTGCCCATAGAGAACGTCGTCATCGACCTCTCCGTCACCAGCAAGAAACGCGTCTTCGAACAAGCCGGGCTGATCTTCGAGAATCAGAACGGCATCGCCCGCAGCACCGTCACGGACAACCTGTTCGCGCGCGAGCGCCTCGGCTCGACCGGGCTCGGCGAAGGCGTCGCGATTCCGCACGGCCGTATCAAGGGGCTCAAGCACCCGCTCGCCGCGTTCGTGCGGCTCGCCGATGCGATCCCGTTCGAAGCGCCCGACGGCCAGCCGGTCGGTCTCCTGATTTTCCTGCTCGTCCCCGAGCAAGCCACCCAGCAACACCTCGAGATCCTGTCGGAAATCGCGCAACTGCTGTCCGATCGCGACGCGCGCGAGCGTCTGCACAACGAAACGGATATCGCCGAGTTGCATCGCCTGCTCACTCAGTGGCAACCTTGAGTTGATCCGGGCAGAATATTTTCCCGAACGAGGCGGCATGCGCCGCCGTCCACGGCTGCCCGGCGCCGGCCCCGCATGGCGACGCCCGTCGCCGCGCGCGTGCACCGGCTCATTGGAGTGACGAGAGTCATGGATACGTCCAGCATCAACGCCCAGAGCATCTTCGACGACAACGCAGCCACGCTGAAGCTGAGCTGGCTGACGGGGCATGAAGGCTGGGAGCGCGGTTTTTCGGCCGACACCGTCGGCAACGCGACGTCGAGCGCCGACCTCGTCGGCCACCTGAACCTGATCCACCCGAACCGGATCCAGGTGCTCGGCGAAGCCGAAATCGACTACTACCAGCGGCAGACCGACGAAGACCGTTCGCGCCACATGGCCGAGCTGATCGCACTCGAACCGCCGTTCCTTGTCGTCGCCGGCGGCGCGGCGGCGCCGCCCGAACTGGTGCTGCGCTGCACGCGCTCGTCCACCCCGCTGTTCACGACGCCGATGTCGGCCGCCGCGGTGATCGACAGCCTGCGGCTCTACATGTCGCGCATCCTCGCGCCGCGCGCGACGCTGCACGGCGTGTTCCTCGACATCCTCGGGATGGGCGTGCTGCTCACCGGCGACTCCGGTCTCGGCAAGAGCGAACTCGGCCTCGAGCTCATCAGCCGCGGTCACGGCCTCGTCGCCGACGACGCGGTCGACTTCGTTCGACTTGGCCCCGATTTCGTCGAAGGCCGCTGCCCGCCGCTGCTGCAGAACCTGCTCGAAGTTCGCGGCCTCGGCCTGCTCGACATCAAGACGATCTTCGGCGAAACCGCCGTGCGGCGGAAAATGAAGCTGAAGCTGATCGTCCAGCTCGTACGCCGTCCGGACGGCGAATTCCAGCGCCTGCCGCTGGAAAGCCAGACCGTCGACGTGCTCGGCCTGCCGATCAGCAAGGTCACGATCCAGGTTGCGGCCGGCCGCAACCTCGCGGTGCTCGTCGAGGCAGCCGTGCGAAACACGATCCTGCAGTTGCGCGGAATCGACACGTTGCGCGATTTCATGGATCGGCAACGACTCGCGATGCAAGATCCCGACAGTCAGTTCCCCGGCAAGCTGGTGTAATTCCCCCGCGCCGGCCACGCAGCGCCGGCGCGTCGAGCCGGTGCTATGATGAAACGTCAGGATTCTCTGCTTCCCATGCGCATCGTCCTCATCACCGGCATCTCCGGCTCAGGCAAATCCGTCGCGCTGAACGCGCTTGAAGACGCGGGCTATTACTGCGTCGACAACCTGCCGCCGCACGTGCTCCCCGAACTCGCCCGCTACCTCGCCGAGGCAGGCCAGCACCGGCTCGCGGTCGCAATCGATGCGCGCTCGAGCGCGTCGCTCGACGAAATGCCCGGCCTGATCCGCGCGCTGTCGCTCGAGCACGACGTCCGCGTGCTGTTCCTGAACGCGAGCACGCAGGCATTGATCCAGCGCTTCTCCGAAACGCGCCGGCGCCACCCGCTGTCCGGCTCGCCGTCGCACGATGCGAACGTCGGGCTGCTGTCGTCGCTCGAGGAAGCGATCGAGCGCGAACGCGATCTCGTCGCGCCGCTCGCCGAATTCGGTCACCAGATCGATACCAGCACGCTGCGTGCGAACGTACTGCGCACGTGGGTCAAGCGCTTCATCGAGCAGAAGAACAACGACCTGATGGTGATGTTCGAGTCGTTCGGCTTCAAGCGCGGCGTGCCGCTCGACGCCGACCTGATGTTCGACGTGCGCGCGCTGCCGAATCCGTACTACGACCATGAGCTGCGCCCGCTCACCGGGCTCGACCAGCCGGTCATCGCCTTTCTCGACGCACTGCCGATCGTCCATCAGATGATCGACGACATCCATGCGTTCCTGATGAAATGGCTGCCGCACTTTCGCGAAGACAACCGCAGCTACCTGACCGTCGCCATCGGCTGCACGGGCGGGCAGCATCGCTCGGTGTTCATCGCGGAAACGCTCGCCGCGCGCCTCGCGCCCGAGGCGAACGTGATCGTGCGGCATCGTGACGCGCCCGTGGATGTCGACGCGTCGTCGCGGCTCGTCACCGAGGTCGACCGACCTTAGCGACTCCGCCCTTTCGCCGGCGCGCCATGTCTACCCTATCGACCACCCTGATCGACCTGCCGCTGTTTCCGCTGCACACGGTGCTGTTCCCCGGTGGCTGGCTGCCGCTCAAGGTGTTCGAGGCGCGCTATCTCGACATGGCCCGCGCCTGCCTGCGCGACGAGGCGCCGTTCGGCGTGTGCCTGCTGAAGAGCGGCCCCGAAGTCGCGCAGGACGGCGCCGTCTCGGTGCCCGAGACCATCGGCTGCATGGCACGCATCACCGAATGCGACACCGGCGAATTCGGGATGCTGTTCCTGCAGACCGTCGGCACGCAACGCTTCGAGCTGCTGTCGTATCGCGTCGAAGGCAACGGGCTGCTGGTCGGCATCGCGGAGCCGCTGCCCGACGACATCCCGCTCGAAGGCGAGCAGGCGCTCGCGCAATTCGGCTCGTGTGCCGAGGTGCTCGAGCGCATCATCGAAGCGCTGAAGAAATCGGAACCGGGCAAGATGCCGTTCGGCGAACCGTTCCGCCTCGACGATCCGAGCTGGGTGTCGAACCGCCTCGCCGAACTGCTGCCGCTCGACCTGCGCGCGCGGCAGAAGCTGATGGAGTTTCCGGACGTCGGCGCACGCATCGACGCCGTACACCACGTGCTCGACCGGCACGGGTGGCTGTAAGCGCACCCATCGCGCGTCGCGTCGTGGCGACATCCCGCGCGGTGCACGGGCCGGGTTGAAACCCGGCGCGTTGGAAAGCACGTGGCGCCTGCCGCGCACCGCCCCTTTCGTTACAGCAGCGGCCCGCTCAGCGCATCGAGCAGCTTGCGCACGGGCGCCGGCACGCCGTACGCGTCGAGCCTGCTCAGCGGCACCCACGCCGTCTCGGCATCCTGCGCAAGCGGCAGTCCGCCGGCTGTCATGTCGCTCAGCCGCGGCTCGATCTCGAGCCGGAAATGCGTGAACGTATGCGTGAACGGCGCGAGCGCCACCGGCCCGCCGCCGCCGAAGCCGCGCGCGAGTTCCGTGAGCGCGGCGTCGCCGTCGGCCTGCGGCAGGCACCACAGCCCGCCCCAGATGCCGGCCGGCGGACGCCGCTCGAGCAGCACGGCATCGCCGTCGCGCAGCACGAGCATCCAGGTCTTGCGCGTCGGCACCGCCTTCTTCGGCCGTGCGGCCGGCAGTTCGCGCTGCCGCCCCGTCGATTGCGCGACGCAGTCGCCCGCGAACGGACAACGCGCGCAATCCGGCTTGCCGCGCATGCACAGCGTCGCGCCGAGATCCATCAGCCCCTGCGTGTACGCGCTCACGTCGGCCGGGTTCGCGGCATCCGGCAGCAGCGATTCGGCAAGCGCCCACATGTCGTTCTCGACGCGCTTCTCGCCCGGAAAGCCTTCGACGCCGAACACCCGGGCGAGCACGCGTTTCACGTTGCCGTCGAGAATCGTCGCACGCGCGCCGTAGGCGAACGACGCGATCGCCGCGGCCGTCGAGCGGCCGATGCCGGGCAGTTCGGCGAGCGCGTCGGGCGTCGGCGGGAATACGCCGCCATGCTCGGCGGCGACCACCTGCGCGCAGCGATGCAGGTTACGGGCGCGCGAGTAGTAGCCGAGGCCGGCCCACAGCGCCATCACGTCGTCGGCCGGCGCGTCGGCCAGCGCGACGACGGTCGGGAAGCGTTCGAGAAAGCGCGCGTAGTACGGAATGACGGTCGACACCTGCGTCTGCTGCAGCATGATTTCCGATAACCAGATCCGGTACGGATCGCGGGTGTTCTGCCACGGCAGGTCGTGGCGGCCGTGCATGCGCTGCCACGCGACGAGGCGCGAGGCGAACGTGCCGTGCAGCGGCGTGACGGGGTATGGGGCGGGGGCGGTGCGAGGCGGCTTCAAGTGGTCGAGTCTGTGAAAAAAGGGTTCAACGCGCGGTTCAGCGCTGGCAGGTCGGGCAGTAATAGGTCGAACGCTGACCCTGGACGATCTGCCGGATCGGCGTGCCGCAGACGCGGCACGGCAGGCCCGCGCGATCGTAGACGAAGCAGTCGAGCTGGAAATACCCGCTTTCGCCGTTGCTGCCGACGAAGTCGCGCAGCGTGCTGCCGCCGCGCTCGATCGCATCGGCGAGCGTCGCCCGGACGGCGTCGGCCAGCCGCTCGTAGCGCGGCAACGATACCTTGCCGGCGGCCGTCGTCGGCCGGATGCCGGCGCGAAACAGGCTCTCGGACGCATAGATGTTGCCGACGCCGACGACCATGTCGCCCGCGAGCAGCGCCTGCTTGACCGACACCGTGCGGCCGCGTGTGCGCGCGTGCAGCAGCGCGCCGGTGAACGCGGGCGAGAACGGTTCGACGCCGAGGCTCGCGAGCAGCGGATGCGCATGCACGTCGCCCGCTTCGCGCGGGTGCCACAGCACGGCGCCGAAACGGCGCGGATCGCGGAACCGCAGCACGAATTCGTCGAAAATCCAGTCGATGTGGTCGTGTTTGGCGGCAACCGGCACGCCGGCCGCGGGCAGGACGCGCAACGTGCCCGTCATCCCGAGATGGACGATGAACCAGCCCGCGTCGACCTCGAACAGCAGGTACTTGCCGCGACGCTCGACCGCGAGCACCTCGCGCGCGCGCAATTGCTCCGCGAGCCCCGCCGGCACGGGCCAGCGCAGCATCGCGGTACGGACGTCGACACGCTCGACGCGGCGGCCTGCGACAAAGGGCTCGATGCCCCGGCGCGTGACTTCGACTTCTGGCAACTCTGGCATGTTTTGCGGGTCTGAGGCGAGGGTCTGTTTACATGTGGAACGCGCATGCGTTGCCACGAGAACGGCCGCTCGCGAGGCGCGCGACGCCGCGAATACTGACGTATTCGCAAGAAGCGCAACGCGGCGAGCGGCCGTTCTCGTGGCAACCCCTAATTAAAAAAATTCATTCCACGGGAATGCTCCAAATCGCCCGCATGGCGGCGTCGCTCGTCGCTTGTTTGGCTCGCCAAACGGCGCTCCTCGCTTCTTGCCTGCGCCCCGCAAGGAAGTCCCCTTGGGGGACGGGCGATTTGGGGCATTCGCATGTGCGTTCCACATGTAAACAGACCCTATCACTATCCTGCGTGTATTGTAGCGAGCGCGTTACAATCGGTTGAAACATCGAACGGATTTCCATGACCTTGCCCTCGAAGCTGCTTCTGAAGCGCCCCGCCGCCGAGCGTGGCGCGCGTGCGTTCCCGGTCCGCCGCGCGCTCGGCGCCGCGCTGTTCGCGGCCTGGACCCTCTCCGCCTTCCCGGCTCACGCGCAGGATCCGGCATCGGACGACGCGGATTCGCAGGGCGCGTTCGAGCACGTGATGCCGGACGAGAAGAAGGATCTCCCCGGCGTCCCGCTGACGAGCCAGATCGTCTATCAGGTGCTGGCCGCCGAGGTCGCGCTCCAGCGCAGCCAGCCCGCGCCGGCCTACCAGACCTATCTCGCGCTCGCCCGCGACACGCACGATCCGCGCATGGCGCAGCGCGCGACCGAGATCGCGCTCGGCGCGCAGAGCCCGGCCGACGCGCTGTCCGCGGCGTCCCTGTGGCGCCAGTACGCCCCCGATTCGAACCGCGCATCGCAGGTCGACGCCGCGCTGCTCGTGCTCGCCGGCAAGCCGGCCGACGCAGAGCCGATGCTCGCGCGCGAACTGGCCCGCGCGACCGGCGAGACGCGCGGCCCCGCGATCCTCGCGCTGCAGGCGCTGCTGGTGCGCGGCGCCGACCGCGTCGGCGGCCTCGCGGTGCTGAAGGACATGCTGAAGAACGACATGAACCGGCCCGAAGCGCAGCTCGCGATCGCGCGGCAGCAGCTCGCGGTCGACGACAAGGACGGCGCCGCGCAATCGCTGAAGCAGGCGCTGCAGATCCGCCCGGACTACCTGCCGGCGGCGCTGATGCTGTCGCAGATGGGCCCCGCGGAGCGGGCGGCCGGCATCGCGTCGTTCGAGAAATATGTTCAGCAGAATCCGAAGTCGCGCGACGCGCGGCTCGCGCTGTCGCAGCTCTATCTCGCCGACGATCGCCTGGACGACGCGCAGAAGCAGTTCGAGACGATGCGCAAACTCGACTCGAAGGATCCGACGCCGCTGATGGCGCTCGCGCTGATCAAGATCCAGCAGAAGAAGCTCGACGACGCGAGCGCGTACCTGAAACAGTACGTGCAGCTCGGCGACAAGCAGCCGAACCTCGACGTTGGCCAGGGCTACATCTATCTCGCGCAGATCGCGATCGAGCAGGGCAACGACGCGCAGGCGTCGCAATGGCTCGACAAGGTCGACCAGACGAGCCAGCATTACCTGCCCGCGCAGATCACGCGCGCGCAGCTGCTGCAGAAACAGGGCAAGACCGACGAAGCGCGCAAGGTGCTCGACGACCTGCCGATCAGCGATCCGCGTGATGCAGCGGTCGTCGCACGCACCGACGCGTCGATCCTGTTCACCGCGAAGCGCTATCCGGAAGCCGAGGCGCGGCTCGCGCAGGCGGTGCAGGACTTCCCGGACGATCCCGACCTGCGCTACGACTACGCGATGGCGGCCGAAAAGACCGGCCACTACACGACGATGGAAAAGCAGCTGCGCGAGCTGATCCGCACGCAGCCCGACAATCCGCAGGCGTACAACGCGCTCGGCTATTCGCTGGCCGATCGCAACCAGCGCCTGCCCGAGGCCAGCAAGCTGATCGACAAGGCAATGTCGCTCGCGCCGAACGACGCGTACATCATGGACAGCCTCGGCTGGGTGAAGTACCGGATGGGCGACACGGCCGGCGCGGCGAAGGTCCTGCGGCATGCGTACGACCTGCAGCCGAACGCCGAGATCGGCGCGCACCTCGGCGAAGTGCTGTGGAAGAGCGGCGCGCAGGACGACGCGCGCGCCGCGTGGCGTGCCGCGCAGAAGCTCGAACCCGACAACGACACGCTCGTGCAGACGCTCAAGCGCTTCCAGATCAACAGCCTCTGATGCGGATGTCCCCGATGCTTTCCCCGTCTTCCCGCGTGCTGCGCACGCTGGCCGCGGCCGGTGCGGCGCTCGCGCTTGCCGGCTGCGCGAGCACGCCGCCGTCGGCGAATGCGCCGTCGGGCGCCGTGCTGCAGACGGCCGCAACGCATGCGTACCACGGCCGCTTCGCGGTGCAGTACAACGACAGCCTCGGCAGGCCGCAGAACGTGTACGGCAACTTCGACTGGCAGGAGCACGGCGACGACGTCTCGCTCGAATTGCTCAGCCCGCTCGGCCAGACGCTCGCGATCGTGAAATCGACGCCGCAGGCCGCATCGCTCGAGCTGCCGAACCGTCAGCCGCAATACGCGACGGACGTCGGCGAGCTGATGCAGAACACGCTCGGCTTCTCGCTGCCGCTGGCCGGCCTGCGCTACTGGCTGCTGCCGACGCCCGCGCCCGCGACGCCCGCGCAGACGGTGCGCGACCCGGCCGACGCGACGCACGTCAAGCAGATTCGCCAGGACGGCTGGACGATCGACTACCTCGCCTACGCGGACGCACCGGCCACCGGCGTCAAGCGCGTCAACCTCGTGCGCGCGACGCCGCCGCTCGACATCAAGCTCGTGCTCGACCAGTAAGCACGCGAACCTAGCCCCGACATACGCATGACCGATTCGACCCGCTCGCTGCGCAATTGCCTCGCGCCCGCGAAACTCAACCTGTTCCTGCACATCACCGGCCGTCGTCCGAACGGCTATCACGATCTGCAGAGCGTGTTCCAGCTGCTGAACTGGGGCGATACGCTGCACTTCACGCTGCGCGACGACGGTCGCGTCGCACGCGTCACGGACGTGCCGGGCGTGCCCGAGGAAAGCGACCTCGTCGTGCGCGCCGCGAACCTGCTGAAGGCCCACACGGGCACCGCGGCCGGCGTCGACATCGAAATCGACAAGTGCCTGCCGATGGGTGCGGGCCTCGGCGGCGGCAGCTCCGACGCGGCGACGACGCTGCTCGCGCTGAACCGCCTGTGGCAGCTCGACCTGCCGCGCACGGCGCTGCAATCGCTCGCGGTGAAACTCGGTGCTGACGTCCCGTTTTTTGTTTTTGGAAAAAACGCGTTCGCAGAGGGTATCGGGGAAGAATTAGCTGAGGTACAATTGCCGACTCGCTGGTTCCTGGTTGTGACGCCGCGAGTTCATGTCCCCACCGCTGAAATTTTTTCAGATGAGTTGTTGACAAGGGATACGAAGCCAGTCACAATTGCTGACTTTCTTGCACAGCAAAACAGCGATGCGGGATGGCCAGACAGTTTCGGCCGGAACGATATGCAGCAAGTTGTAGCAAGTAAGTACGCGGAAGTTGCACAGGTGGTCAAATGGTTGTATAATGTGACCCCCGTGAGGATGACAGGCTCCGGAGCAAGTGTGTTTGCAGCGTTTCGCAGCAAGCATGAGGCAGAAGCGGCGAAAGCCAAGCTGCCCACCGGCTGGAACGGTGCAGTTGCCGAGAGCTTGAACGAGCATCCGCTCTTCGCTTTCGCGTCATGAAGTTTTGCTTTATCGGATGGCCTACAAGTCCGGTAAAGTTGTCAGTTAAGTGTAGGGGAGTCGCCAAGTTGGTCAAGGCACCGGATTTTGATTCCGGCATGCGAGGGTTCGAGTCCTTCCTCCCCTGCCAAAAATTTTCCCGCATTTCCCGCCTAAGCCTGAAGCAGGTGCACGATGAGCAGCCACAGCCATGATGGCTTGATGGTCTTTACTGGCAACGCGAATCCCGCGCTTGCCCAGGAAGTCGTCAATATCCTTGGAATTCCCCTCGGCAAAGCAATGGTCAGCCGGTTCTCCGACGGCGAGATCCAGGTCGAGATCCAGGAAAACGTGCGCGGCAAGGACGTCTTCGTCCTGCAATCCACGTGCGCGCCGACGAATGACAACCTGATGGAACTGATGATCATGGTCGATGCGCTCAAGCGCGCATCCGCCGGCCGGATCACTGCTGCCATCCCCTACTTCGGCTATGCCCGCCAGGACCGTCGCCCGCGCTCGGCGCGTGTCGCGATCTCGGCGAAGGTCATCGCGAACATGCTGGAAATCGCCGGCGTCGAGCGGATCATCACGATGGATCTGCACGCCGACCAGATTCAAGGCTTCTTCGACATTCCGGTCGACAACATCTACGCAACGCCGATCCTGCTGGGTGACCTGCGCAAGCAGAACTACTCGGATCTGCTCGTCGTGTCCCCGGACGTCGGCGGCGTGGTGCGTGCCCGTGCACTCGCGAAGCAGCTCAACTGCGACCTCGCGATCATCGACAAGCGTCGTCCGAAGGCGAACATCGCCGAAGTGATGAACATCATCGGTGAAGTCGAAGGCCGTACCTGCGTGATCATGGACGACATGGTCGATACGGCAGGCACGCTCTGCAAGGCTGCTCAAGTGCTGAAGGATCGCGGCGCGAAGCAGGTGTTTGCCTACGCGACGCACCCGGTGCTGTCGGGCGGCGCCGCCGATCGTATCGCCGCATCGGCACTCGACGAGCTGGTCGTCACCGATACGATCCCGCTGTCGGCCGAATCGCTGGCCTGCTCGAAGATCCGTTCGCTGACGAGCGCGAGCCTGCTGGCCGAAACGTTCTCCCGGATTCGCCGCGGCGATTCGGTGATGTCGCTGTTCGCGGAATCCTGATCGCGTCACGACACGACAAAGTAATGCGCGGAAAGCGAAGCGGCGACGCTTCGCTTTTTGCACAATCGGACGGGATAGACGAAACCCCGTCCGCTTCATCGGGGGCCGCCATTTCGCCGGCCCCGTTTTACTGCCTGGTCGCGGGCAGCTATTGGAGAATCACATGAAAGTCGTCGCTTTCGAGCGCCAAGAGCAAGGTACGGGTGCGAGCCGCCGCCTGCGCAACGCTGGCAAGACCACGGGTATCGTCTACGGTGGCGAAGCTGCCCCGCAAAAGATCGAACTCGATCACAACGCGCTGTGGCACGCACTGAAGAAGGAAGCCTTCCACTCGTCGATCCTCGACCTCGAAGTGGCTGGTCAGTCGCAACAGGTTCTGCTGCGCGACGTGCAATACCACCCGTTCAAGCAACTGGTGCTGCACGTTGACTTCCAGCGCGTCGATGCGAAGAAGAAGCTGCACACGAAGGTGCCGCTGCACTTCCTGAACGCTGAAGTCAGCCCGGCAGTGAAGCTGTCGAGCGCAATCGTCTCGCACGTCGCGACGGAAATCGAAATCGAGTGCCTGCCGACGGCTCTGCCGGAATTCCTCGAAGTCGATCTGTCGAAGATCGAAGCAGGTCAGTCGCTGCACGCGAAGGACATCACGCTGCCGAAGGGCGTCGCGCTGGTCGCGCACGTCGACGCGGAAAACCCGGTTGTCGCATCGGCGACGGTCCCGGCTGGTGCCGTGTCGGACGCAGCAGAAGGCGAAACGCCGGCTGCCTAAGCGGTCGCCTATGCGCCCGTTCGATCCGTTTCACGAAACGGTCGACGCAACCCGCCGCGGCTTGCCCGGCGGGTTTTTCTTTTTCTGCGCCCAGGCGGCTCCTGCCGCCCACGAAACGTCATGATCAAACTGATCGTCGGCCTCGGCAATCCCGGGGCGGAATACACCGCGACGCGCCACAACGCCGGCTTCTGGCTGATCGACCAGCTCGCCCGCGAGGCAGGCACGACGCTGCGCGACGAGCGCCGCTTCCACGGCTTCTACGCGAAAGCGCGCCTGCACGGCGAGGAAGTCCACCTGCTCGAGCCGCAAACCTACATGAACCGCTCCGGCCAGTCGGTCGTCGCGCTCGCGAGTTTCTTCAAGATCCTGCCCGACCAGATCCTCGTCGCCCACGACGAACTCGATCTGCCGCCCGGTACCGTGAAGCTGAAACTCGGCGGCGGCAGCGGCGGCCACAACGGCCTCAAGGACATTTCCGCGCACCTGTCGTCGCAGCAGTACTGGCGGCTGCGGATCGGCATCGGCCATCCGCGCGACCTGATTCCGGAAGGCGCGCGCGCCGGCGCGAAGCCCGACGTCGCGAACTTCGTGCTGAAGCCGCCGCGCCGCGAGGAGCAGGACGTGATCGATGCGTCGATCGAACGCGCGCTCGCCGTGATGCCGATGGTGGTGAAAGGCGAACTCGACCGCGCGACGATGCAACTGCATCGCAACTGAACGCGCATCGCACCGGCATGGTGCATGCGTGCCGTCCGGCTGCGCCGGGCGGCCGCCTCTTCCCGCGCCATTGCGCACCGCAACGTCCACATGCGGTAATCTCGTCGTTTTGCCCGTCAGGAGCCAAGCGGTGAGCCGTTACTGGAGCGACGTCGTTCAGCAACTCGTGCCTTACGTGCCGGGCGAACAGCCCGCGCTCGCGCACCCCGTCAAGCTGAACACCAACGAGAATCCCTATCCGCCTTCACCGCGCGTCGTCGCGGCGATTTCACGCGAACTCGGCGAAACCGGCGACACGCTGCGCCGCTATCCCGATCCGCTCGCGCGCGCGCTGCGCGAGACGGTTGCGGCCCATCACCGCATCAAGCCCGAGCAGATCTTCGTCGGCAACGGCTCCGACGAAGTGCTCGCGCATGCGTTCCAGGCGCTGCTCAAGCACGACCGGCCGCTGCGCTTCCCGGACATCTCGTACAGTTTCTATCCGACCTATGCACGCCTGTACGGCATAGCGACCACCGTCGTGCCGCTCGCGGACGACTTCTCGATCCGGGTCGAAGACTATCTGGACGACGCAGGCGGCGTGCTGTTTCCGAATCCGAATGCGCCGACCGGGCGCGCGCTGCTGCTCGCGGACATCGAACGGATCGCGGCCGCGAACCCGTCGTCGGTCGTGGTGATCGACGAAGCGTACGTCGATTTCGGCGCGCAGTCGGCCATCACGCTGATCGACCGGTATCCGAACCTGCTGGTCGTGCACACGACGTCGAAGGCGCGCTCGCTCGCGGGCATGCGCGTCGGTTTCGCGTTCGGCGATGCGGGGTTGATCGACGCGCTGAATCGCGTGAAGGACAGCTTCAACTCGTATCCGCTCGACCGGCTCGCGCAGGTTGCCGCCCAGGCCGCATACGAAGACACCGACTATTTCGGTGCGACCTGCCGGCGTGTGATCGACAGCCGCGAGCGGCTCACGCACGCGCTCGACGGGCTCGGTTTCGACGTCGTCCCGTCGGCCGCGAATTTCGTGTTCGCGCGCCATCCCGCGCACGATGCGGGCGAGATCACGGCAAAGCTGAAGGATCGGGAGATTTTCGTGCGGCACTTCCGCGCGCCGCGAATCGACCAGTATCTGCGCATCACCGTCGGCACCGATGCCGAGTGCGACGCGCTCGTCGCGGCACTACGCGAGCTGCTGGGCTGAAACGAAACCGGCGCCGAAAGGCGCCGGCCGGAAATCGTGACGCCATGACCGCGACGCGCGCGGCCATGGCGACGCGCGTGCAGGGTCACTGCGCGTCGTCGCCCTTCGCAGCGATCAACGCGTGGTACTTCTCCATCAATTGCGCGTGCGATTCGTCATGCTGCGGATCGCGCGGGATGCACTCGACCGGACACACCTGCTGGCACTGCGGTTCGTCGAAATGGCCGACGCACTCGGTGCACTTGTTCGGGTCGATCACGTAGATATCCGGGCCCATCGAAATCGCGCCGTTCGGGCACTCGGGCTCGCACACGTCGCAATTGATGCACTCGTCGGTAATCATCAAAGACATACTGATCTCACTTCTTCAGGCCGGCGGCCGGCTTCGCAACGAAACCGGCCGGCGCCGCGTCACGCGGCCGGGCCTCCCATCGCAGCGACTTTCTCGGTCAGCCACTTCTCGACGGACGGAAACACAAACTTGCTGACATCGCCGCCCAACTGCGCGATTTCTCGCACGATCGTCCCCGAGATGAACTGGTACTGATCGGACGGCGTCATGAACATCGTCTCGACGTCGGGCAGCAGATAGCGGTTCATCCCCGCCATCTGGAACTCATATTCGAAATCGGACACGGCGCGCAGGCCGCGCACGATCACGCGTGCGTTGTTGACGCGGACGAAGTCCTTCAGGAGGCCGGTGAAGCTCATCACCTTCACGTTCGGATAATGACCGAGCACCTCGTTCGCAATCGTCAGACGTTCTTCCAGCGAAAAGAACGGCTTCTTCGCGCGGCTGTCCGCAACGCCGACTACCAGCGTATCAAAAATGCTCGACGCACGCCGCACGAGGTCTTCGTGCCCGCGCGTCAGCGGATCGAACGTACCGGGATACACGGCGACTACCATGTCGCTCCTCCTGTCATCACGCAAACGGGTTGGCAGCCGTGCAATCCGCACACCGCCGCCGAGATGGGCATGCGTCGCCTTTGCGGCGCGCCGCCTCGTATGGAACGCGCATTATTCATCATTTTCGCGCCGCAGCAAATGATAGTGAACCGCACCGGCCTTGCCGTGCTTCACCACCTGCCAGCCCGCGAGCGCTTCGTGCGCGGCCGTGTCGAGCTCCGCGCCCGTCTCGACGTACAGCGCGCCGCCCGGTGCGACGAGCGATGCCGACAGCGCGATCGCGCGATCGAGCACGGCCTGCTCGCCGAACGGCGGATCGAGGAACACGACGTCGAACGCGCCCGGCGTCAGCCCGGCCGCGAGCCTCAGCGCGTCGGCTTCCGCGACCTCGACCGAGCGTGCGCCAAGCTTGTCCTTGATCGCGCGCAGCTGCTGCGCGGCGCGCGGGTGACGCTCGACCATCACGACGCTCGACGCGCCGCGCGACGCAGCTTCGAAGCCGAGCGCACCGGTGCCCGCGAACAGGTCGAGACAGCGCCGGCCTTCGAGATCCTGGCCGAGCCAGTTGAACAGCGTCTCGCGCACGCGATCGGGCGTCGGCCGCAGGCCGTCGAGCTCGAGCACGGCGAGCGGCGTGCGCTTCCAGTCGCCGCCGATGATGCGGATCGTGTGCGGCTTGCCGCGGCCAGAGGGGGCCGCAGCGCGGCCGGAAGAGGAACGGGACATACAGAATATCGACAACGGAGGGACCGGGTGCGCACGAGGGCGCACCGCCAAACAGGCGCACGTTACCACAGCGGCGGCGCGCACTGACGCGAGCGCCCCGCCGCACTGATAAAATGCACGGTTTCGGCCGCCGTGCGCACGCAGGACGGCCCCTCCGGCGCTCCGCCATGGCGGCGCCCGCCCTCTTCCCGACGCCAGACCATGTTCAGCTTCTTCAAACGATTCAAGAAAACGCAGGAGTCCGACTCCGCGGAATCGCAATCGGCCGACGCGCCGCAACCGGACGAAACGTCCGAAGCGCCTGAAGCGCCCGCGCCCGAGGCCCCGCTAGCCCCCGTGCAGCCGGCCGCGCCGGCCGTCGTCATGACGGTCACGCCGGCCAACGACGGCAGCGACGAGGTCGTCGAAACGGTCGAGATCGTGCCGCCGCCCACGCAGGATGCGAGCGCGAAGAAATCGTGGCTCGCCCGCCTGAAAACGGGGCTCGCAAAAACAGGCTCGAGCATCACCGGCGTGTTCGTCAACACGAAGATCGACGAGGATCTGTACGAAGAGCTCGAAACCGCGCTGCTGATGTCCGACGCCGGTGTCGACGCGACCGAGTACCTGCTCGGCGCGCTGCGCGAAAAGGTGCGCGTGGGCCGGCTGACCGACCCGCAGCAGGTGAAGAGCGCGCTGCACGACCTGCTCGTCGAACTGCTGACGCCGCTCGAGAAATCGCTGATGCTCGGCCGCGCGCAGCCGCTCGTGATGATGATCGCCGGCGTGAACGGTGCGGGCAAGACGACCAGCATCGGCAAGCTCGCGAAGCATCTGCAGAGCTTCGACCAGTCGGTGCTGCTGGCCGCGGGCGACACGTTCCGCGCGGCCGCGCGCGAACAGCTGGCGGTCTGGGGCGAACGCAACAACGTGACGGTCGTGCAGCAGGAAAGCGGCGACCCGGCCGCGGTGATCTTCGACGCGGTCAGCGCCGCGCGCGCGCGCAAGATCGACGTGATGATGGCCGACACGGCCGGCCGCCTGCCGACGCAGCTCCACCTGATGGAGGAACTGAAGAAGGTGAAGCGCGTGATCTCGAAGGCGCACGACGGCGCGCCGCACGAGGTGCTGCTCGTGATCGACGCGAACACGGGCCAGAACGCGCTCACGCAGGTGAAGGCATTCGACGACGCGCTCGGCCTCACCGGCCTGATCGTCACGAAACTGGACGGCACCGCGAAGGGCGGGATTCTCGCCGCGATCGCGCGGCAGCGTCCGGTGCCCGTCTACTTCATCGGCGTCGGCGAGAAGGTGGAAGACCTGCAGCCGTTCAGCGCAGCGGAATTCGCGGACGCGCTGCTCGGCTGAACGCCGCCGGCCCGCACCGCACAGGGCGCCTTCGGGCGCCCTTTTTCATGCGCGGCCGCCCGCCGGCGGCCGCCACGTCATTCGGCGTCTGGCTGCGCGCCGGGCTCGGCGGCCTTGAACGCGTCGAGCGTCGATGCGTAGTCGGCGATCCGCCGGATCGTCGGGAAGCGCGTCGTGTCGATCGAGAACCGGTTCGCGTTGAACACCTGCGGCACGACGCAGATATCGGCGAGCGTCGGCGTGTCGCCGAAGCACAGCTTGCCGGTGCGCGGATCGTTCGCGAGGCGCGTCTCGAGCGATGCGAAACCGGCCTCGATCCAGTGCCGGTACCATGCGTTCTTCGCTTCCTCGGGCACCTTCAGCGTGTGCTTCAGGTATTTCAGCACGCGCAGGTTGTTCAGCGGATGGATCTCGCATGCGACCTGCAGCGCAATCGCCCGCACATACGCGCGGTCGAGCGGCTGCGTCGGCAGCAGCGCGGGTTCGGGATGCGTTTCCTCGAGATATTCGATGATCGCGAGCGATTGCTGCAGCGTGGCGTCGCCGTCGACCAGCGACGGCACGACCGCATCCGGATTCACCGCGCGGTATGCGTCCTTCAGTTGCTCGCCGCCGTCGCGCAGCATGTGCACCGGGACGGTTTCGTACGGCAGCTGCTTCAGGTTCAGGGCGATCCGCACGCGGTACGACGCGGAACTGCGGAAATAGCTGTAGAGCTTCATGGGATGTCTCTGTTGGTCGTCTTCGGCCCGCACCGGTATGCGCGGCACGCGCGCGGCACCGCCGGCGCGCGGCACCGCCGGGAACCAGAGTTTAGCGCGCCACGCCGCGTCGGCGCGCACAGCCGTGCGCTTGGGCGAGCCGCGCCCGTGCGATACTCGGGGCATTCCTTACCGCTCACCGCGCGGCCCGATGCCGGCCGCCCGCCCCACGTTCCGATGACCGCTCCCCAAGACTCCGCAGCCTCGCCGTTCCCTTGCGCCCGCTTCATCAAGGAAATCGGCCGCGGCCCGCACGGCGCGCGCGCGCTGTCCGCCGACGACACGTTCGAGCTCTATCGCGCAATGCTCGATGCGCGCGTGTCGGACGTCGAACTCGGCGCGATCCTGATCGCCTATCGCCTGAAGGGCGAAACCGCCGACGAGCTAGCCGCCATGCTCGCCGCCGCACAGGCGTCGTTCGAGCCGGTTCGCGTGCAGGATGCGGCGTTCCGCCCGGTGTCGATCCCGAGCTACAACGGCGCGCGCAAGCAGCCGAACCTGGTGCCGCTGCTCGCACTGCTGCTCGCACGCGAAGGCGTGCCGGTGCTCGTGCACGGCGTGGCGCGCGATCCGGGCCGCGTGACGAGCGCGGAGATCTTCTCCGCGCTGTCGATCGCGTCGTCGACGTCGCACGATGCGATCGAGGACACGCTCGCCGAGCGCCGCGTCGCGTTCGCGCCAATCGACGCACTGGCGCCGCGCCTCGCGCGCCTGCTGGCGCTGCGCGGCGTACTCGGCGTGCGCAACTCCACGCATACGCTCGTCAAGATCCTGCAGCCGTTCGCGCCGACGGGCCTGCGGCTCGTCAACTACACGCATCCGCCGTACCGCGACAGCCTCGCGCAACTGTTCCGCGACCATCCCGACGCCGCGCTCGGCGGCGCGCTGCTCGCGCGCGGCACCGAAGGCGAGGCGGTGGCCGACACGCGGCGCCAGGTGCAGGTCGACTGGCTGCACGACGGCGTATGCGACACGCTGATCGAGGCCGAGCGCTCGTCGACGGACGCCGAGCCCGTCGCGCTGCCCGAATCGCGCGACGCGGCGACGACGGCCGCATGGACGGATGCCGTGCTGCGCGGCGAAATCCCGGTGCCCGACACGCTCGCGCGACAGGTCGAAACGATCGTGCGGATCGCCCGGATCGCGCCCTGACCGCCGCGTGGGTCGCACCGGTTCGCGCCGATATTTCCGCCGACCATTTGACACGCGCCCGCATCCTGGCATAGAGTTGCCGACATGCGTTCCTTTCCGAACACCCTCCGAATTACCTCCGGCCGCCTAGCGCGGCCGCTATCGCTACGACTAGCCTAAGGCTGTCGTAGCGCCGTGTGCTGTTCGCACGGTCCCTCCCAGCAGTTCCTCGCAGCACCCTTCTCGCAGTTTTTACAACCCGAAGTCGTCAGCATTCGTCCGTCTATCCGTCGGTCGATTCGCGAAGATCATCCGTATCCGTAGCGCTATCCGGCGCCACGGTGCGAGGCAGCGCCAACCGTCGCCCATGCCGCCCGTCTTCGCTCGCGACTTGAGACCCGAGGTCCAGAAGATGAAACGCAACCCGCAAGACAAGTACCGCCCGTTCGAGCCCGTCCGCATCCATGGCCGCCGCTGGCCGACCCGCACCATCGAACGCGCGCCGGTCTGGATGAGCACCGACCTGCGCGACGGCAACCAGTCGCTGATCGAGCCGATGAGCATCGAACAGAAGCTGGAATTCTTCGACATGCTGGTCGCGATCGGTTTCAAGGAGATCGAAGTCGGTTTTCCGTCGGCGTCGCAAACCGACTTCGATTTCGTCCGCAAGCTGATCGACGAAAAGCGCATCCCCGACGACGTGACGATCGAAGTGCTCGTGCAGTCGCGCGAAGACTTGATCGCCCGTACGTTCGACGCGCTCGAAGGCGCGCCGCGCGCGATCGTGCACCTCTACAACGCGATCTGCCCGTCGTTCCGCCGCATCGTGTTCGGGATGTCGAAGGCCGACGTGAAGGCGCTCGCGGTCGAGGGCACGCGGATCATCAAGGAATACGCGGCCGCACGTCCGGACACGCAATGGACCTATCAGTATTCGCCGGAAACCTTCAGCATGACCGAGCTGACGTTCGCGCGCGAAGTGTGCGATGCGGTCGCGCAGACGTGGCGCCCGACCCGCGATCACAAGATGATCGTGAACCTGCCGGCGACCGTCGAAGCGGCGAGCCCGAACGTGTTCGCCGACCAGATCGAGTGGATGGACCGCAACCTCGCGTATCGCGACAGCATCGTGCTGTCCGTGCATCCGCACAACGATCGCGGCACCGCGGTCGCGGCCGCCGAACTCGCGCTGCTCGCGGGCGCCGACCGCATCGAAGGCTGCCTGTTCGGCAACGGCGAGCGCACCGGCAACGTGGACCTCGTCACGCTCGCGCTGAACCTCTACACACAGGGCATCGACCCGGGCCTCGACTTCTCCGACATCGACGCGGTGCGCCGCGTGGTCGAGCGCTGCAACCAGATTCCCGTGCATCCGCGCCACCCGTATGCGGGCGACCTCGTGTTCACCGCGTTCTCGGGCTCGCATCAGGACGCGATCCGCAAGGGCTTCGCGCAGCAGCGCCCCGACGCGGTGTGGGAAGTCCCGTATCTGCCGATCGACCCGGCCGACCTCGGCCGCAGCTACGACGCGGTGATTCGCGTCAACAGCCAGTCCGGCAAGGGCGGTGCGACGTTCCTGCTCGAACGCGGGATGGGCTTCACGCCCACGCGCCGCGTGCAGATCGAGTTCAGCGCCGCGGTGCAGACGCTCGCCGACGCATCCGGCGAGGAAGTAACGGGCGACGCGATCTGCGCGCTGTTCGCACGCGAATTCTTCGAGACGGATGGCCCGGCCGCGCGCCACGGCAACGGCGCACGCTGGCAGAACCACGAGATCGCGGGCGCGCCGCCGGCCGACGCGACGGCCGAGGACGCCGCGCAGCGCGCGGCCGCGGCGTTCGCAGCGGCGGCCGGCGTGACGATCGACGTCGCGTCGTGCGAGCATGCACGCGCGACGGACGGACGGATCGCGGTATCGGTCGGCTGCCGGGTCGGTGACGCACCGCTGCGGCATGGCGTCGGGCTGCATGCCGATGCGGCAAGCGCCGCGCTCGACGCGGTCGCGAGCGCGATCAACCGCTCGGCGTGGCAATGCGCCGACCGCCGCGCGGCAGCCTGACTGCCGGGCTTCGCATCAAGGTTTGAACGTCAGCGAGCGGTGTGTGACCGCCCGTGCGCCGCGCGATCCGCGCCGCACGGGCCAGCAAAAAGCGGCCCAGAAGGCCGCTTCGGTCGGGACATGAAAACGGGCGCTACCTGCGCTCACGTCTCGGTCGCACACCGCGTCGCCTGCCACGCCAGCAGGCGCCAGTGACCCTGCTCGTGGGTGTGGACGGCGGTGTAGGCGATCGGAAACACGAGCCCGCCGTTGTTCGTTTCCATCTCGATCAACGCGCGCCCCGTGACGACGCAGGTTGCGTCGCCGACCGGCAGCAGATCCTGCGACTGGATTTCGATCTGGCGATAGCGGCGGCGGCCGGCGACGATGGCGTCGATGAACTGCTGCTTGGTTTCGCGCTTGCCGTTGGTGTGCACGAAGAACACCTTGTCCGACAATTGCGCAGCGAGCGCTTCGCCGTCCCCGTCCACCATCGCCCGGAACCGATCGCGCTCGAGCGCGCGGATCGCATCGACCACCTTCGCCATCGCCTGACTCCTCGGCAACGCGCCCGCCATGCGGGCGTAGTACGGATCAGAAGTTGTACTGCACGTAGAACTGGTGGAAATTTATACCAGGATTCGGCTCTTTGATACCCGCGTTAGACACATGTTCGAAACGGTAGCCGACCTGATACTGTTGCCGTTGGCCGAACTGCACGCCCACCCCTGCAGTCGGCGCGAACTGGAACGCGGTCGACACCGAGAAATTGTTCGAGATCGTCGGATGCGTCAGCAGCCGGATGCCGCCGCCGGCCTCGATGTACGGCCGAATGTCCCCTGCGCTCTTGATGAAACGGAACATCGGCGTCACGCCGAATTCGCCGATGCTGCTGTGGACGTTGCCGCCCGTGTGCCAGTAGCCCACGTGCCCCTCGACCGCGAACGCGAAATGCCAGCCGCCGATTTCCCACCAGTTCCAGCCCGGATCCCAGACCACGCCGAGATCGCCCTTGTCGATCCCGTGACGGTCGGAAAACCCGCCGCCCGCCTGGATCCCCCACCGATCCGCGAATGCTGCCGTCGATCCGCCAAGCAATGACGCAGCGAGCATCGCATGCAGCGCAAGCCGGCTGCGGGGCCGGCGATTCTTTTTATTGTTCATCTGACACTCCAACTTTTTGGGTTGAATGGAGCCTGCCGCAGCGGCCGGACTCGAGCGAACTGAATGGTATGGTAAAGGACTTTCCGGATCGGCATCACGAAGCGAAATGGTTTGCTTCTAAAACTACAAAAATCGAAATCGTCTACTGATTCCCATCGAAAACAACGGCTTACGGAACTTCGCCGCTTCATCCGGGTCGCACTTTAGACTATCGATTCGACTAACCCGATAGAAAAACCGGGAACTCCGATGCCCACGTGCGCTCTAAGGAATTAGCACTCGGATTGCGGGAGTGCTAAGATTGGCCCCGGAGTCTCATCCGAGACTAGGGGTTTGTCCCTGATTCCAAAGGAGTTTTTTAGTGAGCCACGCTTTGACCCTTCCGAATACCCTGAGCCCGACGCCGGCCAAG
This sequence comes from Burkholderia anthina, assembly GCF_902498995.1. Classification (GTDB taxonomy): domain Bacteria; phylum Pseudomonadota; class Gammaproteobacteria; order Burkholderiales; family Burkholderiaceae; genus Burkholderia; species Burkholderia anthina. The sequence goes on from NZ_CABVLY010000023.1 coordinate 48,650, forward strand.
GCCGAATCGGCAGGCTCGCTGGCGCTCGCAACTCAATCGATGTTGTCGGGCCAGCTTGGCAACATCGACGCGTATATCCAGGCCGTCAACCGCATCCCGCTGCTGACCGCCGAGGAAGAACGCCAGTACGCAACCGAATTCCGCGACAACAACAACCTCGACTCGGCACGCCGCCTGGTGCTGTCGCACCTGCGGCTCGTCGTGTCGATCGCCCGTAACTATCTCGGCTACGGGCTGCCGCACGGCGACCTGATCCAGGAAGGCAACATCGGCCTGATGAAGGCCGTGAAGCGCTTCGACCCGGCGCAAAACGTGCGCCTGGTGTCGTACGCGATCCACTGGATCAAGGCCGAGATCCACGAGTACATCCTGCGCAACTGGCGGATGGTGAAGGTCGCGACGACGAAGGCGCAGCGCAAGCTGTTCTTCAACCTGCGCAGCCACAAGAAGAGCATGCAGGCGATGACGCCCGAGGAAATCGACGGCCTCGCGCAGGAGCTCAACGTCAAGCGCGAAGACGTGACCGAGATGGAAACGCGCCTGTCGGGCGGCGACATCGCGCTCGAAGGGCAAGTCGAGGACGGCGAGGAGTCGTACGCGCCGATCGCCTATCTGGCCGATTCGCACAACGAGCCGACCGCCGTGCTGGCCGCGCGTCAGCGCGACATGCTGCAGACGGACGGCATCTCGCAGGCGCTCGACGCGCTCGACGCGCGCAGCCGCAGGATCATCGAGGCACGCTGGCTGAACGTCGACGACGACGGCTCGGGCGGCTCGACGCTGCACGATCTCGCCGCCGAATTCGGCGTATCCGCGGAACGCATCCGCCAGATCGAAGCGAGCGCAATGAAAAAGATGCGCACCGCACTCGCCGAATACGCGTAAAGCCCGGCGATTCAGAGCGCTTCACCCAAAACCGCTGCCCCACCGGCAGCGGTTTTTTTTCGCCTGTTTGTCCGCCGGCCGCCGCGCTTATTAATCGACCTTATTGATCGGGTATTGGGCGGCTTGCGCCCCCTTCCGCATAACCTTGATCTAACTCAAGTTTTTACCCGCAATTAGCGACGGTCTGCCGCAGCGCAGCACTCGGCATCGGAAAGCCGGCATTTTAAAATCGGCATGTCGGCGCAAAAGGATTAATAACAGCTCCACCGCCGCCATAAATCCGACGTAAAGTCGCCCCAAAACCGACGTAAATCGATTCAGGATTATCGCCTTGATCTCGATCAATAAAGAGCCTGCGCCGCCTCCCCCGCCGGCCGCCGGTGCGATCGGCTGGCGCGCCCGCATCGCCGCGTGGGCCCGCGGGCCCACGCTCGTGCGCGACATCACGCTGGTGCTGATCGTCAAGATGATCCTCCTGATGTCGCTCAAATACGCGTTCTTCAATCATCCGCAGGCCGAGCACATGTCGCTGCCACCTGCCGTCGTCGCCGAGAGACTGCTTTCGGTGCCGGCACCCGCCTCTACCGAGGGAGACCACCATGATAAGTAGCGAAGTCGTCGATCTGTCGCGTCTGCAGTTCGGCATCACGGCGCTCTACCACTTCCTGTTCGTGCCGCTGACGCTCGGCCTGTCCTGGCTGCTCGTCATCATGGAAGCCGTCTACGTGATGACCGGCAAACAGGTCTACAAGGACATGACCCAGTTCTGGGGCAAGCTGTTCGGGATCAACTTCGCGATGGGCGTGACGACCGGCATCACGCTCGAATTCCAGTTCGGCACGAACTGGTCGTACTACTCGCACTATGTCGGCGACATCTTCGGCGTGCCGCTCGCGGTCGAAGGCCTGATGGCGTTCTTCCTCGAATCGACGTTCGTCGGCCTGTTCTTCTTCGGCTGGAACCGCCTGTCGAAGGTCAAGCACCTGATCGTCACGTTCCTCGTCGCGCTGGGCTCGAACCTGTCCGCGCTGTGGATCCTGGTCGCGAACGGCTGGATGAACAACCCGGTCGGCGCGGAGTTCAACTACCAGACGATGCGCATGGAAATGACGAGCCTGTTCGACGTGCTGTTCAACCCGGTCGCGCAGGTGAAGTTCGTGCACACCGTGTCGGCCGGCTACGTGTCGGCGGCGATGTTCGTGCTCGGCGTGTCGTCGTGGTACCTGCTGAAGAAGCGCGACGTCGACTTCGCGCTGCGCTCGTTCGCGGTCGCTGCCGGCTTCGGGCTCGCGGCGACGCTCTGCGTGATCGTGCTCGGCGACGAATCGGGCTATACGACCGGCGAAGTGCAGAAGATGAAGCTCGCCGCGATCGAATCCGAATGGGAAACGCAATCGGCGCCCGCGTCGTTCACGCTGATCGGCATCCCGAACCAGGAGGCACAGCGCACCGACTACGCGATCAAGATCCCGTACGCGCTCGGCCTGATCGCGACGCGCTCGATCGACGAACCGGTGATCGGCCTGCGCGAGCTGGCAAAGCTCAGCGAGGAACACATCCAGAGCGGGATGGTCGCGTACGGCGCGCTGCAGAAGATCAAGCAGGGCGACACGAGCGACGCGACCCGCGCGCTGTTCGACCAGCACAAGCAGTATCTCGGCTACGGGCTGATGCTCAAGCAGTTCACGCCGAACGTGACGGATGCGACGCCCGAGCAGATCAAGGCCGCCGCGAAGAAGACGATCCCGCCGGTCGCGCCCGTGTTCTTCTCGTTCCGGATCATGGTGGCGCTCGGCTTCCTGTTCGTCGCGACGTTCGTTGCCGCGTTCTGGTTCTGCGCGCGCCGCGAACTGCTGCAGGACAACCGCCGCTGGTTCCTGCGCTACGCGGTGTGGGCGATCCCGCTGCCGTGGATCGCGATCGAATTCGGCTGGATCGTCGCCGAGCTCGGCCGCCAGCCGTGGACGATCGCGGGCGTGCTGCCGACGCACCTGTCCGCGTCGAGCCTGCAGCCGAGCGACCTGTACCTGAGCCTCGCCGGCTTCATCCTGTTCTACACCGCGCTGTTCGTCATCGAGATCAAGCTGATGTTCAAGTACGCGCGCCTCGGCCCGTCGTCGCTGCACACCGGCCGCTATCACCACGAACTCGCCGCCGGCGAGCGCGCCGCGGTTTGAGCACGCCCCTGCAACGGAACAAGGAATCGCTATGGACTATGCAACTCTCAAGCTGATCTGGTGGGTGCTCGTGGGCGTGCTGCTGATCGGCTTCGCCGTCACCGACGGCTTCGACATGGGCGCCACCGCGCTGCTGCCGTTCCTCGGCAAGACCGACGACGAACGCCGCATCATCGTCAACACCGTCGGCGCGACGTGGGAAGGCAACCAGGTGTGGCTGATCACGGCCGGCGGCGCGATGTTCGCCGCGTGGCCGCTCGTCTACGCCGCGTCGTTCTCCGGCTTCTACTTCGCGATGCTGCTCGTGCTGTTCGCGCTGTTCTTCCGGCCGGTCGGCTTCGACTACCGCAGCAAGCGCCCCGATCCGCGCTGGCGTGCCGGCTGGGATTGGGGCCTGTTCGTCGGCGGCTTCGTGCCGGCGCTGGTGTTCGGCGTCGCGTTCGGCAACCTGCTGCAAGGCGTGCCGTTCCAGTTCGACAGCGACCTGCGCGTGACCTATTACGGCAGCTTCTGGGCGCTGCTGAACCCGTTCGCGCTGCTCTGCGGGCTCGTCAGCCTCACGATGCTCGTCGCGCACGGCGCCGCGTTCATCAAGATGAAGACCGACGGCGTGATCGCCCGCCGCGCGTCGATCGCGCTGCGCGTGTCGGCGCTCCTCGCGGTCGTGCTGTTCGTGCTGGCCGGCGTGCTGGTCGCATCGGCGATCGGCGGCTTCCACATCACGCACGCGGCGCCGAACGATACGGTTGCGAACCCGCTGCTGAAGGACGTCGCCGCCGGCTCGGGGCTGTGGCTCGCGAACTACGGCGAATATCCGTGGATGATCGCGGCGCCGGTGGTCGGGATCGCCGGCGGCCTGCTCGCGCTGCTGCTTGCCGGCTCGAAGCAGGAAAAGACGGCGTTCTTCTGCACCGGCCTGATGATCGCCGGCGTGATCCTGACCGCGGGCTTCTCGATGTTCCCGTTCATCATGCCGTCGTCGCTCGATCCGCGCAGCAGCCTGACCGTGTGGGATTCGACGTCGAGCCAGAAGACGCTGCAGGTGATGCTGTTCGCGGTGATCGTGTTCCTGCCGATCATCCTGATCTACACGAGCTGGGTCTACCGCGTGATGCGCGGCAAGGTCACGCGCCAGACGCTCGAAGAGAACACACACTCGATGTATTGAACCCGGCCGGGGCGCGCAAGCGCCCCGCCCTCCCGTTTCGCAAGGAGTCGGATCATGTGGTATTTCAGCTGGATTCTCGGTATCGGCGTCGCGCTGTCGTTCGGCATCGTCAACGCGATGTGGCTCGAAGCGCGGCAGAAGTCGCCGGAAGCGCCGGTGCGCGCCCGGCGCGACTGATCGATGTGCGGGGCGGTTCGCTCCGCTCCGCCGCCGCCCGCCGGAACGAACCTCGCTTCGCGCGAGGTTTTTTTCGTCCGGGCACCGCACCAAAGAAAAACGGCTTGCGATGCAATTCGCAAGCCGTTTCGTTTTGCCGACCAGCCCGATTCCGCGGCGCGGGTCAGGCCGGCGTCATCGTCGTGGTTCGCATCAGGCCGGTTGCGCGGCCGCGCCGCCGCCCGTCGACGGCAGACGCGCGCCGAGCTGTTCGGCATAGCGCGCGGCCGCGTTGCCGCACACGATGTGGAACGTATCCGTCGACACCCATGCGACGTCGAGCGCCCCAAGGCGGTCGCGATCGACCGCCGACGCATCGCGCACGACGACGCGCAGGCGCGTGGTCGCGATCGCGTCGAGCGACGCGACGTTGGTCGCACCGCCGAACACGGCGAGCCAGCGCACCGGATCGGGATCGAGCGGGCCGGCCGCCGCGCCCGTGACCGGCTGCGCGGCGGCGGCCGTGGCGGTCGCCGCGGCACCGGTCGCGCCGCTGCCGATGGCCGAGCGCATTTCGTCGGCAATGATGTCGGCTTCGGGCCCGATGATCACCTGCACGCTGTTGCCGCCGCGCTTGAGCACGCCACGCGCGCCGATCGACTTCAGTTGCGGCTCCGACACCTTCTCCGGATCGACGACGGTCAGCCGCAGACGCGTCGTGCATGCGTCGACGACCGTCAGGTTGCCCGCCCCGCCGAGCGCGGCGATGTAGCGCTGCGCGCGCGGCGCTGCCGCGGCGGCACCGGCCGCCGGCGCGACGAAACCGCCCGTCGCATACGACTCGGTCGCCGCATCGGCCGACGCCGGCTCGCGGCCTGGCGTGGCCATGTTGAACTTGCGGATGAAGAAGCGGAACAGCCCGTAGTACGCGATGCCATACGCGATGCCGAGCGGAATCGCGATCCAGCCCTTCGTCGACAATCCGTAGTTCAGCACGTAGTCGATCGCGCCGGCCGAGAACGTGAAGCCGAGCTTCACGTCGAGGATCTGGCAGATCGCGAGCGACAGCCCCGTGAGCACCGCGTGGATCACGTACAGCACCGGCGCGAGGAACATGAAGCTGAATTCGATCGGCTCGGTCACGCCGGTCAGGAACGACGTGAGCGCCATCGAGAACAGCAGGCCGCCGACCATCGCGCGGCGCTCCTTCGGCGCTTCGTGCAGCATCGCGAGACACGCGGCCGGCAGGCCGAACATCATGATCGGGAAGAAGCCCGCCATGAAGGTGCCCGCGGTCGGATCGCCCGCGAAGAAGCGGTGCAGGTCGCCGTGCACGATCTCGCCGCCGCCGGGCGGCGTGAAATTGCCGAACACGAACCAGGCGAGCGAGTTGATGATGTGGTGCAGGCCCGTGACGAGCAGCAGGCGGTTCAGGAAGCCGAACACGAACGCACCGATCGCGCCCGCCGTCGTCAGCCACTGGCCGGCCGCGTCGATCGCATGCTGGATCGGCTGCCACACGTATCCGAACACGATGCCCAGTATCACGCACACCAGCCCCGTGATGATCGGCACGAACCGCTTGCCGCCGAAGAACGCGAGGTAGTCGGGCAGCTTGATGTCCTTGTAGCGGTTGTACAGCAAGCCCGCGACCACGCCCGCAATGATCCCGGACAACACGCCCATGTTCAGCTTGGGATCGATGTCCTTCATGATCGCGGTTTCGATCAGGTAGCCGATCGCGCCCGCGAGTGCCGCCACGCCGTTATTGTCCTTCGCGAAACCGACCGCCACGCCGATCGCGAACAGGAGCGGCAGGTTGTCGAAGATCGCGCCGCCGGCGTCGGCGATCATCTTGATGTTGAACACATCCGGCTGCCCGAGTCGCAGCAGGATGCCGGCAACCGGCAACACCGCGATCGGCAGCATCAGGGCCCGGCCCAGGCCCTGTATTTTCAGAAACGGATTCCCGTTCATTCAGTCCTCCAATCCATGTCTCGTCGTTAATCGTCGTTGACCTAATTGCTTGCGTAGTGAAACGGGTCGCGCGCCCGCCGTCGACGTTCAGTCGAGCGGCCAGACTTCGCGGCTTGCTGCCCTTACCGCCTGTGCCGAGTCGAGTGCGAGCAGATCCTGCGCACGCTGGCGGCACAGCTGGTAATCGAGACGGCGCACGCGCGCCTTGATGCCCGGCACCGATACCGGATCGACCGACAGTTCGGTCACGCCGAGGCCGACGAGAATCGGCACCGCGAGCGGATCGCCGCCCAGCGCGCCGCACACGCCGACCCACTTGCCGTGCTTTTGCGCGCCGCGCACCGCGATGTCGATCAGGCGCAGCACGGCCGGATGCAGGCCGTCGGACTGCGCGGCGAGATCGGCCTGGCAGCGGTCCATCGCGAGCGTGTACTGCGTGAGGTCGTTGGTGCCGATCGACAGGAAATCCGCGTGCTGCGCGAGCTGGTCGGCCAGCAGCGCCGCCGACGGCACCTCGATCATCACGCCGACCTCGATCGGCTCGGTGCGGCCCTGCGCCTGCGCGAATTCGTCGATGCGCTTCCTGATCCGCACGAGTTCGCCCGCGTCCGTCACCATCGGCAGCAGGATGCGCACCGCGCCGAACGGCTTCACCGCGAGCAGGCCCTGCAGCTGATCGTCGAGCAGATCCGGTCGCACCTGTGCGAGGCGGATGCCGCGCAGGCCGAGCGCCGGGTTCGGTTCGGGCGGCAGTGTCAGGTAATCGACTTCCTTGTCGGCGCCGACGTCGAGCGTGCGGATGATCGCGGTGCGGCCCTGAAGCGCGTCGACGATCGACTGGTAGCTCTGCTGGTGTTCGACGACGGTGGGCGCCGCCTGGCGATGGATGAACATCAGCTCGGTGCGCAGGAGGCCGACCGCGTCCGCGCCGTTGTCGACCGCGGTGTTCGCGTCGTCGAGCGTCGCGATGTTCGCGGCGATCTCGATCGCGCGGCCGTCGATGGTCGCCGCGGCCGCGCCGGCCATCTGCCGGTTCGCTTCGCGTACACCGTCCAGACGCTGGCGCTCGTGCCGGGCACGCTCGACGTCGAGTGCGGTCGGCGCGTGTTCGAGGCGGCCCGCGCTCGCATCGACGACGACCTGCGTGCCGTCCGGAATCGCGTACAGCGCGTCGCCGACCGCGACGAGCGCCGGGATGCCGAGCTGACGCGCGATGATCGCCGCATGCGACGTCGCGCCGCCGCGTGCCATCACGAGCGCGGTCACGCGCTGGCGATCGAGCGACGACAGGTCGGACGGCGTGAATTCCTCGGCGGCCAGCACGGCCTCGTCAGGCAGCGTGCGTGTCGCGCCGCTCGTGTGGCCGAGTGCGCGCAGCACGCGCTTTTCGATGTCGCGCAGATCCGCCGCGCGCTCGGCGAGCAGCGTGTCGTCGAGCTTCGACAGCGTGTCGATCTGCGCGCGGATGGTCGCGCGCCACGCGAAGCCCGCGCTCTTGCCGAGGCTGATCTGGTCGCGCGCCGCATCGACGAGTGTCGGATCTTCGAGCAATACGCGATGCACCGCGAAGATCCCCGCCTCGCCGACCGCGCCGCGCGCGGATGCGTTGCGCACCGTTTCGCCGAGCTCGGCGTCGACCGCCTTCAGCGCCTGGTCGAGGTGGCGGCTTTCGGCGGCAGGCGTGCCGGCCGCCTGTTCGGGCGGCACGATGTCGGCATCGTCGAGACGCACCAGCGTGCCGACCGCGATGCCGGGCGCCGCGCATACGCCCGCGAGCGTGTTCGGATCGAGGGGCGCGCCGGTGTTGCGCACGATAGCCTGCGGCGCGGGCGAGCGCAGCCGGGCCGGCTTCTCCTCGGCCTCGCCGTGCGCTTCGCGCAGCAGTTCGTTCGCGATCGCATCGACCGCCTGTTGCGCGTGCGCGCCGCGACCGACCAGCTCGACGGTCGCACGTTCGCCGGCGCCGAGACCGAGCAGGCCGACCACGCTTTCGATCGACGCCTTGCGGCCGTCGAAATGCACTTCGACGTGCGCGTCGAGCCCGCGCGCGGCTTCGCGCGCCCGTGCGGCCGGCCGTGCATGCAGGCCGCCCGGCTGCGTCAGCACGATCTCGCGACGCACTTCGTTCATCGCGGCCGCACCGGCCTGCGCCGCCTGCGCGGCGGCTTCGCCCTTGCCGCGCAGCGCGAGCAGCGGCGTCTTGCCAGCCGTCGCGAAGCCGCTCGCGCGCTCGACGACGTCGAACGCGTCGGAGTTCGCGATCGCGACCACCGACACCAGCGAATGCGCGCTGCGCGCGACCGCGTCCTGGTCGAACTCGATCAGCAGGTCGCCCGCTTCGACACGCGCGCCGGCTTCGACGTGCGCCGTGAAGCCCTGCCCGTTCAGCTCGACCGTATCGATGCCGATGTGCAGCAGCACTTCCGCGCCTTGCGGCGTCGTGATCGTCACGGCGTGGCCGGTGCGCGCGAGATGCGACACGATGCCGGCGCACGGCGCGACGAGCTTGCCTGCGAGCGGATCGATACCGATGCCGTCGCCGAACATCCCGCCGGAGAACACCGGATCGGGCACGTCGGCCAGCGCAACGATCGGCCCCGTCAGCGGGGCAAGCAGAACGACCTGATCATGGGTGGAACTCTTCAACTGGGACTCCTCGGCGCGTCTCATCGGCTGTCTCGGCTATCAGTGCGTTTCGGTGACTTTGTTCAGATGGCGCGGCGTGTCGGGATTGCGGCCGCGCGCGACGGCGAGATCCGCCGCCATTACGTAGAACGAAAGAATGGCGGCGATCGGGTCGAGCGCCGAATGGGCGGACTGCGCGAGCGGCAAGGTCGCGCCGGGCGTGCCGGCGGGCGCCGCGAGCAACACGGCCGCACCGCGTGCGCGCATGTCCTGCGCGAGCTGCAGCAGCCCGGCCTGCTCGGGCCCCGGCGGTGCGAACACGAGCAGCGGATAGTCGCGGTCGATCAGCTCCATCGGGCCATGACGGACTTCGGCGCTCGAGAACGCCTCGGCCTGGATGCCCGAGGTTTCCTTCAGCTTCAGCGCGGCTTCCTGCGCGATCGCCAGGCCGAGGCCGCGGCCGATCACGATCATCCGTTCGATCCCCGCGAGCGCGGCGACGGCCGGCGACCAGTCCAGCTGGCCGGCTTGCGCGAGCACGTCCGGCAGGCCGCGCAGTGCGGTCATCAGCGCGGCGTCGCGCTGCCAGTACGCGACGATCTGTGCGGACGCCGACAGCATCGCGATGTAGCTCTTGGTCGCGGCGACCGACAGTTCGGGGCCGGCCAGCAGCGGCAACGGGTGCTCGCACGCATCGGCGAGCGGCGACGGCAGCACGTTCACGGCGGCGACGGTACGCGCACCGGCGTCGCGCAACGCGGCCATCGTGTTGACGAGATCGGGGCTCTTGCCCGACTGGGAGAACGCGATCGCGAGCTGGTCCCGCACTTTCAGCGGCGCCTGCTGCAGCGTCGCGACCGACATCGGCAGCGACGCGACGGGCACGCCGAGGCGGCTCATCGTCAGGCTCGCGAAGTAACTGGCGGCATGATCCGAGCTACCGCGCGCGACCGTCAGCGCGACGGCCGGCGGGTGATCGAGCAATTGGCCGGCGAGCGCTTCGACGCGCGTGGTGTCGGCGAGTTGCGCGGCGACGACCTGCGCGGACTCGCGCGCTTCCTTAAGCATATTCGACAATCGATTCTCCTTCGACGTAGGTCGCGGTGAGGTTCAGGTCGCGATCGAACACCGCGAGGTCGGCCCATGCGCCGCGCTCGAGGCGGCCGCGATCGGCGATGCCGAGGTAGTCGGCCGCATAGCGCGACATCCGGTTCGACACGTCGGCGATCGGCAGGCCGATCGACACGAGGTTGCGCAGCGCCTGGTCCATCGTCAGCGTGCTGCCGGCGAGCGTGCCGTCGGCGAGCCGCACGCCGCCGAGGCACTTGGTCACGTGCTGGCTGCCGAGCCGGTATTCGCCGTCGGGCATGCCGGTGGCGGACGTGCTGTCGGTCACGACGTACAGGCGCGGGATCGCGCGCAGCGCCGCACGGATCGCGCCCGGGTGCACGTGCAGCAGATCGGGGATGATTTCCGCGTACTCGGCATGCGCGAGCGCGGCGCCGACGAGGCCCGGGTTGCGGTGATGCAGCGGCGACATCGCGTTGAACAGGTGCGTGAAACCGCACGCGCCATGCTTGAGCGCGGCGACGGCGTCGTCGTAGGTCGCGAGCGAGTGGCCGAGCTGCACGCGCACGCCGCGCGCGGCCATCTCGCCGATGATCTCGATGTGTCCGGCGATTTCCGGTGCGAGCGTGACGACGCGGATCGGCGCGATCGACAGGTACTTCAGCACTTCGTCGAGCACGGCCGACACGGCCGCGTCGGGCTGCGCGCCGAGCTTGCCGGGGTTGATGTACGGCCCTTCGAGATGCACGCCGAGCACGCGCGCGCCGCCCGGCGTACGGGTGCGCGCGACGGTGCCGAGGTTCGCGACGACTTCCATCAGTTCGTCGCGCGGCGCGGTCATCGTCGTCGCGAGCAGGCTCGTCGTGCCGAACTGCGCGTGGGTGCGCGCGATCGTCTCGATCGCGTCGCCGCCTTCCATCACGTCGGCGCCGCCGCCGCCGTGCACGTGCAGGTCGATGAAGCCGGGCAGGATGTACGGCGCGTCGTTCTTCGCTGGGTCGGCGGGCGCGCCGTCGAGCGTGGTGATGCGGCCGTTCTCGCTATCGAGCGAACCGTGAATCCAGCCGTCGGGGGTAAGGATGTTTCCAGTCAGCATGACGTTTCTCTTGATGATCTGGTGACGCGGACATCCGCGTCGCGATTTGCAAATCGGTTGCGTTCGTTGCGCGTGGCGCGCGGGCAGTCTCGCGCGTCAGCGTTTCAGTTCGGCGACGAAGTCGTAGTAGTCGTCGCGGCAATACGTTTCGGACACTTCGATCGCGCGCTGGTCGGCGCCATAGCCGATGCGCGTGATCACCAGCAGGGCCGAGCCCGGCTTCACCGCCATCCACTTCGCGATCTCGTGCGTCGCGTTGGCCGCGCGAAAGTGCTGCAGCGCGCGCACGACGGTCATCCCGCGCGCGTCGAGGTATTCGTACAGCGACGCGCCGAGCGCCTGCGGATCCGGCAACACCGCGGCCGGCAGCGTCGAATGCTCGACGGCCATCACGATGCCGTCCGCGCGACGCAGCCGTTCGAGCCGCGCAACCGTCGCGCCGGGCGCGAGGCCGAGACGCGTGATCTCGTCGCGGTTCGCGGCGCGCAGCTTGCGCGACAGCCACACCGAATCGGGCCTGAAGCCGCGCTGCTGCATCTTCGCGGTGAAGCCGACGAGACGCGACAGCGGATCGGCGACACGCGGCGTGATGAAGCTGCCCGCACCGCGCGCCCGCTTGATCAGCCCCTGCTCGACCAGCAGCGCGAGCGCACGGCGGGCCGTGATCCGCGACACGCCGACCGACACCGACAGCAACCGCTCCGACGGCAGCGCCTCTCCGGCTCGCCACGCGCCGGCGTGAATCGCGCTCGCCAGATTGCGGGCGAGCTGCAGATACAGCGGCGTGTCGTTGACGGGATCGGGCGCCAGTTCGGCCCAGCCGGTTTCCATGTGCCTCCGGGTGTCGGACGACGATCTCGGACCGTCGAAAGTGAACGCATTATATAACCACAATAATACCAGTCAACGAACTGGTATTAGCGGTGCGAAAATCGCCGAAAGCCTTGTCCGGCAAGCGTTTTAGTAGCGGGAAAGCCTTTGTTTACAACGCGATGCAGGATAGGGATTTACCCGGATTGGTATGCAAGGGGACCGTTCCAGTGCCGGATTCGTCGTGCTGGCGGTGCTGAAAACGAGACGAAAATAGAACCAGTTCGGCCAACTGGTATGCATGGAACGCGGCCACCGCACGCATGCCGGCACGCCGCGTCAATGGAACTCGCGGCTCGACGTGCGCAGGCCGCCGAGCAGCGGCGTCAGATCCTCGAAATGCTGCGCGACGAGGTGCCTCACGTCGCTGACGACCTGCCACACGCCCGACGCCGCGAGCAGCCGCGAATCGAGCGTTTCGCGACGCTGCCGCGCGAGCAGCTCGGGCCGCACGATCACGTTCACGCAGCCCGTTTCGTCCTCGAGCGTCATGAACATCACGCCCTTCGCGGTGCCCGGCATCTGCCGTGCGATCACGAGCCCGCACGCGCGCGCGAGCCGGCCGTCGGGACGGTCGCGCAGCTCGGCCGCGGACGACAGCCGCTGCGCGCGCAGCGCGGGCCGCAGCAGCGCGACCGGGTGGCGGTTCAGCGTGAGACCGGTGGTGTCGTAGTCGGCGAGGATGTCGTCGGCTTCCGACGGCGCGCCGAGCGCGGGCTTCTCCGCTTCGTCGATCGGCGCGGCGGCGAGCAGGTCGCGTTCGGGCGCCGCGGCGACGGCCTGCCACAGCGCATCGCGGCGATGGCCGGCAAGCATCGCGAGCGCGTTCGCGGCGGCGAGCGCTTCGAGATCGCGCCGTTCGAGCTGCGCGCGACGCGCGAGCGTGTCGACGTTCTCGAACGGGCCGGCCGCGCGCGCGGCCTCGATGCGCCGCGCGGCAGCTTCGCCGAGACCGCGCACGAGCGACAGGCCGAGCCGCACCGCCGGCTGGCCGCGCGGTGGCGGCTGACCCGGCAGCGCTTCGAGCGACGCTTCCCAGCCGCTTTGCGTGACGTCGATCGGCAGCACCGTCACGCGGTGACGTTTCGCGTCCTGCACGAGTTGCGACGGCGGGTAGAAACCCATCGGCTGGCTGTTCAGCAGCGCGGCGAGGAAGACCGCCGGTTCATGGCATTTGAGCCAGCTGCTCGCGTATGCGAGCTTCGCGAAGCTGGCCGCGTGGCTCTCGGGGAAACCGTATTCGCCAAAGCCCTTGATCTGCTCGAAGATCTGCTCGGCGAATTCGCGCGTGTAGTTGCGCTCGAGCATCCCGTCGACGATCTTGCCGTAATACTTCTCGAGGTTGCCCTTGCGTTTCCACGCGGCCATCGCCCGGCGCAATTCGTCGGCCTCGCCGGGCGTGAAGCCCGCCGCGACGATCGCGATCTGCATCACCTGTTCCTGGAAGATCGGCACGCCGAGCGTGCGTTCGAGCACGGCCTTGAGCGCGTCGCTCGGGTACGTGACCTCGCCCGCTTCTTCGCCGGCCACGATCCTGCGCCGCTTCAGATACGGATGCACCGCGCCGCCCTGGATCGGCCCGGGCCGCACGATCGACACCTGGACGACGAGATCGTAGTAGTTGCGCGGTCTCAGCCGCGGCAGCATCGACATCTGCGCGCGCGATTCGATCTGGAACACGCCGACCGTATCGGCGCGGCAGATCATGTCGTAGGTGGCGTCGTCATCCTGGGGAATGTGCTTCAGCGTGAACGGTTCGCCGCCTGGCTCCGGCGGCCCGCGCCACGCGGTGCGCATGTCGAATGCGCGATGCAGCGCCGACAGCATGCCGAGCGCGAGCACGTCGACCTTCATCAGGCCGAGCGCTTCGAGATCGTCCTTGTCCCACTGGATCACGCGCCGCCCGTCCATCGCCGCGTTCTCGACCGGCACGAGCCGCGTGAGCTTGCCGCGGCTGATCACGAAGCCGCCCGAATGCTGCGACAAGTGGCGCGGGAAGTTGAGCAATCTCCCCGCCAGTTCGGCCCATGCGCGAATCAGCGGCGTTTCGGGATCGAGCCCGGTCGTCGCAAATTGCTGCAGCAAATCGCGACTGCCGTCGAACCAGCGATGCCCCTTCGCGACGCGGTCGACCAGCATCGGATCGACGCCGAGCGCCTTGCCGGTTTCGCGCAGCACGCCGCGCGGGCGATACGTCGACACGGCGGCCGCGAGTGCGGCGCGGTCGTGCCCGTATTTTTTGTAGATATGCTGAATCACTTCTTCCCGACGCTGGTGCTCGAAGTCGACGTCGATATCGGGCGGCTCGCCGCGTTCCGCGCTGATGAAACGCTCGAACAGCATCGTGCTTTGATCCGGATTGACTTCGGTGATGCCGAGGCAGTAGCAGACGACCGAGTTCGCGGCCGAGCCGCGGCCCTGGCACAGGATGTTCTGGCTGCGCGCGTATTTGACGATGTCGTAGACGGTCAGGAAGAAGGGCTCGTATTCCAGTTGCGCGATCAACGCCAACTCGTAGTCGATCCGCTCCCGCACGTGCCCGGGTACCGTTCCGGCGTAACGTTGAAGTGCGCCGTTCCGGGTCTCCTGCTCGAGGTAACTCGTTGGCGTATGTCCGGCCGGCACGATCTCGTCGGGATACTCGTAGCGAAGCGTGTCGAGTTCGAAACGACACGCATCGAGAATCACGCACGTTTCGGCGATCTCGCCCGGCGAAAACAACTTCGCGATCCGCCCACGCGTACGCAGATGCTGCTCCGCGTTCGGCGCAAGCGCATACCCGCACTCGGCAACCGGCATCCCGACCCGGATCGCCGTCATCACGTCCTGCAGTGCCTTGCACGAGCGCCGGTGCATCGTCACGTCGCCGAGCGCGACGACACGCACCCCGCGCCGCGCGCCGGCCGCGCGGATATCGTCGCGCTGCGCACCATCGAGCGCGCGCTGCAGTTGCACGAGCCCGAGCCGCGCGCGCTCGCCGAACGTCGTGCGAAACCACGCGACCTGCGCATCGAGCACGTCCGCGCGCACCGGATACGCAGGCACGAGGATCGCGAAGCAGTCGGGCATGCCGCGCAGATGCGCACACTCCGCGGGCGGTGCCGACAGCATCCGCGACGTCAGCGTGTAAGTCCCCTTCGGCGCGGCCATCCGCCGCCACGAAATCAGTTCGGAAAGATTGCCGTAACCCTCGCGGTTCTGCGCGAGCAACACGAGCCCGAACGCGCCGGGGCCAGGATCGTGGCCGGGCGCGACGTCATCCGGCGTGACTTCGAAATACGATCCGATGACGAGCGGCAGCTCTTTCGCCTTCGCCGCGACATGCATGCGCGGCGCGCCCGCGAGCGAGCATTCGTCGGTGATCGCGATCCCGCGATAGCCTTGCTCGGCCGCGCGCTCGACCAGTTCCTCCGCATGCGACGCGCCATGCAGAAACGAAAAGTTCGAACGGCAGAACAACTCCGCGTAATCGGGCAGCCAACTGAATTCCGCAACCATCGCCGCTCATCCGAACAGGCCGTGCAGGAACCAGCGCGGCACGGCCTGGCTGCTCGAACGCTCCAGGAACACCCAGTAGCACGCACCCTCTTCGTCCTGCGCGACGTGGTAATCGCGTGCGACCATCTGCCCGTCGAACCACCCGGCTTCGATCCGCTCGGCCGACGACATCATCCTGAGCGGCGTATGAAATACCGGCCGCTCGCCGCGCATCAACAACGGCAGCGGCTCGGCCAGCAGCCACGCGGGGCGCGGCGGCGCGGCGGGCGGCCCGCCGGCCGGCTTGCCCGCGTGCGCATCGAGCGGCAGCCAGCGGTTCGCGGCCTCGGGACGGTAATCGGCGACGGGGGCCGCGCGCAGCACGTTGTCCGCGCCGAGCCGTGCGACCAGCAATTCGAACAGCCGCGCGCGCGTCTCTTTCGTGCCGCCCGGTTCCGGAAAGAGATCGTCGGCCGGCGGCGCGACCGATTCGACGCGCGTGGCCTTCAGCCGCACCGCGATCACCGCGGCCGGCAGCTCGACGCGCGCGAGCCGCTCGCCGAGCAGCCGCATGAAGTGCGCCTCGTCGCGCACGGGGGCGGCGAACGCGAGTTCGAGCGGCGTCGGCGGCACGGCCTGGCGGCCGCGCTCGTGCTCGAGATCGAACGTCATCGCGGCCAGCGACAACTGTCGCGCGGCCAGCCACCCGCATAGCTGCACGACGAGCCGCCGTGCGGCGAACAGCACGGCTTCCGCATATTCGACGCGCTCCGGCAATTCGAGCCGCACGTCGAACACCGGCGGCACCGCCATCCACGCAAGCGGTTCGACCGCATCGCCGTATGCGCGATCGAGCGCGGCGAGCAACGCCGGACCGCAGCGGCGCTGCAGCCCCGCGCGTGGCAGGCCGCGCAGATCGGCGAGCGTGCGGCAGCCGAGGCCGTCGAACCAGCCCGCATACGGGCGCGCCTCGGGCAACAGCACGCACGGCAAGCGATCGAGCGCACGAACGAGCGAGGCCGGCGCGGCCACGCGACGCCGGATGCAGGCGCGCGCCGACGTGCGCGCGAGCAGCCACGCACCGCGCCCGGTCGGCGCGGCGGACAGGCGCGCCGCATAGCCGAGCGCCGCGAGCGTCGCGCGCACCTGGCGGCACAGCGACGGTAGGCCGCCGAACAGGCGCAGGCTCGGGCCGACGTCGACGATCAGCGTGGCTTCGTCGTCGAGCGCGACGCACGGCGAGAAACGCAGCAACGCGAGCGCGACCGCGCGCAGCGCATCGGCCTCGCGCGCGGGATCGCGTTCGACGAGCCGCGTATCGGGCGCGAGCGTCAGCACGCCGCCGCGCTTCATGCCCGCGCGCACGCCCTGCCGGCGCGCCGGTGCGTCGGCAATCAGCACGACGCCCTGCTCGAGCACCGCACAGCCGGCATCGCCGGCCGCTGCGTCAGACGGCGGCGGGGCGCACACGTCGAGCGGCAGGCGCGGCAGATGGATGCCGAGCAAGACGCGCATAGCGGCTCTCCACGATGGGCGACGGCAAATCGAGCGTAAGCGGCTCGCTGCGCGCGGGCCCGCGACGCTTGACGATGTCGAGCGACACGCCGCCCGGCACCGGATACAGCGCGACGCGCAGCACGGCCGGCGACGGCTGACGTGCGGCCGACAGCGGGCGCAGCATCACGAACAGCGTGTCACCGGTGCGCGCGGCCGCAAGATGCAGGCGCCGCAACGCATCGGCGCGCGCGTCCTGCCAGAGCAGCAGCGCACCGCAGCAGCCCGTCCTGAGCGCCTGCTCGGCGGCCCACAACGCATCGGTGCGGTTGCCGGCGCGCAGCCACAGCAGCGCGTCGGACGGCACGCCGAGACTGGCGAGCGCGGTTGCATGCGGCGACTGCGGCGGCGCGACGAGCGCGAGCGGACGCCGCGCGCTGACCGTGCGCGCGAGCGCCGGCGCGAGCAGCCGCATCTCGCCGCTGCCCGGCTGCGCGGCCAGCAGTTCGACCAGCCCGCCGACCGGCCAGCCGCCGCCCGGCAGCTCGGCCGACAGCGGCGCAAAGCCCGTGTCGATCGTGCGCGGGCCACCGCGCGCGAGCTGCGAGCCGCGCCACAGCGACGGATGAAGGGATTCGGGAGAAATGGAGGATGCGAGCATGACGCCACCCACAACTGTATGGATATACAGTATATGGCAATGCGCTCGCGTCGCACAGTACTGGTACGAAACCAGTCTTTCGTCAGATGAAACGCGGAAGAAAAACCGGCGCGCCCGTCATCTCAAGGCGAACCGGCCCGGGCGTGGCCGGCTCGCATCGACCGAACGCCCACGACAACCACCCGGCCCGGGCGACGCCCGCGAAACCGGATCACGCCGCCGGACCGGCAAGCAAACCGGCACGATGCCCGCACCGCACACCGCGCCGATCCGCGCCGCCTGTCACGCGTCAGCCGAGCAGCAGCGCGTCGTCGTCGAGCTGCTCGTGACGCACCTTCTCGAACATCTGCAGCAGGTCCGGCACGTCGAGCCCCTTGCGCTGGTCGCCCGACACGTCGAGCACGACCTGCCCCTGGTGCAGCATCACCGTGCGGTCGCCGTAGTCGAGCGCCTGCCGCATGCTGTGCGTGACCATCATCGTCGTCAGCTTGCTCTCGGCGACGATACGCGCGGTCAGCTCCAGCACGAACGCGGCCGTCTTCGGATCCAGCGCGGCCGTGTGCTCGTCGAGCAGCAGGATCCGTGACGGCCGCAGCGATGCCATCAGCAGGCTCACCGCCTGCCGCTGCCCGCCCGACAGCAGCCCGATCCGGTCGGTCAGCCGGTTTTCCAGCCCGAGGTTCAGCAGACGCAGCTTGTCGCGGAACAGCTCGCGCGACGGCCGGTCGAGCGCCGCGCGAAAGCCGCGCCGTGCGCCACGCGCCATCGCGAGCGCCATGTTCTCCTCGATCGTCAGCGCCTCGCAGGTGCCGGCCATCGGGTCCTGGAACACGCGCGCGACGAGGTGCGCGCGATCCCATGCGGGCTGGCGCGTGACGTCCGTGCCGTCGATCGCGATGCGCCCCGAATCGACGCGCTGGTCGCCGCTGACCGCGTTGAGGAAGGTCGACTTGCCGGCGCCGTTCGAGCCGATCACCGCGACGAACTGGCCGTCGGGAATCTCGAGCGACAGCCCGCGCAGCGCGCGCGTCTCGATCGGCGTACCGGGGTTGAACGTGAGTTTCAGGTCTTGTGCGGACAGCATGTCATGCCCCTCCGTTCTTGCGCGCGAACAGCTTCTTGCGCGTCGCCGGCAACACCAGCGCGATCGTGACGAGCGCGGCCGTCACGAGGTTCAGGTCCTGCGCCTTCAGGCCGATGAATTCGCTGTTCAGCGCCAGCGCGATGAAGAAGCGGTAGACGATCGCGCCGAGCACGACGGCGAGCGTCGTCAGCACGAGCCGGCGCGCCGGCAGCAGCGTCTCGCCGATGATCACGGCGGCCAGCCCGATCACGATCGTGCCGATCCCCATCGAGATGTCGGCGCCGCCCTGCGTCTGCGCGAACAGCGCACCGGCGAGCGCGACGAGCGCGTTCGACAGCGCCATCCCGGCGAGCGTCGCGCGGCCCGTCGCGATGCCTTGCGCACGCGCCATCCGCGGGTTCGCGCCGGTCGCGCGCATCGCGAGGCCGAGCTGCGACGAGAAGAACCAGTCGAGGCCGAGCTTCGCGACCACCACGACGATCGCGAGCAGCGCCGGGCGCAGCACGTAGTCGGGCATCCAGTCGGGTTGCAGCACGGTGAAGATCGTCGGCTCGGTGATGAGCGGCACGTTCGGCCGGCCCATGATCCGCAGGTTCACCGAGTAGAGCGCGATCATCATCAGGATACTGGCGAGCAGATCCATGATCTTCAGGCGCACGTTGAGCCAGCCGGTGACGAAGCCGGCCAGCGCGCCCGCGACGATCGCGATCACCGTCGACGTGAACGGGTCGTAGCCGGCGGAGATCAGCGTCGCGGCGACGGCGCCGCCGAGCGGAAAGCTGCCGTCGACGGTCAGGTCGGGGAAATTGAGGATGCGAAACGAGATCAGCACCCCGAGGGCGACGAGACTGAAGATCAGGCCGATCTCCAGGGCGCCCAGAAACGAGAACAGAGACATGATGGGGAAATCCTGTTGCTTCCCGGCCGGACGTGTACGGCCGGGTGAAGCGGACGGGCGGCCCCGGGTGGGAGCCGCCCGTCCGGCGAGGTTGTCCAGGCCCGGATCGGGCCTGCAAGCGCGGCGGTCGGACCGCTTACTTGATGACCGTCTTCGCTTCCTTCACGAGATCCGGCGACAGCGTGACGCCCTGCTTCGCGGCCGCGCCCGTGTTCACGAACAGCTCGAGGTTGCTGCTCGTCTCCGACGCGATCGCGCCCGGCTTCTCGCCCTTCAGGATGCGCGCGACGATCTTGCCGGTCTGGCGGCCGAGGTCGCCGTAGTTGATGCCGAGCGCCGCGATGCCGCCGCGCTTCACGCTGTCGGTGTCGCCGGCGACGAGCGGGATCTTCGCTTCGTTCGCAACCTTCACGAGCGCTTCGTACGCGGACACGACGTTGTTGTCGGTGTTCGTGTAGATCACGTCGACCTTGCCGATCAGGCTCTTCGCGGCCGGGCCGATGTCGACGGTGCGCGGCGCGGCCGCTTCCTTCAGCGTCATGCCCTGCTTCGCGAGGATCTCCTTGAGTTCCTTCACGACCACGACCGAGTTCGCCTCGCCCGGGTTGTAGACCATGCCGACCGTCTTCGCCTTCGGCACGACGCGCTTGATCAGCGCGACCTGGCGGTCGAGCGGCAGCTTGTCGGATACGCCCGTCACGTTGGTGCCCGACGGGCCCCAGCCCTTCACGAGCTGCGCGGCGACCGGATCGGTCACGCCCGAATAGACGACCGGCACGCTCTTGGTCGCCGCGACGACCGACTGTGCGGCCGGCGTCGCGATCGCCACGATCACGTCGGGCTGGTCGCCGACGAACTTGCGCGCGATCTGCGCGGCCGTGCCCGTATTGCCCTGCGCGCTCTGGTATTCCCACTTGAGCTTGTCGTCGCCGTAGCCTTCCGCCTTCAGTTCGGCACGCACGCCGTCGCGGATCGCGTCGAGTGCCGGATGGTCGACGATCGACAGCACCTTGACCGTCTGCGCGTGCGCAGCGCCGGCGAATGCCAGTGCGGCCACGCCGGCCGTGATCGAACGGATCGCGAAAGTCTTGAAACGCTTCATGGGTGAGTCTCCCCCGTATTTGTGTCGGTTCTGGATGATGGATTCCCGCCGCCGTCATGCAGGTGCCGGCGCACGCAATGCAGCGGCACCGGCCTCGCGCGGGCCCCGGGAAGGCGCGCGGCGGCGAACGCATGAGAATACCATTTCCGCAGACCACCGCCTGACTCCGCGCTTTCGCACGACAGCCCGGCGCACACCGGTGCCGTGACACGTCGAAACGCGCGAGACGCCCGGCCGGCGGCAGTTTGCGCCAGGGTGGGTGCAACGCGTCAGCCACTGTCGAGGCTTTACGTTATCCTGTCGATCGACCCAGTCCACGCCAGCGGAGGGCAGATGAAACCGGGGATCCATGCCGCCGCATTCGCGGCCGTCGCGCTGATGCTGCCGGGCGCGGCATTCGCGCTGACCGACGGCAATGCGCCCTACGACGATTGCATGCTCAACGCGCTGCGCGAGAGCCGCAACGGCGCGGCGGCCCAGTTGATCCAGCGCTCGTGCGACGCGCTGTACCGCAACAACGCGATGCTGCTGCCGCGCGAGCGGCGCTATCACGAGTGTGTCGTGCAGTCGCTGCCGGGCGTGCGCGACAACTACGCGATCCAGCAGATCATGGCGATCTGCTCGCGGCGCGGCGAGATGTGAGGGCGGCGGCGCGTGCCCGTCAACTGTAGAGCCAGCGCCCTGCTTTGGCCGAAACGATCAACATCCGAACATTCAGGTCCGGAACCTGATGAATTACCCTCTTCTTGAAGGGATTGATCAAGTCAAGCAATGAGGAATCGTCCTCCGGATAATATTTTTTGATGTCGAATCCACTCATATCGACATTAAATTCCTTCGAATACGCCGCCATCACCTCTTCGACCTCAGCCGCATCAAAACCCAGATCAACATCCAGATCGGTGTTCTCAGTTCCACCCTCGCCCCCTGACAACAGATAAAACCCGGACATCCCCCTCACAAAATCGATTATCCGGCGATCGATATCCACCACAATCCGTCCCCCTCTCTCGCAACTCTGTTGCAGTGACTCACCGCCTTGCAAGGAATGGTTAGAACGTCACTCGCGAGAGCGCCCCATCCGATCTTGAACTGCCTTTTCAGTCTACCGAAGACATACGACCACGACATAAAGACATTCCCGCCGATCCGCTGACAATTCATGTCGCGACGATCGTGCAATATCCCGAGAGATCGCTCTTATTTGGCTCGAGTGAGCAACGACGGGGCTCGGCGGGATGCCAAGGAGGAAAAGCGCATACCGATTCCGCGTTCGAGCAGCGGCACGCTGAACCGATGCCAACCTGACAGACCGTTACGAAACCGTACCGATCGGATAAGCGCAAATGCAATGAGCGATCTTCAAGTCGCCCCTGCATCTCGCAAGCGCGTCAGAGCTACGCAGCCAACGCATGCGCAGCAGCAACGGAACGCCGCCTGTCGCATATAAAAAAGGCCTGCACGTGTGCAGGCCTTCGTTCGGTCAACCGATCGCGCTCAGAACGACGCGACCATCGAGCCCTTGAACTGCTTGTTGATGAATTCCTTCACTTCACGCGACTGGTACGCCTTGACCAGCTTCTTCACCCACGGCTGATCCTTGTCCTTCGCGCGCACGGCGATCAGGTTCGCGTACGGGCTCGTCAACGATTCGAGCGCGATCGCATCCTTGGTCGGCTGCAGGTTCGCGGCGATCGCGTAGTTCGTGTTGATCACGGCTGCGTCGACGTCCGACAGCACGCGCGGCAGTTGCGCGGCGTCGAGTTCGGAAATCTTCAGCTTCTTCGGGTTATCGGCGATGTCGAGTACCGTCGCGTTGTTGCCGCCCGTGCCGGCGCCGGCCTTCAGCTTGATCACGCCTTGCGTCTGCAGCAGCAGCAGTGCGCGGTTCTCGTTCGACGGATCGTTCGGCACCGCGAGCTTCGCGCCTTGCGGCAGATCCTTCAGCGACTTGAACTTCTTCGAGTACACGCCCATCGGCGAGATGTAGGTCAGGCCCGCGCTGACGATCTTGTAGCCGCGCTGCTTCACCTGGCTGTCGAGGTAGGGCTGGTGCTGGAAGCTGTTCGCGTCGAGGTCGCCCGCGTCGAGCGCCGCGTTCGGCTGCACGTAGTCGTTGAACTCGATGACCTTCACGTTCAGGCCTTCCTTCTCCTTCGCGACCTTCTGCACGACTTGCCACACTTCCGAATCCGGACCGGCAACCGTACCGACCTTGATCACCTTGTCTTCGGCGTGCGCGCCAGCCGACAGCGTCAGTGCGGCACCGGTGGCCAGCACGGAAAATACCTTCAGGAGACTGCGACGCTTCATCTGTTTCTCGCTTTCTTGCTAACTGAAAATGGGGGCGCGATACGGGTATGCCCCGACTCGCAGGAAGGGGCAAATGGTGTCACAGGATGAGCCGTAAGTGAAATACATCCCGCTCATATGGGTATGCACCGCGACGGTGCTGGCGGGGGCTGTGCGAATTGGCCGTTAGTTGCGTTTAATGAGGCGAAGGAGCGACCTTCCTTTGCGAACTGCCGGCCGGGCACGATGCTTCATGGCGCCGTGCCCGCCTTCGTCGATAGCAGCACGCTGCCGCGGTTACGCGGCGACCGCTTCTTCCGCGGGCTGCACGCCGAACACCGGTTCGCCCGTCCGCCCGCCGGCGCGATGCGACGCGCCACCCCCGTCGCCACCACCGACCCGGAACGCACCGACCGCGTCGCGCAGCCGCCCGGCCTGCTCCTGCAGCGACGCAGCGGCCGCTGCGGCCTCCTCGACGAGCGCCGCGTTCTGCTGCGTGACCTGATCCATCTGCGTGACGGCACGCCCGACCTGCGTGATGCCGCTCGCCTGCTCTTCGGATGCGGCCGCGATCTCGCCCATGATGTCGGTCACGCGCGCGACCGCCTGCAGGATCTCGCCCATCGTCGTGCCGGCCTGGCCGACCAGCGTCGAGCCGTTGCGCACGCGCTCGACCGAGTCGACGATCAGCTCGCGGATCTCCTTCGCGGCCGTCGCGCTACGCTGCGCAAGCGAGCGCACCTCGCCCGCGACCACCGCGAACCCGCGCCCCTGCTCGCCGGCGCGCGCGGCCTCGACCGCCGCATTCAGCGCGAGGATGTTGGTCTGGAACGCAATGCCCTCGATCACGCCGATGATGTCGGCGATCTTGCGCGAGCTGTCGTCGATCTCGCCCATCGTGCCGATCACGCGGCTCACGACGTCGTTGCCCGCGCGCGCGATCTCCGATGCGTTGTTCGCGAGCCCGCTCGCCTGCCGCGCGTTGTCGGCGTTCTGCTTCACCGTCGCGGTCAGTTGCTCCATGCTCGCGGCCGTTTCTTCCAGCGACGCGGCCTGCTCCTCGGTACGCTGCGACAGGTCGTCGTTGCCGGACGCGATCTCGCGGCTCGCCGATGCAATCGATTCGGCCGACTGGCGGATCCCGCCGATCGTCGCCTGCAAGCGCGCCTGCATGTCGCGCATCGCCGCCATCATGCTCGTGCTGTCGCCGTCGCGCACGGGCACCGGCCGGCTCAGGTCGCCCTGCGCGATACGGATCGCCAGCGCGGCCGCTTCGTCCGGCTCGCCGCCGAGGCTGCCGCGCACGTTGCGGATGATCACGAGCATCGCCGCGCTGATCACGAAACCGATCACGAACACGACCGCGAGGTGACCGAACAGCGTCCGGTAGTAGACGGTATCGATGTCCTTCAGGAACACGCCGCTCGAGATGTTCCAGTCCCACGGCGCGAAGCGCGTGACGTAGCTGATCTTCGGCACGGCCGTCTCGCTGTGCGGCAGCCGTCCGCGATACTCGGCGAAGCCGCTGCCGGTCGCCTTCGCGGCATTCAGGATCGTGACGAACAGCGGCTTGCCGTCCGGATCGAGATAGTCGCCGACCTGCGTGCCGACGAGCTTCGGCAACGTCGGATGCATCAGCACGACGGGCTTCGAGTCCATCACGAACACGTAGCCCGCATCGCCGTAGCGCATCGCGGCCAGGCTCGCGAGCGCCTCGCGCTTCGCGTCGGCCTCGGGCAGCGTGCCGTTCTGCGCGAGTGCGTGATACGCGCTCACGATGCCGGCCGCCGAGTCGACGAGGTTCGCGATGCCTGCCTTGCGTTCGGCGAGCATCGTCGCGCGCGTCTCGTACGCGCTCCACGCGCCGACGCCGAGAAGGCCGACCCATACCAGCGCAAGCGCGAGCCACAGCTTGCGGTTCAAACTCATTCTGCTCATCTGCATGCCTCTCGTCGATATCGATGCCCGGAATGCGCGCGACGGTCTCGACCGCGCGCAAACGGTTGCTTCCATATTTACGGCAGCGACGCTTACAACTTGAATACACGCGGCCGGCACGCGAAGCACGGCACGACACGGAACGGCCGCTGTGCTACAAAGACCAGTTGGCCGGCACGCACCGCGCCGGCGACATTCCAGGGCCATCCATGTACGTCATCGACATCCACTACACCGCGTCGCTCGAGCGCATCGACGACGCGCTCGAACGCCATCGCGCGTATCTGCAGCCGCTGCTGGAGCGCGGCATCTTCATCGCGGCAGGGCCGAAGGTGCCGCGCGAAGGCGGCGTGATCCTCGCGGCCCGCATCGATCGCGACGAACTGGACGCGATCCTGAAGACCGATCCGTTCGTGACCGAAGGGCTCGCGACCTATCGCGTGACCGAATTCAGGATCACGCGCGCGGCGCAGGGCTTCAACGTGCCGGCGCTGCCGTAACGCGCTCGGGCGCGGCGGATGTGCATGCACGTACGCGCCGCGCGCCGCGAAGCGGTGACGGCAATTCGAGGGGGAGCAGGAAGCATGCGTGACGGCGCGTCGAGGCCGTCACGCGTATCGCCGGGCGAGCGCCCGGGCGATCAGGCGGCGCGCGCCGCTCAGTCGACCAGCAGTTTCAGGTCGTGGACCCACGGGCCGGGGCCCTGGCCGTCGCGCACGAACAGGCGCAGCTTGCCGTCGCGATCGAACACGTAGCTCGCGGCGGTGTGATCCATCGTGTAGCTGCCGGGCGTCTTGCCGGGCACCTTCGCGTAGTACACGCGGAAATCCTTCGTGACCTTCTTCAGCTGCGCTTCGTCGGCCGGCCGCAGGCCGATGAACGACGGATCGAACGCGGGCACGTACTGGCCGAGCAGCGCGGGTGTATCGCGCTCCGGATCGACGGTGACGAACAGCACCTGCACCCGCTTCGCGGCATCCGGCCCGAGCTGCTTCAGCGCCTCGGACAATTCGGCCATCGTCGTCGGACAGACGTCCGGGCAGTGCGTATAGCCGAAGAACATCACGACCGCGCGGCCCTTGAAGTCGGCCAGCGTGCGCACCTTGCCGGTCGTGTCGGGCAGCGAGAAATCGGTGCCGAACTGCGTGTTGCCGGTGATGTCGAGATTCTGGAATTTCGGCGCGTTGTCGCATCCGGCGAGCAGCAAAGCCGCCGCGAATGCGCACGCCAGCATCCAGCCTTGGCGCGCGCGGCGCCCGAACCGTGAATGGAGCATTGCGTTCAAACCGTGCAGTTACACGCCGAGCAGCGGACGTGCATAGTGATCGACGAGCAGCGCGGCGAACAGCAGCGACAGGTAGACGATCGAATAACGGAAAGCCTTGCGGGCGAGTGCGTCCGAGTAATCGCGGTAGATCTTCCACGCATACGCGAGAAACACCGCGCCGAGCAGCACCGCGCTCGTCAGATAGACGGCCCCGCTCATCCCGGAGATGAACGGCATCAGCGTGACCGCGAACAGGATCACCGTGTACAGCAGGATGTGCAGCCGCGTGAACTTCTCGCCGTGCGTGACGGGCAGCATCGGCAGCCCCGCGTTCTCGTAGTCCTTGCGGCGATAGAGCGCGAGCACCCAGAAATGCGGCGGCGTCCACACGAAGATGATCAGCACGAGGATCCACGCGTCGCCCGGCACCGCGCCGGTGACCGCGGCCCAGCCGAGCGCCGGCGGCATGGCGCCCGATGCCCCGCCGATCACGATGTTCTGCGGCGTCATCGGCTTGAGCAGCAGCGTATAGATGACCGCGTAGCCGACGAACGTCGCGATCGTCAGCCACATCGTCAGCGGATTCGTGAACGTATAGAGCATCCATGCGCCGACGCCGCCGAGCACGGCGGAGAACAGCAGGATCTGCGGCGTCGTGATCTCGCCGCGCGCGGACGGACGCCACGCGGTGCGGCGCATCATCGCGTCGATCTTCTGCTCGACGAGGCAGTTGATTGCGAACGCGGCGCCGGCCAGCAGCCAGATGCCGACCGTGCCGCCGATCAGCACATGCCACGGCACCATGCCCGGCGTCGCGAGAAACATGCCGATCACCGCGCAGAACACTGCGAGCTGCGTGACACGCGGCTTCGTCAGCGCCATGTACTGCGAAAACCGGCTACCGGGCGATTGGGAAAGGGTGCTTTGCATGGGGACGGTCACGCCGGGGCGGCGTCGCGCGCGGGCTGCACGACACGGCCGGGGCGGCTTGAAAGGATGCGAAAGTTTAACATGACGACGAGCAGCAGCAGGATCGCGGCGCCGCCGTTGTGCGCGACGGCCACCGGCAGCGGCCACTGCAGCACGATGTTGGTCAGGCCCGTCACGAACTGCAGCAGCACGACCAGCAGCACGCCGTTCGCGGGCCGCCGCAGCGACGCGAAGCGGCGCATCTTCAGCGCGAACGCGACCAGATACGCGACGACGACGAACGCGAACGTGCGGTGCGTCCAGTGGATCGCGACCAGCGCGTCCTGCGTGATCGCCTCGCCGTCCTGCGTCATCCCGAGCGCGCGCCACAGATGGAAGCCCTGGCCGAAGTTCATCGGCGGGATCCACTGCCCGTTGCAGGTCGGGAAATCGGTACACGCGAGTACCGCGTAGTTGGTGCTCACCCAGCCGCCGAGCGCGATCTGCACGACCAGCAGCACGAGCGCCGCGAGCGCGGCCGCGCGGTAGCGACCGGCCTCCGGATCATGCGACGGCAGCGGCGTCTGCCGCGCCGCGAGCCAGCCGAGCGTGCCGAGCAGCGTCAGACCGAGCAGCAGATGGGTCGTGACGATCACGGGCTGGAGCTTCATCGTGACGGTCCAGGCGCCGAACACGCCCTGCACGACGATCAGCAGCAACAGGCTCGTCGGCCACCACGGCGACACGTGCAGCGGCCGGCGGCGCAGCCGCGCGGACCACGCGATCACGACCTGCGCGATGATCAGCACGCCGATCGCCATCGCGAAATAGCGGTGGATCATCTCGATCCACGCCTTCGTCATGCTGACGGGGCCGGTCGGCATCGCCTGGTGCGCGGCCGTGATCGCGGCGTGCGCGATGAACGGCGACGACGTGCCGTAGCAGCCGGGCCAGTCCGGGCAGCCGAGGCCCGAATCGGTCAGACGCGTGAAGCCGCCGAACATCACCAGATCGAGCGTCAGGAACGTGGTGATCCACACCAGCTTGCGGAACTTGTTGTCGTCGGCCTTCACCCACACGTACGACAGCGGCAGCAGCGCGATGCAGAAGCCGATCAGGCCGAGTTGCAGTAGATACGACATCGAATGTTTGCCTCGTTGTCTCGCCTTAACCGATGCTCGACCACTTCAGCAGCTTCGTGACGTCCGTCTTGATCTTGCTGGGGTTCGGGTTCTTCGGGAAACGCATCATCAGGTTGCCGTTCGGGTCGACCATATAGAGATGGTCGGTGTCGCGCGTGCCGGCATCGGCCGGCAGCCACGCGGCCACCGCGGCCGGATCGGCGACCAGCCGGCGCGTGTCGGGATAAGCGTCCAGCACCTTCTGCGGAATCGCGCCCGCATCGCTGCGCAGCCACACCATCGTGATCCGGTGCCGCTCGCCCGCCTGCGTGACGCGGATCTGGCGCATGAAATAGAGCTTTTCCGCGCATGCGTCGTCGCACGCGCTGTCGTCGGTCATCACGAACAGCCACACGCCGCGCAGCGACGACAGCGGGACCGTCTTGCCGGTTTCGTCGGTGACCTGCAGATCGGCCGGAATCGGCCGCTGCGGCTCGATCAGCGTGCCGTAATTGGTCGAGCCGCCCTTCGGCTTGATCACGTAATAGGTGAAGTACGACGCGAGTATCGGCGCCGCGCACACGAGGCCGAGCAACACGAGCATCCAGCGGCCGCGCTTGCGGGCCGCCGGAGAAATCGGCGCCGCGGCCGAACCCTGACGGGAAGATTGCATGGACAAATCAAACCTCTCGAAACGAACCCGCGGCATGGCCGCCGCGTCCGGGCATCGCGCTCACGCGCCGGCCGACTTCTTCGCCGCACGCCGCGCGGCGTACAGACCGAAACCGAGCGCAGCCGCCGCCATGGCCCACCACTGAAACATGTAACCGTAATTGCGCTCGACGCCGGTCGTCGCCGCCGGCCAGTCGCGCACGAGTTTGTCGCCGTCGTCGCTCGTCTGCTGGATCACGAACGGCTGCAGCGGCAGCCCCGTTTCCTTCGCATACGCGCCGACGTCCAGGTTCTGCCGGATCTTCTGGTGCGCGGCCGAACCGCCTTCGCCGAGTTCGAACGCGCGCGACGCATCGGCGCGCGCGATACCCTCGATCTCGACTTCGCCGGCAGGCGTCGGAAACGGCTCGATCGCCGTGCGATCAGAGATGTTGCGCGGCAGCCAGCCGCGGTTGACCAGCACGACGCCGCCGCCCGTGAGTTTAAACGGCATCACGACGTAAAAACCCGGCTGGTCGTTATACGGCCGATTGTCGAGGAACACCGCTTGCTCCGGCACGAAGCGGCCGGTGGCTCGCACGCGGTGAAATTCGATCGACGCCAGCGGCATCGGCTGCGCACCGACATCGACAGGCGCCGCGTGCTCGTAGCGGACGATATTCGCCTGCAGCGCTTCCTTCTGGTGCGCGCGGTCGCGCTGCCAGAAACCGAGACGGATCGTGACCGCGACGACGATGAGGATCAGCAGCGCGGGCAGCAAACGGATCTTCATCATGCCGCCCGCCAGGCACATTCGCGAAAGCGAAGTGCGATAATTATCCGCTTCCTTTCGAATTGCCGTCGTCCGGTTCGTGTCATGCACATACTCGTTCCTATTGCCTTCGTCCTCATCATCGCCAGCATGGGCTCGGCACTCTACTTCATGATGCACGACCGCGGCCACACGAAACGCATGGCCTGGTCGCTCGCCACCCGCGTCGGGCTGTCGATCTCGCTGTTCCTGTTCATCCTGCTCGCGAACTGGATGGGCTGGATCCATTCGACCGGCCTGCCGATCGGGCGTTGATGCATTCGCCACGGCGGCCGCCGCAGCCGCTGTGACATTTCGCCGCACAGCCGCGCCACCAAGCAAAAGCGCCGCCTGACTGAGTCGCGGCGGCGCCGGGGTGGCGTTGAGCACAAGCAGCCAGCCGCTGCTCCGTCCCCGCCAATGAAAACGGCCCGCGCATCGCTGCGCGGGCCGTTGTTGCATTTACAGCCAGTAGACGACGACGTACAGGCCGAGCCAGACGACGTCGACGAAGTGCCAGTACCACGCGGCCCCTTCGAATGCGAAGTGATGATCGGGCTTGAAGTGGCCGCGGATCATCCGCACCAGCACCACCGCGAGCATCGTGCCGCCGAGGAACACGTGGAAACCGTGGAAGCCCGTCAGCAGGAAGAACGTCGAGCCGTACACGCCCGAGTTCAGCGTCAGGTTCAGTTCGTTGTACGCGTGGTAGTACTCGAAGCCCTGCATGAACAGGAAGCAGATACCGAGCACGAGCGTCGCGGCCAGCCAGGCAATCGCCTTCTTGCGGTGATCGTCGCGCAGCGCGTGGTGCGACACCGTCAGCGTCACGCCCGACGACAGCAGGAATGCCGTGTTCAGCGTCGGGATCGGCCACGGGCCCATCGTCTTGAAGTGGCCGGCGAGCGCGGCGGGGCCTTCGTTCGGCCACACGGCGGAGAAATCCGGCCAGATCAGCTTGTAGTCGAGGCTGCCGAGCTGATGCAGCGCGATTTCACGCGCATAGAACAGCGCACCGAAGAACGCGCCGAAGAACATCACTTCGGAGAAGATGAACCAGCTCATGCTCCAGCGGTACGACTTGTCGACGTTCTTGCCGTAATGACCGCCTTCCGACTCGGAAATCGCATCGCCGAACCAGTGATACAGCGTGAAGAGCAACCACAGCAGGCCAACCAGCGCCGTGTACGGAGCCCAGTCGTGACCGTTGATCCACAGCGCCACCGACCCGAGCATGACCAGCAGGCCGATGGCCGCGCTGATCGGATGCTGCGACGGATGCGGCACGAAATAGTACGGGGTCTGGTTTTGACCGCTCATGCTTGATTCTCCACTTCAGTCCAATTTGTGTACCGGAAACCGCTCCGGCTTTATTTCTTGCGCGGCGCGACCGCCGCCGCTCTTTCCCGCACGCAGCGCCGAGGCGCCGCGCACTGCATTCTTTCGTGGCCGCGGGCGTCAGCCCACGACCGCGCGCACGATCAGGATCAGCACGCCGATGAACATGCCGGCCGCGATCAACGCGACGATCAGCACGTGCAGCGGATTGAGCTGCGTCGCGTCGGCCTCCAGATCGCGCCGCTTGCGCACACCGAAGAACGACCACAACACCGCCTTCAGCGCCTGGCCGAACGTGCCGTTCCGCCTGGTCTCCGTCATCGCCCTGTCTCCGTCGTCACGCGCCCGGCGTCGTCGCGCCCTGCGCCGCCGTACTGCGCTGCGCCGGCGCCGACGCGGCCGGTGTATTCAGTTCGAAGAACGTGTACGACAGCGTGATCGTCTTCACGTCCTTCGGCAGTTTCGGATCGATCACGAACACCACCGGCATCCTGCGCGACTCGTTCGCGGCCAGCGTCTGCTGCGTAAAGCAAAAGCACTCGATCTTCTTGAAGAACTCCGTCGCCTGCTTCGGCGCGTAGCTCGGAATCGCCTGCGCGACCACCGGCCGGCCCTGCCCGTTCGTCACGTCGTACATGATCGTCGTCAGTTCGCCCGGATGCACGTCGAGGCTGTTGTGCTCCGGCTTGAAGCCGAGCGGGCCGCGTGCATTCGCATCGAATTCGACCGACACCGTACGGCTGTAGTCGACCTGCGAATTCTTTGCCTCGCGTTCGCTGACGTCGCGCTGCACCAGGTTGTTGATACCGGTGACCTGGCAAATCGCGCGATACATCGGAATCAGCGCGAAGCCGAAGCCGAACATCAGTGCGGCCACGACGAAGAGCTTCACCAGCATCGAACGATTGAATGCGCGATCGACGGCGCCCTCTTCCGGCTTCGACATACGACTGCTTCCTCGTTACTACGTCAGTTACTGCATCAGTGTGTGGACAGCCACCACTGCTTGATCACGACACTCACAAAAAAAACGGCGGCGACGACGAGCAGGATGAGGCCGAGCCGCTTGTTGCCCGCGCGAATCTGCTCGGGCGTACGTCTTTGTTGTGGATTCCGGTTCATCTGAAACTTCGCTGAAATTTCAATTCGGCGCCCGCCGCGCCTGCCTGCACGGCAGGCAGCGGCGGAGCGCGGTGAAACTTATTCGACGTGCGGCGGTTGCTCGAACGTGTGGAAGGGAGCCGGGCTCGGCACCGTCCACTCGAGGCCCGTCGCGCCATCCCACGGCTTGTCCGACGCCTTTTCCAGCTCGCCGCCGCCACGGTAGGCCGGCAGCGCGACCGCGAACAGGAAGTACACCTGCGCGAGGCCGAAGCCGAATGCGCCGATCGTCGCCACCTGGTTGAAGTCCGTGAACTGCGCCGGGTAGTCCGCATAGCGGCGCGGCATGCCCGCGAGACCGACGAAGTGCATCGGGAAGAACGTCAGGTTGAAGAAGATCATCGACGACCAGAAGTGGATCTTGCCGCGCGTCTCGTTGTACATCCAGCCCGTCCACTTCGGTGACCAGTAGTACCAGCCCGCGAACAGCGCGAACAGTGACCCGGCCACCAGCACGTAGTGGAAGTGCGCCACCACGAAGTAAGTGCCGTGGTACTGGATGTCGAGCGGCGCCATGGCCAGCATCAGGCCCGTCAGGCCGCCGAACGTGAACACGAACAGGAAGCCGATCGCGAACAGCATCGGGGTTTCGAGCGTCATCGAACCGCGCCACATCGTCGCGAGCCAGTTGAACACCTTCACGCCCGTCGGCACCGCGATCAGCATCGTCGCGTACATGAAGAACAGCTGACCGGTGACCGGCATGCCCGTTGCGAACATGTGGTGCGCCCAGACCATGAACGACAGGATTGCGATCGAAGCCGTCGCGTACACCATCGAGCTGTAGCCGAACAGCGTCTTGCGCGCGAACGCCGGGATCACCTGCGACACGATCCCGAACGCCGGCAGAATCATGATGTACACCTCGGGGTGGCCGAAGAACCAGAAGATGTGCTGGTACATCACCGGGTCGCCGCCGCCTGCCGCGTTGAAGAACGACGTGCCGAAGTGGCGGTCGAACAGCACCATCGTGATCGCGCCCGCCAGAACCGGCATCACGGCGATCAGCAGGTACGCCGTGATCAGCCACGTCCATGCGAACATCGGCATCTTCATCAGCGTCATGCCCGGTGCGCGCATGTTCAGGATCGTCACGACGATGTTGATACCGCCCATGATCGACGATGCACCCATCAAGTGGACCGCGAAGATCGCGAAGTCCATGCCCGGGCCCATCTGCGTCGACAGCGGTGCGTACAGCGTCCAGCCGGCGGCCGTCGCGCCACCCGGCGCGAAGAACGAACTGACCAGCAGCACGGCTGCAACCGGCAGCAGCCAGAAGCTGAAGTTGTTCATCCGTGCGAACGCCATGTCCGATGCGCCGATCTGCAGCGGAATCATCCAGTTCGCGAAACCGACGAATGCCGGCATGATCGCGCCGAACACCATGATCAGGCCGTGCATCGTCGTGAGTTCGTTGAAGAACTCCGGACGCATGATCTGCAGGCCCGGCTCGAACAGCTCGGCACGGATGCCGAGCGCCATCACGCCGCCCGACAGGAACATGATGAACGAGAACAGCAGGTACAGCGTACCGATGTCCTTGTGGTTGGTGGCGAACAGCCAGCGCCGCCAGCCGTGCGGTGTTTCGTGCGCGTGGTCGTCGTGCGCGTGGTCCGCGGCTACGTCGTGCCCGATGCTAGACATGAGAATCTCCTAATGCGAATACGTCGACTAACTCAGCGACACGTCAAGCCGCCGGGCCGATCTCGACACGCCGGGCTTCCTTCGCGTCTGCCCCGCCCGTGATCGTTTCCGGCTTTTTGAGAATAATGTGGTCTTCCGCCACGCCTGCTGCCTTCAATGCGTCGCGCACGGCTTGTGCACGATGCTTGGCCAGTTCGGCGTTCGCGTCGGCCGAACCCGTCTTGTCGGTGAAGCCCGACAGCGCGAGCTTCGCGTCCGGATGTGCCTTCGCATAGTCGGCCGCTGCGGCGATCGCTGCTTTCGCATCCGCCGGCAGCACGCTCTTGCCCGTCTCGAAGTAGATCGTCGACAGGGCGGCCGATGCCGACGCCGCCGGCTGCTCGGCTGCGCCCGACGCGGCTTGCGCCGGTGCCGAGGCGGCTTCCGCCGGCGCCGCTGCGCCTGCCGTGTCTTCCGGCATCTTGCCGTTGCGCGCATCAGCCACTTGCTTCGGCTGCAGCAGATCGTTCTTGTGGTTGCCCCACGAATTGCGCTCGTACGTGATGACCGATGCGATATCGAGGTCCGACAACGATGCCCACGACGGCATGGCCCCCTTGCCGTGCAGCACGCGCTCGACGTGGCCGGCGATCGGGCCGTTCACGATCGGGCTGCCGTCCATTGCCGGGAATGCGCCGAGACCCTTGCCGTTCACCTGGTGGCAGGCCGCGCAGTTCGCCTTGTAGACGTCCTCGCCGTGCGAGACGAGTTCGGCCATCGTGTAAACCTTGTTCGGATCGACCGCCGCGCCGGCCAGCTTGGCCTTCTGCGCCGTGACCCACTTCGCGTAGTCGTCTTCCGACAGGACTTCGACCACGACCGGCATGAACGCGTGTTCCTTGCCGCACAGTTCGGTACAGAAGCCGCGGAACGTGCCGACCTTGTCAGCCTTGAACCACGTGTCGCGCACGAAGCCGGGGATCGCATCCTGCTTCACGCCGAACGCGGGCACGTACCACGAGTGGACGACGTCGTTCGCGGTCGTGATGATGCGGATCTTCTTGTTGACCGGCACGACGAGCGGGTTGTCGACTTCCTGCAGATAGGTGTCGGTGATCGGCTTCTTGCCCATCACTTCGTCACGCGGGGTGCTGAGCGTCGACAGGAAGCTGATGCCCTCGCCCGGGCCCTTCACGTAATCGTAGCCCCACTTCCACTGGTAGCCGGTGACCTTGATCGTGAGGTCGGCGTTGGTCGTGTCCTTCATGGCGACGACGGCCTTCGTCGCCGGCAGCGCCATCAATACGACGATGATGAACGGCACGATCGTCCAGATGATTTCGACGGTCGTGCTTTCATGGAAATTGGCGGCCTTGAAGCCCTTGGATTTGCGGTGCGCGAAGATCGAATAGAACATCACGCCGAACACGCCGACGAAGATCACCGTACACAGGATCAGCATCATCGTGTGGAGATCGTAGAGCTCCTCGGCGATTTTCGTGACCGGCGGCTGAAAGTTGATCTCGTTGACGCGGGGGCCGCCCGGGCTATCACCGACCGCCAGAGCAGCGCCGGCAAAGAGCAATCCGCTGCATGCCAGCACGCCCGTGAGGGCTCGCTTGATTGTTTTCATAGCATCCTTACCCAAAATTTCCATTCAAACCCTCCCCCGTCGCAAGACGCCGGCCTCCTTGCGGCCGGTGCCCGCGCCTCGTCAGCCGCAGCGCCTGAGCGACACGCGCAGTTCGTCGGCGAACTGCGCACGCTTGTACTGCGCGAGATGCTGCCCGATTACGACGGTCTGCCCGCGCGATACCAGTCGAATCGGATCGCGTGGCGTCGCACCCGGCTCGACCCGCACCCAGCGCGGGTTGAATTCGATCTGCGTGAGCCGCTCCGCATCCATCCGCTCGATCACGAGCCGGTGCGGAAACAGCCTGATGCGCTCGTAATCGACTGCATGGCGAGCATAAATCGCAAATGCGACACCCACTACAAGCAACTCGATTCCGGTGAAGGGCATGACGAGCCAAGCCCCCCGCCACATCAGCAATGCCGCGATCACCAGCGAGAAGCCCGCGAGCGACGCGTAAAACAGCACGAACTGGCGCGGCGACACCGAACAATTGCGTTTCATGAGCCAGTCTGCGATGACCGGTTCATTGTTCGTCGTCTCCGCCAAAACCCTCGCTGCTTCCATCGCCGCCTCACGCGAATGGCATGCGATGCATGCCTGCATCGGACTCGTCGCCCCGTATTGCGGGGACCCCGGGACGACAAGCTGACGCATTATAGGCGGGTTCAATGGCATCCACAAGCAAGCGCCTATCGGCCCGCGAGCCAAGCGCCACAAGCTTCCCGGCCATTTTTGCCGCTAATTCGACCCCGCTTTGCGCCGCTAATTTCAGACATAACAAAACACCTCTTTACCGCTTTACCGATTCTTCGGACGTCCCTTGCCGATATCTTCGATACGCACGATCCCGTGCCCCTCGGCAGTCGTACGCGGCACGGCCTTCCACGCGTGGCCGTAGACCACCTCGAACGTCAGGGCAATCGTGCCGTCCGCGCGCCGGCGCGCCTCCAGCGCATCGCCGAGCGCCGCGCGAAAGCGCCGCGTCGCGCGCTGCGGCGTCGTGCGCTCGAACGGATAGGCGCCCCAGCGGCGCACGTCGGCCAGCAGGGAGTCGGGTGTCTTGTAGGTGACGGTGAGCACTTCCTGGTCCATCACCGGGATCTCGAAACCGCTCTCGACGAGCATGTCGCCGAGATCGTGCATGTCGACGAAATCGACGACGCGCGGTGCGGGCGGCGCGATGCCGAGCGCCGCTTCGGCATCCGCGCAGGCCGCGCGCAGCTCGCGCAGCGTGTCGGGGCCGAACGTGCTGAACATCAGCAGGCCGTTCACGCGCAGCACGCGCTGCCATTCGGGGAACACCGTATCGGGACGCGAATGCCAGTGAAGCGCGAGATTCGACCAGATCAGGTCGAACGCGCCGGCCGCGAACGGCAGCATCGAGAAATCGGCCTGCGCGACGCGCGGGCCGCGCTGGCCCAGCGCCCGGCCGAGCGAGGCCGGCAGCCAGCGGCGCCAGTTCGTCTGCTCGACCTCGCGCTGGCCCGCCCGCGCGAGCATCGCGCCGGACAGGTCGACGCCGAACACCGGAGCCTCGGGAAAGCGCGCGCGCAGTGCCGGCAGGTCGTCGCCCGGCCCGCAGCCCGCATCGAGCACGGCCGCCGGGCTCACCTTGATGTACTCGAGGCGCTCGTTCATCCGTTGCGCGATCTCGCGCGGCAGAAATGCGACCGCGTCGAACGAGGCGGCACGGCGATCGAAGATCCGCCGCAAACGCCGGGCGTCATTGGCCGGACGGCCGGGTGAAGTCGAAGCTGAGGACATGTCGGGCACACTGGCGAAGAGCCCGAAGTATACTCGCTCGCCTCGCAGCCTTCATCGAGGCGGGCCATCTGGAGTGTTTCCGATGGATCGCAGTTCCGCTCCGCACGCGATGCGCGTCGTTTTGTCGCAGGTCGGTGTGTTGCTTGCGCGCATCGTCGTGCACGCGCTGCCGAATCGATGCGCGCTGTGCGGCAATTTGTCACACAGCGTGATTTGCGCCGCCTGCGACGCCGCGTACTGGAATGAAGCGCGCTTGCGGTGCGACGTCTGCGCCGTGCCGCTGGGCACCGCGCGGCCGCGTTCGCGCGCGGCGGATTACCGGTGCGACGCATGCCGCGCGACGCCGCCGCCGTTCGATGCAACGCTCGCGCTCGCCGATTACCGCGCGCCGCTCGACGGGCTCGCGCGCGGCCTGAAGTTTCACGCGCGGCTCGCGCTCGGCGCGGAATTCGCGGCCCGGCTCGCGCAGCGGGTCAGCGATACGGACGACATGCAGCGCGCCGCCGGCTTCGACGTCATCGCGCCGGTGCCGCTGTCGCACGGGCGGCTCGTCGCGCGCGGCTACAACCAGGCATGGGCGATCGCGCGTCCGCTCGCGCGCCGGCTCGGCGTGCGCGCCGATGCGGCGCTGCTCGCACGCGTGGCCGAAACCGCGCCGCAGTCGCGGCTCGACCGGCGCGCGCGGCGGGACAACATGGTCGCGGCGTTTGCGGTGGCGGGCGACGTCGCCCGTCGCCACGTGGCGCTCGTCGACGACGTGATGACGTCCGGCGCGACGCTCGCGGCCGCCGCGCACGCATTGAAGGCAGCGGGCGCCGCGCGCGTGACGAATCTGGTTGCGCTGCGCACCGCCAGGGATTAATTAGATAGAGAGGCCGGCCGCCCGAACGCGGCCACGGCCGTCACGAACCGGCCGGCCGGGAAGGAATGCACGTTGCTCCGTCCCGGCCGGCCCAGCCAGACCCAACCATGTTCAACGTCGTCCTCGTCGCCCCCGAAATTCCGCCGAACACCGGTAACGTGATCCGCCTGTGCGCCAACACCGGCGCGCGCCTGCATCTGATCGAGCCGCTCGGCTTTCCGCTCGACGACGCGAAGATGCGCCGCGCAGGGCTCGACTATCACGAATATGCGGAAATGCGCGTGCACCGCGACTGGGACGCGTTCGTCGCGGCCGAAGCGCCCGATCCCGCGCGGATGTTCGCGTTCACGACCCGCGGCTCGGGCCGCTTCCACGATCACGCGTTCGTGCCGGGCGACTGGTTCGTGTTCGGTTCGGAAACGCGCGGGCTGCCTACCGGCGTGCTCGAGCGCTTTCCGAACGAACAGCGCGTGCGCCTGCCGATGCGGCCGGGCAATCGCAGCCTGAATCTGTCGAACACGGTCGCGGTGGTCGTGTTCGAAGCGTGGCGCCAGGCCGGCTTCGAAGGCGGCGCCTGACGCCACTGCAGATCGCGCGCCGCGCGGCCCGCCCGGCTAGATGCGCGCGAGCCGCGCGCGATACAGGTCGTAGATGTCGGAAGAAAAGCACGCGAACACCACGCGTGCGAGATTCGGCGCCTGCGGCAGCGTTTCCACGACCGTGCCGACCGCGATGTCGACGGCCTCCTCGGCCGGATAGCGGTATATGCCGCAGCTGATCGCGGGAAACGCGATCGACGTCGCGGCGACGTCCTCGGCCAGTTCGAGCGCGCGCCGGTAGCACGACGCGAGCAGTTCGGGCTCGCCGCGCCCGCCGCCATACCACACCGGGCCGACCGCATGAATCACGTAGCGCGCCGGCAGCCCGTGACCGCGCGTGAGCTTCGCGTCGCCGGTGTCGCAGCCGCCCAGCGTGCGGCACTCGGCCAGCAGGCCGGGGCCGGCCGCGCGATGGATCGCGCCGTCGACACCGCCGCCGCCCAGCAGCGAGCCGTTCGCGGCATTGACGATCGCGTCGACGTCGAGCGTCGTGATGTCGACGACTTGTGCGTCGAACGTGGTGGAACCGATCTGCAGCATGACATCCTCCCGAAACGCCGGAGACTGTTCAAGCGTAGTGCGCTTTGGCGCCGCGCGCATGGCGCGGGTGCATACGGCGACGGCGAATCGGCGTTATTCGGCGCGCGCGTCGCGCCGCAGCAGGCCGCTGACCGCATCGCGCGGCGCCACGCCGTCGAACAGCACGCCGCACACGGCTTCGGTGATCGGCATTTCGATCGATTGCGCGCGTGCGAGCGCAAGCACGGCCTGTGCGCAGCGCACGCCTTCGGCCACATGGCCGAGCGCGCCGAGGATGTCGTTCAGCGAGCGGCCGGCCGCGAGTTGCAGGCCGACCGTGCGATTGCGCGACAGGTCGCCCGTCGCGGTGAGGATCAGGTCGCCGAGGCCCGTGAGCCCGGTGAAGGTTTCCGCACGACCGCCGAGCGCGACGCCGAGGCGCGACATTTCGGCGAGGCCGCGCGTGACCAGCGCGGCGCGCGCGTTCAGCCCGAGCCCGAGGCCGTCGGCGATGCCGGTCGCGATCGCGAGCACGTTCTTGACCGCGCCGCCGACCTCGACACCGACCACGTCGTCGCCCGTATAGATCCGCATCGCGCCGTGGTGGAAGGCGGCGAGCGTGCGCTCGCGGCATTCGGCGGACGCGCTCGCGACCGTCAGCGCGACCGGCAACGCGAGCCCGACTTCGCGGGCGAAGCTCGGCCCCGACAGCACGCCGTTGCTGTGCTGCCCGGGCAACTCGGCCGCGATCACCTGATGCGGCAGCAGATGCGTGTCGGCCTCGAAACCCTTGCAGACCCACACGACGTGCGCGGGCACGCAGCCCGCGTCGCGCATCGCGCCGAACAGCGTGCGCAGCCCGGCCACGGGCGCGGCGATCACGCACAGCGCGTCGTCCGCGGCGCCGTGCGCGAGCGCGACGCCGAGATCGGCGTCGTAGCGCAGCGCATCGGGCAGCGCGATGCCGTCCAGATAGCGGGAATTTTCGTGCCGGGCCTGCAGCCCGGCGATCAGCGCGGCGTCGCGCGCCCAGAGAAGCGTATCGTGCCGCGCGGCCAGATGGCCCGCGAGCGCGGTGCCCCAGGCACCGGCGCCGAGAACGGCTACTTTCATACCCAGCACCGGTCCGGAGTGAAACGTCAGTTCAGCGTCGTGCCGTTCGGCGCGCCTGCTGCACCGGCCTGCTGCTGAAGCTGCTCGAGACGCTGCTCGTACAGCGCCTGGAAGTTGATTTCCGCCAGGTGGATCGGCGGGAAGCCCGCACGCGTGATCGCGTCGGCGATGTTCGAGCGCAGGTACGGGAACAGGATCGTCGGGCAAGCGATGCCGACGAGCGGGTCGAGTTGCTCGTCAGGAATGTTGCGAATGTCGAAAATGCCGGC
This sequence comes from Burkholderia anthina, assembly GCF_902498995.1. GTDB lineage: Bacteria > Pseudomonadota > Gammaproteobacteria > Burkholderiales > Burkholderiaceae > Burkholderia > Burkholderia anthina. The sequence continues at coordinate 89,264 of NZ_CABVLY010000023.1, forward strand.
CTGCTTCGCTTCGATCAGGAACGCGACCTTGTCCTTCACCTTCGCGGTGACGGTACCCGACACGACGACTTCGAACACGCTTTCGGCAAGGCGCTCGGCCTTGACGTCGACTTCGACTTCAACCGACGGCATGTCCTGCTCAAGGAAGATCGCCGGCGAATTCGGCTGCTCGAGCGACATATCCTTCAGGTAGACGCGCTGGATGTTGAAGAACGGTTGGTTTTCGACGTCGGACATGGTGTTTCCCTAAAAGTGGTGACGGGTCGGCCCGGCTTCACGCCGGCCGCCTCGGTTGAATCCTGCGCGCTCAGCCGCAGCGCGGCCGGCGGCCATTCTGCCCTAATCAGGCCGCTTGCAGAAGCGGCAGCAGGCCGCCTTCGCGGTCGAGCTTCGACAGATCGTCGTAACCGCCGACGTGCGTGTCGCCGATGTAGATCTGCGGCACCGTGCGACGGCCCGTGCGCGTCATCATTTCCTCACGGCGGGCCGGATCGCGGTCGATCAGCACCTTTTCGATCTGCTCGACGCCGCGCAGCTTCAGCAGGCGCTCGGCCTGCATGCAATACGGACACACCTGCGTGCTGTACATCAAAACCTTGTTCACTTCGCCACTCCTTGTTTGACGACCGGCATCCCGGCCTGCTGCCAGGCGGCGACGCCGCCCTCGAGCACGTGCACCTCGGCATAGCCTGCCGCCTCGACCTCGCGCGCCGCCTTCTGCGACTGCTGGCCGTTCTGGCAGACGAGCAGCACGGGGGTGCTCTTGTTCTTTGCGACCTGCGCAATTTTCGCGCCGATCTCGCCGGCGGCGACCTGGCGCGCCGACGGCAGGTGGCCGGCAGCGAAGTCGGACGCGGCACGCACGTCGATCACGACCGCGTTGCGGCGATTGATGAGCTGCGTTGCCTCCGCAGCCGACAGGCCGCCGCGGCCGCGGCGCAGGGCGGGCCATGCAAGCAGACCGCCGGAAACCACCAGGATCGCGATGAGGGCCAGGTTGGTGTAATTGGTAAAGAACGTCACGGAATTCCGCCGGAAAAAGAGAAATCGGAAAAGGACAATCCCGCCATTATAAAATAACCGTCTTGCGCGATGGCGGGCCCCGAACCGGGCACCGTGCGACGCGCCCCGCTTCCCTATCACTACCGACCGCAAGATCCATGTACAAACTCGTTCTCATCCGCCACGGCGAATCGACGTGGAACAAGGAAAACCGCTTCACCGGCTGGGTCGACGTCGACCTGACCGAACAGGGTCGCAACGAGGCCTACCAGGCCGGCGAATTGCTCAAGGAGGCCGGCTACACGTTCGACATCGCGTACACGTCCGTGCTCAAGCGCGCGATCCGCACGCTGTGGCACGTGCAGGACCGGATGGACCTGATGTACCTGCCGGTCGTCCACTCGTGGCGCCTGAACGAGCGCCACTACGGCGCGCTGTCGGGCCTGAACAAGGCGGAAACGGCCGCCAAGTTCGGCGACGACCAGGTGCTCGTGTGGCGCCGCAGCTACGACACGCCGCCGCCCGCGCTCGAGCCGACCGACGAACGCGCGCCGTTCAACGACCCGCGCTACGCGAAGGTGCCGCGCGAGCAGCTGCCGCTGACCGAGTGCCTGAAGGACACGGTCGCGCGCGTGCTGCCGCTGTGGAACGAGTCGATCGCACCGGCCGTCCGCGCGGGCAAGCAGGTGCTGATCGCCGCGCACGGCAACTCGCTGCGTGCGCTGATCAAGTATCTCGACGGCATCTCGGACAGCGACATCGTCGGCCTGAACATCCCGAACGGCGTGCCGCTCGTGTATGAACTCGACGAGAACCTGAAGCCGATCAAGCATTACTACCTCGGCGACCAGGACGCGATCGCGCAGGCGCAGGCCGCCGTCGCGAAACAGGGCAAGGCGGGCTGACGCCCGTCGGGCGGGGCGGGGCCGCCTTCGGTGCGCCCGGCCCCGTTCGGCCTTTCCGGTGCGCGGCGCGAACCTTCGCGGCTCCGGTGCTGTCGAATCCGCTTTCGAATCCGTCGCGCGTCCGGCGGCACCCCGCCGGGGCCCGAAACCCGGGGCGCGAGACCTTTTCGCACCGTTCCACTGAGTAATCGGACGAACAGTTATACTTGTCCGCTACATCCCCGCTACCGCCACGCGCTTCCCGACCGCACCAGACTCTCTATGCGAATGAAATTGAAGAACATCGGCCTGATTGCCGCGGGCCTCGCCACGGGCGTGTTCGCCACGCTGCAGATTTCGGCGTCGGCCGAACAAACCGCCACGGCCCCGCTTCCCCTCGACCAGCTTCGCCTGTTCGCTGAAGTGTTCGGCCAGATCAAGCGCGAGTACGTCGAGCCGGTCGACGACAAGAAGCTGCTGACGGCGGCGATCAAGGGCATGGTGTCGAGCCTCGACCCGCACTCGTCGTTCCTCGACAAGACCGACTACGATGAACTGCAGGAGCAGACGAAGGGTCGCTTCGCGGGCCTGGGCATCGAGATCTCGCAGGAAGACGGCCTCGTCAAGGTGATCTCGCCGATCGAGGACACCCCCGCGTTCCGCGCCGGCATCCGTCCGGGCGACCTGATCACCCGCATCAACGACAAGCCGGTGCGCGGCATGACGCTCGACAAGGCCGTCAAGCAGATGCGCGGCGAGCCGGGCACGAAGGTCACGCTGACGATCTTCCGCAAGAGCGACGACCGCACGTTCCCGGTCACGGTCACGCGCGCGATCATCAAGGTCCAGAGCGTGAAGATGAAGCTGCTCGACCCGGGCTACGCCTACATCCGGATCACGAGCTTCCAGGAGCGCACGACGCCCGATCTCGCCGCGAAGCTGCAGGACATCGCACGCCAGCAGCCGAACCTGAAGGGCCTGATCGTCGACCTGCGCAACAACGGCGGCGGCCTGCTGCAGAGCGCGGTCGGCGTCGCCGGCGCGTTCCTGCCGCCCGACTCCGTCGTCGTGTCGACCAACGGCCAGATCCCGGATTCGAAGCAGGTCTACCGCGACACCTACGACAACTATCGCCTGCCGTCCTTCGACGGCGATCCGCTGAAGAACCTGCCGCCGGTCTTCAAGACCGTGCCGATGATCGTGCTGACGAACGCGTATTCGGCGTCCGCGTCGGAAATCGTCGCCGGTGCGCTGCAGGATTCGAAGCGCGCGCTGATCATGGGCAAGACGACGTTCGGCAAGGGCTCGGTGCAGACGGTCCGCCCGATGACGGCCGACACCGCACTGCGCCTGACGACCGCGTACTACTACACGCCGAGCGGCCGTTCGATCCAGAACAAGGGCATCACGCCTGACGTGCCGGTCGATCAGTACGCGGACGGCGATCCGGACGACGTGCTCGTGACGCGTGAAGTCGATTACTCGAACCACCTCGCGAACACGCAGGATCCGAACGAGAAGAAGGAACAGGAAGAGCGCGAGCAGCGCCGGATGGATCAGCTGCGCATCCTCGAAGAGCAGAACGACAAGAAGACGCCGGAGCAACGCCAGAAGGACCGCGATCGCAAGCCGATCGAGTTCGGCAGCGCCGACGACTTCATGATGCAGCAGGCGCTCAACAAGCTCGAAGGCAAGCCGGTGCAGGAATCGAAGTCGCTGCTCGCCGAGAGCACGACGAAGAGCCCTGCGGCCAAGGCCGCGTCCGCCGCGAAGGCGTCGGGCACGAAGGCCGCCGCACCGAAGCCCGCGTCGGCACCGCAGTAAGCGCCGGCCGGCATCCGACGGGCCATCGCGGGAAGACCGCGATGGCCCGTTTTTCATGCGCGCCTAGAATAGCCAGCAGGTCCGCCTCGCTCACGACTTCTCCATGAACGACGATCAACTCCTTCGCTACTCCCGCCACATCCTCGTCGACGAAATCGGCATCGAGGCACAACAGCGCTTTCTCGACGCGCATGCGATCGTCGTCGGCGCCGGCGGCCTCGGCTCGCCGGCCGCGATGTATCTCGCGGCGTCCGGCGTCGGCACGATCACGCTGGTCGACGCCGACACGGTCGATCTCACGAACCTGCAGCGGCAGATCCTGCACGTGACGGCCTCGGTCGGCCGCAGCAAGGTCGAATCGGGACGCGACGCGCTCGCGCAGCTGAACCCCGAGGTGACGGTGCACGCGGTCGCGGCGCGCGTCGACGATGCGTGGCTCGACGAACACGTGCCGCGCGCGAGCGTCGTGCTCGACTGCACCGACAACTTCGCGACGCGCCACGCGATCAACCGTGCGTGCGTCGCGCACGGCGTGCCGCTCGTGTCGGGCGCCGCGCTGCGCTTCGACGGCCAGATCAGCACGTTCGATTTCCGCGATCCGGCCGCGCCCTGCTATGCCTGCGTGTTTCCGGAAGACCAGCCGTTCGAGGAAGTCGCGTGCTCGACGATGGGCGTGTTCGCGCCGACGGTCGGGATCATCGGCGCGATGCAGGCCGCCGAAGCGCTGCGCGTGATCGGCGGGATCGGCACGACGCTCAACGGCCGGCTGATGATGCTCGATTCGCTGCGGATGGAATGGACGACGATGAAGATCGCGCGCCAGGCCGACTGCCCGGTGTGCGGCGGCCGGCACTGACGCGCGCCGGATGCATGCGCCGGCGGCGCATGCGTGACGTTTCGCGACTATTTCGCGACTCCGGTTGCGCGGCAGCGGCCTGCGCCGCTGCCGCTCAGGCGGCCGCGTCCGCGCGCGGCTCGGCGACCGCCAGGCGCTTGAGCGCCGCCTGCACTTCTTCCGGCTCGAACGCGGCGAGCACGTCGGCCGTCGGCTTCTCGAGCGCCTTCAGGTGCGCACGCAAAATCTCCTGCTTCACCACCAGCAACTGGCTCGGATGCATCGAGAACTCGGTGAGCCCCATCCCGAGCAGCAGGCGCGTGAGCGCCGGGTCGCCGGCCATCTCCCCGCACACCGACACCGACACGCCCGCCCGCTTCGCTTCGCGCAGCGTATAGGCGATCAGGTGCAGCACCGCCGGATGCAGCGGGTCGTACAGGTGCGCGACCGCGTTGTCCGCGCGGTCGATCGCGAGCGTGTACTGGATCAGGTCGTTCGTGCCGATCGACAGGAAGTCGAAGCGCTTCAGGAACAGCGGCAGCGCGATCGCCGCAGCCGGGATCTCGATCATCGCGCCGAGACGCACGTTCGGATCGTATGCGAGCCCCGCGTCATCGAGCTGGCGCTTCGCCTCGCGGATCAGGTCGAGCGTCTGGTCGATCTCCTGCGCGTGCGCGAGCATCGGGATCAGGATCTTCACCTGCCCGAACGCGGACGCGCGCAGGATCGCGCGCAACTGCGTGAGGAACATCTGCGGCTCGGACAGGCTCCAGCGGATCGCGCGCAGCCCGAGCGCCGGATTCGGCGCCGTCTCGTAGCCTTCGTCGAGCGCCTCGAGCGGCTTGTCCGCGCCGACGTCGATCGTGCGGATCGTCACCGGCATGCCCTTCATCCACTCGACCGCACGCTTGTACGCGGCGAACTGCTCCTCCTCCTCGGGCATCTCCTTCTGATGCATGAACAGGAACTCCGAGCGGAACAGCCCGACGCCGACCGCGCCGGCCTCGACCGCCGCCTTCGCGTCGTCGGGCAGCTCGATGTTCGCGTACAGCTCGATCTTGGTGCCGCACAACGTCTGCGTCGGCGAGAACTTCAGGCGCTGCAGCTTGCGCTGCTCCAGCAGTTTCTCGGACTGGCGGTACGAATATTCCTCGAGGACGATCGGCGCCGGATCGACGATCACGATGCCCTGGTCGCCGTCGACGATGATCAGGTCGTCCTGGCGGATCAGCGCGCTCGCGTGCTGCACGCCGACCGCGGCCGGAATGCCGAGGCTGCGCGCGACGATCGCCGTGTGCGACGTGCGGCCGCCGAGATCGGTGACGAACGCCTGGAACGACTGCGACTTGAACTGCATCATGTCGGCCGGCGCGATGTCGTGCGCGACGACGATCATCTCGTTCGTGCCGTTCCTGGCCGCGCGATCGAGCGCCTGCGACGCGGACGGCGCGCCCGCGAGCGCCTTCAGCACGCGCTCGACCACCTGCTCGATGTCGGCCTTGCGCTCGCGCAGGTATTCGTCCTCGATGTCGTCGAAGTGGCGCGTGAGCAGTTCGAGCTGCTCGGTCAGCGCCCATTCGACGTTGTAGCGCCGCGTGCGGATCAGGTCGATGGTTTCCTGCACGAGCATCGCGTCGCTCAGGATCATGGCGTGCACGTCGATGAACGCGCCCACTTCGGTCGGGGTGTCGTCGGTCAGGTCGGCGCGCAGCGCCTCGAGTTCGTGATGCACGGTTTCGAGCGCCGTGCGGAAACGCTCGACCTCGGCATCGATCTGGTTCGCTTCGATCAGGTAATGGGCGACGTCGAGCGCCGCCGGCGCGATCAGGTACGCTCGCCCGATCGCGATACCACGTGAGACGGGAATGCCATGCAGCGTGAAGGACACGCGCACCTCCTCTGTACATGTAAAGCCGCGGCACACTGCTGCGATGCGCTTATGACCCCGGTTAGCGATTATAAATTCCGTCCCCTCATGCTGACTGCGTGCAGCGCAGCATTACGCGTTACGTATCAATGCTTCAGACGAAAAAAATGCCGCGAAAAACGCGGCATTCCGATTCGAAACGGCAGTGATCCCGCGCGGAATCACTGACCTTCGCCGAACTTGTCCGCGATCAGCTTGAGCAGCGCATCCATCGCTTCGCGTTCGTCCGGCCCCTCGGTCTCGATCGTCACCGTACTGCCGATGCCCGCCGCCAGCATCATGACGCCCATGATGCTCTTCGCATTGATCTTGCGCCCGTTGCGCGTCATCCAGACTTCCGACTGGAAGTTGCCGGCCAGTTGCGTAAGCTTGGCCGATGCGCGCGCATGGAGCCCCAATTTGTTGACGATGGTGGTTTCTTGTTGAAGCATGATTCTCGGTCGGGTCGGTCGAGGCCGCCGGCGACGGGCGTCGGCGGGTCAGTCTGAAACGGAAAACGGGATGGTCAGTGCGATTCGGTGCGCGGTTGCGGCTCGGGCGGAATCGGCGCGCACTGGCCGCAGCCGGTTTCCGACGGCGGCGGCGGCGTGCCGGCCGATACCTCGTGAACGCCCTTCGCGCCGCCGGACAGCGCCTTGTCGACGAGCTTGTCGAGCGGCACCGTGCGGTAGCAGACGGCGCGCACCAGCATCGGCAGGTTCACGCCGGCGAGCACGCGCACGTTCTCGAGCTTCGCCAGTTGCCCCGCGATGTTCGCGGGCGTCGCGCCGTACATGTCGGTCAGCACGACGACGCCGTTCTCTTCCCTGAGCCGCGCGAGCTCCGCATGCGCGAACGCCATCACCTGGGTGGGGTCGCTGTCCGCCATCACGTCGATACAGCCGATGCGCGCGGGCACGCCGCCGTAGATGTGCGCGATGCAGTCCCGCAGCGCGGTGGCGAGCGGGGCATGCGCGATGATCAGAATCCCGGCCATGTCAGACCGCTCCCGGCCGCCCCTGGCGGGCCGATACCCCGCGACGGGGCAATGAGCGTAGCGAGTGTGGGAAACGTTTCATGTTCAGCCTTGCAACGGTTTCGGCCCGACCGCCGGGCCTTCGGCGCGCTGGTCGCGGCACCGGGCAAGCGGGCATTGTAGCAGGCCGATCGAACCGCTCCGGCGACGGGGGACCTGCGCGGCCGCCGCCGGGGTTGCGCGGAAAACGGGCTACGCGGCCGCCCGCTCCAGCGCGTCGATGAACATCGCGGCGACGTCGAAACCCGTCTGCTCCATGATTTCGCGGAAGCACGTCGGGCTCGTCACGTTCACCTCGGTCAGCCAGTCGCCGATCGCATCGAGGCCGACCAGCAGCAGCCCGCGCGCCGCGAGCACGGGGCCGAGCGTCTCGGCGATCTCGCGATCGCGCGGCGTCAGCGGCTGCGCGACGCCGAGCCCGCCCGCCGCGAGATTGCCGCGCACTTCGCTGCCCTGCGGAATCCGCGCGAGCGAATACGGCACCGGCTCGCCCGCGATCAGCAGAATGCGCTTGTCGCCCGCCTTGATCTCGGGAATGAACTTCTGGATCATCAGCGAGCGCGTGCCGTCATGGCCCAGCATCTCGATGATCGCGCCGAGATTCATTCCGTCGGCCTTCACGCGGAACACGCCCATCCCGCCCATGCCGTCGAGCGGCTTCACGATCACGTCGCCATGCTCGGCGTGAAATGCCCGCAGGCGCGCGGCGTCGCGCGTGACGAGCGTCGGTGCGACGAACTGCGGAAACTCGCCGATCGCGAGCTTCTCCGAGTGATCGCGGATCGACTGCGGCTTGTTGAACACGCGTGCGCCTGCCCGCTCGGCAAGCTCGAGCATCCAGGTGGCCGTCACGTACTCCATGTCGAACGGCGGATCCTTGCGCATCAGCACCGCGCCGAACGACGTCAGCTGCCGGGATTCGTGCGCGGCCGTCTCGTACCACGGATGACGATGCAGGTCGGCCGTGTCGCCGACGATCGTCACGCGCTGCACGTCCGCCTCGACGCCCGAACCCGTCCACGCAAGCTGGTGCGGCTCGCATGCGTACACCGCATGCCCGCGCCGCGCGGCCTCCGCCATCATCGCGTAGGTCGAATCCTTGTAGATCTTGAAGCGCTCGAGCGGGTCGGCGATAAAGAGAATGTCCATGCGGGTCCTGTACGTAGCGAAGCCGTTACACCTGGATGGCTTCGGGATCGGTCTTTTCCAGTTCGATCGACGACGCGATCAGCGACAGCCGCGCGACGACGCCGTACATGTAGAAACGGTTCGGCGGCGCGGCGCCCGGCTTCGCGCCGGCATCCGGCAGCGCGGTGTGCTCGAAGCCGAGCGGCACGTAATGCATGCCGGGGGCGTTCAGGTTCTGGTCGCGCTCGCGGCCGCCGTGCGTGCGGTAGAAGCCGCCGACCACGTAGCGGTCGATCATGTACACGACGGGCTCCGCGACTTCGTCGCCGACGCGCTCGAACGTATACACGCCTTCCTGCACGATCACGTCGCGCACCGCGAGGCCAGCCTTCGATTCGGCCATCTGCGCGCGCTCCGCCTTCGACATGCGGCCGATCTCGGCCGCGTCGTGCACGGTCATCACGCCGCGCCCCGCGGTGCCCGCGTCGGCCTTCACGACCACGTACGGCTTTTCGCTGATGCCGTATTCGCGATACTTGCGCGCGATCTTCTTGAGCACGCCGTCGATCGCGTCGGCGAGCGCCTGCTCGCCTTCATGGGCCTGCCAGTCGACGCCTTCGACGTGCGCGAAATACGGATTCACCATCCACGGATCGACGCCGACCATCTTCGCGAACTTCTTCGCGACGTCGTCGTAGCACGAGAAGTGCGTCGACTTGCGGCGCACGGCCCAGCCCGCATGCAGCGGCGGCAGCAGATACTGCTCGTGCAGGTTTTCCAGCACGGCCGGAATCCCTGCCGACAGGTCGTTGTTCAGCAGGATCGAGCACGGATCGAAATTCTTCAGGCCGAGGCGGCGCTGCGAACGCTCGAGCGGCTCGAGCACGATCTTCTGGCCGTCGGCCAGCGTGATCGGCGTCATGTCGGTGATGCTCGGATCGAGCGAGCCGAAGCGGACGTTCAGGCCGGCCTGGCGCATGATCGTCGCGAGCCGCGCGACGTTTTCCAGGTAGAACGCGTTGCGGGTCGGCAGCTCGGGAATCACGAGCAGGTTCTTCGCGTCCGGGCAGATCTTCTCGATCGCGGCCATCGCGGCCTGGACGGCGAGCGGCAGCACTTCGGACGGCAGATTATTGAACGCGCCGGGGAACAGGTTCGCGTCGACGGGCGCCAGCTTGAAGCCGGCGTTGCGCAGGTCCACCGAACAATAGAACGGCGGGGTGTGTTCCTGCCATTCGAGCCTGAACCAGCGTTCGATCGCAGGCGTCGCGTCGAGGATCTTCTGCTCGAGTTCGAGCAGCGGACCGTTCAACGCGGTAACGAGGTGGGGAACCATGAATCACTCGCGAGCGGGAGAATGAAGATTGTAGAGCAATTGCCTTGCCCATTTGGGGATTGTTCCCGGCTTCACAAGGGTTTGGAGGAAGTTTTCGGCTATTGACCCGATAGGTCGAAGGGTTATGCGCTGCGACAGCAGGCGTCAGGAGAAAAAAAGCCCGCCGGGTGGGCGGGCCGAAGTCGCTGCGCTCATTCGTCGCGGGCGCCGTCTGCGCGGCGGCCCGCCGTTCATCCTTATGACTTATTCGACGTGTTCGCCGTGCAGCACCACGTCGAGACCTTCGCGCTCTTCCTCTTCGGTCACGCGCAGGCCGATCGTCAGGTCGATCAGCTTCAGCAGCACGAAGCTCAGCACGCCGCTGTACACCAGCGTGATCAGCACGCCCTTCGCCTGCAGCAGCAGGCTGCCGTCGGCCCCGCCGATATCCTTGACCGCGAACACACCCGTCAGCAACGCGCCGAGGATCCCGCCGATGCCGTGCACGCCGAACGCGTCGAGCGAATCGTCGTAGCCGAGCTTCGACTTGAGCCAGGTCGCCGACCAGAAGCACACGACGCCGGCCGCGATGCCGATCACGAGTGCGCCCGTCACGCCGACGAAACCGGCGGCCGGCGTGATCGCGACGAGGCCCGCGACCGCACCCGACACGATGCCGAGCACCGACGGCTTGCCGTGCGTGAGCCACTCGGCGAACATCCAGCCGAGCGCCGCGCAGGCCGTGGCCACTTGCGTCGTCAGCATCGCGAAGCCGGCACGGCCGTCGGCCGCGACCGCGGAACCCGCGTTGAAGCCGAACCAGCCGACCCACAGCATCGAGCCGCCGATCATCGTCAGCACCAGGTTGTGCGGCGCCATCGATTCGCGGCCGAAGCCGACCCGCTTGCCGAGCATCAGGCACGACACGAGGCCCGCGATACCGGCGTTGATGTGCACCACGGTGCCGCCCGCGAAGTCGAGCACGCCGTCCGACGACAGCCAGCCGGTCGGCTCCCACACCATGTGCGCGATCGGCACGTAGACGATCAGCGACCAGAGCGTCATGAACACGAGCATCGCCGAGAACTTCATCCGGTCGGCGAACGCGCCGCAGATCAGCGCCGGCGTGATGATCGCGAACGTCATCTGATAGACGAAGTAGACCGACTCAGGAATCGTCGTCGCCAGGTGGCTGACGGTCAGCGTGGTCGCCTTGTCGCCCTTCACGTAGGTCATCCCGTGCAGGAACACGCGCGACAGGCCGCCGATGAAGCCGTTGCCCGGCGTGAACGCGAGGCTGTAGCCGACCACCGTCCACAGCACCGTGATCACCGCGGTGATCGCGAAGCTCTGCATCACGGTCGCGAGCACGTTCTTCTTGCGGACCATGCCGGCGTAGAACAGCGCGAGGCCGGGGATCGTCATGAACAGCACGAGCGCGGTGGACGTGAGCATCCACGCGGTGTCGCCGGCGCTGATCTTCGACGAATCGACGGAGAACGGTGCGGTCGGCGCGGCGGGGGCGGCCGATGCGTCGGCGGCGCCCGAAGCGGGTGCGGCGGCAGCCGGTGCCGATGCGTCCGTGGCGGCCGGCGCCGAAGCGGCGGGCGCTGCGGCAGCGGAGGCATCGGACGCCGTGGCGGCGGGCGCGGACGCAGCCGCGGCGGACGCCGCGTCGTCGGCGAGCGCGGGGCCGACGCCGGCCGCGATCAGCGAGCCGGCCATCAGCAGGGACATCAGAAGTTTGCGCATCTCGGGTTTCCTCTTGTCGCTTGTCTTGTTCGTTACAGCGCGTCCGCGCCTGTCTCCCCGGTCCGGATCCGGATCACCTGCTCGATCGGCGTGACGAAGATCTTCCCGTCGCCGATCTTGCCGGTGCGCGCGGCCCGCTCGATCGCCTCGACCGCCTGGTCGACGAGGTCGTCCGACACGGCCGCCTCGATCTTCATCTTCGGCAGGAAATCGACCACGTATTCCGCGCCCCGATACAGCTCGGTGTGCCCCTTCTGGCGCCCGAACCCCTTCACCTCCGTCACGGTGATGCCCGAGACGCCGAGCGCGGAGAGCGCTTCGCGTGTCTCATCGAGCTTGAACGGCTTGATGATTGCGGTAATCAGTTTCATGAAGTCCTCTCGCTGGGTGTCCCGTCGAATTGGTTGGAATGTTGTAACGGTTCTCTTCTCAGCAACTCGCATGCCATGTTCGCGAGAGCGCCGTCTCGAACGGCCCGGAAGCGGGGTCGCATCGCATGCCGAAAGGCGCGCGAGCCCGGCCGAATGGCCAATGTGGGCCGGGTTTGCTGGCGCGGCGAAAGGATCGTTGCTAGAGTGCACGCACGTCCCGGATCACCGGGCCATTCACCCATGCGGGCGCCATGCCCGGAATTCGCGCCGCCGGCGCACCATTTCCGGTCATGCGTGCATCATGGGCACGTACGCAACTGAAGATGCACATTTTTTGTGCAAGGAAGGGTAACCACATGAAGCAACCCAGCGACGTTTTCAACGATCTGCAGTCGCGCGTCAGCGACCTGCTGAAAAACTCGCCGGCCAAGGATGTCGAGCGCAACGTGAAGGCCATGCTGTCGCAAGGCTTCTCGAAACTCGATCTCGTCACGCGCGAGGAGTTCGACACGCAGGCCCAGGTGCTCGCCCGCACCCGCGTGCGTCTCGAGGAACTCGAGAAGCGCGTCGCGGAACTCGAGCAGAAGCTCACGGCACCCCAGGCCTGACGCCCCGCCCGACCGACGGGTCCGGGCGCGGGCCGCCTCGTGCGGCTCGCGCCCGCTACCCCGAAATCGCTCCGCCGTTTCGTCGTACTCCGCAGTCCCTCGCTCTTCGCTGTTCTTCGTTTCAGCAGTTCCTCGTTCTTTCTCCGCGCCACGCCGGCAAGCGCGCACCGATTCCTCCGATTCCCGCGGCATGCGGCCCCGAACGGCCGTTGCCGTCCGATTCCTTTACAGGAGCCTCGCCATGTCGCTTGCCGTGGTGCGCAGTCGCGCGCCGGCGGCCGGCCGCGCGCCGGACGTCACCGTCGAAGTCCACCTCGCCAACGGGTTGCCGTCGTTCTCGATCGTCGGCCTGCCCGATCTCGAAGTCCGCGAAAGCCGCGAGCGCGTGCGCGCCGCGCTGCAGAACTGCGGATTCGAATTCCCCGTCAGGCGCATTACCGTCAATCTCGCGCCGGCCGACCTGCCGAAGGAGTCGGGCCGCTTCGACCTGCCGATCGCGCTCGGCATCCTCGCGGCGAACGGCCAGATCCCGGCCGACGCGCTGGCCGGCCGCGAATTCGCCGGCGAACTGTCGCTGACCGGCGCACTGCGGCCGATGCGCGGCGCGTTCGCGATGGCGTGCGGCGCGGCCCGCGACTGGCGTGCGGGTGGCGCCGGAGCGGGCTTCGGCTCCGGTTTCGATTCCCGTCCCGATTCCGGGCTCCGGCCCGGTCTCGGTTCCAGCCCCGATTGCGCCGCGATATCCGGCGCGACCGCCCCGTCGCGCCCGCCCGAGCTGTACCTGCCGCTCGACAGCGCCGCCGAGGCCGCGCTCGTGCCGGGCGTTACCGTGTTCGGTGCACCCGACCTGCCGGCGCTGTGCGCGCATCTCGCCGGTGCGCCCGACGCCCGGCTCAAGCCGGTCGCGGCGCCGCGCCTCGACGGACTGCCGACGCCGGCCGCCCCCGATCTCGCCGACGTGGTCGGCCAGCGTGGCGCGCGGCGCGCGCTCGAAGTCGCCGCCGCCGGCGGCCACCACATGCTGATGGTCGGGCCGCCCGGCGCCGGCAAGTCGATGCTGGCCGCGCGCCTGCCCGGCCTGCTGCCACCGCTGACCGACGACGAAGCGCTGACGTCGGCCGCGCTCCTTTCCGCGAGCCGTCTCGGCTTCTCGCCCGCGCAGTGGCGGCGGCGGCCGTTCCGCTCGCCGCATCATTCGTCGAGCGCCGCCGCGCTGGTCGGCGGCCGCAACCCGCCGCAGCCGGGCGAGATCACGCTCGCGCACCTCGGCGTGCTGTTTCTCGACGAGCTGCCCGAATTCGACCGGCACGTGCTGGAGATGCTGCGCGAGCCGCTGGAAGTCGGCCGCATCACGATCTCGCGCGCGGCGCAGCAAGCCGACTTCCCCGCCGCCTGCCAGCTGATCGCCGCGATGAATCCGTGCCCGTGCGGCTGGCACGGCGATCCGTCCGGGCGCTGCCGCTGCTCGCCGGACGTCGCCGCGCGCTACCTGCGCAAGCTGTCGGGGCCGCTGCTCGATCGCATCGACATCCAGATCGACCTGCCCGCGCTGTCGCCAGCGGAACTCGCGTCGCGCGCGACGACGCCCGGCGAATCGAGCGCGGCGGTCGCCGCGCGGGTCGCGCAAGCGCGTGCGCTGCAGCTCGACCGGCAGGGCAAGACGAATCACATGCTGAGCGGCCGCGAGACCGACGATCTGTGCCGGCCGACCGGCGACGGCGAGCGGCTGCTGCGCGAGGCCGGCGAACGCTTCGGCTGGTCCGCGCGCGCGTATTTCCGCGTGCTGAAGGTGGCGCGAACGATCGCCGACCTCGCCGGCGACCCGCTGCCGACGGCCGCGCAGATCGCCGAAGCGATCCGCTACCGGCGCGCGCTGACGGCGCTGTAAACGCCTGCGGAGGACAAAATTAGACTGTCAAGACTTGACTTATGCACAATTCCACGAATCCGGCCCCGGATCGGCTCGCGTGGACGCTCTCTTATTGCGGAATTTCTATCCCGTTGTTTTTATTGATCTTTCCTAAACGGCGCACGAGCCGCCAAATGTCCCGAAAGGCCGTCCGGCATGGCTTTGCGGCGGATTTGGCAAACTTTTCAACAAAGTTATCCACATGCGCTGTGGATAGCCGAAAAATCCCCGCAAAATCCGGCGATTAGCGTCGAAAGCTGCGAATGAACTTTCAATTGTCACAGAGTGTCTGAGCGCCCTCGCCGGCCAGTATCAGTCGAGTTTGAACGAGCCGAAAAACTGGTCGAGCTGCTCCTGCGCAAGCGGCCCGTCGGCGATCACGACGGCCTGGTACGCGTGACGGCCGCGCGCGACGAGCCGCGCGATGATCGTCTTGCGCGCATGGTCGCCGCCGCTGGCTGCACCGGCAATGCGCAGCTCGAGCCCGTTCACCGCGCCGCCGGCCGCGAGCGGCACGGGCACCGATGCGATCTGCGGCGTGCCTTCGAGATTGCGCGACAACCCGGCCTGCAGGAAGTCGAGCGCCGCGCGGCGCGTCTCGTCGCGGTCGTCCGGCAGCGTCAGCGTGCCGACCGCGAACACGGCGCCGTCGACGTGCGCGGCCTGCATCCGCATCGGCATCGACGCGCCGCCCACCGCCACCGGCTGGTTCTCGACGGTCGGCTTCGCCGGCAGGTCGATCGTGTAGCCGGCATCGTTGTGCAGCGTGCGCCAGTCATATGACGGCGAGCACGCAGCCAGCGCCGCGCTCACGCACGCGAGCGCGGCGAAGTGTCGCAGCGGACGAAAAAGGGGGCGCAACAATTCGATGACTTCCTTCGGCATGGCAGTGATGGGGACAGGCAAAACGCCCATTATCCGCCGAACCCGACGGCCGGGATGTGAGGTGGCCGCCGGTGCACGGGCCGCATTCGCGCTAAAATGAGCGCCGAATTTCGACGTCCCTTGCATCGACCCGCGTCATCGACCGACTCCGAGAGCACCGCAGATGAACACCACGCCTCCCGCCCAGCGCCGCACCGGCCCCGCCCGCTATATCGTCGCGGCCGTCGTCGTCGCGGCCATCGCCGTTGCCGGCTTCTTCGCGTTCAACGGCAAGTCCACCGTGCCGGACGCCACGTTCACGCTGCTGTCGGGCCAGAAGGTGTCGACGGCCGGCGACCTGAAGGGCAAGGTCTACCTCGTGAACTTCTGGGCGACGAGCTGCGCGACCTGCATGCAGGAAATGCCGCAGATGGTCGATACCTACAATCGCTTCAAGGGCCAGGGGCTGGAATTCGTCGCGGTCGCGATGAACTACGACCCGCCGATGTACGTCGCGAACTACGCGCAGACGCGCCAATTGCCGTTCAAGGTCGCGCTCGACGACGGCAGCGTCGCGAAGCAGTTCGGCAACGTGCAGCTCACGCCGACGACCTTCGTCGTCGACAAGGACGGCAAGATCCTGAAGCGCTACGTCGGCGCACCGCAATTCGCGGAACTCGACGCGCTGCTCAAGAAGGCACTCGGCAACAACGCCGCCTGAGCGCCGCCCGACACGGCTCGCAGGGCCGCGCACCGCACCCTGCTCCGTCGAACGGACCGCACGACCGGCCAGCCCGGTTCCGCGGTCCGTGTCTTTTTCAGCGCTCGGTTTCGCCTTTCGCGGACAGCCCGTAGCGCTTCATCTTCTCGTACAGCGTCGCCTTGCCGACATGCAGCCGGTCGGCCGTCGCGGCGACCGCGCCGCCCGTCTGGTTCAACGCCTCGGCAATCACCGCGCGCTCGAACTGTTCGATGCGCTCCTTCAGCGTCTGGTCGCTCTCCGCGTCGTCGCTGCCCGCGCCGGCCTCCTGCGGCATGTCGGCGACGCCGAGCACGAAGCGGTCGGCCGCGTTGCGCAGTTCGCGCACGTTGCCGGGCCAGTCGCGCTGCATCAGGCTCGCGCGCTGCCGGTCGGTCAGCACCGGCGCGGGGCGCCCGTAACGCACGGCCGCGTCGAGCATGAAGTGCTCGAACAGCGGCACGATGTCCTCGCGGCGCTCGGCGAGCGGCGGCAGCGCGATCGTCACGACGTTGAGCCGGTACAGCAGGTCGCGCCGGAACGTGCCGGCCGCGACGAGTTCGCTCATGTCGCCTTTCGCGGCCGCGACGACGCGGCAGTTCACGCGGATCGGCTGGTTCGAGCCGAGCCGCTCGAGCACGCCGTCCTGCAGCACGCGCAGCAGCTTCACCTGCAGCGCGAGCGGCATGCTTTCGATTTCGTCGAGGAACAGCGTGCCGCCGGATGCGTATTCGAGCTTGCCGACGCGGCGCTTCGCCGCGCCCGTGAATGCGCCGGGCTCGTAGCCGAACATCTCCGACTCGAACATCGGCTCGGGCAGCGCGCCGCAGTTCACCGCGATGAACGGCTTGTCGCGACGCGGCGACAGCTCGTGCAGGCTGCGCGCGATCAGCTCCTTGCCGGCGCCCGTGTCGCCGTTGATCAGCACCGACGCATCGGTGGGCGCGACGTTCGCGATCAGCTTGCGCACCTGTTCGATCGCGGGACTCCGGCCGATGATGCGCGGCGCGACGATGTTCTGCCCGGCCAGTTCGCGCCGCAGCGCATGGTTCTCGAGCACGAGCTCGCGCCGCTCCAGCGCGCGGCGCACCGTCTCGATCAGGCGTTCGGCCGCGAACGGTTTTTCGATGAAGTCGTACGCGCCGTCGCGCATCGCCTGCACGGCCATCGAGATGTCGCCGTGGCCGGTGACGAGGATCACCGGCACGTCGGGCACGCGCTCGCGGCACTGCGCGAGCAGGTCGAGCCCGCTCGCGCCGGGCAACCGGATGTCGCTGACGATCACGCCGGCGTTTTCGGAGACGATCGCCTTGTCGGCCGCTTCGGCCGATTCGAACCCGACGACGTCGAACCCCGCGAGCTGGAGGCTTTGCACGCTCGCCCGGCGAACGAGCGCGTCGTCTTCGATATAGATCACTTGCAGCCGGTTGGCCATCGTAGTCACTTGCTCCTGACGGGCCGCGCGGCAAGGTTGCGCGCGCGGCTCTCGTTGATGCCGGTCGTGCGACCGGGTCTGCGGCGGGCCCTGCTGCTGCGGCCCTAGCGCGAGCCCGCGGGCTCGGACACGGAGTCCGGATGATGCGTGCGCGCGCGCCGCAGCGTCAAGACGAACAGCGCGCCGCCGGACGGCGCATTGCGCGCGGTCAGCGCCCCGCCCGCGTCGCTCGCGATCGACGACGAAATCGCGAGGCCGAGCCCGAGCCCGCGCCCCATTTCCTTCGTCGTGAAGAACGGCTCGAACAGGCGCGGCAGCAACTCGGGCGCGATGCCGGAGCCGTTGTCGCGCACCTCGATCGACAGCGTCGCGACCGACACCACGATCGTCACTTCGATCGCCGGCGCCGGGGCCGCAACACCCGTGCCCGCCACCGCGTCGAGCGCGTTGCCGAGCAGGTTGATCAGCACTTGCTCCAGGCGCAGGTCCTCGCAGCGGGCGACGAGCTGCGGATAGTCTTGCGCCAGGTCGAGCGGCGCATCCTGCGCGGGCGACACCGTCGCATCCCGCAACGTCAGCGTGAGCGCGACGCCGCGCAGCCGCTCGCCGAGCAGCGACAGCACGCTGCGCAGCGCGCGCACGACGAGCGCCTGCTCGTTGCGCGGCTTCGCGCGGCCGACGAACAGTTTCAACTGATTGGTGATCTTGCCCATCCGCTCGGTCAGCGCGGCGATCGCCTCGAGGTTCTCGCGCGCGGCCGCCTGCTCGCCGCGATCGAGCAGCACGCGCGTGTTGTCCGAGAAGCTGCGCAGCGCCGCAAGCGGCTGGTTCAGTTCGTGCGTGATGCCGGCGGCCATCTGGCCGAGCGCGGCGAGCTTGCTCGCCTGGATCAGTTCGTCGTGCGCGGCGCGCAGCTCCTGTTCCGCCCGGATCCGGTCGCCGACTTCCTTCTGCAATTGCTCGTTCGCTTCCGACAGGTCGGCCGTGCGCTCCTCGACGCGCCGGTTCAGCTGCGCATACGCCTGCTGCAACAGCGCGCGGCCGCGGATCATCTCGCGCACGCGCGCGCGACGCATCCGCCAGTAGAACGCGAGCAACGCGACCGACACGAAGCCGAAGCCCGTGACGATCGTCGCGTTGCGTGCATCGGCGTCTACCGGGGCGATCGGCGCGAGCGTCACGAGCAGCCAGTCGGGCTCGCCGATGCGCCGCTTGGAGGCCAGGAAACGCGGCGCACCGAGGCCCGGGCCGAGCCGCACGATCTCCGCATCGGGGCCGAGCACCTGCTCGACGCGCAGCGGCAGCGGCGTCACGGGCTGCTGCGCGTACTGGCGCGTCTCGTAGATCGACGCGGCAACCGGCCCTGTCAGCGGATGCAGCGTGTGGTACTTCCACGCGGGCACGGACGACAGGAACACGACGCCGTGATCGTCCGCGACGACGAGCGGCTCGGACGCATCGGCGCCCTGGAACCATTCGAGATTGAGCTTCACGACGACGACGCCCGCGATCCGCCCGTCGCGCCACACCGGCTGCGAGATGTAATAGCCAGGATCGCGCGAGATCGTGCCGATGCCGAAGAAGCGGCCGACCTGGCCGTTCATCGCGTCGATGAAATAAGGACGGAAACGATATTCGATCCCGACGAAGCTGTCCGGCGCGCGCCAGTTGCTGGCGGCCACGCACAGGCCGTCCGCGCCGATCACGTAAGTGACGGTCGCGTGTGCGTGTTCGTTGAGGTCTTCGAGATAGCGGTTCGCGCGCGCGGTGAAATCGGCGCGCTTCGGCTCGGCGAGGAGATCCTGCACGTACGGATGGCTGCCGAGCAGATAAGGCAGCGATTCGTAGCGATCGAGTGTGCTCTTGAGCGCGTTGGTGGTGCGGTCGACGCGCACTGCGGCGTTGCGCTGCAGCTCCGCGACGCCGCGCCGCCACGTGATGGTCCACGTCAGCGCGCACGCCGCGGCGAGCGCGGCGGCAAGCATGACGAGGATGAGCAGGCGGCGCTTCACGGACGAGGCTTCCTGGCGATGCGGATCGCCTATTGTGTCATAGGGCTCCGCATCGCCGCCCTGGCCGCCGCGCGGCGCGCCGCCTGCGGGCGGTGCCGCCGCCTGCGCCTTCATGATGTCAGACGCCGGCCGTCTCGGTCGTCGTGACCTCGCCACCGCCCTTGAGCGCCTGGCGCAGCTTGTTGCGGTCGAGTTCCTTCTCCCATGCCGACACGACGACGGTCGCGACACCGTTGCCGACGATGTTGGTCAGCGCGCGGCATTCGCTCATGAAGCGGTCGATGCCGAGGATCAGCACCATGCCCGACAGCGGGATCGTCGGCACGACGGCGAGCGTCGCGGCGAGCGTGATGAAGCCCGCGCCCGTGACGCCGCTCGCGCCCTTCGACGTCAGCATCGCGACCGCCAGCAGCGTGAGCTGCTGCATCCACGTCAGTTCGATGTTGGTCGCCTGCGCGATGAACAGCACGGCCATCGTCATGTAGATGTTGGTGCCGTCGAGGTTGAACGAGTACCCGGTCGGCACGACGAGGCCGACGACCGAACGCGAGCAGCCGGCCTTCTCGAGCTTTTCCATCAGCTGCGGCAGCGCGGCTTCCGACGAGCTCGTACCGAGCACGATCAGCATCTCTTCCTTGATGTACGACACGAAGCGGATGATCGAGAAGCCCGTGAAGCGCGCGATCGTACCGAGCACGACCAGCACGAACACCACCGACGTCAGATAGAACGTGCCGATCAGCTTGAGCAGCGGCACCAGCGAACCGACGCCGTACTTGCCGATCGTGAACGCCATCGCGCCGAATGCACCGATCGGCGCGAGCTTCGTGACGATGTGCACGATGCCGAACAGCACGCGCGTCAGGCCGTCGATGAAGTCGGTGACGACGCGGCCGCGCTCGCCGAGGTGCGCAAGCACGCTGCCGAACAGCAGCGCGATCAGCAGGATCTGCAGGATTTCGCCCTGCGCGAACGCATCGACCATCGTGTTCGGGATGATGTGCATCAGGAAGTCGACCGTCGACTGCCCGTGCGCCTTCGCCGCGTACGATGCGACGGCCTTGCCGTCGAGCGTCGCCGGATCGATGTTGAAGCCGACGCCCGGACGCAGGAGGTGCGTGGCCGCGAGGCCGAGCAGCAGCGCGAAGGTCGACACGATCTCGAAGTACAGGAGCGCCTTGCCGCCGACGCGACCGACCTTCTTCATGTCCTCCATGCCGGCGATGCCGGTAACGACCGTACAGAAGATGATCGGGCCGATCACCATCTTGATCAGCTTGATGAAGCCGTCGCCGAGCGGCTTCATGTCGGTGGCGATCGACGGGTAGTAGTGGCCGAGGATCACGCCGACGACGATGGCGAAGATCACCTGCACATAGAGCACTTTGTAGATGGGTTTCTTCTTCACGATGGTTCCTGCTGAAGTAGATGAGCCGGTGGAAACGGCGTCACGCGCGCGGACGAGTGTCAGGGGAAGCGCCATTCGCCCGCGCGGCTGCCGTGCCGCAACAAGCGATGCCTCAGGACGTCCGGAGGGGGAGGAAGGCAGTGGTCATCGATTGTCTCCTTGGTTTAATAGTCAGGCCGGGGGATTGGCCGTGCTTTTCATATTGCAAGGTCGATGCCAGGTCTCCGGAAGCCACCAAAGCATTGTTTTTATTGTATTTCTCATAATGCGGCAGGCAAGAAAATCCGGGATTCCGGATTTCCGGAAAACATCCGTCCGGCGATCCGGACGGATTCGTGCTTTCGTCCGATAAATCAGTGCTGCACGGCGCGGCCGGCGAGCACACCCGTCTGTGCGTAGAACTCCTGCTGCGCGAACGCGTCGCGCTCGCGCCGCGCGCGCTCGCCCCGATCCAGCAGCGAGCCGACGACGATCCCGACGAACGCGAGCGGCACCGACACGAGCGCCGGGTTGTCGAGGAACACCGGCGCGTGCGCGTGGTGCAGCACGTCGACCCACACCGATTTCGACAGCACCGTGAGCGCGACCGCCGACGCGAGGCCGAGGCCGCCGCCGAGCACCGCGCCGCGCGTCGTCATCCCGCGCCAGAAGATCGACATCGCCAGCACCGGGAAATTCGCGCTCGCGGCCACCGCCGCGACGAGCCCGACCATGAACGCGACGTTCACGTGCTCGAACAGGATCGACAGCGCGATCGCGATTGCCGACAGGCCGATCGTCGCCGCGCGCGAGATGCGCATCTCGACGCGTTCGTCGGGCTTGCCGCGCGCCCACATCTGCGCGTACAGGTCGTGCGAGATCGTCGTCGCGCCGGCGAGCGTGAGACCCGCGACCACCGCGAGGATCGTCGCGAACGTGACGGCCGCGATGAAGCCGTAGAACCCGTTCCCGCCGACCGCCTGCGCGAGCTTCACCGCGACCATGTTCGAGCCGCCGAGCAGGTCGTGCGTCAGGTTGAACGTGCCGTTCGCGCCCAGCTTGAAGAACTCCGGATGCTGCGCGAGCAGCACGATCGCCGAGAAGCCGATCACGAAGGTCAGCAAATAGAAGTAGCCGATGAAGCCGGTTGCGTAGAGCACCGACTTGCGCGCCTCCTTCGCATTGGGCACAGTGAAGAAGCGCATCAGGATGTGCGGGAAGCCGGCCGTGCCGAACATCAGCGCGATGCCGAGCGACAGCGCGTTGGCCGGATCGCGGATCAGCTTGCCGGGCCCCATGATCGACAGCGCGCCCGGATGCACGGCCACCGCGCGGCGGAACATCTCGTCGACGCTGAAGCCGAATTCGCCTAGCGCGAGCACGACGAGCACCGTCGCGCCGCACAGCAGCAGCACGGCCTTGATCACCTGCACCCAGGTCGTCGCGGTCATCCCGCCGAAGAATACGTAGACGACCATCAGCACGCCGACGATCAGCTCGGCCGTGCCGTACGACAGCCCGAACAGCAGCTGGATCAGCTTGCCGGCCCCGACCATCTGCACGACCAGGTACAGCACGACGATGGTCAGCGAATTCGCCGACGTGAGCAGCCGGATCGGCCGCTGTGCGAAGCGATATGCGACGACGTCGACGAACGTGAACTTGCCGAGGTTGCGCAGCGGCTCGGCGATCAGGAACATCACGAACGGCCAGCCGACGAGGAAGCCGATCGAGTAGATCAGCCCGTCGAAGCCGAACATGAACACCATGCCGGACAGCCCGAGGAACGACGCGGCCGACATGTAGTCGCCCGCGATCGCGAGCCCGTTCTGCAGCCCGGTGATGCCGCCGCCGGCCGTGTAGAAGTCGCGCGTCGAGCGCGTGCGGCGCGCGGCCCAGCGCGTGAGCGCGAGCGTCGCGAACACGAACGCGAAGAACATCCCGATCGCGACCGGGTTCAGTTCGACCTTGTCGGGCATCGGGCCCGCGACGGATACGGCGTGTGCGGTGGCTGAAAAGAGAACAAGGGGAATGGCAAGCGCGGCGGGCGCAATCGCGGTCAGTCGCATGTCGGCCTCCGTCACGAACGCTGCAGGATTGCGTCGACGCGGCGGTCGAACGCACGGTTCGCGCGCAGCACGTAGCACGCGGTCAGGCCGATTGCGACCACGATGATCGCAACGCCCGCGGCGATCCCGACCGTTATCGTCGCGCCGCGGTACAGCGGCGCGGCGAGCACGTGCGGCGCGAGCGCGACGAGCAGGATGAAGCCGTAGTACGTGGCGATCATCAGCGCCGTCAGCGTGAAGCTGAAGCGGCGCCGCGCACGCACGAGCTGCTGATAGTCACGGCGTGCCGTGACCGATTCGATGACGGAAAGCTCCATGGTGTCTCCTGTCGACCAGAGTTGGCGCTTCAGCGCTTACTCTGGTCCCATGCTTCGCGGTCGACCAGAGTTGGCGCTTCAGCGCTTATGTCGGCCGGTGTTAGTGCTTCAGCACTTACTCCGGCCCCATGCTTCGCATCTGGTCCCATGCTTCGCGGTCGACCGGAGCTGGCGCCTCAGCGCTCAGCTCCAGTCCCCGCAGGGCGATCTCCTCGTCGTAGCGAGGCGTGTCTTATGGATGGCCGGCGCGTCGACTGCTCCGCCCGCGCCGCGGCGGCAAAAAAACGACTTACACGACGCGATCCGCCCGCAGCCGCGCCACCTCGTCGGCCGACAGCCCGAGCCAGCCGCCGAGCACCGCATCCGTATCCGCGCCGAGCACCGGCGGCGCGCCCCGCACCGGCAGGCGCGCGCCGTCGAACCGATACGGCGGCGCAAGCACGTCGACGCCGCCCGCGACCGGGTGCGGCTGCCGCGTGACGAGCCCCGCGCGCGTCGCGCGCTCCGACGTCAGCGCGTCATGCAGCCCGAGCACTTCGCCGCACGGAATGCCCGCGCCGGCGAGCGCCGCGAGCAGCGTCGCGCGCGGCCGGCGCGCGAGTGCGCGGCGGATTTCGGGGAGCAGGTCGGCGCGGTTCTGCGAGCGGCCGAGGTTGGTCTTGAAGCGTGCGTCCGCGGCAAGGTCGGGCCGCTCGATCACGTCGCAGAATCGCGCGAACTGCGTGTTGTTGCCGACCGTGATCACGAGCGGGCCGTCGGCCGCGTCGAACACGCCGTACGGGACGATCGACGGATGCGCATTGCCGTAGCGCGGCGGATCCTCGCCCGTGAGCAGCGCGTCGAGCCCGTAGTACGCGGTGATCATCAGCCCGCAGTCGAACAGCGCCATCTCGATGCGCCGGCCGCGCCCCGTCGCATGACGTTCGTACAGCGCGGCGAGAATCGCCTGCGCCGAATACATGCCGGTGAACAGGTCGACCGCCGCGACGCCGAACTTCAGCGGCGGCTGGTCGGCCTCGCCGTTCAGCGCCATCAGCCCGGCCTCGCCCTGCACGACGAGATCGTAGCCGGGCCGCGCGGCCTCCGGGCCCGAGCGGTCGTAGCCCGAGATCGCGCAATGCACGAGCCGCGGATTCAGCTCGGCCAGCGCGTCGTAGCCGAGCCCGAGCTTTTCCGCGCCGCCGAACTTGAAGTTGTGGATCAGCACGTCGGCCTGCGCGGCCAGCTCGCGCGCGATGCGCTGCCCTGCCTCGGTCTGCAGGTCGATGCAGATCGAGCGCTTGCTGCGGTTCACACTGTTGAAGTACGTCGTCTCGGTGTCGCCGACCCGCAGCCCCCAGTCGCGCGTGTCGTCGCCGCGCGCCGGATGCTCGACCTTGATCACCTCCGCACCGAAATCGGCGAGCACCATCGCGCACCACGGGCCCGCGAGCACGCGCGAGAAATCGAGCACCTTCACGCCGGCGAGCGGCAACGCGCGCGGTTCGTTCGTCATCCTTGTCTCCTCCATTCGCGTCGATCGTTGTTACTGTTTCGACAGCGCGATATAGCGCGCGAGGTGATGATCCTCGTCGCCGAGCTGGTGATCGATCATCACGAGGCGCTTCGCGTAGTGCGACAGCGGCAGCTCCCACGTCATCCCGATCCCGCCGTGCAGCTGGATGCTCTCCTCGGCAACCAGCGTGCCGATCCGGCCGATCGTGTACTTCGCCGCCGCGAGCGCGCGTTCGCGCACCGCGCGCGGCGCATCGAGCTGCGCGGCCGCGTTGATCACGGCCGAGCGCGCCTGTTCGACTTCCAGCAGCAGATCGGCCATCCGGTGCTGCAGCGCCTGGAAGCTGCCGATCGGGACCCCGAACTGTTTGCGCGTGCGCAGATACTCGAGCGTCGCCTCCTTCGCGACGTCCATCGCGCCGAGCGCCTCCGCCGACAGCGCGAGCAGCCCGTAGCCGAGCACGCGTTCGAGCAGCGCCGCGCCTGCCTCGCCATCGTGCTCGCCGAGCGCGGCATCGGCCGGCAGCGCGACGCGTTCGAAGCGCACTTCGGCCGCGCGGCCGCCGTCGATCTTCTTGTAGTCGCGCAGCGATACGCCCGGAGCATCGGCCGGCACGACGAACAGGCCGATGCCGGCCGCATCGTCGTCCTCACCGGACACGCGCGCGCTGACGACGAAGAACGCCGCCTGCGCAGCCTGGTCGACGACGCCCTTCGCACCGGTCAGCACCCAGCCGTCGCCCGAGCGCTCGGCGCGCGTGCGCACGGTCGTCAGTTCGTAGTGCGAGCCCGGCTCGTCATGCGCGAATGCGGCACTCGCGCTGCCGTCGATCAGCGCGGCCAGCCGGTCGCGATGCGCGGCGCCGCCGGCGAGCGACAGCGCACGGCCCGCGAGCAGCGCGCCGAGGAACGGCTCGACGACGAGCCCGCGCCCGAGGCATTCGAACACCACGGCGATGTCGAAGCCCGCGCCGCCGAAGCCGCCGTCGGCTTCCGAAAACAGCGCGCCGACGGTGCCGAGTTCGGCAAAGCGCTGCCACATCGCGCGATCGAAACCTTCGGCCGACTGCGCGATGCGATCGCGCACCGGGAACGCATACTGTTCGGCGATGAAGCGGTTCAACGTGTCCGTCAGCATCCGGCGGTCTTCTGTGTGCTGGAAATCCATCGTCGCGTCCCTCGTTACAGCCCGAGCATCATCTTCGCGATGATGTTCTTCTGGATCTCGTTCGAACCGCCAAAGATCGACAGCTTGCGGTTGTTGAAATACTGCTGCGCGGCGCTCGTGGCTTCGTCCGGGCCGACCGGTTCGCCGTCGTAATCGGCATCGAATGCTTCCTCGACGAACGGCTGCGCATACGGCCCCATCGCGCGCCGCATCAGCGCGGTGATCTCCTGGCGGATCTGCGTGCCGCGGATCTTCAGCATCGAGCTTTCCGCGCCCGGCACGCCACCGCCCGCGACCGCGGCCAGCACGCGCAGGTTGGTCGTGCGCATGTTCTCGAGCTCGATCTCGACCCGCGCGACGCGTGCCGCGAAGAACGGATCGTCCGCGAGCGGCCGGCCGTTCTTCGTGACCTTCGCGGCCACCGCGCGCAACCGGTCGAGCGCGGCCGTCGAGAAGCCGATTCCCGCGATATTGGTGCGCTCGTACGTGAGCAGGTATTTCGCGTAGGTCCAGCCGCGGTTCTCTTCGCCGACGAGGTTCTCCACGGGCACACGCACGTCGGTGAAGAACACCTCGTTCACTTCGTGCTCGCCGTCGAGCGTGATGATCGGGCGGACCTCGACGCCCGGCGTGTTCATGTCGATCAGCAGGAAGCTGATGCCTTCCTGCTTGCGCACGTCGGTTGCGGTGCGCACGAGGCAGAAGATCATGTTCGCGTAGTGGCCGAGCGTGGTCCACGTCTTCTGGCCGTTCACGACGTAGTGATTGCCGTCGCGCACCGCGCTCGTCTTCACCGATGCGAGATCGGAGCCGGCGCCCGGCTCCGAATAGCCCTGGCACCACCAGTCGGTGCCGTCGAGAATGCGCGGCAGCCAGTGACGCTGCTGCGCGTCGTTGCCGTACTTGATCAGCACGGGCCCGAGCATGTTCACGCCGAACGGGACGATGCGCGGCGCACCCGCAAGCGCGCATTCGTTGTCGAACAGGAACTTCTGCGCGACGCTCCAGCCGGGGCCACCGTATTCGCGCGGCCAGTGGCTCGCGAGCCAGCCGCGCGCATTGAGGATCGCGTGCCATTCGCGCATGTCGTCGCGCGTCAGATGCAGGCCGCCCTTCACCTTGCGCGCGGTGCGCTCGGGCAGCTCGGCTTGCAGGAAGCGCTGCACGTCTGCGCGGAACGCTTCCTCTTCGGGCGTGAAATTGAGGTCCATCGTGAGTCCGTTGCGAATGCGTTGGGCGTTCAGTCGACGCGGTTCAGGCTCGCGAAATCCGCGCCGCGCTCGACCAGCTCGACGATGAGCGGCGAAGGCGTCCAGAACAGCGGATCCTCTTTCGCGAACGCGCGGATGTCGGCGAGCACGTTCGCGAGGCCGACGGTGTCCGCGTAGTGCATCGGGCCGCCGCGATAGCGCGGGAAGCCGTAGCCGTACAGGAACACCGCGTCGACGTCGAGCGGGCGCAGCGCGATCTTCTCGTGCACGACGTTCGCGCCTTCGTTGATCATCGCGGCGAGGTAGCGGCGCAGGATCTCGTCGTCGCTGAATTCGCGCGGCGTGATGCCCTTCTTCGCGCGCTCGTCGGCGACGATTGCGTCGACTTCCGGGTCCGGTGTGCCGACGCGTGCGCCGTCCGGGTACAGGTAATAGCCGCGCCCGGTCTTCTGCCCGAACCAGCCGCGCTCGCACAGCCGGTCGGAAATCCCGACGTAGCGCGCGCGCGGGTCGCGCGTCGCCGCGCGGCGCTTGCGGGTCGCCCAGCCGATGTCGCCGCCCGCGAGATCGACGACCTGGAACGGTCCCATCGGGAAGCCGAATCCGCGCACCGCGCGATCGATCTGGTAAGGCGACGCGCCGTCTTCCATCAGGTAGTCGGCCGCGGTGCGGTAGACGGCGAGGATCCGGTTGCCGATGAAGCCGTCGCACACGCCCGCGCGCACCGGCGTCTTCTTCAACTGCTTCGCGAGCGCGAACGCGGTCGCGACGACGTCCGCACTCACGCGCGCCGGCACGACGATTTCGAGCAGCTTCATCACGTTGGCCGGCGAGAAGAAATGCAGGCCGATCACGTCGCCCGGCCGGTCGGTGCTGGCCGCCAGCTCGTCGATGTCGAGATACGACGTGTTGGTCGCGAGCACCGCGCCCGGCTTGCACACGCGCGCGAGCTCGGCGAACACCGCCTGCTTGACGGCCATGTCCTCGAACACGGCCTCGATCACGACGTCGGCCTGCGCGAGCGCGTCGTACGACGTGCTGCCCTTGAAGCGCGCGAGCCGCGCCGCATGCGCGGCCGGCGTCATGCGGCCCTTCGCGACGAGGCCGTCGTACACCTTCTCGACATGCGCGCGGCCGCGCGCGAGCGATGCCTCGTCGCGCTCGATCATCGTCACCGGCAGCCCGGCGTCGAGCGCCGCGACCGCGATGCCCGCGCCCATCGTGCCGCCGCCGACCACGCCGATCCGCTCGACCGGACGCGCGCTCGCGCGGCGCGCCTCGGGCGCCTTCGCGGCTTCGCGTTCCGCGAAGAACGCATGCACAAGGCCCGCGCGCTGCGGGCTGTCGAGGCATTGCAGGAACAGGCTGCGTTCGAGCTTCATCCCGGCGTCGAACGGCTGCGTGAGCGCGGCCTCGACCGCATCGACGATCTTCGCCGGCGAGAAGAGGCCACGCGACTTCTTCGGCAGTTCGGCGCGCGCCGCGTCGATCGCGGCCTGCGCGGCCGCGCGATCCGCGAGGCCCTGCGCATCGCGCGTGCGGCGCACCGGCGCACCGAGCGACACGAGTTCCTGCGCGTAGGCGAGCCCTTCGGCGAGCGTGTCGTCGCTGTGCGCGACGCGATCGACGAGGCCGAGCGCGAGCGCTTCGTCGGCGCTCGCGTGGCGCCCCGTCAGCATCAGGTCGAGCGCGGCCTTCGCGCCGATCAGGCGCGACGCGCGCTGCGTGCCGCCGGCGCCGGGCAGCAGGCCGAGCGTGACTTCGGGCAGGCCGAGCTTCGCGCCGGGCACCGCGAGCCGGTAATGCGCGGCGAGCGCGACCTCGAGGCCGCCGCCGAGCGTCGCGCCGTGCAGCGCGACCACCACCGGCTTCGCGCTCGACTCGATCCGCTCGCACACGTCGGGCAGCGACGGCGGCACCGGCGGCTTGCCGAATTCGCGGATGTCGGCACCCGCGATGAAGTTGCGGCCGGCGCCGACGATCAGCACCGTGCGGATCGCGTCGTCGGCCTGCGCGGCCTCGAGCGCGTCGGCGAGGCCGCACCGCACGTCGGCGGACAGCGCATTGACGGGCGGATGGTCGATCGTGACGACGAGCACCTTGTCGCGCCGTTCGCGCGTGACGGTGCCGGCCGCAGGGCTGGCGGGGGAAGCGGTGGAATTCATCGTGTCTCCAGTGCGGTGCGCCGCGCGCGGGCCGCGGGACCGGCCGGCAGGGCCGGTTCCCGATCGGGGCCCGCGCGGCGCGGAAAACGATCCGGCGTGGTTGCCGGGCATGACTCGATTCTCGATTGATCGAGAATCATTGACAATTCCCGCGCGCCTTTACAAGCTGTCAAGTCTGACTTGACATTGAATGCTTTCGGACCGTTAAGCGGGACGGATCAGGAGACACCGGGGATGGACCTGAACGCGTTGACGCTGCTCGTCGAGATCCTCGACGCGGGCAACCTGAGCAAGGCCGCGCAGCGGCTCAAGATGAGCCGCGCGAACGTCAGCTACCGGCTGAACCAGCTCGAGCGCTCGATCGGCCAGCAACTCGTGCGGCGCACGACGCGACGCATCGAGCCGACCGAGATCGGGTTGAAGCTGTACGAGCACGGCCGGCGCATCCGCAACGAACTGCTCGCCGCGCAGGAATCGGTGACGACGCTCGGCCAGGACCTGCAGGGCCGCGTGCGGCTGTCGGTGCCGAGCGGCTACGGGCAGATGGTGATGTCCGACTGGCTGCTCGCGTTCAAGCGGCTGCATCCGGGCATCGTGCTCGACGTGGTGTTCGAGAATCGCGTGGAAGACCTGATGCGCGACGAGATCGACATCGCGGTGCGCGTGATGCCGGAGCCGCCGCAGAACCTCGTCGCGCGCGACATGGGCGCGGTGCGCTACGTCGCGTGCGCGTCGGCTGCGTTCGCGGCCGCGCACGGGATGCCGGCGAGCCTCGGCGCGCTGGCCGCCGCGCCGGTCGTCACCGCGACGGTGATGGGGCGGCAGCTCAGAATCGCCGCGTATCTCGGCGACGAGCGCCACGAGGTGCTGCTCGAACCCACGCTGATTTCGGAGAACTTCCTGTTCCTGCGTCAGGCGATCCTCGGCGGGATCGGTGTCGGCATCGTGCCCGACTACGTGATGCAGGACGACATCCGGCACGGCACCGTCGTCACGTCGCTCGATGCGTACCGCCTCAGCATCTTCGGCACGCATATGTACATGCTGTACATGCCGAACCGGCATCACACGCGCGCCACGTCGACGTTCATAGAGTTCATCCTCGAACAGGCCGGAAAGACCGGCCGGGGCGGGCCCGGCGGGCTGCGTCAGGGTTTCTTGTCTGATGACAATCCGCAGGCCGTGCGGCGACAATAGCGCGCCGCGTGCGCACGGCGCGTGCCGCGCCGGCGCCCCCTTCGATTTCACAGCTGCCGAGGGTTCAATGTCCGACCGGATTCGTCCGCATTCGCGTCCTCCGACGCTCGTCGCCGCGCTCGCGCTCGTCGCGCTCGTCACGTTCAACGCCGGCTGCACGTCCCCGTCCGCGCCGTCGGGCGCCGTCGTCCCGGTTGCCGCCGCGTCGGGCGCCGCGGTGCCGCTGCCCGGCGTTCACGCACCCGAACTGTCGTCCGGCTGGACCGACAAGCCGGGCTGGACCTCGCAGCACTTCATGATCGCGGCCGCGAACCCGCTCGCGACGCAGGCCGGCTACGACATGCTGAAGGCCGGCGGCACCGCGATCGACGCGGCGATCGCGACGCAGATGGTGCTCGCGCTCGTCGAACCGCAATCGTCGGGGCTCGGCGGCGGTGCGTTCATGCTGTACTTCGACGGCAAGGCAACGCAAGCGTACGACGGCCGCGAAACCGCGCCGGCCGCCGCGACCGATCGCCTGTTCTACGGGCCGACCGGCCAGCCGATGGGGTTCTACGAAGGTGTCGTCGGCGGGCGTTCGGTCGGCACGCCGGGCGTGCTTCGGATGCTCGACGCCGCGCACCGCGCGCACGGCAAGCTGCCGTGGCGCCGGCTGTTCCAGCCCGCGATCCGGCTCGCCGAGCACGGCTTCACGATCAGCCCGCGCCTGGCGATGCTGATCGCGAACGACAAGTACCTGAGCAGCGATCCGGCCGCGCGTGCGTACTTCTACAACAGGGACGGCACGCCGAAGGCGGCCGGCACGGTGCTGAAGAACCCCGCGCTCGCGACCGTGCTGCGCCAGGTCGCCGACCGCGGCGCGAATGCGTTCTACACCGGCGCGATCGCGCGCGACATCGTCGCGAAGGTGCGCAAGCATCCGACCAATCCGGGCCTGCTGTCGCTGCAGGATCTCGCACGCTACAAGGCGAAGGTACGTGCGCCGCTGTGTACCGATTACCGGCGCTCGGTCGTCTGCGGGATGCCGCCGCCGTCGTCGGGCGGCCTCGCGATCGCGCAGATGCTCGGCATCCTCCAGGCGATGCCCGACTGGCAGCAGATCGGCGTGCAGAAGCCGGTACGCACCGAGCTCGGCTACGAGCCGACGCCGTTCGCCGCGCACCTGTTCAGCGAGGCCGGGCGCCTCGCGTATGCGGACCGCGCGCGCTACGTCGCCGATCCCGATTTCGTGCCGCTGCCGGGCGGCAGCTGGGCGAGCCTCACCGACCAGACCTATCTCGCGCAGCGCGCGCGCCTGATCGGCGACACCAGCATGGGCGTGGCGCAGGCAGGCACGCCGCAGGGCGCGACGCTCGCGATGGCCGACGACCGCAGCCCCGAATTGCCGTCGACGTCCGACATCGCGATCGTCGATCGCTACGGCCAGGCGCTGTCGATGACGACGAGCATCGAGGACGCGTTCGGTTCGCGGCTGATGGTGCGCGGCTTCATGCTGAACAACCAGCTCACCGATTTCTCGTTTGTATCGAGCGAGAACGGCCGGCCGGTCGCGAACCGCGTGCAGCCCGGCAAGCGGCCGCGCTCGGCGATGTCGCCCGAGCTGGTGTTCGACCAGAAGACGAAGCAGGTGACGATGATCGTCGGTTCGGCCGGCGGCCCCGCGATCATCAACCACGTCGCGAAGGCGCTGATCGGCGTGCTCGACTGGGGGATGACGATGCAGCAGGCGATCGCGCTGCCGAACTTCGGGTCGATGAACGGGCCGACGCAGCTCGAGCGCGGACGCGTATCGGATGCGCTCGTCGAGGGGCTGAAGGGCCGCGGGCATGACGTGAAGCTCGTCGAGATGAACTCGGGACTGCAGGGGATTCAGCGGTTGAACGTGCAGGGACAGACGGTGTGGTTCGGCGGAGCGGATCCGCGGCGCGAAGGGGTGGCGATGGGGGATTGAGGCGACAGGCGGGACGGGCGGAGACGGCGTACATGCACCGCCCCGCTTCTGCGTTATTCCGCCCCTTCAACCACGCCCCGTCAACCACGCCCCTTCCACGGCACCACCCGCCGCTCGACCCAGCGCATCGCGAGATCGAACAGCCACGCGATCGCGCCGATGATCAGGATCCCCATCACGACGATATCGGTGCGCAGGAAGCTCGATGCATTGAGCACCATCTGCCCGAGCCCGGCCGTCGCGGCGACCATCTCGGCCGCGACGAGCGTCGTCCAGCCGAAGCCGATCGCGATCCGCAGCCCGGTGAGGATTTCCGGCAGCGCGGCCGGCAGCACGACGTGGCGCACGATCTGCGCGAAGCTGCCGCCGAGCGAATACGCGGCGTTGATCTGCTCGATCGTCGCCGCGCGCACGCCGGCGCGCGCCGCCATCGCGATCGGCGCGAAGCACGCGAGGAAGATCACGACCAGCTTCGCCGTTTCGTCGATGCCGAACCAGATCACGACGAGCGGCAGGTACGCGAGCGGCGGCAGCGGCCGGTAGAACTCCAGCAGCGGATCGAGCACGCCGCGCGCGATGCGGCTCACGCCCATCAGGATACCGGCCGGCACGCCGATCGCGGTCGCGAGCGCGAACGCGCCGAACACGCGCGCGGCGCTCCACATCAGATGCTCGGACAACGGCAGGCCGCCCTGAATGCGGCCGTGCCACGCGTCGACGAACGCCGTCCACACCGCTTCCGGCGCGGGCAGGAACAGCGGCGGCAGCCACTGCAGATGCGTCGCGACCCACCACAGCACCGCCAGCGCCGCGACCGTCGCCGCGCTCAAGGCCGCCGTCTTCCCCTGCCCCGGCAACCGGTAGCGATGCGACGCGCGCGCCGGGCGCGTTGCATCGCGCCGCTGCGTGCCGCGCTCGTTTTCTCCGAACCCGGCGGCCGCTCGATCGGCCGCCCAGGAATCCTGCATGCTCATGTCGTCCTGCCTGTGCAAAGTACTGATCCGGCCGCGCCCGACGGACGTGCCCTGCCGCGCGAACTCGCGCATCACACCGTCTCCCCGACCGGCTCGTCGCGATGCAGATACGCGATCAGCCGCTCGCGCCACGCGATGAAATCCGGCGACGACTTCACCGCGCGCGCATCGCGCGATTCGACGTAGCGCCGCGCGAACGGCAGCTCGAACGTCTCCGCGATACGCCCCGGCCCGGGCGTCATCACGACGAGACGCGTCGCGAGGAACAGCGCCTCCTCGACGTCGTGCGTGATGAAGAACACCGTCTTGCCGGTGCGCGCCCACACGTCGAGCACGAGCGCCTGCATCGTGCCGCGCGTCATCGCGTCGAGCGCGCCCATCGGCTCGTCCATCAGCAGCACGCGCGGATCGCTCGCGAGCGCCCGCGCGATGCCGACGCGCTGCTGCATCCCGCCGGACAGTTCGTACACGCGCGCATGCGCATGGCGCTCGAGCCCGACGAGCGCGAGCATCTCGCGCGCCCGTGCATCGCGTTCGGCCTTCGACACGCGCGCGAAGCGCAGCCCGAGCGCAACGTTCTCGAGCACGTCGAGCCACGGCAGCAGCGCGTATTTCTGGAACACGACGCCGCGATCGGCACCGGGGCCCGTGACCGGCACGCCGTCGACGCGCACGTCGCCCGTCGTCGGCGCGACGAAGCCGGCCATGCAGTTCAGCAGCGTCGTCTTCCCGCACCCGGACGCGCCGAGCGCGACGACGAATTCACCGGACGCGATGCGCAGGTCGACGCGCGCGAGCGCCTGCGTCGTCGGCCGGCCGCGCTCGCCCGGATAGGAGACCGATACCTGACGGACTTCCAGCATGCTCATGATCGTGGGCTCCGCGATGAGTTTCCCGAGTTGTCCGAATGGCCGCGCTCAGCGCGCGGCCTTCTGCACGAACTGCGGATCGACGCCGACCGAGTAATCGGCGAGCACCGTCTGGATCGTGCCCTGCGATTTCAGGAACGCGGCGGTGGCCGCGAGCGACTTCGCGGCGCCCGACTGCGCGCCACCGCCGAGCCACGTCGGCGACGCCTGCTCGGCCGGCGTCGGGAATGCGTAGAGCGCGAGGCTCGCCGGCACGTCCTGCGCGTTCGCGCCAGACACCTTCGCGACCGCCGCGACCTGCGGCGAGCCGACCTTCCACGCAGCCGCGTGCGCACGGTAATCGGCGTCGGCCGATGCGAGCACCTTCACGAAGCCCGCGACGAACGCCGGGTTCTCGCGCGCGAACTTGCGGCTCACGACGAAGCCGTCGAAGGTCGCCTTGCCGCTTTCCTTCGCGACCCGGCCCGACGTCGTCAGCACCGTGCCCGACTGCTTGACCTTCGCGAGCACCGGATCCCAGATGTAGGTCGCGTCGATGTCGCCGCGCGCCCATGCGGCCGCGACTTCGGGCGGACGCAGGTTGACGATCTTCACGTCGTTCGGATTGACGCCCGCGGCCTGCAGCGCGACGAGCGTATGGAAATGCGACGTCGACACGAACGGCACGCCGATCTTCTTGCCCTTCAGCCCGGCGATGCTGGTCACGCCCGAGCCGTTGCGCGCGACGAGCGCCTCGGCGTCGTTGATGTTGTCGAGCACCCAGAACAGCGAGATGTCGAGCCCCTGCGACAGGCCTGCCGCGATCGGGCTGGAGCCGGCTTCGCCGAGCTGCACGGAGCCCGACGCGAGCGCGCGGATCACGTCGGCGCCGCTGTCGAGCTTGCGGAACGTGACCTTGTAGCCGGTCGCCTTTTCGACTTCACCGCTCGCCTGCGCGTAGCGCCACGGCACGACCATGTCCTGGTACGCGATCACGACCTCGCGCGATTCGGCGTGCGCCGCGCCGAGCGCGGCAAAGGCGGTCAGCGCGACGACGGCGCGGCGGATGAAGCTGAAACGGGACATGCGGCTCTCCTTCGAATGCGGGCATTGCTGCGGGAGAGCCGACTTTACGAGCTTTGCGCGCGGCGGGAGCGAACTTATCCTGCGAAGCTATCGATGATGTTTCAGCTTTGCTTTCCATGCTCGATTGGATCGCGCGTCCGGTCGGGTGGCGATTGTCGTGCGGGGACGCGGGCAGCGGCCACGCCAACGAAAAAGCCCGCATCGCTGCGGGCTTTTTCGACTGCAGGACGTCTGCAGATGGAGGCGAATGCGGTGCTCAGACCACCCCAGCCCCATGCGCCTGCAGATCGGCGTGATAGCTCGACCGCACCATCGCACCGACGGCCGCGTGCGTGAAGCCCATCTTGTACGCCTCTTCCTCGTACATCTTGAACGTATCCGGATGCACGTATGCACGCACCGGCAGGTGGTGCTCCGACGGCTGCAGGTACTGGCCGATCGTCAGCATGTCGACGTCGTGCGCGCGCAGGTCGCGCATCACCTGCAGGATTTCCTCTTCCGTTTCGCCGAGGCCGACCATCAGCCCCGACTTCGTCGCGACGTCCGGATGCAGCGCCTTGAAGTCCTTCAAGAGCTTCAGCGAGTGCGCGTAGTCCGAACCCGGGCGCGCTTCCTTGTACAGGCGCGGCACCGTTTCGAGATTGTGGTTCATCACGTCGGGCGGCGCCGCGTTCAGGATCGAGATCGCACGGTCGAGACGGCCGCGGAAGTCCGGCGTCAGGATCTCGATGCGCGTTTCCGGCGACTG
Source organism: Burkholderia anthina (assembly GCF_902498995.1). GTDB lineage: Bacteria > Pseudomonadota > Gammaproteobacteria > Burkholderiales > Burkholderiaceae > Burkholderia > Burkholderia anthina. The sequence continues at coordinate 125,499 of NZ_CABVLY010000023.1, forward strand.
CTCGCGCACTTCGCGGATGCACTCGACGAAGTGGGCCGCACCGCCGTCGCGCAGGTCGTCGCGGTCGACGCTCGTGATCACCACGTACTTGAGCTTCAGCGCCGCGATCGTGCGCGCGAGGTTCTTCGGTTCGTCGGCGTCGAGCGGATCGGGACGGCCGTGGCCGACGTCGCAGAACGGGCAGCGGCGCGTGCACTTGTCGCCCATGATCATGAACGTCGCGGTGCCCTTGCCGAAGCATTCGCCGATGTTCGGGCAGCTCGCTTCCTCGCACACGGTGTGCAGGTTGTGCTCGCGCAGGATCGTCTTGATCTCGTTGAAACGCGAACTGCCGGTGGCCGCCTTCACGCGGATCCACTCCGGCTTCTTCAGCTTCTCGATCGGAATGACCTTGATCGGGATGCGCGCCGTCTTCGCCTGCGCCTTCTGCTTGGCGGTCGGATCGTAGGCCGGGGTCGCGGCCGAATCGGCCGGTGCGGGAGAAGCGGTAACGTCAGTCATTCGAATGTTCCAGTGCCTGCGGCTTGTCGGCGGCCGCGGATTCGCCATCGAGGTTGGCAATCAGACGACCCACCAGTGTGTGGGCGACGTCGTTCCAGTCGGCGGCAACCTCGAGGCTCGCCATGTCGACGGTTTCCAGTCCGGCATAGCCGCACGGGTTGATCGCAAGAAACGGGCGCAGATCCATCTTCACGTTCAGGCTCAGCCCGTGATAGCTGCAACCGTTACGGATCTTCAGGCCGAGGGCCGCGATTTTCGCGCCTTCGTGCATGCCGGATGCCACGTAGATTCCCGGCGCGCCCGCCTTGCGGACCGAAGCGAGATTATACGCCGCGAGGGTTTCGATCACGGCCTCCTCGATCTTCGTCACGAGCGTGCGCACCATCAGCTTGCGCCGGCGCAGGTCCAGCAGCAGGTAGACGACGATCTGGCCGGGGCCGTGGTAGGTGATTTGTCCGCCGCGGTCGACCTTCACGAGCGGCACGCCGCTGTCGGCCACCAGCAGGTGGGCCGGGTCGCCGGCCTGGCCGAGCGTGTAGACGGGCGGATGCTCGACGACCCAGATTTCGTCGCCGGTGTCGGCCGTGCGCGTGTCGGTGAACGCGCGCATCGCGTCGAAGCTCGTCTCGTAGGCCTCGCTGCCCCGCCAGCGCACGATGACCGGCGATACGGGCTGAACCGGGGATCCGGCGGGCGATTCGGAAACGGCAACAGGCGTGGGCACGATGAAAACCGGCGAGACGGACATGGGCGGTAGTTTACCGAAAACCCATGGGTCTCGCCGGCCCTGGAAGGGGACGGATCGCGCGGATCCGTCGGACGAAAGGTCTGTCAGACGGTGCGCCAGCCATCGTGAAGCAGCGCGCTCACGCGATTGCGCAGCCGTGCGAGCCCGCTGAGCGCGACTTCCGCGGGCGGCCGCGACACCGAGAACGCGACGTGCGCGCCGTGCCCGCTTTCCGCGCTGAGCCACAGCCGCTCGCCGCGGCGCAGCTTGAGCGTGTCGCCGTCGACCAGGAAGTAGTCTTCGACGTCGTTGCTGCGCGTCGCCCAGACGGGCCCGCATTGAACCGTCAGGCGCGTGCTGCGTTGCACCCGCATCGGCACGGTTTCGCCAGTAGGAATTTCGAACGTGATGCTTGAGGAAATTTCTTGCATGATCGACTCCGCCAATAAGTGCTTCGATGGCTACAATCGTAGTCACTTAAAGGCGCCCGACCAAACGACCAATTTTCACGTCGATGTGAGGAAAATTAGCAAATGGACCTCCGCCAGCTCCCTGCGCTGAATGCGATTCGCGCGTTCGAAGCCGCTGCCCGTCACGAGAATTTCTCCCGCGCCGCCGACGAGCTGTTCGTCACGCACGGCGCGGTCAGCCACCAGGTGCGCGCGCTCGAGGAGGAGCTGGGCGTGCAGCTGTTCACGCGCAACGGCAAGCGGCTGTGCCTGACCGGCGCCGGCATGCGCTACGCGCAGCAGGTACGCACCGCGCTGATGATGCTGTCAGACGCGACGCGCGAAGTGCGCGCGAGCGATCGCGACCGGCGGCTGGTGGTGTCGATGCTGTCGTCGTTCGCCGCCCGCTTCGTCACGCCGCGCATCGGCACGTTCATCGAGCGGCATCCGGAAATCGACGTCGAACTGCAGTCGACCAACACGCTGACCGATTTCGCGCGCGACGACGTCGACCTCGCAATCCGCTTCGGCTTCGGCAACTATCCGGGGCTGCACGTCGAGCCGCTGTTCGAAGAGGTGTTCTTTCCGGCCTGCGCGCCGACGCTGAACGGCGGCAAGCTGCCGCAAACGCCGGCCGATCTCGTGCACTACAACCTGCTGCGCTCGGACGACGAGCTGTGGCGGCCGTGGTTCGACGCGGCAGGGCTCGACACGCTGACCGAGCCGAAACGCGGGATTCTGTACCAGGATTCGTCGAACCTGCTGCTGGCCGCGATCGACGGCCAGGGCATCGCGCTGATACGCCGCTCGCTCGCGGTGCACGACCTGCTCGACGGACGCCTCGTGCGCCTGTTCGACATCGACGGGCCGAGCCCGTGGCACTATTTTTTCGTGTGTCCGCCGCCGCTTCTGAACACGCCGCGCGTGCAGGCGTTCAGGACGTGGATTCTCGAGGAAGTCGCCAAGTTCAAGCTGCTGTGCGACGAGCTGGACGCGCGGCGCGCGGCGGGGAAGACCCCCGCCGAGTGCGCGCAGGAAGGCGGTTGGAAAGGGCTTAGAGCACGACTTTGACCATCGGATGGCCGGTCAGTGCGCGGTAGATGTTGTCGAGCTGCTCCTGGCTCGTCGCGCGCACGGTGATCGTGAGGCCGGTGTAGTTACCGCCGCTCGATGCGCGCTCTTCGATCTTCTCGACGTCGATCTCGTTGTCGTGAACGGCCACGACCTTGAAGATCGTGTCCTTGAATTCCGGGTGCGCCTTGCCCATGATCTTGATCGGGAAATCGCACGGAAACTCCAGCAGCGACTCCTTCCGGGTATCGATCGCGCCGGTGACCTCGATGGTTTTGGTCGGTTCGCTCATCACTTTCTCCGGGTTAGGTCAAACTGTTCAAACTCGCGCGCTTTCGCGCGCTGGTACGCGTCGTACAACGCCGCGAATACGGGGCCCGACTTGCCGCCCTTCACGGGCAGATCGTCGAGCGACGTGACGGGCAGGATTTCCTTCGTGGCCGACGTGATCATGATTTCGTCGGCCGAGCGCAGCTCGACCTCGCTGATCTCGCGCGCGACGAACGAAATCCCGCACTCGTCGGCCAACTGCTCGACCAGCGCGTAGCGGATCCCTTCGAGGATCTTGTTGCTGCGCGGCGGCGCCATCAGTTCGCCGTTCTTCACGATCCACACGTTCGACGACGAACCTTCGGTCAGGTTGCCGTCGCGCAGCTGAATCGTCTCGAACGCATCGTGTTCGGCCGCATGCTGCGCCATCAGCACGTTGCCGAGCAGCGAAACCGACTTGATGTCGCAATGCAGCCAGCGACGATCCTCGGCCGTCACGCAACGCACGCCCTGCGCGCGCTCTTCGTCCGGCGGCAGGCGCAACGGGCTCGTCATCGCGAACACCGTCGGCACCGCATTCGGCGGGAACGCGTGGCCGCGCTTCGCGACACCGCGCGTCACCTGCAGGTAGACGAGCGCGTTGCCGTCGACGAGGCCTTCCGCGTTCGCGGCGAGCACGCGCTCGATCAGCGCGCGCCAGCCGGCCGCGTCGTGCGGGTTGTCGATGCCGATCTTCTTCAGGCTGCGCGCGAGCCGGTCCAGATGCTGTTCGATCCGGAACGGCACGTGCGCGCCGTCATGCGCATAAACGGGCACGACTTCATACACGCCATCGCCGAAGATGAACCCGCGGTCGAGCACCGGAACACGGGCCTGCGACAGCGGCACCAGCTCCTCCTGCGACGACACGCTGAGGTAGACGATCGGTTCGAATTCGGCTTGGCTCATGGCTATACCAGATGGGGATGAAGTCGTAAAAACAAAGGCCCGTCGCGCTTACTTCTTCTTGCTGAACATCAGCAGGATCGAGTCCCAGATACGTCCGAAGATACCCGCTTCCGGCACGGCCTGCAGCGCGACGACCGGGAACTCCGACAGCGTCTTGCCGTCGGCGACGATCTTCACGGTGCCGACCTGCTGGCCTTCCGCGAGCGGCGCGATCAGCGGCGCGTTCACGTCGACTTCCGTCTTGACCTTGTCGCCGAGGCCGCGCGGCACGGTCGCCCACTGGTCGCTCTTCACGCCGACCTGCACGGTGTTTTCCTTGCCCTTGTAGATGCGCGGCGTCGACATCGCCTGGCCGCCCTTGAACAGGCGCACCGCATCGAACGCGCTATAGCCGTAGTTCAGCATCTTCATGCTGTCCTGCGTACGCTCGCCTTCCTTCTGCTCGCCCATCATCACCGACACCAGGCGGCGCTGGCCGTCGACGCCCGGGATCGCGCGCTTGGCCGATGCGATCAGGCAGTAGCCGGCCGCTTGCGTATGGCCCGTCTTCAGGCCGTCGACCGTCGGATCCAGCCACAGCAGCCGGTTGCGGTTGCCCTGGCGGATGTTGTTGTACTTGAATTCCTTCTCCGAGAAGATGCTGTAGTACTGCGGAAAATCGCGGATCAGGTGCGCGGACAGCTTCGCGAGGTCGCCGGCCGTCGTGTAGTGGTTCGGGTCGGGCATGCCGTTCACGTCGGCGAAGTGCGTGCCCTTCATGCCGAGGCGCGCGGCCTCGTCGTTCATCATCGTGACGAACTGCCCTTCGCTGCCGCCGACCAGTTCGGCCAGCGCGATCGCCGCGTCGTTACCCGACTGGATGATCATCCCGTACACGAGGTCGTGCACCGACACCGGCTTGTTCGCCTCGATGAACATGCGCGACTCGTCGTGGCCGACACGGCGCACCGCATCGCTCGGCGTGACGATCTGCTCCATCGAGATCTTCTTCTTGTCGAGCGCCTCGAACACCAGGTAGGCCGTCATCAGCTTCGTCAGCGACGCGGGCTCGACGCGTTCGTCGGCGTTGCCCGACGCGAGCACCGTGTTGCTCGTCGCATCGACGAGCACCCACGAACGCGCGTTCACGCCCGGCGGCGGCACCGCGCCCGGCATGAAGGTCGCGGGCGCGCCGGTGAACTGCTCGGCGGCGGGCGCCGCATGCGCGGCCCGGGCCTTGGCGGCCGGCTTCGCCTCGGCGACGACGATCGTCGACGCGAGCGCGACAGGCAGCATCACGCCCAGCGCGACGTTGCGCGCGGCGGTGCCAAAGGCGATGGAAGAAGCGAGGGACTTGAGGCCTTGGGGTGACAGACGCATGATCGATTCAGGCTGATGGCAGAAAGTGCGGCGCGAAACGCGCAGGGTTGAACGGCAAGGCGGCGGGCGTTTCGGCCATTCGCCCGACTTCGTCGGGCGACGTGAAACGCGCCGGTTGGACTCGTGCGGACGCGTTCGGTTCGCGGCCGTCGCGAGCGGGCGGACAGGCGGCGAAACGAGCGCCGCATGGGCCCAGCCGGGCCGCGGGCGACGCGAAATGCGGCCATTATACGTGGCCGCGAACAGCACTTTCGCGAACCGTGCGCCGGGCGGGCGCGCATCGGCTTCCAGAGGATAGCGCGGCTTCACGGCCGGCGATGGCGATCGAAGCCGTGCGAAAGGCGTGCGCAGGCAGTGTGCAAGTCGGGTTGCGCCGCGTGGCGGACAGCCGGTGCGACCGTGCCGAAACCCGGTACGACCGGCTGCCGTGCGGCGTGTAGCCGTCGGGCAACGCGCCACGCGACGGGCGGCGGCATCGGCGCCGCCCGGTTCAGCGGATCAACGCCACGCGTCGACGATGATGCGCTTCAGCACGTGCAGCTTGCGATGGAAGAAATGCTCGGCGCCGGGGATCACGACGACCGGCAGCTCCTGCGGCCGCGCCCAGTCGTACACCGACGCGATCGGCACCGTGTCGTCGGTTTCGCCGTGGATCACGAGCGTGTTCTCCGGCACGTCGGCGACTTGCCAGCGGCTCGCGGCCGTGCCGACGAACACCATCCGCTCGATCGCCTCGCCCGCGTCGCGCAACCGCTTCGCGACGTGCGACAGCACGAAGGTGCCGAACGAGAAGCCCGCGAGCACGAGCGGCAGGTCCGCATAGGCCGGCTGCGCGCGCATGTGCGCGAGCACCGCGAGCAGGTCGTCCGCTTCGCCGATGCCGTTGTCGTGCACGCCTTCGGTCGCGCCGACGCCGCGGAAGTTCGACCGGTACACCACGTAGTCGAGCTGGACGAGCGTGCGCGCAAGCGTTTGTGCGACCTTATTGTCCATCGTGCCGCCGAACAGCGGATGCGGATGCGCGACGAGCGCGATGCCGCGCGGCGCGGCGCGGCCTTCGCGCACGGCATCCGGCACGTCGACCGCGATTTCGATCTGCCCGACCGGGCCGGCGATCAGCGACTTCTGCGTATGAACGTTCATTCGGCCGGCCCGCTCAGATCTTCAGGCGGTCGACGACCTTGCCGTCGCGCAGGTGCGATTCGACGATCTCGTCGATGTCGGCCTGGTCGACGTACGTGTACCACGTGCCTTCCGGATACACGACCATCACGGGCCCTTCCTCGCAGCGGTCGAGGCAGCCGGCCTTGTTGATGCGGACCTTGCCGGGGCCCGCGAGGCCGAGTTCCTTCACGCGCTTTTTCGCGTATTCCTGCATGGTCTGCGCATCGCATTGCGCGCAGCTCGGACGCTCGGCGCCCGGATCGCGCTGGTTCAGGCAGAAGAAAACGTGGTGCTGGTAGTAGGAATCCATGATGGTGACGTGCGGCCCGGCGCGGTGCCGGGCGAAAAGAGGGGCGATTGCCGCGGTGCCGTGCAATCGAGGATGCGGACGATTATAACGAGCAGCGCGCGCCGCTGCCCGCGACCGAGCCGCGGCCGCCCCGCCGGAATCGCCGCGTCAGCGCCGCGCCGCCGCGGGCAGCCACGCGCGCTCGACGCGCAGGCCGAGCCAGATCAGCGCCGCATAGGGCCACATCCACGCGAGCCAGCGCGCGATGCTGTTGAAGTGCACGTAGCGGCCCTGCCGCCAGCCCGACAGCGTGAAGTCGAAGAACGGATTGACCGGCAGCAGGTTGACGAGCGCCACGCCGGCCAGCAGCGCGAGCGCCGCGAGCATGGCGCGCCACGCGGCCGGCACGCGCAACGCGATCAGCGCCGCCGCGAAGCCGAGCTCGATGCCGAGCCGCGCGCCGGGCGTCGCCCACACGACGACGAGGCCGGTGGTCGACTGCATGAATGTGGCGGCCGCCTTCAGCACGAGCGTCGCGACGACGAACGCGATCAGGAGCCGCACGCGCGGGGCGGCGGCGCGCATCGCGAGCGACGCGATCGCCAGCACGGCGAACAGCATCAGCCCGCCGAGCACGGCTTCCCATGCGGAATCGGACAGCCAGCCGTCGACGCGCTCGGGCCACTGGCTCACCTGCCACACGGCCGGCAGCCACGCGAGCAGCGCGTCCTGCATCGATCCGTCGACACGCTCCCACAGCGCGGCCGGCCAGTCGCCGATGCCGAACAGGAACGGCGACGGAAAGAGGATCGCGAACGGCCACAGCCCCGCGAGCAGCAGCGGCGTCGAGCCGTCGGTTTCGAACCACGCGAAACGCAGCCGGCGCAGCGCGCCGCGATCGAGCAGCGCACCGGTGGCGGGTGCCGCGAGCGCCGCGCCGAGCAGCGCGCCGAGCGCGTTGGCCGCGAGATCGAGATTCGACGCGACGCGCGTCGGCAGGTAGGTCTGCAGCGCTTCCATCGATCCCGACAGCAGCACGCCCAGCACGCTGACGATCAGCGTCGCGGCCACCCCGCGCCAGCGCGGATGCAGCGCGAGCACGCCGAGTGCGCCGAACGGCATGTAGCCGAGCACGTTGGTGACCACGTCGAACGCGGTCACGTAGCGCTGCATCGGCGCGAGCAGGTAGTCGAACGGCCCGATGCCGAGCGACACCCAGCCGTCGAACGGATACAGCGACGCATAGACGACGAGCGCCGCGTAGGCGGCAAACGCCTGGCGCGCCAGCGACGACGCGCGATGCGTGTCCGGCGCGTTCATCGCGAGCGCGCGTCGCGCGTCACGGCGTGCCCGCGTACGCCTGCACGCCGACCCAGGCGGCGATCTGCGACACGAGCTCGTCGCTCGCGGCCGCGAGCGCACGCGCGCCGCCGGCCGCATCGGGCGTGCTCGACGGCGCGCGCGCGACGAAGGTGCGCTGGCCGAGCACCTTGCCGTCCTGCATCAGCGTCGCGCGCGCGGTGACCGCGCCATGACTCTGCGACTGCCCGTCGAACACCTGCTCGAATTCGTTCAGGTCGACCTTCAGCGTCGGCGCGCGTACGCCGTCGGAGCCTTCGAGCACCGCGCCGCGCGACGACAATGCGCCGCGCAGCCGCTGCGTGAGCAACTGCGCGGGCGGCGCGGTCCAGCGGCTGTCGCGATAGACGGCCATGCGCTGCGCATCCGCGTACGCGAGGCGGTAGACGAACTTGTCCGAGTCGAGCCCGTCGGGCGCGGCGACGTCGAGCACCTTCAGCGCGGGGCCGGTGCCGGCCGTCACGACCGGCGCGGCCGGCCCGAGGTCGTAGCGAACGTTCGACAGCGCGGCATTGTTGCCGGCACAGCCGGCGGCGAGCGCGAGCGTCAGCACCGCGAGCGCGGCTGCGGCCGGCCGCAGCGCGCGATCAAGAATTCGTGGCATGGCGTGATCCTGCATGATGTTTCCGGTTTCGATGGGCGTTACTGCCCGGCCGTCGCACTCGGCCAGACGAAGCCCGCTTCGCCGGGCCCGGGCGCGGAGCCGGGCGAACCGAACAACAGACTGCTCGGGTTGCGGCCAAGTTCACCGGCAACGTCCTTCAATTGCCGCGACGCGTCGCCGACGGTGCCCGCCAGCGCATTGAAGCGCGGCAGCGTGTCGTACTGCACGCGCGCGTTGAGATCGTTCAGCGTGATGCCGACCTGCTCCGCGGCCGTGCCGGCCTTGTTCAGGTTCGACACGAGCGGCCCGTTCGGCTGCAGCAGCGTGTTGGCCGACGCCATCGTGCGATTCACTTCGTGCATCGTCTCCGGCAGCGCGGCCACCGCCGGCGCAAGCTGCTTCGACAGCGTCGTCGCCCCGTCCGCCGCGTGCTGCAGGCTTTCGGCCGTCGCGCGCAGCTGTTCGCGCATCTCCGGCGACATCAGCGCATTCGCGCTTTTCGCGGCCTGCTCGAGCTGCCGCAGCAGTACGTCGCCGCGCTCCTGGATCTGGTCGAACAGGCTCGGCCGCATCGGGATCTGCGCGATCGCCTTCGGCGACGACGGCAACGGCGCAAGGTCGCGCCCCGTATCCTCGAGCTGCACGAACGCGATGCCCGTCACGCCCTGGAAGCCGAGACTGCCGTAGGTCGACTGCGTGATCGGCGCGTCGTGGTCGACCATGATCCGGATCCGGATCTGCCCCGGATGCGTGCGATCGAAGCCGATCGACTGCACCTTGCCGACGTCGAGGCCGCGAAAGCGCACGGCCGCATCGGGGAACAGGCCCGTCACGTTGGTGCGCGCGAGCAGGTCGTACGGCACGCGCACGGTGCGGTCGACGTTGAACCAGAACACGGTGCCCGCGATCGCCAGCGTCAGCGCGATCGTGAACAGGCCGGCCCAGAACGCATGTGATTTGTTTTCCATCGGAGGGTTCCTTGTCCTTGCCGGTTACAGCTCGACGCTGGACAGCGCCGGTTCGAGGGCCGCCTTCGGCAGCTTCGCGCGCCGCTCGGGCGGCAGCGCCTGCAGGGCGCGGCGCCCGCGCAGCCCCAGGAAATATTCGTGGATGAACGGATGGTCGACGTTCGCGACCTCCTCGACGGGTGCTGCGACCAGCACCTTGCGGTCGGCCAGCACCGCCACGCGCGTCGACAGCGCGACCATCGTGTCGAGATCGTGCGTCACCATCACGACCGTCAGCCCGAGCGTGCGGTGCAGCGTCGCGATCAGCTCGACGAATTCGTCGGAGGCCTGCGGGTCGAGCCCGGCGGTCGGCTCGTCGAGAAACAGCAGCTCGGGCTCGAGCGCGATCGCGCGCGCGATGCCGACCCGCTTGATCATCCCGCCCGACAGCGCAGCCGGCATCTTCGACGCGTGCTTGCACGGCAGCCCGACCATCTCGAGCTTCAGCATCACGATGTCGTGCAGCAGGTCGGGCGGCACGCGGCCGAGCTCGCGCAACGGCTGCGCGACGTTGTCGAACACCGTCATCGACGAGAACAGCGCGCCCTGCTGGAACAGCATCCCGGAACGCGTGCGCATCATCCGCGCGCTCGCGTCGTCGATCGTCGACGTGTCTTGGCCGAACACCTTGATCGTGCCCGACGTCGGCCGCTCCAGGCCGAGAATCTGCCGCACCAGCGTCGTCTTGCCCGAACCCGAGCCGCCGACGACCGCCACGATCTCGCCGCGCCGCACGTCGAAATCGAGCTTCTGGTGAACGACGTTGCGCCCGTAGCGCTTGGTCAGGTTGCGCACCTCGATCACGAGGTCGTCGCCGTGCACCTCGGCGGCCGGCGGCGGGCCGGCCGATCCGGCGCCGACGGCCGCCGCATGGGCAGTCGCGGCACCGGCCACCGCGGCATCGGCCGCCGTTTCTTTCGACGCGTTCATCCGAGCCCCACGTTCTGGAACAGGATCGCGAACACGGCGTCGGCCAGGATCACGATCGTGATCGACGTGACGACCGACGTCGTCGTCCCCTGGCCGAGGCTCTGCGAGTTCGCCTTGATCCGGAAACCGAAATGGCACGCGACCAGCGCGATCAGCATGCCGAACACGACGCCCTTGCCGACGCCGATGTACAGATTCGCGATCGGCACGACGCCCGGCAGCGAGCGCACGAAGTAATTGACGTCGATGCCGAGCACCATCTTCGCGGCAAGCGCGCCGCCCGTCAGCGCGATGATGTTGGTCCACATCACGAGCAGCGGCATCGCGACACCCAGCGCGAGCACGCGCGGCAGGATCAGCCGCAGCCCGTGCGGGATGCCCATCACGCGCATCGCGTCGAGCTCCTCGGTCACGCGCATCACGCCGATCTGCGCGGTGATCGCCGACCCGGAGCGGCCCGCGACGAGGATCGCCGACAGCACGGGCCCGAGCTCGCGGATCACCGACAGCCCGAGGATGTTCACGATGTAGCGGTTCGCGCCGAACATCTGCAACTGCTGTGCGGACAGATAGCTGAGCACGATGCCGATCAGGAACGCGACCAGCGCGGTGATCGGCAGCGCCTGCGCGCCGGCGCTGTAGATGTTCGCCGACGTTTCCTTCCACGGCATCGTCTGCGGGCGGCGCAGCACCGACAGCGCGTCGAGGATCACGAGGCCGAACATCGCGATGCCGCCCTGCAGGTGTTCGCCGAACGAGAAGATCGTCTGGCCGAGCCGCGTGACGGGATCGACGCGCACGATGCGCTCGGGCGCCTCGCGCTCGCTGTCGAGGCGTTCGATGCGCTCGAAGATGGTGCGCTGCGTCGCGCTCAGCGCGACACCGTCCGGCAGCTTGCGGCCCCATACGCGCCACAGCGCCTGACCGCCGACGTGGTCGAGCCGTTCGATACCCGACAGATCCCATTCGCTCACGCGCCCGGACGCGATGCCCGCAACGCGGCGCGCAACCGCGCCGCGATTGCGCGCGAGCGCGAGCGCAGTCCATTGGCCGTACAGGCGCACCGTCTGGCCCTGACCGCCGGCGTCGACCGACAGGCCGGGAGGAGTCTCGAAGTCCAAAGGCGGGTTGTTTGCAAAAGGATGACAGCGGCCATTGTAGCGAACCGTCCGGCGCCGCGACGTGAGGATTTCCGTCAGGGCGCGCGGCCGGGAGCGGCAGGCGTCGACACCCGCCACGGACCGCCGCATCGTTCGCCGCGCGCCCACCTTTCATTCTTCCGTCATGTTTCCTTTCGATACTCTCACGCGCCGCACTTCAGGCCGTCGGCGCCCGCGCCGCCATCTCGCGGCGCGCCTCGCGATTCGTCGCGACTCATAGAACAGAACACCGAACAGGACAATCGATGCGTCTCCCCCCGCTTTCCCGCCGCCGCGTGACCGGCGCCGCCGCGCTCGCCAGCCTCGCCTTCGCCCTCGCCGGTTGCGGCGGCGACGACGTCGCCTCGCCGTCATCGTCGCAGCCGCAGGCCCAGGCCCCCGCCGGCACGACCGCCACGCTCGCGCTGCTCGAGACGACCGACCTGCACACCAACGTGCTGTCGTACGACTATTTCAAGCTCGCCGCGGACGACTCGCTCGGCTTCGAACGCGTGTCGACGCTGATCGCGCAGGCGCGTGCGCAATACCCGAACACGCTGCTGCTCGACAACGGCGACACGATCCAGGGCACCGCGCTGTCGGACTACCAGGCGCTCGTGAAGCCGGTCGGCTGCGACCAGACGCTCGCGATCTACAAGGTGATGAACGCCGCGAAGTTCGACGGCGGCGGGATCGGCAACCACGAGTTCAACTACGGGCTGCCGTACCTGTCGCAGGTGACCGGCAACACGTTCGACGTCGACGGGCTGCCGGCCCCCGCGCAGCAGAAGAAGTGCGCGGGCCCGAACTTCCCGCAGGTGCTCTCGAACGTGATCAGCGCGAAGACCAACGCACCGCTGTTCACGCCGTACACGATCCTGACCCGCACGGTGACGGCCGTCGCGCCGGACGGCACGACGGTCAGCGCGCCGGTGAAGATCGGCATCATCGGCTTCACGCCGCCCGCGATCATGAGCTGGGACAAGCGCTGGCTCGACGGCAAGGTCTACACGACGGGCCTGAAGGAAGCGGCCGAGAAGTACATTCCGGAGATGCGCGCGAAGGGCGCCGATCTCGTCGTCGCGATCTCGCACGGCGGCCTCGACGACGCCGCGTATTCGCCGACGATGGAAAACGGCAGCTGGTGGCTGTCGAAGGTGCCCGGCATCGACGCGATGCTGATCGGCCACTCGCACCAGGTGTTCCCGGACGCGAACAGCACGGTCACGCAGTTCAACCTGCCGGGCGTCGACAAGGTGAAGGGCACCGTCAACGGCGTGCCGACCGTGATGGCGAACTACTGGGGCAAGCATCTCGGCGTGATCAAGCTCGGCCTGAAGTTCGACGGCAAGGCATGGAGCGTCGACAAGTCGCAGACGACCGTCGAGGCGCGGCCGATCCAGAACGCCGACAAGAGCTACGTCGCCGCCGATCCGTCGGTGTCCGCCGCGATCGCCGCCGAACACCAGGCGACCATCGACTACGTGAAGACGCCGATCGGCTCGACCGACTACCGGATGAACTCGTACTTCGCGGACGTCGGCGATCCGGGTGCGATCCAGATCGTCAACGAGGCGCAGGCCGACTACGTGCGGACCTACGTGCAGGCGAACCTGCCGCAATACGCGTCGCTGCCGGTGCTGTCGGTCAGCGCGCCGTTCAAGAGCGGCTTCGGCGGCGGCAGCGACTACACCGACGTCGCGCCGGGCGCGCTCGCGATCAACAACGCGGCCGACCTGTACCTGTATCCGAACACCGTGTACGCGGTGAAGGTGAGCGGCGCCGACGTGAAGAACTGGCTCGAGACGGCCGCGAAGCGCTTCAATACGATCGACCCGACCAAGGCGACCGTGCAGCCGCTCGTCAGCAGCTTCCCCGGCTACAACTTCGACATGTTCACGTCCGCCGATCTCGCATACGAGATCGACGTCACGCAGCCCGTCGGCAGCCGGATCAGGAACCTGACGTACAAGGGCGCGCCGATCGACGCGAACGCGCAGTTCATCGTCGCGACCAACAACTACCGCGCGAGCGGCGGCGGCAACTTCCCGGGCCTCGACGGCAGCAAGACGATCTTCGCGTCGCCCGACGCGAACCGCGACGTGCTGATCGCGTTCGTGAAGCAGCGCGGCAAGATCACGCGCGCGGCCGACGGCGCGCAGCGCAGCTGGCGCTTCACGAAGCTCGCGAGCTCGGTCGCGCACGTGCAGTTCGCGTCGGCGCCCAACCGGCTCGGCGACGCCACGTCGGCCGGGCTGACCGGCATCACGCAGGTCGCGGCCGACGACGGCTCCGGCAAGAACCTCGCCGTCTACGAGATCGACCTGACGCAATGACCATGAGACCCGTGATGCAACCGATCCGGACGATGCGGCCGGCCGAAGCCGGCTTCGCCGCCGCCGCGCGGCGCCTGCTGCGCGCGAAACTCCCGCCGGCCGCGCTGCTCGCGGCAACCGCCGTGACTGTCGCGGTCGCCGCGGCGGCGACCGGCTGGCGCGCGACCGGCCCCGCGCCGAGCGCCGCGCAGCTCGACGAGTGGCAGGCAATGGTCACGCAGGCCGTCGAGCCGCATGCGCTCGCGCAATTGCGCACCCTCGCGCGGCGCGGGTCGGGCGACGCGCAGGCGGCGCTCGGCATCGCGCTCGTCGATGCGCGCGAGCCGGGGCTGCGCGATGAAGGGCGCGGCTGGCTCGAGACCGCCGTGCAGGACGACGGGAAGGCGGACACGCCGGCCGCGCGGCGTGCGCAGCTCGCGCTCGGCAAGGCGCTGCTGCTCGGCAGCAGCGACATCCCGAAGGACTATGCGCGCGCCCGCGCCCTGCTCGGCGAAGCAGCCGGGCATGGCGATCCGGCGGCCGCGTATTACCTCGGGCTGATCTATCGCAGCGGCTACGGCACCGCCGCCGATCCCGTGCAGGCCGCGCACTGGTTCGATCTCGCATCGCGTGCGGACATCCCGGCCGCGGACTTCATGCTCGCGAACGCGTACCGCGACGGCAGCGGCGTGCCGCGCGACGAGGCGCGCGCGCTCGCGCTGTATCGCCGTGCGGCGGAACACGAGTTGCCGGAAGCCGTGCAGACGCTCGCAATGGCGTATCGCAACGGCGAGCTGGGGCTCAAGCCCGATGCGGACGAATTCCACGCGCAGTGGATCGAGACCGCGCATGCGTTGAAGCATCCGGTGGTGGCGCCGTGACGGGATGGCGGCGCGCGGCGGCCGGCTGAACCGCGGCGGCCTGACACATCGGGCATCCCGCGATCGCGCGCGGGATGCCCGACGCAGTACCCGGTGACGGATCGACGTGTGCGGACGGGCAACATGGCAGCCTCGGCGCTGCTCGGCACGCACCGCCGCCCCCTGTCGCTACAATAGCCCCCATGAACGCCCCCACCTCCTCCGACACGCCCGATTCCGGCGACGCGCACATCGCGCGCAACCGGCTCGAGGCGCACCTGGATGCCGCGCCGCGCGCGTGGCCGCTCGATATCGTCGCCGCCACTGGCTCGACCAACGCCGACGTCGCGACCCGCCTCAAGGCGCTGCCGCGCATCGCGAACGCGCTGCCCGCGCCGCTCGTGCGCGTCGCGTTCGAGCAGACGGCCGGCCGCGGCCGGCAAGGCCGTCCGTGGTTCGCGCAGCCCGGCAACGCGCTGCTGTGCTCGGTCGGCTGCATCGTGCCGCGCCCCGTCGACGCGCTCGGCGGCCTGAGCATCGCGATCGGCGTCGCGCTCGCGGAAGGGCTCGCGGCGCTGCCGCTCGACGCCGGCACGCGCGTCGCGCTCAAATGGCCGAACGACCTGCTGCTGACGGCCACCGACGACGGCACGCCGCGCATCGTCGGCAAGCTCGCCGGAATCCTGATCGAAACCGTCTGGACCGCCGCCAACGCGACCGCCGTCGTGATCGGCTTCGGCATCAACGTGCGCGGCGCGGAAGCCGTCGCCGCGCAGGTCGACGCGCTGCGCGCGCGCGAAGCGACGCTCGCGAGCGGGTTGCCGCCGGCCGCGCTGTCGACCGCGTGCGCATCGGCGAACCTCACCGACACGCTCGCCGCCGCACTGAACGCCCTGACACCCGCGCTCGCGCAGTTCGGGACCGACGGGCTCGCACCGTTCCTGCCGCGCTGGCACGCGCTGCACGCGTACGCAGGGCGCGAAGTCGTGCTGCTCGAACAGGGCGTCGAACGCGTGCGCGGCATCGCGACGGGCATCGACGCAACCGGCCAGCTGCTGCTCGACACGCCGGACGGCATGCAAGCGATCGCGGCCGGCGACGTGTCGCTGCGCGAAGCACAATGAGCGAACCGCATCTGCTGATCGACGCCGGCAACAGCCGGATCAAGTGGGCGCTCGCCGACGCGCAGCGCACGCTCGTCGACACGGGCGCGTTCAGCCATACGCGTGACGGCGGCGCCGATCCCGACTGGTCGAGCCTGCCGCGTCCGCGCGGCGCCTGGATCTCGAACGTCGCGGGCGCCGACGTGGCCGCGCGACTGGACGCATTGCTCGACGCACGCTGGCCGAGCCTGCCGCGCACGACGATACGCTCGCGTCCCGTGCAGTGCGGCGTGACGAACGGCTATACGACGCCCGAACAGCTCGGCAGCGACCGCTGGGCCGGCCTGATCGGCGCGCGCGCGGCGTTCCCGGACGAACACGTGCTGATTGCCACATTCGGCACCGCGACGACGCTCGAGGCACTGCGTGCGGACGGCCGCTTCACCGGCGGGCTGATCGCGCCGGGCTGGGCGCTGATGATGCGCGCGCTCGGCACGCACACCGCGCAGTTGCCGACGCTCACCACCGACATCGCGAGCGGGCTGCTCGCGGGCGCGCAGGCCGAACCGTTCCAGGTCGATACGCCGCGCTCGCTGTCGGCCGGCTGCCTGTATGCGCAGGCGGGGCTGATCGAGCGCGCGTGGCGCGATCTCGCCGAGGCATGGCAGGCGCCGGTTCGGCTCGTGCTGGCCGGCGGCGCGGCCGACGACGTCGCGCGTGCGCTGCCGCTGCCGCATACGCGGCACGACGCGCTGATCCTGTCGGGACTCGCGCTGATTGCCGCGGAAACGGCGGCGCAGGATTGACGGAAAGCGGCCGGCATCGCGCCGGCGGCACGGCCGAAAGCCCGTGCCGCGGGTTTCGCCACGATGACGGCGGGCCTGCCCCCATGCAGACGGATGCACACGGCAGCGCGCACACGCGGCCGGGCCGCCGCGAACGATCCGTCGGCCGCAATGAAAAAGCCGGCCAGACGGCCGGCCCGACGGGACTGAATGGTGGTGGAACGACTGACCAACGACGAGGAGTATCGACGATGCTGCGCTGGCTGATCGCTGTTCTCTTTCTCGCCAACCTGCTCGCGTTCGTGCTGGTGCGCGGCGTGTTCTGGCCGCTGCCGGCAGCGGGCCCGCGCGAACCGGGCGTGCTGTCCCGGCAGGTACAGCCCGACGCGCTGCGCGCGACGCCGCTCGCGCAGGCGAGCGATCAACCCGTGATCGGCGGCCCGATCGCCGCGCCGGCCGTCACGGCCGAGCCGCTCGCGGCCTCCGCGCCCTGACGGCGCGACACCCGCGTCAGGACTGCTGCGCGCGCACCTTCTTCAGCAGCGCCGTGGTCGAGCGGTCGTGCTCGAACGGAATCGCGAGCGCCCGCCCGCCCCAGCCGCGCACCAGTGCCGACTCCGGCAGCGCGTCCATGTCGTAGTCGCCGCCCTTCACGAGAATGTCCGGGCGAACGGCATCGATCAGCGACACGGGGGTCTTCTCCTCGAACTTCACGACCCAGTCGACGCTTTCCAGCGCCGCGAGCAGCGCCATCCGGTCTTCCTCGCGGTTGATCGGACGGTCGTCGCCCTTGCCGAGCATGCGCACCGACGCATCGCTGTTCACGCCGACGATCAGGCACGCGCCGAGCGCCCGGGCGTCGGCGAGATACGTGACGTGACCGCGGTGCAGGATGTCGAACACGCCGTTCGTGAACACGACGGGCGAAGTCAGCGACGCGCGCAGGGCAACGAGGGCGTCGCGGGTGATCAGCTTGCGTTCGAAGGTAGCGGGCATGACGGAGGTCGGGTGGAGTAAGCGATGCGCGTCGCGACGAAATACGGCGGCGCCAGATAAAAAGCCCGCCGGATGGCCGGGCGGGCTTCATGCATGGATGCGGCGCGGCGATCGCGACCGGCGCGACTTCACGCCGGGAGCGATGCCTGTCGGCCTCAGGCCGGTTGCGCGGCCGACGACGGGCCACTTTCGGACTGCAGGCGGCCGGTGACTTCCTTGCGGTAGCGGTTCAGCTCCTGCGCGGTCGCGAACGTGCGCTCGAACAGGATCGACAGGTTGTGCAGGATCCGGTCGACGACTTTCTTTTCCCAGTCGCCGTCGAAGCGGATCTGCTCGTCGAGCCAGCGCTCGAGCCATTCCGGATCCGGCAGGCGCGACTGCACGGTGTCGCGCGGGAACAGCGCCTGGTTCACGTGCAGGTTGGTCGGGTGCAGCGGCTTCTCGGTGCGACGCGCCGACGCCATCAGCACGCCGATCTTCGCGAACGCCGCACGCGCGACGTCGCCGCAGTTGTTCAGCGCCTTCTTCATGTAGCGCAGGTACGCGCCGCCGTGACGTGCTTCGTCGCGCGAGATCGTTTCGTAGATCTGCTTGATGACCGGCTCGGTGTGCCAGTCGGCCGCGCAGCGATACCAGTGGTTCAGGCGGATTTCGCCGCAGAAGTGCAGCATCAGCGTCTCGAGCGGCGGCGCCGGATCGAACTGGAAGCGCACGGCATGCAGCTCTTCCTCGGTCGGCACCATTTCCGGGCGGAAGCGGCGCAGGTATTCCATCAGCACGAGCGAGTGCTTCTGCTCTTCGAAGAACCAGACGCTCATGAACGCGGAGAAGTCGCTGTCATGCTGGTTGTCGCGCAGGAACATCTCCGTCGCGGGCAGCGCCGACCATTCGGTGATCGCGTTCATCTTGATCGTCTTCGCCTGCTCGTCGGTGAGCAGTGAAGCGTCGAACTTGTCCCACGGAATGTCCTTCTCCATGTCCCAGCGGACAGCTTCGAGCGACCTGTAAAGTTCCGGATAAAGCATGGTGTTCATGATGGTCCCACCCCTGTTCTGCGCAATGCGACTTCTCTAAACGTGACTGTTGCCGCGTGGGCGCGCGAGCGCGCTTTTTGCAGCCAAGACTCTAATTTTACGCGTGAATTCGCCCCCCGGACGCGGATTCCACGTCCGGCAGCCGGCGGCCGCGCTGCCGCCTCGTGACACGCCGCAGCCCCGCTCCACTCGAACGGAACCGGCTGCGCGTGCCTGATGTGGGGGCCGGCGCAAGCCGGCTCATTGGCGGGCCCGTCCCCTGCGCCACACGGCTCCCGGACGGGTTCCCGCGCGGCAGCCGGACCGGCGGGCTGCTCGATATGGTATATACGGCGGCGGCCATAATAGCACGCGCACATGACCGTTCCGAGACGCCGGCCCGGTCGCACGCCGCCAACCGCGGTGCGGCGATCAGTCGCGGGCAACCGTCGCGAAAATGCAACCCATCTGTAAGCATGGCGTCCTATGGGTGCATTCGGTGCGCGTCAGACCCGCATTTCGCCGGCCGCGCGACCGCCTTCCAGCGACATGCCGGCCGCCGCCGCGCTGCTGCCGTCGGCATGCGCGATCCAGCCGGCCAGCGTCTCGCGCTGCGCACGCCCGTCGCGGTAGCCGAGCTCGATCAGCTCGCGCGTAAACGCCTCCTCGAACAACAGGTAGCTCGCGAACGACGCGCCGGCAGGCTGGCTGCCGCCGATCGCGCCGAGCAATCCGCGCATCGTCGCCGGCATCTGCTTCAGGTGTTTCGCGGCGATCAGCTCGATGCGCTCGGACGGCGCGATCGCGAGCACGTCGACGTGCCGCCAGCCGCTGTCCACCTCGACCTGGTGCGGCAGGTGCTCGATCATCCGGTTGATGTGCTCGATCCGCTCGATGTCCGAGCCGATCGAATCGAGAAACACGCTGGCGAGCACCTGCTGGCCGATCTGCGCGAGCGTCGGATAGCCGCGCACCAGCCCCGAGCCGTTCGCGGCGGGAATCTCGGGACGCGGATCGGCCGCGCCGATCACGACGATCCGGTCCGCGCCGAAGTGGATCGCCGGCGACAGCGGCGCGACCTGCCGGATCGACCCGTCGCCGAAGTACTCGATCTGCCCGTCGAGCACGAGCGGCACGGCCGGAAACACGAACGGAATGGCGGACGACGCGAGCAGGTGCGACGCCGACAGGTCGACGAGCCGCGCGGTGCGCTGCGCGCGCCGCCAGGCCTGGATCGGTTCGGCGGCCTGGTAGAAGGTCAGGTGCCGGCCGCTCGAATAGCTGAGCGCCGTGATCGAGAGCGCGTGCAGCAGGCGGCTCTCGAGCATCTGCTCGATCCGGTGGAAACTCAGTTCGCGCTGCAGCAGGTGCGCGAGCGGCGCGTTGTCGAGCAGCCCGCGCGGCGAACGGCGCGCCGCCCAGCCGAAGCTCATCGTCGCGAGCCACCGTGCGCCCGCCGCCGCAATGCCAAGCCAGTCGGTGCGATACACATAGTCGGCGCGCAGCGGCTCCCAGAATTCGAGCAGGCGGCGCACGCCGTGCGAAAAATCGTCCGCGTGGCTTGCGATCGACGTCGCGTTGATCGCACCGGCCGACGAGCCGCACACGACCGCGAACGGCAGCGTGTGCCGGTGCGGATCGGCCTCGCGCGCGATCTCGGCCAGCGCCTTCAGCACGCCGACCTGGTAGGCGGCGCGTGCGCCGCCTCCCATCAGAACGAGCGCGAGCCGCATGATCGACCTGCTACCGGGTTCGCGTCACGTCGAGCGTTTCGGCGGACGGGTTGCCGGCGACGAAGCAGCCGCCGCGCGCGCCGCGGCCGAGCCGGCCGGCTTCACGCGCTTCGCCGCGGGCTTGCGCGGCGCGGCCGCTG
>NZ_CABVLY010000024.1 GCF_902498995.1 Burkholderia anthina
GTCGGCGCGGCGGCGCTGGCGTCGGCCGGCTGCGCGGCGCTCGCCGCGTCGGGCGCCGATGCGGCGTTCGCCGCGCTGGCCGCGTTCGGCGGGACCGGTTGCGGCAGCGCGGTGAAGCCGGCCGCGACGACGGCGGGCTTCGATGCGTCGCCGATCACCGGTGCGTTCACCGGCTCGGTCGCCGAGGCGGCGGCGGCCACGGCGGCCGACTCGCTCTGCGGGTTCTGGCGGTCGACGAGGTAGAAGTCGAGCACGCGGCGCGCGATCGGGCCCGCGGCCTGCGCCCCCCAGCCGCCGTTCTCGACGACCAGCGCCACGGCGATCTGCGGATGGTCGACCGGTGCATACGCGATGAACAGCGCGTGGTCGCGCAGGTGTTCGGCGAGCAGGTGGCCCTTGTAGTTCGAGCCCTGCAACGAGAACACCTGTGCGGTACCGGTCTTGCCGGCCGCCAGGTACTGGGCGCCGCGGAACACCTTGTACGCGGTGCCCGACGGGTTTTCGACCACGTTCTCCATCCCGCGCTTCACGACGTCGATGTCGGACTGCTTGAGCGGGATCACTTCGCTTTCCTTCGGCACGGTCAGGTGGCGCGCCCGCGTGATCGGATCCTCGATTTCCTTCACGAGGTGCGGCTTCATCACGATCCCGTTGTCCGCGAGCGTCGCGGTCGCATGGGCGAGCTGCAGGATCGTGAACGAGTTGTAGCCCTGGCCGATCCCGAGGCTGATCGTTTCGCCGTCGAACCACTTCTGCTGCGCAGGCTTCTTGAACGCCTTCTTCTTCCAGTCGGTCGACGGCAGGATCCCGCGCGCCTCGCCCTGGATGTCGATCCCGGTGATCTGGCCGAAACCGAACGGCTTCATGAAGTTCGCGATGGCATTCACGCCGAGGTCGCGCGCGAGCATGTAGAAGTAGGTGTCGTTCGACACCATGATCGCCTTGTTCATGTCGACCCAGCCCTGGCCCGAGCGCACGTCGTTGCGGAACGTGTGGCCGCCGAACGTGAAGTAGCCGGGATCCTGGAAGCCCCAGCCGGGCGTGCGCTTGCCGAGCGTCAGGCCGGCCAGCGCCATGAACGGCTTGTAGGTCGAGCCGGGCGGGTAGGTGCCGTGCAGCGGGCGGTTCAGGAGCGGCTTGTCGGGAGAGTTGTTGAGCTCGTCCCAGGTCTGCTGGTCGATGCCGTCGACGAACGAGTTCGGATCGAAGCTCGGCGACGACACGAACGCGAGCACGTCGCCCGTCTTCGGCTCGATCGCGACAAGCGCGCCGCGCTTGCCGGCGAACGCCTGCTCGGCGACCTGCTGCAGCCCGATGTCGAGCGACAGCACGAGGTTGTTGCCGGGCGTCGCCTGCGTGCGCGACAGCGTGCGCACCGGCCGGCCGCCGGCCGTCACCTCGACTTCCTCGAAGCCCGTCAGGCCATGCAGCTCGGTCTCGTAGCTCTGCTCGACGCCGATCTTGCCGATGTAGTCGGTGCCCTTGTAGTTGTTCGCGTCGCGACGCGGATCGTAATTTTCCTGATCGCTGTCGTTGTCGTCGCTCATCGCGTCGATGCGATCCTGGTCGCGCTTCGAGATCCGGCCGATGTAGCCGATCACGTGCGCGGCCGTCATGCCGAGCGGGTACTGGCGGAACAGCCGCGCGCGCACGTCGACGCCGGGGAAGCGGAAGCGCTGCGCGGTGAAGCGCGCGACTTCCGCGTCGGTCAGGCGCGTGCGGATCGGCAGGCTCTCGAAGTTCTTCGAGTCTTCCTGCAGCTTCTTGAAGCGGCGGCGGTCGCGCGCGTCGATCGGGATGATCTCGGACAGCTTGTCGATCGTGTTGTCGAGCGTGTCGTCGAGCTTCGACGGCGTGATTTCGAGCGTATACGCCGAATAGTTCTTCGCGAGGACGACGCCGTTGCGGTCGGTGATGATCCCGCGGTTCGGCACGATCGGCGCGACCGAGATGCGGTTTTCCTCGGCCTGCAGCGCGTATTTGCCGTGCTGGAACAGCTGCAGGTAGAAGAAACGGCTCGCGAGCAGCCCGAAGCAGACGAACACGAA
The DNA here is from genome assembly GCF_902498995.1 of Burkholderia anthina. Taxonomy (GTDB): domain Bacteria; phylum Pseudomonadota; class Gammaproteobacteria; order Burkholderiales; family Burkholderiaceae; genus Burkholderia; species Burkholderia anthina. The sequence goes on from NZ_CABVLY010000024.1 coordinate 2,049, forward strand.
CACGCCCGCCGCCGCGACGCGCAGGCGGAACCTCGAGAGCTGTTGCTGGGTGTCGTTGAATTCGGTCATGCGGTTACGTTCGATCTGGCCCGTGCGCGGCGAGCGGGCGCGGGCGAGGGGCGGCCCCGGCGCACGGCGCGCGGCAGGCTGGGGGGCGGCGGGTATTCAAGGTCGGTCTCGGCGGCGCGGCTCAGATGGGGCGCGTATCGTCCGGATCGACCGGGCGGCGTTGCGGCATCAGCAGCAGATGGCTTGCGATCGGCCACAGCGCGGCCTCGACGAAGCCGTCCACCAGGTAGCGCCAGCCGGGGAACGCGGCACCCATCACGAGGCGGATCACGAACGGCACGAGCTGCGCGACGACGAGCAGCGGCGTTACATACAGCACCTGCACGCCGATCGGCATCCACAGCACGCGCCGGTGGATCGTGATCGCGCCGTACGACAGCAGCGTATAGGCGAGCGCATGCTCGCCGAGCAGCCCCGCGTCATGCACGTCCATGAGGATGCCGAGCGCGAACGCGACACCCATGCCGACCTTGCGCGGCTGGTGAATGTTCCAGAACAGCAGCACGAGCGCGACGAAATCGGGCACGCCGGGCAGGCGGCCCCACGGCATCAGGTTCAGCAGGAACGCGGCGGCGAGGCTGAAGACGATGAAGTACGGGTTGACCGGCTGCAGGATGTATTGCGGGCGGTTCATCGCTGGGCTCCTGATTGCCCGGCCGCGGGCTTCGCGGGTGCGGCGGCGGGCTTTGCCGGAGCGGCAGGCGCAGCCGGCGCGGGTTTCGCGCCGGGCGCGGGCGCGGCGGCCGGCTTCGCATTCGCGGCGGCCTTCTCGCTTTTTGCGGCAGCCTTCGCGCCCTTTTTGGCGCCCTTCGCGTTCTTGTCGGCGGCCGGATCGGGATCGGCCGGGCGCGGCGGGGCGTCGTTCTGGTAGTGCAGCACGAGCATCTGGCGCGCGCCGCGCACGGCGGCGATCGGCGCGCAGGTCACGCGGGCGAATGCGGTGTCGGCGAGCTTGTCGACGCGCACGACCTTCGCGACCGGCAGGCCCGGCGGGTAGACGCCGTCGAGGCCGCTCGTGACGAGTTCGTCGCCCACGAGGAGGTCGGAGCTGGTCGGCACGAAGCGCAGGTCGAGCGAGTCGCCCTTCGGCGTGCCGTAGATCACGCTGCGCAGGCCGGTGCGCAGCACCTGCACGGGAATCGCGAGGTCGCGGTCGGTGATCAGCGTGACTTCGGCCTGCAGCGGGAACACGCGCGTGACCTGGCCGATCACGCCGTCTTCGCTGACGACCGGTGCGCCGTCCTGGATGCCCTGCTGCGAACCCTGCCCGATCACGATCTTCTGCGTGAACGGGTCGCTGGTGTCGTACTGGATCTCGACCGGCGTCGATTGCGTCGCGATGTGCTGGCGCAGCTCGAGCACCGCGCGCAGGTGCACGTTCTCCTGCGCGAGCACGGCGGCCTGGTTGGCCTGCGTGGACAACTGCAGGTTGCGCTTGCGCAGCGCGTCGTTCTCGTGGCGCAGCGATGCGCCCGTGACGGCGATGTCGGCCGCGCCCATGAACAGGTCGCGCGGCACGAGCGCTGCGCGCTGCAGCGGGTACAGCACGGTGCCCAGCACGCCGCGGACGATTTCGAGCGTGCTGAAGCGCGCGTCCGACACGAGGAGCGCGATCGCGAGTGCGACGAAGAAGATGAGCCGCGCGAGCGCGGGCGGACCTTGCTTGAAGAGGGGCGGCGGACTGTATTCCATGGTCGGCGCCGGGCGCGTGGTGATCGGTTAAATAATGCTCAGACGCGCAAACGGCGTGGCGGTTCGTTCTGAACGAGCGATCCGGCCACGCCGCGGGTGCGTCATATCAAACGGGACTGCTTAGACCATCACTCGTACGAGAAGATGCTGCCCAGCTTGTCCATGCGCTCGAGCGCCATGCCCGAGCCGCGCACGACGCACGTGAGCGGGTCTTCCGCGACGAGCACCGGCAGGCCGGTTTCTTCCGCGAGCAGGCGATCGAGGTCGCGCAGCAGTGCGCCGCCGCCCGTCAGCATCATCCCGCGCTCGGCGATGTCGGCGCCGAGTTCCGGCGGCGTCTGCTCGAGGGCGATCTTCACCGACGACACGATCTGGTTCAGCGGGTCGGTCAGTGCTTCGAGAATTTCGTTGCTGGAGATCGTGAAGCTGCGCGGAATGCCTTCCGACAGGTTGCGGCCCTTCACTTCCATTTCCTTGACTTCGGAGCCCGGGAACGCGGAGCCGATCTCCTTCTTGATCGCTTCGGCGGTTTGTTCGCCGATCAGCATCCCGTAGTTGCGGCGGATGTAGTTGACGATCGCTTCGTCGAACTTGTCGCCGCCGACGCGCACCGAGCCCTTGTACACGATGCCGCCGAGCGAGATCACGCCGACTTCGGTCGTGCCGCCGCCGATGTCGACGACCATCGAGCCCGTGGCTTCCGACACCGGCAGGCCCGCGCCGATCGCGGCCGCCATCGGCTCCTCGATCAGGTAGACCTGCGAGGCGCCGGCGCCGTGTGCCGCTTCCTTGATCGCGCGGCGCTCGACCTGGGTCGAGCCGCACGGCACGCAGATGATGATGCGCGGCGACGGGGAGAACATGCGCGATTCGTGCGCCGTCTTGATGAACTGCTTGATCATCTGCTCGGTGACGGTGAAGTCGGCGATCACGCCGTCCTTCATCGGGCGGATCGCCTCGATGTTGCCCGGTACCTTGCCGAGCATCTGCTTGGCTTCCTTGCCGACCGCCTGGATCGTCTTCTTGCCGTTGGGGCCGCCTTCCTGGCGAATCGACACGACGGACGGCTCATCGAGGACGATGCCCTTGCCGCGCATGTAGATCAGGGTGTTTGCGGTGCCGAGGTCGATCGCGAGATCGTTGGAGAAGTAGCTGCGCAAAAAACCGAACATTCAGAATCCTGTTTCGCTCTGGGCCGGCCCTGCATAGCGAGCGCTGAGGGCGGCAGCGGAAAAAATAACAGCCTCGGGAAGCGTGGCGGAAGCGGCCGCCGCGGCGCACGAAGCTGCGAGTGATGTCTACCGGGGGCGCACGAAGCACGCACGGCTTGCCGAAGTGGGGCGAAACGGTGCGGGAAAAGGCTGCCGGGTTTGGGTCGAACGCGTAATGATACCTTATAATTTCACGGTATTTGAATCGAAACGGGCGGTATTTTTGCCGCTTCGGCCCCGATTTTTGAGGGTGGGATCGCACCCTCCAACCCCCCGCCGCAACGCTGTTTTCGAGGTGTTGCGCAGTCTTGTTTTTCCGGTGATCGCATGGCCCTGACCCTGACCGATGTGAAACGCATCGCGCACCTGGCGCGACTCGAAATGGCCGACGCCGACGCCGAGCATACGCTCGGCCAGCTCAACGAATTCTTCGGCCTCGTCGAGCGGATGCAGGCGGTCGACACCGCCGGCATCGCGCCGCTCGCCCACCCGATCGAACAGATCCAGGAAGTCGCGCAACGCCTGCGTGACGACGCCGTGACGGAAGTCGTCAATCGCGACGACAACCAGCGTCCGGCGCCGGCCGTCCAGGACGGCCTCTATCTCGTGCCGAAGGTGATCGAGTAAGCATTCGCTGACAAGCGCGCCGGCCCTGCGCCGCGCGCGACCCAGAATTCCCAGGAAAACCACTCAATGCACGCAAAAAGCCTGACCGAACTGCGCGCCGCGCTCGCCGCCAAGGAATGCTCGGCCGTCGAGCTCGCGCAGCTCTACCTGAAACGGATCGACGCGGCTCGCGACCTGAACGCGTTCGTCCATGTCGACGCCGATCTGACCCTCGCACAGGCGAAGGCCGCCGACGCCGAACTCGCGCGCGGCGCGGGCGGCGCGCTGACCGGCTTGCCGATCGCGCACAAGGACGTGTTCGTCACGCGCGGCTGGCGCTCGACCGCCGGCTCGAAGATGCTCGCGAACTACGAGAGCCCGTTCGACGCGACCGTCGTCGCCCGCCTGCAGGCGGCCGGCATGGTCACGCTCGGCAAGACCAACATGGACGAGTTCGCGATGGGCTCGTCCAACGAGAACTCGGCGTTCGGCGCGGTGAAGAACCCGTGGGACACCAATGCGGTGCCGGGCGGCAGCTCGGGCGGCAGCTCGGCCGCCGTCGCCGCGCGCCTCGCGCCGGCCGCGACCGGCACCGACACCGGCGGCTCGATCCGCCAGCCCGCGTCGTTCGCGGGCGTGACGGGCATCAAGCCGACATACGGCCGCGTGTCGCGCTACGGGATGATCGCGTTCGCGTCGTCGCTCGACCAGGGCGGCCCGATGGCGCAGAGCGCGTCCGACTGCGCGCTGCTGCTGAACGCGATGGCCGGCTTCGACGAGCGCGACTCGACGAGCCTCGAGCACGACGACGAGGATTTCACGTGCCACCTCGGCCAGCCGTGGGCGGCCGGCAACGACGCGGGCAAGCCGCTCGCGGGCCTGCGCATCGGCCTGCCGAACGAATATTTCGGCGACGGTCTCGCCGACGACGTGCGCGCATCGATCGACGCGGCGCTCAAGCAATATGAAGCGCTCGGCGCGACGCTCGTGCCCGTATCGCTGCCGAAGACGGAGCTGTCGATCCCCGTGTACTACGTGATCGCACCGGCTGAAGCGTCGTCGAACCTGTCGCGTTTCGACGGCGTGCGCTTCGGCCATCGCGCCGCGCAGTACGGCGACCTGCTCGACATGTACAAGAAGTCGCGCGCCGAAGGCTTCGGGCCTGAAGTGAAGCGCCGGATTCTCGTCGGCGCCTACGTGCTGTCGCACGGCTACTACGACGCGTACTACCTGCAGGCGCAGAAGATCCGCCGCATCATCGCGCAGGATTTCCAGGAAGCGTTTAAGTCCTGCGACGTCATCATGGGCCCGGCGTCGCCGACGGTCGCATGGGATCTCGGCGCGAAGGGCGACGATCCGGTGCAGATGTATCTCGCGGATATCTACACGCTGTCGGTGAGCCTCGCCGGCCTGCCCGGCATGAGCGTGCCGTGCGGTTTCGGCGCGGGCGCGAACGCGAAGCGTCCGGTCGGCCTGCAGATCATCGGCAACTATTTCAACGAAGCCCGGATGCTGCAGGTCGCCGACGCGTTCCAGCGCGCGACCGACTGGCACAAGCAAGTTCCGGCGGGGGTGGGGAATGAGCCCCCACGCTCACTTTGTTCGCTGCCCCCCGAGGGGGCGCATGCCTCCCTTGAGGCGGCTCGGCGGGAGGCATGAATATGGCTACTCAATGGGAAGTCGTCATCGGTCTCGAGACGCACGCGCAACTGTCGACCGTCTCGAAGATTTTCTCCGGCGCGTCGACGCAGTTCGGCGCGGAGCCGAATACGCAGGCCTGCCCCGTCGACCTGGCGCTGCCGGGCGTGCTGCCGGTGCTGAACCGCGGCGCGGTCGAGCGCGCGATCCGCTTCGGCCTCGCGATCGGCTCGACCATCGCGCCGCGCAGCATCTTCGCGCGCAAGAATTATTTCTACCCCGATCTGCCGAAGGGCTATCAGATCAGCCAGTACGAGATTCCGGTCGTGCAGGGCGGCCAGATCACGATCCAGGTGCCCGCCAACGAAAAGGCCGGCAAGGAAGCGTACGAGAAGACGGTCAACCTGACCCGCGCGCACCTCGAGGAAGATGCGGGCAAGTCGCTGCATGAAGACTTCGCCGGGATGACGGGGATCGACCTGAACCGCGCGGGCACGCCGCTGCTCGAGATCGTCACCGAGCCGGAAATGCGCAGCGCGGCCGAAGCCGTGGCCTATGCGAAGGCGCTGCATGCGCTCGTCGTGTGGCTCGGCATCTGCGACGGCAACATGCAGGAAGGCTCGTTCCGCTGCGACGCGAACGTGTCGGTGCGCCCCGTCGGCCAGGAGAAGTTCGGCACGCGTGCCGAGATCAAGAACCTGAACTCGTTCCGGTTCCTCGAGGAAGCGATCAACTACGAGGTCCGTCGCCAGATCGAGCTGATCGAGGACGGCGGCGAAGTCGTGCAGGAAACGCGCCTCTACGATCCGGACAAGCGCGAGACGCGCTCGATGCGCAGCAAGGAAGACGCGCACGACTACCGCTACTTCCCCGATCCCGACCTGATGCCGCTCGTGATCGGCCAGGACTGGGTCGAGCGCGTGCAGGCCGGGATGCCCGAGCTGCCGGCCGCGATGCAGCAGCGCTTCGCCGAGCAATATGGCGTGTCCGCGTACGACGCGGGCGTGCTGACGTCGAGCAAGGCGATGGCCGCGTATTTCGAATCGGTGGTCGCGAAGGCGGGCGCGGCGAACGCGAAGATCGCCGCGAACTGGCTGATGGGCGACGTGTCGTCGCAGCTGAACCGCGACGGCATCGAGATCGACGCGATCCCGGTCTCGGCCGCCCAGCTCGCGCTGGTGCTGCAGCGCATCGCTGACGGCACGATCTCGAACAAGATCGCGAAGGAAATCTTCGCGACGATCTGGGACGAGCAGGCAACCGACGAAGGCGCGGCCGACCGCATCATCGACGCGAAGGGCCTGAAGCAGATCTCCGACACCGGCGCGCTGGAAGCGATCATCGACGAGGTGCTCGCAGCGAACGCGAAGTCGGTCGAGGAATTCCGCGCGGGCAAGGAAAAGGCGTTCAACGCGCTGATCGGCCAGGCCATGAAGGCGACGAAGGGCAAGGCCAATCCGCAGCAGGTCAACGAACTGCTGAAGAAGAAGCTCGGCTGAACATGGGCGCGCGCCTGAACCGCGCTTGACGACGGGCCGCCGCCGAACCTGTTCGGGGCGGCCCGTCGTTTTGGTGCATGCGTTATCGTGTGCACGTGCGCACCACACCGTCCAACGGAGGAACGAATGGCGAAACAACCGTCGCTCGACGATTTCCGCGTGCCGTACGGCACGCGCGAGAAGGAAGCTGCCGGATTCAAGCTCGATGCGTTCGATCCGGGCGCGAAGCCGTTCTCGTCGGGTTCGAAGGACGCCGACCGCGAACGGCTCACCGCCGTGTCGACGGCGCTCGACGTGCAGCAGGAGCGCCTGCACACGCAGCAGAAGAAGCGCGTGCTGCTCGTGCTGCAGGGGATGGACACCAGCGGCAAGGACGGCACCGTGCGCGCGGTGTTCCGCGACGTCGATCCGCTCGGCTTGCGCATCGTGCCGTTCAAGGCGCCCACGCCGATCGAGGCCGCGCACGACTTCCTGTGGCGCGTGCATGCGCAGGTGCCGGCCGCGGGCGAACTCGCGATCTTCAACCGCAGCCACTACGAAGACGTGCTCGTGCCGCGCGTGCTCGACCTCATCGACGACAAGGAATGCGAGCGCCGCTACCGGCAGATCCGCGATTTCGAGACGATGCTGGCCGAGAACGGCACGACGATCATCAAGTGCTTCCTGCATATCTCGAAGGACGAGCAGCGCGAGCGGCTGCAGGCGCGCATCGACGATCCGGCCAAGCACTGGAAATTCGACATCTCCGATCTCGACGCGCGCAAGCACTGGGACGCGTACCAGTCGGCGTACCGCGACGCGCTCGCCGCGACGTCGGCCGAGCATGCGCCGTGGTACGTGATTCCGGCGAACTCGAAGACGCACCGCAACGTGATGATCTCCGAACTGCTGCTGCGCACGATGACCGACATGAAGCTCGAATTCCCGCCGCCGAAGCCGGAGCTCGACGGGGTGAAGATCCGCTAGGCTGCGATCCTGTAAAAAACATCGAACTGAACTGAACAACGGAACCCGACATGATGCGAGTGATTACCGCCAACCTGAACGGCATCCGCTCCGCCGCGAAGAAAGGCTTCTTCGAATGGCTCGGCGAGCAGAACGCCGACTGCGTGTGCGTGCAGGAAATCAAGGTGTCGGCCGACGACCTGCCGGCCGAATTCGTCGAGCCGCACGGCTTCAGGAGCTATTTCCACCACGCCGAGAAGAAGGGTTACAGCGGCGCGGGCGTGTACAGCCGCCACGAGCCCGATGACGTGATCATCGGCTTCGGCAGCAGCGAATTCGACTCCGAGGGGCGTTACGTCGAGGCGCGCTACGGCAAGCTGTCGGTCGTGTCGGTGTACGTGCCGTCCGGCTCGAGCGGCGAAGAGCGCCAGCAGGCGAAGTACCGCTTCATGGACGAGTTCATGCCGCATCTGGCCGAGCTGAAGAAAAAGCGCGAGGTGATCCTGTGCGGCGACGTGAACATCGTCCACAAGGAAATCGACATCAAGAACTGGAAGAGCAACCAGAAGAATTCGGGCTGCCTGCCGGAAGAGCGCGCGTGGCTCACGCAGCTGTTCGACGACGTCGGCTATGTCGACGTGTTCCGCACGCTCGACCCGCGCGCGGAGCAGTACACGTGGTGGAGCAACCGCGGCCAGGCATACGCGAAGAACGTCGGGTGGCGGATCGATTACCAGATCGCGACGCCGGGCGTGGCCGGCACCGCCAAGAGCACGTCGATCTTCAAGGACATCAAGTTCAGCGATCACGCGCCGCTGACGGTGGATTACGACTACAAGAAGTAATCGTCGACGCGGTGCGGCATGACGCGCACCGCAGTCGAACCTGCCGGTCGCCGGATGCAAAACGGGCCGCATGTCGAACATGCGGCCCGTTTCGTCTGGCGCGTCGCTTACTGCTTGAGCGACGCCATGTCCACCACGAACCGGTACTTCACGTCGCTCTTCAGCATCCGCTCGTAAGCGGCATTGATCTGCTGCATCGGAATCGTTTCGATATCCGACGTGATCCCGTGTTCCGCGCAGAAATCGAGCATTTCCTGCGTCTCCGCGATCCCGCCGATCAGCGAGCCCGCGAGGCGGCGGCGCTTGAAGATCAGGTTGAACACCTGCGGCGACGGGTGGTCGTGCTCCGGCGCGCCGACGAGCGTCATCGTGCCGTCGCGCTTGAGCAGGTGCAGGAACGGATTCAGGTCGTGCTGCGCGGCGACCGTGTTCAGGATGAAGTCGAAGCTGTTCAGGTGCGCGTTCATCTGCGCTTCGTCCTTCGAGATCACCACTTCGTGCGCGCCGAGCCGCTTGCCGTCCTCGATCTTCGACGGCGACGTCGTGAACAGCACGACGTGCGCGCCCATCGCGCGCGCGAGCTTCACGCCCATATGGCCGAGCCCGCCGAGGCCGACGATCCCGACCTTCTTGCCGGGGCCGACGTTCCACTGGCGCAGCGGCGAATAGGTCGTGATCCCCGCGCACAGCAGCGGCGCGGCGCCGGCCGGGTCGAGCGTCTCCGGCACGCGCAGCACGAATGCCTCGTCGACGACGAGCTGCGTCGAGTAGCCGCCGTACGTGACGTCGCCGGTCACGCGATCCTGGCCGTTGTAGGTGCCGACGAAGCCGTTCTCGCAATACTGCTCGAGGCCTTCCTCGCAGCTCGGGCAGGTGCGGCACGAGTCGACGAGGCAGCCGACGCCGACCAGCTCGCCGACCTTGAAGCGCGATACCTGCGGGCCGGTCGCGGTCACGCGGCCGACGATTTCATGGCCCGGCACGACCGGGTAGATCGTGTTGCGCCATTCGTTGCGGGCCTGGTGCAGGTCCGAGTGGCAAACGCCGCAGTACAACACCTCGATCTGGACGTCGAGGTCGCGCAGCGCGCGGCGCTGGAATTCGAACGGGGCGAGCGGCGAGCGCGCATCGGTCGCCGCGTAAGCGTAAGTTGTGCTCATGCAGGGGGCTCCTTGTCCGGGAAAACATCCGGCGAAACAGACTGCCGCCGCACCATGTGGCGGTGCGGCGAGACAGGTGCCCATCGTAAGGAGCGCGCGGCCGCGGCGAAATACACGAAGGTCTCGAAGATTTGCCTATTCCTCTCGAATTGCACGCGAGCGGCCGTCAAAACGGTTTCAGGGTGCTACATTGCGAGCCAGATTCTCTTGCAGGACAGGATGACGCCGATGAGCTTCCAGCCCCTTTTCGACGACTCGGGCGACCGCGTGCGGCGCCGCATGATCGAGCTGCATGCGCGCCTCGCGCCGAACGAGGGCGACACGCTGGCGGCGCTCGACGGCGTGCGCTTCATCCGCGTGAGCCGGCCGGTGCCGCGTATGCCGGTGCTGTACGAGCCGAGCATCATCGTCGTGTGCCAGGGCCGCAAGCTCGGCTATCTCGGCGAGCGCTCGTTCGTCTATGACGCGCAGCAGTATCTCGTGCTGTCGGTGCCGTTGCCGTTCGAATGCGAAACCTTCGCGAGCATGGACGAGCCGTTTCTCGCGATCTCGATCCGCGTCGATCTCGCGGTGATCGCCGAACTCGCGATTCTGCTCGACGAGACGCTCGGCGCCGCGGTCAGCGAGCCGCACGGCGTCTACTCGACACCGCTCGATGCGCCGCTTGCCGACGCGGTGGTGCGCCTCCTCGAAGCGCTCGCGTCGCCGCACGATACGTGCGTGCTCGGGCCGGCGATCATGCGCGAGATCGCGTATCGCGTGCTGACCGGCGCGCAGGGCGACGCGATACGCGCGGCGCTCGTTCAGCGGCATCATTTCGGCCGCATCGCGAAGGCGCTGCGGCGCATCCATGCGGACCTGACGGCCGATCTCGACGTCGAGACGCTCGCGCGCGAGGCCGGAATGAGCCTCGCGGTGTTCCACGCGCAGTTCAAGCACGTGACCGCGACGTCGCCGATGCAGTATGTGAAGGCCGCGCGCCTGCACCAGGCGCGGTTGATGATGGTGCAGGACGGCGTCGGGGCAGGGGCTGCCGCCGCGCGGGTCGGCTATGCGAGCGCGTCGCAGTTCAGCCGCGAGTTCAAGCGGCTGTTCGGCCGCAGCCCGGGTGACGAAGTGCGTGCGATGCGCGAAAGCGGCGCCGGAAGCCGGCCGGTCGAATCGGTCGTCCGCGCGTAGTGCCGGACGCCGTGCGCCGCCGAATGCAGAACGCCGGATGCGGCGCTCAGCGCCGCACGACCTTGCGCCGCTGCGCGCTGATGCCCGCGTAGTCGGGCAGCGTGTCGACCCGTTTGCCGACCGCCTTCGCGTACAGCGGCATCAGGTCGGGCAGGCGGTTCAGCAGATCCTGGCGCCGCGTGGCACCGTACGGGTGCAGGTAGATGAAGCCCGTCGCCTTGTCCGCGCGCGTCGCGGCCGCGAGCTTGTCCCACAGCGTGATCGCCGCGCGCGGATCGAAGCCCGCGCGTGCGGCGATGTCGCCGCCGATCACGTCGGCTTCGGTTTCGTCGGTCGGGTCGTAGCGCAGCGTCTGCAGGCGTGCGCCGAGGTTCAGGGCCTGCGGCAGCGGGTCGCCGACGCCGAACAGCGGCGGCAGCGTGGCCGCGCGCAGCGAGGTTTGCGACGTCGTGCTGAAATTGCTGCGCGCGTGCTCGCGCAGCGCATGCGCGATGCCATGCGCGAGCAGCACGCCGAATTCGTCGTCGTTCAGGCGCACGCGGTCGAGCATCCCGCCGTACACGAGGACCTTGCCGCCCGGCAGGCAGGTGATGCGGATGTCGCGCGAGCGGATCGCATTGACCTCCCACGCCCAGTTCTTCACGCGATCGTTCCACTTCACCGAATACGGCGCGAGCTTCGCGACGATCGCGCGCAGGCGCTTCACGCGCGGCTGGTTCGCGGGCAACAGGCGGCTGCTGTCGGCGGCTGCCTGCACGATTTGCGCGTATTCGGTCGCGGTGAGCTGTTCGAGCAGCGTTGACGGGATCAGCGTGCGGAACGCGATCGCGTTGCCGTAGCGGACTTGCTGCGGTGTCGGCGTATAGGCTTTCGTGGACGCGGCCGCACCGGTCGGCTGCGCGGCTTCGGCCGCGGACGGCGTAGCGGGTGCCGCCGGCGTGGACGGCGAAGCGGGCGCGGTGGCCGGTGCGGAGCCTGCCGAGGTCGCGTTTGCGTCGGCCGCATGTGCGCTTCCGGCCACGAGTGCCGCGATGCCGACGCTCAGCGACGCGGCGATGCGTGCCAGGCCATGCAGTCGATCACTGCGCACGGCGGGCCTCGCCGTTGCGTGCGACGCCGTTCCACGGCGCGATCTTGAACAGCAGCAGCATGCCGGGGATCGCGAGTGCGGTGCACGCGATGAAGTAGTCGAACCAGCCGATCTTCGCGACGATGAAGCCGCTTGCGGCCGACGCGAGCGTGCGTGGCACCGACGCGAGGCTCGTGAACAACGCGAATTGCGTGGCCGTGTAGCGCGGGTCGGTCGTGCTCGCGATATAGGCGACGAACGCGGCCATCGTCAGGCCCGTCGTGAAGGTTTCGAAGCCATAGACGATCGCGAGCGCGACCGTCATCGGGCTGAATTGCGGCGTGACGGCGATGCCGAACACCGATAGCCCGGCCGCGATCGCGTGGCTCGTCGAGACCGTGAAGTCGTACAGCATCGCGAGCACCGGCGAGCCGGGGCCGAGTTGCGCGAGCCATGCGAAGCCGAGCGTCGACACCATCTGCAGCGCGCCGAAGATCCACAGCCCGCGGCCGATCCCGATCTTCACGAGCCACACGCCGCCGACGATGCCGCCGGCGACGCTCGCGACGAGCGCGGTGGTTTTCGCGACGATGCCGATCTCGGTGCGCGTGAAGCCGATGTCGAGGAAGAACGACGTCGACAGCGTGGTCGCCATCGTGTCGCCGATCTTGAACAGGAAGATGAACGCGATGACGAGCAGCGCACCGGCCCAGCCGTCGCGCTGGATGAATTCGCGGAACGGCAGCACGATCGCGTCGCGCAGGTTGCGCGGCGGCGCGCCGACCACTTCGGGTTCGCGCACCACCAGCGTCATCAGGATGCCCGGCAGCATGAATGCACCGGTGAGCGCGAACACGACGTCCCACGGCATGTGATCGGACAGGATCAGCGCCAGGGAACCCGGGATCAGCGCGGCGAGCTTGTACGCGTTCACGTGCACCGCGTTGCCGAGGCCCTGCTCGGTGTCGCGCAGCAGTTCGCGGCGATACGCGTCGATCACGATGTCGGAGCTCGCGCCGAAGAACGCGACGAGCGTCGTGAGCGCGGCGACCGTCCAGATCGAGTCGCGCGGCGACACGAAGCCGAGCGCGGCGATCGCACCGGCGACCAGCACCTGCGTGAACAGCATCCAGCCGCGCCGGCGGCCCGGCCGCCAGCCGGGCAGGCGCGGGATGTAGCGGTCCATCAGCGGCGCCCACAGGAACTTCCACGTATACGGGAACTGAATCAGCGCGAACAGGCCGATTTCCTTCAGGTTCACGCCCTCGGAGCGCAGCCATGCCTGCACGAGGTAGACGAGCGTGAAGAGCGGCAGGCCGGACGTGAAGCCCAGGAACACGCAGATCAGCATGTGCGTGTTCAGATAGGCGCGCCAGCCGGGGTGATCCTCGTGAGCGGTGAGTGCGGGCGCCTCGTGTGGCGTTTTCGACATGGACAGGAACTGGGTAGCGTTGACTGATTGCGGCGGCAGCGCAGGCGGCGCGGACCGCGCAGGGGGCGGTCGCACGCATGTGCGGGCCGGATCTCCCGTCAACGGCCCCCTGGCTCAGCTGCGCTTGACGCGGTAGACAGCAAGACTACCACGCCAGTTCGCTCCCCATCGAATCGGCTGGCCTTCGTGCAGCACGATGCGGTCGAGGATCGTGACGCCGACTTCCGGCGCGAGCGCCTCGAAATCCTTGATCGTCAGCACCCGCACGTTCGGCGTGTTGTGCCACTGGTAGGGCAGCGACTTCGACACCGGCATCCGGCCGCGCAGCACCGACAGCCGGTGCGCCCAGTAGCCGAAGTTCGGGAACGACACGATGCACTCGCGCCCGACGCGCGCGGTTTCGCGCAGGATCGCGGCCGTCTGGTGGATCGTCTGCAGCGTTTGCGACAGGATCGCGAAATCGAAGCTGTGATCCTCGAACAGGCGCAGGCCGTCCTCGAGGTTCTGCTGGATCACGTTGATCCCGTTCTTCGCGCTCGCGAGCACGCCCGCATCGTTCAGTTCGATCCCGTAGCCGGATACGTCCAGTTCTTCCGACAGCAGCGACAGCAGCGAGCCGTCGCCGCAGCCGAGGTCGAGCACGGTCGCACGCGGTTCGACCCAGCGGGCGATCGCACGGAAGTCCGCACGGGCGGACAGGGAGTTCAGCGCTTGCTGGTTCATGCACCCACCTCGATGGCGATTCGTTCGTAATACGCGCGGAGCAGGTTGTGATAGCGCGCGTCGTCGAGCAGGAACGCGTCGTGGCCGTGCGGCGCGTCGATTTCCGCGTAGGTGACCGTGCGCTTGTTGTCGAGCAGCGCTTTCACGATCTCGCGCGAACGCGCCGGCGCGAAGCGCCAGTCGGTCGAGAAGCTCGCGATCAGGTATTTCGCCTGCGTGTGGGCGAGCGCGGCGGTCAGGTTGCCGTCGAACGCCTTGGCCGGGTCGAAGTAGTCGAGCGCGCGCGTGATCAGCAGGTACGTGTTCGCGTCGAAGTAGTCGGCGAACTTGTCGCCCTGGTAGCGCAGGTACGACTCGACCTCGAACTCGACGTCGAAGCTGAAGTTGTACGCGTCGAGCGCGCCGTCCGCGCGGCGCAGCGCACGGCCGAATTTCTCGGCCATGTCGTCGTCGGACAGGTACGTGATGTGGCCGATCATCCGCGCGACGCGCAGGCCGCGCTTCGGCTTCACGTCGTGCGCGTAGTAGTCGCCGCCATGGAAGTCGGGATCGGACAGGATCGCCGAGCGCGCGACCTCGTTGAACGCGATGTTCTGCGCGGACAGCTTCGGCGTCGATGCGATGTCGATACAGTGCGCGACGCGTTCCGGATACATCAGGCTCCACGCGAGCGCCTGCATTCCGCCGAGACTGCCGCCCATCACGGCGGCGAAGCGCTCGATGCCGAACGCATCGGCGACGCGCGCCTGCGCATGCACCCAGTCCTCGACGGTAACCACCGGGAAACGCGCGCCGTACGGCTTGCCGGACGACGGATCGACGCTCATCGGGCCGGTCGAGCCGAAGCACGAGCCGAGGTTGTTTACGCCGATCACGAAAAAGCGGTTGGTGTCGAGCGGCTTGCCGGGGCCGACCATGTTGTCCCACCAGCCGGTGCTGCGCGGATCGTCCGCATAGACGCCGGCGACGTGGTGCGACGCGTTGAGCGCGTGGCAGACGAGCACCGCGTTCGAGCGCGCGGCGTTGAGCTCGCCGTACGTCTCGACGACGAGCTGATAGTTGCCGATCACGCTGCCGCTTTGCAAGCGCAGCGGTTCGGCGAAGTGCATGGTCTGTGGAGCGACGATGCCGATCGATTCCATTCGTTCCGCCTTATGACTGGGCGGCTAAATGGTGTCGGCGATGCGCGGAGGCGAAGGTGCGCGGCTGACGACCTCTTTAGCCGCATTTGTAGTGAACCGCCGGGACAAAGATACACATCCATGCCCGGCCGGTTCGCGCGCCCGCAATCGAGTCAGCAAATCGGCGCGCTTCCGACCTGCCGCCAAGGAGGCGGCAGTCGGCAAAGTATAGCGGAATTCCGCGGGGTGCGGATTTCGCACCCCGCGGGCCGCCGGCGGGGTTACCAGCGGTATTTCGCCGAGAGTTGCCCCTTCACCACCGAGTAGTCGGACAGATTCCCTTCCACGCCGAGGCTTGCCGACACCGAGAATTGCCGGCTCACCTGCCCGGTCGCCCCGATGCGCACGGCGGCGCGGTCGCGCGGCACGGCGAACGAGAAGGCATTGCGATCGAGCGTCAGCGAGCGCGAACCGGGGCCGTGCCACCAGTTCGCCTCGATGAACGGCCGAAGCTCGCGTCCGGCCGACATCGCTGTGACGCCGTGCACGCGCACGCCGACGCGGGTCAGCACGTCGGTGGCGCCCTGGCCGTCGATCCGGCCGCCGGGCGCGGCGTGGGCATCCGCGCGGTAGTCCGACACGACGAGTTGCATTTCGGGCTCGACGAAGAAACGCGTGTCGCCGCGCTCGTAGAACGGCAGCGAATAGCCCGTTTCGACCGAGCCCGTGACGGTACGCGACCGGTACGAGTCGGCCGCGAGGCTGCCGCCCACGCTGTTCGCATAGGCGCCGTACATGAACCACGCATCGACGTAGGGGCCGGTCAGGATGTCGCGGTTGCCGTACCAGGTGCCGTACAGCCCGACGTTGTAGCCAGCCACGCTGCCGCGCGAGGTGGCGTTCGTGATGCGGCGCTCGAGCGGGTTCCACAGCGGGCGCGTCGACCAGTTCGTCTGGCTGCCGTACATGCCCATCGCACCGACGCGCACGCTGCCGCCGCGACCGTCGCCGAAGCGGAACAGGTCGGCGCCTGCGTGAATCAGGCGGCCGTTGCCCGACACGCTGCGGTTGCCGCCCGACATCGACGTCATCTGGCCCTCGGCGCGCAGCCAGACCGCGCCGTCGAGCGGGCCTGCCGCGCTGGTGCGCAGCGAGCGATCGTCGCGCTGATGCAGCGTATGGATCGCCATCATCGATGCGGCATCGGCGTTTGCCATGTACGCGTCGGGTTCCGGTGCGGCGGCGCGTGGGGGCGGTGGCGGCGGCGTGATTTCCGGTTTGATCGGCGGCTCGGGTTTCGCTGCGGACACGAGATACCAGTCGTCCGGTTGTCCGCCTTGCCCGCCGCGCGCCAGCATGTAGTCGTAGCCGCCGGCGGACAACGTGCCGAAGCCTTGCCGGAAGCCGTCCGAGGCCGCGTCGAGCTTGAATGCCGCTGCATCCGTCGTGCCGCCGTTGCGGGTCTGGACGATCGGGATGCCGACGGTCGTTGGCGCGCCGTCGCCGCCGGTGCGCTTGACGATGATGCCGGTGTCGCCCGATGCGCGTCCGCCGTCGATCACGAGGCGGTCCGTGGGCGATGCATCGTCCCGCAGCGTCGTATGGAGGACGAGCTTGCCATTGCGCGCCGCATAGTCGCCCGTGACGACGAGCGTGCGCGGCGTGAGTGGCACGTCGGCAGCCGGCGTGTCGAATGCGATCGTCGAATCGTTCAGCGAGACGGAACCGACCGTCGAGTCGCCGGTGACGGTCCATTGGCTGTTCGTGTCCAGCGACAGCGAGCGAACCACGTCGGTCGCGCCGGTCCACGTGGAGGCATTGGCGAGCGTGACGTCCGTCACGGCATCCGTCGGGCTGCCGTCTTCGGTCGGCTGGTTGACGATGTCGCCGACGGCATGGGAGCGGGCGTCGAGCGTCAGGCTGACCGGCTCGCCCGACTCGGCATGCACGGACAGCAACTTGCCGTTGCCGCCGATGGCGCGCGTGCCGTTCTTCAGCACGATGGTCGCGTCGGACGCGTCGATCGCGCCGTGGCGTTCGCTGATCAGCAAGCCGTCGTCGATCGTCAGCGTGCCGCCGTAGACGGCCGCTGCATGAGCGCCGTCGCCGGTTGCGCGCGCGCTGGTCCGCACGAGATCGATCGTGCCGCCGGCGCTCGAATAAAGCGCGACGGCTTCCTTGCCGTGGGTTTCGACGCTGGTATCGACGAGCGACGCGACGGAGTCCGTACCGGCCGACATCACGCCGCGCGCGCGCTCGCCGCTCGTCGTGATGCCGCCGCGCGTCATCGAGAACTTGCCGCCGAGGCGGGCGATCGCGCCGATCGCGCGCGCGCCGGTGGTGGTCACGAACGTATCGGTGGCATCGACGACCGGCGTATCGGTGTATTCCTTCGATGCATAAAGCCCGTGCGCGCTTTTGCCGTGCGTGATGACGCGCGTGCGCGCGAGCTCGACGCTGCCCTCGCGCGTGTCCACGCCGAGCGCGTAGTCGCCGGCAGTTTCCAGGTACGAGTCGCTGAATGCAACGGTGGACGAGCTCGGCAGATACAGCACCGACGCATAGTCGCCGTCCGTGCGGATATCGGTACGGGTCAGTGTCGCCCGGACGCCGCCGTAACTGATGGACAGGCCGGTGCCGAACAGGCCGCTGGTACGGATCAGCGTGTCGGACACGTCGATGGTGCCGCCCGGCGCCAGGATCGCCGTGATGCCGCTCGCTTCCTTGCCGCGCGTCACGATTACGCTGTCGGACAGCGTGAGGTGCGCATTGTTGCCGTCGACGGACGCGCCATGCGAATAGTCGCCGTCGGTATCGATGGACACGCGCTCCGCGGATGCGCTACCGCCGTTACGAAGGTCGATGCCGACGCTGGAACTGCCGCGGGTCCGGATTTCGGTATCGCGAAGGACAACACGCGACTTGCTGCCCCACGCGGCGGCACCCGCCGAACTGTTGCCGGTCGAAAAGATGCGGGTCCGGCTGCGGGTCGTCAGCGTGCCGCCGTTGATCGCGGAAAGCACGTCTTGGCCGGGCTTGTGCGTCGAATATTCACCCGGCGCAACTTCGAGTTCGATGCCGTCGGCTTGCTGCGCGCCACCGCCCGTGACTTGTGCAGTCGATGGCGACGACATCGCCGCACCGGCGAGCAGGGCCGAATGTGCGACGTACAGGCGCACGCGTGCTCGGGACGAGAGGAAATAACTGCGGTTCACCAGATCACCTTTATTGTCTTGAACAGGTGAAAAGTAGTTTTGTTTAGCAGGTTTGGATATTGGACGAGTTCGAATTTTCGGAACAGACCAACGGGCGGCATGGAGAACACGTGACGCGCGACGGTGCTTCGGAACCGACTGCCTGGATGAGGTACTGCGTTGACCCATGGCGAGTCATCCGGCGCGAGCGTTGTCGGCCTGGTTGGTTACGGAATCCTGAAAGAGGCGAGATGCAGCCACGACGGGTAGAACGACAATGCCGTCGGCATGCGGATCGATGGCGCGCTGGTTCGCCGAGGATGCCGGGGAAGGGGCGCGCGCCCCCGCGCCCCTGTGACGATCCGGCGCACGGGACGCGCGCCGGTTCTCGGACTTTACTGATACATGATCGAGTACATCACCGAGGTGTTCACCGTGCCTTGGCCTGCAGGGCCGCCCGTCGCGACGTACTGAGCGTAATACGGCAGCTCTGCAGCACCGTTCGACAGTGCGACCGCCTTCGAATTTTCATCGGCCTTGCCTACGCCGATGTTGCTCGTGTCGCCGTTGAGCAGGCCGACTTCGACATTCTTCGCGGTGCCCGTTGCGTTGAACAACTGGCCGGTGGTCGAGTTGACCGTGGTGCCCGGTTCGAAGTGCGTGTAGACGTTGCCGGTTGCCGGCGAGCAGTTCGTCAGGCCGATCTTGAACGGCGTGCGGCCGGCCGTCGAGCCGCCGGTGGCGAGCGACGACGTCGACACCTTCGGCAGTGCGACGGTGAAGTCCTTGCCGCCCGTGCCGTTGCCGTTGATCGTGCAGGTCTGCGTACCGATCTGGCCGTTGATGGTGATCGTGCCGTCGGTGGCGTGTGCCACGGTGGGCAGGGTTGCTGCGGCAACGACGGCGAGTGCTGCGATGCTGGAGAGTGCGAGCTTCATATCAAATCCTCTGGTACTGGTTGAGAAAAAAATGGACTTCGTCATCAGGTCGCTCACCTGCCATGACAGGTCGTACGAACAACATCCGACTGGGTCCGAAAGCCAACCTTCCGATGCATCTATAAGGATTGCAAAATGGAAGGTCGTTCGACCATCGATCGGGCGATGGTCGTCAGTGAGTATCGGTCGCTCCGCGCTACCCGGCGACCGGTACTACCGAATTACTGTGCCATTCGGCGTGCTGCGACTACTGGTAACTCATCGTGAACGTAGCGACGCCCTTCACCGTTCCGCTGGACACCTTGCCGGTCGCGATATATTGCGCGGTCAGCGGAATGTTGCTGAGCGTTGCGGACGGGCCGACATACCATTGATTCGTGTTGCCGATGGCGGCCGAATCCGGACCGTAGCCGACGGGCTGTCCATTTCTCAAAATGCGCAGTTTCACGCCTTGCGCCGACGAATCCGGCGTGAGCGTCAGTTGATTTCCCGTATTGCCTTGGTTCGTCAAATCAGTCAGCGTCACGTAGACGTTCGATCCGGACTTGCAATTCAGTCCGATGTTGAATCCGGTATCACCCGCGGTCATGCCCACTGTACCGAGCTTGCTCGCGGCCACCGGCGGCAATGGGAACTTGATATCCGGCGTGGTGACGGTGCAGGTCTTCGGCATGATGATCAGCTTTCCTTTGCCGGCTTCATTCCAATAGATCTGGTACTTGTATCCGTACGTGGGACGAGCCCGGTTCTTTGCGCCTATCTGCCATATGCCGACGGTACCGTTCGGGATGACCGCGTTGTATATGCGATCGCTGGCCTTGATCAGTTCGACCTTGATTTGGTATCGGCCTTCAATCGGTTTCGTCGTCGTATGAGGCGGTGCCCAATCCTGCGTTGCGCCGTTGTAGACCATCATGACCTCTCCGGTCTCGAGATTGGTGAAGCGCAGCCCCAGGGATTCCGGCGCGGGCAAGCTGGTCAACACATACGAAACGCCGGGAATGCCGGTGGGCCGCTGATTGTTCATGAAGTAAAACGAATATCCATACGGCGAAGTCGTATTCGCGTCGCATCGATATGGCAGCGTCAGGATCTTTGTCGCCAAAACCGTGCCGTCAGGTATGTCGCGCGGGACAAGGACGGTGCCGAAAGAGAAGCTGCGCTGATAATCGGCGCCCGTTTCGTCGTTATAGCAAGTTGGAATTTGCGCTCGGCTGGCGACTGAATACGCCGAGCCAGCGATACAAAGCGTGGTAATCAGCAGATATTTGAGCATGGTCTTTTCGTTTTGCATTGGGTGACATTCCGCCTGGATGGGCTTTGGGGCGTGCCGGGTTTCCTAGTGCGAACCGTTGCCGGAAGGAAGCTTCGCGCCAACAGCGTCGATCGAATCATCAGCCCCTTCCCGTGCATCGGTTGCTGCGGCGTTATGCGACGCTGCAGCGTTGTCGCATGTCGATTCGACACGCGTGTACACGTCGCTCTTGCTGTGCTTGACAGGCAGTTGGTAACTGAAGGAGCAGACTTCGGTCTTGCGATTGCCCCATTTCGCCGTCAGGGTGCCGGTGTCGCCCAGGCCGCGGGCGAACAACTTGCCGCCCTGTCCGGCCAACCCGATGGTCTTGCCGTCTGCGTCGATGACGGCGCTGCCGAACGGCACAGGCGAGCCATCAGGCTGACGCATCGTCAGCAGTACTGCGCGACCGCTGACCGTCCCGAACTTGAGCTTCACGATCGAATTCGCACGCGGCGCGACCTGCTGGCTGGTCGTCAGCATTTCGACGTCGGTCGGGATGCCCTTCGGGTCCAGTTCGACGGTGTTCATCTTGTACGGCGTCAGATACGGGAGCACCGCGTAGCCGCGCCCGTCGATCCGCACGTCCGTGCCGTTCGTGACTTGCGCGCCGACAGCGTCTTTCGCCTCGACGATCGCGGCGGTGTCGCCGAGATCGTTGGCGAGCGTGATGCCGCCCGCGTGACCGACGAGTGCGCCCGATACGCCGGCGGACACGCTCGAGTAGCCGCTGCCGCCGGTCGCGCTGCCGGAGAACGTCGCGAACGTGCTGCGATACTGCGCATTGCCGCCGCCGGACGTCGCGCCGCCGCCGGAATTGACGTTGACGCCGTACGAGAACGCATTGGACTTTCCGACGGTGCCGGTCAGCGACGTCTGGGCGGTCGTGCCGCCCTGGCTGTTGCGTGCGACGCTCGCGCTCAGCGTCGGGGCATACGAGCGTCGGCCGAGCGGAACCGTTACGTTCGCGTACACCTGGTTGCTCAGTTGGCCGGTGGCGCCGTCGCGTTGCCGCGAGACCGACAGGTTGTAGCTCAGGTTGAGGCCGGCGACGCGCAGGCTGTTGTTGTAGCCGAGCTGGAACTGCGTCGTCGTGCCCGGGTGATTCCAGTAGTTGACCGTCGAGCCCACCGCGAACAGGCTGCCGCGCTTTTCGCCGAGCGTCTGATTGAGCGTCAGCTGGACCTGGTTGCGTTGCCGGTAGACGCTGTTTGTATCGTTGCCCCCGGCCGCGAGTTCGCGGGCATACATTGCGTCGCGCATGGTCCAGTAGCCGCGCGACGAGTAGCGATACGCGGCGACCGCGACGTTCGTGCCGGTCGCCTCGACGGACTTGCTGTAGCTGACGCGAACGCTTTGCCCGGTCGTTGCGGAGGCGCCCGGAATACGCGCGCTCGCATGCGTGACGTCGGCGGCGAACGCGCCGAGCGACGTATTGAGTGCCGCACCGACCAGCCCGGCCAGGTAGTTCTCCGCGACGATCGCGCCGACGTAGCCCGTTATCAGGTTGCTGATGCCGCGCTGATAAGTGGCTTGCGCGAAATTCGGATGGCGTTCGAGCTGCGGCTCGCGCAACTGCCCGAGCGCGACGCCGAACCGCGAGATGCCCGGACGCAGTGATTGCACGACGGCCGCATACGGCACCGTGAAGCTGTGCGTCTTGCCGTCGGCTTCGGTCACCGTGACGAGCAGGTTGCCGCCGTAGCCGGTTGCGTACAGGTCGTTGATCTCGAACGGCCCCGGCGCGACGTTGGTTTCGTACAGCACCGCGCCGTTCTGCGAAACCGAGACGTGCGCGTTGCTCGTCGCGACGCCGCGGACCACGGGTGCGTAGCCGCGCATCGAATCGGGCAGCATCCGGTCGTCGGTCTCGAGCGTGACGCCGCGCATGCCCACGCTGTCGAACAGCGTGCCGTCGGTGTAGGTCTCGCCGATCTTCAACTGGCTGCGCCAAGCCGGCAGGTCGCGTTGAACGTAGGTGTTGAGGCTTTGGTAGCGGCTGTCGCCCCGCGTTTGCGCGGTGTAGGTGCCGTTGTGCCGGAAATGCCAGTTCGCGACGTTGACGCCGGCATTCAATCCGACGTATCCCTGCGTGCTTTCGTATCCCGACGACGTATTGCGGAACACGTTGGCGTTGTACTTGAGCGTCGCGCTCGTCACGCCGCTGTCCCACAGTTCCGGACTCACGTAGCCGCGCGGATTGCGCAGCAGCGCGGCCTGCGGAATGCTCACGTTCAGCCGCAGCTCCGACATGTCGAATTCGGTCGTCGCGCCGGCCACCAGTTTGTCGACGCTCGTGCATTCGCCGGCCTGCACGCGCACCAGCTCGGCACGCGCGGCGTCGGTCAGCGCCTGATCGTCGAGGTTGAGGCGGCTCACGAGCGTGCGATCGAAGCACGGCGTCGCGTCGGTCGCGCCTGCCGCTGCATCGAAGCGCACCGTCGAGCGGCCGGTCCACGTTTCGTTGACGTAAAGGTCGACCAGGTAGTCGCCGGCAGGCACCGGATTGCCTTTGGCGAAGCGATCGAGGTCGAGCCGCTGGCCGCGCGGTTTCATCATCAACGTGTCGTTGAACTGAACCTGCGCGACGTCGAAGCGCTCCGCCGGGGCGGCCGTCGTGTCGGCAGCCTGCGCACCGGCCGTCCAGCCGCCGAGCGTCGCCATGACGAGCAGATAGCTCGGCTTCAGCGCAAAGCGTGCGGTAGCTTCCAACGGTTGAATTTGATGATTCGCTCGCATGAATTCGATAAATTGATGCCGCATCGTCATATTGCGAGCGACGGTCTGCCGGCGCCGGCGCGATTACGCGCCGTCGATCAGCGACGGATTGAGTCAGGAATGCCTGGGTGGCGTCAGTGCGCTTTCTTCGGCGCGTAGCTGCCTTCGATGCCCGCGCCGTAGTCGTTGAGGAACGTGTAATCGACCTCGATCGGTGCGCCCGGCATCGATTGCACGTTGCCGACGTCGAACTGCTCGGTCGCGCCAGGCTTGACCATGCCGCCCTTGTCGTCAGTCCAGGTCGTGCCGCCGGACTTGACGGTGAGCTTGGTGAACGTCACGTGGTAAGGCGTGGGGTTCTTCGCCTGCAGCGCATAGCCGCCACCGGCTTTCGGTGCGAAATTCCAGGTCACCTTTTCCGCGGATTCGTCGGCGACGCCTTGCAGCGCGGCTGGGCGGAAGAACAGCTTGATGCGCGAGCGGAACGCGAGTTGCAGCAGGTTCGGCGTATTGGCGTCGTCCGCGGCCTGCGGCGGGACGTCGAGCACGTTGAGCCAGTACAGCGTTTCCTTGTCCTGTGCGAGCGGTTCCTGCGTGTAGATCAGCCGCAGGCTCTGGCCTTTCTTCGGATCCAGACGGAACAACGGCGGTGTCAGCATGAACGGCACTTTGGATTCGTCGGGCAGCGCGTTCGCGTTGCCGTCGTCGATCCAGGCTTGCACGAGCGACGGGCGATCGCCTTCGTTGGTCAGCTTGACCGTGACCTCACGCTCCTTTTCCGGATACACCACGCGCGTTCCACCGATCACGACGCTGGCGTCTGCCGTTGCCGCGCCGAACAGCGACACGGCCAGCGCCGCGGTGCCCACGCTCAGACTCAAGTTCGTTGGCATTCTCATCGCCGATTTCTCCTTGTAGATAAACAGACTCGCTGGTGATTGGGAGGGCGACCCGCGCGCCGCCGCTGAATCGCGGGCGCGGGCCGCCGGTCGCGAAGCCGGATTACTGGTACGAGACCGAGTACATGACCGACGTGCCGACCTTGCCGGCCGTCGCGGCGCCGCCGGTCGCGACGTATTGCGCGAAATAGTTGAGCTCTGCCGCGCCGCCCGCGATCGGCACGGTTTGCGAGTTCTGCTGCGCTTGCGCCGCGCCGAGCTTGATGTTCGAGCCGTCCTTGTTCAGCAGGCCGACCTCGACGTTCTTCGCGTCACCCGTCGCGTTGAACAACTGGCCCGTTTGCGAGTTGACCGTCGTGCCCGGCTCGAAGTACACCGATGCGTTGCCCGAATTCGGCGAGCAGTTCGACAGGTTGATGCGGAACGGCTTGCGGCCGGCCGTCGAACCCGGCACGGAGAGCGCCGACGTCGACACGGTGGGCAGCGTGACGGTGAAATCCTTGCCGCCGCCGTCGCCCGAGATGTTGCAGGTTTGGGCGGTGATTTCGCCGGTGATCGTGATCGTGCCGTCAGCTGCCTGAGCCGACGAGGCAGCGGCGAGGAGACCTGCTGTCGCCATCAGAATGGAAAGTGCTTTTTTGGACATTTACGTACCTGTTAGTAAGAGCCTCGCGTCGAAAGACGACGCACGGACGTTTCCATTGCGCTGTCGCGCGTCGCTGCTACGGGGCGGCAGCAGCTGCGGGAAACAGGTGATATTGTTCCGAAGTAAGTGATTCGAAAGAATGGGACGATGTCCAAGTTGTTTGGATTTCCCGTAGGTCGAGTACTAAATATCTTTTAAGAATCGTCAGAGGCCCGTCACTCGTACGCCGCATACCCGTGCCGGGACGGCGACGTGCGGGCGTTCCGCGAGGATTGAGAGGCCATTTGACGGATGAGCGCGCGTCGATGCCCCGTTCATTCCGGCGGGTGGCTAATTAGGATTGCGAATTAATGAGGGCGTGCGAGAAACTCGAACCCCGGATCGAATCAGGCCGTCACGACCGTGGGCGTGGGCGTGGGCATGGGAGCGGGACGGACGAGGCCATGCCGTGTTGTCGTGGCGGGCGCGGAATCGGTGCCTGCGCATCGACGAGGCCGTCACGCGAGTGCGATGCTCGACGGCGGGCCCTCCGCCGTCTCACGCGTTACTGCAAAATCAACCGCAAATGCGCATCGGCCTGCTCGGCGGGCGGTTTCTGGAATCCGCCCTTCGCGAAGCGGTGCCACCGGCCGATCACGTAGCTGACGAGCAGGCTCGCGCGCGCGGCGGGATCGTAGTCGGCCGGCAGTTCGAACGGCGCCGCGCCGTCGGGTGCATCCGCTTCCGTGCGCGCGACCCGCAGGCATTGCTTGACGGTCGCTTCGATCCGGTCGAGCAGCTGATTCACGCGCTCGGTGAGCCGTTCGTCCTCGCCGACCAGCGCCTCGCCGGTCAGCACGCGCGTCATGCCCGGATTTTTCGCGGCGAAATTGAGCATCGTCAGCGCGATCGTACGCGCCTGAAGCACGCCGTTCGGCTCCTTCGCGACGATCTGGTTGACGAGGCCGAACAGCGCCTGCTCGATGAATTCGATCAGCCCTTCGTACATCTTCGCCTTGCTGGCGAAATGCCGGTACAACGCGGCTTCCGACACGTCGAGCCGGGCCGCGAGCGCGGCGGTCGTGATTTTCTCGGGCTTGGGCGCCTCGAGCATCGCGGCGAGCGTCTGCAGGATCATCACGCGCCGCTCGCCCGGCTTCGGGCGCGGGCGGGACGGTGTGGCCTGGTTTTCCGTTACGGCTTGGTCCTGCGGGTAAGTCGGCTGCATTTCTGTCGCCCCGATCGTGTGCCCAGTCGCAGCGATTTTAACGAACGAATGCGCTGGTCGACATAATGCGGACGGCCGACGTTGGGCAAATGGCCCGGCAGATGGCCGGTGATCCACACGGTGCCGATGCCGAGGCGCTTGTAGCGCTTCAGGTGGCCGCGCGTATCTTCCACGAGGATCGCGTCGGCGAGCCGCGCATGCGCGGCGCGCAGCGTCCGGCGCAGCATCGTGTGGTCGGGCTTCGCACGCCACGCGTGGCGGTCGCGCATGTGTTCGATCGCGATCACGCGCTCGAACAGCCGCTCGATGCGCAGCTCGCGCAGCACCGCGCGCGCATAGTTCTCGGGCGCGTTGGTCAGTACGAACTTGCGGCCGGGCAGCGACGCAACGACGCGTGCCAGGCCGCGCTCGGCGCGCAGCATCGCGGGCAGGTCGGGAAACGTGTGGACGACCCGCAGGAAATCGTGCGGATCGATCGGATGGTGGCGCGTGAGGCCGAGGAGCGCCGCGCCGTAGCGCTGCGTGTAGCCGGTGCGCAGCCGGTCGGCTTCGGCACGCTCGACGTGGAGCGCGTCGATGATGTACTGCGTCATCGCGCGGTTGATCTCCGGAAAGATCGCGTGCGATGCGTGGTGCAGCGTGTTGTCGAGATCGAACAGCCAGACGGGTGCGCCGGCGCGCGGCCGACTGCGGGAGATGCGCCGGCGTCGCAGCGACGCCGGCAGGTCGGGGCCGGAGGGCGGCCGGCGCGCGCTCAATGCGAGCGGATCATCGTGCCGAACGGCTGCTCGGTCAGGATTTCCAGCAGCACCGAGTGCTCGATCCGGCCGTCGACGATGTGCACCGACTTGACGCCGCTCTTCGCGGCGTCGAGCGCCGACGAAATCTTCGGCAGCATGCCGCCCGAGATCGTGCCGTCCTCGAACAGCGCATCGATCTCGCGCGCGGACAGATCGGTCAGCAGGTTGCCGTCCTTGTCCATCACGCCGGGGATGTTGGTCATCATCAGCAGCTTCTCGGCGTTCAGCACGGTTGCGAGCTTGCCGGCGACGAGGTCCGCGTTGATGTTGTACGAGAGGCCGTCCTCGCCGAAGCCGATCGGCGAGATCACCGGGATGAACGCGTCGTCCTGCAGCGCCTTCACGACCGCCGGGTTGATCGCCTCGACTTCGCCGACCTGGCCGATATCGATGTACTGGCCCGGGTTGTCGCGATCCGGCATCAGCAGCTTGCGTGCGTGGATCAGGCCGCCATCCTTGCCGGTCAGGCCCACCGCATGGCCGCCGAAGTGGTTGATCAGCATCACGATGTCCTGCTGCACTTCGCCGCCCAGCACCCACTCGACGACTTCCATCGTCTCTTCGTCGGTCACGCGCATGCCCTGGATGAAGGTGCCGGCCTTGCCGATCTTCTTCAGGGCATGGTCGATCTGCGGACCGCCGCCGTGGACGATCACAGGATTGATGCCGACCAGTTTCAGCAGGATCACGTCGCGCGCGAAGCCCTGCTTGAGCCGTTCTTCCGTCATCGCGTTGCCGCCGTATTTGATCACCACGGTCTTGCCGTGGTAGCGGCGGATGTACGGCAGCGCTTCGGCGAGGATTTCTGCTTTCAGCGTGGGGGCGATCTGCGAGAGGTCGATGGGCTCGGACATGGCGGCGGCTCTGGCTGGGAACGGTTGAAACAGGGCGAATTGTACAGGAGTGGCGCAGCGCAGCATCGGGTTTTTGGGCTGGCTGGAAGGTGGGTGGCACAGGGCGGGCGCTGCGCGCGGCGGCCCGCCGGCTATGGCGCCGGGCCGTGCGGCGCCGATCCGGGTCGCAGTGCGGGCGGGTGCGCGCAGCGCGCGTTCCGGTGCGATGGCGGGCAGCATCGGCCGGATGGCCGACGTGCAAAATCCGCGCGCCGCGCTATGCTTGTCGCGTAGGGCGATTGCATGCCCGCTTCCGCGATTGCGCCATGACCGATTCCGCCGCCGCCGCTCGTTCGGCCCCGCACCGCGCGCGCTGCCCGCACTGTGGGCGCGGCTTCGACTGCGGTGCCCGCACGCAGCCGTTCGACTGCTGGTGCGCGTCGATGCCGGTGCCGCCCGGCGATGCGCCGCCCGCGGCCGGCGCGCGCTGCCGATGCCCGGAATGCCTCGCCGACGAGATCGCGCAGCGCATGGCCGGCGCGCCCGGCTGACCGTGGGCGGACGGATCCCCGTGCCGCGGCGCGAGGCGGCGATGCATCGCGGCCCGTGCATCCAACGTCTTCGATCCGGCCCCGCTAGAGGCGTCGGGCGCTAAACGGGTAAACTGGCCGGATGCAACGAATCACCACCACCGGGCGCGTCAACCTCAGCCACCTGTTCTGGCTGCGCAACCTTGCGATCATCGGCCAGCTCGCGACGATCGGCGTCGTGCAGACCTATTTCGGCGTGCATCTGCCGTTGCCGGCGATGCTGATGGTCATCGTGCTCGAAATCGTTTTCAACGCGCTGACCTGGGTGCGGGTGCTGCGCGCGCGGCCCGAGACCAATTTCGAGCTGCTCGGCCAGCTGTGGGTCGACCTCGGTGCGCTGTCGGCGCTGCTGTTCCTGTCGGGCGGCACGACCAATCCTTTCGTGTCGCTGTACCTGCCGTCGCTGGCGATCGCGGCGGCCGTGCTGCCGTGGCACCTGATGATCTGGCTCGCGGCGTTCGCCGTCGCGTGCTATGCGGCGCTCGGCTTCGATTCGGTGCCGCTCAACATGGATAACCCGGCGAACCTGTTCGACTACTACCGCACCGGGATGTGGGTGAATTTCATGGTCAGCGTCGGGTTGACTGCCTGGTTCGTCGCGCGCATGTCGAACGCGCTGCGCCAGCGCGATGCGGCGCTCGGCGAAGCGCAGGCGCATCTGCTGCGCGACGAGCGGGCGGTTGCGCTCGGCGTGCAGGCCGCCACCGTCGCGCACGAGATGGGCACGCCGCTGTCGACGATCGCGATGCTCGCCGAGGAATTGCGCGACGCGGCGCGTGCCGATCCGGGGCTCGCGCGCTATGAGGCCGACCTGAAGGTGCTCGAAGAGCAGATGACGCTTTGCACGTCGGCGCTTGCGCGCCTGCGCAGCCGTGCGAGCGCACCCGCGAGCCGCCAGCCGGTGGGCGACTGGCTCGACACGTTCGTCGAGCACTGGCGCCTGCGGCATCCGCACGTGCAGTTCGAACTGCTCGGCGCACGCCCGTCGGGCGTCGCGCTCGACGACACGGTCGCGGCCGGCCAGATCCTCACGATCCTGCTCGACAACGCCGCGCGGGCCAGCCCGCACCGCGTGACGCTGGCCGCGCGGCTCTCGTACAACGACCGGTCGGCCGAACAGATCGAATTCGAAGTATGCGACGACGGGCCCGGCATTCCGGCCGCGCTGCGCGAATCGCTCGGCGCGATGCCGGTGGACAGCACGCAGGGCGGGCACGGGGTCGGCCTGTACCTGGCATTCAGCGCGGCCGTGCGCCTGGGCGGCGAGATCGAGCTGTCCGATGTCGCGCCGCGCGGGGCAAGCGCCGCCGTGCGCGCCGGCAGCGCGGCGAATGGCCATGCTGCTGCATCGGGCCAGCGCGCGGCCGAGCGCACGGCTGCCACGCCGGACAGCCGTCCGGCCGGCACCCCCGGCCGCGGCACGCGCGCGGTGCTGCGCCTGCCGGTGACGCACATCGCGGCGCCGGCCGCCTCAACCAACACGTAGACGGAGAAACCACATGAGCGAGAACAATTTCCTGGTGATCGACGACAACGAGGTGTTCGCGGGTACGCTCGCGCGCGGCCTCGAGCGCCGCGGCTACGCGGTCCAGCAGGCGCACGACAAGGAGGCGGCGCTGCGGCTCGCTGCCGGCGGCAAGTTCCAGTTCATCACCGTCGATCTGCATCTCGGCGAGGATTCGGGCCTGAGCCTGATCGCGCCGCTGTGCGACCTGCAGCCCGACGCGCGGATTCTCGTGCTGACGGGCTACGCGAGCATCGCGACCGCCGTGCAGGCCGTGAAGGAAGGCGCCGACAACTATCTCGCGAAGCCGGCGAACATCGAGTCGATCCTGGCCGCGCTGCAGACCAACGCGAGCGAAGTGCAGGCCGACGAGGCGCTCGAGAACCCGGTCGTGCTGTCGGTCGACCGGCTCGAATGGGAGCACATCCAGCGCGTGCTGGCGGAGAACAACAACAACATCTCGGCAACCGCGCGCGCGCTGAACATGCACCGCCGCACGCTGCAGCGCAAGCTCGCGAAGAAGCCGGTCCGGCAGTAAGCCGGGCGCGTTATTCGCGCGGGCCTGGGGCCGGAGACACGCGCGCGACGATCGCGCGTTTCAGCAGGCGCGCGATCGGCGCCGGGTATTGAAGACGGCCGAGCGGCATCGCGCAGCCATGAAAAAACGGGCGCCCCCCCGAAGGGGCCGCCCGTTTCGCATTCGACGCCGCGCGCGTTACAGCACGTAGCGCGACAGGTCTTCGTCCTGCGACACCTGGCCGAGCGCCTGGTCGACATACTTCGCGTCGATCGTCACGCGCTCGCCGGCGTGGTTGCCGGCCGAGAACGACACTTCTTCGAGCAGTTTCTCGATCACCGTGTACAGCCGGCGCGCACCGATGTTCTCGGTCTTCTCGTTGACCGCGTACGCGATCTCGGCCAGGCGGCGGATGCCGTCGGCGGCGAACTCGAGCTGCACGTCTTCGGTCGCGAGCAGCGCCTGATACTGCTTGACCAGGCTCGCATCGGTCGCGACGAGAATCGCCTCGAAGTCGTTCACCGACAGCGAGTCGAGCTCGACGCGGATCGGGAAGCGCCCCTGCAGTTCCGGAATCAGGTCGCTCGGCTTCGCGAGGTGGAACGCGCCGCTCGCGATGAACAGGATGTGATCGGTTTTCACCATCCCGTACTTCGTGTTGACCGTCGTGCCTTCGACGAGCGGCAGCAGATCGCGCTGCACGCCCTGGCGCGACACTTCGCCGCCGCTGCCTTCGTTGTTGCGCGACGTGATCTTGTCGATCTCGTCGAGGAACACGATGCCGTTCTGCTCGACGTTCTGCACGGCCTTCGTCTTCACTTCCTCGTCGTTGAGCATCTTCGCCGCTTCCTCGTCGGTCAGCAGCTTCAGCGCTTCCTTGATCTTCACCTTACGGCGCTGCTTCTTGCCGCTGCCGAGGTTTGAGAACATCGAGCGGATCTGCTCGGTCATCTCTTCCATCCCGGGCGGCGCCATGATGTCCATGCCGGCCGACGGCTGCTCGAGGTCGAGTTCGACTTCCTTGTCGTCGAGCTGGCCTTCGCGCAGGCGCTTGCGGAAGGTCTGGCGCGTCGCGTTGTTGTCGTCGTTCGCGTGATCGGCGTTGCCGCCGAAGCCCACCGCGCGCGGCTGCGGCAGCAGGATGTCGAGGATGCGGTCTTCCGCCTGGTCGGTCGCCTTGCTGCGCACCTTGCGCATCTCGGATTCGCGCGTCTGCTTGACCGAGATCTCGATCAGGTCGCGCACGATGCTGTCGACGTCGCGGCCGACGTAGCCGACTTCGGTGAACTTGGTCGCTTCGATCTTGATGAACGGCGCATCGGCGAGCTTCGCGAGGCGGCGCGCGATTTCGGTCTTGCCGACACCCGTCGGCCCGATCATCAGGATGTTCTTCGGCGTGATTTCCTGGCGCAGCGGGTCGGCGACCTGCTGGCGGCGCCAGCGGTTGCGCAGCGCGACCGCGACGGCCTTCTTCGCCTTGGCCTGGCCGATGATGTGCTTGTCGAGTTCCGAGACGATCTCGGCAGGGGTCATGGTGCTCATGGTGCGGTCCTTACTCGATCGTTTCGATGATGCGGTTGTGGTTCGTGTAGATGCACATGTCGCCGGCGATCTCGAGCGACTTTTCGACGATCTCGCGCGGCGACAGCTCGGTGTTCTCCGCGAGCGCGCGGGCCGCGGCCTGCGCATAGGCGCCGCCCGAACCGATCGCGCAGATGCCGCCTTCCGGATCGAGCACGTCGCCGTTGCCGGTGATCACCAGCGTGGTGGTGGCATCGGCCGTGATCAGCATCGCCTCGAGGCGGCGCAGCATCCGGTCGGTACGCCAGTCCTTCGCGAGCTCGACGGCCGCGCGGGTCAGGTTGCCCTGGTGCTTCTCGAGCTTCGCCTCGAAGCGATCGAGCAGCGAGAACGCATCGGCGGTGCCGCCCGCGAATCCGACCAGTACCTGGTTGTTGTAGATCCGCCGCACTTTCCGCGCGCCACCCTTCATGACGATGTTGCCGAGGGTTACCTGGCCGTCGCCGCCGAGCGCGACCTTGTCGCCGCGCCGGACCGAAACGATGGTCGTGCCGTGAAATTGCTCCATCTGCGTTCCTTGAGAAAAACGGGGAAGAGTCGGGCGGCGCGAGGCGCCGCCGCATGAATCGCAGTGCGCCGGGAAGCGGCCCGGCGCGCGTCCGTTTCATTTTAGGGCGGGCGCCGGGATATCAAGAGGAGGATGCAAATCGGCCGGCGCGCGTCGTCGCCGGCGGCCGGGCACCGGGATCGGCGCCGGAAAAACAAAAAGCGCGCGGCAGGCCGCGCGCTTTCGGGAAGCAGCGTGTTTGAGCGGAGCGCCGCTCGATCAGTCGCCGAACAGCTTCTGGCGCAGCTCGCGGCGCTCTTGCGCTTCGAGCGACAGCGTAGCCGTCGGACGCGCGATCAGTCGCGGAATGCCGATCGGTTCGCCGGTTTCCTCGCACCAGCCGTAGTCGCCGGAATCGATGCGGGCGAGCGATTGCTGAACCTTCTTGAGGAGTTTGCGTTCGCGATCGCGCGTACGCAGCTCGAGCGCGTGCTCTTCCTCGATCGTCGCGCGATCGGCAGGATCGGGCACGATCACCGTCTCGCGCAGGTTCTCGGTCGTCTGGCCTGCATTCTTGAGGATGTCCGCCTGCAACTGTTCGAGCCGATTTTTGAAGAAGGCGAGCTGATCCTCATTCATGTAATCCTTGTCGCTCATCTTCAGGATTTCGGCTTCGGTCAAGAGTTTCTTCGTCATCTGCTTGCTTCTTCAATGTGCGGCAAATCCGGAGATAGTGCCTGCACTTTGGGATTACCCGCAACTGCGCTTGCAATCATTTGCGATTTGCCGCCGCGGGGCCGAAAGCCTCTGGAAAACCGGTTCTCAAATACCAGGATAGGCCTGGCGCGGATTTGCGCGCGGCGAACCGGTGTGCTGCGCGGCAGATCGCTTCGGCCGCGGCCGGTGATGGATGGGCGATCCGGCGCGGTTGCGATGCCCGGGTAAAGGTTCTGCAAGAACCGGGCCTGTTATTGCCGTACTCCAGCGGGCACGTATTGTAACTGAATCGCAAGCGGGCGCCGTATCGGGTCGATCCCCGTCGGCTGCGCCAATATCTAGAAAATATAACGCGCAAATCGCGAAAAAGCGATGACGGCGAAACCCTTCCCGGAAAAGGCGCCGCGCGACGGCCCCGGCGGCTCGCCGAGGCGGCCGCGCGGGCGGCTCGCGGGACTTGCCCGAGTGCTCAGGCGAGGCAGGCGTCGAGGCCGTCGGTGATCAGGTCCTGCGGCAGGTCGACGCCGATGAACACCATCTTGTTGGTCTTCTTCTCGACCGGCAGCCACTTGGCGGCGAGATCGCTGCCCATCATCTGGTGCACGCCCTGGAACACGACCTTGCGATCGACGCCCTTCATGTACAGCACGCCCTTGTAGCGCAACATCCGTTCCCCGTAGATCTGCAGGATGCCGCCGAGGAAGTCTTCCAGCTTGTTCGGGTCGAACGGGCGGTCGTTGCGGTACACGAACGATTTGATCTTGTCGTCGTGGTGCGCGTGATGATGGTGGTGACCGTGGTCGTGATCGTGCGCGCATTGACCGTGATCGTGGTCGCAATGCGCGTGATCATGGTCGTGATCGTGGTGATGGTGCGCGTGATCGTCCTCGGCGAGGAAGTCCGGGTCGATCTCGAGCTTCGCGTTCAGGTTGAAGCCGCGCAGGTCGAAGATTTCCTTGATGTCCGCTTCGCCGAAATTCACGACCTTGATCGTCGCCTTCGGGTTCATGTGCATCAGACGGTGCTTGAGCGCCGCGACGGCCTGGTCGTCGACGAGGTCCGACTTCGTGATGAACAGGCGATCGGCGAAGCCGACCTGGCGCTGCACCACTTCGTGTTCGTCGAGCTGCGCGTTCGCGTGCTTCGCGTCGACCAGCGTGATGACGGCGTCGAGCAGGAAGTCGTCGGCGATCTCGCTGTCGATGAAGAAGGTCTGCGCGACGGGGCCCGGGTTCGCGAGGCCGGTCGTTTCGATCACGATGCGGTCGAAATCGAGCTTGCCTTCGCGCTTCTTCGCGGCCAGATCGCCGAGCGCGCGGGCGAGGTCGCCGCGGATCGTGCAGCAGATGCAGCCGTTGCTCATCTGGATGATCTGCTCGTTCGAGTCCTGCACGAGGATCTCGTTGTCGATGTTCTCTTCGCCGAACTCGTTCTCGATCACGGCGATCTTCATGCCGTGCTGTTCGTTCAGGATGCGCTTGAGCAGCGTCGTCTTGCCGCTGCCGAGGAAGCCGGTGAGGATGGTGACGGGAGTGGCCATGTCGGTCGCCTGTGGTTCGTGAATCGGGGTCAAAACCAGGATGTGTGCGTCGCGCCGTCGACTCGCGAGCCGGGGCGCACAACCATCCATTGAAACATACCTGTCAAGCCCGTGCCCGTCGTCCGGACGACAGGGGCAAGCGCGTCCGCCAGCGGGAACGGCCGGCGGACGCGGGTGTGCGCGTAGATCGGGGCGATCAGACGATTTGCAACAGCAGGCCCTTCAGATATTCGCCTTCCGGGAACGCGGCGAGCAACGGGTGATCGACGCCCGCGCCGAGCCGCTTCAGGATGCGCGCATCGACCTTCGCGTCGGCGGCCGCGCCCGCGACGATCTTCTGGAACAGATCCATGTCGATCGCGCCCGAGCACGAATACGTGAACAGCAGGCCGCCCGGACGCAGCAGCTTGAAGCCGCTCAGGTTGATGTCCTTGTAGGCGCGCGCCGCGCGGTCGACGCTGTCGCGGGTCGGCGCGAACTTCGGCGGATCGAGCACGATCAGGTCGAAACGCTCGCCTTCGTCGACGAGGCGGCGCAGCGTCTTGAACGCATCGGCGTCGAGCCAGGTCGCGCGTTCGGCGTCGAAGCCGTTCGCCACGACGTTCTGCTGCGCGAGCGCGAGCGCGTCGCCCGACGAGTCGATCGACACGACGCGCGTCGCGCCGCCCTTGAGCGCGGCGAGCGAGAAGCCGCCCGTGTAGCAGAAGCAGTTCAGCACGTCGCGGCCGGCCGCGTACTGCGCGACGAGCGCGCGGTTGTCGCGCTGGTCGACGTAGAAGCCCGTCTTGTGGCCGTTGGGCACGTCGACGTGATACCGCACCCCGTTTTCGTTCGAGATTAGCGTCGCGGGCGGCGCGTCGCCGGCGAGCACGCCGGTCGTCTGTTCGAGCCCTTCCTTGTCGCGGATCGATACGTCCGAGCGTTCGTACACGTTCGGACAGCCGGTCGCGCTGCTCAGTGCCGCGACGATCGCGTCCTTCCATGCTTCCACGCCGGCGGCCATGAACTGGCACACGAGCTGGCCGCGCGGCGCGGCGCCCGGTTCGGCCGTGTCCGCAATGTAGTAGTCGACGATCAGCCCCGGCAGCCCGTCGGCCTCGCCGAACACGAGCCGCACGGCGCCCGTGCCCGACACCATCGTCGTGCGGTGCGCGACCGCACGCTGCACGCGGCGCTTGAAGAACGCGTGGTCGATCGGTTCGTTCTCGTCGAAGCTCCATACGCGCACGCGGATCTGCGACTGCGGGCTGTACGCGCCGCGCGCGAGGAAGCGGCCGTCGTGCGCGCGCACGATCACGGTCGCGCCGGGCGCGGGCTTGCCGTCGACGCGATCGATCGCATTGGCGTAGATCCACGGATGCCGGCGCAGCAGCGATTTTTCCTTGGACGGTTTGAGTGTGACGGTTTGCATGATCGGATCGAAATGGGCCGCGGGCGAAGCCGGCCGGTGCCGGTCGCCGTGCGCGGCGGGTAAGACGGGACGCGTCAGTCGCGCTTCTTCGCGCGCGGATGCGCGCTGTCGTAAATCTTCGCGAGATGCTGGAAGTCGAGCGACGTATAGACCTGCGTCGCGGCGACGCTCGCATGGCCCAGCAGTTCCTGCACCGCGCGCAGGTCGCCGCTCGATTGCAGCACGTGCGTCGCGAACGAGTGGCGCAGCACGTGCGGGTGGACGTTGGCGGGAATGCCCGCGGCGAGCGCCGCGCGCTTCACGCGCTCGCGCACGACGCCCGGCGCCATCCGGTTGCCGCGCACGGACACGAACAGCGGATGCGGGTCGTGCTTCACGAATTCGCCGCGCACCGCGAGCCACGCGTTCAGCGCGTCGATCGCCTTGCGGCCGACCGGCACCTTGCGTTCCTTGTTGCCCTTGCCGCGCACGGTGACTTCGGCTTCGGCGAGATCGAGCCAGCCGATCGACCGGTAGCCGTCGGCCTGCGTGTACATCACGTCGAGTCCGACGAGTTCGGCGAGGCGCAGCCCGGACGAATAGAACAGTTCGAGGATCGCGTGATCGCGGATGCCTTCGGTGGTGTTGGCGAGCGGCGCGTCCATCAGCGCCGATGCGTCGTCGACCGACAGCGCCTTCGGCAAGGTTTTCGGGCGCTTCGGCGCACGCACCGCGGCGACCGGGTTCGCCGGCATCTCGATGCGCTGCGCGAGCCAGCGGTAGAACGCGCGCCACGCGGACAGCCGATGCGAGATCGATCGCGCGGACAGGCCGCCCGCGTGGGCGCGGGCGACCGCGCCGCGCATGTCGGTGGCCGTCAGCGCTTCGAGCGGACGGCCGGACGCGAGCTTCTTCAGTTCGTCGAGTTCGTGCGTATACGCGCGCAGCGTATGTTCCGACAGCTGCCTGACGTGCTTCAGGTTCGACAGGTAGGCGGCGATCGGATCGTCGGTCATCGCGGGTGCGGCGTCAGTGCGGCAGCAGGCGCGTGAGCGCGGCGCTCGCGAGCGTCGCGATCTGCGCGAGGAAATCGGTGGCCATCCCGTCGTGGAAGCGGCGCGGATCGGGCGAGCCGAGCACGAGCAGGCCGAAGGCGGGCGCGTCTGCGCCGGCGAGCGGCGCGCGCAGCGCGAGCAGCGCGACCGACGTGGCCGCGCCGTCGCCGGCCGGCGCGGCTTCGCCGCCTTCCGCCGCGTTCGCGGCCGGCACCACCGCGGGCGCGAGCCACTGGGCCGCTTCGAAGCCGGTGTTCGCGCCGCAGTACGGCGTCGACAGGCCATTCGTGAACAGACGCACTTCCTCGCCGACCTGGCGCGCGAAATCGGCCTGCGCGTAAGTGTCGGCGACGTCCCATACGCGCAGCGCCGTTTGCGGCACGTCGAACACGTCGGAAATGCCGTCGGCGATCGTGCGCGGCAGCGCGTACGGGTCGCGCTCGGCGATCACGCGGGCGGTCCAGCGGCTGAACTTCGCGGACAGGCTGTCGTTCTCGTGCCCGTAGCGCACCAGCTCCGCGAGCCGGCGCTCGAGGTGCTTGTTCTTGTCGCGCAGCATTTCCATCTGCCGCTCCTGCAGCGAGATCGCGGCCTTGCCGTGCGGGTTCGCAAGACGGATCGTCGCGAGCAGTTCCGCGTGTTGCGCGAAGAATTCGGGATTGGCGAGCAGGTAGTCGGCGACTTCGCGATCGTTCATGTGACGGGAGCGTTCAGTTATCAGGAGTCAGGACGTTGAAGGGTCAGACGTTCAGGTCGATCTCGCCTTCGAACACGGTCGTGGCGGGCCCGGCCATCGTCAGCGCGGCGGCTTCGTCGCGCGCGCCGTCCCAGCCGATCGTCAGCGTGCCGCCGTGCGTGTGCACGGTCACCGGCGAATCGAGCAGGCCGCGCCGGATGCCGGCCGCCACCGCCGCGCACGCGCCGGTGCCGCACGCGAGCGTTTCGCCCGCGCCGCGTTCGTATACGCGCAGTTTCACCTCGTTGCGCGACACGATCTGCATGAAGCCGGCGTTCACGCGCGCCGGAAAGCGTGCATGGCGCTCGATCAGCGGGCCTTCTTCGCGCACCGGATACGCTTCGGCATCGTCGACGACCTGCACCGCGTGCGGGTTGCCCATCGTCACCGTCGAGATCCAGCGCGTGTGGCCGCCGACGTCGAGCGGCCACAGCGTGTCGCGGCCTTCCGTGCGGCCGTCGAGCCCCGACGCGTCGAACGGCACCTGCGCCGGCGCGAACACGGGCGCGCCCATGTCGACGACGACTTCGCCGTTGTCCTGCATCGTCAGTGTGATCAGGCCCTTCATTACCTGCACGCGCACGGTGCGCTTGTCGGTCAGGCCGCGGTCGCTGACGAACTTCACGAAGCAGCGCGCGCCGTTGCCGCAGTGTTCGACCTCGCCGCCGTCGCAATTGAAGATCCGGTACTTGAAGTCCACGCCGTCGATGGTCGGTTTTTCGACGAGCAGCAACTGGTCGGCGCCGATGCCGAAGTGCCGGCTGGCGAGCGCGCGCACTTGCGCTTCGGTGAGCGGCGGCAACGCGCGCGAATAGCCGTCGAGCACGACGAAGTCGTTGCCCGCGCCGTGCATCTTGGTGAACGAGAGTTTCACAGGGTCCGGGGTTCCATGGCGAACAAGGCGGTCGGCGCGACGAAGACGATGTGCCGCCATCCCGGGCGGCCTCGTTCGTCGTGCTGATCTCAACCGCAAATGATACATGCAGCGGACAGGGGCGTCCTGCGCGGGCGGGCGGCGGGTGTCGTTCGGGCGGCGGAGCCGGAAGATGTCGGCCGATCGGCCGACTGGTTGCACGGGCGGCGAGTGGGCAGATTGAGGTGGTGCGGTGTGGCGGGCGTTGCCAGGGCGAGCGAATCCGGCGGCACGCGCCCGGGCTCTTTGCCCGCGCACGGGACGAACCGCGTGCGTGTTTTCGTACCGGTCAAATTGACAACTCAATCGGGCGATTCGTATAGTCTGGCTATACGCCATGCGGGCCATGCCATCGATATCGCCGAGAGTATGGGGGGCCCATGATCAAGTCATGGCAGCACAAGGGGCTGCAGGCGTTTTTCACGAACGGGAGCGAGGCGGGCATCCGGCCGGATCATGCCCCGAGGTTGCGGCGCCAGCTTGCCCGTCTCGACATGGCGAGTCAGCCGCTCGACATGAACGTTCCGGGCTGGCACCTTCACCGCCTCGCCGGCGGGCTGGAGGGTTACTACTCGGT
Organism: Burkholderia anthina; assembly: GCF_902498995.1. Lineage (GTDB taxonomy): Bacteria > Pseudomonadota > Gammaproteobacteria > Burkholderiales > Burkholderiaceae > Burkholderia > Burkholderia anthina. Next base: position 41,374 of record NZ_CABVLY010000024.1, read on the forward strand.
GAGCGTGAGCGTCAACTGGCGCCTGACGTTCAGGGTCGAGGGCCCCGATGTCGTCCTGGTCAACTATCAAGACTATCACTGAGGTCATTCAACGCCATGACTCGCATCTTCAATCCGCCCCATCCGGGCGAAACGCTGCGTGACGACATTTTGCCGGCGCTCCGCCTGACCGTTACCGAAGCCGCCGCGCAGCTCGGCGTCACGCGGGCGGCGCTGTCGCGCATCCTGCACGGCCATGCCGGCATCTCGCCCGAAATGGCGCTGCGTCTCGAGGCGTGGCTGGGCGAGGAAAACGGCGGCCGGGCGGATCTGTGGCTCGCGCAGCAGTCGGCCTACGATCTGTGGCAGGCGCGCGCGAAAGGCGTGCCGAAGGTGACGAGGGCGCAGGCGCGCGTTTGACGGCGCGCCCGCAGCCCCGACTGACTCAATAGAGGCTCGGCTCGCCGGGCGGCCGGGTCTTGAAGCGCTTGTGAACCCAGTAATACTGCTCGGGCATCAGCGGAATCTGTTCCTCGAGGAATGCGTTCATCCGCCGCGCGTCGAGATCGTCGTCGCCGGTCGGGTAGTGATCCCACGGCTTGAATACCTTCAGCCGGTAGCCCTTGTAGTTCGGCAGCACCTCGCCGATGAACGGCACGACCTGCGCGCGGCCCGTCTTCGCGAGCCGGCCGACGGCCGTCAGCGTGCAGGCGGGCACGCCGAAGAAGGGGACGAACGTCGAATTGCGCAGCCCGTAATCCATGTCCGCGCCGAGCATCACCGGCTTGCGGTCGCGCAGCCAGCGCAGCACGACGCGCGCGCTGTCCGCGCGGCCGACCATCTCGGCGTCGAAGCGCCCGCGTGCCTTTTTCGCCTCTTCCTCGAGTATCGCGTTCGAGAACGGCTGGTACAGCGACCCGCAACGGCGGTGCAGCGACCGGTTCAGCCAGATCGAGCCGGCTTCGATGCCGACGAAATGCAGGCCGAGGAACAGCGTCGGGGGCAGATCGGGATCGGTGAGGTCGACCGCGCTGTCGACCTGGATCAGTTTCGCGAGCTTGCGCTCGGAGCCGAACCACTGGACGCTGCGCTCGACGTAGCTGCGGATCGCGTGACGGAAGTGCAGGCCCGCCACTTCCTCGCGCCGTTCGTCGCTCCAGTCGGGGAAGCAGAGTTTCAGATTGATATGTACGATGCGCTTTCGCCGGCTGGGAATCTGGTACAGCAGCCAGCCGAGGCCGTCGCCGAACCGTGCGGTCAAGCCGTAGGGCAGCAGGGCGAGCAGCTTCAGCAAGCCGATGGCGAGGTGCGTGCCGAGGCGGCCTAGCATGCGGAACCTCCGTGGGGCCGGCTGGCCGGCACGTTGCGAACAGGGGGGTAGAACAGCGGACGATGCGGCACGGGTGGCGCTCTGTGACAATTCACGAAAGCCGCTATAATACGGGCTTCGCCGAGTTAACTGACAACTTGCGGGGCGAAGCCGGCTGGCGCGAAGCGCGCTGCCCGGTCCTGGTAATCCGCTAAAGCGTCGCCGCTTCAGGCCCAACGAAGCTGGCTACGTGAAACCAACCGTATCCACACAGGAGCCTGAAAAAGTGGCAAACGATTATCTCTTCACGTCCGAATCCGTCTCCGAAGGCCATCCGGACAAGGTCGCGGACCAAATCTCGGACGCGATTCTCGACGCCATCCTCGAGCAAGACAAATATTCCCGCGTTGCGGCGGAAACGCTGTGCAACACGGGTCTCGTCGTGCTGGCCGGTGAAATCACCACGACGGCGAACATCGATTACATCCAGATCGCGCGCGACACCATCAAGCGCATCGGCTACGACAACACCGACTACGGCATCGACTACAAGGGTTGCGCCGTGCTCGTCGCGTACGACAAGCAGTCGCCGGACATCGCGCAAGGCGTCGACCGCGCGCATGACGACAACCTCGATCAAGGCGCTGGCGACCAGGGCCTGATGTTCGGTTACGCATGCGACGAAACGCCGGAACTGATGCCGCTGCCGATCTACCTGTCGCACCGCCTTGTCGAGCGCCAGGCCAGCCTGCGCCGCGACGGCCGCCTGCAATGGCTGCGTCCGGACGCGAAGTCGCAGGTGACGGTCCGCTACGTCGACGGCCGCCCGGATGCGATCGACACCGTCGTGCTGTCCACGCAGCACGCACCGGACATCGAGCTGCCGGCGCTGCGCGAAGCCGTGATCGAGGAAATCATCAAGCCGACGCTGCCGGCCGACCTGATCAAGGGCGACATCAAATTCCTCGTGAACCCGACCGGCCGGTTCGTGATCGGCGGCCCGCAGGGCGACTGCGGCCTGACCGGCCGCAAGATCATCGTCGATACCTACGGCGGTGCCGCACCGCACGGCGGCGGCGCGTTCTCGGGCAAGGATCCGTCGAAGGTCGACCGTTCGGCAGCGTATGCAGGCCGCTACGTCGCGAAGAACATCGTCGCTGCCGGCCTCGCGTCGCGCGCGCTGATCCAGGTGTCGTACGCGATCGGCGTCGCCGAGCCGACCTCGGTGATGGTCAACACGTTCGGCACGGGCCGCGTGTCGGATGCCGTGATCACGAAGCTCGTGCGCGAGCACTTCGACCTGCGTCCGAAGGGCATCATCAAGATGCTCGACCTGCTGCGCCCGATCTACGAGAAGACGGCAGCTTACGGCCACTTCGGCCGCGAAGAGCCGGAATTCTCGTGGGAAGCCACCGACAAGGCACTCGCACTGGCCGAAGCGGCCGGCGTGGAGCCGACGGCACGCGTCGCGTAAGCGTCGTTCGCACGAAACAAAAAAACCCCGGCATGCCGGGGTTTTTTTATGCGTGTCGAGCGCCGCAACGCGGCGATCGTCGCGGGCATTGCCCGCGGCACGGCTTCAGCGTGCGCCGAACCCGAACCACCCGGTGCTCGCCGCAAGGCGGCGCGGGCGGTTGACGCGGCGCTGCGGGCCGAGCGTGCGACGCAGCGCGAGCGCGCGCAGCGACGACGGCTTCTGCAGCAGCGAGCGCAGGCCGGCACGGCGGGCGAACGCCTGCGTGCTCACCATCGAGAAAAACGCGTGGAACCACGCGCGGATACCGTCAAGCCGGCTATGCGCGTGCGTGCGCTCGGCGAGCGCCTGCGTGCGTGCGCCGTGGTGGCGCAGCGAACGGGCGGGAGCGGATGGCACGACGCGCTTCGCAGCGCGGCTGAGACGGGAAGTCAGACGGAATGGCATGTGAACGATGCTTCGCTTGTATGGATGGCGCCCTTGAGAGCGCACTGGTATGAACGGCCTCGGATGGCGCAACGCATCTTACCGAAAGTCGTTGCGCGCCGCGCCCGCCAGAATTGACAGGCCGCGACAGGCTACAGGGGTTTCATGACCGGCAAAAGTCGCCATAAACCCTCGTGCCGCAAGCGCGTGCCGCATACCGCCTGTCGCTGAGGCTCGCGTCGCGCCGCACAGTTCCCTTGAGTCAGATCAAATCGCCGATTGGCATGCCCCTGCGCACGACAATGGTGCTGTTCGAGGCATCCGGCGCCGATTTACAATCGTCACATTCACACAATAAACGTCTGGCATCCCATGTCGTCACCATTGCAGTCGGAATCGATCCGCGCGCAAGTCGCGGAATTGCGCGAACGCGGCTTCGTCGTTGCGCGCGGCCTCGTCGGGGAAGCGCAGTGCGCGGCGCTCAAGCGCGTCGCGGAACGCCAGTTGCAGGAAGCGGCGGAGCCGATCGAATTCGAGGCGGACCTGCGCTATCCGGGCGCGCCCGAGTCGAAGCATGCGCCGGGCGGGCATACGGTGCGGCGGCTGCTCGACGCGTACGCGCGCGATCCGGCGTTCGCCGAGCGCGCGATCGCGCCCGAAATCGGCGCGTGGATGCGCGAGTACTTCGGCGAGCAGCCGGTTCTGTCGTGCGCGCATCACAACTGCATGATGACGAAGCATCCGGCATACGGCAGCCTCACCGGCTGGCATCGCGATTTCCGTTACTGGTCGTTCGAACGCGCGGACATGGTGTCGGTGTGGCTCGCACTCGGGCCGGAAACGAACGAAAACGGCGCGCTGTGGCTGGTGCCGGGCTCGCACACGGCCGAATTCGGGCCGGAAGCGTTCGACAATGCGAAGTTCTTCCGCGGCGACCTGCCGGAAAACCGGAAGATGATCGACGCGGCAACCTGCCCGCCGCTCCAGACGGGCGACGTCGTATTCTTCCACTGCAACACGCTGCATTCGGCAGGGCAGAACCGTTCGGACCAGGTGAAGTTCTCGCTGGTGTACACGTATCACGGCGTGAGCAACCGGCCGCTGCCGGGCACGCGTTCGGCGGCGAAGCCGGAAGTGCAGTTCTAGCAGCGGTTTCGGCCGGCGTGGTCGCCCGACGGGGCGCCGCGGCGGCTCGGCGGATGAAGAAACGGGCGGCCCAGGCCGCCCGTTGCATTGTGCGCGGCCCGATCGCGTGACGCGGGCCGTTGCGTGACGCAGACCGCTGCGCTCAGCGCTTGCTGGCCGGCATCGCGAGGCCGATCAGGCCGATCAGCATGGCGACGGCGCCGCCGACGATCAGCAGGATCGTCTTCGTGGCGGGCGAGCCGGTGAAGAAGCGCGACACGTTGTCGTTGATCGAATGAAACGACTGGCCGCCGAAATACAGCAGCAGGACGCCGCCGACGAGCAGCGCAACCGAGATGACCCGGGACATACCAACCTCGCTGTAACGGTGATTCGAGACGCCGCAGTGTAGGCGACGAGCGCGGCCGCGTCCATCGCCGTGCGCGCTCGCGCCGCGTTCGCTACCATAGTCGTCGTACGTTTTCCTCGCCGCCGGCGCGCGATGTTCGCGTGCGGCGCGCGTCCCTTCCCCCGATGTCCTGACGGAACAGACTCATGGCCTACGAAGCAGCTTCCGAGCGTTATGCCGACATGCAGTACCGCACCTGCGGCAAGTCCGGGCTCAAACTGCCCGCCCTGTCGCTCGGCCTGTGGCACAACTTCGGCGACGCGACGCCGATCGCGACGCAGCGCGACATCCTGCGCACCGCATTCGACCTCGGCATCAACCACTTCGATCTCGCGAACAACTACGGGCCGCCGTACGGCAGCGCCGAAACCAACTTCGGCCGGCTGCTGAAGGAGGATTTCCGGCCGTACCGCGACGAGCTGCTGATCTCGACGAAGGCCGGCTGGGACATGTGGCCGGGCCCGTACGGCAGCGGCGGCGGGTCGCGCAAGTACGTGCTCGCGAGCCTCGACCAGAGCCTGCAGCGCATGGGCCTCGACTACGTCGACATCTTCTATTCGCATCGCTTCGACGCGCACACGCCGCTCGAGGAAACGGCCGGCGCGCTCGCATCGGCCGTGCAGCAGGGCAAGGCGCTGTACATCGGCATCTCGTCGTATTCGGCCGCGAAGACGCGCGAGATGGCCGCGCTGCTCGCGCAGTACAAGGTGCCGCTGCTGATTCACCAGCCGTCGTACAACATGCTGAACCGCTGGATCGAAGAGGATCTGCTCGATACGCTCGACGGCGTCGGCACGGGCAGCATCGCGTTCACGCCGCTCGCGCAGGGGCTGCTCACGTCGAAATACCTGAACGGCGTGCCGGCCGACGCACGCGTGAACAAGCCGGGCGGCGGCTCGCTGAAGCAGGATCACCTGAGCGCGGACAACCTCGAGCATGTGCGCAAGCTCAACGGCATCGCGGAGCGGCGCGGGCAGAGTCTCGCGCAGATGGCGCTCGCATGGGTGCTGCGCAATGGTCGCGTCACGTCCGCGCTGATCGGCGCGAGCCGGGCGGAGCAGGTGCGTGAAAACGTCGGCGCGCTGAAGAACCTCGCGTTCACGGCCGACGAACTCGCGGAAATCGATCGCTACGCGACCGAAGGTGGCATCAATCTGTGGGAAAAGCCGTCCACCGATCAGGCGATCTGACCGGTGATCGATGCAGTCGATACGGGATGCGAACCATCGCGTGCCGTATCGCCGCGCATGCATGCACCCCATCACGTCGCTGCGGTGCAGCGACGTGACCTGCACGCCGAGATGCGCTGCTAGATCAGCGCAGGCAGGCCTTCGACGAGCAACACCGCGACGCCGACGCCGAGAATGACGCCCAGCACGCGCAGCAGGTTGTGGCGGAATTCGGTTGCGCAGGGCACCGCGCCGAGGAACAGCGCGCCGGCCAGCGCCATCGGAATCAACAGGATGAAGTCGCCGATCGTGAAATAGGTCGTCATGCGTGTCTCCAGTGTCGGCCGGAGCTGGCGCTTCAGCGCTTACTTCGGCCCCACCCCGGTGGGGCGTCGGTCGGAGTCGGCGCGCTGGCGCCGCTTCCAGCTCCCTGCCGGGTATTTCTAGTGTCGAGCCGCCTCGATTGCGAGCAAGGCGGGCAATTCGAGTATAGGCAACCCGGCGCCTTTTTTCGCTATCCAGACCGTTAAAAGTCAGCGGAAAACCCCGGGGATTTCGCATATTTCCCGCGAATCGGACGAATGCCTTGCGCATGTCTTTCACGTTCATTTCATTTCGCGCGCGAATGTCGTGCATCTTCGACGCGCGCCGCCGCACCCGCGGGCGCGGCGGCGCGTGCACGCTTACGCGCGATCGGGTTGTGTGCGAACGGCCGGCGTGCGGAACACGAGCGCGAGCCCTGCGACGATCGCGCCCATGCCGGCGAGCGCGAGCGGTTCAGGCCGGTTGCCGAGCCAGACCGCGTCCATCAGCGTGGTGACGATGGGCACGAGATAGAACAGGCTCGTCACGTTGACGAGATCGCCGCGCTGCATCAACCGGTAGAACAGCAACTGCGCGATTACCGAGATCACGATGCCGAGCCAGAGTAGCGGCACGACGAACGCCCAGCTCGCATCGAGCGAGATCGGCCGGAACGGCAGGATCGCCACGCATAGCGCGAGGCCGATTGCGTTCTGCAGCGGCAGCACGTCGGCGGGTGCCGCGCGCACGCGCTTTTGCAGCAGCGAGCCGACGGTCAGCGCGACGAGTGCGGCGAGCGCGCAGGCGACACCCGCGATCGGCAGCCCGGCGCCGCCGACGCCCACGCCGCGGCACACGACGAGCGCGAGGCCCGCCAGCGAGAGCCCGAGCCCCGCGACGCGCATCGGCTGCCAGCGCCGCTCGACGATCGCGAGCGTGAGGATCGGCTGCACGCCGAGGATCGTCGCGAGCACGCCCGGCGCGATTCCGCGCTCGAGCGCGAGCAAGTAGAAGATCGAATAGCCGCCCATCATCAGCAAGCCGGTCAGCGCGGCCATGCGCCGCTCGCCGCGCGGCGGCAGCCAGCGTCCGCGCATGCCGGCCAGCGCGAGCAGCACGAGCGACGCGAGCGCGAAGCGTGCGGTGAGAAAGACGAATGCGGATGCGTGACGCAGCCCGAGTTCGGCGAAGATCGCGCCGCTGCTCCACAGCAGCACGAAGAGCGACGTCGCGCCATGCGCGGCGAGCGCGCGTTTGAACGAAACCATGTGAATCCACCTGTCGAACGGATCGAGACGTTCCATGTCGCGCGCGCAGCAACGCACCGTGCGTCAACGCGCACGAACGGCCGCAAACGGGCGAATGGAAAACGGAGAACGAAAGCCGGCGGGTCAGCCGGCGCGTGCCGCCGGCGGGGGCGGCGCGGCGCTGACGAGCGGCGGTGCGACAGGAGGGGGAAGGACCGACGGATGCGCGCACGCCTGCGGCCGCGTATCGAACTGCGGCCGGGATTTTGCGAGAGCGGACGTGAGCGGATGCATCGTGTGTCGAAATGCGCTTGAACGCGAATGAGCTTCAAAGGTAACGCAAGGTAGCCATCCGGCGCAACTGCCGGCGATGCGCCGGCGCGCGTGCACGAACGGCGTCACGCCGCGCCGCTGCGTTCGCGCGAGCGCAGCCACGCGGCGGCCGCCAGCCCGGCCATGAGCAGCATGGCGACGAGCGCCGCGACGCCGGGCCAGCCGTACGCGCTCCAGAAGCGTCCGCCGAGCGAGCCGACGATGCTCGAACCGAGATAGTAGGACAGCAGATACAGCGCGGCGGCCTGCCCCTTGCCTTGCGTCGCGAGGCGTCCGACCCAGCCGCTCGCGGTCGAATGCCCGGCGAAGAAGCCGAACGTCACGCACGCGATGCCGAACGCGATCGCGGCGACGGGCTGCAGCAGCGTCAGCGCGACGCCGGCCAGCATGATGACGACGCTCGCGATCAGCACGCGGCCGCGGCCGATCGAATCGGCCATCCGCCCCGACCACGGCGAGGCGACGACGCCGACCAGATAGACGATGAAGATCGCGCCGATCGTTGCCTGATTCATCGAATACGGCGGCGCGAGGAGCCGATAGCCGACGTAGTTGTACAGCGTGACGAAGCCGCCCATCAGGATGAAGGCCGTTGCAAACAGCACGGGCAATTCGCGGCGGCCGGCGAGATGTCGGGCGAGCGCCGCGCGATGCTGCGCGAAGCCGAGCCCGCGACGCGGCGTGAAATGGCGCGATGGCGGCAGCAACGCGCGAAATGCGAGCGTCGCGGCGAGGCCGAGCACGCCGATCGCACCGATCGCGATGCGCCACGTGAACAGGTCGGCGAGCACGCCCGCGATCACGCGCCCGGCCATCCCGCCGATCGCGTTGCCGCCGACGTAGAGTCCCATGGCGAGCCCGAGCCCGTCGGGGTGCACTTCCTCGGCGAGATATGCCATGCCGACGGCGGGCACGCCGCCGAGCGCGAGCCCGGTGAGCGCGCGCAGCACCAGCATCTGGTGCCAGTGCGGCGCGAACGCGGCGACGAGCGTGAGGAGCGACGACAGCATCAGCGATGCGGTCATCAGCCGGTGGCGGCTCAGCCCTTCGGACACGAAGCCCGCGACGAACACGGCCACGGCGAGCGCGCCCGTCGCGAACGACAGCGCGAGACTGCTTTGCGCGGGACTCACGCCGAACGCGTTCGAGAATTCCGGCAGCAGCGGCTGTACGTAGTAGAGCAGCGAGAAGGTCGCGTAGCCGGCGAACAGCAGCGCGATGCTCGCGCGCCAATAGTTGCGCGAACCACGTTCGAGATAGGGCGGGGATGCGTCGCGGCGCGAGGCCGCGGGCGTGGTTCCGTTGGATGCGGTCACGCGAAATCTCCTGACGGCCGGGCAAAGGGCAGACGATACGCCCGTTGCGCAATTCGCGTGCGCGCCGCGCGGCGGCCGGCCCGATTCGGCAGACAGTCACATTCGACAGGGTATGATGGGGGTATCCGCCCGTGCAAGCGCACGCGCGATGCAGTGGTTGATTGGAGACATTCGACGAATTCGCGGCACTTCACCCGCTTCTTCTTCTTTTCGCGCTTCGATAAACCGTGAACAATGGGATACGCGCAACACCCCGGCGAGGGCGGCGCGGATCGTGCATTTGCCGGCTCGCCAGCGGGTCGGGTTTCAAGTTTCAAGAGTGGGGAACCATCATGCATGTCGGGTCGATTGTCTGTACTACCCATATCGCGGTGCCGAAGGGCGCGCGCGGCATCGTTCAGCGCGTTCTGGGCGACATGGCCATGGTGACCTGGTACGCGGGCGTGCCGGGCGAGTCGAAAGAACTCAACACCGAGCCGTTCTTTCTCGAGGACCTGATCGACACCGGCGAATCCGTGCTGCCGGCCGGCGCCGCGATCCACTGAGCGTGCATGCCGCACCGGAAGCTCGTCTTTCGGCGCGGCTGACGGCACAATGCGGGGCATGAAAGACGTCACTTCCACCCCCGCCGCTCCCGCCGGCCCGCCGTTCGCCGGCCTCACGCCCGAGTGCGTGCTCGATGCGCTCGACAGCGTGTTGATGCCGGCCGGGCTGCGTACCGACGGGCGCCTGCTCGCCCTCAACAGCTACGAAAACCGCGTCTACCAGGTGGGCATCGAAGACGGCCCGCCGGTCGTCGCGAAGTTCTACCGGCCCGGGCGCTGGTCGGACGAAGCGATCCTGGAAGAGCACGCGTTCGTCGCCGAGCTCGCCGCGCGCGAGATTCCGGCCGTGCAGGCGCGCACGTTCGACGGCCGCACGCTGCACGCGTTCGACGGCTTCCGCTTCTCGATCTTCGAGCGGCGCGGCGGGCGGGCGCCCGATCTCGACCGCAGCGATACGCTCGAATGGCTCGGCCGCTTCATCGGCCGCATCCATGCGGTCGGCGCGACGCAGCCGTATGTCGCGCGCCCCGTGCTCGACATCCGCACGTTCGGCTACGAGCCGCGCGACTACCTGCTCGCGCACGATTTCATTCCGGACGACGTACGGCCCGCGTACGAAACGGCCGTCACGCTCGCGCTGGAAGGCGTCGAGGCGGCGTTCGAGCGCGCGGGCGAAATCCGCCTGCTGCGCACGCACGGCGATTGCCATCCGAGCAACGTGCTGTGGACCGACGCGGGCCCGCATTTCGTCGACTTCGACGACAGCCGGATGGCGCCTGCCGTCCAGGATCTGTGGCTGCTGCTGCCGGGCGATCGCGAAGGCGCATCGCGTGCGCTCGCCGACCTGCTCGCCGGGTACGAGGATTTCTGCGAATTCGAGCCGCGCGAACTGCATCTGGTCGAGGCATTGCGCACGCTGCGACTGATTCACTACGCGGCGTGGCTTGCGCGCCGCTGGGACGATCCGGCCTTTCCGGCCGCATTCCCGTGGTTCAACACGCATCGCTACTGGGAAGCGCGCGTCCTCGAACTGCGCGAGCAGATCGGCGCGATGCAGGAAGGGCCGCTCTGGCCCGTGTGACGGCGCGCGCGGCAGCGTCGCCGCGCGGCATTTTCAGGTGGATCGCCGCGCGTGACGCGCGGCCCGCGCCACCTAGAACTTCAGCATCATCTTGATCACCGCGGCGAAGCGCTTGCCGTAAGGCGGCGCGATCAGCCCGCGCATGTTCACGCGCGGCTGCGTGAGCACCGGCTTCATCTTCGAGAACGTCACGAAGCCGTCGTAGCCGTGATACGCCCCCATTCCGCTTGCGCCGACGCCGCCGAACGGCAGGCTGCCGCACGCGATGTGCATCAGCGTTTCATTGACCGTCACGCCGCCCGAGATCGTTTCGCGCATCACGCGGTCGATCGTGCCGCGGTCTTCGTCGAACAGATACAGCGCGAGCGGCCGCGGGCGCGCATTCACGTAGGCGATCGCCTCGTCGAGGCGCTCGTACGGCACGAGCGGCAACAGCGGCCCGAAGATTTCTTCCTGCATCAACTGCGATGCGGCCGGCACGTGCGTGACCGCACACGGCACGAAGCGGCGCGACGCGGGATCGGACGGCGCATCGGTCAGCGGATGCAGTTGCGCGCCGGCCGCCTGCGCGTCGGTCGCGAGTTGCTGCAGCCGCGCGTAGTGGCGCGGCGACACGATCGTCGTGTAATCGCCGTTGGCCGACAGGTCCGGATACAGCTTCGCGAAGCGCGCCCGCGCGCGCTCGATGAACGCGGCTTCCATCCCGCGCGGCAGCAGCACGTAGTCGGGCGCGATGCAGGTCTGGCCCGCGTTCAGCGTCTTGCCGCCGATGATCGCGTCGACGGCCGCGTCGAAGCGCGCGTTCGGGCCGACGATGGCCGGCGACTTGCCGCCGAGTTCGAGCGTGACGGGCGTCAGGTTGTCGGCCGCGGCACGCATCACGTGACGGCCGACGTGCGTCGAGCCGGTGAACAGCAGGTGATCGAACGGCAGCGCGCTGAACGCGGCGCCGAGCTCGGCATCGCCGTTCACGACCGCGACGTGATCGCGCGAGAAGGTCTTCGCGATCAATTGCTCGAACAGCGCGGACGTGCGCGGCGTCAGTTCGGACATCTTGACGATGGCGCGGTTGCCGGCGGCCAGCGCGCAGATCAGCGGGCCCGCTGCCAGCAGCACCGGGTAGTTCCACGGCACGACGATGCCGACCACGCCGAGCGGCTGCGGCAGCACCTTCGCGCGCGCCGGACGCAGCCACTTGTTCATCGGCTTGCGGATCGGCTTCATCCAGCGCTTGCCGTGCTTGAGCGCGTCGTCGATCTCTTCCTTCGCCATCCAGATTTCCGACAGCAGCACTTCCTGCTTCGCGCGATGACCGAAGTCGGCGCTGATCGCGTCGGCGAGCGCATCCGCGTGATCGATCAGCATCGTGCGCAGCGCGCGCAGATGCTGCGCGCGGGTGTCCCATTCCGGGTACGGCGCGCGCAGATAGGCCGCGCGCTGATCGCGCAGCAGCGACGTCAGCGCATCGAGCGACGGTAGCGCTTGCGGGGCCAGTTCGGGCAGGTCGTTTTTCATGTCGTCTCCTCCAGTGGGGCGTGGCGCGTCGGCCAGCGGTCAGGCCGCACGTGCCCGCTCGTCGAGCGTGGCGGGGCGGATCGGGGTGGCGCGCGTCGCGCGGCGCGGGGCCGGATGCGATACGCGGTCTGAAACCGGTTGCTGCGTGCGGCATGCGTCGCATCCGCGCGACGGTGTCCACATCCGAAAACGGGGTTGCACGGCACGCGCGCGGGACGCGATGCGCTGCCCGGCGTGCATGCGATGTCGTGCTGCGCGTGCGTGCCGATGCACCGGAGCGGGGCGGCGCGCTGCGCGCGGCCATGCGGAATCCGGTACGTCGTGCCGCGCGTGCGACAAGCCGTCCAAACGGTTGGCGGCGCCGCGCGCCGTTCGATTTCGATCGGCTGCGCGCGCGTTGCCGGACGTCACCGCATGGCCCGCCGTTTGAAATGAAATGCGGGCCGCGCGCAGTGCGTCCGGACGACCCGGTCGGCACACGGCCTGCAGAACCTGGCGCTGCATCGTCGTCTCCCCAGTTTCGCAACGGCGCGGCTTCTCGCGGCCGGTGCATCGCGTCGAATGAATCGATACATCTTAAATTTAGTTCACGCAGGCGTTTAGAGGAATCGCTCTTGAATCCGCGTGCCGCGCGCGCGACGGCCATTCCTACAATGCCCGAACATTACAAGCGTAGCCGGGCCGCGCCGGGTGCCGTTCATGACGCGAAGGAGACATGACATGCAATACGACTACATCATCGTTGGCGGAGGGTCGGGCGGGTCGAGCCTCGCCAGCCGTCTCGCCGATGCATGCCCCGACGCGACGATCGCGCTGATCGAGGCGGGCTCGCATACGGAGCGCAACCTGCTCGTGAACATGCCGGTGGGTATCGCGGCGCTCGTGCCGTTCAAGCTCGGCACGAACTACGGCTACGAGACGGTGCCGCAGCCGGGGCTTGGCGGCCGGCGCGGCTACCAGCCGCGCGGGCGCGGGATGGGCGGCTCGAGCGCGATCAACGCGATGATCTACACGCGCGGTCACCCGGGCGACTACGACGAGTGGGCGCAACTCGGCGCGACGGGCTGGGGCTGGCAGGACGTGTTGCCGTATTTCCGCCGCGCGGAAGGCAACCAGCGCGGCGCCGATGCGTGGCACGGCGCGGACGGCCCGTTGACCGTCTCCGATCTGCGCTTTCGTAATCCGTTCTCCGAACGATTCATCCAGGCCGCGCACGCGGCCGGCTATCCGCTGAACAACGACTTCAACGGCGCGACGCAGGAAGGCGTCGGCTTCTATCAGGTCACGCATCGCGACGGTTCGCGCTGCAGCGTCGCGCGGGCGTACATCTACGGCCGCAACCGGCCGAACCTGAACGTGATCACCGATGCGACGGTGCTGCGCGTGGGCTTCGACGGCAAGCGCGCGGTGGGCGTCGTGGTGTCGCGCAACGGCAGCGTCGAGACGCTCGGCGCACGCGCGGAGGTGATCCTGTCGGCCGGCGCGTTCAATTCGCCGCAACTGCTGATGTGCTCGGGGATCGGTCCGGCCGAGCAACTGCGCCGGCACGGGATCGCGGTGGTGCAGGATGCGCCGGATGTCGGCGCGAACCTGATCGACCATATCGACTTCATCATCAACACGCGCGTGAATTCGTCGCAGCTCGTCGGCATCTGCCTGCGCGGGATCGCGAAGATGACGCCGGCGCTCGCGCGCTACTTCTCGAGCCGCTCGGGGATGATGACGAGCAACGTCGCGGAAGCGGGCGGCTTCATCAAGAGCGATCCGTCGATCGATCGTCCGGACCTGCAGCTGCATTTCTGCACGGCGCTGGTCGACGATCACAACCGCAAGATGCACTGGGGTTTCGGCTATTCGCTGCACGTGTGCGCGCTGCGTCCGTACAGCCGCGGCACGGTCGCGCTCGCGAGCGGCGATGCGCGCGATGCGCCGTTGATCGATCCGCGCTTTTTCAGCGATTCACGCGATCTGGACCTGCTCGTGCGTGGCGCGCAGGCGATGCGCCGGATCCTGTCGCAGGCGCCGCTCGCGTCGCAGGGCGGGCGCGAGCTGTACACGCGGGCGGACCAGAGCGAAGCCGAGCTGCGTGCGACGATCGTCGCGCATGCCGACACGATCTATCACCCGGTCGGCACCTGCCGGATGGGCTCGGACGCGCGGGCGGTGGTGGATCCCCAATTGCGCGTGCGCGGCGTCGACGGGTTGCGCGTGGTGGATGCGTCGGTGATGCCGACGCTGATCGGCGGGAACACGAATGCGCCGTCGGTGATGATCGGCGAGCGCGCGGCGGACTTCATCGTCGCGGCGCGCAAGGGCGGCATGCCGCGCGGCGAGGCGGCCGCGGCGGTGCACGGCCGCTGAGCGGCACGCACCGGCACGCGGCGCGCGATGTTCAGGCAAACGTATCGACGAGGCCCACGCGGCTCACGGTCGCGGTGGCCGCTGCGGATTGCACGGCGTCGACCGGTGCATCGACGCCTGACGATCCGGCGCGTGCGCGCTGCGGCGACTGGCCGCCGGAGAAGCTCTGTTGCGCGTTCTGCTGTTGCGATGCGAAACCGCCGTCGCTGACGCTCGCGCTGCCGAGGCCGAGCCCGCCCGCTTCCATCGCTTCGCGCAGCTTCGGCAGCGCGGCTTCCACCGCATCGCGCACCTGTGCATGCTGCGACACGAACAGCGCGTGCGCGTGATTGTCGGCGACGCGCAGCACGACCTGCAGCGGGCCGAGGTCCGGCGGGTTCAGCGTCAGCTCGGCGCTCTGCTGGTGTGCGTTCGACAGGAACACGACCTTCTGGCTCAACGCGTCGGTCCAGTCGGCGGTGCCGACCTGTGGCGACAGCACGTGCGGGTTGGCCGCGGCGATCGCGCCGGCGGCCGGCGATGCCGGCACGCCGGACTGCGCCGCGGCGGCAGCCGTTGCGGCGGCCGCGGCCATCGCGTCGGCGCTCGGGCTCGCAGTGTCGCCGGTCTGCGCGAGCGCATGCGCAGCCGGCTCGGCGCTCGCGGCGGCCTGCAGCGCCTGCGCGTTGGCCTGCGTGGGTGTCTGCTGCGCGGCGAGCGCGCCTTTTGCGTCGGCAAGCGTGCGGTCGAACGCCGACGCTTTCGACGCGAGCGGCGCGGCGGCGGCCGATCCGGACGTCGCCGATGCCGTGCTCGCCCCGATCGCGCCCGCGCCGCCGGTCAGCTTCGCCAGCGCAGCCTGGAGCGCGTCGCGGCCCGATGCCGGCACGGCCGCCGCATCCTGGCTTGCGTGCCCCGCGGCATCCGGCTGGGCGGATGCCGCCGCGGCCGTCGCTGCATCGGCACTGGCCGGCGTTCCGTCGTTCGCGCGTGCTTGCAGCTGCGCCTGCACGGCGGCGGCGGCCGCGGCGAGCGCGGCGGCATCGCCATTGCTGGCGGTGCCCGCATCGTCGGCGGACTTGTCGTCGTCATCGCCGGGATGTCTGGCGCCGGCGGCCGGCGTCGACGACGCGTGTTTCGTCGCGGTATCCGGCTTGCTGCCGTGTGCCGTGTCGTGCCGCGTGACGACGCTGTGCTTCAGCGTCTGTGCGAACGGCGCGGCGGCCGGCGCGACCGCGGCATCGTTGCCGGCGGACGAACCCGCGCCGCGGACGGCGCCGAGTGCGGCGCCCGCGGTGTCGATCAGCGCGCCGAGCAGAGGAAGGGGAGGCATGGCGATTCTCTCGTTCGAAGGCGGTGGACGGTTATGCCGATCGGGCCGCGTCGGCCCGCATGCGCAGCATCTTCGCGGCGTGCTCGTCGGCGTCGCGCTGCTCGCGCTTCGCCTCGCGCTGCGCGTCCTGCGCGACGCCGCGCGCCTGCAGGATTTCGTATGAGCCGACGGTGCGCTTCTTCTGCTGCCAGTTCGGGCGCGCTTCGTCGATGCGCGCTTCGGCGGCGGCCAGCACATTGCGCTGCTGCGCGATCGCCGTGTCGAGCGTATCGATGAACGCCTGGAAATTGCGCCAGTTGCCGGCCGGCATGCCGTGCTGCGCGGACTGCGCGAAGTTCGCGTGGTACTCGTCGCGATAGCGCAGCAGCGCGTCGAGCTGTTCGGCGGCCGACGCGCGCTCGCGCTGCGCGGTGCCGAGCTGCTTCGCGGCCGTGTCGAGGTCTTCCTGCGCGCGGTCGAGCAGCAATTGAAGGGGAAAGCCGTGTGCCATCCGGGTCAGCCTCCGTATACGTCGAACAGCGCATCGAGCGCGGTGAGGCTGGACGCGAACGGCGCGCATTCGCGAAAGCCTTGCTGCAGGAACGATTCGATGCGCGGGTAGAGCGCGATCGCGCGGTCGAGCTGCGCGTCGCGGCCGGGCGCGTACGCGCCGACCGCGATCAGGTCGCGATTGCGCTGGTAGCGCGACAGCATCTGCTTGAACTGCCGCACGCGGTCGAGATGCTTTTCGTCGATCAGGGCGGTCATCGCGCGGCTGATCGACGCCTCGATGTCGATCGCCGGATAGTGGCCGGCCTCGGCGAGCGCGCGCGACAGCACGACGTGGCCGTCGAGAATGGCGCGCGCCGAATCGGCGATCGGGTCCTGCTGGTCGTCGCCTTCGGTCAGCACCGTGTAGAACGCGGTGATCGAGCCGCCGCCTTCGGGGCCGTTGCCGGTGCGTTCGACGAGCGCGGGCAGCTTCGCGAACACCGACGGCGGATAGCCTTTGGTCGCGGGCGGCTCGCCGATCGCGAGCGCGATCTCGCGCTGCGCCATCGCGTAGCGCGTGAGCGAATCCATCAGCAGCAGCACGTGCTTGCCCTGGTCGCGGAAATACTCGGCGAGCGACGTGGCGTACGCCGCGCCCTGCATCCGCAGCAGCGGCGACACGTCGGCCGGCGCCGCGACGACGACCGAGCGCGCGAGTCCGTCCTCGCCGAGGATCTGTTCGATGAATTCCTTCACTTCGCGGCCGCGTTCGCCGATCAGCCCGATCACGATCACTTCCGCGCTCGTGTAGCGCGCCATCGTGCCGAGCAGCACCGACTTGCCGACGCCGGAGCCCGCGAACAACCCCATCCGCTGCCCGCGGCCGACGGTGAGCAGCGCGTTGATCGCGCGCACGCCGACGTCGAGGACGTGGTGGATCGGCTCGCGATCGAGCGGGTTGATCGACGGCGCCGACAGCGGGGCGTCGGCGTTCGAGCCGAGCGGGCCGAGGCCGTCGAGCGGGCGGCCCGATGCGTCGACGACGCGCCCGAGCATCTTCCAGCCGACCGGCAGCCGCTTGGCGCCCGCGAGCGGGTCGGTGACGGGCGCGTTCTCGAGCGGCCACACGCGCGCGCCGGGCAAGACGCCCGCGACGTCGGTGGTCGGCATCAGGAACAGGCGGTCGCCGGAGAAGCCGACGACTTCCGCTTCCGCGTGCGGCAGCGTGCTGCCTGGCGGCAATTCGATCGTGCATTCGGCGCCGACCGACAGGCGCAGCCCGATCGCCTCCAGCACGAGGCCGGCTGCACGCGTGAGGCGCCCGCACGGGCGCAGCGGCAGCGCGCGCTGACTGCGCTCGGCGAGCCCGTTCAGGTGCGAGCGCCACTGTGCGAGATGCGGATTGTGCGGTGCGCGTGGCGCGTCGTCGGGCGTGCCGACCGCGAGCGGCTTCGCATGGCGGGCGGGGTCGTGTGCGCCGTCGGAGCCGAACGACGCGAGCGCGAGTTCGCGTTCGAGCGGCGTCATGCCGTCGTGCGCGAACGACTCGGGCACGCGCGTCACCACGCGCCCACCTTGCCGATCGCGGCGGCGACGCGCTGCCAGCGCGTGGGCAGCGTTGCGTCGACTTCGCCGGTGGCCGCATGCGCGCGGCAGCCGCCGCGCTCGATCGACGCGTCGGTGCGCACGTTCCAGCCGAGCGTATCGAGATCGTCCTGCAGATACGCTTCGACGACGGGCAGGTCGGCCGGATTCACCGCGAGATGCGGCGCGCCGGACAGCGCCGGCTCGGCGGCGAGCACGTCGCGCACGGCCGCGACGAGCGCGGCGGGATCATGCTTCACGTGCTGGCGCACGACCTGCTGCGCGATGTCGAGCGCGAGCTGCGCGAGGTCGGCCGCGAGATCGTGCCCGGCGTTCGACACGGCTTCGCGAAACGACGCGGCGAGGGCCGCGAGCTGCGCGGCCTGTTCGCGCGCTTCGGCTTGGCCGGCCTCGAAGCCCTGCGCGTGGCCCTGCTCGAAACCCGCCTGGTAGCCGCGTGCCTGGCCTTCGACGTGCCCGGCCGCATGGCCTTCGGCGTGCGCGGCGTCGCGCACGCGCTGCAATTCCTCGGCGAGCGCGGCGGCCGCCGCTGCCGCATCGTCGGCAGGCGGCGGGGGCGGCGGCGGATCGAACGACGTCATCTCCCACCGCTGGTACGCGGTGAGGGTGCCGGCGCGCGCGCGCTTGGAATCAGACATACGCGTCTTCCGACTTGCCGCCGATCACGACCTGGCCGCTTTCGGCGAGGTTGCGCACGATCTGCAGGATGCGGCGCTGCTGCGTTTCGACTTCGGACACGCGCACCGGGCCGCGCGCGTCGAGATCCTCGGCGAGCAGTTCGGCCGCGCGCTGCGACATGTTCGCGAGGAACTTCTGGCGCAGCGCGGGCGGCGCGCCCTTCAGCGCGACGATCAGCGTTTCCGACTCGACTTCCTTCAGCACCATCTGGATCGCGCGGTCCTCGAGGTCGAGCAGGTTCTCGAACACGAACATCTGGTCGATGATCTTCTGCGCGAGATCGGCGTCGTACTGGCGCACGCTTTCGAGCACGCCTTCTTCATGGTTGCTCGTCATGAAGTTCAGGATCTCGGCCGCGGTGCGGATGCCGCCCATCGGGCTGCGCTTGAGGTTGTCGCTGCCGGACAGCAGGCCGGTCAGCACGTCGTCGAGCTCGCGCAGCGCGGCCGGCTGGATGCCGTCGAGCGTCGCGATCCGCAGCATCACGTCGTTGCGCAGCCGCTCGGCGAAGCACGACGCGATCTCGGACGCCTGGTCGCGGTCGAGGTGCACGAGGATCGTCGCGATGATCTGCGGGTGCTCGTTCTTGATCAGCTCGGCGACGGCGCCCGAGTCCATCCACTTGAGACCCTCGATGCCGCTCGTGTCGCTGCCCTGCAGGATGCGGTCGATCAGCACGCCGGCCTTGTCTTCGCCGAGCGCCTTGGTCAGCACCGAGCGGATGTAGTCGCTCGAATCGAGCGACAGCGCGGTGTGTCCCTCGGCTTCCTTCACGAAGTCCTGCAGCACGTCGTCGATCTGCTCGCGCGTGACGTTCTTCAGCGCGGCCATCGCGGCGCCGATCTTCTGGACCTCGCGCGGTGCGAGGAACCTGAATACCTGGGCGGCTTCTTCCTCGCCGATCGACATCAGCAGCAGCGCGCTCTTGGTCAAACCTTCAGCGTTCATCGGACACCCAATTCTTCACGACGGTGGCGACGATCTTCGGATCCCGGCGGGCGATCGTGCGCGCATAGTCGAGGTTGCGTTCGTGGCGGTGCTTCTCGTTCTCGAAGCCGAGCTGCAGCGGGTCGGCTTCGTCGGCGCCGAGCTGCGCGGGCAGGCCGTCGAGCGCGACCGGATCGTCCGGCGCCGCGAGCGCCGGCGCGACCGGCTGCGGCGGCGGGAACGCGCGGCGCATCGCCGGGCGCACGAACATGAAATAGAGCGCGATCGCGGCGACCGCGATGCCGAGCCACTTCGCGACTTCCTTCGCCATCGCGATCATGTCCGGCTGGCGCCACCACGGCAGGTCGGCGTACGGGTCGCTCACGCTCGAGAACGCGCTGTTCACGACGTTGACGGAGTCGCCGCGCTTCTCGTCGTAGCCCATCGCGTCCTTCACGAGCTGCTCGACCTGCGCGAGCTTCGCGGGCGGCAGCGGCTGCATCGTCACGTGGCCCTTCGCGTCGGCGACCGGCTGGTAATTGACGACGACGGCGACCGACAGCCGCTTCACGTTGCCCATCGGCTGCTCGAGATGGCGGATCGTCTTGTCGAGCTCGTAGTTGGTCGTCTGGTCCTTGCGGTCGCTGACCGGCGTCGTCTGCGGCCCGCCCTGGCCGTTGGCGGCGACGACCGGCGCGGAAGCCGGCTGCGGCGGCGTGTTCGACAGCGCGCCCGGCACGCCCGATGCGCCGCCCTGCGCGAGTTCGGTCGCGCTGCTGGTCTGCTGGCTGCGGATCGCGGCCTGCTGCGGCGTGCCGTTCGGGCCGTAGCTTTCCGAGGTCTGCTCGATCTTCGAGAAATCGACGTCCGCGCTGACCTGCGAGCGCGCGTTGCCGGTGCCGAAGATCGGCGCGAGGATCGCGTCGATGCGCTTTTGCGTATTGCCCTCGATCTGCTGCACGTACTTGAGCTGGCTCGCGTCGAGGCCGGACACCGACGCGGACTGCGTGAGCAGGTTGCCGTCCTGGTCGACGATCGTCACGTTCTTCGCGGGCATGTCGGGCACGCCGGACGACACCATCCGCGTGATCGCCTGCACCTGGCCGTCGTCGAGCACGCGGCCCGGGTAGAGATCGACGAACACGGACGCGCTCGGCGCTTCCTTGTCGCGCACGAACACCGACGGCTTCGGGATCGCGAGATGCACGCGCGCGCCGCGCACGGCGTTGATCGACTCGATCGTGCGTTGCAGCTCGCCTTCGAGCGCGCGCTGGTAGTTCACCTGCTCGGCGAACTGGCTGATGCCGAATTTCTGGTTGTCCATCAGCTCGAAGCCGACCGAGCCGCCCTTGGGCAGGCCCATCGCGGCGAGCTTCAGGCGCGTTTCATGCACCTGGTTCGACGGCACGAGGATCGCGCCGCCGGCGTCGGCGAACTTGTACGGCACGTTGGCCTGCTGGAGCGCGGTGATGATCGCGCCGCCGTCGCGGTCCGACAGGTTGCTGTACAGCACGCGATAGTCGGGCGCGCGGCTCCACAGCACGAGCGCGGTGATCACGGCGACCGCGAACGCGACGGCGATCACGAACGGCAGCTTCGGGTTGCCCTTCATCCGCGAGATGCCCGGGATGCGTTCGGCGAAGCCGCCCAACCCGAAGTCCGCGCCAGCGCCGCCCGCTCCCGGCAGCGCGGCGGCCGCGGTGGCGCCTGGCACCGGGCTGGCGAGGCCCGCGCGGGCGTCGGGGTTGATCAGCGAATTGGCCTGCGAATCCATGCGACGAGTTTCTCCGGAGCGGGACGACTGAGCCGCTCGGACGAGCGGACAGACAATGACACGATGCGATTATCGTGATCCGGCGGCGCGTCCGATCGACCGAAAAGAGCGGGGTTTCCCCCGTACTTTCGCGGCTTTGGCGTGTGGTGCGCTGCTATCCTTTTTCGCGATCCGGCATGGTGCGCGTCGTGCGGCGCCGGCGGATCGCCCGGTCAGGCCGGGTCTCTTCTCTTAATTCAAGTCTGGGGACAGCATGACTGCCAACGTCAGCGGAATCGGATCGGTGTTGCAACAGATGCAGGCGATGGCCGCGCAGGCGTCCGGCGGGGTCACGAGCCCTGCGGCCGCGCTCGCCGGCTCCGGCGCCGCGACCGCCGGCACGTTCGCGAGCGCGATGAAGGCGTCGCTCGACAAGATCAGCGGCGACCAGCAGCACGCGCTGGGCGAGGCGCAGGCGTTCGAAGTCGGCGCGCCGAACGTGTCGCTGAACGACGTGATGGTCGACATGCAGAAGGCCAACATCGGCTTCCAGTTCGGGCTCCAGGTCCGCAACAAGCTCGTGAGCGCCTACAACGACATCATGCAGATGTCGGTGTGACGCGCGCCGGCCGGCCGCGTCGACGGGCCGGCGGCCCGCGCGCCTAAAGCTTTTCAATTTCCTTCCGATAACTGCGGAAGATGGCCGCGTCGTGCAATGCAGGGCGGCGGCCTCCGCATAGCCAACGCATCAAAAGGAGAAGCGCATGTTTTCCCCAGGACACGCTGGAGCCAGTGCGTACGCGCGTGTCGGCGTCGAGACGGGGGTGATGGGCGCGTCCCCGCACCGGCTGATCGCGATGCTGTACCAGGGCGCGCGGCAGGCCATCGCGCTCGCGCGCCTGCACTTGCAGCAAGGCAACGTGCCGGCCCGCGGCGAAGCGATCGGCAAGGCGATCGGGATCGTCGAGAGCGGCCTGCAGGCTTCGCTGAACCGCGACGCGGGCGGCGAGATCGCCACGCGCCTCGACGCGCTGTACGCGTATATCGGCCGGCGCCTGCTGCAGGCCAATGCGGACGCGAGCGATGCGATGCTGGTCGAGGCCGACGGGCTGCTCGCGACGCTCGAGGAAGCATGGACGGGCATCGCGCCGGAAGTCGCGCGCATGGCCGCACAACAGGCAGCGGGCGCGGCGCGATGAATCGCAAGGCCGAGTATTTCGCGCGTTACGAGGCGCTCGCGGCCGTGTCGGGCCGGATGCTGTGCGCCGCGCGCGGCGCGGACTGGAGCGCGCTGCCGGAATTGCAGGCCGAATTCCTGCAACTCGTCGACGGGCTGAAGGAGGCCGATCCGGGCGTCACGCTCGACGAATCGGATCTCGGCCGCAAGCTCGGCCTGATTCGCCGCATCCTCGCCGACGACGCCGCGATTCGCGATCTCGCGAGCCCGGAAGTCGCGCGGCTGTCCGCGCTGTTCGAGGCGCGGCGCTCGACCAAGGTATTGACCGATCTCTACCGCGCACGCGGGTAGCGTTCGTTGGCCGCGGCCGCGGTTCCCGCGCGCCCGGATTCGCAACGAGGTGGCTGAGGTGAGCAGGCTCCGATCATGACCGGTATCGACTCCGTTGCGGCCGCCCTGCTGGCGAGCCGTCTCGACAGCCTGCTGACCGGCACCGTGTCGGCGCCCGCCGGCGGCGGCGCGACCGCGCAGGTCGGCACGCCGGGCACCGGCGCTTCGTCGATGCCGGCGGCGAACGGCTCGCCTGCCGCGCCGCCGGCCTCCGCGCAAACCGCGCTGTCCGATGTCGCGCTCGTGCTCGATGCGATTTCGCGCGCGGGCGGCGCCGCGACCCCCGTGGTCGCCGGGCGAGCGCCGCTGCTGGCCGATCCCGCCGTGCTGCTGACCGATCCGGCACCGCCGCCGGCGTTCGGTCCGGCCGCGTCGGCCGCCGCTTCTACCACTTCTGCCGCGATTGCCGCCGCGCCGCCCGTCGCGGTGCTGCATGCCGCACTCGCGCAGGCCGTGAGCGAAAGCGGCCTCTTCTACGAATCCCATCTCGCGCAATGGCTGGCCGGCCAGCGCCCGCTCGCCGCGCTGCTGCGCGAACCGCAGGCGCGGCTTGCCGCGCTCGGGCAGGCTGCCGCGGACGGTGCGTCCGACGCGCTCGACGAACTGCTCGCGCCGCGCTCGCCGCTGCCGGCCGCAGCACGAACCGCCGCGCAGCCGGGCGGCACGATGCCGAACGAACTCGCGCAGAACGCTGCCGCGGGCGCGCGGCAATACACATCGTCGGGCGCGGCCGGCATGGCCGCCGATCCGCTCGGCGAACACGCCGACGTGCGCTGGACGCCCGCGCGTGCCGAACTGGCCGCTGCTTCGTCCGACCCGCAGGCGCCGGCCGCGGCTTCCGTGCACCCGGACGCCGTGCCGATCGTCAGGCAGCAGCTCGATGCGCTCGCGACCGACCAGTTCCGCTGGAGCGGCGAGGCATGGCCCGGCGCGCGCCTCGACTGGACGATCGAGCCCGACGAACACGGCGGCCGCGCATCGCGCAGCGACGACGCGGGCGACGGCATCGCATGGCGCACGCGGCTGACGCTGACGTTGCCGTCGCTCGGCACCGTCGATGCGGAACTGGTGTTGAACGGCGCGCAACTCGTCGCGCGGCTGCGCGCGAATTCGACCGGCGCCGACCGCCTCACACGCAACGAGGCTGCGCTGCGGCAACGGTTCGAGGGATCGGGGCTGCAGCTCGGCGGGCTGTCGATCCGCGCGGTCGACGACGAACCCGACGATTTCGACCCGCTGGCCGCACGGGCGGCGTCCGCCGCGTATGCGCGCAGCGCGGCCGCCGGCTCGCCTGATCTCGACGACGACTTGCCGCGATGAGCATGACGTCCCGCAAGCGCGCAGCCGCGCTGGTCTACGATCCGAAAGGCGGCGATGCGGCCCCGCGCGTGGTCGCGAAGGGCTATGGGCTGCTCGCGGAGATGATCGTCGCCCGCGCGCACGATGCAGGGCTGTACGTGCATACGGCGCCGGAGATGGTGTCGTTGCTGATGCAGGTCGATCTCGACGACCGGATTCCGCCGCAGCTTTATCAGGCCGTCGCGGATCTGCTCGCGTGGCTGTATTCGCTCGATCGCACCGAGGCCGGCCCCGAGGCCGAGCAGGGTGACGCCGCGCCACGCTTTCCGCTGCCGCCGCTACGCCGCTGAGCGCCTGGCGCAGCCCGATTTCTTGCGAAATGCTGTCTTTGTCTTTCGCGATGATTTCGTCGACATCTCGCTTTTATTTTTCTCGATTGATGCGCAAATGTCGCGCTTCATCGGCTATCGCCGGATTTTTTCGCCCGCCTGGGTCGCCCTGGCGGATTGAGCGCCGCCGCAGTTTATGTAATGATATCCATTCTCATTTTCATGCTGCCCGGGCGACGCGCGATTTCCGTGCGCCGCCCGTTGCTTTGGACGAATGGAAGCTTTTGCGTGAACGCGCCCGAAACGATCGCCCCGCCGCAGGCGGGCATTACCGTGCTGCATCCGGCCGCACGCCCGCTGACCGACGACGAACTGGCTGCCCGCCGCCGGCGTTCGCGCCGCGCGACCTTCATCAAATGGCTGCGCAAGGTGCACGGCTGGGTCGGGCTATGGGGCGCGGTGCTCGGGCTGCTGTTCGGCGTGACGGGCGTGCTGCTCAATCACCGCGCGCCGCCGCTGAAGATTTCGACCGGCGAGCCGCAGGTCGAGCAGATGCAGATCGCGTTGCCGGACCCGGTGCCGAAGTCGCCCGCCGCGATGACGAAGTGGCTGCAGCACGAGCTGCACTTCGACGGCCGCCCGGGGCGCATGCGCAAGGAGCCGGCGCAACCGGTCGCGTGGGGCGACAAGCGCGTGATGCAGCCGGAGCACTGGCAGATGGGCCTGTTCGGGCCGCACCAGAACCTGCAGGCCGAATACTGGGTGGGTAACGGCTACGTGTCGGTGAAGCGCACCGGCAACACGTTCCTGACGACGCTGAACAACCTGCATCGCGGCGTCGGGATGAACCTCGGCTGGGTGCTGCTGATGGACACGATCGCGGGGTCGCTGATCCTGTTGTCGCTGACGGGCGTGCTGCTGTGGACGGAGCTGAACAAGCGTCGCACGGTGGGCGTCGTGCTGGTGGCCGGCTCGGTCGCGGCGGCGCTCGCCGCGGGCCTCGCCTGATTCGCTCGCGGCATGAGTCGCGCCGGCTTGCCGCCGGCGCGTAGCGCGCGTCCGGCGGCGCGGCGGCAAGCCGGCGCCGGCCGGGCTCAGAGGCCGCAGGTCGCGCCGTTGCTGGCCGCGATCTCGCGCGCGGCTTTCGCGCCCTCGACCTGCAGGATCGTCGGCAGCGACACGTTGTTCTTCGCGGCCGTCACCTCGGCGAGGATCGAGATCGCGATTTCCGGTGGCGTGCGGCTGCCGATGTAGATGCCGGCCGGCCCGTGCAGCCGCGCGAGTTCCACGTCGTTCAGGTCGAATTCGAGCAGCCGCTCGCGCCGCGCCGCGTTGTTGCGCCGCGAGCCGAGCGCGCCGACGTAGAACGCGGGCGTCTTCAGCGCCTCCATCAGCGCGAGATCGTCGAGTTTCGGGTCGTGCGTGAGCGCGATCACGGCCGAACGCGCATCCAGCTTCATGTCGAGCACCGTATCGTCGGGCATCGTATGCACGACGCGCGTGCCGGGCACGTCCCACGCATCCGTGTATTCCTCGCGCGGGTCGCACACCGTCACCTGGTAGTCGAGCCCGACCGCGATCTGGCACAGATAGCGCGACAACTGCCCCGCGCCGATCACGAGCATCCGGTAGCGTGGCCCGTGGATCGTCACGAGCCGCTCGCCGTCGAACGCGAGGCCGTCGGCCGCCTGCGCGGGCGACAGCGATGCGCGGCCGGTCGCGAGCGTCATCGTGCGCGTGACGAGGCGGCCGGCTTCCACTTCCGCGCAGAGCGCGGCGATCCCGCTGTCGCGCGTGAGCGGCTCGAGCACGAGCTGGATCGTGCCGCCGCACGGCAGCCCGAAACGGTGCGCCTCTTCGGCCGTCACGCCGTACTTGACGGCTTCCGGGCGCGCGTCGGCCGCGATGCCGCTCGCATGCACGCGGGCGATCAGGTCATCCTCGATGCACCCGCCGGACACGGAACCGACCACGAGCCCGTCCTCGCGCACCGCGAGCATCGCGCCCTCGGGGCGCGGCGACGAACCCCACGTCTTCACGACCGTCACGAGCAGCACGCGGCGTCCTTCGTCGAGCCAGCGCGCGCTCGACTTCAACACGTCGAGATCCACACTTTCCATCGTCGTTACCTCATTGATTGGCCGCATTATGAACCGCCTGCCGCGGCCCTGCTTGCGGTGCGCCGGCGCGCGGATGTCGGCCGCCGGGGAGCGGGCGGCGGCGGTTCGGACGGCCGGTCCGGCCTGCGCGGGCGGGCAGTGCGCCGCGCCGGAAAAGCAAACGGCGCGCCCGCGAGGCGGGTGCGCCGTGTCGGGCGGGGCGACGCAGCGCGCCGCCGCCGGGCGTCAGTCCGCGTGGCCGCGGGCGAGCTTCGAGTTGTGTCGCGAATACAGGAAGTAGATCACGAGGCCGATCACGAGCCAGATGCCGAACGCGGCCCACGTGACGGGCTGCAGGTTCAGCATCAGGAACAGGCATGCGCCGACCGCGAGGATCGGCACCACCGGCACGCCCGGGCAGCGGAACGCGCGCGGCAGGTCCGGATGCGTGTGGCGCAGCACGAGCACCGCGATCGACACCATCGAGAACGCGGCGAGCGTGCCGATGTTGATCAGCTCGGCGAGCACGTTGAGCGGCACGAGGGCGGCGATCAGGCCGAAGAACAGGCCCACGAGCCAGGTCGTCAGGAACGGCGTCGCGTAGCGCGGATGCACGCGCGACAGCGTCGCCGGCAGCAGCCCGTCGCGCGACATCGCGAAGATGATCCGCGTCTGGCCGTAGCTCATCACGAGGATCACGGTCAGCATGCCGAGCACCGCGCCGAGATCGATGAAGCCCGCGACCCACTTCTCGCCGGCGATCTGCAGCGCATACGAGATCGGGTGAGACACGTTCGCGTACTGGGCCGACGGCACGATGCCGGTCGCGATCGCGGCAACCGTCACGTACAGCACCGCGCACACCGCGAGCGACGCGATGATGCCGATCGGCAGGTCGCGCTTCGGATTCTTCACCTCTTCGGCCGCCGACGACACCGCATCGAAGCCGATGAACGCGAAGAACATCACGGCCGCCGCGCCGAACACGCCGTTCCAGCCGTGCGGCATGAACGGCTTCCAGTTCGCGGGCGTCACGTGGAACACGCCGACCGCGATCACGAGCAGCACCACCGACACCTTGATGAACACCATGATGTTGTTGATGCGGGTCGACTCGCGGATGCCGATCGACAGCAGCGTCGTGATCACCAGCATCACGAGGAACGCGGGCAGGTTGAACCACGTGACGACGCCGGGCATCGCGCCGGGGGCGGCGGTCAGCACGGTCGGCAGCGTGAGCCCGAAGCCCTGCAGCAGCGACTGCAGGTAGCCCGACCAGCCGACCGACACGGCCGATGCCGCGAGGCCGTACTCGAGCATCAGGTCCCAGCCGATGATCCACGCGACGAGTTCGCCGAGCGTGGCGTACGAATACGTGTAGATCGAGCCCGCGACGGGGATCGTCGACGCGAACTCGGCGTACGACAGCGCCGCGAGCCCGCACGCGATCGCGGCGATCACGAACGACAGCATCAGCGCGGGACCGGCCTGCACGGCGCCGGTGCCGGTCAGCACGAAGATGCCGGTGCCGATGATCGCGCCGATGCCGAGGAAGGTCAGGTCGATCGCGCCGAGCGCTTTCTTGAGCCCGGCGCCGTGCGCGCCGGCGATCATGCGATCGACGTTTTTCTTGCGGAAGAGGGACATTGCGATGGATCGATCGCCAGCGCGCGCGAACGCGGGGCGCTGACTGAGTGAAAACCCGTAATTTTAGCCGATTTGGCGCGAAAGACCCGCTGCGACGCAGCGGCACGGCACGGAATCGTCAGATAAAACAAGCGGTTGCGCGCAACGCGCGGCGGCCGGAGCGATGCGGTTGCGGCGGCCAAGCGGGCGATGAGGGCGAGACAGGCGATGCGAAGGCGTGCGGTTCGGCGCGTCAGGCGCCCGACGCGGGCGCCATGTCGACGAGCTGGTTGCTCATCACGTAGAACGTGAGTTCCGCGTTGTTCGACAGCCGCATCTTCTCGAGCAGCCGCGACCGGTACACGCTGACCGTCTTCACCGACAGCGACAGCGTGTTCGCGATGTCGGTGAGCCGTTTGCCCGACGCGAGCATGCAGAGCGTCTGGTATTCGCGGTCGGACAGCTTCTCGTGCGGCAGCGGCTCGTTCTCGAACGACACGTATTCGGCGAGCGCCTCGGCCATCGCCGGGCTCACGTACTTGCGGCCCGCGGCGACCTGCTGGATCGCGCCGATCATCTGCGCGGCGTTCACCGTCTTCGACAGGTAGCCGGCCGCGCCGGCCTTCAGCGCGCGCACCGCGTACTGATCCTCGCGGTACATCGAGAACATCAGCACCGGCGTGCCCGGCAGCTTGCGCTTGATGCGCTTGAGCACCTCGATGCCGTTCGTGTCGGGCAGCGAGATGTCGAGCAGGACCACGTCGAACGTCTGCCGGTCGACGGCGGCCACCGCGTCGCTGCCGTTGTCGGCCTCGACCACGTCGCGCGCGACGCCGCGATCGATCAACAGGTGGCGGATGCCTTGCCGGACGATCGCATGATCGTCCACGAGCAGAATGTTCAGGCTCATGACGACCTCACGAACGCGACGCGTGGCGCGCCGCGGCGGGCACCGCGAACAGCGAGTCCCACGCAAGGCGCGCGGCGACGCGCGTGCCGCGGCCGGATGCCGGCGCGCCCGCTTCGAAGCTGCCGCCGAACGCTTCGCAGCGTGCGCGCATGCCGGCAAGGCCGTAGCCGGTGCGGCGGCTGCGCGCGAAACCGGTCCCATCGTCGGTCACGATCAGCGTCAGATGCGTGCCGTTCGTCTCGATCCGCACATCGACGGACGTGGCGCGCGCGTGCTTCGCAACGTTCGACAGCGCTTCCTGCGCGACGCGGAAGATCGCGAGCGCGCTGGCGCCGGCGAGTTGGGTGAGCCGCGCATCGGCCGCGCACACGAAGCTCGCGCGCAGGCCGGTGCGTGCCGCGTGGCCGTCGACCCAGGCCGACAGCGCGCCGACGAGCCCGCCGTCGAGCGCGGGCGTGTCGCGTTCGTCGATCAGCCGGCGATTCGCATCGGTCGCGGAGTCGAGCGCGCGCTGCGCAAGCTCGAGCGCGCGCAGGCAGCCTTCCGGCGCATCGGCCGGCAGCCACGTGTGGATGTTGGCGAGCGCGAAACGCGCAGCGGTGAGTTCGGCGCCGAGGCCGTCGTGCAGTTCGCCGGCCAGATGGCGGCGGGCCGCTTCGTCGGCGCCGATCAGTTGCGCGGACAGCGCAGCGATGCGCGCGTCGCACGCATCGTGTTCGGGCAGGGCGTCGGCCATGGGCACAGTCGCGGCGCAACCGTGCGCGAACTGTCGCGACGGGAACGGGGCGTGGGCGCCCGGGGGCGCGTTGAGCGACGTATCCATGACTCTCCCTGCTGTCAGAAAGCGGTTCAGGCACCGGCCGGCTGCGCGGGTCGGCTGCCGTTTCGACGACGGCGACGCCGGAGAATCGCCTCGCGCCAGGGTAACAAAAGTTACATCTCGTAACGTTTATTCTGACCCTTGGATGACCATTCCGGCAACCACCGCGCGGGCCGAATAATATCTCAAAAATGCGGAAAAGGTCATGTCAGGCGGACATTTAAGGGTAAATGTGAATAATCGGAATGAAGATCCTGTAGGAAAAACACCGACACGAAAGCGCTCGTCAGCACGTATCCAAATGTAACCATTTGAGCTGGCATGGTCCCAGTTTGTTACGAATTCGCCAAGCAGGGACGAAAAAAAACCGGAGCTTTCGCTCCGGTTCTTGATGCGGCACAAATAGGGCCTGTTCCCGTTATTAACGGGAACAGGCCCTTAGGGATCGATCAGTCCACGAATGCGCGTTCGATCACGTAGTGACCCGGCGCGCTGTTCTTGCCTTCGACCAGGCCGGCCTGCTTCAGCAGATCGGTCGTGTCCTTCAGCATCGCGGTGCTGCCGCACAGCATCACGCGGTCGTTTTCGGGCGAGAACGGCGGCACGTCGAGATCCGTGAACAGCTTGCCCGTCGCGATCAGATCGGTGATCCGGCCCTCG
The DNA here is from genome assembly GCF_902498995.1 of Burkholderia anthina. Lineage (GTDB taxonomy): Bacteria > Pseudomonadota > Gammaproteobacteria > Burkholderiales > Burkholderiaceae > Burkholderia > Burkholderia anthina. Next base: position 72,022 of record NZ_CABVLY010000024.1, read on the forward strand.
TTGTCGAACGCTTCGCGCGTGACGGTCGGGTAGTAGACGAGCTTTTCCTTGATGATGTCGCCGAGGTACTCGTGGCCCGGCAGGTCGTGCTTGATGTAGTCCATGTACGCCAGCTCGCCCTTCAGGCGGCAGGTGTGCGTGAGGATCACCTTGTCGAAGCGTTCGTAGATGTCCGGATCGCGGATGATCGACATGAACGGCGCGAGGCCCGTGCCGGTCGACAGCATCCACAGCGTCTTGCCGGGCAGCAGGTTGTCGGCGACGAGCGTGCCGGTCGGCTTCTTGCCGATCAGCACCGGGTCGCCCACCTTCAGGTGCTGCAGGCGCGACGTCAGCGGGCCGTTCTGGACCTTGATGCTGAAGAATTCGAGATGCTCTTCGTAGTTCGGGCTGACGATCGAGTAGGCGCGCGCGAGCGGCTTGCCGTCGACCTCGAGGCCGACCATCGTGAATTCGCCGTTGTTGAAGCGCAGGCTCGGCTCGCGGGTGCAGGTGAAGCTGAAAAGCGTGTCGGTCCAGTGATGGACGGATTGGACGGTGGCGGTGTCGTATTTGCTCATGGCTTTGAAAACGGACGCGCGTAGCGAACGCGTGTAACGGGCCCAAAAACGGGCAAAAAAACCGAGTGCGTCGGCCCGATCGCGGATCGGCCGGCCGGCGCGTCGGACACGCGCCTTCTCGATGACAGACGTTTGAGGAACCCCTTATTTTACCCTGCTTGGGGCAGATGCGGGCTTGACCCCCGTGGCTGCGCGGATTTGGCGCAACGCATTATTTCAATATGCTTTCATCGATCGGCTGCGAGCTTCGCGCCGAGGCCGACGAGCGCGGCGCCGCACAGCGCGTCGAGCGGGCGTCGCACGCGCCGGTAGCCGCGCTGCGCGCGCGGGCTCGCGAACAGGAACGCGACGCACGAATACCAGCCGGCCGACAGCACGCCGATCGTCACCAGCACCGCGCCGTTGAACCACAGCGGCACGTGCGCGGGCAGCATCGCCGCGAACACGCTGGTCCAGAACGCGCACGATTTCGGGTTGGTCAGGCAGGTGAACAAACCGTTGCGATACGCGCGCAGGTAGTCGCGCGCATGCGGCGCGGCCAGCGGCGCGCCGTCGTCCGGCGTGTCGGCCGGCGCCGGATCGCGACGCACGCCCGAGCGCAGCAGCTTGAAGCCGAAATACACGAGATACACGGCGCCGCCGATCCGGATCGTCTCGTACAGCCATTCGACCTGGTGCAGCACGGCCGCGAGGCCGAGCATCGCGAGCGTTGCCCACGCAACCGATGCGGTGCCGACGCCGAGCGCCGAGGCGGCGCCCAGGCTGCGCCGCCCGGCGAGCGACAGCTGCGAGATCATGAAGAAGTTCGGGCCGGGCGTGATCGCCGCGACGAGGTAGACGACGGCGATTTGCAGCAGGATCGGCAGGTAGGTCATGGCGGCGCGACGGCGAGGCGGGAAGACGGCAAACCGCTACTGTAGCGCGCGTCGCGCGGCCGCGCTTTGCGTTACTGCGGATCGAGGCGCAGGCGCGCGATATACGGCAGGTGATCCGACAGCCACGCGGTTTCGCCGGACGGCGCCTGCCATTCGAGCGGCGTCAGCCCGCGCACGAACATCTTGTCGAGCGCGAGCGCCGGCGAGAACGCGGGGAAGGTGCGGCCCGACTGGCCGAGCAGCGTCGCGACTTCGGACATCCCGATCTCGCCGAACAGCGCGACCGAATCGTTGCGCCAGTCGTTGAAGTCGCCGGCGAGCACGAGCGGGCCGTCGCCCGCGTTGCGCACGATCCAGTGTGCGATCCAGTGCATCTGGCGCAGTCGCGCCGCGCGCGTGAGCGCGAGGTGCGCGCACAGCAGCGTGACGGGCCGCGAGCCGGCGAGCGTCGCGCGCGCGACCAGCAGTCCGCGCCGCTCGAAGCGGTGCGCGGAGATGTCCCAGCGGCCGCCGAGGTCGAGCGGGTGCGGCGACAGGATCGCATTGCCGTGCCGCCACGACGGCTTGAACACGTTCGGGCCGAGTGCGATCTTCCAGTCGAGCGCATGCGCGATCTCGGTGGCCTGGCAGTGCCACACGTCGTCGACCGCGTCGTCCATCGGCGCGCCGAAGCCGGGCGCGAGCACCGGGCGCGGCATGCGGCGCGCCATCGCTTCCTGCAGAAAATACACGTCGGCGTGCGTCGACTGCATCCAGCTGCGCATCGCGTTCCACGCGGTGAAGCCGAGCGGTGAGCGGCCCTTGTGCAGGTTCCAGCTCACCGCGGTGATTTCGTCGGGCGCGCTGTGCGGTTCGGCGAACGGCAGGGACAAGGCGTCGGCGGGCATGGCGTTCAGTCCTTCGCGACGTGCGCGCGCACACGGTAGACGAGGTGCGGATGCTGCTCGACGAGTGTCCAGTCGGTCCACGCATCGCTGCCGACCGCGAGGCCCGGATGGCTCGCGACGATCTGCCGCGGCGACACGGGCAGGCACGGATCGCTGCGCGTCGCGGTTTCGTCGTTGAGCGTTTCCTGCACGTCGAGCGCGAGCGACACGGTATGCGCGGCGTCGTCGACCGACAGCGGCGCGACGGTCACCGAGCGCGAGCGCTCGGTCGGCACGACGCGCGCGGCGTTGCCGCAGCCGACGGGCACGGCGGACGGATAGCGATGGGTGTCGGTGCGGGTCTGACCCACGGTGGTGCGCTGCTGGAACGTGTCGATCGTCTGACCGTCGCGCACCACCTGGATCTCCCACGCGACGGCGGCCGGTGCGGGGCTCTGCGCATGGGCCGCGAGCGCGACGCTCGCGAGCAGGACGGCCAGGCCGTGCTTCAGCATGAAACTTCTCCGGAAACGCGGGGTAGCGGGGAACGGACGCACATCTTACGCCCGATCGATTTCGACGGTGGTGTGACCGGGCGCGTCGCGACAGGTTCGCCGCACGATCCGGTCCTGATCGAAAGGTCGGTGCGCGTCACGTGTTTTCAAGCCAGAAAGCGGGCGAACTCCGCAACGGGCGCGCGTTCGGTGACGAGGCGGTTCTCGATCGCGTCGGGATCCGCATGGCCGAGCGACATCCCGCAGACGAGCTGTTCGTTGGCCGGCATGCCGAGATGTTCGGCGACGATCCGGTGAAACGGCACGAACGCGGCCTGCGGGCAGGTGTCGAGGCCGCGGGCGCGCGCGGCCGTCATCACGCCCTGCAGGAACATGCCGCAGTCGAGCCACGCGCCGTGCGTCATCACGCGATCGAGCGTGAAGAACAGCGCGACGGGCGCATCGAAGAAGCGGAAGTTGCGCGCGTGCTGCGCGTGCATGCGCGCCTTTTCGTCGCGGCCGATGTTCAACAGCCCGTACAGGTCCCAGCCGACCTTGCGGCGCCGGTCGATATACGGCGACACCCATTCACGCGGGTAGTAATCGTATTCGGCGACGTATTTCTCGTCGCGGGCCGGATCCTCGTAGGCCGCCGTGAGCGCTGCCGCGAGTGCGTCGCGGGTCGCGCCGGTCGCGACATAGACGCGCCACGGCTGGATGTTGGTGCCCGACGGCGCGCGGCTCGCGGCTTCGAGGATCGCCTCGAGCGTGTCGCGCGGCACGGGTGTCGGCAGGAACGCGCGAATCGCGCGGCGCGACTTGAGCGCGGCGTCGACGGCGTCGACCGTATGAGCGGCGTCGGTGTCGACGCGCGGGGGAGCGGCGGGAACGGACATCGGCAACCCTTCGGAACGAGGCGCGCGGCGGCGCGCGGGCGCCGTCGGCGAAGCCGGCGCGAAGGCCGGTGAACTTTCGATGATACGCCGCCCCGCACGACGCTGCAGTGCGCGCGCGGTGTTAGCAGCAGACCCGGTCGGCTGCTTGCTTGCACGCGGATGCGGGATCGCTACACTGAAAACGTAAGGGTCTGATGGTTGTGTGACGGCAGCGGTAGCGAGGCAGGTATGACGACGGCGATGGTGAAGCAGGAACTGGCGGTGGCGTCCTTCAGCACGGTGTATGACCTCGAACAGGTCGAGACGGCGCTGAACGACCTGAACGAGAGCGCGAGCGACGCACTGCGCGCGACCTACGAGCGGATGCTCAAGACCGGCAATCTGCGCTTTTGCGTGAAGCCGAACCGGATGCCGTCGTTCGACGAGCTGGAAGACGCGCTGCCCAATTTCGTCGAGCCGCTCGGCGACGTGCGCAAGCAGGTCGCGCTGTGTCTCGAGACGGAGGACCGGCTCGAACTGATGCCGATCCTGCTGCTCGGCCCGCCCGGCATCGGCAAGACGCATTTCGCGAAGGCGCTCGCGCAACTGCTCGGCACCGCGTACCACTACGTGCCGATGAGTTCGCTCACGGCCGGCTGGATCCTGTCGGGCGCATCGTCGCAATGGAAGAACGCGAAGCCCGGCAAGGTGTTCGAGGCGCTCGTCAACGGCAGTTACGCGAACCCGGTGATCGCGGTCGACGAAATCGACAAGGCCGGCAGCGACGCGCAATACGATCCGCTCGGTGCGCTGTACGCGCTGCTCGAGCACGACACCGCACGTGCGTTCGTCGACGAATTCGCCGAAGTGCCGATCGATGCGGGCAACGTGATCTGGATCGCGACCGCGAACGACGCGCACGCGATTCCGGAGCCGCTGCTGAACCGGATGAACGTGTACGAGATCGCGCCGCCCGACGCGGCCGGCGCGCGCCGGATCGCGCAGACGATCTACGACGAGATCCGCTCGTCGCACGCGTGGGGGCGGCGCTTCCCCGATACGCTCGACGACGACGCGCTCGATGTGCTGGCCGCGACGCCGCCGCGCACCATGCGCCGCGCGCTGCTGCATGCGTTCGGCGCCGCGCGGCTCGACGGCCGCGACATGATCGCGCCGTCCGATATCCGCGCGGACGAAGGCGCGGCGAAGCGCCGGCCGATCGGATTCTGAACCGGCGGCGCACGCATCGACGGGGCGCGCACGCAGGTGCCGTGCACATGCCTTCTGCAAGCGGGCTAACCGGGACGTACAATTCTTCTCTCTCCCCTCGACGCGCTAGCGACGCGAAACGCCATGGAGCAGACGGATTGTGTGGTGATCGGCGCGGGTGTCGTCGGCCTCGCGATTGCGCGGGAACTGGCCGCACGCGGGCGCGAGACGATCGTGCTCGAGGCGGCCGACGCGATCGGCACGGGCACGAGTTCGCGCAACAGCGAGGTCATCCATGCGGGGCTCTACTACCCGCGCGGTTCGCTGAAGGCGACGTCGTGCGTGCACGGGCGCGATCTGCTGTACCAATTCTGCGACACGCACCATGTGCCGCATCGGCGCGTGGGCAAGCTGCTCGTCGCGACGAGCGCGGCGCAGGTGAAGCAACTGAAGGCGATCGCCGCGCGCGCGGCGGAAAACGGCGTGTTCGACCTGCTGCCGCTCACGCGTGCGGACGCGCAGGCGCTCGAGCCCGCGCTCGAATGCGTGGAGGCGCTGTTCTCGCCCGCCACCGGCATCGTCGACAGCCATCAGCTGATGCTCGCGCTGCTCGGCGACGCGGAACGCCACGGCGCGATGTGCGCGCTGAAATCCCCGGTCGAGTCGATCGACGTGCTGCGCGGCGGCCGTTTCGTCGTACGCACCGGCGGCGACGCGCCGACCGAAATCGAGGCGGCCTGCGTGATCAACAGCGCGGGCCTCGGCGCGCAGGCGCTCGCACGCCGCACGCGCGGGCTCGATCCGCGCTGGGTGCCGCCGCTCTATCTCGCGCGCGGCAATTACTTCAGCCTGTCCGGGCGCGCGCCGTTCTCGCATCTCGTCTATCCGATGCCCGACCGGGCGGGGCTCGGCGTGCACCTGACGCTCGACCTGGCCGGGCAGGCGCGCTTCGGCCCGGACGTCGAATGGGTCGACGCGCTGCGCTACGAAGTCGATCCGGCGCGCGCGCAGGCGTTCTACGCGTCGATTCGCGCATACTGGCCGGAATTGCCCGACGACGCGCTGCAACCGGCCTACGCGGGGATCCGGCCGAAGCTCGCGGGGCCCGGCGAGCCGCCGGCCGACTTCATCGTGCAGGGCGCCGCGCAGCATGGCGTGCGGGGGCTCGTGAATCTGTTCGGCATCGAGTCGCCGGGGCTGACCGCGTCGCTCGCGCTCGCGCAGCGGGTGGGCGACATGACGTCGCATGCATGACGCGCGCGGCCCGCGGCCATGCGGGCCGCGCGCGCGAAATCCCGGGCAGCGCCCGTGTGAAATCCCTTATCTCCGGCATTTCGGCGCGCACGTTTGTACGCTGGAGCGTTATTCTGTTGAAGGCCGTCGCCAGAGCGGCTTTCAAACCAATAACGTTGGAGCGAGTCCCCCATGAAAACAACCCGTCGGAGTTTCCTGATTACGAGCATTGGTGCCGTGTCCGCGCTGGCGCTGTCGCGTGAAGCGCTGGCCGATGCGCCGATGCTGTCGGAAACGGATCCGACCGCAGTGGCGCTCGGCTACAAGGCCGATGCCACGAAGGTCGACAAGGCGAAGTATCCGAAGTACGCAGCGGGCCAGGATTGCGCGGCCTGCATGCTGTACCAGGGCAAGAAGGGCTCGGCTTCGGGCCCGTGCGGCGCTTTCCCCGGCAAGCAGGTGTCGGCGAAGGGCTGGTGCAGCGCATTCTCGAAGATGGGCTGACGTCCGGCGGCATCGTGCGATGCCGCAATGTGGTGAAAACCGCACAACGCCCGCCGTCGAAAGACGGCGGGCGTTTTTATTGCTTGAAAACGGTTCCGTCGCTTTCTACACTCGCTGCAAACCAGCGCGCCGCGGCCACTCCGCGGGGCGCGCCGTTCGACACGGCGAATTCACGAGGACGAGGCACGCATGGCGACGATTGCGAATTCATCGAAAACGATCCGGCCCGAGCGTGCGCTGAACCGGCGCGCGGTGGCGGCGGCCGTGATCGGCAATGCGCTCGAGTGGTACGACTTCACGGTGTTCGGCTTCATGACGGTCGTGATCGCCGAGCTGTTTTTCCCGACCTCCAGTGAATATTCGTCGCTGCTGCTGACCACCGCGACGTTCGGCGTCGCGTTCTTCATGCGCCCGATCGGCGGCATCGTGTTCGGCCTGTACGCGGACCGCGCGGGCCGCAAGGCCGCGCTGTCGCTCGTGATCCTGCTGATGACGGCCGGCATCTTCCTGCTCGCCGTTGCGCCGCCGTATGCGGCGATCGGCATCGGCGGCCCGATCCTGATCGTGCTCGGCCGCCTGCTGCAGGGTTTCTCCGCCGGCGGCGAATTCGGCAGCGCGACGGCGCTGCTGATCGAGGCCGCCCCGTTCTCGAAACGCGGTTTCTACGGCAGCTGGCAGATGGCGAGCCAGGCTGCCGCGCTGCTGATCGGCGCGCTCGTCGGCGCGGCCGTCACGCGCGGGCTGTCGCCCGACGCGCTGCGCAGCTGGGGCTGGCGCGTGCCGTTCGTCCTCGGGCTCGTGATCGGCCCGATCGGCTTCTACATCCGCCGTCATCTCGCCGATTCCGAAGCGTTCCTGCATGCGCAGCAAAGCGCGCGCCGCGCGACGCTCGGCGAAGTGTTCACGCGCCATCCGCGCGAAGTGCTGTGCGGGCTCGGCTCGGTGATCGCGCTGACGGTGACGATCTACGTGCTGATCAGCTATCTGCCGACCTTCGCGGTGAAGCAGCTGAAGCTGCCGTATGCGCAATCGTTCTACGCGGTGATCGTCGGCAACCTGCTGCTGATGGTGCTGTCGCCGATCGCCGGCGCATGGTCGGATCGCATCGGCCGCAAGGGGTTGTCGCTGTGGTCGCTCGTGCTGACGCTCGCGCTGATGTATCCGCTTTTCGCATGGCTCGACGCGGCGCCGAGCATCGGCCGGCTGGTCGCGGTGCAGGCCGTGCTGTCGGTCACGCTCGCGGGCTATTACGGGCCGTTCGGCGCGATGATCGCCGAGCTGTTTCCGGCGAACGTGCGCTCGACCGGGCTGTCGATTGCATACAACGTCGCGGTGATGCTGTTCGGCGGCTTCGGCCAGTTCATCGTCACGTGGCTGATCAAGACCACGGGCACGCCGCTCGCGCCGACCTATTACGTGATGGCGGGGCTCGCGCTGTCGATCGTCGCGGTCGCGTTCGTGCCCGCGCGCAGCGCGGATCTCGACGCGCCGGCGTGACGGCCGGTTGCCGTTCCGCGATCGTTGCGAAAGCTGCAACGATGGGCGGGGCGGCCGGAAAAATGCGTGACGCGCGTTCGCATACACGTATGAGATGTTTAGTTGTCGAAGGAAACATGCGCGGGATGAACGAAACGGTCGTTGGCGCGCGCAGAGGCACCTTTCGGGAGTGTAAGACATCCGCAAAAACCCGCGTAGGCGCGGCGAGAAGAGTTTTTTCTCCAGCTTGTTGCAGGATCGCTAGCTCAAGTAATATCCGCGTACCCGGCCCCCTGCGGGACCGGTTCCGATCTGGAGACCTGGAGGAAACATGGAATACAACCGTCTGTTGCACACCCTGCGTGTTACCGCCATTGCAGGCGTGGCAGCGGCATCGTTCGGCATCGCGGGTTCTGCATTCGCACAGATCCCGAACAAAACGCTCGTCTACTGCTCAGAAGGCAGCCCGGCGGGTTTCGATTCCGCACAATTCACGACCGGCGTCGATTTCACGGCCGCCACGTTCACCGTCTACAACCGTCTCGTCGAATTCGAGCGCGGCGGCACCAAGGTCGAGCCGGGCCTCGCCGAGAAGTGGGACGTGTCGCCGGACGGCAAGGTCTACACGTTCCATCTGCGTCATGGCGTGAAGTTCCACACGACCGACTTCTTCAAGCCGACGCGCGAATTCAACGCGGACGACGTCGTGTTCACGTTCGAGCGCATGCTCGATCCGAACCAGCCGTTCCGCAAGGCCTACCCGGTGTCGTTCCCGTACTTCACCGACATGGGCCTCGACAAGCTGATCACGAAGGTCGAGAAGGTCGATCCGTACACCGTGAAATTCACGCTGGCCCAGCCGAACGCGCCGTTCATCCAGAACATGGCGATGGAGTTCGCGTCGATCCTGTCGGCCGAATACGCGGATCAGCTGATGAAGGCAGGCAAGGCCGCCGACATCAACCAGAAGCCGATCGGCACGGGCCCGTTCATCTTCCGCAGCTACACGAAGGACGCGACGATCCGTTTCGACGGCAATCCTGATTACTGGAAGAAGGGCGCGGTGAAGATCTCGAAGCTGATCTTCTCGATCACGCCCGATCCGGGCGTGCGCGTGCAGAAGATCAAGCGCGACGAATGCCAGGTGATGAGCTATCCGCGTCCGGCGGACATCGCGACGCTGAAGGCCGACTCGGGCGTCGACATGCCGTCGCAGCCGGGCTTCAACCTCGGCTACCTCGCGTACAACGTCGAGCACAAGCCGGTCGACAAGCTCGAAGTGCGTCAGGCGCTCGACATGGCGATCAACAAGAAGGCGATCCTCGAGTCCGTCTACCAGGGGGCAGGCCAGGCCGCGACCGCGCCGGTGCCGCCGACCCAATGGTCGTACGACAAGAACCTGAAGATGCCCGCCTACGACACCGCGAAGGCGAAGGCGCTGCTCGCGAAGGCCGGCTTCCCGAACGGTTTCGACATCACGCTGTGGGCGATGCCGGTGCAGCGCGCGTACAACCCGAACGCCCGCCTGATGGCCGAGATGATCCAGGCCGACTGGGCGAAGATCGGCGTGAAGGCGAAGATCGTCACGTACGAATGGGGCGAGTACATCAAGCGTGCGCACTCGGGCGAGCAGGACACGATGCTGATCGGCTGGACGGGCGACAACGGCGACCCCGACAACTGGCTCGGCACGCTGCTCGGCTGCGAAGCGATCAAGGGCAACAACTTCTCGCACTGGTGCTACAAGCCGTTCGACGACCTGATCCAGAAGGGTCGCACGACGACGGGCCAGGACGCGCGCACGAAGATCTACACGCAGGCTCAGCAGATCTTCGCGCAGCAGCTGCCGTTCTCGCCGATCGCGAACTCGACGGTCTACCAGCCGGTACGCAAGAACGTGGTCGACATGCGCATCGAGCCGCTCGGCTATGCGCGCTTCGATGGTGTTGGCGTGAAGTAACACGCCTGTCGTAAGCTGTCGCGAAGACCGGCTAACTCATCCGGCGGCGGGAGGCCAAAAGCTTCCCGTCGCCGGTCGCACATTTCCCACAAGAAATTACGAGACGCATCATGTTCAGATTCGTGTTGCGCCGCGTGGGCATGGTGATCCCGACTTTCATCGGCATCACCATCCTGGCGTTTGCGCTGATTCACCTGATACCGGGCGACCCCATCGAAGTGATGATGGGCGAGCGCGGCGTCGATCCCGCGATGCATGCGGAGGCGATGAAACGCCTCGGGCTCGACCAGCCGCTGCCCATGCAGTATCTCCACTACATCGGCCGTGCGCTGCACGGCGACCTCGGCACGTCGATCATCACCAACACGAGCGTCGCGGGCGAATTCTTCGCACGCTTCCCGGCGACCGTCGAACTGTCGCTGTGCGCGCTCGTGTTCGCGCTCGCCGTCGGCCTCCCGGCCGGCGTGATCGCCGCGCTGCGGCGCGGCTCGATCGTCGATCACGGCGTGATGGGCACCGCGCTCACCGGCTATTCGATGCCGATCTTCTGGTGGGGGCTGATCCTCATCATGGTGTTTTCGTCGTACCTCGGCTGGACGCCCGTGTCCGGGCGCATCGCGGTCGAATACGACTTCCCGCATCCGACGGGCTTCATGCTGATCGACGCGCTGCTCGCGCCGGACGAAGGCTCGTTCAAGTCGGCGGTCAGCCACCTGATCCTGCCCGCGATCGTGCTCGGCACGATCCCGCTCGCGGTGATCGCGCGGATGACGCGCTCGTCGATGCTCGAAGTGCTGCGCGAGGACTACATCCGCACCGCCCGCGCGAAAGGGCTGTCGCCCGCGCGCGTGGTCGTCGTGCATGCGCTGCGCAATGCGCTGATCCCGGTCGTCACCGTGATCGGCCTGCAGATCGGCACGCTGCTTGCCGGCGCGGTGCTGACCGAAACGCTCTTTTCGTGGCCCGGTGTCGGCAAGTGGCTGATCGATGCGATCGGCCGCCGCGACTATCCGGTCGTGCAGGGCGGCATCCTGTTGATCGCGACGCTCGTGATCGTCGTGAACCTGATCGTCGACCTGATGTACGGCGTGCTGAATCCGCGCATCCGCCATACGAGGTAATTCCATGAGCAATCTGCAAAATACCCTGCCGACCGAGTCCGCGCCGGCCGGCGGCCGTGCGCTCGCGCTGCGCGAGTTCTGGGCCAACTTCTCGCGCAACCGTGGCGCCGTCGGCGCCGGCATCGTCGTGCTCGTGCTGATCCTGGTCGCGCTCCTCGCGCCGCTGATCGCGCCGCACAGCCCGGTCGAGCAATACCGCGACTACGTGAAGATCCCGCCCGCATGGCTCGACGGCGGCAACTGGAAGTTCATCCTCGGCACCGACGAAGCGGGCCGCGACATCCTTTCGCGGCTGATGTTCGGCGCACGGATGTCGTTCTGGATCGGCTTCGTGTCGGTCGTGCTCGCGCTGATCCCCGGCATCGTGCTCGGGCTGGTCGCCGCGTTCTTCCAGAAGTGGGCCGACACGCCGGTGATGCGCATCATGGACGTGCTGCTTGCGCTGCCGTCGCTGCTGCTCGCGGTCGCGGTCGTCGCGATCATCGGCCCGGGCCTCACCAACACGATGTTCGCGATCGCGATCGTCGCGCTGCCGGCCTACGTGCGTCTCACGCGCGCGTCGGCGCTCGGCGAGCTGCAGAAGGAGTACGTGACGGCGTCGCGCGTGGCCGGTGCCGGCACGCTGCGCCTGATGTTCTCGCAGGTGCTGCCCAACTGCACGGCGCCGCTGATCGTGCAGGCGACGCTCGGCTTCTCGTCGGCGATTCTCGATGCGGCCGCACTCGGCTTCCTCGGCCTCGGCGTACAGCCGCCGACCGCCGAGTGGGGCGCGATGCTCGCGTCCGCGCGCGACTACATCGACAACGCGTGGTGGATCGTGACGATGCCCGGCCTGTCGATCCTGATTTCGGTGCTTGCGATCAACCTGCTCGGCGACGGGCTGCGCGACGCGCTCGATCCCAAACTGAAGCGGATGGCGTGACCATGAGCCAAGATCTACTGACTATCCGCAATCTCGCGGTGAACTTCAACGGCCTGCCCGCCGTCGACCGGATCAACCTGTCGATCGCGCCGGGCGAGGTGGTCGGCGTCGTCGGCGAATCGGGCTCCGGCAAGAGCGTGACGATGATGGCGCTGATGGGCCTGATCGACGCGCCGGGCAAGGTGACGGCCGACGAGGTGTCGTTCAACGGCGTCGACCTGCTGAAGGCGTCGCCGAAGGCGCGCCGCAAGATCGTCGGCAAGGACATCGCGATGGTGTTCCAGGACGCGCTGACGAGCCTGAACCCGAGCTACACGGTCGGCTACCAGATCAAGGAAGTGCTGAAGCTGCACGAAGGCCTGCGCGGCGACGCGCTGCACCGGCGCGCGCTCGAGCTGCTCGACCAGGTCGGCATTCCCGACGCGAAGAACCGCATTACGTCGTTCCCGCACCAGATGTCGGGCGGGATGAACCAGCGCGTGATGATCGCGATGGCGGTGGCATGCAACCCGAAGCTGCTGATCGCCGACGAGCCGACCACCGCGCTCGACGTGACGATCCAGGCGCAGATCATGGATCTGCTCGTGAAACTGCAGAAGGAGCGCGGGATGGCGCTCGTGCTGATCTCGCACGATCTGGCCGTGGTGTCGGAAGTTGCGCAGCGCGTCGCGGTGATGTACGCGGGCGAGATCATCGAGACCAATCGCGTGCCGGACATCTTCCGTGCGCCGCATCATCCGTACACCGAAGCGCTGCTCGCCGCGATTCCCGAGCACAATAAGGGGGCGCGTCGCCTTGCCGCATTGCCCGGCATGGTGCCGGGCCGCGATGATCGCCCGTCCGGGTGCCTGTTCGCGCCGCGCTGCAAGTACGTCGTCGACGATTGCCGCAAGGCGCGTCCGGCGCTGGATGCGCTCGCGCCGGGCAGCGACGCGATGCGTGTGCGCTGCATCAAGCCGCTCAATGTTTCCAGCCTCGACCTGACGGGAGGTGCACGATGAATGCAGTCAATCAAGCGCGTGCCACGCCGCACGACGAGGAAGCCGTGCTGGTGGCCGATGGCCTCGCGAAACACTATTCGGTGAAGCGCGGAATGTTCGGACAGGGCACGGTGAAGGCGCTGAACGGCGTGTCGTTCTCGCTGAAGCGCGGCAAGACGCTCGCCGTCGTCGGCGAATCGGGCTGCGGGAAATCCACGCTCGCGCGCCAGCTCACGATGATCGAGACGCCCACCGCGGGCAGTCTCGTGATCGACGGCAAGAACGTCGCCGGCGCGAACCGCGAGACGGTCGCCGACCTGCGCCGCCGCGTGCAGATGGTGTTCCAGAACCCGTTCGCGTCGCTGAACCCGCGCAAGACCGTCGAGCAGACGCTCGCGGAGCCGCTCGAGATCAACGCGAGCCTGACGGCCGCGGAACGCGCGCAGCGCGTCGCGCAGATCATGCGCACGGTCGGCCTGCGGCCCGAGCACGCGAAGCGCTATCCGCACATGTTTTCGGGCGGCCAGCGCCAGCGCGTCGCGATCGCGCGCGCGATGATCCTCGATCCGCGGATCGTCGTCGCCGACGAGCCGGTGTCCGCGCTCGACGTGTCGATCCAGGCGCAGATCCTGAACCTGTTCATGGATCTGCAGGAGCAGTTCAAGACGAGCTACGTGTTCATCTCGCACAATCTGTCGGTGGTCGAGCACGTTGCGGACGACGTGATGGTGATGTACTTCGGCAGCGTCGCCGAGCTCGGCGACAAGGCGACGATCTATGCACGGCCGCGCCATCCGTACACGCGTGCGCTGATGTCGGCGACGCCGGCGATCTTCGAGGAAGACCGCCGCGTGCAGATCAAGCTGCAGGGCGAGCTGCCGTCGCCGCTCAATCCGCCGTCGGGCTGCGCGTTTCACCAGCGCTGCCCGTACGCGGTCGAGCGTTGCCGCGCCGAGGAACCGCAGTTGCGCGACGTCGACGGACGCCGCGTGGCCTGCCATCGCGCCGAGGAGGTGGGGGAGGCGAATGCCTGATGTTCTGGCGGCGCGCGCGTCTGGCGTGCGCCGTTCGGGGGCCGGCAGCGCGCGCGTGATGCGCGCGTGCCGCAACGCACGGCGCTGGAGCGTGCGCACGGTCACGGGCGCGGCGCTGGCCGGCGCGTGCGTGGCCGCCAGCGTGCTGGTTCCCGCCGACGCCGCGCATGCCGAAGGGCGTGCGCCGGCAAGTTCGCCGATCCGTCCGTCGCAGGTTCCGCCGCCTGGCATGAACCTGCCGGGCTTTCATGGGCCGTCCGTGTCGAACGGGACGGTCGCCCGCGGCACCGTGCGCGTGCAGCCGGCGCGCATGCCGTTCTACGTCGCGACCAAGGGCAAGGTCACGCTGTACGTGCTCGGCACGCTGCACACCGGCGACCCGGTCGACTATCCGAGCCAGCAGCCGTTCCGGCCGCGCATCCTCGCGGCGCTCGCCGCGTCGCCGACGCTCGCGCTCGAACTGTCGCCGGACGATCTGCTCGAGTCGCAGGACGACGTATCGAAGTACGGCGTGTGCCGCTATCCGTGCCTGCAGCGCCTGCTGCCCGAGCCGCTGTGGCAGCGGCTTGCGGCGCGCCTGCACGGCAATCCGGCCGCGCTCGCCGAGATCCGCCGGATGCGGCCGTGGCTCGCGGCGCTCGTCGTCGAGACCTACGACTCGCTGTCGGCCGGCCTGCAGACCGAGTTCGGCACCGAGGCGCAGCTGCAGAACGTCTATCTGAAGAAGAAGGGCGGCCGCGTGATCGGGCTCGAGACGCTCGCCGAGCAGATGCGCGCGTTCACCGGGCTGACGCTGGCCGAGCAGCGCGAAATGCTCGCGCAGGACATGGTGCAGACCCCGGCGCAGAATGCGGACGACATCAAGTCGCTGCACCGACTGTGGCAAATTGGCGACGCCGACGCGATCTCCGCGTGGGCGGTCGCGAAGAGCGAACGGCTGGCCCGTTCGAAGGCGCTGTCGGCGTCGATCGACAACAAGATCCTGTACGAGCGCAACCGGCGCTTCGTTGCACGGATGACGGCAATCGCCGCGCCGAACCGGCCGCTGTTCGTCGCGATCGGCGCGCTGCATTTGGGCGGCCCGCGCGGCGTGCTCGAATTGTTGCGCCAGCAGGGATACCAGGTCGACGCGAACTGATCGCGCCGGTCGATCGGCGTCGATCCTCCCCTGTTTGATTGGACGTGCGCACGCGGTGTGAGAAGCCTGCGCGGCCGTGCGGGCCGATAAGGAAAACCCTTGAATCTTCAGAAAATAGCGTTTAAAACGATTGACATCCGGTTCTGCCAATATCTATTCTTCACCCCACAAGTTGAAAAAATGAAAAGAATAGAAAAAGTTCTACGGGGTAGCAGAAATAAAGCGCGGGGTTAGCGCGTTGCCGGCACGTGATGTACGTGCCGGCCGCGGAGTGTCTGCATGTACGGCGGGGCCACCATCGTCGGACAACAAGAATGCATGCGGGCTGACTTGCGAATAAGCGACGTTCCGTCGTCCAACCGGGGTGAAGTCAATCGGGCGGCGGCGGACGTTTTTTAATCCGGGATATTTTCCGGTCTCCGTCGAAAGACGGTTTCGGGGGGCTGAATCGACAGACGGCGAAGCCGCAGCGATCAAGCCAACAGAAAAGCGCCACGAGGGCGCTTTTTTCTTTGGTGCGGCGGTTTTGCGACGATGCGTGGCGTCATGCGCCTTCGTCGGCCTGCAGCGCGCCGGGCGCCACCAGCTCGACGCCGGCCGCTTCGAGCGCCGCGCGGATCCGCTGCGCGAACGCGAGCGCGTGCGGGCCGTCGCCGTGCAGGCAGACCGTCTGTGCATTGAGCGGCACCCACTCGCCGCTTACCGCGCGCACCTGCCGGTTGCGCACCATGTCGAGCGTGCGCGCGAGCACCGCGTCTTCGTCGTCGATCAGCGCGCCGGGCTGGCTGCGCGGCACGAGCGAGCCGTCCGCGCGGTAGCCGCGATCGGCGAACACTTCCTCCACCGCGGCCAGGCCCGCATGCCGCGCGGCCGCGACGAACACGCTGTTCGCGAGCCCGAACACGGCGAGCGACGGATCGAAATCGTGGATCGCGGACACCACCGCGTCGGCGATCAGCGGATCGCGCGCGGCCTGGTTGTACAGCGCGCCGTGCGGCTTCACGTGCGCGATGCGGCCGCCTTCGGCCTGCGCGATCGCGGAGAGCGCGCCGAGCTGATACAGCACGCCCGCGTAAATATCGCCGGCCGGCAGCTGCATTTCCTTGCGGCCGAAATTCTCCGGATCGTGAAAGCTCGGGTGCGCGCCGATCGACACGCCTTTCTGCACGGCCCAGCGCACGCAGTCGCGCATCGCATTGGCGCCGCCTGCATGCCAGCCGCACGCGATGTTGGCCGACGTGACGAGGTCGAGCAGCGCCTCGTCCGATCCGCATCCTTCGCCGAGATCGGCATTCAGATCGATTTCCATGAAGTTCCTCGTCCACTGAGTGCGTGGCGCGTCCTCTGTCCAGCTACCGCCATTGTCACGCCGCGCGCGATTGCGTGCGGCGGCGCGTTTCCTCGCGCATCTCGATCGCGACGTCGATCTGACGCAGATAGGCACGTTCTGCGGTCAGCGCGGCGCGCGCGACGTCGGGTGTCGTCCGCACGAAGCGGATCGGCAGGTTGAGCCGCGCCTGTGCGAGTTTCCATAGATCCGCGCGGATCACCGTGCCGATCTTCGGATAGCCGCCGGTGGTCTGCGCGTCGTGCATCAGCACGATCGGCTGGCCGTTCGGCGGCACCTGGATCGTGCCGGGCAGCACCGCGTGCGACAGCAGCTCGGCCGGCCGCTCGCGCACGAGCTCGGTGCCGGCGAGGCGATAGCCCATCCGGTTGCTGTTCGCGGTGACGAGCCATTCCTCGTCCCAGAACGCCTGCTGCGAATCGGCGGCGAACGACGCGTAATCGGGGCCCGGCAGCACGCGCACGGGCATCGCCCACGGCGCATGCGCGGGGCGGTGGCGGCGCGGCGGTTCGTCGACGCGCACGAATGCGCACCACGCGGGCGCCTTCACGCCGAATTCGGGCGCGTCGGCCGCAAGGCAGCCGGCGCTGGCCGGCGGCACGCCGACCGGGAGCCGGTCGCCGTCGCGCAGCGCGCGGCCGCCGAGGCCGCCGAAACGCGACGCGAGATCGGTGCTGCGCGAGCCGAGCATCGGCAGCACGTCGATGCCGCCCGCGATGCACAGGTAGCCGCGCATGCCGCGCTTCGCGGCCGGCAGTACGAGCGTCTGCCCGGCTTCGACCGGCAGGCTCCACCATGAATACGCGGGCTTGCCGTCGAGCGTCGCGCCGAATTCGGTGCCGGTGATCGCGATGCGCGTCGCGCGCGTGAAGCGGAACGTGGCCGGGCCGATCGTGATTTCGACGGCTGCCGCGTCGGCGCGGTTGCCGACGAGCCGGTTGCCGACTTCGAGCGCGAGGCCGTCGAGCGCGCCGCCCTGCGCGACGCCGAGATGGCGCGTGCCGCGGCGGCCGAGATCCTGCACGGTCGACAGCGGGCCGGCCCGCAGCACCTCGACGGTGCCCGGTGCGGTGTTCTGGCTCATGTCGCGTCGACTCCCGCAATGGTGAAGCGCACGCGATCGCCGGGCAGCAGCAGCGTCGGCTGCGGCCGCGCCGGATCGAACAGCACGTGCGACGTGCGGCCGATCAGTTGCCAGCCGCCGGGCGACGTGGTCGGGTAGATGCCGGTTTGCGCGCCGCCGATGCCGACCGAGCCGGCCGGCACTTCGAGCCGCGGCGCCGCGCGGCGCGGCGTGTGCAGCGACGCATCGAGGCCGCCGAGATACGCGAAGCCGGGCTGGAAGCCGATGAAGAACACGACGTATTCGCCGGCCGCGTGACGCGCGACGACCTCGTCGGCCGACAGTCCCGTGTGCGCGGCGACGGCCGGCAGGTCGGGGCCGGCGGCACCGCCGTATTCGACGGGGATCTCGACCGTCCGGCCGTCCGCGTGCTCGACGTCGGCCGTCTCCCACGCGTCGCGCAGCGCCGGCGTGAGCGAGTCGGCCGTCGCGGCGAGCGCGTCGAACACGATCGTCAGGTTGTTCATGCCGGGCACGACGTCGATCACGTCGGGCCACGCGCGCGCGACCTCGGCGACGGCCCAGACGCGGCGCTGGCAATCGAGCGTGGCGGGCGGCGGCACCTCGCAGACGAGGGCGGTATCGCCGAGCGGATAAATGCGGGGTAGCGTCATCGGACGGGCACGGTTCGAACGGCAATGTTAGCGCACATTGTCAATAAAATATCGATAACTTACCAATAAGCGTTTTTGCCTAGCTCGCATGCCGATGCTTCTGGCGTACACTCGGCACACCCTGACATCCTGCTTGCGCCGCCTTTCCATGAAGCGTCCTCCGACCAAGATCGTGTCATCCGAACACCTCGTTTCCGATTCGAGCGCGGAGCTGTCGGAACTCGAATACGGGCTCATCATGGCCGGCAACGCGTTCAACCGATGGATGGTGCGCTGCATGTCGGCCGCCGGTGCGAAGGACATGACGGCGGTCGAGGTATCGCTGCTGCATCACGTCAGCCATCGCGAACGCAAGAAGAAGCTCGCCGACATCTGCTTCGTGCTCAATATCGAGGATACGCACGTCGCGACCTATGCGCTGAAAAAACTGATCGCGCGCGGCTATGTGAAGAGCGAGAAGAACGGCAAGGAGGTGTTCTTCTTCGCGACCGACGCGGGCCGCGATCTGTGCCTGAAGTATCGCGAGGTGCGCGAGCACTGCCTGATCGAGACGCTGAAGGACAGCGGCCTCACCAACCAGCAGATCGGCGACGCGGCGCAGTTGCTGCGCCATGCATCGGGGCTCTACGACACGGCCGCGCGTGCGGCGGCATCGCTGTAAACGATTGCGAACGGAACGGCGCGCGGCGCCGGGCTGACGGGCGTGCGGCAACGGCCGCGGCGCCGCGCGCCGCGTCATCCGGCGGCCGGGTAGAGCGCGCCGTCGGTCACGATCCAGCGCATCGCGAGATCGTGCGCTTCGGCCGGCAGCGCATCGACGCGGCATGCTTCATACGCGATGCCGACCGTTACCGGCAGCGTGTCGCCCGGCCATACGGCGAGCGTGCGGTCGTAATAGCCGCCGCCATAGCCGAGCCGGTAGCGCTGCAGGTCGAATCCCACACACGGAATCAACAATAGATCGGGCACGACGGCGATCCCCGACGCCGGTTCCGGAATCCGGTGATGGCCTTCGCGCATCGGCGTCGCCGCATCCCACGCGTGGAACGCGAGCGGCGTGTGGTGCTCGCCGATCACCGGCAGCGCGGCGCGGCGGCCCGCGCTTGCCGCGGACCATGCGAGCACCGCATCGCGGGCGTCGAACTCGCCCGGCAGCGGCCAGTAGAAGCCGACGGTGCGCGGCGCGAGCCGCTCGAGCAACTGGCGCAGCCGCGCGTCGAGCGCGGCGTTCGCGGCGGGCTGAGACGCGGCGTCGCGACGCGCGCCGGACAGCGTTTTGCGCAGCGCAACCTTCGGGTTCGGCACAGGGTTGCATGCTATGCTTTCGCTCACTTCGTGCTCCATTCAAAACGATGTCGAACAGCCTTTTCCGAGTATATCGCGCGGTCGCGCTGACGCTTTCGGCCGCCGCGCTCGTGGCGGGCACGGCGGCGTGCGCCGCACCGAGCGACGACACGCTCGCCGGGGATGACCAGATCTTCGTGCAGCTTCGCGAAGCCGCGCGCCGCAACGACGCCGCGAAGGCCGCGCAGCTCGCGTCGATGATCCCGAACTATCCGGTCCCGTCCTACGTCGAGTATTTCCAGATCAAGCCGCAGCTGTTCGATTCGTCGGGCCGCGCGCGCATCGATGCGCCCGACGCGCCCGTGCAGTCGTTCCTGCAGCGCTACGACGGCCAGGCGATCGCCGACCGCCTGCGCAACGACTACCTGCTCGTGCTCGGCGCGCGCCACGACTGGCGCGGCTTCGACGACCAGTACAAGCGCTTCGTGCTCGACGACGACACGCAGGTCAAGTGCTACGCGCTCGAATCGCGCGCGGCGCGCGGCGAGAACGTCGCCGATGCGGCGCGTGCGCTGCTCGTCGAGCCGAAATACTACGGCGATGCCTGTGTCGACCTGATTACCGCGCTCACCGTCAACCAGCAGTTCACGAGCGACGACGTGTGGCAGCAGGCGCGCCTCGCGTTCGAGCAGAACTACACGTCGCTCGGCGGCAAGATCGTCGACGCGCTCGGCCCGCGCCCGGCCGGCTTCGACCAGGCGACGAGCGCGCCGCCGCTGTACCTCGCGCGCGGCGTCGGCCCCGACGCCGCCTCGCACCAGCTCGCGCTGATCGCGCTCGGCCGCATGGCGCGCAACGATCCGGACGCGGCGGCGGGGATGCTGACATCGGTCGCCGCGTCGCTGACGAAGCAGGAGCAGGCGATCGGATGGGGCGCGATCGGCTACCAGGGCGCGCTCAAGCGCTCGCCGCTCGCGTCGGTCTGGTATGCGAAATCCGCGAACGCGCCGCTGTCGAACCCGGGCTACGAATGGCGCACGCGCGCCGCGCTGCTCGCCGGCAACTGGCCGATGGTGCGCTGGTCGATCGAGCAGATGCCGCCGTCGCTGCGCGACGATCAGGCGTGGATCTACTGGCATGCGCGCGCGCTCAAGCAGAGCGGCGACACGCTGCAGGCGAACCAGGAATTCGAGCAGGTCGCCGGCCAGTTCAACTTCTACGGGCAGCTCGCCGGCGAAGAGCTGGGCCAGCGCACGACGATCCCGCCGCGCACCAAGGTGAGCGACGCCGAGGTCGACGCGATGAGCAAGATCCCGGGCTTCGCGCTCGCGCAGCGCTTCTATGCGCTGAACCTGCGCCTCGAAGGCAACCGCGAATGGAACTGGCCGCTGCGCGGGATGACCGATCGCCAGCTGCTCGCGGCCGCCGAATACGGCAAGCGCGTCGAGCTGCTCGACCGCACGGTCAACACCGCCGACCGCACGAAGGCCGAGCACGACTTCACGCTGCGCTACCCGTCGCCGTACCGCGACATCGTCGAGCGCTACGCGCGCTCGACGGGCCTCGACGTCGAATGGGCGTACGGGCTGATCCGCCAGGAATCGCGCTTCATCACGACCGCGCGCTCGTCGGTCGGTGCGGGCGGCCTGATGCAGCTGATGCCGGCGACGGCCCAGATGGTCGCGAAGAAGCTCGGACTCGGCCCGATCACGCGCGCGCAGATGCACGACATCGATACCAACATCCAGCTCGGCACCTGGTATCTGTCGGACATCTACAACAACTTCGACAGCTCGCCGGTGCTCGCCACCGCCGGCTACAACGCGGGCCCGGGGCGGCCGCGCCAGTGGCGCCAGGTGTTGACGCAGCCGGTCGAAGGCGCGATCTTCGCGGAGACGATCCCGTTCAACGAGACGCGCGACTACGTGAAGAACGTCCTGTCGAACACTGTCTATTACGCGGCGCTCTTCGAGGGGAAACCGCAATCGTTGAAGAAACGTCTGGGCATGATCTCGCCCTGATCCGCCATCGTCACACTGCCGCGCGGGACGCGGCAGTGTTGATAAGGGGCCGTTCACGCTCGTAACGGGCAAAACGCGTTCCCCGACCGGAAAAATCACACATGGGGCCGGCCGCCGGACGGGCCGATCGCATGCGTCATGCTCGTTGCGCTCGGCCCTTCCGGCGGCCGGCGCAAGCCCGTTATGAGCGTGAACAGCCCCTTGGAGGTCCACGACATGGATGGCCAGACCGTCGCGCTGCTGGGCGGCACCGGCTTCATCGGCAGCCGGCTCGTCAATGCACTGATCGACGCCGGCAAGCAGGTGCGCATCGGCACGCGGCGACGCGAGCACGCGCGCCACCTGCAGATGCTGCCGGTCGAAATCGTCGAGCTCGACGCGCTCGATACGCGCACGCTGGCCCGGTTCGTGGCCGGCGCGCACGCGGCGATCAACCTGGTCGGCGTGCTGCACGGCGGCCGCGGCACGCCGTACGGGCCGGGCTTCGAGCGCGCGCACGTCGCGCTGCCGGCCGCGCTGGCCGCCGCATGCATCGAGGTGGGCGTGCGGCGCGTGCTGCACATGAGCGCGCTCGGCGCGGATTCGCACGGCGCGAGCATGTATCAGCGCTCGAAGGGCGACGGCGAGGCCGCGCTGCATGCGGTCGCGGCGACCGATTCGCTCGCGGTGACGATCTTCCGGCCGTCGGTCGTGTTCGGCCCCGGCGACGCATTCCTCAACACGTTCGCGAAGCTGCAGCGCACGCTGCCCGTGCTGCCGCTCGCGATGCCCGATGCGCGCTTCCAGCCGGTATTCGTCGGCGACGTCGTGCGCGCGTTCGTCAACACGCTCGATCTCGCGGCCGCGCACGGCAAGACCTACGAACTCGGCGGCCCGACCGTCTACACGCTCGAGCAGCTGGTGCGCTATTGCGGCACGCTGGTCGGCCGGCAGGCCCGCATCGTGCGGCTGCCCGACGCGCTCGCGCGGCTGCAGGCGCGCGTGTTCGAAAGCCTGCCCGGCGAGCCGGTGCTCACGCGCGACAATCTCGCGTCGATGTCGGTGCCCAACGTGCTGTCCGGGCCGCTCGCGCCGGAACTCGGGCTGTCGCCCGCGAGTCTCGAAAGCATCGCACCCGCGTATCTCGGCAACGCCGCGCAGCGCTCGCGCTTCGACTGGTTCCGCTCGCGCCGCTAGGGCGCCCCACGCGGCCGCTTTCGTCCTTCATTTCTCCGCTTTTCGGAACCCCGCCATGAAACTCGTCATTGGAGACAAGAACTACTCGTCCTGGTCGATGCGGCCGTGGCTGCTGCTCGCGCACTTCGGCATCCCGTTCGACGAGATCGCGATCGCGCTGCGCCGCGACGACACCGCCGCGCGCATCCGCGAGTATTCGCCGTCCGGCAAGGTGCCGTGCCTGATCGACGACCACGGCGCCGCGATCTGGGATTCGCTCGCGATCGCCGAGACGCTCGCCGAGCGCTATCCGCACTTGCCGATGTGGCCGGCCGATCCGCTGCAGCGCGCGCAGGCACGCTGCGTTTCGGCCGAGATGCATTCGGGCTTCGCCGCGGTGCGCACGCAGATGGGGATGAACGTGCGTGCGTCGATGCCCGGGCGCGGCGCGACGCCCGACGCGCTTGCCGACGTCGCGCGCATCGACGCGCTGTGGAGCGCGTGCATCGAGGCCTCGGGCGGGCCGTTCCTGTTCGGTGAATTCGGGATCGCCGATGCGATGTATGCGCCCGTCGTGATGCGCTTCAACACGTATGCGCCGGCGCTGTCGCCGGAGGCGGCAGGCTACGCGGCGCGCGTGACGGCGCTGCCGGCGGTGCAGCGGTGGATCGATGCCGCGCGCCGCGAAACCAACGTGATTGCCGAATACGAACCCCAGCCATGAACATCTACGCAGTCGGCGGAGCGATCCGCGACGAATTGCTCGGCGTGCCGGTTCAGGACCGCGACTACGTGGTGGTGGGCGCCACGCCCGAGCAGATGGCCGCGCAGGGCTTCCGGCCGGTGGGCAAGGATTTCCCCGTGTTCCTGCATCCGGACACGCAGGAGGAATACGCGCTGGCGCGCACCGAGCGCAAGACGGCGGCCGGCTATCACGGCTTCCAGTTCTACTACGCGCCGGACGTGACGCTCGAAGAGGATCTCGCGCGGCGCGACCTGACGATCAACGCGATGGCGCGCGAGGTGAGCCCGGAGGGCGCGCTGGTCGGCCCCGTGATCG
Source organism: Burkholderia anthina (assembly GCF_902498995.1). GTDB lineage: Bacteria > Pseudomonadota > Gammaproteobacteria > Burkholderiales > Burkholderiaceae > Burkholderia > Burkholderia anthina. The sequence continues at coordinate 95,874 of NZ_CABVLY010000024.1, forward strand.
ACCCGTTCGACGGGCAGGCCGACTTGCGCGCGCGCGTGTTCCGGCACGTGAGCGACGCGTTCGTCGAGGATCCGGTGCGGATCCTGCGGATCGCGCGCTTCGCCGCGCGCTTCGCGGATTTCACGATCGCGGACGAAACGCTCGCGCTGATGCGGCGGATGGTCGGCGCGGGCGAGGTCGATGCGCTGGTGCCCGAGCGCGTATGGCAGGAGATCGCGCGCGGGCTGATGGAAGCGAGGCCGTCGCGGATGTTCGCGGTGCTGCGCGAGTGCGGCGCGCTCGCGCGCATCGTGCCGGAGGTCGACGCGTTGTGGGGCGTGCCGCAGCGCGCCGACTACCACCCGGAAGTCGACACGGGCGTGCACGTGATGATGGTCGTCGACTATGCGGCGAAGCAGGGCTATTCGCTGCCGGTGCGCTTCGCGGCGCTCACGCACGATCTGGGCAAGGCGACGACCCCGGCGGACGTACTGCCGCGCCACGTCGGCCATGAAGGCCGCAGCGTCGACCTGCTCAAGCCGTTGTGCGAGCGGCTGCGCGTGCCGAACGAATGCCGCGATCTCGCGCTGGTGGTCGCGCGCGAGCACGGCAACCTGCATCGCGTGATGGAGATGGGCGCGGCCGCGCTGGTGCGGTTCTTCGAGCGCAGCGACGCGCTGCGCAAGCCGGCGCGCTTCGCCGAGATGCTGCAGGCGTGCGAATCGGATGCGCGCGGCCGGCTCGGGCTCGAGACCCAGCCGTATCCGCAGGCGGAGCGGCTGCGCGTGGCGCTGGTGGCGGCGCGCAGCGTCGACGCGGGCGCGATCGCGCGCGGGGTCGGCAACGACGCGCTGCAGATCAAGGATGCCGTGCATCGCGCGCGCGTCGAGGCCGTCAAGCAGGCGCTCGCGATCGCCGAATAGGGTGGACGGGCCCGGGCGCCCCCCCGGCTGCGCCGCGCTATTTCTTCGTGCGGGCTGCGGTGCGGCGGGCCGGTGTGGCGGCAGCCGGGCGTTTGCCGGCAGGCGTGCGCGGTTTCGCGGCAGGCGGTTGTTCCGCGGCGCGGGCCGGTTTGCCGGTGGGCGTCGCGACCTGCGCGTCGCGCTCGCGTGTGGCCGCCGGTTCGCGGCGGCTCACGCGCGGCTCGCCGGGTGCCGCGTCGGCATCGTGCCCGGCCGGCCGGATGCCCATCGTCGCCGAAACGAGTTCGGCGCAGCGGTCGTCGAAGAGCGGCAGCGTGCCGACCGCGATCAGCTCGGCGGGCCCGTCGCCGACGTTCGCGACGCGATGGCGCTTGCGCGCGTCGAAGTGCAGCGAATCGCCGGGCGCGAGCGGGTAATCCTGCTTGCCGATCGTGTAGCAGAGCTGGCCGGTCAGCACGTACACGAACTCGTCGCCGCCGTGCGCGACCCATTCCGACCGGTAGCCCTCCATCATCCGGACTTTCAGCGCGTTGATCTGGCTGCCGTCGAAGGTGGTGGACAGCCGCTCGTACCATTGCGACATCGCATCGACCGCGTACGGTTCGCGGCTGCCTTCGTGCGAGTCGGGCTGCGCCTGGCGCGGCTGGTCGATCAGCGCGCCGAGCGGCACGTTCAGCGCCTTCGCGACGTTGACGAGCGACGACAGCGAGATGCCCGTGAGATGGCGCTCGACCTGGGACAGGAACCCGACCGACAGATTCGCTTCGGTCGCGACTTCCAGCAGCGTCTTCTTCGCTTCCCGGCGCAGGCGCCGAATGCGCTGGCCGATACGCATGATGTCTGAATCCATGAATCTCTTTCGTGGCAACGAGTCGGAAGGCGAGCGGAAGGGCGGTGCAGTCGCCGGGCCGTTGTTTTGACGCGAATCGCGCGAGACATGGCCGTCCGGCCGACGATGCGGGCGCATTGTACCGTGCGGCATCGCCCGCGCGGCATGCCGTATCGGCAATTTTAGCTGCACCAAAATTTTAGCTTGACCTCAATTTCGGCGTGCTCTAGATTCTGTCGCGCTGCATCAGGAATTTTAGTGAGACAAAAATTCAGAGCCTGGCCGCGCGACCTACGCGGCGGGTGGCCCGACGGGGCGCCGGACGTACGCCACGCTGCGTGTCGTCCGCGTATCGCATTGCGCCGCGGGCGGCCGATAACAACGCATCACGCGAGCATCCGATGATCGATCGACTGAAATACACCTTCTCCGGCCTTCCCCCGTACGATGCCGCCGTTGCCGACGCGCAGGCGGGCCTGTCGCGCGTGCTCGACGCGCTGCGGCTCGACGCCGTGGTCGTCACGTCGCAGGATGAATACATCACCGAATACCTGCCGCGCCGCAACAACCCGCGCTATGCGCTGTCGGGCTTCGACGGCTCGGCCGGCTGCGGGCTGTTCCTGAGCGACGCGGCCGCGCGCGCGCTCGACGTGCCGCGCTTCGTGCTGTTCGTCGACGGCCGCTATCACCTGCAGGCCGAGCAGCAGTGCGATCCGGCGCGCGTGCACATCGAGAAGCTCGGCATGAACGTGACGATCTGGCAGGCGCTGGCCGACTGGCTGGTCGCGGGTGCGGGCAGGCTCGAACGGATCGGCTACGACGCGCGGCGGATCAGCGTCGGACAGCGCGACCGGCTGGTCGAGCAGACCCGGGCCGCGCGGCTGGAATGGGCGAGCCTCGCCGAGCGCGAGATCGACCGCGCGATCGCGCTGCCGGGCTGGGTGGTCGAGCGGCCGATCTTCGAGCTGCCGGAAGCCATGACCGGCGCGAGCGTCGCGCGGAACCTCGCCACGCTGAACGCGCGGCTCGCCGCGCACACCGGCGCGGCGCACGGCAAGACCGCGTTCTTCACCTGCGCATCGGACGACCTCGCGTATCTGCTGAACAGCCGCGGCTATCACATCCCGAATGCGTCGTCGCACCTGGGCTTCCTGTTCGCGATCGGCGAGCAGGTCGCGCTGTTTTTGCCGGAAGGCTGCGACCGGTGCCCGGTCGAGCTGGCGTCGTATCCGGCGCTGCACGTGATCCGGCGCGACTTCGCCGAACTCGAACGCTTCCTCGCGCCATTCGCGGTCGACCACGTGTGCTATGGCTTCGAATCGGTCAATTGCGCGCTCGTCGAGTCGGTGCGCCGCGTATGGCCGCAGGCGCGCCACGCCGATTTCAATCCGGTCGAGGCGATGCGCGCCAGCAAGACGCCGGCCGTGCTCGACCGCTTCCGCGATGCGTTCGCGCGCAGTTCGGCGGCGATCGCCGAGACGATGCGCTGGGCGAAGGCCGGCGAGCCGGGGCAAAGCGCTACCGAATACGATCTCGCGCGCACGATCAACGACGCGTACGGCGCACGCTCGGCGCTCGCGCTGACGTTCCCGTCGATCGCCGCGAACGGCGCGAACAGCGCGTTCGCGCACTACACGGCCGCGAGCGCCGACGTCGGGCTGACCGAAGGCGACCTGGTGCTGCTGGATAGCGGCGCGTACTACGACGCCGGTTTCGCGACGGACTGCACGCGCGTCGTGCTGCGCCGCACGCGGGCGGGCACGGTGGCGCAGCCGTGGCAGCGCGAGATCTACACCGTTGCGCTGAAGGCCTGCGTCAAGGGGCTCGTCACGCGCTTCCCGAAAACGGCGACGGGCGGCGACGTCGATGCGGCCGTGCGGCAGGTGTGCCGCGACCACGGCTACGATTTCGGCCACGGCACCGGGCACGGCGTCGGGATCCACGTGCACGAAGGCGGTGTGCGGTTCGCGCCGGGCGCGAAGTACGGGCTGGTGCCGAATGCGGTGATTTCGGTCGAACCGGGCATCTACGTGCCGGGCAAGGGCGGCGTGCGGATCGAGAACATCGTGATCGTGCACGCGGACGACGCGTCGGATACCGTCGCGTTCGAGAACATCGTGACGGTCGGCTACGACTGGGACCTGATCGATCTCGAACTGCTGGACGACGACGAGCGCGCGTATCTGCGCGACTACGAGCGGCTTTGCGTGGAACGCGGCACGCAGGTCACTGCCTGTCCGCTGCTGTGAAGGGGGGAGTCGGGCGGGAGACGGCGCGCGGCGACCGGATCACCGCGCGGCCCGCTTGCGCATCGGCACGTCAGCGCATCAGCGCCGACACGCGCCCGTCCGGCCCGTAGACGCCGCTCGGCGCGGGCGCCGAGCGCAGCACGGCAAGCGCGCGCTCGTTGTAGTCCATCCGGATCCGGATCAGCATCCCGTTGTTCGCATTGGCCTGGCGCGCGCGTTCGGCGGCCTGCAGCAGCAATTGCCAGCGGCCGGCGAGGCGCGCATCGCGCTCGGCGGCCTGATCCATCCCTTTCTTGCCGGCCGGAAAGCCGAGCGCGGACAACTGCGTGTCGCGCGCGCGTTCGAGCAGCGCGAGCCGGTCGAGCAGCGCGGTTTTCTTCTCGACGATGCCGGGCAGCATGTCCAGCGGCTCGGGCGTCGTCAGCGCCTTTTCCTCGTAGGCGAGCAGCGACGCGAACGCCTCGACCGTCGCGTGTTCGTCGTTGACCGTGGCCAGCAGCTCTTCTCTCATCGCATCATGCTCGTCGCGCCGGCGCGCGTGTCGGCGCACCGGCAAACCGGGGGACCGGCCGGGGCGTGACAGGCCCCCATCCGGCTCAGTTGCCCTGCGGACGCTGCTGTTGCAGCAGGTCGCGGGCGGTATTCAATACGCCGTCGGCAATCTTGTTCACGTCGACCGTCAGCGTGCCGTTGTTCAGCGCGTCCTTGATCGACTGGACGAGCGCCGTGTCGATGTCGGCGTCGCCCGATGCCGACGCCGAGCGCAGTTGGCCGGACAGGCCCGACAGGTTCACGGTCGTGTCGCCGCCGGTCGATCCAGCGTCGGCCGCCTGCGCGGACGTCGACGAAGCCGCGCCGGATTGCGCGCGGGTCGCGCCGTTGCCGGTCGGCGCAAGTGGGCTCGGGTTCGGAGTGGAATCGATCTTCACGATGGGTTTCCTGTACGGTTTGACCCAGATAACGGCCGGGCCGGCCCGAACTTTAGCATCGCGAGCCCGAAATACTTCGAATAAACAATTCTTTGCAATCTTGCGCGGTCATCCGTCCCTACAGCGGAATCTCCACGGTGCCGGCGTCCTTGACGATCGCCGTGACGATCTGGCCCGCCGCCATCCTGACCCGCACCGACTGGCCCGGGGCCGCATTCGCGAGCACGCTGCCTTCGGCCGAGATCGTGAAGCCGGGCCCGGCTGCCACCACCCGCACCGTCTGGCCGGCCGATACCGATGCGGCGCTCTTCAGCATGTCCTGGCGCAGCGGCAGCCCGGCCGAGATGCGGGCGAGCGCGGTCGCGCCGACCGCCTGCGCGGGATCGGTGATCACCGCGAGCGGCAGCACCGTCAGGTCGCCGTCGCGCGCGACGAGATCGGCCGCGGTGAGCGGCTCGCCGGGCGTGATCTGCCGCGCGGCGACGTAATAGGTGGCCTGCACCGTGACCTTCGCCTGCAGATAGACGGTCCACGGCCGTTCGCCCGCGCAGCGCACGCCCACCGTCGTGCGGCCCCACAGGCGCGCGCCGGTCGGCAGGAACGGTTCGAGCGTCGTGCACGTGGCGAGCCCGCGCGGAAACGCCGGCGCGACGGTCGCGGTGGTCTTGCCCGGCAGGCCGGCGATCTGCTGCTGCAGGAACGCGAGCGCCGTGCGCCGGATCGCTTCGGGGTCTTGCTGGCCCGGCAGCGGGGCGGGATGGGCCGCTGCCGCGGGAGCGGGCGCCGCCGCGTTGGCGGTGTTGGCGGCGCGTGCGGCGATCGCCGGCTGTCGCGCGAGCCGCGCCGCGTTCGACGCGGGCTCGGCCGCGCCGGCGACGACCGTCGCGACGCCGGCCGGATCGACGGCGCGCGGCGCGTTGCCATAGCCGGCGTTCGCGCGGGCCGCCGCGTAGGTCGAGGCCGGCGGCGGGTTCGTCGCGACCGTCGCGCTACCCGGCTGCACCGCGTAGCCGGCCCCGGCCGCCCCGGTCATGCCTGGCGTTGGCCGGTACGCATTTCCTGCCGTTTCGGGCGCGATGCCCGCCCCGGCGCCGGCATGCCCGACATTCCCGCCGAACTGCCCGCCGCTTGCCGCGTTCGCCTGCGCGAGCGCGGTTTCGGCCGTCTCGCCGCGGCCGGGAATCACGATCATCCCGTCGTCCGCGCGCGCGGCCGGCACGGCGAGCCACAGCGCCGCGGCGAGCGCGAACGCACGCGGCACGCGTGTGCCGCGCCGGTCGTCCCCGCGAAGTGCGCTGCCTGTCATCGCCGTGTCCTCGATCCGTTGATCCGATTCGCATTCTAGGGAGCGGGGCCGCCGCGCAAACGACGAATAGAGGGGGCCTTTGCCGCGTTATTCGCCCGATTGCCGGTTGCGCGCGCCGCCTACCATCGCTGTCATGGAAAAAAGCCTCTTGGGTCGCCATCCGGCCCGACGGGCGTGCAGCGCTTCATACGGAGAGACGCACACATGCTGGACAAACTCGATGCCGAATTCGCGTTCGGCCGGCAGGCGCTCGACGTGCGCGCCTACCGGCAGGAACTGCTGTCGTCGAACATCGCGAACGCCGATACGCCCGGCTACCAGGCCCGCGACGTCAATTTCGCGTCGACGCTCGCGCGCTCGCTGAAGCAGGCCGACGGCGGCGTCGCGCCGGGCAACGCCGCGCAGCTGCCGATGGCGCAGCCGGCCGGCGTGACGAGCGGGATGACGATGGTGTCCACGGCGCCCGGCCACATGGCCGGCGCCGCGAAGCTGATGCCGACCGGCGGCCCGGCCGACGACTACGGCCGCGCGCAGTACCGGATGCCGCTGCAGCCGTCGCTCGACGGCAATACGGTCGATCTCGACGTCGAGCGCGTGCAGTTCGCGGACAACGCGCTGCACTACGAAACCGGGATGACCGTGATGACCCAGCAGATCAAGGCGATGATCGCCGCGATCTCGACGAACTCGTAAGCGCGCGCCGCTTCCGAACCCGAGCACAAGGAGCCTCCATGCCCTCGTTGATGAACATCTTCGGCGTCGCCGGTTCGGCGCTGTCCGCGCAGTCGCAGCGCCTGAACGTCACCGCGTCGAACCTCGCGAACGCCGACAGCGCGACCGGCCCCGACGGCAAGCCGTACAAGGCCAAGCAGGTCGTGTTCGAAACCGACCCGCTCGGCGGCGTGCGCACCGCGTCCGGCCAGGGCGTGGGCGGCGTGCGCGTGTCGAAGGTGGTGGACGACCCGTCGCCGATGAAGTCGACCTACGACCCGGCGAACCCGGCCGCCGACGCGAACGGCTACGTGCAGATGCCGAACGTCGACCCGGTGCAGGAAATGGTGAACATGATTTCGGCGTCGCGCTCGTACCAGGCGAACGTCGAGACGCTGAACACCGCGAAGACGCTGATGCTCAAGACGCTGACGATCGGCTCCTGAGCCGCGCGCGACCTTACAGACCCGACAGTTCCGACAGAAGGCCACCCAGGATGACATCCTCCAGCACGACGATCGGCGGCAACGGCGCCAACGTGTCGACGTTGCCGACCGACACGATGAACACCAACAACGTGTCGAGCACCGGCACGTCGGCGAGCGACCTGCAGTCGACGTTCCTGAAGCTGCTCGTCACGCAGCTGCAGAACCAGGATCCGACGAGCCCCGTCGACAGTTCGCAGATGACGTCGCAGCTCGCGCAGATCAACACGGTGAGCGGCATCGCGCAGCTGAACACGTCGCTCACGTCGCTGTCGACGCAGCTCGCGGCCGGCCAGCAGACGCAGGCCGCGCTGCTGATCGGCACGAACGTGCTCGCGCCGGGCAACGGCGTCGCGGTGAAGGACGGCGCGTCGTCGCCGTTCGGCGTGTCGCTCGCGAACGACGTGTCGAACCTGACGATCACCGTGAAGAACAGCTCGGGCGTCGTGGTCAACACGATCAACGCGGGCGCGCAGTCGGCCGGCACGGTGCCGTTCAACTGGACGCCGACCGACGCGGCGGGCAACACGCTGCCCGACGGCGCGTATACGGTCAGCGCGACCTACACCGACAGCACCGGCACGCAGCAGACCGCGACGACGCTGGCGGCCGCGCAGGTGCAGAGCGTGATCAAGCAGGCGGACGGGACCGCCGGGCTCATGCTGTCGAACGGCACGACCGTGGGGCTCACCCAGGTCGCGTCGATCTACCCGAACACCACGTCGTCTTCGTCGTCCACGTCGTCGTCCGGCGGCGCCACTACCAACTGATCCAGATTTCTCGAAACGGAGACCGAAATGGGTTATCAACAGGGTCTGAGCGGCCTCGCCGGCGCATCGAACGCGCTGGACGTGATCGGCAACAACATCGCGAACGCGAATACGGTCGGCTTCAAGTCGAGCACCGCGCAGTTCGCCGACATGTACGCGAACTCGATCGCGACGTCGCTCAACACGCAGATCGGGATCGGCACGTCGCTCGCGTCGGTGCAGCAGCAGTTCAGCCAGGGCGCGGTCAACACGACGAGCTCGTCGCTCGACGTCGCGATCAACGGCAACGGCTTCTTCCAGATGACGAACAACGGCGTGACGACGTACACGCGCGACGGCACGTTCCAGCGCGACAAGAACGGCTACATCGTCAACGCGCAGGGCATGAACCTGATGGGCTATGCCGCCGACAAGAACGGCGTGATCAACACGTCGCAGACGGTGGCGCTGCAGGCGCCGACGACCAACATCGCGCCGACCGCGACGACCAGGATCTCGGCCCAGTTCAACCTGAACTCGCAGGACACGACGCCCGCGAAATCGCCGATCGATCCGTCGGACAACACGACGTACAACTACTCGACGTCGATCCAGGTGTACGACTCGCTCGGCGGCTCGCAGGCCGTCAGCATGTACTTCGTGAAGTCGGACGCCGGCACGTGGGAAGCCTACGCGGGCGTGCAGGGCGGCGCCCCGACGGATCTCGGCACGGTCACGTTCGACTCGTCGGGCGCGATCCAGGGCACGACGACGGGCACGCCGGCCGCGCCGACCGCATCGCTCGGCCAGTTCCAGTTCGAAGTGCCGAACACGGACGGCTCGGCGACGCCGCAGACCATGACGCTCGACCTGACCGGCACCACGCAGTACGGCGGCAAGGACGGCGTGAACAACCTCGCGCAGGACGGCTACGCGAGCGGCACGCTGACGACCTACTCGATCGGCACCGACGGCAAGCTGACCGGCAACTACTCGAACGGCCAGACGGCGGTGCTCGGCCAGATCGCGCTCGCCAACTTCAACAACCCGAACGGGCTGATCAACCTCGGCGGCAACCAGTATGCGGAAAGCGCCGAGTCGGGCGTGCCGCAGATCTCCGCGCCGGGCACCACGAACCACGGTTCGCTGCAGGGCAGCGCGCTCGAGAACTCGAACGTCGACCTGACGTCGGAGCTGGTCAACCTGATCACCGCGCAGCGCAACTACCAGGCGAACGCGCAGACGATCAAGACGCAGCAGACCGTCGACCAGACGCTCATCAACCTGTAACGCGCGGATAACCGGCAGCCATGGACCGACTGATCTACACGGCGATGACGGGCGCGTCGCAGTCGCTCGACCAGCAGGCGATCGTCGCGAACAACCTCGCGAACGCATCGACGACGGGTTTTCGCGCGCAGCTCGCGACCTACCGCGCGGTGCCGATGAATTTCGGCGACGGCGGCAACGTCGACCCGACGACGACGCGGACCTACGTGCTTGCGTCGACGCCCGGCGCGGATTACACGCCGGGTCCGATCACGCGCACCGGCAACCCGCTCGACGTCGCGGTGCAGGGCCCCGGCTGGCTGTCGGTGCAGACGGCCGACGGCGGCGAGGCGTACACGCGCGCGGGCAACCTGCACGTCGATGAAAACGGCCAGCTCGTGAACGCGAGCAACCTGCCGGTGATCGGCAACGGCGGCCCGATCTCGGTGCCGCCGAACGCGGAAGTGACGATCGGCAAGGACGGCACGGTGTCCGCGCTGATGCCGGGCGACCCGCCCACCGCGGTCGCGATCGTCGACCAGATGAAGCTCGTCAATCCCGATCCGGCCACGCTCGCGCGCGGCAACGACGGACTGTTCCGCACCGCCGACGGCAATCCGGCCGACGCCGACCCGAACGTGGTCGTCACGCCGAATTCGCTCGAAGGCAGCAACGTGAACCCGGTGACCGCGATGGTCGCGATGATCGACAACGCGCGGGCGTTCCAGCTGCAGTCCAAGCTGATCCAGACGGCCGACCAGAACGAGCAGTCGGCGAACCAGCTGCTCAACTTCAGCTGAGCGGCACGGCCCGCGCTACCAGGAGAAGATTCAACATGAACCGTTCGCTCTACATCGCCGCCACCGGCATGAATGCGCAGCAGGCGCAGATGGACGTGATCTCGAACAACCTCGCGAACACCAGCACGAACGGCTTCAAGGCGTCGCGCGCGGTGTTCGAGGATCTGCTGTACCAGACGATCCGCCAGCCGGGCGCGAACTCGACGCAGCAGACCGAACTGCCGTCGGGCCTGCAGCTCGGCACCGGCGTGCAGCAGGTCGCGACCGAGCGCCTGTACACGCAGGGCAGCCTCACGCAGACTGGCAACTCGAAGGACGTCGCGATCAACGGCGCGGGCTTCTTCCAGGTGCTGATGCCGGACGGCACGAACGCCTACACGCGCGACGGCTCGTTCCAGACCAACGCGCAGGGCCAGCTCGTCACGTCGAGCGGCTACCAGATCCTGCCGGCGATCACGGTGCCGCAGAACGCGACGTCGCTGACGATCGGCAAGGACGGCGTCGTGTCGATCACGCAGGCGGGTTCGACCAACGCGGTGCAGATCGGCTCGCTGCAGATCGCCACCTTCATCAACCCGGCCGGCCTCGAGGCGAAGGGCGAGAACCTGTTCGCGGAAACGACGTCGTCGGGCGCGCCGAACGTGTCGCAGCCGGGACTGAACGGCGCGGGCGCGCTCAACCAGGGCTATGTCGAGGCGTCGAACGTGAACGTCGTGCAGGAGCTCGTCAACATGATCCAGACCCAGCGTGCGTACGAGATCAACAGCAAGGCCGTGACGACGTCCGACCAGATGCTGCAGACCGTCACGCAGATGAAGAGCTAACCGGAAAGTCCCGTCGTTGCCATGAAGCAGGTTCGCCTCCTCCCGTCAGCCACCGTCCGCGCCGCGTGCGCGGTCGCGGTGGCCGCGCTCGCCGGCTGCGCGCAGATTCCGCACGATCCGATCATCCAGCAGCCGATGACCGCCCAGCCGCCGATGCCGATGTCGATGCAGGCGCCCGGCTCGATCTACAACCCGGGATACGCGGGCCGGCCGCTGTTCGAGGATCAGCGCCCGCGCAACATCGGCGACATCCTGACGATCGTGATCGCCGAGAACATCAACGCGACCAAGTCGTCGGGCGCCAACACCAACCGGCAGGGCAATACCGACTTCAACGTGCCGACCGCCGGCTTCCTCGGCGGGCTGTTCTCGAAGGCGAACCTGTCGGCGAGCGGCGACAACAAGTTCGCGGCGACGGGCGGCGCGAGCGCGGCGAACACGTTCAACGGCACGATCACGGTGACCGTCACCAACGTGCTGCCGAACGGCAACCTCGTCGTGAGCGGCGAGAAGCAGATGCTGATCAACCAGGGCAACGAATTCGTGCGCTTCTCGGGCGTCGTGAACCCGAACACGATCTCGGGCGCGAACTCCGTGTACTCGACGCAGGTCGCCGACGCGCGGATCGAATACTCGGCGAAGGGCTACATCAACGAAGCCGAGACGATGGGCTGGCTGCAGCGCTTCTTCCTCAACATCGCACCGTGGTGATGACGATGCAGCACACCGTATTTCGTCGCCTGTCCGCCAGCCTGCCGCGCCGCGCGCATCGCATCGCGCGGATCGCCGCCGCGTTCGCGCTCTGCGCGTGCGCGTTCGGCGCCGCGCCGGCGCACGCCGAGCGCCTGAAGGATCTCGTGCAGATCCAGGGCGTGCGCGACAACCCGCTGATCGGCTATGGCCTCGTCGTCGGTCTCGACGGCACGGGCGACCAGACGATGCAGACGCCGTTCACCACGCAGACGCTCGCGAACATGCTCGCGAACCTCGGCATCTCGATCAACAACGGTTCGGCGAACGGCGGTGCGTCGTCGCTGAACAACATGCAGCTGAAGAACGTCGCGGCCGTGATGGTGACGGCCACGCTGCCGCCGTTCGCGCGGCCGGGCGAGGCGCTCGACGTGACCGTGTCGTCGCTCGGCAACGCGAAGAGCCTGCGCGGCGGCACGCTGCTGCTCACGCCGCTGAAGGGCGCGGACGGGCAGGTGTATGCGCTTTCGCAGGGCAACATGGCGGTGGGCGGCGCGGGCGCGAGCGCGAACGGCAGCCGCGTGCAGGTGAACCAGCTCGCGGCCGGCCGGATCGTCGGCGGCGCGATCGTCGAGCGTGCGGTGCCGAACGCGATCGCGCAGATGCACGGCGCGCTGCAGCTGCAGCTGAACGACATGGATTACGGCACCGCGGAGCGGATCGTGTCGGCGGTCAACGCGAACTTCGGCCCCGGCACCGCGACCGCGCTCGACGGGCGCACGATCCAGCTCGCGGCGCCGGTCGACTCCGCGCAGCAGGTCGCGTTCATGGCGCGCCTGCAGAACATCGACGTGAGCCCGGATCGGGCCGCCGCGAAGGTGATCCTGAACGCGCGCACCGGCTCGATCGTGATGAACCAGATGGTCACGCTGCAAAGCTGCGCGGTCGCGCACGGCAACCTGTCGGTGGTCGTCAACACGCAGCCGGTGGTGTCGCAGCCGGGGCCGTTCTCGAACGGGCAGACCGTGGTCGCGCAGCAGTCGCAGATCCAGCTGAAGCAGGACAATGGCGCGCTGAAGATGGTGACGGCCGGCGCGAACCTCGCCGACGTCGTGAAGGCGCTGAACACGCTCGGCGCGACGCCGGCGGACCTGATGTCGATCCTGCAGGCGATGAAGGCGGCCGGCGCGCTGCGCGCGGACCTGGAGGTCATCTAAATGGCAGCGAACCTTCCCGATGCAAACGACCTCACGCAGCGCTTCGCGCTCGACGTGCAGGGCTTCGACGCGCTGCGCGCGCAGGCGAAGCAGTCGCCGCAGGCCGGCGCGAAGGCGGTCGCCGGCCAGTTCGACGCGATGTTCACGCAGATGATGCTCAAGAGCATGCGCGATGCGACGCCCGACGGCGGGCTGCTCGATTCGCACACGTCGAAGATGTACACGTCGATGCTCGACCAGCAGCTCGCGCAGCAGATGTCGAAGCGCGGGATCGGCGTCGCCGACGCGCTGATGAAGCAACTGCTGCGCAACGCGGGGCAGGGGGCCGGCAGCGACTCGGCGGCCGACGTCGGCGCGGCCGGGCTGGGCGCGGCGGGCTTCGGCGCGGGCGCGTCGGGCAACGAAGGCAGCCTCGCCGCGATGAGCGCGATGGCCCGGGCCTACGCGAACGCGGCGAACAACGGCGCGCTCGCCGGCTCGCGCGGCTACTCGGCCGGCAGCGCGCTGACGCCGCCGCTGAAAGGTGCGAGCGGTGTGCAGAACGCCGACGCATTCGTCGACCGGCTCGCCGGGCCGGCGCAGGCGGCGAGCGCGACCACCGGCATCCCGGCGCGCTTCATCGTCGGCCAGGCCGCGCTCGAATCGGGCTGGGGCAAGCGCGAGATCCGCGCGAGCGACGGCTCGACCAGCTACAACGTGTTCGGCATCAAGGCGAACAAGGGCTGGACGGGCCGCACGGTGTCGGCGCTGACGACCGAATACGTGAACGGCGCGCCGCGCCGCGTCGTCGCGAAGTTCCGCGCGTATGATTCGTACGAGCACGCGATGACCGACTACGCGAACCTGCTGAAGAACAATCCGCGCTATGCGGGCGTGCTGAGCGCGAGCCGCAGCGTCGAGGGTTTCGCGCACGGGCTGCAGAAAGCCGGTTATGCGACCGACCCGAATTACGCGAAGAAACTGATCTCGATCATGCAGCAGATCGGCTGAGCGGGCGCGGCGGGCCCGGAACCGGCCTGCCGCCCGCTCGCGGTCTTTCGGACCGCGCCCGGCTCCCGCCGCGCGCGGTTTCAACGTTTGCGCGAAAAAAATGCCGCAATTCGATCTAAACTTTCGGTGAGCACTGCCGCTAAGTGTGTGAGACCAGCAACCGGGCCCATGTTCTGGCCCGGTTTTACTGCGCACCGGTTGCCCCGGGCGCCCATGACAAGAAAACCGGCTAGCCATGAATATCGAAACGTCGTCCGCTCCGAGTCAGGATGCGGGCCACTCCGGGCCCGATTACGCCCGCCGCAATCCGCTGGAGATCGGCGTGCAGCTGCGCAACCTCGTGAACCGGGGCGATTTCCTGACCGTCCAGTACCCGGGCGGCCAGCTTGTCACGCGCCTGCTCGAAGTCGACGTCGGCGCGCGCACGTTCACGTTCGACTGGGGTGCGCTGTCCGAGCAGAACGCCGGCATTCTCGCCGCGTCGCACTGCACGTTCTCGGCCGCGCCGGACGGCGTGCGCGTCGAATTCACCACGGGTACGCCGCGCGAGACGCGCTACGAGGGGCTGCCCGCGTTCGTCGCCGATTTCCCCGACGTGCTCATGTGCATCCAGCGCCGCGAATATTTTCGCGTCGATGCGCCGGTGATCGATCCGTTCCTGTGCCGCGGCAAGCTGCCGGACGGCGAGGGCTTCGTGTTCGAGGTGCACAACCTGTCGCTCGGCGGCGTCGGCCTGCGCACGGCCGACGAGCGTGTCGAGGCGCTCGAGGTCGGCACGCTGCTGCCGGAGGTCGAGCTCGAATTGACCGGCCACGGCAAGCTGTCGCTCGACCTGTGCCTCGTGTCGCAGCGTTCGACCCAGATGCCGAACGGCTCGCGGCGCTACCAGCTCGGGTTTCGCTTCATGTCGTTGCCGGGCAGCGCGGAGAACACGCTGCAGCGCCTGATCACGCAGCTCGAAATGAAGCGCCGCTCGCTCGCGCGGGCCTGACGCGCGCTGCCGGCCCCCCGCGCGGGCCGCTTTCACGCCGGGCGCCGCCAGGGCCCGCCCGTCTCCCCGAACGCGATGCGCGCCCGCGCGTCGCGCGTGCATTTTTTCCTCAATTTTTCCGCTCGGCGGCCGTTATACCGGGAGTCACGCAACCCGGCGGCCGCAGCCCGGCCGGCCCATCAGGATCGCGCATGTCCAACTCTCTCTTGAACCTCGGCGTCAGCGGCCTGAATGCCGCGCTCTGGGGCCTCACGACGACCGGCCAGAACATCAGCAACGCCGCGACGCCGGGCTATTCGGTCGAGCGCCCGGTGTATGCCGAGGCGAGCGGCCAGTACACGTCGAGCGGCTACCTGCCGCAGGGCGTGAACACCGTCACCGTGCAGCGGCAGTACAGCCAGTACCTGAACGACCAGCTGAACAGCGCACAGTCGCAAAGCGGCGCGCTGTCGACCTGGTATTCGCTCGTCGCGCAACTGAACAACTACGTCGGCAGCCCGACGGCCGGGATCTCGACCGCGATCACCAACTATTTCACCGGGCTGCAGGGCGTCGCGAACAATGCGTCCGATCCGTCGGTGCGGCAGACCGCGATGAGCAACGCGCAGACGCTGGCCGACCAGATCACGGCGGCCGGCCAGCAGTACGACGCGCTGCGCCAGAGCGTGAATACGCAGCTCACCAGCACGGTGTCGCAGATCAACACGTACACCGCGCAGATCGCGCAGTTGAACCAGCAGATCACGGCCGCGAACAGCCAGGGGCAGCCGCCGAACCAGTTGATGGACCAGCGCGATCTCGCGCTGTCGAACCTGTCGAGCCTCGCCGGCGTGCAGGTGGTGCGCAACGACAGCGGCTACAGCGTATTCCTCGCGGGCGGCCAGCCGCTCGTCGTCGCCGACAAGAGCTACCAGCTCGCGACCGTGGCGTCGTCGTCCGATCCGAGCGAGCTGACCGTCGTGTCGCAGGGCATCGCCGGCGCGAATCCGCAGGGCCCGAACCAGACGCTGCCCGATTCGTCGCTGTCGGGCGGCACGCTCGGCGGCCTGCTCGCGTTCCGCAACCAGACGCTCGACCCGGCGCAGGCGCAGCTCGGCGCGATCGCGACCAGCTTCGCCGCGCAGGTCAACGGGCAGAACGCACTCGGCGTCGACCTGTCGGGCATGCCGGGCGGCAAGCTGTTCACGATCCCGGATCCGGCCGTCTACGCGAACCAGGGTAATACGGGCAATGCGTCGCCGAGCGTGTCGTTCGCCGATGCGTCGCAGCCGACCACGAGCGACTACACGCTGTCGTACGACGGCACGAACTACACGTTGACCGATCGTGCGAGCGGCACGGTGGTCGGCCAGTCGACGTCGATGCCGGCCTCGATCGGCGGCCTGGACTTCTCGTTCGCGGACGGCACGCAGATGAATGCCGGCGACCAGTTCACCGTGCTGCCGACGCGCGGCGCGCTGGACGGCTTCGCCCTCGCGACGTCGAGCGGCTCGGCGATCGCGGCCGCGTCGCCGGTGGTGGCATCGGCCGCCACGACGAACTCGGGCAGCGCCACCATCACGCAGGGCGGGGTGAGCGCCGGCTACCAGGTGCCGTCGACCACGCTGACCTACGACGCGGCGAGCCAGTCGCTGTCGGGTTTCCCGGCCGGCACCACGGTGACGATCGGGAGCACGCCGCCGCAGACGGTGGAGATTACCGACGGCACGACGCAGGTGCCGTACGACCCGTCCGTGGGCGCGACGCTGACGATGTCGGGCACCGCGCAGGGCGCGATGAACGGCGTGACCGTGTCGCTGGCGGGCACGCCGGCGGACGGCGATGCGTTCAAGATCGGGCCTTACGCGGGTGGCACGAACGACGGTTCCAACGCGCTCGCGCTGTCGCAGATCGTCAGCACGAAGTCGTTCGGCAACGGCTCGACCACGCTGACCGGCGCGTATGCCGGCTACGTGAACGGCATCGGCAACTCGGCGAGCCAGCTGAAGTCGTCGAGCGCCGCGCAGACGTCGCTCGTCGGCCAGATCACGACCGCGCAGCAGGCGGTGTCGGGCGTGAACCAGAACGAGGAAGCGGCGAACCTGATGCAGTACCAGCAGCTCTACCAGGCCAACGCGAAGGTCATCCAGACGGCCGCGACGCTGTTCCAGACCGTGCTCGGCCTGTTCAACTGATTCCGGGGATCGAAGCGATGCGGATTTCCACTTCCCAGTTTTACCAGCTCAACGTCGCGCAGATGAGCGACCAGCAGGCGCAGCTCGCGCAGCTGTACCAGCAGATTTCGAGCGGCGTGAGCCTGTCCACGCCCGCCGACAACCCGCTCGGCGCCGCGCAGGCGGTGCAGCTGTCGATGAGCTCGGCGACGCTGTCGCAGTACGCCACCAACCAGAACGTCGCGCTGTCGTCGCTCCAGAAGGAAGACCAGACGCTGACGAGCGTGAACAACCTGCTGAACAGTATGCATACGATCGTCATGCAGGCCGGCGACGGCTCGCTGTCCGACAGCGACCGGGCGGCGCTCGGGACCCAGCTGCAGGGCTATCGCGACCAGCTGATGACGCTCGCGAATACCGCGGACGGCGCGGGCAACTATCTGTTCGCGGGCACGCAGTCGACTTCGGCGCCGTTCTCGAACGCGGCGGGCGGCGGCGCGGTGTACAGCGGCGACAGCGGCACGCGCGACGTGCAGATCGCCGATACGCGCTCGATTTCGCAGGGCGACAGCGGCGCCAGCGTGTTCATGTCGGTGCCGATGCTCGGCAGCCAGCCGGTGCCGGCCGCCGGCACGGGCGCGACGGGCACGGGCAATACCGGCACCGGCACGATCGGCGCGGTGTCGATCACGAACCCGGCGGCGGCGACCAACGGCCACGCGTTCACGATCACGTTCGGCGGCACGGCGGATGCGCCGACCTATACGGTGACCGACAACACGATCGGGCCGTCGAGCGAGACCCAGCCGCAGCCGTATTCGGAAGGCGGTGCGATCGCGCTCGGCAACGGCCTGACGGTGCCGGTGTCGGGTACGCCGGCAGCGGGCGACACGTTCACGGTCACGCCCGCGCCGCAGGCCGGCACCGACGTGTTCGCGACGCTCGACACGATGATCGCCGCGCTGAAGACGCCGGTCGGCAGCGATACGTCCGCCGCGGCCGCGCTCGCGAACACGATGACGACCGGCACGACGAAGCTGAACAATACGATGACGAACATCCTCACCGTGCAGGCGTCGGTCGGCGGCCGCGAGCAGGAAATCCAGGCGATGCAGGCGGTGAACCAGAACAATTCGCTGCAGGTCACCAACGACCTGTCGGATCTGACGAGCACCAACATGGTGTCGACGATCAGTCAGTTCCTGCAGATGCAGAACGCGCTGTCGGGCGCGCAAAAGGCCTACGCGCAGCTGCAGAACCTGTCGCTGTTCCAGTACATCAATTCGTGATGCCCGCGGCGACCGACGCGATGTGAGCGCCCGCTTACATCGCGCGGCGCACCGGCCGGCCGCCGTTGGCCACCGGTGCGAGCCCGCGGCTCCGTCATGCGCTCTCCGGCAGGCATGACCGTTGCGGCGACGGTTCGCGCTTGCCAGCCCCATTTCCGCTCCGTAAACTCGCGCCAGATTCCAGACCGGCGCACCGTCCGCAGCCGGCGACCGACAGGAGCCCTTTTCCCCATGTCCGATTCCTACTTCCCGCGCTGGCGGGTGCAATCGACCGGCGCGGCCTCGCGCGTGGTCGGCCCCGACGAGCGCCTGGCGTGGCCGCAGATGATCGCGATGGGCGTGCAGCACGTCGTCGCGATGTTCGGCTCGACCGTGCTCGCGCCGCTGCTGATGGGCTTCGACCCGAACCTGTGCATCTTCATGTCGGGCATCGGCACGCTGCTGTTCTTCGTGCTGGTCGGCGGCCGCGTGCCGAGCTACCTCGGCTCGAGCTTCGCGTTCATCGGCCTGGTGATCGCGGTGACCGGCTACGGCGGCAGCGGGCCGAATCCGAACATCCCGGTCGCGCTCGGCGGGATCATCGCGTGCGGCGTCGTGTACGTCGCGCTCGGCGCGCTGGTGCAGGCGATCGGCACGCGCTGGATCGAGACGCTGATGCCGCCCGTCGTCACCGGCGCGGTGGTCGCGGTGATCGGGCTGAACCTCGCGCCGATCGCGGTCAAGGGTGTGTCCGGGTCGACTTTCGAATCGGTGATGGCGCTCGTCACGGTGCTGTGCGTGGGTGGCGTCGCGGTGTTCTCGCGCGGCATGGTGCAGCGCCTGCTGATCCTGGTCGGGCTGGTGATCGCCTATGTGATCTATGCGATCGCGACCAACGGGATGGGGCTCGGCAAGCCGATCGATTTCTCGATCGTCGGGCAGGCGGCCTGGTTCGGGGTGCCGAGCTTCCGCGCGCCGGTGTTCGATCCGCACGCGATGCTGATGCTCGCGCCGATCGCGGTGATCCTGGTCGCGGAAAACCTCGGCCACATCAAGGCCGTCAGCGCGATGACGGGTACCAGCCTCGATCGCTACGTGGGTCGCGCGTTCATCGGCGACGGGCTCGCAACGATCGTGTCGGGCAGCGTCGGCGGCACGGGTGTGACGACCTATGCGGAGAACATCGGCGTGATGGCCGTCACGCGGATCTACTCGACGCTGGTGTTCGCGATCGCCGCGCTGATCGCGATCGTGCTCGGTTTCTCGCCGAAGTTCGGCGCGGTGATCCAGACGATTCCGGGCCCGGTGCTCGGCGGCGTGTCGATCGTCGTGTTCGGGCTGATCGCGGTGACGGGCGCGCGGATCTGGGTCGTCAACAAGGTCGACTTCTCCGACAACCGCAACCTGATCGTCGCGGCCGTCACGCTCGTGCTCGGCGCGGGCGATTTCTCGCTGAAGATCGGCGGTTTCGGGCTCGGCGGGATCGGCACCGCGACGTTCGGCGCGATCATCCTGTATGCGATCCTGCGCAAGGAGCAGGAACCGGGCCCCGTGGTCTGAACGAAAGCGGGCGGTGCAACGCCGCCCGCTACCGTACGCGGCGCTTATGCGCCGGTATTCGACTGTGCCTGCAGCCACGCGCAGAACTGCGCGACGAGCGGATCGTCGACCGGCGCGCGCGGCGCGATCCACCAGTAGCTGCGCGTCGCGATGCGCGGCCCGTCGAGCGGCATCACCAGCCGCCCGCTCGCGAGCTCGTCGTCGATCAGTGGCAGCGGGCCGAGCGCGACGCCCAGCCCGTCGACGGCCGCCTGCAGCGCCAGGTAGAAGTGGTCGAACGACTGCCGCTTGCGCCCCTTCATCGTCACGCCGGCCGCCGCGAACCAGTCGCGCCAGCCTTCCGGGCGCGTATCCGAATGCAGCAGCACGTGCCGCGCGAGATCGTCCGCGCGGGCAATCGGCGCGCGCCTGAGCAGCGCGGGGCTGCAGACGGGGATCACGCTTTCGTCGAGAAAGTGGCCGCTCGTGCAGGTGGGCCAGTGGCCGGGGCCGCGGCGGATCGCGACGTCGAAGCCGTCGAGCGCGTCGAGCGGCGCATTCGACGTGGACAGCTTCAGCTCGACGTTCGGCACGTCGCGCTGGAACCGCGACAGGCGCGGCAGCAGCCATTTCATCGCGAAGGTCGGCAGCGCATTGATGCGCAGCACGCGCGCCGTGCCCGTGTTGCGCAACTGCTCGGTGGCGAGCGCGATGCTGTCGAACGCGGCGCGCACGGTGTCGAGATAGCGGCGGCCCTCGTCGGTGAGCTTCACGCGCTTGCCGTAGCGGTGGAACACCGGCTTGCCGAGCCATGCCTCGAACCCCGCGATTTGCCGGCTGATGGCACCATGAGTCACATGCAGCTCGTCGCCGGCAGCGCTGAAGCTTTCGTGTCGTGCCGCTGCTTCAAAGGCCCGAAGCGCGGAAAAGGGCGGGAGATCGCGTGCCATGCTTGTGATTCTAGATCACAAGCGTGCGCCGATAAAATCGTTTTGCCGGCATCCTGAACGGCGGTAACCTCGGGGCACCGTTTGATGAGGATCCCCATGCAATCCGTTTCTCCTCCGCCTGCTGCATTGCCGCGCCAGGTCGGCCTCGCCGAGTTGTTTACCGGTTTCCTGTCGCTTGGCCTGATGTCGTTCGGCGGCGCGCTGCCGTTCGCGCGGCGCACGCTCGTCGAGCAGCGCAAGTGGCTTTCCGCCGACGAATTCACCGATCTGCTCGGCTTGTGCCAGTTCCTGCCGGGCGGCAACGTGATCAACCTGTCGGTCGCCGTCGGCATGCGCTTTCGCGGCGTCGCGGGCGCGTTCGCCGGCATTCTCGGGCTGATCGCGGGGCCGACGCTCGTCGTCGTCGCGCTCGGCGTGCTGTACGCGAAGACGCAGGGCGATCCGCGCGTGCAGCACCTGTTCGGCGGGCTTGCCGCCGCGGCCGCGGGCCTGCTCGTCGCGATGGCCGTGAAGGTCCTGAAACCGCTGCGCCACGCGCGCGCGGCGGCCGGCATCGCGGCGCTGTCGTTCGTCGCGATCGCGGTGTTGCGCATTCCGCTGCTGACCACGATGCTGGTGCTGACCCCCGTGAGCATCTGGCTCGCGTCGCGACGCCGCGACACGCCGGCGCCGCAGCGCGCCGCCGCACGCGACGGAGGCCGCTCGTGAACGACACGCTGATCGCCATCGCGACGATTTTCAGCCAGCTGTCGCTGCTCGCGTTCGGCGGCGGGAACACGATCCTGCCGGAGATGCAGCGGCAGGTGGTCGACGTGCATCACTGGATGAGCGCGCACGAATTCACCGCGCTGTTCGCGCTCGCGCAGGCGGCGCCGGGGCCGAACATGATGATCGTGTCGCTGGTCGGCTGGCATGTGGCCGGCTGGGCCGGGCTGCTGGTCGCGTCGATCGCGAAGTTCGGGCCGTCGTCGCTCGTCACCGTGCTCGCGCTGCATGCGTGGGAGCGCTTTCGCGACCGGCCGTGGCGCCGCTACGTGCAGCAGGGGATGATGCCGGTCACGGCCGGGCTCGTCGCGGCCAGCGCGGTGCTGATCTCGGAAGCGTCGAACCGCACGGCGATCCAGTGGGGCATCACGGCCGCGTGCGCGATGCTCGCGTGGCGCACGCGCATCCATCCGCTGTGGCTGCTCGCGGCCGGCGCGCTGGTCGGACTCACCGGCATCGGCCAGTGAGCGGCGGGCGGCCGGTGCCGGCCGCCGCGGCTGCTACGGCCACTACGGCCACTACGGCGACGCCGGCTGGTCGCTGTTCACGAGGCCGAGCAGCCGGCCGCGCTCGGCGCTGACATCGTCCGTCGGCGTCGGCCAGTCCGCGACGTAACCGGCTTCGAGCGCATCGCGCATGATCGCGTCGTAGTCGGCCTTGCCCAGCCTGTCGCTGTCGCGCAATGCGTGCGCCACCTCGCGCTTGAGTTTCGGCGTGAACGACGGATAGGCCGCCGCCAGCGCCGCATACTGGCGCGCATCGATCTCGCCCGATTCCCGGTTGAACGCCCAGACGGCCACCAGCACGATCGCGACGAACGGGATCACGGTGAAGCGCAGGAAAAACTTCGCGGGTGTCATGTCATTCGACGGCGGGTTGAGACGGTGCGGGGAGCCTGCTCGCGGCCGGCCGGTATACTCGGCCGGTCTTTCTCCGGCGACGCCGGCCGGACGCCGGCCTCGTGCGCCGGCGCGTGCGGCCGATGCGCGCCCGACGCCGAGCATTATATTGGCGCGGCGCGCGGGCCTGCGCGGTGGCCGCGCGGGCGGGCAACGCCCGGCGCCGGCCGGGATCGATGACGGAATCGGTGAATCACGCGCCGCCCGCCGCGCGCGGTGCGCCACACGGGAGGATCGATGGATCTCGACGGCGCGAGCCGCAACCTCACTGTCGCCGCGCTGCTGACGCTGTCCGGCGGCTATCTCGATGCGTATACGTACGTCGGCCACGGCCACGTATTCGCGAACACGATGACCGGCAACGTCGCGCTGCTCGGCATCAACCTGTCGGCCGGCGAATGGGCGGCCGCACTCCATCATGTGCCGCCGCTCGGCGGCTTCGTGGTCGCGGTGTTCGTCGCGCACCTGCTCGGTCTTGCCGCGCGGCGCGGCTGGATGCGGCACACGGCGTTCACGAGCCTGATCGTCGAGATCGCGTTTCTCGGCTTCGCCGCGAGCGGGCTCGTCGGCGCGTCGAGCGCGTGGCTGATTCCGGGTATCTCGTTCGTCGCGACGCTGCAGACGCTGTCGTTCACCCATCTCGAAGAACTGTCGTACACGTCGGTGATGACGACCGGCAACCTCCGGCGCGCCGCGCAGAAACTGTTCGTCGGACTGATCCCGCGCTACGACGCGGGCGCGCTGCACGACTCGGCGCTGCTCGCGACGATCAGCTTCTGCTTCCTGGCCGGTGCGGTGGCCGGCGGCTTCGTGACGCGGCTCGTGCCGGAAGTCGCGCTGTGGGGCGCCGTGTTGCTGCTCGCCGGTGCGTTCGCGGAAATCGTGCGGCGTGCGCGTCGGCGCGCGGGCGATGACGGTGGCAGCAGCAGCGATAAAGGCGGTGACGGCAACGCCGGCGGCGGGACGCCGCAAGCAGCCTGACGACGTGCGCTCGGGCCGCCGGTGAGCCGTGCGATGGATTCGCGGGTGACGCACTCCGCCGTTTTGCGGCTTCGTCCATACGCGTCGCTCCCGCGACGCGCCGTGCCCGATGCCGCCCGATCGGGCGCGGCGCGGGTCATCTCCCGATCGTTCCGCCTCCGCCCGCAACCCCGCCGCTTTCCTCGCCGGCCCCGCCCGATCCTTACATCGCAGGCCCTCATTTCGCCGCTGCCGCGCGCCGTTTCATCGGCGCGAGACGCACGTGCGGCGCGGGAAACGTTGTTCCAGGGCGACAGTCGCGCATTACCGGGCATTTCAATTTCTTTCAGCACGTGCACTCGTCTTATGATTCTGCCCACATCGCGTGCGCCATGAGCGTCCGCGATCGCCACCCGGCTGCGCACGCGGCCGGCCATGAATGGAGACACCTACAAAAAGGAAAGCTCATGAAGCAGACCACTCGACTCGCAGCCATCGCAGGGGGCGCGGCCCTGGCCTTCGCCAGCCAGTACGCAGCAGCACAAAGCTCGGTCACGCTGTGGGGCGTCGCCGACGCCAGCATCCGTTACCTGACCAACGCAAACGCCAAGAACGACGGCCTGCTGTCGATGACCAACGGCGCGATCACCAACAGCCGCTTCGGCATCTACGGCACGGAAGACCTCGGCGGCGGCCTGAAGGCCCTGTTCAACCTGGAAAGCGGCGTGAACCTGCAGAACGGCGCATTCGCCGACAGCGGCCGCCTGTTCAACCGCGCAGCGTACGTCGGCCTGCAGAGCCCGTACGGCACGGTGACCCTCGGCCGCCAGAAGACGCCGCTGTTCGACCTGCTGTCGGACACCTACGATCCTCTGACGGTCGGTAACTACCTCGAAAACGCATGGCTGCCGGTCGCGCTGGGCGGCGGTCTGTATGCGGACAACCAGATCAAGTACACCGGCAAGTTCGCGGGCCTGACCGCGAAGGTGATGTACTCGACGGGCACCAACTACGAATCGACCGGCGCGGGCGGCTTCTCGGGCCAGATCCCGGGCTCGCTCGGCAAGGGCAATGCGTGGGGCGTGTCGGTGTCGTACGTGACGGGTCCGCTCAGCATCGCGGCCGGCGCGCAGCAAAACAGCGACAACTCCGCGCGCAAGCAGACGATCTACCACGCGAACGTCGTGTACGCGTTCAGCAAGGCGAAGGTCTATGCGGGCTACCTGCGCTCGAAGGACGACACCGGTTTCGTCGACAGCCTGCTCGCGCAGCAGTCGATTCCGGTCTCGAAGGGCACGGGCCGGATCGACGACGGTCCGTTCGCGGGCGTGAGCTGGCAGGTCAGCACGCCGCTGACGCTGACGGGCGCGTTCTACTACGACCACATGCGCAATGCGATGACCGCGAACGGCACGCTCGCGAGCGGCAACCGCTACGCGATCGTCGGTATCGCCGAATACGCGCTGAGCAAGCGCACGGAAGTCTACGGCACCGTCGACTTCAACAAGACGAACGGCGCGGCGAACGTCGAGCTGCCGGGTCGCAGCAACCAGACGGGCATCGCGATCGGTCTGCGCAATATCTTCTGACGAACGTCGGCATTCCTGCGCGGGCATCGGCCCGGCGCACCTCGAAGAGGCTCCTGCGGGAGCCTCTTTTTTTCGTCACGCGAGCTTCATGCGCGGGGGCGACTATTCAGCGATCGCTCCATCGGGAAAGGCCGGCCCGTAAGGCATCCGTCGGGATTCCAGAACATACTTTGACAGTGCGCGCGAAGTGTTTCCGCTACGCTGCGTGCAGGGTCCGCCGCGTGCCGCAACGCACGCGCGGACGTCGTTCCGGAGCGCGCGTCGCGTGCGGCCGGCCTGGTGCGTAACTTGTGTATCCGGTGATGACAAACACGGTCTGCCGGTTTTTTTTCGTGGGACGATGCGCTCACGATTTTCTTGAAAGGGGATGACGATGGGTATCCTGAACACCGTGGGTGAAATCGCAGGCGCAGTGGCGGCCGTTGAAGGCGCGGAAAAGCTGGATCCGGATGCGGGCCTGCTGACCAAGGCGGCGGCGGCGGTGGCCGGCTTCAAGGGTGCCGAAGCACTCGAAGGCCTGGTCGAAAAGAAGGATGAGCAGCCCGAACAGGCTGCGGACGATACGCAGGCGACGGACGGCAGCGACACGTCGCAGGCATGAGCATGGCGGCTGGTCCCGCCGAGGGTGCGCGATTCGCGCGCCCGGGCGGACCGGTGCCGCGCGGCCGGCAGGCCGGGCATGTGGTCGATCGGTGACGCATGGCACACCCGGCAGCTGGTTTGACCGGCGAGAGGCGACGTCTCTCGCCGTTTTTTATGGAACGTGCGCCGTGCCGCGCCACGTTCCGCACGAATGCCGGAATCTTGCTATCGTGCCGTCATCCGAACTGCTGAACTACGATGAGGGCTTGCGATGGATTTCGACTACGACCTGTTCGTCATCGGGGCCGGCTCCGGCGGCGTGAGGCTCGCCCGGATGTCGGCGTCATACGGCGCGCGCGTCGGCATAGCGGAAGAAGAGCAGATCGGCGGCACCTGCGTGCTGCGCGGCTGCATTCCGAAGAAGCTGCTCGTCTACGCATCGCATTATCCGCACGAGCTCGAGGACGCGAAGGGCTTCGGCTGGACGTTCGGCGCCGGCACGCTCGACTGGCCCGCGCTGATCGCCGCGAAGGATCGCGAGATCAACCGGCTCAGCGACATCTACATCAACCTGCTGCGGCAATCCGGCGTCGAGATGCACGCGGGACGCGCGACGCTCGTCGACGCGCATACGGTCGCCGTCGGCGATCGCACGATCCGCGCGCGCCACATCGCGATCGCGACCGGTTCGCGCCCGTCGCTGCCGCCGCGGCCCGGCATCGAGCACGTGATCACGTCGCGCGAGGCGCTGTCGCTCGCGAAGCTGCCCGCGCGCATCGCGGTGGTCGGCGGCGGCTATATCGCGGTCGAGTTCGCGGGCATCTTCAACGGTTTCGGCAGCCATGTCGATCTGTTCTATCGCGGTGAAAAAGTCCTGCGCGGCTTCGACGACGACGTGCGGCAATTCCTGACCGACGAGATGACGAAGCAGGGCGTCGCGATCCATGCGCACGCGGTGGTCGAATCGATCGCACGCGCGGACGACGGCACGCTTTCCGTGCGCGTCGGCGATGCGCAGCACGGGCCGTACGACGCGGTGCTCTATGCGACCGGCCGCGTGCCGAACGTCGACGGGCTGGGGCTCGAACGCGCGGGCGTGCTGCTCGATGCGCGCGGCGCGATCGCGGTCGATGCGTATTCGGCGACGTCGGTTGCGTCGATCCATGCGATCGGCGACGTGACGTCGCGGCCGCAGCTCACGCCGGTGGCGACGCGCGACGGCGCGCTGCTCGCGCGGACGCTGTTTGGCGGGGCGCGTGTCGCGGCCGATCACGACGATGTGCCGTCGGCCGTGTTCAGCCAGCCCGAGGTCGCGACGGTCGGCCTGACCGAGGCCGATGCGCGTCGCGTGCACGGCGAGCTCGACATCTACCGCACGTCGTTCAAGGCGCTGCGCCATACGCTGTCGGGCCGCGACGAGCGCACGCTGATGAAGCTCGTCGTCGCGCGCGACAGCCAGCGCGTGATCGGTGCGCACATGGTCGGCCGCGATGCGGGCGAGATCATCCAGGGCATCGCGATCGCGATTCGCGCCGGCGCGACGAAGGCGCAGTTCGACGACACGATCGGCATTCACCCGACCGCGGCCGAGGAGTTCGTGACGATGCGGCAGAAGGTGGCCGACTAGCGCGGCCGCGCCGGCGAACGACGGAATACGGCCGCGGGCGATCGCGGCGGTCTCGCGGCGACACGCCGCGGCGTGTCGCTCAATGCACGCCGAACGCGTCGAGCAGCCGGTACCAGCTCATCGCGAGCACCAGCGCCGGCGTGCGCAGCGCAGCGCCGCCCGGAAAATCGCGATGCCGGATCCGGCCGAACAGGTCGAAGCGGCTCGCCTGCCCGTCGATCGCCTCGGCGATCAGCTTGCCCGCGAGCGCGGTCGTGTTCACGCCGTGTCCCGAGAAGCCCTGCGCGAAATACATCGTCGGGGCGACGCGCCCGAAGTGCGGCGCGCGGTTCATCGTGATGTCGACGAAGCCGCCCCACGCGTAGTCGACCTTCACGTCCGCGAGTTGCGGGAACGTCTTCAGCATGTCCTGCCGCATCGCTTCGGCGAGATTGCGCGGCGGCAGCGTCGAATAGCTGACCTTGCCGCCCCACACGAGCCGCGTGTCGGGCGCCGGCCGGAAATAGTCGAGCACGAAGCGGCTGTCGCAGACGGCCGCGCGCGCGGGCATCAGCGCGGCGGCGCGCGCTTCGCCGAGCGGCTCGGTCGCGATCACGTAGGTGCCGACCGGCATGATCTTCCTCGACAGCGCGGGCGCGAGCGTGCCGACATAGGTGTTGCACGCGAGCACGACGAAGCGCGCGCGCACGTGCCCTCGATCGGTCTCGACGACGTGGCCGCCCGCGACGTCGCGCACGCGCGTCACGCAGCTTTCCTCGTGGATGCGCACGCCGGCGCCGGCCGCCGCGCGTGCGAGGCCGAGCGTGTAGTTCAGCGGATGCAGGTGGCCGCTGTCGGGGTCGTACAGGCCGCCGCGATAGCGCGCCGACTGCACGTAGTCGCCGAGCGCGTCGGCGTCGACGAAATGGAAGCGGTCGTAACCGAAGCGCTTCGCGGCCTCGTCGCGCCAGCGCTTGAGCGAATCGGCGTCGCGCTCGGTGTTCGCGGCGGTCAGGTAGCCGGGCACGAGCGCGCAGTCGATGTCGTGCCGTGCGATGCGCGACTTCACCAGCGACAGCGTTTCGAGCCCCATGTCCCAGATCCGCTTCACGTCGCTTTCCGGCATGAAATGCCCGAACGTGTCGATGTCGCATGCGAAGCCGCCGATCAGCTGGCCGCCGTTGCGCCCGCTCGCCGCCCATCCGACCCGCGACGCCTCGAGCACGGTGACCGAATGGCCTCGCTCGGCGAGGTTGAGCGCGGCCGACAGGCCCGTGAGGCCCGCGCCGATCACGCACACGTCGGCATCGGTCGCGCCGGCGAGCGGTGCATGGCGGGTCGTATCGTTGACGGTCGCCGCGTAGTACGACGCGACGTGCGGCTGGTTGGCGAATGTCTGCATGATGAGGAGAACGGAGAAAGAGGGCTCGGGTCTGTCTGCATATGGAACGCGTAGACAGACCCTAGAACAGCTCGCGCACGCGGTGATACAGCATCCCGAGTTCGAGCGCGGGCTGTCGCCACGCATCGCCGCCGGGAAAGCGCCGGTGGCGCAGCCGGGCGAACAGGTCGAACGCGTGGGTGTCGCCCGCGATCGCGGCGGCGACCGCGCGGCCGGCGATGCCGGTCAGCGCGACGCCGTGTCCGCTGAAGCCCTGGACGTAGAAGAAGTTGGCGTCGAGCGCGCCGAAGTCCGGCGCGCGATTGCGCGTGACGTCGACGAAGCCGCCCCATGCGTGGTCGACACGTACGTCGGCGAGTTGCGGGAACACGCCGACCATGCGCTGCCGGATCGTTTCGGCGAGCGTGCCGGGCGACGCGCCGGCGGAATTCGCGCGACCGCCGAACAGCATCCGGTGGTCGGCCGACAGCCGGAAGTAGTCGAGAAAGAAGTTGTTGTCGCACACCGCTTCGCGCTGCGCGATCAGCGCGTCGGCGCGTGCGCGGCCGAGCGGTTCGGTCGCGATGATGGTCGAGGCGATCGGCGCGATGCGTGCGGCGGTCGCGGCGGGCAGCACGCCGCCTGGGCCCGCGTTGCAGCACGAGACGACGAAACGGCAGCGCACTTCGCCGGACGGCGTGCGCACGACGGGGCGCGTGCCGCGCACGATGTCGAGCGCGGGCGTGTGAGCATGGAGCGCGACGCCTTCGCGGCGCGCGGCATCGGCGAGGCCGAGGCAATACTTGAGCGGATGCAGGTGGCCCGACAGCGGATCGTAGACGCCCGCCAGATAGCGCGTCGACGCGATGCGCGCGCGGATTTCGGCGGTGTCGAGCCACGACAGCGACGGATGGCCCCAGCGCGACGTCGCCGCGTCCATCCAGGCGCGCAGATCGTCGATGCGGCGCGGCTTGGTCGCCACCGTCAGGTAGCCGCGCGTGAAGTCGCAGTCGATGCCGTAGCGCGCGATGCGCTCGGCGATCAGCGCGACGCCGTCGAGCGACAGCGACCATGCGGCGCGCGCGCCGTTCGCGCCGAGCTGCCGCTCGATCACCTCGTCCTTCGCGAACCCCGTGATCGCCTGGCCGCCGTTGCGGCCGGATGCGCCCCAGCCGGGCCGGTGCGCGTCGATCACGGCGACCGACAGCCCGCGTGCCCGGCACTCGAGCGCCGTCGACAGGCCCGCGAAGCCCGCGCCGATCACGCACACGTCGACGTCGATCGTCTCGTCGAGCACAGGATCGTCGGCCAGTGCTCGCGTGGCCGTCGCTTCGTAGTACGAGTCGCGCGCGAGCGCATCGGCGCGGCGGGTGAAAGACTGCGTCATCAAACCGACTCCCTCGAAGACGGCCGGCGCCGGTGCGCGATGCACCGCCCTCCGGCCGGATGAAACGGCGCGGGACGCCGTGCATGCGGCACGGCGTCCCGCGCGGCCAGCGTCAGAACGAGTAGATGAACTGCGTCGCGAGCAGGTCGTTGGACTTGCTGTACGAACCGTCGTTGCGCAGGAACACCTTGTTGTTCGCCCAGTCGTGCCGGTATTCGACCTTCACCGTGATCTGCTGGGTCGGATAGAACAGCAGGTCGAGCGCGACGTCCTGACGGATCGCACCCTTGCAGTCGAAGCCCAGGCCGCCGTTCGCCTTCGACGTCGCGAGACAGTCCGCGTCGACGCCGAAGCCGTTGTACGGATCCATCCCGTTGCCGTTCAGCGCGATGCCGCCGCCGCCGCCGCCGTTCTTGCTGTTGACCAGCGCATCGTAGCGCAGCGTCACGCCCATGCGGCCGACCACCGGCGCGTTGAACTTGCGGTGCGCGAGCAGCGACAGGCCGTACCACTGCGCCAGGCCGCCGTTGTACGCCGCATGCTGCTGCTGGCCGTAGTCGAGCTCCGCGTTGTACTGGATGTCGGCGAGCGTATAGGTGGCGTCGGCTTCCGCGAAGAAGAACGTGCCGTATGCGTTCGGCGCGGCGCCGCCCACACCGTACGACACGTTGCCGGTCGCCGGGTCGATCGCGCTCGGCAGCGTCTGGCGGCCGATGTTGAACGACCCGCCGATGTCGAGCGCGCTCGACCACGTATAGTCCACGCGGCCGGTGAAGGTCGGCACCTTGTTGCTGGTCGTGATCGGATCGCCGAGCGCGTTCGTGCCCGTCTGCGTGACCGAGCCGTACGTGCGGTACTGCTCGTTGCCGACGAAGAACTTCCACGCCCAGTTGCCCTTCGTGTAGTTCGCGCCCGCGCCGATGTAGCTGCCCGGATCCGAGAAGTCGTACAGCAGGTTGTGCGTGAGCGTGAGCATCTGGTTCGACTGCTGCACCTCGTAGCCGCCGAAGCTCGGGATCAGGCCGGCGACGAGCGTCGTCTCGGCGGTGATCGGCACGTTGACGACGGCGGTGTTCAGCAGGTTGTCGGTGATCGAGCCGCGCGAGTTCTGCAGCAGCGTGATGCCGTTGCCGCGGTTCGGCATCAGCGTGATCTCGGCCGACGGCGCCATCGGGCCGACGCCGAAGGTCTTCTTGATGTCGAGGTAGAGGTCGCCGAACGTGCTGTTGAAATAGTTGTACGCGTTCTCGTGGTTCGCGAACAGGAACGACGACGTGCCGGCCGCGCGGTTGTAGATGTAGGTCGGGTCGATGTAGCCCGTCACCGACAGGCCCGCGAGCGGCCCGGTGTTGGCCGCGTCCGTCAGCGAGTCGACCTTCAACTGCTGGTTCGCGATCTGCTGCTTCATGTCGCTGACTTCGTCGTTGGTCAGCGTGGCTTGCGCACGGCCGTAGTCAGGCGACGACGGATCGGCGGCCACGACGGCCGGCTTCGCCGCGGCACCCGTGCCGGCCTGCGCGAGCGGGGCGCCGCCCGGCTTCGCGGCGAACTGCGCCTGCATCGCCTTCATCTGCTTCTGCAGCGCCGCGACCTGCGCCTGCAGCGCCTTGATCTCGGCGGATGTCGAGCCGGCCAGCGCGATGCCCGGCAACGCGCCGGCCACCAGCAGGCAGATCAGTTTCTTCTTCATTGCGGATTCTCCTTGTCGTGCGCCTGTCAATGTGCGTTTTCGGTGGCGCGCCGCATCGCGCGGCGCGCCGGTCTTGTTATCGATGGATAGGAAAGAGGGGATTCAGGCCGCCGCGAACGCCGCCTTCATGTCGGCCACCCGGCGCCGTTCGCGCGCGATCATCGCCTGGTTCACCACGATCACGCCGATCGTCACGGCCGAGATGAACAGCGTCGCCAGCGCGTTCATCTCCGGGTTCAGCCCCAGCCGCACGCGCGAGAACACCACCAGCGGCAGCGTCGTCGACCCCGGCCCGGAGAG
>NZ_CABVLY010000025.1 GCF_902498995.1 Burkholderia anthina
GAACGGCGCGGCGAGCCGGGCCAGCCGGCCCAGCCAGCCGTCAAGGGCGCGCCCCAGGCGACCGGCGAGCGCGCACCGCGCCGCGAGCGTGCGCCGCGCGCCGCCGTCGCACCGAACCCCGTTCCGCCGATCACGTATCCCGAAAGCCTGCCCGTGTCGGGCAAACGCGACGAAATCGCGCGTGCGATCGCCGGTCATCAGGTTGTCATCGTCTGCGGCGAAACGGGTTCGGGCAAGACCACCCAGTTGCCGAAGATCTGTCTCGATCTCGGCCGCGGCCTCGGTGCCGGCGGCACGGGGCTGATCGGCCACACGCAGCCGCGGCGCCTGGCCGCGTCGTCGACCGGCCGACGCATCGCCGAGGAGCTCGGCACGCCGTTCGGCGAAGTGGTCGGCTACAAGGTGCGCTTCACCGACAATCTCGCGCCGGGCGCGTCCGTCAAGCTGATGACGGACGGGATCCTGCTCGCCGAGACGCAGACCGATCCGCTGCTGAAGGCGTACGACACGCTCATCATCGACGAGGCGCACGAGCGCAGCCTGAACATCGACTTCCTGCTCGGCTATCTGAAGGAGATCCTCCCGAGGCGGCCGGACCTGAAGCTGATCGTCACGTCCGCGACGATCGACGCCGACCGCTTCGCGCGCCATTTCGGCACCGACGAGCGCCCGGCGCCCGTGATCGAGGTGAGCGGGCGGCTGTATCCGGTCGAGATGCGTTACCGGCCGGTGGCCGAGGATCGCCCAGCCGTGAAGAACGCCGAAGGCACCGGCGGCCGCGATCGCGTGAAGACCGCGCGCGAGGCCGAACGCGACCTGATGGACGCGATCGTCGACGCGGTCGACGAGCTATGCCGCGAAGGCCCCGGCGACGTGCTGGTGTTCCTGCCCGGCGAGCGCGAGATCCGCGAAGCGGCCGAGGCGCTGCGCAAGCACCACCCGCCGCATACCGAGATCCTGCCGCTCTTCGCGCGGCTGTCGGCGGCCGACCAGGACAAGGTGTTCAAGGCGTCGAACGCGCGCCGGATCGTGCTCGCGACCAACGTGGCCGAAACGTCGCTGACGGTGCCGGGCATCCGCTACGTCGTCGACACGGGCCTCGCGCGCGTGAAGCGCTATTCGTACCGCAACAAGGTCGAGCAGCTGCAGGTCGAGTCGATCTCGCAGGCCGCCGCGAACCAGCGCGCGGGCCGCTGCGGCCGGGTAGCCGACGGCGTGTGCATCCGCCTGTATGAAGAAAGCGACTACCAGGCGCGCGCCCGCTTCACCGATCCGGAAATCCTGCGCGCGTCGCTCGCGTCGGTGATCCTGCGGATGAAGTCGCTGCACCTGACGGCGATCGAATCGTTTCCGTTCCTCGAGCCGCCGCCCGGGCGCGCGATCGCGGACGGCTACCAGCTGCTCAACGAGCTCGGCGCGGTCGACGACGACAACGCGCTGACGCCGCTTGGCCGCGAGCTCGCGCGGCTGCCGCTCGACCCGCGCGTCGGCCGGATGATTCTCGCCGCGCGCGACCAGCAGTCGCTGCGCGAGGTGCTGATCATCGCGAGCGCGCTGTCCGTGCAGGATCCGCGCGATCGCCCGATCGAGGCGCAAGAGCAGGCCGACCAGGCGCATCGCCGGTTCGCCGACGAGCGCTCCGAATTCCTGCAATGGCTGAAGATCTGGGCGTGGTTCGAAGAGGCCGTCGCGCACAAGAAATCGAATCGCCAGCTCGTCGACGCGTGCCGGCAGAATTTTCTGTCGCACCTGCGGCTGCGCGAATGGCGCGACGTCCATTCGCAGCTGCTGACGGTCGTGCGCGAGCACGGCTGGCGGCTCAACGAGGCCGAGGCGACCTATGAGCAGGTGCATCTGGCCCTGTTGACCGGCCTGCTCGGCAACCTCGGCATGAAGGCCGACGACGATCCGCATTATCTCGGCGCGCGCGGGATCAAGTTTTATCTATGGCCGGGCTCCGCGCTCGCGAAGAAGGCCGGCCGCTGGGTGATGGCGGCCGAACTCGTCGAGACGAGCCGGCTGTACGCGCGCTGCCTCGCGAAGATCGAGCCGGAGTGGGTCGAGAAGATCGGCGCGCACCTGCTGAAGAAGTCGCTGTCCGAGCCGCACTGGGAGAAGCGTCCCGCGCAGGTCAGCGCGTTCGAGCGCGCGACGCTGTACGGGCTGCCGATCTACCACCGCCGGCGCGTCGCGTTCGGCAAGCAGGATCCGGCGCGCGCGCGCGAGCTGTTCATCCGCGGCGCGCTCGTCGAAGGCGAATTCGACACGAAGCTGCCGTTCTTCGCGCACAACCGCAAGCTGCTCGCCGACATCGAGCAGCTCGAGCACAAGTCGCGCCGGCAGGACGTGCTGGTCGACGACGAGCTGATCTACGCGTACTACGACCAGGCGATTCCGGCGGGCATCCACACGGGCGCCGCGTTCGAGCGCTGGTATCGCGACGAGGTGAAGCAGGGCGGCCAGCCGGACGACAGGCAGCGCCTGCTGTACCTGTCGCGCGACGACCTGATGCGCCACGAGGCGGCCGGCGTGACGACCGAGCTGTTCCCGAAGCGGGCGACGATGGCCGGCGTCGAGATGGCGCTCACGTACCATTTCGAGCCGGGCACGCCGCGCGACGGCGTGACGCTCGCGGTGCCGCTCTACGCGCTGAACCAGGTCGACGCGCGCCGCTGCGAATGGCTCGTGCCGGGGATGCTGAAGGAGAAGGTGCAACTGCTGCTCAAGTCGCTGCCGCAGAAGCTGCGCCGGCACTGCGTGCCGCTGCCCGAGTACGCGGCCGGTTTCGTCGAGCGGACGGGCCGCGAGCGCTTCGGCGCGGGCGGTCTCGTCGAGGCGCTGATCGCCGACGTGCGTGCGCAGACGCAGGTCATGATGAAGACGGCCGACTTCAAGCTCGAGACGCTGCCCGCGCACCTGTTCATGAACTTCAAGGTGATCGACGAGCACGGCCGCCAGCTCGCGATGGGGCGCAACCTCGCGCAGCTGCGCCAGGAGCTCGGCGCACAGGCGCAGCAGCAGTTCCAGAAGATCGCGGCGGCGTCGACGATCTCCCCGGGCGGCGAAACGGACACGGGCGACGCACCGGCGTCCGCAGCCGGGCAGGCACTGGCACCGGCGCCCGCAGCGAAGGGCGGCAAGGCGGGCAAGGGCGCCGCGCCGCAGACGGCCGCGCCGGCGGAAGCGGGCGCGACGGCGCTGTATGAGAACCTGACGACGTGGAACTTCGGCAAGCTCCCCGAGCTGCTGGAGATCCGCCGGCGCGGCCAGACGCTGTACGGCTACCCGGCGCTCGTCGATCGCGGCACGCACTGCGACGTCGAGGTGTTCGACTCGCCCGAGGAGGCCGCGCGGATCCACCGGGCCGGCCTGCGGCGCCTGTTCGCGCTGCAACTGAAGGAGCCGATCAAGTTCCTCGAGAAGAACCTGCCGGGGCTGCGCGAGATGGCGATGCAGTACATGTCGCTCGGCACGCAGGACGAGCTGCGCGACCAGCTGATCGACACGGCGCTCGACCGCGCGTGCCTGCAGGATCCGCTGCCCGACGACGACGCGAGCTTCCACGCGCGTCGCGACGAGGGCCGCAGCCGCCTGAACCTGCTTGCGCAGGAGATCGCGCGGCTCGTCGGGCAGATCCTCGCCGAATACGCGGGTCTCGCGAAGAAGCTCGCACAGGCGAAACCGTTCGCGCAGGCCCACGCCGATATCCAGCAGCAGCTCGCGGCGCTGGCCGGCAAGCGCTTCGTGATTGACACCCCTTACGTGCAGCTTGCGCACTTTCCGCGCTACCTGAAGGGCATCGCGCTGCGGATCGACAAGCTGAAGGCCGATCCGGCGCGCGACGCCAAGCAGTCCGCCGAGCTGCTGCCGCTCGTTCAGCAGTACCAGCGCGCGGTGTCGCAGCGCGGCGGCGTGGCGGACTCGCGGCTCGCGGAATTCCGCTGGCTGCTCGAGGAACTGCGAATTTCATTATTTGCGCAGGAACTGCGCACGCCGATGCCTGTCTCTGTCAAGCGTCTGCACAAGGTCTGGGAGTCGATGCAGCGCTAGTGCAACGGCGGTTTTCCGGGCCCGCACCGGCCGCCGGCCCCGGTCGGCGGCGCAGCGCCTGCCGCAGCCGGCCGTATGGCCGTCGCGGCGTGCGTCGAAGTGGCGCAACGCCGGCTCCCGTCAACCGGCGGGGCCGGTCGAACGTTTTACAATGACTGTTGTTCCACGACGTGAGTCTTCATGCGCACTTTCCTTTCTTTCGGCCGCACGCTCGCGCTGGCCGCCGCCGTACTGGCGCCCGCCGCACACGCGAATAACGTGATCGTCCTCAACTCGGCCGAAGCGACGCTTTCCCTGATCGATCAGCAGACCCGCCAGGTCGTCTCCACGATGCCAACCGGCAAGGAGCCGCACCACCTGATGATTACGCCCGACAATGCGTCGCTGATCGTCGCAAATTCGGTCTCGAACAGCCTGATGTTCCTCGATCCGAAGACGGGCAAGCTGCAGCGCACCGTCGAAGGGATCGACGATCCGTACCAGCTCGGCTTCTCGCCCGACCGCAAATGGTTCGCGGCCGCCGGGCTGCGCCTCGACCGCGTCGACATCTACGGCTACGACGGTCGCGACCTGCGCCTCGTGAAGCGCGTGCCGCTCGGAGTCATGCCGAGCCACCTCGCGTTCACGAAGGACAGCAAGACGCTGCTCGTGTCGCTGCAGGTGTCCGGCGAGATCGCGGCGATCGATCTGCCGACGCAGACGGTCAAGTGGAAGATGAAGGTCGGCAAGGTGCCGGCGGGCCTGTGGCTCACGCCGGACGACAAGTACCTGCTGGTCGGGATGACCGGCTCGGATTACGTCGCGGTGGTCGACTGGCGCAACCAGAAGGTCGTCAAGCAGATCGTGACGGGCAAGGGCGCGCACAACTTCCGTTCGCTCGCCGACGGCACGCACGTCGCGGTCACGAACCGGGTCGCGAATACGATCAGCATCATCGACGAGAACACGCTCACCAATGTCGGCGACATCACCGGCCTGCTGCCGGGGCCGGACGACATGGAGCTGTCCGCCGACAAGAAGACGCTGTGGGTGACGTTCCGCTTCGCGAAGAAGGTCGGTATCATCGATTTGCCGTCGCGCAAGCTGGTGCAGACGATCTCCGTCGGCCGCTCGCCGCACGGGATCTACTTCTACGACCGCGCGCCGTGGAAGGCTGCGAACGGCGCGTGACGGACGGAGGCGAACGATGCTGCACCTGATCGATGCGTTCGTGTCGGACATCCAGACCTGGCTGTATGTCGACGTCGTGCAGCCGCTCCTCTTCAAGTTCAACCTGATGGACTATGACGAGGACACCTACGACGCACTCTACTGGGTCATCATCGGCGCGCTGCAGATGGTGCTGATGTTCGCGCTGCTGCGCCCGCTCGAGGCGCTCGCGCCCGTCGAGCGCTGGAAGAACCGCCGCGCGGTGCGGGTCGACGTGATCTACACGGCGATCTCGAAGCTCGGCATCTACACGCTGTTCTTCTTCTTCGCGCTGCAGCCGGTGTTCGACAACTTCCAGGCGTGGATGCGCCTGCATGGCGTCGCGAATTTCAACCTCGACTATCTGTGGCCGGGCGTGACCTCGCAGCCGATCGTCGCGTTTGCGATCTACCTCGTCGTGCTCGACTTCGCCGGCTACTGGTATCACCGCTGGCAGCACAAGTTCGGCATCTGGTGGGAGCTGCACGCGGTCCATCACAGCCAGCGGCAGATGTCGCTGTGGTGCGACGATCGCAACCACCTGCTCGACGACGTGCTGCAATCGTGCTTCTTCGCGGCGATCGCGCTCGTGATCGGCGTGACGCCATCGCAGTTCGTCGTGCTGACCGCGGTCACCAACTTCCTGCAGAGCATCCAGCATACGAATGCGCGGCTGTCGTTCGGCCGGCTCGGCGAGCGCCTGCTCGTGAGCCCGACCTTCCACCGGCGCCACCACGCCGTCGGCTACGGCCACGAAGGCACCAAGTACGGCTGCAACTTCGGCGTGCTGTTCCCGTGGTGGGACATGATGTTCGGCACCGCGTCGTGGAACCGCACGGTCGAGCCGACCGGCATCCGCGAGCAGGTCGAAGGCGTGTCCTACGGCGAAGGCTTCTGGGCGCAGCACGGCCTCGCGTTCGTGCGCATCTTCCGGCGCATCGTTCCCGCGAAGCGCGGCGCGGCATCGGCCTGATCCGGTCATTTTCCCGTTGAACGGCGTTCCCACACGGCCCGCATGTGCTTTGGCGCATGCGGGCCGTGTGGTTTATCCTTTCCCCGTTTTTCTCCATCAATACAGGCACCAAAGGCTCGCATGAACGACTTGCTGCGCTCCTTCGTCCGGGCGCTCGTCAGCGCGCTGCACCCGCGCATGCTGTGGCTCACCCTGATGCCGTTCGTCGTGTCGGCGCTGCTGTGGGGCGTCGTGCTGTGGTTCTCGTGGCAGACACTGATCGACGCCGCGCGCGGCGCGCTCGACGGCTTCATGCTGACGGCCGCGCTGTACCGCGCATTCGACGCGATCGGGATGTCGCAGCTGCATGCGGTCATCGCGCCGTTCGTCGTCGTGTCGCTGGCGATTCCGCTGATCGTGCTTACCGTGCTGCTGCTGATCGCGGCGATTTCGATGCCGGTCGTGATCAGGCACCTGTCGAACCGGCAGTTCGCTGCGCTCGAGACGAAGCGCGGCGGCACGTTCTTCGGCAGCGTGTTCAATTCGCTCGGCGCGGCGCTCGTCGGCGTCGTGCTGCTCGTCGTCACGATCCCGCTGTGGCTGATTCCGCCGTTCTTCGCGCTGCTGCCGCCCGTGATCTGGGGCTGGCTCACGTACCGCGTGATGACCTACGACGCGCTCGCGCAGCACGCGAGCCGCGACGAGCGCCGGGCACTCGTGCGGCAGCATCGCTGGCCGCTGATCGGCATCGGCGTCGCGACCGGGCTGCTCGGCACCGTTCCGACCTTCGTGTGGGTCTCGTCGGTCTGGATGATGGTGCTGTTCCCGTTCGTCGCGGCGGCCATGATCTGGGTATACGCTTTCATCCTCGTCTTCTCGGCGCTGTGGTTCGGGCACTACTGCCTGCGCGCGCTGGAAGACCTGCGCGCGAGCTCGCGCGCCACCGCAATCGACATGGGGCAGGCATGAGCATCGGCATCATCATCATCGGCGACGAAATCCTTTCGGGCCGCCGGCAGGACAAGCATCTGGCGAAGGTCATCGAGCTGCTCGGCGCGCGCGGCCTCGCGCTCGACTGGGCCGAATACATCGGCGACGATCCGGCGCGCATCACCGCGACGCTCGCGCGCGCGATCGCATCCGGCGACATCGTGTTCTCGACGGGCGGGATCGGCGCGACGCCGGACGACCACACGCGCCAGTGCGCGGCCGCCGCGCTCGGCGTGCCGCTCGAGCTGCATCCGGAAGCGAAGGTGCTGATCTCGGAGCGCATCCGCGAGATGCACACCGATCCGGCCACGCCGGTCAACTTCGATTCGCCGGAAAACCAGCACCGCTTCAACATGGGCGTGTTCCCGGCGGGTGCCGCGATCATCCCGAACGGGTACAACCGGATTCCCGGCTTCTCGGTCGGCGATCTGCACTTCGTGCCGGGCTTCCCGGTCATGGCGTGGCCGATGATCGAATGGGTGCTCGACACGAAGTACCGGCACCTGCATCACGCGAGCCCGCACGCGGAGCGCTCGCTGTACGTGTTCGAACTGCCGGAATCGACGCTCGCGCCGCTGATGGAAAGGATCGAGCGCGACTTCCCCGGCGTGCGCGTGTTCAGCCTGCCGAGCGTGGGCGACGCCGAGCGCGGCGGGATCTACGCGCGCCGGCATATCGATCTCGGCGTGAAGGGCGAGCCGGAGGCGGTCGCGGCCGCGTTCGTGAAGCTGCGCGAAGGCGTGCACCTGCTCGGCGGCGACATCGTCGAACCGGACGCGCCGCGCGCCTGAGCGGCCGGCAATCCGGTCGCGCACAAGCACGAAACGGCCGCACAAAAGGCACGGGCCGCGCAACGCGGCCCGTCATCGGGGTGTCATCGCCCGGCTCGACGATGTCGCAGTCGGGCGCGGCGGACGGCAGGCGCGCTCAGGCGCCGATCCACGGCAGTTTTCGGAAGCACCAGCCGTCGACCGTCTTGCGATGGCCTTCGGCGTCCTTCGCGCCTTCGAAGCCTTCGAGCAGGTCGAGCGCCTTCGTGAAGCCGGCCTGCGCGGAGGCGACCGCGGCGAGCTTCGAGCGCGCGGCGCTGCGGCACAGGAACAGCACGGGCGTGTCGGGTGCGATGGCTGCCTTTAGTTCGTTGACGAATTCGGCGTTCGGCACGCCGCCCGGGTAGCGCGTCCATTCGATGTGCAGGTACTGGCCGTCGCCGACGAGCGGGCGGCCGATCCAGTCGAGCTCGGCGCGGGTGCGCACGTCGACGAGGCGGGCCGACGGGTCGAGCTGCAGCAGTTCGAATGCCTCGACCGGCAGCAGCGCGCCGGCATAGTCGAGCGAGCCCTGGGTGCGGCGTTCTTCGGCCTTGGCGTAAAGCTGGTCGAGCGTACTCATGGCAGGAGGTCTCCGTATCGGTCAAACGCGCATTCTAGCGCGCTGCCGCCGCAGGGATGTCCGGGCGCCGTGCGGTGCATGCACCGCCCACGCACTCACCAAAAGAGTGCAGAATGGCGCGCATGCACCAGAATGATTCCATCCCGCCGATGTGCCGCGCCGATTGCACCATCGCGGTGCGATCGGCCGGCGGGCGCCGCGGTGCGTGGCCCCGGAATTGCGCAGCCGGGCCCCGCCACGGCGCGGGCGGGCGCGATTCTCGCCGATTCGGCGTAGGGTTGGCATGGAAGCTGCTATATAGAATTCGGTCGACCCGGAGCGCGCTGCGCCAAAGCCAGACTCCGGGCAGCTCGATAAACGAGGCGGTTCCCAGTCCGCCGGAATTGTTCAATCAGGAGAAGAGGTTATGAGTAAAACCGTCGCCGACGTCATGCAGCTCGTGAAGGACGAGGACGTCAAGTTTGTCGATTTCCGCTTCACGGATACGCGCGGCAAGGAACAGCACGTGTCGGTGCCGGTTTCGGCGTTTGACGAAGACAAGTTCGAGAGCGGTCATGCATTCGACGGTTCGTCGATCGCGGGCTGGAAGGGTATCGAGGCGTCGGACATGCTGCTCATGCCGGACCCGAACGCTGCCTTCATCGACCCGTTCTATGAAGAGTCGACCCTGGTGCTGACCTGCGACGTGGTCGAGCCGGCCGACGGCAAGGGCTACGAGCGCGACCCGCGCTCGCTCGCGAAGCGCGCCGAAGCGTACCTGAAGAGCACGGGCATCGGCGACACCGCCTACTTCGGTCCGGAACCGGAATTCTTCATTTTCGACTCGGTCCAGTGGAACACGGACATGTCGGGCTGCTTCGTGAAGATCAACTCGGAAGAAGCGCCGTGGTCGTCGGGCAAGGAATTCGAAGGCGGCAACACGGGCCACCGTCCGGGCACGAAGGGCGGCTACTTCCCGGTCGCGCCGGTCGACACGTTCCAGGACATGCGTTCGGAAATGTGCCTGCTGCTCGAACAGCTCGGCATCCCGGTCGAAGTGCACCACCACGAAGTGGCGGGCCAGGGCCAGAACGAAATCGGCACGAAGTTCTCGACGCTGGTCGAGCGCGCCGACTGGACGCAATGGTCGAAGTACATCATCCATAACGTCGCGCACTCGTACGGCAAGACGGCGACGTTCATGCCGAAGCCGGTCGTCGGCGACAACGGTTCGGGCATGCACGTTCACCAGTCGATCTGGAAGGACGGCCAGAACCTGTTCGCGGGCAACGGCTATGCCGGCCTGTCGGAAATGGCGCTGTTCTACATCGGCGGCATCATCAAGCACGCTCGCGCGCTGAACGCGATCACGAACCCGACGACGAACTCGTACAAGCGTCTGGTTCCGCACTTCGAAGCACCGGTCAAGCTCGCTTACTCGGCGCGCAACCGTTCGGCATCGATCCGCATTCCGCACGTGTCGAACCCGAAGGGCCGCCGTATCGAAACGCGCTTCCCGGATCCGATGGCGAACCCGTACCTGCTGTTCTCGGCACTGATGATGGCGGGTCTGGACGGGATCCAGAACAAGATCCATCCGGGCGAAGCAGCGGACAAGAACCTGTACGACCTGCCGCCGGAAGAGGATGCAAAGATCCCGACCGTCTGCGCAGGCCTCGACCAGGCGCTGGAAGCGCTCGACAAGGATCGCGAGTTCCTGACGCGCGGTGGCGTGTTCACCGACGGCATGCTCGACGCGTACCTGGGGCTGAAGGAGCAGGAGCTGGCGAAGTTCCGCATGACGACGCACCCGATCGAGTTCGAGATGTACTACTCGCTGTAATCGGCGATGGCGCTTCGATTCAGCGCCGTCATGCCGGTTCGTTCCCGTCGCGCGGCCTGCGGCGGGAACCGCGGAGTCTGAAAGGGGACGGCGTCCAGCCGTCCCTTTTTTGTTCCGAGCATTTCCATTTTCCGACCCGGTGAGGCGCGACGATACGCACGATGGCTCTGAAGAATCTGATCAAGGCGAAGACGGGGCAGCCCGAGCGACTGACGGAAGACGAGCGGCTCATGCACTCGGGCCTGCTGGCGGGGCTGGAAGCGCTGCCGACGGTCGTGATCGTGCTCGACCGCAAGACGCTGCGGGTCGTGTTCGCGAATCCGTCCGCGGAGGCGATGCTCGACCTCTCGCGCCGGCAACTCGCGCAGCGGCCGTGGGGCGAGATTTTCCCGAACGCGAACGCGCTCGCGTCGACGATCACCGCGATCGGCGAGGAGCGCTTTCACGCGACGCATCTCGACACGGTGCTCGACCGGCCCGGCCACGAGGCGCTGCACGTGCATGCGATCGTCGGCTTCCTCGAGACCGCGCCCGATTTCGTGCTCGTCGAGCTGTTCGAGAACGAACGGCAGTCGCGCACCGATCGCGAGGAGCGCATTCACGACCTGACCGCGGTCAACAAGCAACTGATTCGCAACCTCGCGCACGAGATCAAGAACCCGCTCGGCGGCATTCGCGGCGCAGCCCAGCTGCTCGAATTCGAACTGAGCGAGCGCGAGCGCGGCGAGTTGCGCGAATACACGCAGGTGATCATCAAGGAGTCCGACCGCCTGCAGACGCTCGTCGACCGGTTGCTGGAGCCGCATCGGCATCCGCACATCGTCGGCGACGTGAACATTCATGAAGTGTGCGAACGCGTGCGCGCGGTGATGCTCGCGGAATTTCCGCGCGGGCTCACGATCGAGCGCGACTACGACGTGAGCGTGCCGGACCTGCGCGGCGACAAGGAGCAACTGATCCAGGCGCTGCT
The DNA here is from genome assembly GCF_902498995.1 of Burkholderia anthina. Classification (GTDB taxonomy): domain Bacteria; phylum Pseudomonadota; class Gammaproteobacteria; order Burkholderiales; family Burkholderiaceae; genus Burkholderia; species Burkholderia anthina. The sequence goes on from NZ_CABVLY010000025.1 coordinate 11,365, forward strand.
GAACATCGTGCGCAACGCCGCGCAGGCGCTGCGCGAGCGGATCGCGCAGGGCGACGCGAAGATCGAGCTGCGCACGCGCGTCGCGCGCAAGGTGACGATCGCGAAGCGCCTGTACAAGCTGGCACTGGACTTGCACGTGGTCGACAACGGGCCTGGCATTCCGGAAGAGATCCGCGACCGGATCTTCTATCCGCTCGTGTCCGGCCGCGACGACGGCAGCGGCCTCGGCCTCACGCTCGCGCAGACCTTCGTGCAGCAGCACGACGGGATGATCGAGGTCGAGAGCCGGCCCGGACGTACCGAGTTTCAGATTCTGCTGCCGCTCGACCATTGAGCGGCAGTGCGATTCACCGGATTCACCAATATCTGACCGACCTATGAAGCCGATCTGGATAGTAGACGACGACCAATCGATCCGCTGGGTGCTTGAAAAGGCGCTCGCCCGGGACAGCTTCGCGACGAAGAGTTTCGCGAACGTGCGCGATGCGCTGGCCGCACTCGATCACGAGACACCGCAGGTGCTCGTGTCCGACATCCGGATGCCGGGCGGATCCGGCCTCGAGTTGCTGCAGGCGATGCACGAGCGTCTGCCGGGCCTGCCCGTCATCATCATGACGGCGTTTTCCGACCTCGACAGCGCCGTCGCGGCGTTCCAGGGCGGCGCGTTCGAATATCTCGCGAAGCCGTTCGACGTCGACAAGGCCGTCGAGCTGATTCGGCGCGCGGTCGAGGAAAGCCTGCGCGGCGGCGCGCCGCAGGACGAGCGCGTGGCCGAAGCGCCCGAGATGCTCGGGCAGGCGCCCGCGATGCAGGACATGTTCCGCGCGATCGGCCGCCTGTCGCATTCGGCCGCGACCGTGCTGATCACGGGCGAATCGGGCACCGGCAAGGAGCTCGTCGCGCGTGCGCTGCACCGTCACAGCCCGCGTGCGAACGGCCCGTTCATCGCGCTGAACACCGCGGCGATTCCGAAGGATTTGCTCGAATCCGAATTGTTCGGCCATGAGCGCGGCGCGTTCACCGGCGCGCAAACCACGCGCCAGGGCCGCTTCGAGCAGGCCGAAAACGGCACGTTGTTCCTCGACGAAATCGGCGACATGCCGTTCGATCTGCAGACGCGCCTGTTGCGCGTGCTGTCGGACGGCCAGTTCTATCGCGTCGGCGGTCACAACCCGCTGCGCGCGAACGTGCGCGTGATCGCCGCGACGCACCAGAATCTCGAGGCGCGCGTGCGTCAGGGGCTGTTCCGCGAAGACCTTTATCATCGGCTCAACGTGATCCGGCTGCGGCTGCCGCCGCTGCGCGAGCGCAGCGAGGACATCGCGCTGCTCACGCGCCACTTCCTGCAAAAGAGTGCGCGCGATCTCGGTGTCGAGCCGAAGCGCGTGTCCGACGAGGCGCTCGCGTACCTGACATCGCTGGCGTTTCCCGGCAACGTGCGGCAACTCGAGAACCTCGCGAACTGGCTGACCGTGATGGCGCCCGCGCAGACGGTCGAGATCAAGGACTTGCCGCCCGATCTCGTGCCGGCCGGCGCGCCGGTGGCCGCAACGGCCGACGGCGCGGATGCGTACGGCGGCAGCGCTGCCGGCGACGTGGCGCGCGCACAGCCGGTACCCGGCGCAGTACAGCTGACGGCTGCGCCCGTCGCGGCCGCACCGAACGGCACACCGGCCGGCTATCCGATGTGGGAGAGCGGCCTGCGTACCGAAGTCGCGCGGCTGTTGCGCGAGAATTCGGGCGACGTGATGGACGAACTCGCGCGCCGCTTCGAGGCGGCCGTGATCCGCGAGGCGCTCGATTTCACGCGCGGCCGCAAGGTCGAGGCGGCGGAGCGGCTCGGCATCGGTCGCAACACGATCACGCGCAAGATCCAGGAGCTCCACCTGGAGCCGTAAGCACCGCACGCGGCATGCGCGGACGTCGCGCATGCCGCGATCGGACATAATCGCGGTTTGCCGTCACGTGCGTCTCCGTCATGTCCGATTCCTTCCGCTGGCCCGCCGGGGCCGATCCGTTCCGTTTTCTCGAAGCGCTCGACAGCAAGCGCGCCCGCGCGTGGGTCGACGAGCAGAATGCGCGCACGCGTGTCGCGCTGCGCGACGACGATGCATATCGCGCGCTCACCGCGCGGCTCGCCCAGGCGTATCTGCCGCGCGAACGCCCGGTGATCCCGACTCGCTGGCGCGACTGGGCGTACGACCTGTGGCAGGACGATCTCCATCCCAAAGGACTGTGGCGCCGCGCGCGCTGGGACGACTGGCGCGCCGGCCGGCCCGACTGGGAAACGCTGCTCGACGTCGATGCGCTCGGCGCGCAGGAGGGCGAGTCGTGGGTGTTCGAGCAGGACACGATCCTGTATCCGGACGGCGACCGGGCGCTGCTGTCGCTGTCGCCGGGCGGCGCCGACGCGGTCGTCGTGCGCGAGTTCGATCTCGTGCAGCGCCGTTTCGTCGACGGCGGTTTCACGATCGACGCGCCGGGACATCACACGGTCGGCTGGATCGACCGCGATACCGTCTACGTGAGCTGGGATCGCGGCGAAGCGCATGCGACCGCGGCCGGCTATCCGTACGACGCGCGACGCTGGGTGCGCGGCACGCCGCTCGCGGATGCGCCCGTCGTGTTTCGCGGCGAACCCGACGACATCAGCGCGGGCGCGTGGTTCGATTCGATCGACGGCCGCCATGTCGCGTGGCGCAGCGTGGACTTCTTCGACGCGCATTCGTACTGGCTGACCGACGCCGGCGAATGGGCGCGCTACGATGTGCCGACCCATGTCGAGGTCGGTTTCTGGGAAGGCTGGCTGATGCTGGAGCCGCGGCTCGACTGGGACTGCGGCGGCACGCATCACGCGGGCGGCTCGCTGCTCGCGATCCGCGAGCAGGCGTTCCTCGCCGGGTCGCGCGAATTCACGACGCTGTTCGAGCCGCGGCCGTCGACGTCCGCGTGCACGTGGACGCACACGCGCACCACGCTGATCGCGAGCTGGCTCGACGACGTGCACAACCGCACGATGCTGTGGCAGCCGACGCAGCGCGACGACGGTGCGTGGACGTGGGACGCGCGGCCGTTCGACTGGCCGGGCGACGCGCAGATCGATGTCGAGCCGGTCGAGTCGACGCTGAACGACGACGTGTATGTGGACGTCGACACCTACGTCGATCCGCCCGAATGCTGGCTCGCCGATTTGGCCGACCGGGCGGCCGATGCACCGTCGCGCCGCGTGCTGCTCGACCGTCCGCCGGTGCGTTTCGATGCGGCCGGACTCGTCGTGCGCCGCGCGAACGCGCGCTCGCGCGACGGCACGATCGTCCCGTACACGCTGATCGGGCCGCGCGACGCGCTGGATGAACGCGATGCGCGGGGTACGCCTCGCGTCGCGCGGCCATGCCTGCTGTCCGGCTATGGCGGCTTCGCGATTCCGAACCTGCCGGGCTATAGCGATGCACTCGGCATCGCATGGCTCGAACGCGGCGGCGTCGCGGCGTTCGCGCACATTCGCGGCGGCGGCGAATTCGGGCCGGGCTGGCACATCGACGCGCAGCGCGAGCATCGGCAGCGTTCGTTCGACGATTTCATCGCGGTAGCCGAGGATCTGATCCGCACCGGCGTGACGACGGCCGCGCAGCTCGGGATCGAAGGCGGCAGCAACGGCGGGCTGCTGGTCGGCGCATGCATGGTGCAGCGGCCGGAGCTGTTCGGCGCGGTGCTGTGCCGCGTGCCGCTGCTCGACATGCGGCGCTACCCGAAGCTGCACGCGGGTGCCGCGTGGCTCGACGAGTACGGCGATCCGGACGATCCGCGCGAAGGCGCGGCGCTCGCCGCGTATTCGCCGTATCACCGTGTGAGCGAAGGCGTCGTATATCCGCCGCTGCTGCTCACGACGTCCACGCGCGACGATCGCGTGCATCCCGCGCATGCGCGCAAGATGGCCGCGCGCATGCATGCGCTGGGTCACGAACGGGTGTGGTACTGGGAGAACACCGACGGCGGCCACGGCAGCGCCGACGATCTGGAGCGTGCCGAAGCCGATGCGGCGGAATTCGGCTTCCTGTGGGCCCATCTCGGGCCCGCGCCCGCGCGCGGTTGAGCGCAGTTGAGCGCGGGCGTGAGCGGGTGGGGCGCTTAGCCGACGATCGCGACGACGGGCGTGTGATCGGACGGCTGTTCCCACGTGCGCGGCACGCGGTCGACCTCGCACGACGCGCAGGTTTCGGCGAGCGCCGGCGACAGCAGGATGTGGTCGATGCGCAGCCCCGCGTTGCGGCGGAACGCGAACATCCGGTAGTCCCACCACGTGAAGGTCTTCTCGGGTTGCTCGAAGCGACGGAACGCATCGACGAAGCCGAGCTCGATCAGCTTCGCGAAGTGCGCGCGCTCCTGCGGCGACACGAGGTTCTGGCCTTCCCATTTCGCCGGGTCGTGCACGTCGCGATCTTCGGGCGCGATGTTGAAGTCGCCGAGCAGCGCGAGTTTCGGATGGCGCTGCATCTCGGTGCCCAGCCACGCCTGCAGCGCATCGAGCCACTGCATCTTGTAGACGAACTTGTCGGAGTCGGGCGCCTGGCCGTTCGGGAAATATGCGGACACGATGCGCACGCCGTCGACCGTCACCGCAACGACACGCTGCTGCGGGTCCTCGAAACCGGGGATGTTGCGCACGACGTCCGATTCGTCGACGGCGAGCGTGTCGCGCACGAGGATCGCGACGCCGTTGTAGGTCTTCTGACCCGTGAACCAGCTGCGGTAGCCGGCTGCTTCCAGATCGGCGCGCGGGTATTTCTCGTCCGGCAGCTTCAGTTCCTGCAGGCACAGCACGTCGGTCCCGCTTTGCGCGAGCCAGTCGAGCACGTGCTGCTTGCGGACGTTGAGCGAGTTGACGTTCCAGGTGGCGATTTTCATGAACGGGGGAGTGCGTGCGGGGTGAATGCGAAGGCCGCCATCTTACCGCGAGCGCGGGGCGCGAACGTGCGCGGCACGCGATGCGGAGAGCGGGCGCGCATCGCGACGTCGATGGCTTGTAAAGAAATTGTGACAAAAGTATTGACGTGAGTACTTCCTCACCCTATAATTTATTTCTCTGACGCGGGGTGGAGCAGTCTGGCAGCTCGTCGGGCTCATAACCCGAAGGTCGTAGGTTCAAATCCTACCCCCGCAACCAAGCACACCAGACGATGTGCTGCGCAAGTGACCGATGCGCGCTTCGTCGACAGGAACCCGGCCCCGTGCCGGGTTTTTTGTTTTCAGCGCCCGAATGTCATTTCGGCGCGCCCGGGCTTCCGGGCAGGAAGCCGTTCTCGAGCAGATACGTCGTCGTGTTGACGAGCGTGGCCCGCGCGTTCGGCGCACCGGCCAGCACCGCGCACTTGTCCATGCCGGTATTCACCCGGATCGACCGTTCGGTCGTCGGATAGTCCACCCCCTTCAGATAGAAATGCGGCAGCGACGTCGTGTAGCGTGCATACGGCACGCACGGTCGCTGCAGCGGATCCTTCGACGCGCCGTTGAACGGGAAGTACTCGTCGAACAGGTAAGCCGAACTCGACAGGCCGCCCCAGTCCGCCGGCACCGCGATGCTGCCGGTCGGCGTCGTGATGCCGGTGGCGACGTCCGTGATGAAGCCTTCGACGGTCGAGCGCCCGTCGCTGCGATCGGCCTGCGTGTGCGTGATCTGCAGCCGGTATGCGCGACCCGGTTTCCACGCGTACGCAATCGAGCACGACGTTCCCGCGCCGCCGTCGGCGCCGCCGCGGCAATTCGCGGACAGCGGCGCCGTGCCGGTGCCGAATGCGCTGAAGATCACGAGGTTGCTGCCCTGGGTGCGGGGCTGGATGCCGGTGTAGATCGCGTGGCCGCCATGCTCGGACGACAACTCGTTGGCCCAGTAGTAACTGGCGTTGACGTTGCCCGGAACGACTTCGGGCGTGATGTCCCATGCCATCCGGTCGAAGCCGCCTTTCGGTGTCGTCGTGGCCGACGCGGTGATGTTGGGATCGGCGTGCGCGTTGAGCATGGTCGACACGGCGAGCAACGCACCGATCGCGGCGTTGAGTTTTTTCATGTTCCTGTTTCCCTGTTGGTGGAAAAGAGACCGCGGCGAGCGGCGTCGATCGCAGCGACGCTGCTCGCATGCCAATGTGCGGTCACTTTATGACCAGTGAATAACCCGTGGTGTCGGCGGGCCGGATGATGCGCGCGCGATGCGCGGGGTGCTGTCCGCCGCGGCCCCGTGCGGCAGGCGAGAGCGGGGAAGCGGGAACAGCGGGAGGGGGCAGCTCGGGATAGCTATTTGCGTTCCGCGGAATAATGCGGCCGCTGCATCGCGCGGCGGTTGCCGGCGCGTGCATCCGGTGCGCGACCGTTACGCGGCGCACGATAATGCGCGTCGTTCAGCCCGCCGCCCACTCGACCGCCGCCTTCGCATGCAGTGCGGTCGTATCGAACACCGGTAGCGGCGAGTCGTCCGCGCCGATCAGCAGCGTGATTTCCGTGCAACCGAGAATCACGGCCTGCGCGCCGCGTTTCGCCAGTGCGTCGATGATCGCCACGTAGGTCGCGCGCGATCCGGCTTCTATCACGCCATGACACAGCTCGTCGTAGATGATCCGGTGCACGTCGCCGCGCGCGGCTTCGTCCGGTACCAGCACGTCGAGGCCGAACTTGTCGCGCAGCCGTTCCGCATAGAACGGCAGCTCCATCGTGTAGCGCGTGCCGAGCAGCGCGACGCGCTCGACGCCCGCGGCGCGCAGCGCGGCGCCGGTCGGATCGGCGATGTGCAGGAACGGCAGCGTCACCGCCGCTTCGATCGCTTCGTGCACGCGGTGCATCGTATTGGTCGTCAGCACGACGAGACCGGCGCCCGCCGCTTCGAGCTGACGCGCGGCATCGGCCATCCGGTCGCCGAGCGCGGCCCAGTCCTGCGTGCGCTGCAGCGCTTCGATCTCCGCGAAATCGACCGTGACCAGCACGCTCTTCGCGTTGTGATGGCCGCCGTGCAGCGCCTTCGAGTGGCGATTGATCATCCGGTAATACTCGGCCGACGATTCCCAGCTCATTCCGCCGATCAGTCCGATCGTCTTCATCCGTCACCTGTGCGTTTCGTATGTCGTGACAGACGAGTATAGGGGGCGGCCCGTCCGCGCGGCGGTACGATCCGCGCGAAGCGGACCGGTACGGTGCGCCCGGCCAGGGTCGCCGCACGTGGATGGCCCGAACGGACCGGAAAGGGCGACGGCCGATCGAGGCAGCACGTGGCAGTTGAAACGGCCACTGTGTTTTTGTACAGTATCGGCACCGTGAACCCGACCATCCTCCCGCCTGCCGATCCGGGCGCGTCGCCACCCGGCGACGCGCCGCCGCGCGTGCGCAAGATCATCCACTGCGATTGCGACTGCTTTTACGCGTCGGTGGAGATGCGCGACGACCCGTCGCTGCGCAACCGGCCGCTCGCGGTCGGCGGCCGGCCCGATCAGCGCGGCGTGATCGCGACCTGCAACTACGAGGCGCGGCGTTACGGCGTGCATTCGGCGATGTCGTCGGCGCTCGCGATGCGCAAGTGTCCGGACCTGCTGATCCTGCCGTCCGCGATGGACAAGTACCGCGCGGCGTCGCGGCAGATCATGGCGATCTATCGCGACTACACGTATGACGTCGAGCCGTTGTCGCTCGACGAGGCATACCTCGACGTCAGCGGTTCCGAACTGTGCCAGGGCAGCGCGACGCTGATTGCGCGCGAGATTCGCCAGCGCGTGTACGACACGGTCGGCGTGACGGTGTCGGCCGGTGTCGCGCCGAACAAGTTCATTGCGAAGATCGCGTCCGACTGGAACAAGCCCGACGGCCTGTTCGTCGTGCGCCCGCATGAAGTCGATGCGTTCGTCGCGGCGCTGCCGGTGCGCAAGCTGCACGGCGTGGGCAAGGTGACGGCCACGCGGCTCGACCGGCTCGGCATCCAGACCTGCGCGCAGTTGCGCGACTGGTCGCTGATCGATCTGCACCGCGAGTTCGGTGCGTTCGGCCGGCGTTTGTACCAGCTGGCGCGGGGGATCGACGAGCGGCCGGTGCAGGCCGACCAGGAGCGCAAGTCGGTCAGCGTCGAGACGACCTACGTGACCGACCTGACGACGCTCGAGCAATGCGCGGACGAGATTCGCCGTCTCGTCGTGCAGCTCGATGCGCGGATCGCGCGCGCAGGTGCGGCACGCTCGATCCGCAAGCTGTACGTGAAGATCCGCTTCGCCGATTTCCAGCGCACGACGGTCGAATGCGTGGCCGACGCGACGAGTGCGCAAACGGCCGTCACGCTGCTCGCGAAGGGATTGCAGCGACGTGCGCAGGCCGTGCGGCTGCTGGGCGTCGGCGTGCGTATCGACGAAGATACGGCCGAGCGTCACGGGCAGTTCTCGCTGTTCGATGACGAAGCCGACGAGGCGGACGAAGCCGACGCGGCGAGCGAAGCCGGCGACGACACGCCGGCACCATGAAAAAGGCACCGCCGAAGCGGTGCCTTGTTTCGATCCGCCGGCGAACCGGGCAGGCAAGCGCGCTCAGTGCGCGGGCGCGGCCATCCCGTTGTGACGCAGCAGCGCGTCGATTTCCGGCTCGCGGCCGCGGAAGGCCTTGAACGAATCCATCGCCGGGCGGCTGCCGCCGACTTCCAGGATTTCGCGGCGATAGCGCGTGCCGGTTTCCGCGTCGAGCACGCTGCCGCTTGCGGCGGCCGCTTCCTCGAACGCCGCGTACGCGTCCGCCGACAGCACTTCGGCCCACTTGTAGCTGTAGTAGCCGGCCGCATAGCCGCCCGCGAAGATGTGGCTGAACGTGTTCGGCCAGCGCGAGAACGCCGCCTGCGGGATCACGTGGTAGCGCTCGTTGATCTCGCGCGCGAACGCGTTCACGCCGGTCGCGCCCGCCGGATCGAAGTCGACGTGCAGCAGCATGTCGAACATCGAGAACACGATCTGGCGCAGCGTGCCGAGCCCGCTCTGGAAGTTCTTCGCGGCGATCATCTTGTCGAACAGCGCGCGCGGCAGCGAGGCGCCCGTGTCGACGTGCGACGACATCGACGACAGCACGTCCCATTCCCAGCAGAAGTTTTCCATGAACTGCGACGGCAGCTCGACCGCGTCCCATTCGACGCCGTTGATGCCCGACACGCCGAGCTCGTCGACGCGCGTGAGCATGTGATGCAGCCCGTGGCCGAATTCATGGAACAGCGTGATGACTTCGTCGTGCGTGAAGCACGCGGGCTTGCCGCCGACCGGCGCCGAGAAGTTGCAGGTCAGGTACGCGACCGGCGTTTGCACGGCGCTGCCGCGTTTCGCGCGCGCGCGTGCGTCGTCCATCCACGCACCGCCGCGCTTGCCTTCGCGTGCGTACAGGTCGAGATAGAACTGCGCGACGAGCGAGCCGTCGCGGTTCTCGACGCGGAAAAAGCGTACGTCCTTGTGCCATACCGGCGCGTCGTCCGGCTTGATCCGCACGCCGAACAGCGTTTCGGTGACGTTGAACAGGCCCTTCAGCACGGCCGGTTCCGGGAAGTACTGCTTGACCTCGTTTTCCGAGAACGCGTAGCGCTGCTGGCGCAGCCGTTCGGCCGCGAACGCGACGTCCCACGGCGCGAGTTCGGTCAGGCCGAGTTCCTTCGCCGCGAACGCGCGCAGTTCGTCCCAGTCCTTGTCCGCATGCGGGCGCGCGCGCGTTGCCAGATCCTCGAGGAACGAAATCACCTGCTGCGGCGATTCGGCCATTTTCGGCGCGAGCGACACTTCGGCGAAGTTGCGGTAGCCGAGCATCTGCGCTTCTTCGCGGCGCAGCTTCAGTTCATCGGCGACGATCGCCGTGTTGTCCCACTCGGCCTTGCCGCCGCCGTACTGCGGCCCGAGTTCCGACGCGCGGGTCGCATAGGCGCGGTACAGCGTCTCGCGCATCGCGCGGTTCTCGGCGTACTGCAGCACCGGGAAGTAGGACGGGAAGTGCAGCGTGAATTTCCAGCCTTCCTTGCCCTCCTTCTGCGCGGCTTCACGCGCGGCTTCGATCGCGTCGCCCGGCAGACCGGCCAGATCGGCCTCGTCCTGCGCGAAATACGCGTACGCGTTGGTCGCGTCGAGCACGTGATCGGAGAACGCCTTCGACAGCGCGGCCTGCTGTTCCTGCAGTTCGGCGAAGCGCGGCTTCTGGTCTTCGGGCAGCTCGGCGCCCGACAGGCGGAAATCGCGCAGTGCGTTGTCGAGGATCTTCTTGCGCTCGACGGACAGCGTCGCATATTCGGCGCTCGCGGCGATCGCCTTGTACTTCTCGTACAGCGCGAGATTCTGGCCGACGCTCGACCAGAATTCGGTCACGCGCGGCAGGTTCTCGCCGTAGGCGGCGCGCAGCTCCGGCGTATCGGCGACTGCGTTCAGGTGGCCGATGACGCCCCATGCACGTCCGAGCGGCTCCGTCGCCTGCTCGACCGTCTCGACGATATCGGCCCAGGTCGCCGGCGTCGCGGGCGCGCTCGCGGTGTCGACCGCGCGGTTGGCGGCGTCGAGCAGCGTGTCGAGCGCGGGCGTCACGTGTTCCGGGCGAATCTCGCCGAAGCGGGGCAGGCCGGAGAAATCGAGGAGCGGATTGGTGTTGGCGCTGGCGGACATTAAGACTCCCTGTCTGTTGCCGGATGAACCGGGGTGAAAAGGGTGAGGCGCGATACGGCGGCGCCCGATACCGACATTATTGGGGCGCATCGCGCGCTTTCCAATCGTTAGTTTCTAACGACGCGATTGGGATACGGCCGATGGCGGGAAGGGGAGGGTCGGATACGGGCCGCGAACGCGGCGTCATGACGCGGCCGCGACGGCGGCCGGCAAGATGCCGGCGCACGAATGCGCGCCGGCTGGGCGGGGCAGGACGATCAGGCGGCCGCGGCGGCGCGCTCGGCGGCTTCGATCGTGTTGATCAGCAGCATCGTGATGGTCATCGGCCCGACGCCGCCCGGCACCGGCGTGATGTGGCCGGCGACTTCCTTCACGCCGGCGAAGTCGACGTCGCCGCACAGCTTGCCCGCGTCGTCGCGGTTCATGCCGACGTCGATCACCGTCGCGCCCGGCTTCACCATGTCGGCCGTCAGGATGTTGCGCTTGCCGACCGCGGCAACCACGATGTCGGCCTGGCGCGTGTGTGCGGCGAGGTCGCGCGTCTTGCTGTGGCAGATCGTCACGGTCGCGCCGGCTTCGAGCAGCAGCATCGCCATCGGCTTGCCGACGATGTTCGAGCGGCCGATCACGACGGCGTTCGCGCCCTGCAGCGGGATGCCGTGCGCTTCGAACATCTTCATCACGCCGTACGGCGTGCACGGGCGGAACAGCGGCTTGCCGGTCATCAGCGCGCCGGCATTCGCGACGTGGAAACCGTCGACGTCCTTCTCCGGTGCGATCGCCTCGATCACCTTGTGGCTGTCGATGTGCGCGGGCAGCGGCAGCTGGACCAGGATGCCGTGGATCTTCGGATCGCGGTTCAGCGCGTCGATGCGCGCGAGCAGATCGGCTTCCGACAGCGTTTCCGGGTACGCGTCCTTTTGCGAGAAGAAGCCGTTGTCCTCGCACGCCTTGATCTTGTTGCGCACGTAGACTTCGCTCGCCGGGTTGGCGCCGACGAGGATCACCGCGAGGCCGGGCTGGTGGCCGCGTGCGGTCAGGGCGGCGGCGCGTTCGGCGGCCTGCGCGCGCAAGGTCTTCGATAGGGCGTTGCCGTCGATGAGGAGGGCTGTCATGGTGGTGGTCCTGCCGGGAAGTTGGAATGCGGGCGTGCGGCGCGCGAAACGCCGCAGCAAAGCACGCAATTATACCGTTCGCTTGTCGTCGTCCGACAGCGAATACACGGGAAGCGTCATGGCGGCGGTGCGAGACGTCCCGCGACGAAAGCGGGAAAGCACCGCGCGAGTGGGCCGCATCGCGCGGCGCGGTGGCGCGGCCGGCCGGGCAGGCGCCCCGCGGCCGCGAGCAACGCTCAGGCCTGCTTCTTGGACAGCGCGAGGCGCAGCAGATCGGCCACGGTGTTGACGTTGAGCTTTTCCATGATGTTCGCGCGGTGCGCTTCGACCGTCTTGATGCTGATCCCGAGATCGTCGGCGATCTGCTTGTTCAGGCGGCCCGCGATGATGCGCTCGAGCACCTGCTGTTCGCGCGCGGTCAGCTTCGACAGGCGTTCGCTGGCGGCGCGCTGCTCCTGGACGCTCTTGCTTTCGCTTCGGGCCTTGTCGAGCATCCGCTCGACGAGCTTGCGCAGCTCGGCCTCGTCGAACGGTTTCTCGATAAAGTCCATCGCACCCTTTTTCATCGTGGACACCGCCATCGGCACGTCGCCGTGGCCCGTGACGAAGATGATCGGCAGCGCGGCGTTGTCGGCGATCAGGCGCTCCTGCAGTTCGAGGCCGCTCATGCCCGACATCCGTACGTCGAGGATCAGGCATGCGATCTGGCCGGCCTGCTGCGCCGGCTGATAGGCATCGAGGAACTGCTCGGCGCTCGAGAAGCATTGCACGCGATAGCCGTTCGCCTCCAGCAGCCAGCGCAGCGAGTCCCGTACGGCCTCGTCGTCGTCGACGACGAAGACAGTTTCCTGAGTGGTGGTGACAGGGCTATTCATAGTTCTCCCGTAACGGTATGTGATGCCGATGCCTCGCGCCCCCCTTGGCCGAGATCAGCGGGTTCCCCAATGGGCAGGCTGCAGTGGAATGTCGCGCCGGAAATGCGGCCGTCCGGTTCGACATTGTTGACCACCCACAGACGCCCCCGATGCGATTCGATGATCGAACGGCAGATGTTCAGCCCCATGCCCATGCCATCGGACTTGGTGCTGTAAAACGGTTCGAACAGGCGCTCGGCGGTCGCTTCGTCGACGCCCGGGCCCTGGTCGATCACGCGGATGTCGACGAATCCCGCATCGATGTCGGCGACGACGCGGATCATGCCGTCCGCCGACGCCGGCTTCACGTCGGCCATCGCTTCGGCCGCGTTCTTCATCAGGTTCATGAGCACCTGCTCGATCAGCACGGGGTCGACATAAATAATAGGCATTCTTGCGAGGATTTCCGTGACGATCCGGATCCTGCGCTTTCTGGCCTCGATCTCGGCGAGCCCGACCGCGTCGGCGACGATGTCCGCGACGCGCGCCGGCTGGCGCTTGGGCTCGCTGCGCTTCACGAATTCGCGGATGCGCTTGACGATCATCCCCGCGCGCAGCGCCTGCTGCGCGGTCTTCTCCAGCGCGGGCTGCAAGGTTTCGGGCGTGCCGCGGCCGCTCTTCACGAGCGCGAGCGTGCCCGAGCAGTAGTTGTTGATCGCGGCGAGCGGCTGATTCAGTTCGTGCGCGATCGACGACGCCATTTCGCCCATCGTCATCAATCGGCTCGTGAACTGCAGCTTCTCTTCCTGCTGGTGCGCGAGTTCCTGCGCCTTCTTGCGGGTGGTGATGTCGGTCGCGATCTGCATCTGCGCGAGGTGGCCGTCCACCCACTGGATGTACTGGCGGCGCACCTCGAACCACTTCTGGATGCTCTCGACGTACACCTCCTGCGCGTCCGCCGTGCTGCTCGTCAGCGCGGCCGCCGGCAGGCCCGCGAACGCGTCGACCATGTCGATCGAGTCCGACGACGCCTGCGCACGATCGAAACCGCCGCCCGACAGCTCGAGGTGACCGTCCGGGCGGATGCCGAACAGGTGGCGGTAGTAGCGGTTCGCGAACAGCAGCTCGGCTTCGTCGGCGGCGAGCACCGACACGGCGGCGTCGAGGCTTTCGAGCACCGTCGTGAAGCGCTCGTGCGCGGCCGCGAGTTCCTCGCGCGCGCGCTTCGGCTCGGTGATGTCGGTCATCGACGACATCCAGCCCGTCTGGCGGCCCGAGCTGTCGATCAGCGGCGACACGTAGAGACGTGCATGGAACAGCGTGCCGTTCTTGCGCCGCACGCGCAGCTCGAAGCCCGAGCTCGGCGCCTTGCCGCGCAGCGTCATGTCGAGCTGGCGCTGCATTTCCGGGTACGCGTCGCGCGGCCAGTACGGGAACGGCGCGACCTTGCCGACGAGGTCGGTTTCGTCCCAGCCCGTCATCCGGCAGAACGCCGGGTTCACGTGCGTGATGCGGCCGTGCATGTCGAGCACGCGCATGCCGATCAGCACCGAGTTTTCCATCGCGCGACGGAAGAAGGCTTCGGCGTACAGCGCCTGCTGCGCCTCGAAGCGCTGGCGCGTGTGCTTCCACAGGCTCCAGAGGCTCCACAGCACGAAGCACGACAGGCCGGCAACGAGCCACACGAGCGTGTTGTTGGTCAGGTTCGTGAGCTGCGGAAACGCGTACACGCGCACGGTCAGCCCCTGGCCCGGCGGGTCGAGCGGCAGGTCGTAGTGGGAGTCGCGCGGCAGGCGCGGGCGCGTCGACGTCGACGACAGCTCGCGGTTGTTCGCGTCGGTGATCGAGATCTTGTACTTCGACGACAGCTCCTGCGGGATGTCGTGCTTCAGGATCCCTTCGACCGAGAACACCGCGGCGATCGAGCCGAGATATTCGCGGTCGCCGCGCATCACGGGCGTCTGCAGCGTGATGTAGCCGTTGCCGAAGTCGTCGTAGATCAGCGGCGAATAGGCCTGGCGGCGCGTGCTGCGCGCTTCGTCGTATGCGCCGCGCACGGCGTCCTGCATCTGCGCGTCGCCGGGCTTCGCGAGCCGCTGGCCGAGCAGCGGCGGGTGCACGGTCGGCCAGCGCTGCACGCCGGGCGACGTATACCAGTTCAGATAGAGGATTTCCGGATGCGTCTGCATCACGTCCGCGACGGCCATCTGGAACGCGTTCTGGTCGAGGCGGCCGGACGCGAGATCGCGCGACAGCGCCTGCAATTGTTCCTGCGCGCCCGTCATCGACAGGCGGATCTGCTGCTGCGCCCACGCGACGTTACGGAACAGGGTGTCTTCCTGCTGTTGCTGTTCGCGGCGATTGAGGCTCCATAGAATGAGGCTCATTACCACAAGGAACACGAGGATCGACAGCAGCGGGGTCAGCAAATAGGAATTGGACCACCACGGTCCGTGGTGCCAGCGAGACGGCTGCGACTCCGCCGGCGGGCCCGACGGTCGCGCCGAGCGTGCGAAAAGCCGATCGGTCAACATGGCAGGATTGTAGCGCAGCGCAATACATGGAAAACCTATACCGGATATGTTGAACGGAAACGGATTTGTCCGGATGGCGCGTGCCGGAGACGCCCGAAACAAGGGTGCGGCGCAGCAATATTCCGCATTATGAGAAAAGATCTCATAATTCGAAAATTTTGTTGCCCGGGCCGTACACGCTCATTACAATCCGTCGGAGCTTGCCCGCAGCCGGCCGCGTCGCGACGTCTGCATCAGAGCGATCCTCACATTCCAGGACCCAGGAGACGAGAATGTCCGCTGTACCGAACGAAGTGATGAAGTATGTCGCCGCCGAACGTGACGACGACCCGCAAGAAACCGTTGAATGGCTCGAGTCGCTCGACGGCGTGATCTCCTCCGTGGGCACCGGCCGCGCGCACTACCTGATCGAAAAGCAGATCGAATTCGCTCGCATGCACGGCGAACACCTGCCGTTTTCCGCCAATACCCCGTACATCAACACGATTCCGGTCGCAGCCCAGGCGAAGATCCCGGGCGACCAGGACGTCGAGCACCGCATCCGTTCGTACACGCGCTGGAACGCGCTGGCGATGGTGCTGCGCGCCGGCAAGGACACGAACGTCGGCGGCCACATCGCGTCGTTCGCGTCGGCCGCGACGCTCTACGACGTCGGCTACAACCACTTCTGGCACGCGGCGTCCGACCAGCACGGCGGCGATCTCGTGTTCGTGCAGGGCCACTCGTCGCCGGGCGTGTATTCCCGCGCGTTCCTGCTCGGCCGCCTGAAGGAAGAGCAGCTCGACAACTTCCGTCAGGAAGTCGACGGCAACGGCATTTCGTCGTACCCGCACCCGTGGCTGATGCCGGACTTCTGGCAGTTCCCGACCGTGTCGATGGGTCTCGGCCCGATCATGGCGATCTACCAGGCCCGCTTCATGAAGTACCTGCAGGCGCGCGGCATCGCGAAGACGGAAGGCCGCAAGGTGTGGGCGTTCCTCGGCGACGGCGAGACGGACGAACCGGAATCGCTCGGCGCGATCGGGATGGCGAGCCGCGAGAAGCTCGACAACCTCGTGTTCGTGATCAACTGCAACCTGCAGCGTCTCGACGGCCCGGTGCGCGGCAACGGCAAGATCATCCAGGAACTCGAATCGGAATTCCGCGGCGCCGGCTGGAACGTGATCAAGGTCATCTGGGGCAGCCGCTGGGATGCGCTGTTCGCACGCGACAAGTCGGGCGCGCTGATGCGCCGCATGATGGAAGCCGTCGACGGCGAATACCAGACGTACAAGTCGGAGTCGGGCGCGTTCGTGCGCGAACACTTCTTCAACACGCCTGAACTGAAGGCGCTGGTCGCCGACTGGTCCGACGACGACATCTGGGCGCTGAACCGCGGCGGCCACGATCCGCACAAGATCTACGCGGCGTTCCACGAAGCCACGCACACGAAGGGCGCGCCGACCGTCATCCTCGCGAAGACCATCAAGGGCTACGGGATGGGCGAGTCGGGCCAGGCGATGAACATCACGCACCAGCAGAAGAAGCTGCCGGTCGAGCAACTGAAGAAGTTCCGTGACCAGTTCCGCCTGCCGATCACCGACGAGCAGATCGCCGACGTGCCGTACCTGAAGTTCGAGGAAGGCTCGAAGGAACTCGAATACATGCGCCAGAAGCGCATGGACCTCGGCGGCTACCTGCCGCATCGCCGCGAGAAGGCGACGTCGCTGCCGGTGCCGGCGCTCGACGCGTTCGAGCCGCTGCTGAAGGGCACGGGCGAAGGCCGCGAGATCTCGACGACGATGGCGTTCGTGCGCGTCCTGAACATCCTGCTGAAGGACAAGACGCTCGGCAAGCGCGTCGTGCCGATCGTCCCGGACGAATCGCGTACGTTCGGCATGGAAGGCCTGTTCCGCCAGATCGGTATCTGGAACCAGGAAGGCCAGAAGTACGTGCCGGAAGATTCCGACCAGCTGATGTTCTACAAGGAATCGGAAACCGGCCAGATCCTGCAGGAAGGCATCAACGAAGCGGGCGGCATGTGCGACTGGATCGCGGCGGCGACGTCGTATTCGACGCACGGCGAGATCATGGTGCCGTTCTACATCTTCTACTCGATGTTCGGCTTCCAGCGGATCGGCGACCTGGCATGGGCCGCGGGCGACATGCGCTCGCGCGGCTTCCTGCTCGGCGGCACCGCAGGCCGTACGACGCTGAACGGCGAAGGCCTGCAGCACGAAGACGGTCACTCGCTCCTGTGGGCGGCATCGGTGCCGAACTGCGTGAGCTACGACCCGACGTTCGGCTACGAACTCGCCGTGATCATCCAGGACGGTCTGCGCCGCATGGTGCAGGACCAGGAAGACGTGTACTACTACATCACGGTGATGAACGAGAACTACGAGCACCCGGCGATTCCGCAGGGCGAGCACGTGGCTGCCGACATCATCAAGGGCATGTACGCGTTCAAGAAGGCCGACGCCGACAAGAAGGCGCCGCGCGTGCAACTGCTCGGCGCGGGCACGATCTTCAACGAAGTGATCGCCGCCGCCGACCTGCTGAAGAACGACTGGGGCGTTGCCGCCGATCTGTGGAGCGTGCCGAGCTTCACCGAACTCGCGCGTGAAGGTCACGAAATCGAGCGCTGGAACCTGCTCCATCCGACCGAAGAGCGTCGTCTGTCGCACGTCCAGAAGTGCCTGAAGGACACGCAAGGTCCGGTCATCGCGTCGACCGACTACGTGCGCGCGCTGGTCGACCAGATCCGTGGCCAGATCGACCGCCGCTTCGTCGTGCTGGGCACGGACGGCTTCGGTCGTTCGGACACCCGCGAGAAACTGCGTCACTTCTTCGAAGTCGACCGTCACTGGGTTACCGTCGCCGCGCTCAACGCGCTGGCCGACGAAGGCACGATCGAGCGCAAGGTGGTCGCGGAAGCGATCGCCAAGTACAACCTCGATCCGTCGAAGCCCAACCCGATGACCGTTTAACGCACACGCGCCGTGTGACGCCGCGCGCCGCTTCCGGGAGGGGCGCGCGCGGCCATGGAGACACAAAAAGATGAGTCAAGCGATCGAAGTGAAGGTGCCGGATATCGGCGATTACAAGGACGTGCCCGTCATCGAGGTGCTCGTCAAGGTGGGCGACACGGTCGAGCCCGAGCAGTCGCTCGTCACGCTCGAGTCGGACAAGGCGACGATGGATGTCCCGAGTCCGGCGGCCGGCACGGTCAAGGAAGTGAAGATCAAGGTGGGCGATTCCGTGTCGGAAGGCTCGCTGATCATCCTGCTCGAAGGCGGCGCCGCGGCGCAGGTGAACGGCGCGGCCGCACCGGCAGCGGCTCCGGCGGCAGCGCCCGCACCGGCCGCCGCCGCTCCGGCTGCGGCACCGGCCGCATCGGGCGGCACGCTCGAAGTGAAGGTGCCCGACATCGGCGACTACAAGGATGTTCCGGTGATCGAGATCGGCGTGAAGGTCGGCGACACGGTCGAGAAGGAGCAGTCGCTCGTCACGCTCGAGTCGGACAAGGCGACGATGGACGTGCCGAGCCCGGCCGCCGGCGTCGTGAAGGAAATCAAGGTCAAGGTGGGCGACTCGGTATCGGAAGGCACGCTGATCGTGCTGCTCGAAGCCGCAGGCGCACCGGCTGCCGCCGCGCTGCAGGCAAGCGCGCCGGCGCCGGCCGCTGCTGCGCCGGCGCCCGCTGCCGCACCGGCACCCGCAAAGGCTGCACCGGCGCCGGCTGCTGCCGCGCCGGCCGCCGCTGCGTCGGGCGAATACCGCGCAAGCCACGCGTCGCCGTCGGTGCGCAAGTTCGCGCGCGAACTCGGCGTCGAAGTCGCACGCGTGCAGGGTAGCGGTCCGAAGGGCCGTATCACGAAGGACGACATCACGGGCTTCGTGAAGGGCGTGATGACGGGCCAGCGCGCAGCGCCGGGCGCAGCAGCTGCGCCGGCGGGCGGCGGCGAGCTGAACCTGCTGCCGTGGCCGAAGGTCGACTTCTCGAAGTTCGGCCCGTTCGAGGCGAAGCCGCTGTCGCGCATCAAGAAGATCTCGGGCGCGAACCTGCATCGCAACTGGGTGATGATCCCGCACGTCACGAACAATGACGAAGCGGACATCACCGAGCTCGAAGCACTGCGCGTGCAACTGAACAAGGAACACGAGAAGGCGGGCGTGAAGTTCACGATGCTCGCATTCGTGATCAAGGCGGTCGTCGCGGCGCTGAAGAAGTTCCCGACCTTCAACGCGAGCCTCGACGGCGACAACCTGGTGTTCAAGCAGTACTACCACGTCGGTTTCGCCGCGGACACGCCGAACGGTCTCGTCGTGCCGGTGATCCGCGATGCGGACAAGAAGGGCCTCGTCGATATCGCGAAGGAAATGGCCGAACTGTCGAAGGCGGCGCGCGACGGCAAGCTGAAGCCGGACCAGATGCAGGGCGGCTGCTTCTCGATCTCGTCGCTCGGCGGGATCGGCGGCACCAACTTCACGCCGATCATCAACGCGCCGGAAGTGGCAATCCTCGGGTTGTCGCGCGGCCAGATGAAGCCGGTGTGGGACGGCAAGCAGTTCGTGCCGCGCCTGACGCTGCCGCTGTCGCTGTCGTATGACCATCGCGTCATCGATGGCGCGGAAGCCGCGCGGTTCAATGCGTATCTCGGGGCGTTGCTCGGGGATTTCCGTCGCATCATTCTTTGATGAGCTGAGGGCTCTCGCGGGGCGTGGTTTTTTGTCGGTTCGCCGTGCCCCGTCGTTGAACCTGTTTTGCTAACGGTCTGCTAGCGTCGCCCCTGCGCGGGGCGGCGGTTACTTTTCTTTGTCTTCCAAAGAAAAGTAACCAAAAGAAAGGCGCGTCCTTGGGCGGACGGCAAAGGTGGTCCTGCCCAGCGTCGCGTTCTCTTGTCTGGCCGTCGTTCAGCGGTTGAGCCCTCTCCCTCTGTCAGTAGCTAAACAAGAAGGGGACGTATATGAGTCTCATCGAAGTCAAGGTTCCGGATATCGGCGATTTCAGCGGCGTCGATGTCATCGAAGTCAACGTGAAGCCGGGCGACGTGATCGAAAAAGAGCAAACGCTCATCACGCTCGAATCGGACAAAGCCTCCATGGAAGTGCCCAGCGACGTCGCCGGCACGGTCAAGGAAGTCAAGGTCAAGGCCGGCGAGAAAGTCTCGCAAGGCACGGTCATCGCCCTCGTCGAAGCATCGGCAGGCGCAGCCGCTCCCGCGAAAGCACCGGAGCCGGCAAAGCCCGCAGCCGCTCCGGCCGCGGCACCGGCAGCCGCCCCGGCACCGGCGCCGCAAGCCGGCAGCTACGCCGGCGCAGCCGACATCGAGTGCGACATGCTCGTGCTCGGCGCCGGCCCCGGCGGCTACTCGGCTGCCTTCCGCGCAGCCGACCTCGGCATGAAGACGGTGCTCGTCGAACGCTACTCGACGCTCGGCGGCGTGTGCCTGAACGTCGGCTGCATCCCGTCGAAGGCACTGCTGCACACGTCGCTCGTCGTCGAAGAAGCCGCGGCACTCGCGTCGCACGGCATCACGTTCGGCGCGCCGCAGGTCGACCTCGACAAGCTGCGCGACTTCAAGGGCGGCGTCGTCAAGAAACTGACGACGGGCCTCGCCGGCATGGCGAAGGCGCGCAAGGTCGAAGTCGTGACCGGCGTCGGCGCGTTCGTCGATCCGTTCCACATGGAAGTGCAGGGCGAGAACGGCAAGAAGGTCGTCAGGTTCAAGCAGGCGATCATCGCCGCCGGCTCGCAAGCGGTGAAGCTGCCGTTCATGCCGGAAGACCCGCGCGTCGTCGATTCGACGGGCGCACTCGAACTGCGCCAGCTGCCCAAGCGCATGCTGGTGATCGGCGGCGGCATCATCGGCCTCGAAATGGCAACGGTGTACTCGACGCTCGGCGCCGAGATCGACGTGGTCGAAATGATGGACGGCCTGATGATGGGCGCGGACCGCGATCTCGTGAAGGTCTGGGAAAAGTACAACGCGAAGCGCTTCGGCAACGTGATGCTGAAGACCAAGACGGTCGGCGCGGAAGCGAAGGAAGACGGCATCTACGTGAAGTTCGAGGGCGAAAAGGCCCCGGCGGAAGCGCAGCGCTACGACCTCGTGCTCGTCGCGGTGGGCCGCAGCCCGAACGGCAAGAAGATCGGCGCGGACAAGGCAGGCGTGGCCGTCACCGACCGCGGCTTTATCGACGTCGACAAGCAGATGCGCACGAACGTCCCGCACATCTTCGCGATCGGCGACGTCGTCGGTCAGCCGATGCTCGCGCACAAGGCCGTGCACGAAGGCCACGTCGCAGCGGAAGCGGCACACGGCGAGAAGGCATACTTCGACGCGCTGCAGATTCCGTCGGTGGCGTACACCGATCCGGAAGTGGCATGGGCCGGCAAGACGGAAGACCAGTGCAAGGCCGAAGGCATCAAGTACGGCAAGGCCGTGTTCCCGTGGGCCGCGTCGGGCCGCGCGATCGCTAACGGCCGCGACGAAGGCTTCACGAAGCTGATCTTCGACGAGGAAACCCATCGCGTGATCGGCGGCGGCATCGTCGGCCTGAACGCGGGCGACCTCATCAGCGAAGTGTGCCTCGCCGTTGAAATGGGCGCGGACGCGGAAGACATCGGCAAGACGATCCATCCGCACCCGACGCTCGGCGAATCGGTCGGCATGGCCGCCGAACTGTACGAAGGCGTCTGTACGGACCTGCCGCCGCAACGCAAGAAGTAACGCGACCGGCATGGCCGGCGTCACGCCGGCCAGGAAAAACGCCGCCGCCCGGGAAATCCGGACGGCGGCGTTTTGTTTTGTTCGCGGTCAGCGGCTGCTCGGCACGTTCCGTGCCGGCCGGCGATGGCCCGCAAGGCGTGTGCGTTCCGGCGCCGGAAACGAAAAAGCCGCGCAGTGCGCGGCTCTTTCAGGAGCAGGGGACGCTTACGCGGCCGGCTTGCTCGTGCGGCGCGATGCAGCAGCGCTCGCAGCCTTCGTCGCGACAGCGGCAGCCGCGTTGAAGTTCGTTTCAGCGATCTCGACGGCTTGCTTGGCAGCCTTCTGAACCGTTTCGTACGTCGTGTTCGCGGCGTTCAGTGCCGACTTCAGTGCGGCAACAGCCGTTTCCGAACCGGCCGGGGCGTTCTTCGCGACGTTGTCGACGAGGGCCTGGACCTTCTTGTTCTGCTCTTCAAATTGCGCTTCTGCAACCTTCGCGAATTCGGCTTGCGTCGACGACGCGATTTCATACAGGTGACGGCTGTACGACAGAACCTTTTCCGCGACCGGTTGCGACAGGCTCGCTTGCAGCGCGATCAGCTCTTGCGCGTCCTTCACCGACAGCAGGCGCTGGGCGTTTTCCTGGCTCTCCGTCAGCGTCGACTTCACGACTTGCAGGTTCAGTTCGATCAGCTTTTCGACGCCTTCGAATGCCTTGGTCGTCAGACCGAACAGGCTTTCGAGGTTGGCTTTCTGGGCGGCGGCGATTTGCTCGGGGGTCAGCAAGGACATGTCAAGCTCCTGAAAAGCGATCGCGTCGATCGCAGGGGGAAAGGGCACTACGCTGGGGAATCTCGGTGCCGCGTGCTTTGTGCAACGCAGCAATGAGTCGTATTTTAGGGCAGAGAAAAGTCTTGTCAAGTATTTTTTGTGCGTTGCACAATCGCGACAAATTATCGATAAAACAACAAGTTATCGTGGTCGTCCGGAATCGGTTTCAGGCGCGATCCCACATGGTGCGCACCGCGGCGGGGCAGGCGCGCCGCACCATGATCTTGCACAGGTAAACCTGACAGGCGTGTGGAACGTTATGCTTCTGTTCCTGTCGAAAAGCGCGTCGTTTCAATGCGCGTGCCGTGGCGACGTGCCGCCGCCGCAGCCAAGACCGGTGCCGATGGCACACCGAGCGCCGGATACGTACTTTCCCCGCTTTAATTCGTCGCCGAAGTGACGTTATCTCAATTAACCGTGTGGTAATCGGGAAACGGGTGCTGTCGGGCAGCGCATCTCATCGATTTTTTCAATGGGAGCGGAAGGGGCGATCGATCACGATCGAGCGACCCTTACATTCCGGTTTAACGACGATCGGTAAGTGCCTAATATTGCTCTTTTTTTCAGCTTTAACTACACTTGCGGAAACCTCCCGCCCGCTTTGTCCAGACCCCAATGAAAGCCGAATCGTTTTCACCCCGCAGATTGTTGCAGAGCATGACGCTCGCCACGGCTGTGTCGGTCGCCGTCGCCTTGCTGGCGACCGCCGCGCCCGCTGACGCCTTTGCTGCCACTGCGAACACCCACCACGCCGCCAAAAAGACTGCCTCCGCTTCGTCCACGAAGAAGAAGTCGGTCAAGGCCGCGTCCGAAAAATCCGCCAAGGTCGCATCGGCCGATGCGCCGCGTGCGAAGGCGTCGCGCAAGCGCGTGACGCTCGCGTCGAACGTGCACGGCCATCGTGGCGCGGTCCGCAAGGTCGCGTTCCAGCCGCGCCGGCCCACCGTGGGTCAGGCGTTCGGCCTGCACGACACGCCGGACGCGCTCGCGCTGCGCTCGAGCGTCGCGTACGTCGTCGACCAGAACACCGGCGAGCCGCTGTTCGACAAGAATTCGCACGCCGTCGTGCCGATCGCGTCGATCTCGAAGCTGATGACGTCGATGGTCGTTCTCGACTCGAAGGCGCCGATGAACGAACAGATCGAAGTCACCGACGAAGATCGCGACTACGAGAAGAACACGGGCTCGCGCCTGTCGGTCGGCTCGGTCCTGTCGCGTGAAGACATGCTGCACATCGCGCTGATGGCTTCGGAAAACCGCGCCGCGGCTGCGCTGTCGCGTTACTACCCGGGCGGCCGTCCGGCGTTCATCGCCGCGATGAACGCGAAGGCCAAGGCGCTCGGGATGACCGACACGCACTTCGAGAATTCGACCGGTCTGTCGAGCTCGAACGTGTCGAGCGCGCGCGACCTCGTGAAGATGGTCAACGCCGCGTACCAGTACCCGATGATCCGTCAGTTCTCGACCGATCGTACGTACGACGTGTACACGGGCAAGCGCAACCTGGTCTACAACAGCACGAACGCGCTGATCCGCGGCAATGGCTCGTGGGACATCGGTCTGCAGAAGACGGGCTTCATCAATGAAGCAGGCGAATGTCTCGTGATGCAGGCGACGATCCATGGCCGGCCGATGGTGATGGTGCTGCTCGATTCGTTCGGCAAGTATTCGCGCTTTGCCGATGCGGCGCGCCTGCGCAACTGGCTCGATGCCGGCGGCGGCGAGCGCCTGACGGCGGCCAATACGGCGAACGGCGGTACCTGATCGGGCTTCGGCGGTTCGCCGCCGTATGCCGGGATCCCCGCGATCGCCGTAACGAAAAAAAGCCCCGCAATCGCGGGGCTTTTTTTCGTTCGGCTGCGGCGCAGCGGGTGGCAGCGCTTATGCGTGCCGCTGCAGCCCGTCCGTGTCCTTCGCGGGCGCGGGCCGGTAGCCGAGCGATTCCGAGATGGTGAGCGCGGTGCGGCTCAACTGGCCGAGCCAGGCGTCCTGCAGGCGGTCGGCCGGGGCCGACAGCGACAGCCCGGCGACGAGCTTGCCCGAATCGTCGTAGATGCCGGCCGCGATACAGCGCACGCCGAGCTCCAGCTCCTCGTTGTCGCGTGCGCACGATTGCTGGCGAACGAGCGTCAGCTCGCGCTCGAGCTTCGCGATGTCGGTGATGCTGTTCTGCGTGTGGCCGGACAACCCCGTGCGCGTTGCGTAGGCGCGCACGCGCGAGGTTTCGTCGACCGCGAGAAACAGCTTGCCGACCGACGTGAGGTGCAGCGGCGCGCGGCCGCCGATCGCGCGGACGACCTGCATCCCCGAGCGCTCCGAATACGCGCGCTCGATATAGACGATCTCGTCGCCCTGACGTACCGACAGGTTGACGGTCTGGCCGGTGAGGCGGTGCAGCTCGCGCATCGGCATCAGCGCCGCGTCGCGTACCGACAGGCGCGCCTTCACGAGATTGCCGAGCTCGAGCAGCCGCATGCCGAGCCGGTACGT
The DNA here is from genome assembly GCF_902498995.1 of Burkholderia anthina. GTDB lineage: Bacteria > Pseudomonadota > Gammaproteobacteria > Burkholderiales > Burkholderiaceae > Burkholderia > Burkholderia anthina. The sequence continues at coordinate 36,521 of NZ_CABVLY010000025.1, forward strand.
ACCGGGATCGGAGCGGTCGACGAGGCGGCAGGTCACCATGTCGTTGAGGATGCGGTGTGCGGTCGACGGATGCAGATCCGTGCGCTGCGCAAGCTCCTTCAGGCTGACGGGGTCGCTGTGCGCAGCAAGCGCGTCCAGCAGCCGCATCATGCGTTCGATCACCTGGATCGACGTTTTGGAATCCGGGGTGGGTTGGCTCATGTCGGGGGAGAATCGGTTGACGCGTCAAGCGGTGTTGCGTCGATTGTATCTCGTATCGTGAAAAAAGCGAACGCCGTTCGAGGAAGTCCTCGCATCTGGCGGTGTGCGCTTGCGTGTGCGCCGGCGTTGGTCTTGCCGGTCAAACGGCGGATAATGAGAGCCGTTTTCTCGAAGGAGCGCGTATGCGAGTCGGTTTGTTCGTGACCTGCCTGGTCGATCTGATGCGTCCGGAAATCGGTTTTTCGGCGCTGAAGCTGATTCGCGACGCCGGCTACGAGGTGTTCGTGCCGCCCGCGCAGACGTGCTGCGGCCAGCCGGCCTACAACTCGGGCGACCGCGCGCTCGCGCGCGATCTCGCGGAAAAGACATTGCGCGAATTCGAGCAGTTCGATTACGTCGTCGCGCCGTCGGGCTCGTGCGGCGGGATGATCCGCGCGCACTACGGCGACCTGTTTCGCGACGACCCCGAACTGATGGGGCGCTATGGGCGGTTCCAGCAGAAAGTCTACGAACTGACCGATTTCCTTGTGAACGTCGCGAAGGTCACGCTCGCTCCAGGCGAATTCACGGGGCCCGTCACCTATCACGACTCGTGCTCGGGGCTGCGCGAACTCGGCGTGAAGGCGCAGCCGCGCGCGCTGCTCGCGCAGCGCGGCGTCGCCGTGACCGAAATGAAGGATTGCGAGCACTGCTGCGGCTTCGGCGGCACGTTCGCGGTGAAGTACGGCGATATCTCGGCGGCCATCGCGGACGAGAAATGCGCGAACGTCCGGGCCTCCGGCACGGGCGCCGTCGTGCTCGGCGATCTCGGCTGCATGCTGAACATCGAAGGGCGGTTGCGCCGCACGGGCGACCGCGACACCCGCGTGCTGCATGTCGCGCAGGTGCTGGCGGGCGACGTCTGACGCCCGGTTCCGCTCACTTTTCCCCGATACCGCGATGCAAGTCCAATCGATGCATTTCAAGGTGCGCGCCGGCCAGAAGCTGGCCGATCAGCGCCTGCAGCAGAACCTGAAGAAGCTGTCGACGAAGTTCGTGTCCGCGCGTGCCGACGCGATGACCGCGATCGACTTCCAGGCGACCCGCGCCGCGCTGAAGGCGCGCCGCAACCGTGCGCTGGAAAACCTCGACGTCTGGCTCGAGGCGTTCGAGCGCGAGGCGACGCGGCGCGGCACGACCGTGCTGTTCGCGGAAACGACCGCCGACGCCGCGCGGCTCGTCGCCGACATCGCGCGCCGCCACGACGTGAAGAAGGTCATCAAGACGAAGTCGATGGTGTCCGAGGAAATGCGCCTGAACGCGGTGCTCGCGGAGATGGGCGTGCAGTCGATCGAGACGGACCTCGGCGAATACATCCTGCAGATCAACGACAACGAGCCGCCGAGCCACATCATTGCGCCCGTCGTGCACAAGGACAAGGACGAGATCGCCGACCTGTTCGCCCGCACGCACCATCGAGAGCGGCTGACCGAGATTCCCGACATGACGCGCGAGGCGCGCGAAGTGCTGCGCCCGCATTTCATGTCGGCCGACATGGGCGTGACGGGCGGCAACTTCGTGATCGCCGAGACGGGTTCGGTTGCGGTCGTCACGAACGAAGGCAATGAAGGGATGTGCACGGTGATGCCGCGCGTGCACGTCGCGGTGACGGGCATCGAGAAGGTGCTGCCCACGCTCGAGGATCTCGCGACCGCGATGCGCCTGCTGCCGCGCTCGGCGACCGGGCAGAAGACGTCGAACTACTTCTCGCTGCTCACCGGCCCGCGCGGCCCCGGCGACGAGGACGGCCCGGAACACAATTACGTGGTGCTCGTCGATGGCGGCCGCACCGGCCTGATCGGCGGCGAGTTCCAGGAGATGCTGCGCTGCATCCGCTGCGGCGCGTGCATGAACCATTGCCCGGTCTACCAGAAGGTCGGCGGCCACGCGTACGGCTGGGTCTATCCGGGGCCGATGGGCTCGGTGCTGACGCCGAGCTACGTCGGCGTCGAGCAGGCGCTGGACCTGCCGCAGGCCGCGACGCTGTGCGGCGAGTGCGACAGCGTGTGCCCGGCCGGGATTCCGCTGTCGCATCTGCTGCGCGCGCTGCGCGAGAAGCAGGTCGAGCGGCACCTGCGGCCGTGGCGCGAGCGCGCCGGGCTCGCCGCGTGGGGCTTTTTCGCGCGCCGGCCGGTGCTCTACGCGCTGACGACCAAGCTCGCGGTGCGCATCCTCGAGCGGCTGGGCAGCAGCGGCGGCACGCTGCGGCGCCTGCCGATGATGGGCGGCTGGATGGACACGCGCGACATGCCGACGCCGACCGGGCGCACGTTCCGCGAGTTGTATGCGGCATCGAAGAGTCATCTCGGCTGACGACTGTTCATCGGGCAGCAACAGTGCGTTCGCTATTCGAGTATTTATCTCGATAGATGCGGTCTATAGAATCTTGCCTGTAGTCCCCGAAATTGGGTTTCGGGGAATGAGGTCAAGGAGCCGCATCATGAAAAAGACAATATCGATGTACTGGCCGCTGGCAATCGTCGTTCCGCTCGCGGCGGCCGCTTATCTGCACGCGATGGCCGGCGCGCCGTCGCGTGGCCCGCTCGCCGTTCATCAGGCATCGGCCGAGCTGGCGCGCGCGGTGTCGTTCGGTCTGGTCGACGACGCGACGAAGTCGCTGCCGCCCGCATCCGGCGACGTCGTGCTCGCCGCACCGAAGGCGCTGTGACGCATGCCGCCGTCGCTTTGCGCGACGGCGCGATTCCGGGCGCCTTTGTATAATGGCGTGCTCTTCTCCCACGCGGTTCGCCGCGGCTTTCCGATAGTGCGATGAACCGCGTTGCGATCTGTTTCGTCTGTCTCGGCAATATCTGCCGTTCGCCTACGGCAGAAGGCGTGATGCGCCACCAGGTGGACGCGGCCGGGCTGACCGCCCGGATCGCGATCGATTCGGCCGGCACCGGCGACTGGCACGTCGGCGAGCCGCCCGATACGCGCGCGCAGGCTGCCGCGCACACGCGCGGCTACGACCTGTCGGCGCTGCGGGCGCGGCAGGTGAGTGCGGCGGATTTCGAGCGTTTCGACCTGCTGCTCGCGATGGACGAGGCCAATCTCGCGGAACTGCATCGGCGCTGCCCGCCGCAGCATCGCGACAAGGTGCGCCTGCTGATGGAATTCGCACCGGGCGCGGCCGAGACCGAAGTCGCCGATCCCTATTTCGGCGGCGCGCAGGGTTTCGAGCAGGTGCTCGATCAGGTCGAGCGCGCATGCGCGGGCCTGCTGGACACCCTCCAGGCGCGCACCGCGCGCTGATTGCGGCAGGAAATTCAGCGGTCTGCGAATACCCTGTCAAAGACATGGATACTTGACTAAAAACGTCAAATATTTATACTTGACCAAAATCGTCAAGATTGCAGTCCCCTAGACACCATGAGACTCACCACCAAAGGCCGTTTCGCCGTCACGGCGATGATTGACTTGGCACTGCGCCAGGAGCAGGGCCCGGTGACGCTTGCAGGCATCAGCCAGCGCCAGCGGATTTCGCTCTCGTATCTCGAACAGCTGTTCGGCAAGCTGCGCAGGCATGAAATCGTCGAATCCGTGCGCGGCCCGGGCGGCGGCTACAACCTCGCGCGCCGCGCGCAGGACGTCACCGTCGCCGACATCATCATCGCGGTCGATGAACCGCTCGACGCCACGCAGTGCGGCGGCAAAGGCACGTGCGACGGCTCGAAGCAGCCCGACGGCCATTGCATGACGCACGAGCTGTGGTCGACCCTGAATCAGAAGATGGTCGAATACCTCGATTCGGTGTCGCTGCAGGATCTCGTTGATCAGCAGCGCGCGCGAGAAGGCGCCCCCACGGTGTTGCGCGACCGGCGCGCGTCGGAGCCCGCCGCGGCACCGGCCGAACCGGTGCGCACGATGCCCCTCGGCCCCAATTCGGTGTTCAACATCGCGAGTTCGTGAGCGCGAACGCGCCGCACACCCCGCCGCACACCCCATAACGCACACAGTCCCTGCACAGAATATCCGGAGCGACAGATGACCCAAGAGACTCTCCACCTGCCCATCTACATGGATTACAGCGCGACGACGCCGGTCGACCCGCGCGTGGTCGACAAGATGGTGCCGTACCTGCGCGAGCAGTTCGGCAACCCGGCGTCGCGCAGCCATGCGTACGGCTGGGATGCGGAACGCGCGGTCGAGGAAGCGCGCGAGCAGGTGGCTGCGCTCGTGAACGCGGATCCGCGCGAGATCATCTGGACGTCCGGCGCAACCGAATCGGACAACCTGGCGATCAAGGGTGCCGCGAACTTCTACAAGGGCAAGGGCAAGCACATCATCACGGTGAAGACCGAGCACAAGGCCGTGCTCGACACCTGCCGCGAGCTCGAGCGCGACGGCTTCGAAGTCACCTATCTCGACGTGAAGGACAACGGCCTCCTCGACCTCGACGTGCTCAAGGCCGCGCTGCGCCCGGACACGATCCTCGTGTCGGTGATGCACGTGAACAACGAGATCGGCGTGATCCAGGACATCGAGACGATCGGTGAACTCTGCCGCGAGAAGGGCATCGTGTTCCACGTCGACGCCGCACAGGCGACCGGCAAGGTCGAGATCGACCTCGCGAAGCTGAAGGTCGACCTGATGTCGTTCTCGGCGCACAAGACGTATGGCCCGAAGGGCATCGGCGCGCTGTACGTGCGTCGCAAGCCGCGCGTGCGCATCGAAGCGCAGATGCACGGCGGCGGTCACGAGCGCGGGATGCGTTCGGGCACGCTGCCGACGCACCAGATCGTCGGCATGGGCGAAGCGTTCCGCATCGCGCGCGAAGAAATGGCGACCGAGAACGAGCGCATCCGCATGCTGCGCGACAAGCTGCTGCGCGGCCTGTCGCAAATCGAGGAAACGTACGTGAACGGCGACCTCGAGCACCGTATCCCGCACAACCTCAACATCAGTTTCAACTTCGTCGAAGGCGAGTCGCTGATCATGGCGATCAAGGACGTCGCGGTGTCGTCGGGTTCGGCGTGCACGTCGGCGTCGCTGGAGCCGTCGTACGTGCTGCGTGCGCTCGGCCGCAACGACGAACTGGCGCACAGCTCGATCCGCTTCACGGTCGGCCGCTTCACGACGGAGCAGGAAGTCGACTTCGTGATCGATCTGCTGAACAGCAAGATCGCGAAGCTGCGCGAGCTGTCGCCGCTCTGGGAAATGCACCAGGAAGGCATCGATCTGTCGACGATCGAATGGGCCGCACACTGAACGCCGCATCCAATACATTCGCGGGCGGATTCGCGCGCGCAGACGTAACGAGTCAAGGAGTCTGAGTCATGTCTTACAGCAACAAGGTTCTGGATCACTACGAAAACCCGCGTAACGTCGGTTCGTTCGCGAAAGACGACGACGCGGTCGGCACGGGCATGGTCGGCGCGCCGGCCTGCGGCGACGTGATGAAGCTGCAGATCCGCGTCGGCGCGGACGGCGTGATCGAAGACGCGAAGTTCAAGACGTACGGCTGCGGTTCGGCCATCGCGTCGAGCTCGCTCGTGACCGAGTGGGTGAAGGGCAAGACGCTCGACGAAGCGCTGTCGATCAAGAACACGCAGATCGCCGAAGAGCTGGCCCTGCCGCCGGTGAAGATTCACTGCTCGATTCTCGCGGAAGACGCGATCAAGGCAGCCGTGGCCGACTACAAGAAGCGTCACGACACCACGGAAGGCGATCAGGCAGCAGCCTGAGCGGCATCGAGCGGCTTCGCAGGAAAACGCCGGGCCGCCCCAAGTTTTTCGCCCCGCAGGAAGTCCCCTTGGGGGATGACCCCCTCGGGGGGCCTGGCGCGCAGCGACAGGTTTGGGGCGCTTAGACGGAACGCGGCAGCCCTTTGGGGCGCGCCGCGGCAAGGACATCATGGCAATTACACTGACCGAAAAAGCAGCACAGCACGTCCAGAAATACCTCGTCCGTCGCGGCAAGGGTGTGGGCCTGCGGCTTGGCGTTCGCACGACCGGGTGCTCGGGGCTCGCGTACAAGCTCGAGTATGTCGACGAGCTGGCTCCCGAGGATCAGGTGTTCGAGAGCCATGGCGTGAAGGTCGTCGTCGACCCGAAAAGCCTCGCGTATATCGACGGCACCGAGCTGGACTTCGCGCGCGAAGGCCTGAACGAAGGGTTCAAGTTCAACAACCCGAACGTGAAGGACGAGTGCGGCTGCGGCGAATCGTTCCGCGTGTGACGCGGGTTTCCGCGCGATGCGGGCAAGAGGCGGCACGGGCCGCCTTTTTAATGTGCGGCGTTTGCCGCGCGACGAACCGGAATTGAACGCGACGATGGTTTCGCTGAAAGACAGCCACTTCGATCTGTTTCACCTGCCGGCGCAATTCGCGCTCGACGAGGCGGCGCTCGACAGCGCATATCGCACGGTGCAGACGCAGGTGCACCCGGACCGCTTCGCGGCGGCCGGCGACGCGCAAAAGCGTATCGCGATGCAATGGGCGACCCGTGCGAACGAGGCGTACCGCACGCTGCGCGATCCGCTGAAGCGCGCGACCTATCTGCTGTCGCTGCGCGGCGTCGACATCGGTGCCGAGAACAACACCGCGATGGAGCCCGCGTTCCTGATGCAGCAGATGGAGTGGCGCGAAGGCATCGAGGATGCCGCGGCTGCTCGCAACGTCGACGCGCTCGATGCGCTGCTCGCCGAACTGCGCGGCGAAAAGCGCGTGCGTCTCGAACGCCTCGGCACGCTGCTCGACAGCGGTGCCGATCAGGCCGCCGCGGAGGCCGTGCGCCAGTTGATGTTCATCGAGCGGGTCGCGTCGGAAGTGGGCGCGCAGATCGAGCGTCTCGAAACTTAACCGCGTGCCTTGCGGCACGCGCAGCAAACGGGCCGAGCGCCCGAACGAACCAAGATGGCTTTACTGCAAATTTCCGAACCGGGCATGGCGCCGGCGCCGCATCAGCGGCGACTCGCTGTCGGGATCGATCTCGGCACGACGAACTCGCTCGTCGCCGCGGTGCGCAGCAGCGTGCCCGAAGTCCTGCCGGACGAAGCGGGCCGCGCGCTGCTGCCGTCGGTGGTCCGTTATCTGGAGAAGGGCGGCCGCCGCATCGGCCACGAAGCGAAGGAACAGGCCGCGACCGATCCGCGCAACACGATCGTGTCGGTCAAGCGCTTCATGGGCCGTGGCAAGGCCGAGGTCGAAGGCGCGGCGAACGCGCCGTACGAATTTGTCGATGCGCCGGGCATGGTGCAGATCCGCACGATCGACGGCGTGAAGAGCCCGGTCGAAGTGTCGGCCGAGATTCTCGCGACGCTGCGCTACCGCGCGGAAGATACGCTCGGCGACGAGCTGGTCGGCGCGGTCATCACGGTGCCGGCGTACTTCGACGACGCGCAGCGCCAGGCGACCAAGGACGCCGCGCGTCTCGCAGGCCTGAACGTGCTGCGCCTGCTGAACGAACCGACCGCGGCGGCGATCGCCTACGGCCTGGATAACGCGGCCGAAGGCCTGTACGCGGTATACGACCTCGGCGGCGGCACGTTCGACCTGTCGATCCTGAAGCTGACGAAGGGCGTGTTCGAAGTGCTGGCCGCGGGCGGCGATTCCGCGCTCGGCGGCGACGATTTCGACCATGCGCTGTTCGGCCACGTGCTCGCGCAGGCTGGCATCGACGCACAGACGCTCGCGCCGGAGGACGTACGCCTGCTGCTCGACCGCGTGCGCGTGCTGAAGGAAGCGCTGTCGTCCGCGCCGCAGGCGTCGCTCGACGTGACGCTGTCGAGCGGTGCGCATCTCGTGCAGACGATCTCGCACGACACGTTTGCCGCGCTCGTCGAGCCGCTCGTCCAGCGTACGCTGACGCCGACCCGCAAGGCCCTGCGCGACGCGCAGGTGAGCCCGGCCGACATCAAGGGTGTCGTGCTCGTCGGCGGCGCGACGCGCATGCCGGTGATCCGCGATGCGGTCGCGAAACATTTCGGCCAGCCGCCGCTCGTCAATCTCGATCCGGACCAGGTCGTCGCGCTCGGCGCGGCGATCCAGGCTGACCTGCTTGCCGGCAATCGCGGCAGCGGCGACGACTGGCTGCTGCTCGACGTGATCCCGCTGTCGCTCGGCGTCGAGACGATGGGCGGCCTCGTCGAGAAGATCATTCCGCGCAACTCGACGATTCCGATCGCGCGCGCGCAGGAATTCACGACCTTCAAGGACGGCCAGACCGCGATGGCGATCCACGTCGTGCAGGGCGAGCGCGAGCTCGTCGCCGACTGCCGGTCGCTCGCGCGCTTCGAGCTGCGCGGCATCCCGCCGATGACGGCCGGTGCGGCGCGTATCCGCGTGACCTATCAGGTCGATGCGGACGGGCTGCTGTCGGTGTTCGCACGCGAGCAGCATTCGGGCGTCGAGGCATCGGTCGTCGTGAAGCCGTCGTACGGCCTGGCCGACGACGACATCGCGAAGATGCTCGAGGACAGCTTCAAGACCGCCGAGATCGACATGCGCGCCCGCGCGCTGCGCGAAGCGCAGGTCGAAGCCCAGCGGATGATCGAGGCGACGCAGGCAGCGCTCGCGGCCGACGGCGAACTGCTCGACGCGGCCGAACGGACGCAGGTCGATGCGCTCGTCGCGGCGCTGAGCGCGATCGCGCAGGGCGACGATGCAGGCGCGATCGAAACCGCGACCAAGGCGCTGGCCGACGGCACCGACGAATTCGCGGCGCGCCGGATGGACAAGAGCATCAAGCGCGCACTGTCGGGCCGACGGCTCGACGAGATCTGAACGAACGACCTGCATGCGGGCCGGCGACGGCCCGCGCGATATTGAACCGTGCGGCGCCCGCCGCCGCACCCTGACTGACGGAACGGACATGCCTCAACTGGTGGTGCTGCCTCACGTCGAACTGTGCCCGGACGGCGCAGTGATCGACGCGACGCCCGGCAAGAGTATTTGCGACAACCTGCTCGACAACGGGATCGAGATCGAGCATGCGTGCGAAAAGTCGTGCGCGTGCACGACCTGCCACGTGGTGATTCGCGAGGGCTTCAACGATCTCGAGCCGTCCGACGAGGACGAAGACGACCTGCTCGACAAGGCGTGGGGCCTCGAGCCGACGTCGCGCCTGTCGTGCCAGGCGATCGTGACGGAAGAGTCGGACCTGGTGGTCGAGATTCCGAAGTACTCGATCAACCACGCGAAGGAAAATCACTGACGGATCGGCGGGCCGGGCGGCGCACGGCATGGTTGCCGCGCCCGGCGGACCCGCCACCTACACGGGAGAGCAGGCCATGAAATGGACCGATTCGCGCGAGGTCGCCATCGCGCTTGCAGACAAGCATCCGGACATCGATCCGCAGCGGATCAATTTCGTCGACCTGCGCCAATGGGTGATCGAACTCGACGGCTTCGACGACGATCCTTCCCACTCGGGCGAGAAGATTCTCGAGGCGATCCAGGCCCACTGGATCGACGAATCCGACTTCGACGACGAAGACTGAGATTCGCGCCGGCATCGGCGCTCGTGCGGCTCCCGCAAAAAGAAAAGGCTCGTGATCTTCACGAGCCTTTTTCGTTGCCGCGCGGTGCGTCATGCGCCGACCAGCGTACCGTTCTCGATCCGCACGCGCTGGCCCTGGCCGAACGGCGGTGCGTTGTGGTACGTGAACGTGCGCGTCGCGCCGCTCTCCATCTGTACCTGCACCTGATAGTCGGTTTCCGCGCGCACCTGCTTTTCGACCTGGTTGCCGGCCAGACCGCCGCCCAGTGCGCCGATGATCGTCATCGCGGTGCGGCCGTTGCCGTGACCGAACTGGTTGCCGAGCAGGCCGCCGGCCGCTGCGCCGCCGACCGCGCCGATCCCCGAGCTCTGGCCCGGCGTACGGCTCTCCGTGATCGCGACGATCGTGCCGCAAGACTGGCAATACGTCGGCTGCGCGGGCGCGTACGGTTGCTGCGCATATTGCGGCGGCTGCGGCGCCGGCGTGTGGCGATGATGCGTTGCCACCGGGCGCGGCGCGGGCTTCGGTGCGGCCTGCGCGGCTGCCTTTTGCTGCGCGGCCAGCTCGGCTGCCTGCTGCTGTGCCTGAGCGGCGAGGGCAGTGCTGGCTGCCGCGGCCGTGTCGACGGCCGGCTGCGATGCGATCAGCGCGGCCTGGGTCTGGGTGGTGTTCTGTTCGTTGCTGCTGGCCTTCGGAAAGATGCCCGTGATCGCGGCTGTCGCGGCGAGGCTGGCGACGATGACGGCACCGGCGGCGGTGGCGACGAGCGGGTGGAGGCGTTGCTTTTGCGGTGTGGCTTGATTCTGGTTGTCCATTTTTTTCTCCGGTGTCGACCCGGCCCCTGCACGTTGGCGTCGGGGCGGATCCCACGCGTCGGGATCGAGCAGACTCGGCGTTCCGGCGCTTCGTTCTGGTCCCGTGGTCATGCGTGGTGACGCAACGGGAGTGTCATCCACCGGGGAGGAGGGTACCGTATCAAGGTGTAACGAATTGCAGTGGCGCGCAGGCGATCGCGGCCGGGAAAACCCGGGGAAGGTCGTTGCGGCGTGAGAATAAAACGGGGAAGGATCGAAAGCCGGCGGGCGCCGGCAGGCGGGATTTACGCGCGGTTACAAAGCCGACGCGTGCGCGCCACGAGGCGCGGCGCACACGCGGGTCAGGCCGTCAGTCTTCGCGGCGCAGGTGCGGGAACAGCAGCACGTCGCGGATCGTCGGGCTGTCGGTCAGCAGCATCACGAGACGGTCGATGCCGATCCCGCAGCCGCCCGTCGGAGGCATCCCGTGTTCGAGCGCGCGGATGTAGTCGGCGTCGAAGAACATCGCTTCCTCGTCGCCCGCATCCTTCTGCTCGACCTGCTTCTTGAAGCGCGCAGCCTGGTCTTCCGGATCGTTCAGCTCCGAGAAGCCGTTCGCGATCTCGCGGCCGGTCATGAACAGCTCGAAACGCTCGGTGATGCCCGGCACCGTGTCCGATGCGCGCGCGAGCGGCGACACCTCGACCGGGTAGTCGATGATGTAGGTCGGCTCCCACAGCTGCGCTTCGGCCGTTTCCTCGAACAGCGCGAGCTGCAGTGCGCCGATGCCGGCGTTCAGGAAGGCCGGTTGCGACACGTCGACGCCCAGGCGCTTCAGTTCGGTGCGCAGGAACGCGTCGTCCGACAGCTGGCCGTCGGTGTACTGCGGCGCGTATTTCTGGATCGCCTGCGTGATCGTCAGGCGGTGGAACGGCTTCGCGAGGTCGAGCTCGCGGCCCTGGTACTGGATCGTCGCGGTGCCGAGCGCATCGATCGCCGCCTGGCGGATCAGTTGCTCGGTGAAGTCCATCAGCCAGCGGTAATCGGTGTACGCGGCATAGAACTCCATCATCGTGAATTCCGGGTTGTGGCGCGGCGACACGCCTTCGTTCCGGAAGTTGCGGTTGATCTCGAACACGCGTTCGAAGCCGCCGACGATCAGGCGCTTCAGGTACAGCTCCGGCGCGATGCGCAGGAACATCTGCATGTCGAGCGCGTTGTGATGCGTGACGAACGGCTTGGCCGCCGCGCCGCCCGGGATCGGGTGCAGCATCGGCGTTTCGACTTCCATGAACTCGGCGTTGTCCATGAATTTGCGGATCGACGCGATCGTGCGGGTACGCGCGCGGAACGTGTCGCGCGTTTCCGGCGTGACGATCAGGTCGACGTAGCGCTGGCGATAACGCATTTCCTGGTCGGCGAGGCCGTGGAACTTGTCCGGCAGCGGCCGCAGCGCCTTCGACAGCAGACGCAGTTCCTTGCACTGGACCGACAGCTCGCCCTTGTTGGTGCGGAACAGCACGCCGCGCGCGGCGACGATGTCGCCGAGATCCCACTTCTTGAATGCGTCGTAGGTTTCCGCGCCGACGTCGTTCGGCGTCACGAAGAACTGGATCTGGCCCGAGCCGTCCTGCACCGTCGCGAAGCTCGCCTTGCCCATCACGCGCTTGAGCATCATGCGGCCGGCGACCGATACCTCGACCTGCTCGGCTTCGAGCGCGGCCTTGTCCGAGTCGGCGAATTTCACCTGGAGATCGGCGGCGTGATGCGTCGGCCGGAAATCGTTCGGATAGGCGACGCCTTGCTCGCGCAACGCGCGCAGCTTCTCGCGGCGCTCGGCGATGATCTGGTTTTCGTCCGCCGCGACGGCGGGCTGCGTTTGAGTCGGTTCGGTCATGATGGTCGGAATTCGGAGTGGGTGCGGCAACGCCAACGGGAAGGGCAAGGACGGCGCGGCCTGGACGGGCCGCACTGCGGCGCTTACACGCCCTGTTTGAGGCTCGCGCTGATGAAGTCGTCGAGATCGCCGTCGAGCACGGCTCGTGTATTGCTCATTTCGACGTTCGTGCGCAGGTCCTTCACGCGGCTCTGGTCGAGCACGTACGAGCGGATCTGATGGCCCCAGCCCACATCGGTCTTGCTCGATTCGAGCTTGTCCTGCTCGGCCTGGCGCTTGCGCATTTCGGCTTCGTACAGGCGCGATTTCAGCATCGCCATCGCTTCGGCGCGGTTGCGGTGCTGCGAGCGGTCGTTCTGGCACTGCACGACGATGCCGGTCGGCATGTGCGTGATCCGCACGGCCGAGTCGGTCTTGTTGATGTGCTGGCCGCCCGCGCCCGATGCGCGGTACGTGTCGATGCGCAGGTCGGCCGGGTTGACCTCGACCTCGATCGAGTCGTCGATTTCCGGATACACGAACACCGACGAGAACGACGTGTGGCGGCCGCCCGACGAGTCGAACGGCGACTTGCGCACGAGGCGGTGGATGCCCGTTTCGGTGCGCAGGAAGCCGTAAGCGTATTCGCCCGTGACCTTGACCGTCGCGTTCTTGATGCCGGCGACGTCGCCGTCGGACTCTTCGAGCACTTCGGCCTTGAAGCCCTTGCGTTCGCAGTAGCGCAGGTACTGGCGCAGCAGCATCGACGCCCAGTCGCACGCCTCGGTGCCGCCGGCGCCGGCCTGGATGTCGATGAAGCAGTTGTTCGGATCGGCCGGGTTCGAGAACATCCGGCGGAATTCGATGTCGCCGACGCGCGCTTCGAGCTTCTTCGCGTCGTCTTCGGACGCGACGAGGGTGTCTTCGTCGCCTTCCTCGCGTGCCAGCTCGAACAGGTCGAGCGCATCGCGCAGGTCGCTATCGAGCACCGTCAGCGTCGAGACGACGCCTTCGAGCAGCTTCTTCTCGCGGCCGAGCGCCTGGGCGTTCTTCGAATCGTTCCAGACGTTCGGGTCTTCGAGTTCCTTGTTGACTTCGGTCAGACGCGCAGCTTTGGCGTCGTAGTCAAAGATACCCCCGAAGCTCGCCCGCGCGATTGCGCAGGTCGAGCAGGGAGCTTTCGATCGCGTTGAGACGTTCCGCTTCCATGATCGTTCGCTTTTCTTGCTTCGTAAAAAAGCGGAATTATAGCCGATCGGCGGGGTTTCCCGGTGACGCGGACTGTGCCGGCATGCATGCCGCAGCCCCGTCCGGCGCGGCGCGCATGCGCTTTGCGCGGGCCTTGGGCCGCCGCGCCGGCGTTCAGCCGGCCGCGTGCTCGACGATCAGCTGGACGCGCGTCACGCCGTTCCACGTGTCGGCCACGAGGCGGTACGCGATCAGGGCGCTCGCCGGCAGCGGCTCGGTGTGGTTGAACCAGATCGCGTTGAAGCGCTGGCGCCCGCGCGCCAGTTGCAGCTTCAGGTGCTTTTCCTTCACGAGCGACTGCGACACGACGTCGAATTCGCCGGAGAAAAGCGGGGCCGGAAAGCCCTGGCCCCACACGGCCTCGTCGAGCAGCCCGACGAACTGCGGCGTGAAATACGCTTCCTCGAGTTCGCCGTCGGTCTCGATCACGCGCGCGAGCGCATCGTCGGACAGCCACTCGCGCGCGACCGCCTCGAACGCGGCCGCGAAGCGCGGCACGTTGTCGGTGTCGAGCGTGAGGCCGGCCGCCATCGCGTGGCCGCCGAATGCGACGATCAGGTCGGGCTCGCGCTTCGACACGAGATCGAGCGCATCGCGCAGGTGGAACCCGGGAATCGACCGGCCCGAGCCCTTGACCCGCGTGCCGGCTTCGTCCGCGTGCGCGAACGTGAACGACGGGCGGTGGAATTTCTCCTTGAGCCGGCCGGCGACGATCCCGATCACGCCCTGGTGCCATTCGGGATTGAACAGCGTGATGGTGCACGCGTCGGCCGGGTCGACGTCGGCGAGATCGGCGAGCGCCTGCTGCTGCATGCCGGCCTCGATCTCGCGGCGCTCGCGGTTCATCACGTCGAGCTGCTGCGCGAGGTCCCACGCACGGCCGATGTCGTCGGTGATCAGGCACTCGATGCCGAGCGACATGTCGGAGAGCCGTCCGGCGGCGTTCAGGCGCGGGCCGAGGCCGAAGCCGAGATCGAAGCCCGATGCGGTGCGCGCCTCGCGGGCGGCGGCGCGGAACAGCGCGGCGATGCCCGGCTGCATGCGGCCGTTGCGGATACGCTGCAGCCCCTGCGCGACGAGCACCCGGTTGTTGCCGTCGAGCCGCACGACGTCGGCGACGGTGCCGAGCGCGACGAGGTCGAGCAGCCCGTCCAGACGCGGCTCGGCCTCCTTGCTCGCGAACGCGCCGCGACGGCGCAGTTCGGCGCGCAGCGCGAGCAGCACGTAGAACATCACGCCGACCCCGGCGAGGTGCTTGCTCGGGAACGCGCAGCCGGGCTGGTTCGGGTTGACGATCGCGCGCGCGGCGGGCAGTGCATCGCCGGGCAGGTGGTGGTCGGTCACGAGCACGTCGATGCCGCGCGCATTCGCGGCTTCGACGCCCGTGACGCTCGCGATCCCGTTGTCGACGGTAATCAGCAGGTCGGGCTTGCGTGCGGCCGCGAGTTCGACGATCTCGGGCGTGAGCCCGTAGCCGTATTCGAAGCGGTTCGGCACGAGATAGTCGATCTGCGCGCCGAACATCCGCAGGCCGCGCACCGCGACCGCGCAGGCCGTCGCGCCGTCGCAGTCGTAGTCGGCGACGACGAGCAGGCGCCGCTTGTCGGCGATCGCGTCGGCGAGCAGCGAAGCGGCGTCCGCGCAGCCCTTCAGTTCGGTGGGCGGGACGAGGCGCGCGAGCGCCGTTTCGATGTCGGCCGGCGACTGCACGCCGCGCGACGCGTACAGGCGTGCGAGGACGGGGTGCAGGCCGTGGCGCGCGAGCGCTTCTGCGTCGGCGGGGGCGACGGGGCGGGTAACGATCCGGGTCATACAGGTCTGGTTATTCGAACAGGGACGCCAGCGCGCGGCGGCGCCAGAACTTGCGCAGGTCGCCGCGCGTCGCGTGCAGCGTCACGGAGCTCGTGTCGCCGCACAGCGTGAAATCGACGCTCGCCAGCTCGCCGTGCTGCAGCGCGGCCAGCGCCGGCGCGAACCAGTCGCGCTCGAGCGCGGCGAGCGTGTCGTGCCAGCGCGCCCAGTCCTGTTCGATGAACGGGGTGGTCAGCGCCGGCAACTCGACGAGCGTCGCACCGGCGGCGGCGGGCAGCGCGCCGAACGCGGCCGGCGGCGCACCCGTGTCGGCTTGCGCCGCGCGCGCGAGGCCGAGCGCCGCGGGCGACGCGGACAGCACGCGCCCGAACGGTTTGCCGACCGGCTTCAGCGTGCCTTGCGCGTGGAACCAGATCGTATTGACGGCGGGCAGGCCGCGCGCCTCGCGGGCTTCGTTGACCGGATGCTGGAACCAGGCCATCTGCACCTCGTTCTGCAGCTTCATCCACATCCGCGAGCGTTCGCCGGTGTGTGCCTCGTGCGGCAGCCAGATCTCGATGTTGCGGCCGCTGGCGCGCAGCGGCGCGGCGCCGGCGAGGCGGGCGAGCTGTTCGCTCGACAGATACCAGCGCGACGGCTGCGGCGCTTCGAGCCGCACGCCGAGCTCCTCGATCAGCGGCCGCGCGACGGCCAGCAACGCGGCCGCGTCGCCGTCGTCGAGCGCGAGGCTCGACGGATCGACGAGCACGAGGTGATCGTGCGCGATTTCGACGTGCACGGGTTCCACGCAGGCCCAGGCCTGCGTGCCCGGGTCGCCGCCGTCCGCCAGCAGCATGTAGGGCGCGAGCGGCGCTTCGTCGGCGGCGTTGCCCTGGGTCGCGCCGAACTGGCGGGCCAGCCAGCGCTCGTGCGGCAGCGTGCGCTGGAAGTCTTCGCCGGTCACGCGCTCGACGAGGCTCGCGCGGGCGAGCAACTTTTCGAGCGCGGGACTGTCCAGGGTGTGCAGGGACGAGGCCGCATCGGCCGCCGACGGCAGCGCGAACGGAACGAGAAAATGGAGGCGTCGGTCGTGCATGATGGTGCGCATTGTATGGCAAACTGCGCGCGTGATCGGGCCGGCTGACGGCCCGATTGCGTCCGGCGACCGTTTTTTCGACCGCGCCCGGCCGGCGGGGCGCCGCCGGACGGCGGTCCGGCCGCGGGCCGCTTCCCCGCCGTAACCAGCAGAAAGGATTCGCTTGAAACTTCCGTACGAATGGCAGATCGGCTGGCGCTACACGCGCGCCGGCAAACGCACGACCGGCAACGGCTTCATTTCCTTCATCGCCCTCGTTTCGATGCTCGGGATCGCGCTCGGCGTCGCGGCGCTGATCGTCGTGCTGTCGGTGATGAACGGCTTCCAGAAGGAGGTGCGCGACCGCATGCTGTCGGTGCTCGCGCACGTCGAGGTGTTCTCGCCGACCGGCTCGATGCCCGACTGGCAACTGACCGCGCAGGAAGCGCGCCGCAATCACGAGGTGATCGGCGCGGCGCCGTACGTCGACGCGCAGGCGCTGCTCACGCGCCAGGACGCGGTGAGCGGCGTGATGCTGCGCGGCGTCGAGCCGTCGCTCGAGCCGCAGGTGTCGGACATCGGCAAGGACATGAAGGCGGGCCAGTTGAGCGCGCTCGTACCCGGCCAGTTCGGCATCGTGCTCGGCGACGCGCTCGCCGGCAACCTCGGCGTGACGGTCGGCGACAAGGTCACGCTCGTCGCGCCCGAAGGCACGATCACGCCGGCCGGCATGATGCCGCGGCTCAAGCAGTTCACGGTCGTCGGCGTGTTCGAGTCGGGCCACTACGAATACGACAGCACGCTCGCGATGATCAACATCCGCGACGCGGAGGCGCTGTTCCGGATGACGGCGCCGACCGGCGTGCGGCTGCGGCTTACCGACATGCAGAAGGCGCCGCAGGTCGCGGTCGAACTGTCGCATACGCTGTCGGGCAGCCTGTACATCCGCGACTGGACCCAACAGAACAAGACGTGGTTCTCGGCCGTGCAGATCGAGAAGCGGATGATGTTCATCATCCTCACGCTGATCATCGCGGTGGCCGCATTCAACCTCGTGTCGTCGCTCGTGATGACCGTGACCAACAAGCAGGCCGACATCGCGATCCTGCGCACGCTCGGCGCGCAGCCGGGCTCGATCATGAAGATCTTCGTCGTGCAGGGCGTGACGATCGGCTTCGTCGGCACCGCGACGGGCGTCGCGCTCGGCTGCCTGATCGCGTGGAGCATTCCGTGGCTGATCCCGATGATCGAGCATCTGTTCGGCGTGCAGTTCCTGCCGCCGTCGGTGTACTTCATCAGCGAGCTGCCGTCCGAGCTCGTCGCGAGCGACGTGATCAGGATCGGCCTCATCGCGTTCGCGCTGTCGGCCGTCGCGACGCTCTATCCGAGCTGGCGCGGCGCGAAGGTGAAGCCGGCGGAGGCGCTCCGCTATGAATGACCGCGCGACCGCGTTCGCGGACTCACGACAACCCATCAGACAGGATTCGGCAGGTATGCAGGAATACGTGCTTCAGGCGCGCGGGATCACGAAGGCGTTCGTGCAGGGCGGCTTCAACGTGCAGGTGCTCAACAACACCGAGCTGACGGTGCGGCGCGGCGAGAAGCTCGCGGTGGTGGGCGCGTCCGGCTCGGGCAAGAGCACGCTGCTGCACGTGCTGGGTGGCCTCGACGAACCGAGCGCGGGCGAGGTGTCGCTGCTCGGCAAGCCGTTTACGCAGCTCGCCGAGCGCGAGCGCAACGAGCTGCGCAATCACGCGCTCGGCTTCGTCTACCAGTTCCATCACCTGTTGCCGGAATTCACCGCGCTCGACAACGTCGCGATGCCGCTGCGCATCCGCCGGATGACCACCGAGGACGCGCGCGAGCAGGCACAGGCGATGCTCGAGCGTGTCGGTCTCGGCCCGCGTGCGAAACACCGGCCGGGCGAACTGTCAGGCGGCGAACGCCAGCGTGTCGCGATCGCGCGCGCACTGGTGACGAAGCCGGCGTGCGTACTCGCCGACGAACCGACCGGGAACCTCGACGGCGGGACGGCCGATACGGTGTTCAACCTGATGCTCGAATTGTCCGAGACGCTCGAAACGAGTTTCGTGATCGTCACGCACGATCCCGAGCTCGCCGCGCGCTGCGACCGCATCATGCGCCTGCGCGACGGCGTGCTGTACGAGGAGCCGGCGCTGCCGGTGTAAACGAACGTCCGCGCCGGGCTGCCGGTTGGTTCCGGCGCGGCAACCCGGGCGCAGGAAAGCCGACATGTGGATCGATACGCATTGCCATCTCGATGCCGCCGAATTCGACGCCGACCGCGACGCGGTCGCGCAGGCGGCGCGCGCGGCCGGCGTGTCGCGCATCGTGATCCCGAGCGTCGGGCGCGACAATTTCACGACGGTGCGCGAGCTGGCGCAGCGCACGCCGGGCGCGGTTTATGCGCTCGGCATCCATCCGATGTTCACGCCGCATGCGCGCGACGCGGATCTCGACCGGCTGCGCATGGAGATCGAGGCGAGCATCGACGATCCGCGCTTCGTCGCGATCGGCGAAATCGGTCTCGACTACTTCGTGCCGGGCCTCGACGAAGGCCGGCAGCAATTCTTCTATCAGGGGCAGCTCAAGCTCGCGCGCGAATTCGACTTGCCGGTGCTGTGCCACGTGCGCAAGTCGCAGGACCGCGTGCTCGCCGGGCTGCGCCGCTTCGGCGTGCGGCGCGGCATCGCGCATGCGTTCAACGGCAGTTTCCAGCAGGCCGATGCGTATCTCGCGCAAGGGCTGCATCTCGGCTTCGGCGGCAACGTGACCTTCGCGCGCGCGTTGCAGATTCGCCGGCTCGCGACGCAATTGCCGGCCGAATCGATCGTCGTCGAGACGGACGCACCCGACATCGCGCCCGAATGGGCGTACAAGTCCCGCAACGCGCCCGACCAGGTGCCGCGCATCGGCGAAGTGCTCGCCGAACTGCGCGGGACCGACGCGCACGCCCTGTCCCTATCCACAACGGCTAACGCGCTCGCCGCGCTGCCGCGCCTCGCGCTTTCGTCCGCATAATCGTTGCCGGCAGGCGCCGGATTGGCAACGGCGGCGCCGAATGGACGAGGAGGCGCGATGCGCGTGTGGTGGATCGCGTTCGCGCTCGGCGTCGTCGTGCTGCAGCGGCAGGCGGCGTTGCCGGGCGCGGGCGCCTGGATGGCCGGCGCGATCGTGCTCGTGGTGGGCGGCGCGTCGTTCGCATGGTGCGCGCGACGCCGCCGGACCCGCGCGACCCGCGCGCTGCGCTGGATGCTCTGCGCGAGCGCGGCATGTGCGATCGGCTTCGGCTATGCAGCCGCACGCGCCGAGTGGCGGCTGCGCGATAGTCTTCCGGTCGAGCGGGAAGGGCGCGACATCGTCGTGACGGGCGTCATCCGCGGGTTGCCGGTGATCGACGACACGGGCGCGCGGCTGCTGCTCGCGGTCGAATCGAACGAGGCGGGGTTGGCCCGTTTCCCGCCGCTGATCCGGTTGTCGTGGGGCACGTACGGCTCGCAGGCGGCACGCGATGCGATTCCCGCGTTGCGCGCCGCGCAGCGCTGGCGCCTGGTCGTGCGTCTGAAGCGTCCGCATGCCGAGGCCAACCCCGGCGTGCGCGACAGCGAGGCGGCATGGCTGGCCGCCGGCATTCGTGCGATCGGCTACGTCGCGGCGCCGCCGCGCTCGGCGCTGCTCGATGCGCGCGCATCGGGGTGGCATGCGTCGATCGACCGGTTGCGCGACGCGCTGCGTACGCGTATCGGCGAAGTGCTGGGCAGCGATGCGCGTCATCGCGGCATCGTCACCGCGCTCGCGGTCGGCGATCAATCGGGCATCGGCGACGACGACTGGCGCGTGCTGCGCAATACGGGCACGAGCCATCTGGTCGCGATTTCGGGCCTGCATGTCGGGCTCGTCGGCGCGATCGCGGGTGGGATCGTATCGATGGTCTGGCGTCGCTTGCGCTGGCGCGGACGAACCGCGGCGCTCATGATGCCGGCACCCTATGTGGCGTCTGTCGCGGCGCTGACGGCTGCCGCCGGCTATGCGGCGCTCGCCGGTTTCAACGTGCCGGCGCAGCGCGCGTGGTGGATGATCGCGGCCGGTGCGGCCGCATTTCTCGCCGGACGCAGCGTGCCGACTTCCGCGGTGCTGTGCGCGGCCCTTGGCGGCGTGCTGCTGGCCGATCCGTGGGCCGTGCTGTCGGCTGGGTTCTGGCTGTCGTTCGGTGCGGTCGCGGTGATCCTGATGGCCGTGGCGGGCTGGCGGGCGGTGCGCGAATTCGACGGCGGCGGCGATGGTGATGGCGATGATGGCACGATCGATGGCGCCGCAATGACCGGTCGCCGGGGCCGGCTGCGCGCATGGCGCGCGCGCGTCATGCGCCGTATCGGCGAGGCAGCGCGCGTGCAGTACGCGGTGACGATCGGCCTCGCGCCGCTGACGGCCGCGTGGTTCGCGCAGATGTCGGTCTCGGGCCCCGTCGGCAATGCGTTTGCGATTCCGTGGGTCAGCTCGGTCGTGACGCCGATCGTGCTGGCCGGTATCGGATTGCCCGCACCGCTCGACGCGTATGCGTTCCGGCTCGCGCATGCGGCGCTCGAACCGCTGATGGCGCTGCTCGGGCATCTCGCCGACTGGCCGGCAGGCGTGCTGTGGCTGCGCATGCCCGACTGGCCGGTGCTGGCGCTCGCATG
Organism: Burkholderia anthina; assembly: GCF_902498995.1. GTDB lineage: Bacteria > Pseudomonadota > Gammaproteobacteria > Burkholderiales > Burkholderiaceae > Burkholderia > Burkholderia anthina. Next base: position 57,683 of record NZ_CABVLY010000025.1, read on the forward strand.
CGTGGGCGTGGCCTGGGCGCTGATGCCGCGCGGTTGGCCGCTGCGCTGGGCGGCGCCGCTCACGTGGCTGCCGCTTGTCGCGCCGGCGCCCGATGCGCCGTCGCCGGGCGGCTTCCGGCTGACCGTGCTCGATGTCGGGCAGGGCGCGGCGGTGCTGGTCGAGACCGCGCGCCGGGTCTTGCTGTTCGATGCGGGGCCGGGGGCGGAGTCGACCCATGCCGGCGCGCGGATCGTCGCGCCGGCGTTGCGGGCGCGCGCAATCCGGACGATCGATTCGCTCGTGCTCAGCCATGCGGACGCCGATCACACGGGCGGCGCGGCCGCCGTTTATGCGGCAACCGAAGTCCGCCAGGTGCTCGCCGGCATTGCGTCGCCGCACCGGCTGTGGCGCGACGCGGAAGCGGCCGGCGTGACCGATCGTCTGCGTTGCGCGGCCGGGCAGCGCTGGATATGGGACGGCGTCGTCTTCACGATGCTCTGGCCGCCGGGCGAGGCGCGATCGGGCTCGTCGAACGGACAGTCGTGCGTGTTGCGCGTCGACGCGGGCGGCACGTCCGCGCTGCTGACGGGCGACATCGAGGCGCGCGCCGAACGCCGGCTCGTGGCCGACGCGCACGACGCGCTGGCTGCGCAGATCCTCGTCGTTGCGCACCACGGCAGCCGCACGTCGTCGGTCGAGCCTTTCCTCGATTCGGTCGGGCCGCGCGTCGCGGTATTTCCTGTAGGCTATCGCAATCGCTTCGGGCATCCGCACCGGACGGTCTTGGCGCGCTACGAAGCGCGCGGGATCCCGCTGCCGCGTACCGATCGCGACGGGGCCGTACGGTTCGACATCGCGCCCGATGGCGGCAGCTTCGTGTTCGAGCGTTATCGCGATGCGCAGCGGCGGTACTGGATGGATCGGTGACGGCGCGTGCAGGGAAGAACGTGGCGCCGCGCGGCGAAGCACGGCTGCGGCCGGATGCGACGCACGGCGCCGGGGCACGTGCCGAAACCCCGGCCCCGGTCGACCGCGAAGCATGGGACGGGAGTCGGTGTTGAATTGCCCGCTCCCGTCGACAAAGGAGACATCGGCTTTTGAAGGACATCCTCCATTTCTCGCATGCGAACGGTTTTCCGGCATCGACGTACCGGACGATCTTCGCCGAACTGGCCGACGACTATGAGCTGCGCTACATCGAGCGCATCGGTCACGATCGCCGCTACCCGGTGACGCGCGACTGGCCGCATCTCGTCGAGCAACTGCTCGACGACATCGGCGGCCGCTACGAGCGTCCGGTGTGGCTCGTCGGCCATTCGCTCGGCGGTTACCTGTCGCTGATGGCCGCGCTGAAAAAGCCGCAATGGGTGCGCGGCGTGGTGATGATCGATTCCCCGATCATCGCGGGCTGGCGCGCCGGCGCGCTGCGCGCGAGCCAGTGGGCGGGGCTCGACGAGCGGCTGTCGCCGGCCGCGGCGACCCGCAACCGGCGCACGCGCTGGGTCAGCCGCGATGAGGTGTGGCGGCACTTTCACGACAAGCCGGCGTTCGCGCGCTGGGACGAACGGATGCTGTCCGACTACATCGATCACGGCATTCCGCAGGCGGGCGCCGACGGCGAACGCGCGCTTGCCTTCGACCGGCAGATCGAATACCTGATCTACCGGACGTTGCCGCACACGCTCGGCCCGCGGCTCGCGCACGGCTCGCCGGTGCCGCTCGGCTTTCTCGCCGGCACGCGCTCGCGCGAAGTGCGCCAGGTCGGGCTCGATGCGACGCGGCGCGCGGCGCGCGGGCGCATCGAATGGCTCGACGGCAGCCACCTGTTCCCGATGGAGCGGCCGATCGAGACGGCCCGCGCGTTGCAGCGGATGCTGAATTCGCTGAAAGCGGAAGAGGGCGGCCTGCCGCGCGACGGCGTGGCGCTCGCGAAACGCGCCTGACGCATCGTCCCGCGGGTGCGGTTGCACCGACCGGCCGGCCGGTTCGCCCGGGCGCGCAGGGCCGGCGCGGCGCCGCGCGAAGGGGCGGGATCATCGCGTCAATTGCTGAGAGAAGGGCGGGCTTTACGGTATAATCCGTTTTTCCCGCGAGCATCCAGCGATGACCAAATATGTTTTCGTCACCGGCGGCGTAGTTTCTTCCCTCGGCAAGGGTATTGCCGCCGCCTCTCTCGCCGCGATCCTCGAATCGCGCGGTCTGAAAGTCACCCTCCTCAAACTCGATCCCTACATCAACGTCGACCCCGGCACGATGAGCCCGTTTCAGCACGGCGAAGTGTTCGTGACGGAAGACGGGGCGGAGACTGACCTCGACCTCGGCCACTACGAGCGCTTCATCAGCACGAAGATGCGCAAGGCCAACAACTTCACGACCGGCCAGATCTACGAATCGGTGATCCGCAAGGAACGCCGCGGCGACTATCTCGGCAAGACCGTGCAGGTAATTCCGCACATCACGAACGAAATCCAGGCGTTCATCGAGCGCGGGGCGGCATCGGCCACCTGCGGCGAACCGGACGTCGCGATCGTCGAGATCGGCGGCACGGTCGGCGACATCGAGTCGCTGCCGTTCCTCGAAGCCGCGCGCCAGATGAGCCTGCGCCTCGGCCGCAACAGCGCGTGCTTCGTGCACCTGACGCTCGTGCCGTACGTCGCGACGGCCGGCGAGCTGAAGACGAAGCCGACCCAGCACAGCGTGCAGAAGCTGCGCGAGATCGGCATCCTGCCGCACGTGCTGCTGTGCCGTGCGGACCGCCGCATTCCCGACGACGAATCGAAGAAGATCTCGATGTTCTCGAACGTGCCCGAAGACGCCGTGATCTCGGTGTGGGACGCCGACAGCATCTACAAGATTCCGCAGATGCTGCACGACCAGGGCCTCGACCGGATCATCTGCGACGAGCTGAAGCTGTCGCCGAAGGACGCCGACCTGAGCATGTGGGCGGAACTCGTCGAGAAGCTCGAGAACCCGAAGCACGAAGTGACGATCGGCATGGTCGGCAAGTACGTCGATCTGACCGAATCGTACAAGTCGCTGATCGAAGCGCTGCGCCACGCGTCGCTGCACACGGCGACCAAGGTCAACATCGAGTACATCGACTCGGAAGAGGTCGAGACGAACGGCGTCGACAGCCTGAAGCATCTCGACGCCGTGCTGGTGCCGGGCGGTTTCGGCCGTCGCGGCACGGAAGGCAAGATCGCGGCGATCCGCTATGCGCGTGAAGCGAAGGTGCCGTACCTCGGCATCTGCCTCGGCATGCAGCTCGCGGTGATCGAGTTCGCGCGCGACGTCGTCGGCCTGAAGCAGGCGAACAGCACGGAATTCGATCCGGACACGCCGGAACGCGTGGTCGCGCTGATCACCGAGTGGTACGACCGCGAAGGCAAGGTCGAGATGCGCACCGAAGAGTCCGATCTCGGCGGCACGATGCGCCTCGGCTCGCAACGTTGCCCGATCAAGCCCGGCACGATGGCCGAGGAGATCTATGGCAAGGACGTGAACGAACGCCATCGCCACCGTTATGAAGTCAATAACCGCTTCGTGCCCCAGCTCGAAGCCGGCGGCCTTATCATCAGCGCCCGTACCCCGAGCGAGGATCTGCCGGAAATGATGGAACTGCCGCGTTCGATGCACCCGTGGTTCGTGGGCGTTCAGTTCCACCCGGAATTCACGTCCACGCCGCGTGATGGCCATCCTCTGTTCAAGTCGTTCGTCGAAGCTGCGCTCGCCAACAAGCAAGCGCGCGGAGTGAAAGCATGAAGCTGTGCGATTTCGAGGTCGGTCTCGACCAGCCTTTCTTCCTGATCGCGGGTACCTGCGTCGTCGAATCGGAGCAAATGACGATCGACACGGCCGGCCGCCTGAAGGAAATCTGCGAGAAGCTGAACGTTCCGTTCATCTACAAGTCGTCCTACGACAAGGCGAATCGCAGCTCGGGCAAGTCGTTTCGCGGCCTCGGAATGGACGAGGGGCTGCGGATCCTCGGCGAGGTGAAGCGCCAGCTCGGCCTGCCGGTGCTGACCGACGTGCACTCGATCGACGAGATCGAGCAGGTCGCGTCGGTCGTCGACGTGCTGCAGACGCCCGCGTTCCTGTGCCGCCAGACCGACTTCATCCATGCGTGCGCGCGCTCGGGCAAGCCCGTCAACATCAAGAAGGGCCAGTTCCTCGCGCCGCACGACATGAAGAACGTGATCGACAAGGCGCGCGACGCAGCACGTGAAGCCGGTCTGTCGGAAGACCGTTTCATGGCGTGCGAGCGCGGCGTTTCGTTCGGCTACAACAACCTCGTGTCCGACATGCGTTCGCTCGCGATCATGCGCGAGACGAGCGCGCCGGTCGTGTTCGACGCGACCCACTCGGTGCAGTTGCCGGGCGGGCAGGGCACGAGCTCGGGCGGCCAGCGCGAATTCGTGCCGGTGCTCGCGCGTGCGGCGGTCGCGACGGGCGTCGCGGGCCTGTTCATGGAGACGCACCCGAATCCGGCCGAAGCGAAGTCGGACGGCCCGAACGCGGTGCCGCTGAACCGGATGAGCGCGTTGCTGGAGACCCTCGTCACGCTCGACCAGGCGGTGAAGCGCAATCCGTTCCTGGAAAACGATTTCAACTAAAGATCGAATGAACCTGCGGCGGCTTTGCGCGTCTGTAGCGAAAGCGCTTCCGGCGTGCGTGCCGCCGCAGTTTGAAGAATCCATCGTCATTCTCAGAGGAAACCCATGAGTGCAATCGTAGATATCATCGGCCGCGAGATTCTGGATTCGCGCGGCAACCCCACCGTCGAATGCGACGTGCTGCTCGAATCGGGCACGATGGGCCGCGCGGCGGTTCCGTCGGGTGCGTCCACGGGCTCGCGTGAAGCCATCGAACTGCGCGACGGCGAAGCCGGCCGCTACAACGGCAAGGGCGTGCTGAAGGCAGTCGAGCATATCAACACCGAAATCTCCGAAGCCATCATGGGCCTCGACGCGTCGGAACAGGCGTTCCTCGACAAGACGCTGCTCGAGCTGGACGGCACCGACAACAAGTCGCGCCTCGGCGCGAACGCGATGCTGGCCGTGTCGATGGCCGTCGCGAAGGCCGCTGCCGAAGAGGCCGGCCTGCCGCTGTACCGCTATTTCGGCGGTTCGGGTGCGATGCAACTGCCGGTGCCGATGATGAACATCGTCAACGGCGGCGCGCACGCGAACAACAGCCTCGACATTCAGGAATTCATGATCGTTCCGGTCAGCCAGCCGACGTTCCGTGAAGCCCTGCGTTGCGGCGCGGAAGTGTTCCACGCGCTGAAGAAGATCCTGAGCGACCGCGGCATGAGCACCGCAGTCGGCGACGAAGGCGGCTTCGCACCGAACTTCGGCAGTAACGACGAGTGCCTGTCGACGATCTTGCAGGCGATCGAGAAGGCCGGCTACCGTGCGGGCGAAGACGTGCTGCTCGCGCTCGACTGCGCGGCGTCCGAGTTCTACCACGACGGCAAGTACCAGCTCGCGGGCGAAGGCCTGCAGCTGTCGTCGGCCGAATTCACCGACTACCTCGCGACGCTCGCCGACAAGTTCCCGATCGTGTCGATCGAAGACGGCATGCACGAAAGCGACTGGGACGGCTGGAAGCTGCTGACCGACCGCCTCGGCAAGAAGGTGCAGCTGGTCGGCGACGATCTCTTCGTCACGAACACGCGCATCCTGAAGGAAGGCATCGAGAAGGGCATCGCCAACTCGATCCTGATCAAGATCAACCAGATCGGCACGCTGACCGAAACGTTCGCGGCCATCGAGATGGCGAAGCGCGCGGGCTACACGGCCGTGATCTCGCACCGCTCGGGCGAAACGGAAGATTCGACGATCGCGGACATCGCGGTCGGCCTGAACGCCGGTCAGATCAAGACGGGTTCGCTGTCGCGCAGCGACCGCATCTCGAAGTACAACCAGTTGCTGCGCATCGAGGAAGATCTCGGCGATATCGCGAGCTACCCGGGCAAATCGGCTTTCTATAACCTGCGCTAACGCGCTACTATCGGGTTCGTCATCTCGACGCCGCTCTGTGCATGTCGCGCGGAGCGGCGCTTCTTATATCTGCGTTTCTTACATGCGGCTTGTCACTGTCGTCCTGATTGCCTTGCTGGCGCTCATTCAGTACCCCCTATGGTGGGGACACGGCGGCTGGCTGCGGGTGCACGAATTGCGTCAGCAGCTTGACGACCAGCTCCAGAAGAATGCGGACGAGAAATTACGCAACGAGCGGATCGCCGGCGAAGTGCAGGATCTGCAAAGCGGCACCGCGGCCATCGAGGAGCGTGCGCGCTACGAGATGGGCATGGTGAAGGACGGCGAAGTATTCGTGCAGTTCGTGTCGCCGAACGCGCCGGCCGGCCCGCTGAACAACGCGCCTGCAAGCACGTCGATACGCGCGGACGTCTCTGCGGCGCCCGTGCGCGTCGTGCCGAACCCTCAGCCGATGGCGAGATCGCCGCGGCATCACGGCGAGAAGGGCAAGGCCGCTCATCACTGAGCGCAGCAGTCCGAACCATTGAAAAAGCGCGGGAAATACCGCGCTTTTTTATTTCCTGGTAGTCGTCAATCGACCGGGCGAAGCATTACCACCACCCGCCCGGATAGCCGTAACCGTAGCCGATGCCGGTTCCCCACCGGTTTCCCCATCCGCCGTAATAGCCGCCATAGATCGTCACGGGCGGCGGCGAGTAATACGCCCACGCGCGTGCGGCCGCCTCGGCCGCCATTGCGTTGTTCTGTTCGCGCAGCACCTGCTTGTCGATCTCGTCGTAGCGTTTGCGCTCGGCGCTCGACAATGCGGGCGGCTGGCCGCCCGATGCGCCCGGTTCGGGCAGGCGGCTCAGGATCGTGGATGTGGGCTGGACCGCGCAGCCGGCGAGCGCGAGCGTGCCGGCGACGACACCGGTCAGGACGACGGAGCGGAACGGGTAATCCATGCATTTCTCCAGCAGCGCGCCGACGGCGGGAAGCGGCTTGCGCCGAAGGGCGGGCCTGCGGCGCCTGAGCCGTGCGTGCGACGCTCGTGCGTCATTATGCGCCCGCACCCGCATCGCAGGCACGGGCGCGCGCGTCAGTGACGCTGCTCGGTCGCGGGCGTGATGCCGGTCGCGAGCTCCGGTGCGGCGAACAACTGCGCGACGTCGACCGGATCGAACTCGTAGCGCTGGTTGCAGAACTCGCAGTGGATTTCGACGTGGCCGCGCTCGACGATCACGCTGTCGACTTCGTCGCGGCCGAGCATGCGCAGCATCGCGCCGACCTTCTCGCGCGAGCACGAGCACTGGAAGCGTGCGCCGGTCGGCTCGAAGTGCTGCACGTTTTCCTGCCAGAACAGCCGCCGGAACACGACTTCCGGTTCGACCTCGAGCAGTTCCTTCGCGGACAGCGTGCTGCCGAGCGTGCAGACGCGCTCCCACGTGTCGGCGTCCGTCTCGGCGTTGCGCGGCACGATGCCGCCGTCGCCCGGCAGCTTCTGCAGCAGCATGCCGACCGCGCGGTCGCGATCGGCCGCGAGCCACAGCCGCGTGTCGAGCTGCTCCGAGTGGTGCATGTAATGCTCGAGCACCTGCGAAACCGATTCGTGCGGGCCGTCGACGCCGTTCAGCGGCACGATGCCCTGGTAGGGTTGCTGGCCCGGCAGCTTGTCGGCCGGATCGAGCGTGATCACGCAACGGCCGTGGCCGCTCGCGTTGACGAGCGACGCGAAGCTCGTGTCGTCGCCGATCGTCTGGGCCGAGTCACCGGCGAACTTGGCCGTGGCCCGCATCGACAGATCCGAACTGCACTGGACGACCAGCATCTGGACCGGCCCGTCGCCGAAGATCTGCATGATCAGGGTGCCGTGAAATTTCAGGTTCGCGGACAGCAGCGCGCACGCGGCCATCATCTCGCCGAGCACGGTGCGCACCGGGGCAGGGTAGTCGCGGCGCGTGAGCACCTCTTGCCACGTGTTGCGCAGCGAAACGATCTCGCCGCGCACCGGTGCCGAATTGAACATGAATTTCTGTAACTGGTCGCTCACTCTTCTTCCTTGAAATCCGCGCGAATCACCCGATCCGCACGAGTTGCTCCTTGAAATGCGCACGCCGCTCGACGTACGTCTTCGCATTTGCGCGCAGCCGCGCGATGTCGTCTGCCGACAGCTCGCGCACGACTTTCGCCGGTGCGCCGAGAATCAGCGAGTTGTCCGGGAACGTCTTGCCTTCCGTCACGACCGCGCCGGCACCTACCAGACAGTTGCGGCCGATGACCGCTCCATTCAAGACCACCGCCTGAATGCCGATCAGCGAACCCTCGCCGATCGTGCACCCGTGCAGCATCGCCTGATGCCCGATCGTCACGTTTTCGGCAATCGTCAGAGGAAAGCCAGGGTCCGTATGCAATACCGCGCCTTCCTGGACGTTGCTGCCGACACCGACGGTGATCGTTTCGTTGTCGCCGCGGATCGTCGCGCCGAACCAAACGCTTGCATTTTCCTCGAGCACGACCTTGCCGATGATGGCCGCCGTATCGGCGACGAATACGCTTTCGTGGATCGTCGGGGCCGTATCGCCCAGTTTGTAGATCGTCACGGAGTCTCCTGGTCTCTTCGATGATGGGCGCCGGTAGAATGGCGCGTCTGGCGTGCCCGGCGCATTGCGTCGCGGCACAAACGCATATTGTAAACCGTCGCGTGCGTGCGCTCCCGCGATGCGCGCGGGCGGTGTTCCGGTTTGATGAACATGGCGTCTTCTTCTTTCTCTGCCGCGCCGGCCTGCGTGCGCCGCGCCGCGCTCGACGCGCTGCAGATGTCCGAGCCGGCCGCGAAGGCCGTGCAGGTCCGCGCGCTGTACGACGCATTGCTGGCCGGACGGGCCGCGATCTCGCCGCGGCTCGACCTGAGCGAGCCGGCCGGGCTGCCCGGCCGCCCGGCGCGCCCGCCGCTCGTCGAGCCGCGCCAGCTCGAGCGGCGCAGCATGCGCTCGCCCGCCGGGCGCGCGGTGTTGCTGCACGCGCTCGCCCATATCGAATTCAACGCAATCAACCTCGCGCTCGACGCCGTGTGGCGCTTTCGCGGGCTGCCGGACGCTTTTTATGCGGACTGGCTGAAGGTCGCGGCCGAGGAGGCCTATCACTTCACGCTGCTGTCCGACCGGCTCGTCGCGTTCGGACACGGGTACGGCGACTTTCCCGCCCACAACGGACTGTGGGACATGTGCGAACGGACCAAGGCCGACGTGCTCGCGCGCATGGCGCTCGTGCCGCGCACGCTCGAGGCGCGCGGGCTCGACGCGTCGCCGCCCATTCGCGCGCGGCTCGTGCAGGCGGGCGACGATGCATCGGCGGCGATTCTCGATGTGATCCTGCGCGACGAAATCGGCCATGTCGCGATCGGGAACCGCTGGTTCCGGCACCTGTGCGACGAGGCGGGGCGCGATCCGGTGCCGGCCTACCGCGAGCTCGCCGCGCAATACCACGCGCCGCGGCTGCGTGGTCCGTTCAATTTCGACGCGCGCCGTACGGCGGGATTCGAACAGGCGGAGCTGGACGAACTGGCCGCGCAGGATGGCGCGGACGCGGGAGCCGGAAAGACCGCGGACTAGCGTGGCTGGCGGCCCGCCCGACGGCTGTCATCGGCGTTCGGGCACCGCGTTTCATCGCGTCTCGGGCGCGTTGCCGCTAGAGACCCGCCTCCACTGTCGAGTGCCGGAACGAAAGCGTCGCCGCTATAATCGAACGACCATTCTTTTTTCTGGCGACTGCAATGAATGCCTCGAGTTCTGTTTCCGATTTCGTCACGGTCCGCGGCGTCCGGCTGCATGTGCGACGCTGGGGCCGGCCTGACGCGCCGACGCTCTTCATGCTGCACGGCTGGATGGACGTCGCGGCATCGTTTCAGTTCGTCGTCGACGCGCTCGCCGGCGACTGGCAGGTGATCGCGCCGGATGCGCGCGGCTTCGGCCTGTCCGACTGGCCGGTCGCGCGGCAGGGTGGCGGCCATTACTGGTTCCACGAGTACCTGGGCGATCTCGACGCGCTGCTGGACCACTATGCGCCGACCGGCGAAGTCAACCTGGTCGGGCACAGCATGGGGGCGAACGTCGTGTGCCTGTACGCGGGCGCACGGCCGGAGCGGGTGCGGCGCGTGGTCGATCTCGAAGGGTTCGGGCTTGCGCCGGCGCGCGCCGAGCAGGCGCCGCGCCGGCTGCGCGGCTGGCTCGACGAGCTGCGCGAGCCGCCGGTGCTGCGCCCGTACGCATCGCTCGACGAGGTGGCGGCCCGGCTGACCAAGACCAATCCGCGGCTCGATCCGCGTCGCGCCGCGTTTCTCGCCGCTCACTGGTCGAAGCGTGGCGACGACGGCCTGTATCACCTGCTGGCGGACCCGGCGCACAAGATGGCGGGCCCGATGCTGTACCGGCTCGACGAGGTGATGGCCGTCTGGACGAAGGTGCGCGCGAAGGTGCTGCACGTCGAGGCGGTCAATTCGCCGACGCTCGCGTACCTTGCCGGCGACATCCCGCTGCCGGAGTTCAAGGCGCGCTTCGGCGCGTTCCCGGACTGGCGTGAAAAGCTCGTCGAAGATGCCGGTCACATGGTCCATCACGACCAGCCCGAGCAGATCGCGGCGCTGATCGAGGCGTTCTGCGCATAGGCCGGCGGCGGCAGCGGCGGGGCAGGCAGGCGGCGGAATTGCCGCGTTGCAGTAGAATGAAGCTTCACCTGCCATACCGACAATGAACGCTGATCTCCACTGCCATTCGAATGTTTCCGACGGGTTGCTGTCGCCTGCCGACGTCGCGCGCCGCGCCCATGCCGGCGGCGTGACCCTGTGGGCGCTGACCGACCACGACGAAATCGGCGGCCAGGCGGTGGCGCGAAGCGAGGCGGAAGCGCTCGGGATGCGTTACCTGAGCGGCGTCGAGATTTCGGTCACGTGGGCATCGCGCACCGTGCACATCGTCGGGCTGAACATCGATCCTTCGAACCCGACGCTCGTCGACGGCCTTTATCGCACGCGCCACGGCCGCGCCGGGCGTGCGCAGGCGATCGCCGCGCAGCTCGAGACGCTCGGCATTCCGGGCGCGTACGAAGGCGCGCTGAAGTACGTATCGAATCCCGACCTGATCTCGCGCACCCACTTCGCGCGCTTTCTCGTCGAGAACGGCCACGCCGCATCGACCTCCGACGTATTCGACCGCCTGCTCGGCGACGGCAAGCCCGGTTTCGTCCCGCACCGCTGGGCGACGCTGCCCGACGCGGTTGCCTGGATCCGCGCCGCGGGCGGCGAGGCCGTGGTCGCGCATCCGGGCCGCTATCGCTATACGCCAGTCGAATTCGACGCATTCTTCGGCGAATTCATCGATCTCGGCGGCCGCGCGATCGAGGTCATCACGGGCAGCCACACGCCCGACCAGTACCGCGAATACGCGGACGTCGCGCGCCGCTTCGGCTTCGAAGTGTCGCGCGGCTCGGATTTTCATGCGCCGGGCGAGGGCCGTATCGAGCTCGGCAGCCTGCCGCCGTTGCCGCCCGACCTGAAACCGGTCTGGGAGCGCTGGCTCTGATCCGAATCGGCCGTCCGCCGTTCGTGTTGCCGTCGCGCGCGCATCCGACTCTTCCCTCTTTACGTATCCCCCATGTCCCAGTTCTTCAGGATTCATCCGGATAATCCGCAGCCGCGCCTGATCAATCAGGCCGCGGAGATCGTCAACAAGGGCGGCGTCATCGCGATGCCGACCGATTCGAGCTATGCGCTCGCGTGCCATCTCGACGACAAGGATGCGGTCGAACGGGTGCGCCGCATCCGCGGCCTCGACGAGAAGCAGCACCTGTCGCTGCTCGTGCGCGACCTGTCGGAGCTGGCCAATTTCGCGATGGTGGACAACCGCCAGTACCGGCAGATCAAGTCGGTGACGCCGGGCCCGTACGTATTCATCCTGCAGGCGACGAAGGAAGTGCCGCGCCGGCTGTCGCACCCGTCGCGCAAGACGATCGGGCTGCGCGTGCCGGATCACGCGATCACGCTCGCGCTGCTCGAATCGCTCGGCCAGCCGCTGCTCGGTACGACGCTGATCCTGCCGCCCGACGACGAGCCGCTCAACGACCCTGACGACATTCGCGCGCGGCTCGAGAAGCAGGTCGATCTCGTGATCGACGGCGGCGCATGCCCGCGCGAGCCATCGACGGTGATCGACCTGACGGGCGACGAGCCGCAACTCGTGCGCGCGGGGCGCGGCGCACTCGAACCGTTCGGCCTCTCGGCCGCGTAAGCGCGCCGTTCATTTTTTGCGCGAGTGCGCTTGTTACAATAACGCGATATGGATGCTTCCCTGATACAGACCATCGCCGTCTACGCGCTGCCCGTGATCTTCGCGATCACGCTGCACGAGGCCGCGCACGGCTACGCCGCGCGCCTGCTCGGCGACAACACCGCCTACATGATGGGGCGCGTGTCGTTCAACCCGATGCGCCACATCGATCCGGTCGGCACGATCGCGATCCCGCTCGCGATGTATTTCCTGACCGGCGGCGCCTTCCTGTTCGGCTATGCGAAGCCGGTGCCGGTGTCGTTCGGCAACCTGCGCGATCCGCGCTGGGGCAGCCTGTGGGTGTCGCTCGCGGGCCCCGCGTGCAATTTCGTGCAGGCGCTGATCTGGGGCGTGCTGAGCGTCGTGCTTGCCGCGACCGGCATCGACGAACCGTTCTTCACGCGGATGGCCTATGCCGGCGTCAGCGCCAACCTCGTGCTCGGCGTGCTGAACCTGTTCCCGCTGCCGCCGCTCGACGGCGGCCGCATTCTGGCGGCGCTGCTGCCGCCGAAGCAATCGATCGCGCTGTCGCGCATCGAGCCGTACGGTTTCATCATCGTCCTCGCGCTGGTCGCGACGGGCGTGCTGACGAACTTCTGGCTGCGTCCGCTCGTGAACGCCGCTGCGGGCATCCTGAGTGCCATCCTGTCTCCCTTCGCCTCGCTTTTCTAACGACAATCATGTTCCCAGATCGTATTTTCTCCGGCATGCGACCCACCGGGTCGCTGCACCTCGGCCACTACCACGGCGTGCTGAAAAACTGGGTGAAGCTGCAGTCCGAGTACCCGTGTTTCTTCTGCGTGGTCGACTGGCATGCGCTGACGACGCACTACGAAACGCCCGAGGTCATCGAGAAGAACGTATGGGACGTGCTGATCGACTGGCTCGCGTCCGGCATCGATCCGGCGCAGGCGACGCTGTTCATCCAGAGCAAGGTGCCCGAGCATGCGGAGCTCGCGCTGCTGCTGGGCATGAGCACGCCGCTCGGCTGGCTCGAACGCGTGCCGACCTACAAGGAGCAGATGGAGAAGCTGAAGGACAAGGATCTGTCGACCTACGGCTTCCTCGGCTACCCGGTGCTGATGGCGGCCGACATCCTGCTGTATCGCGGCTCGCTCGTGCCGGTCGGTGAAGACCAGGTGCCGCACGTCGAGATGACGCGCGAGATCGCGCGCCGCTTCAACTACCTGTACGGCCGCGAGCCGGGCTTCGAGGAGAAGGCGCTCGAAGCCGCGAAGAAGCTCGGCGGCAAGCGCGCGAAGCTTTATCACGAGCTGCGCAATGCATACCAGCAGGAGGGCGACGACGAGGCGCTTGAACAGGCGCGCGCGATGCTGCAGGAATCGCAGAGCCTGTCGATGAGCGACCGCGAGCGCCTGTTCGGCTACCTCGAGGGCGCGCGCAAGATCATCCTGGTCGAGCCGCAGGCACTGCTGACCGAAGCGTCGCGGATGCCGGGCCTCGACGGCCAGAAGATGTCGAAGTCGTACGGCAACACAATCGGCCTGCGCGAAGACGCGGAGACGATCACGAAGAAGGTCCGCACGATGCCGACCGATCCGGCGCGCGTGCGCCGCACCGATCCGGGCGACCCCGACAAGTGCCCGGTGTGGCAGCTCCATCAGGTCTATACCGACGAAGCGACGCACGACTGGGTACAGAAGGGCTGCCGCTCGGCGGCCATCGGCTGCCTCGACTGCAAGCAGCCGGTCGTCGAAGGGATCCTGCGCGAACAGCAGCCGATGCTCGAACGCGCGCAGAAGTACATGGACGATCCGTCGCTGCTGCGCGCGATCGTCGCGGACGGCTGCGACAAGGCGCGCAAGCACGCGGTCGAGACGATGCGCGACGTGCGCGACGCGATGGGTTTGTCGTACACCTGAGCTGACGGCATGCGCGAACCCGTCATTGCCGCCGCGGGCGGCCACGTCGCCCAGACCGAGCCGTCGCGCTGGGTCGCCCGGTGGTCCGGGCTCGTCCCGGCAGGCGGCGCGGTGCTCGACGTCGCGGCAGGCGGCGGCCGCCACGCACGCTGGTTCGCGTCGCGCGGGCATCCGGTCGTCGCAGTCGACCGCGACCCGGCCGCGCTCGCCGCATTGCGCGCGATTCCCGGCGTCGACGTGTGCGACGCCGATCTCGAGGGCGCGCCATGGCCGCTGCCGGCCAAGCAGTCGTTCTCGGCCGTGATCGTCACCCATTATCTGCATCGTCCGCTCTGGCCCCATCTGCTTGATGCACTGGCGCCGGGCGGCGTGCTGATCTACGAAACCTTCGCGCAAGGAAACGAAACGGTCGGCAAACCGTCCAATCCCGCGTTCCTGCTCGCTCCTGGCGAGTTGCTGGACGCGGTGCGCGGCCGCCTGCGGGTGGTCGCGTACGAGGACGGCTTCGTCGCCGCGCCGCGCGAGGCATTCGTTCAGCGCATCTGCGCAGTACGCGAGGGCGCGACCCCGACGGCGGGGGCGGGAATTCCACGTTACGAACTGCCCGGCTAATCCGCTACAATCTCAACGTTTACCGGTACATCAATCAATCGCGTTTCATGGCTAACGGCACCCAAGACGGCATTCAAATCCGCGGCAGCATCCCCGCGATCGTCACCCCGATGCTCGAAGACGGCAGTCTCGATCTGCCGGCGTTCCGCAAACTGATCGACTGGCATATCGCGGAAGGCACCGATGCGCTCGTCGTGGTCGGCACGAGCGGCGAGTCGGCAACGCTCAGCGTCGAGGAGCACATCCTGATGATCCGCACGGCGGTCGAGCATGCGGCGAAGCGCATTCCGATCATCGCCGGCGCGGGCGGCAACTCGACGGCGGAGGCAATCGAGCTGACAAAGCACGCGAAGGCCGTCGGCGCCGACGCGACGCTGCAGGTCGTGCCTTACTACAACAAGCCCACGCAGGAAGGGATGTACCGGCACTTCAAGACGATCGCGGAAGCGGTCGACCTGCCGGTGATCCTGTACAACGTGCCGGGCCGTACGGTTGCCGATATGGCGCACGAGACGACGCTGCGCCTCGCGCAGGTGCCGGGCATCATCGGTGTGAAGGAAGCGACGGGCAACATCGATCGCGCCGCACACCTGATCAAGGCCGCGCCGAAGCATTTCGCGATCTACAGCGGCGACGATCCGACCGCGATCGCGCTGATGCTGCTCGGCGGCCACGGCAATATTTCGGTGACGGCAAACGTCGCGCCGCGCGCGATGAGCGACCTGTGCCGCGCGGCGCTGGCCGGCGACGTCGCAACGGCGCGCGAGCTGCACATGAAGCTGCTGTCGCTGCACAAGAACCTGTTCATCGAGGCGAACCCGATTCCGGTGAAGTGGGCGCTGCAGGCGATGGGCAAGATGCAGGGCGGCATTCGCCTGCCGCTCACGCCGCTCGACGAGCGCTGCCACGATGTCGTGCGTTCGGCCCTCGTCGAGGCCGGCGTTCTCGCCTGATGCAGAGGCGGCCGCGCCCTGCGGCCGCCGGCTCGACCCCTCATCAACCCGCACCGGCCGGCTCCGTCCGGCGCCGCTCCTGACGAGCGTTCTAGCAAGACGAAGGATTTCATGAAACGTTTCGCCTTTTCCTCTCGCGCCATCCAGGTTTCGGTGGTGGCGCTGGCGCTGGGCGCGCTCGCCGGCTGCGATACGCTGAACGATTATCTGGCCCCTGACCGGGTCAACTACAAGAACACGGGTTCGGCGCCGCCGCTCGCGGTGCCGAGCGACCTGAAGCCCGTGCCGACGACGCAGCAGTTCGTCGCGCCGCCGACCAACGCCGGCCTCGGCACGCTGCCGCCGCGGGCGACGACGACCGCCGGCAACGCCACCGACGGCGTCCCGAGCGCGCAGGATCCGCTCGGCATGCACATCGAGCGCGATGGCGACCACCGCTGGCTCGTCGTGGACGGGCGCACGCCCGAGCAGCTGTGGCCGATCCTGAAGGAATTCTGGCAGGAAAACGGCTTCTCGCTGAAGACCGACGCGCCGTCGACCGGCATCATGGCGACCGACTGGGCCGAGAACCGCGGGAACATTCCTGACGACTGGTTCCGCCGCACGATCGGCAAGGTCATCGACTTCGCCTACTCGTCCGGCACGCGCGACCGTTTCCGTACGCTCGTGACCCGCACGCCGAACGGCAACACCGACATCTCGATCACGCACAGCGCGATGGAGGAAATGATGGTCGGCCCGCAGGGCGGCACGTCGTCGCGCTGGGAAGAGCGTCCGCGCAATCCGGTGCTCGAGGCCGTGTTCCTGTCGAAGCTGATGCAGAAGTTCGGCCTGACCGATGCGCAGGCGAAGCAACTGCTGGCCGACGCGCATCCGGCGGCGGCACAGGCGCAGGTCAGCGACGCGAGCAACGGCGCGGCGACGCTGCAACTGGCCGAATCGTTCGACCGTGCGTGGCTGCGTGTCGGCCTCGCACTCGACCGCACCAACTTCGCGGTCGACAATCGCGACCGCGAAAAGGGCCTGTACACCGTCCGCTACGCGAATACGGTGGAAGAGCTCAAGCGCGACGGGCTGTTCGGCAAGCTGTTCTACGGCGGCCCGACGGCAGCCAAGCCCGGCAAGGAATACCTGGTCAACGTGCGCGCGCAGGGCAATGGCGGCACGCAGGTCGCGGTGGTCGACGCAAACGGCCAGGTCGACAACTCGTCGGATGCGCAGCGGATCATTTCGCTGCTCCACGCGCAGTTGAACTAACGCGTGCGCTTCGCCAGCCTCGGTAGCGGCAGCGAAGGCAACGCGCTGGTCGTCGAGGCCTCGAGCGGTACGACGACCACCCGCGTGCTCCTCGACTGCGGCTTTTCAGCAAAGGAGGTCGAGCGCCGGCTCGGCCGCCTGAATCTCGGCATCGACGATCTCGATGCGATCCTCATCACCCACGAACACAGCGACCACGTCGGCAGTGCGCTGACGCTCGCGCGGCGCGGGTCGCTGCCGCTCTACATGAGCTGGGGCACGGCACGCGCGGTGGGCGCGGACGAGGCCGATGTCGATCTCCACGTGCTGTGGGGCGACGAGACGGCTTCGATACGCGATCTGGCCGTCATGCCCTATACGGTGCCCCACGACGCGCGGGAACCGCTCCAGTTCGTCTTCATGGACGGCTGCAGCCGGCTCGGCGTGCTGACCGACGTCGGGATGGCCACGTCGCACATCACGACCGTCCTGAGCGGCTGCGACGCGCTGGTGCTCGAATCCAACCACGATACCGCGATGCTCGCGGGAAGCCGCTACCCGCAGTCGCTGAAGGCGCGGATCGGTGGCAATCACGGCCACCTGAGCAACGATGCGGCGGCCGGTATCCTTGCATCGCTCGAACGCAGCCGTTTGCGGCATCTGGTTGCGGCGCACCTGAGCCAGCAGAACAATCGGCCGGAGCTGGCCCGCCAGGCGTTGGCCGGCGTGCTGGGAACGGACGGGGAGGAAGTGGTCGTGGCCACGCAGGATGCGGGCTTCGACTGGCTGACGCTCGACTGAGCGGGGCGGGCGGCGGCGCCTGGGCCGATCGGACGGTTGTCCGGCGCGATGCGCGGAATCGGCAGACGTAAAAAAACCGGCCCCTCGGGCCGGTTTTTTTTCAGCTGACGCTGAGGCTTACTGGCTTGCGCCCGAAGCCGGAGCAGCCGCGGCAGCCGAAGCGTCCGACGCTGCAGCAGCCGTTGCGTCGCTCGCAGCAGCCACTGCCGACGAAGCAGCAGCAGCAGCGTCGCTCGCAGCACCAGCAACTGCCGAAGCAGCCGACGAAGCAGCAGCCGATGCGTCGCTAGCAGCCGACGAAGCAGCTTGATCAGCGCTCTTGTTGCAAGCAGCCAGTGCAACAGCAGCCAACAGGGAAGCTACGAGGAGGGATTTCTTCATGATCACGTCCTTTTATGGTTAAAGGTAAGCAACAGCGCGAAACAATACCGGTAATGTGCTCCAACACCGACCTGGGCCGCTGGTGGAGACGCACTTCTAGAGCGTGAATCTTCCCTACGGCTTGGGCGGAAATTATATGCACTTTCCTATCGACCGTCGACAAATGCGGGGTCAATACGTTGTCTTTCCCATACAGAATTTGATCTGTACGGGCATACGGGGCGGCCCACTAAACCCGGTTTCCGACCCGTATCCAGCCCGCACAATACCACTCGTGCAGCAAGGCTGTCATTGAGGGAACCCGGGATAGTGTTACAAACCGTTTCGCCTCCATCCGGCGCAGATTGGCCAGTTCGGGCAGCCATTCACCGGCCTGCTCGAGCGGTTCTTCCTCGCCATTAACGAAGTACGAGCGCGCGTTATACATCAATGCGGCGCGTCTGTCGAGATACACGCCACGGCGTGACGCCTGGGCAACGAAAGCGGCCTCGGACAGCGGGCGTGCCGGCGGCTCGAATACGACGTTCGATTTCGGCTCGCTCAGGTAGCAGCCGAGGAATTGCGCGACGTCGCGCTTGCGCCAGCGGATCGCATCGACGATCTCGGCGACGCGTTCGACCATCGCAGGCGGGAGTTCGGCTGGCGAGCCGACCGCGGGCTGCTTCGGATCGCGGTAGAGGGTGTCGCCGTGCTCGTCGCGCAGGCCGCCGCGCTCCGCGAGGTAGTACAGGAACTGCGCGCCCAACTCCCCGGCGGACGGCGCCCGAAAGCCGATCGAGCAGGTCATGCATTCGCCTTCGGCCACGCCGTCGTGCGCGATGTGCGGTGGCAGGTACAGCATGTCGCCGGGTTCCAGCACCCATTCGTCGCTCGGCTCGAAATGCTCGAGGATCTTCAGCGGCACGTCCGGCTGCAGCGACAGATCCTTCTGGGCGCCGATGCGCCAGCGGCGCCGGCCTTCGACCTGCAGCAGGAACACGTCGTACGAATCGAAGTGCGGGCCGACGCCGCCGCCGTCCGTCGCATACGAGATCATCAGGTCGTCGAGGCGTGCGTCGGGGACGAAGCGGAAGCGGTCGAGCAGCGCGCGTGCCGCGTCGACGTGCAGGTCCAGCCCTTGCACGAGCAAGGACCAGGACTTGCGCGAAACGGCCGGCAGCGAACCCGGTTCGAACGGACCGTGCGCCAGTTGCCACTTGTTACGAAAATGCGTGATCAGTCGCGATTCCGCGTCATAGTCGGCAGCCAGCTCGAACAGCGCGTCGCGCGTGACCGGCGCCTTCACGCCGGGAATCGCCTGGCGGATCAGCAGCGGCTTTTTCTGCCAGTAGCGGCGCATGAATTGCGCCGGCGTAAGCCCACCGAGCAGCGGCGTGGGAAGATCGGGGGACGGCGCGCCGAGCGCGGCGGCGGCATCCTGCGGTTCGGCTTGAGACCGGTTGCGCATCGTATAATGAGACTTGTATTTGGGAGAATTGGATGAAAATCGCAAAAAACACCGTCGTATCGGTCACTTACAAGCTGTCGGATGCACAAGGCAATCTGATCGAGGAAAGCGACGAGCCGATGATCTATCTGCACGGCGGCTATGATGGCACGTTCCCCAAGATCGAGGAACAGCTCGACGGCCAGGAGCCGGGTTACCAGGCGCAGGTTCAGCTCGAACCGCAGGACGCATTCGGCGACTACGATCCCGAACTCGTGAAGATCGAGCCGCGCGATCGTTTTCCCGAGCCGCTCGAAGTGGGCATGCAGTTCGAAGGCACGCCGGAAGACGGCGACGAGGAAGTCGATTCGCTGATCTACACGGTCACCGACATCGCCGAAGACAAAGTCGTGCTCGACGGCAACCACCCGCTCGCGGGCATGGCGCTGCGCTTTGCGCTCACCGTGAAGGACGTGCGCGAAGCGACCGAAGACGAGATCGAGCATGAGCACGCGCACGGCGCGGAAGGGCTGGAAATCGTCGACGAGGATGAAGACGAGGACGGCGACGCGCCGTCAGGGCGTACCCTGCACTGAACTGTCCGGCAGGCCCGGCGCCGGCCCTGAAGCAGGGGGCGGCGCGGGCCACGATGCACCACCCGGCATCGTGCCGTCGCCTTGCAGCGGCGGCGCGACCGACGACGAGTCGGGCAGGGCCGGCAACGCCGGAATTTCCGGCATCTGGGGCAGCGGGACATCGTCGCGCGGCACGAGCGGCAGCGCGGGCGGGATCGGCAGGTTCTTCGGCACGTCCTGCAGGCTCACGTTGAAGATGGTCTGCCGGGCCGGCGAGACGCTCACCTTCACCCATTGATTCGCTGGATGGCGCGGTCCGATCGCGACGCGCGTCACATTGCCCACCAGCGCACCGTCGTCCGCATGCAGCGGGCGATCGATCAGGAATCCGTTCGCGAGCGGCTCGCTGCTTGCGTGCATCACCAGTATCGGGCCGCGGAATGCCGCTGCCGCCTTCACCAGCGTTCGTTTCAGTTCACGGAAGCCGTCGCGCGCGCGCGGCCGGTTGAAACGCAGCCATGCAAACCGTTCCGCGCGATCGTAGCGATCGAACTGCGGATCGCCTTCGAAAATCACCACCATCGCACGCGCTTCGCGCCGCTTCGCATATTCGGCCGCATGGTCGATCCAGAAATCGTTCGCGATGATGCGGTCTTCGAATTCGCCGTTGCGGCCGCCGGCGGTCAGGAAGTGGTTGTTCGGCGCCGGTGCGTTCAGCGCGACGTAGACGACGTCGTCGTGCATCCAGCGCGCGTTCTCGCGATACGGCCGGAATCGGGCAACCTCGCTTTCGCGCGTGATCGGCAGTGCGCCGGTGTCGGGCAGCGCTGCATCGGCGAGCAGTGTCTGACGGAGGAAGTCCAGTCGCTCGACGGGATCGTAGCTGCCGCCTGCCGCGGTGTTGCACGTCACCCAGTCGTCGTGGCCGGGGATGAACACGAGCGGTACGCGCGACGCGTCCAGGATCGCGCCGCGCTGCATATAGAGCGAGTCGCGGCACGCTTCCTTCGCGCCCTTGATGTCGCCTGCATAGACGACGAAGGCCAGGTTGCGCTCGCGCGCGATCGATTCGAGCAGTCGTTGCGCCGCCGGCTCGTCGGCGGGCACGCTGATGACACCCGAGATGACCGCGAACGAATAGGGCGGGGCCGCGCGCTTGGGTGGCGCGGCCTGCGCGCCGGCCTGCGCCAGCAGGAGCGCGGCCGCGGCGAGCGCGGCGGCGACGCGGGCCGGCCGGCCCGACGGGAGGCGTTTAGGCGTGCCCGTCGGCATCGTGCGAACGGACCAGCGTGCGCAGTTCGTACAGCAGGTCGAGGGCGTCGCGCGGCTTGAGATCGTCGGGATCGATGTCGCGCAGCCTTTCGAGTGCCGGATGCGGGATGTCGGACGGCGCCGGCGCATCCGCGCATTCGAATTCGTCGGCTGCCGCCGGCGGCGCGCTGAACAGGTCGAGCTGCGGCGTGTGCTGCGTGGCCGACTGCTGTTCGAGATACGCGAGATGCTTGCGCGCGGCGCGAATCACGGGTGCCGGAACGCCCGCGAGCTGCGCAACCTGCAGCCCGTAGCTCTGGTTCGCCGGCCCTTCGTTGACTGCGTGCAGGAACACGATGCCATGACCGTGCTCGACGGCAGACAGGTGGACGTTGGCCGCTTGCGGGAATTCGGCCGGCAGTTGCGTCAGCTCGAAGTAGTGCGTCGCGAACAGTGTGTAGCAGCCGTTTTGCGCGAGCAGATGGCGCGCGATGGCCCAGGCGAGTGCGAGGCCGTCGAACGTCGACGTGCCGCGGCCGATTTCGTCCATCAGCACGAGGCTTTGCGGCGTCGCGTCGTTGAGGATCGCCGCCGCTTCGGTCATCTCGACCATGAACGTCGAGCGGCCGCCGGCGAGGTCGTCGGCCGCGCCGATTCGCGTGAAGATGCGGTCGATCGGGCCGAAGCATGCCGATTTCGCGGGCACGTAGCTGCCGACGTACGCCATCAGCGCGATCAGCGCGGTTTGCCGCATGAACGTCGACTTGCCGCCCATGTTCGGGCCGGTGATCAGCAGCAGCTTGCGTTCGGTGCCGAACCGGCAGTCGTTCGCGATGAACTGCTCGACCTGCGCTTCCACGACCGGGTGACGCCCCTGTTCGATCTCGATGCCGATTTCGTCGGTGAAGGTGGGCGCGACCCAGTCGAGCGTGCGGGCGCGCTCGGCGAACGCGGCGAGCACGTCGAGCTCCGCGAGTGCCGACGCGACGCGCTGGCACTCGGGAATGAACGGCAGCAACGCCTGCAGCACGCCGTCGTACAGCGCGCGTTCGCGTGCCAGCGCACGTTCCTGGGCGGACAGCGCCTTGTCCTCGAAGGTCTTCAGTTCGGGCGTGATGTAGCGCTCGGCGTTCTTCAGCGTCTGGCGACGGCGATAGTCGTCGGGCACCTTGTCGGTCTGGCCGCGCGTGACCTCGATGTAGAAGCCGTGCACCTTGTTGTATTCGACCCGCAGGTTCGCGATGCCGGTGCGCGTGCGCTCGCGTGCCTCGAGATCGATCAGGAACTGTCCGCAGTTCTCTGAAATGTCGCGCAGCTCGTCGAGTTCCGCATCGTAGCCGCGTGCGATCACGCCGCCGTCACGCACCATTGCGGCCGGCTCGGGCGCGATCGCGCTCGTCAGCAGGTCGAGGCATTCGGCGGGCGGCGCGAGCGCCGCGTCGACGCGCGTGAGCGCATCCGCGTTCGCGACGATCGCGCTGATGCGCTCGCGCAATGCCGGCAGGGCCGCGAACGTGTCGCGCAGGCTCGACAGGTCGCGCGGCCGCGCGGACAGCAGGGCCAGGCGCCCGGTGATCCGCTCGACGTCCGCGATCTGGCGCAGCGCGCTGCGCAGTGCATCCAGGCTCGCGTTCGCGGGTGCCTCGAGCAGCGCGCCGATCGCCTGCTGGCGCGACTGCGCGGCGACCGACGCACGCGGCGGATGATGCAGCCAGTGACGCAGCAGGCGGCTGCCCATCGTCGTGCAGCAGGTGTCGAGCAGCGAATACAGCGTCGGCGATTCGGTGCCGCGCAGCGTTTCGGTCAGTTCGAGGTTGCGGCGCGTTGCCGGATCGAGGCCGATGTATTCCGTTTCGTTCTCGACCTTCAGGCTGCGCACGTGACGCAGCTGCTGACCTTGCGTCGCGGCCGCGTACAGCAACAGCGCGCCCGCCGCGCCGCATGCGCTCGTCAGCGAATGCGCGCCGAAACCGTCGAGGCCGGCGACGTCGAGCTGGTCGCACAGACGCTGCGTGCCCGAGGCGATGTCGAAGTGCCACGCGGGTACGCGCTTGATCGCACCGGCGCTTGCCGGTACGGCGTCGGTCGCGCCGTCCGCCGTCAGGATCTCGGCCGGCCGGATGCGTTCGAGTGCGGCGCCGAGCTGGTCCGGTTCGATTTCGGCGAGCCGCAGTGCGCCGCTCGCGAGGTTCAGCCAGGCGAGGCCGATATTGACCGCGATGCCGCGCTTGTTGTGACCGGAGCACATCGCGAGCAGGTAGACGTCGTTCTTGTCGGACAACAGCGCGGCATCGGTCAGCGTGCCGGGCGTGACGACGCGCACGACCTTGCGCTCGACCGGCCCTTTCGACGTGGCCGGGTCGCCGATCTGCTCGCAGATCGCGACCGATTCGCCCATCTTCACGAGCTTCGCCAGATACTGTTCGACCGCGTGATGCGGGACGCCGGCCATCTTGATCGGCGTGCCGGCCGATGCGCCGCGCTGCGTGAGGGTCAGGTCGAGCAGGCGCGCGGCTTTCTCCGCGTCGTCGAAGAACAGCTCGTAGAAGTCGCCCATCCGGTAGAAGACGAGCGTGTCGGGATGATCGGCCTTGATGCGCAGGTACTGCTGCATCATCGGGGTGTGGCCTGCAAAGGCCTCGGGCGACAGCGTGGTCATAGATCCGGCGTAAAGTTGTTGCTTGAGTTGCCCGAGTTTACCAGTGGCTCCGGTCGTTACGGCCGATGTTCGCCAATCGGACAGTTTCGGTCCGCGATTCGAAGGTCGTCTTTATCTTTTTCAACCGCTCGCTGCAGGGGCCTGCGGACGGCGGCGCCCCAGGAATCCGAGGTGCGGGGACAGATGCAACGGGCGCTGAGCGTGCCGGGCGACGCAACGGACGAGCGGTCCCGCATTCAGCACGCCGATGCCGGGATCGTCGTCGAAGGCCTGCTTCATTGCATCATGCATTGAAGAGACGGGCACGCGGGCAGACCGAAGCGCAGCGGCAGGTGGCGTAGCGAGCCGCACACCGATCGAAACCGACGGCGGCGCGGTGATTCCGATCTCCCGGCAATCGAGAACGCGGGACGCATCCTGAACGCCGGCGGCATCGAATCAGTCTTCAGGTCATTCCGCCGGCGTCGCGTGCGCCCGTGCAGCCAGATACGCGGTGAAATCACTCCCGACCTCGGGATGGCGGAGCGCGAAATCGACCGTCGCTTTCAGGTAGCCGAGCTTGCTGCCGCAATCGTATCGGGTGCCGGCGTACCGATAGGCGAGAACCTGCTCTTCTGCGAGCAACGCCTGAATCCCGTCCGTCAATTGAAGCTCGCCACCCGCGCCGGGTTTCAGTCCGCGCAGATGTTTGAAAATCCGCGGTTTGAGAATATAGCGGCCGACGACGCCGAGATTGGACGGTGCGACATCGGGTGCCGGTTTTTCGACGATTCCGGACATCTTGATGATCGACTCCTCCCATTCTTTACCGTCGACCACCCCATACGATTTCGTATCGGACGGCGGGATTTCTTCGACGCCGATAACCGAGCTATGGTAATGATCGAACACATCGACCATTTGTTTCATGACGGGCGGTTCACCGTCGAGCAGGTCGTCGGCCAGAATGACCGCGAATGGATGATCGCCGACGAGCTTTTCAGCGCAGAGCACGGCATGTCCGAGCCCGAGTGCTTCGGGCTGTCGTACGTAAAAGCAGTCCACGTTGCGCGGCTTGATGCTGCGCACGAGATTCAGCAGTTTTTCTTTGCCGCGGGCTTCGAGTTCTGCTTCGACCTCGTACGATTTATCGAAATGATCTTCGATGGCACGCTTGCTTCGGCCCGTGACAAAGATCATTTCGGTGATCCCGGCGGCGATCGCTTCCTCGACGGCGTACTGAATCAGCGGTTTATCGACGACGGGCAGCATTTCTTTGGGGCTGGCCTTGGTTGCCGGCAGAAAGCGTGTGCCTAAACCGGCTACGGGGAAAACTGCTTTCGTTACTCTTAGCATTGCATTTTCCTGATAGGAGTCGTCGCGGCTCCGGACGAATTACCGAAGCAGTGCGTCCGACCGTCTTTCGTCCACCCGAATGAATGGCCTGTCGGGTTTTATTATGGATCGGGATTTTCAACCGGCACGCGAATGCCGCGCCAACGGAAACGGGAGTCTACTGAAGCGTCGCGCTATTGAAAAGCCGGGAGGTAACTTGGCTGGATCAAACGGGTATCGGAATCCACCTGTTCTGCGATGACCATTCAATAACATCCGGTCGTCATGAAAAGACGCAGGTACCGCCCGGATTTTCTTGCTGGAGCGCGGGCGCCGCATGACCGACGCGGCAACGAATACCTGCAAGGCGGTCGCGCCCGGAGCGCCACCACATCGCCGTGCCCGATCGCCGCGTGCGCGCGTTATCGAGGTCGTGGCAGGCAGGCGCGAACGCGCTCGAGGTTCAACTGCGGAGGGGGCATCGTGCGCGGCGATGACCGGGCGGTCGTCTGGTGCGCAAACCGGGAGGAGGGTGTTTGCAGCCGGAGGAATGGCCATGGAGGCGAGTGCGGCCCGGCGTGGGAAGATCAGCAACGGCGCGGTCGGCTTTGCGTTTCAGCTCGCTGCCTTCCGACGGCTTTAACGAGGTGGCCGCTACGCGCGGCTCGTCTGGACAGGGTGGCGCCGCGCGAGCGCCCCATGTTGCGTTGTCAGGTTCGGCTCGGCACACGAATCTTCGTGTGCCGAGCCTTTCCGGCAACTTTCCGGCAACTCAGGACGTGTGCGTCGCCATCAGGTCGAGCGCCACGGCCTGCGCGACTTCGATGCCGTCGATGGCCGCCGAATAGATGCCGCCCGCATAGCCCGCGCCTTCGCCGGCCGGATAGAGCCCTGCGGTGTTCACGCTCTGGTAGTCGTCCTTGCGGCGAATCCGGATCGGTGACGACGTGCGCGTCTCCACGCCGGTGAGCACGGCATCGTGCATCGCGAAGCCGGCGATCTTCTTGTCGATCTGCGGGAGCGCTTCACGAATGGCTTCGATCACGTAGTCGGGAAGTGCGGTGCTGAGATCGGTCGGGTGCACGCCGGGTTTGTACGACGGCACCACGGAGCCCAGCGACGTCGACGGCCGGCCCGCGATGAAATCGCCGACCAGTTGCCCCGGTGCGCTGTAGTCGCCGCCGCCGAGTTCGAACGCGCGTTCTTCCCATTTGCGCTGGAACGCGATGCCCGCCAACGGGCCGCCCGGATAGTCTTCCGGCGTGATGCCGACGACGATACCCGCGTTCGCGTTGCGCTCGGCGCGGGAATACTGGCTCATCCCGTTGGTGACCACGCGGCCCGGCTCGGAGGTCGCCGCGACCACCGTGCCGCCGGGGCACATGCAGAAGCTGTAGACGGCCCGTCCGTTGCTGCAGTGGTGGACGACCTTGTAGTCGGCCGCACCGAGTTGCTTGTGGCCCGCAAACTTGCCGAAGCGGCTGCGATCGATCAGTCCTTGCGGATGTTCGATCCGGAAGCCGAGCGAAAACGGCTTCGCTTCGACGTAGACGCCGCGATCGTGCAGCATCTGGAACGTGTCGCGCGCGCTGTGGCCGACGGCCAGTACCACATGGTCACACCGCAGCGTTTCGCCGTTCGACAGCTTGAGCGCGCGTACCTTGCCCTGATCGATTTCGATGTCCTCGACCCGGGTTTCGAAGCGCACTTCACCGCCCAGTTTGTGGATGGTGGCGCGCATTTTTTCCACCATGCTGACGAGGCGGAACGTGCCGATGTGCGGCCGGCTCAGATACAGGATGTCCTCCGGCGCGCCGGCCTTGACGAATTCGTCGAGCACCTTGCGGCCGTAGTGGTTCGGATCCTTGATCTGGCTGTACAGCTTGCCGTCGGAGAACGTGCCGGCGCCGCCTTCGCCGAACTGCACGTTGGACTCGGGGTTGAGCACGCTCTTGCGCCACAGGCCGAAGGTGTCCTTGGTGCGTTCGCGCACGGCCTTGCCGCGTTCGAGGATGATCGGGCGAAAGCCCATCTGCGCGAGGATCAACCCTGCAAAGAGGCCGCACGGCCCCATGCCGATGACGACCGGGCGCAGGAAGTCGCCGTGCTCGGGGGCTTGCGCGACGAAGTGGTACGCCATGTCGGGCGTCACGCCGCAATGCGGCGTGCCGGCGAGTCGCGGGAGCACGGCCGCTTCGTCCTTGACTTCGACATCGACGATATACGTGAGCTTGATGTCGGAGCGCTTGCGCGCATCGTGCGCGCGGCGAAACACCGTGTAACGGAGGAGCCCGTCCGCCGCCACGCCGAGTTCTGCAAGGCGCGCGCGAATCGCGGCTTCGAGGGCGCTTTCGGGGTGGTCGAGAGGGAGTTTAAGTTCGCTTAGCCGTAACATGAGTATTCGGATACGGTTGCCACGACGTCGTGGCGGTGTTGAGACGGGTGGGGGCCGGCATGCCGATGGCGGCGTGGTGCGCCGCGCGCGCATTCCGCAGACGACCCGGTTGGTGCCGGGAAACGCTCGGCGGGTTGCAGCACAGACGACGCGCGCAATGTCAGGATAGGCGCCTGAAGCGGTTCTTGCGCGGGGAACATGCGTTATCCCTCGGCGCAATCGAACGGCGGCAGACACTCCATCATGACGGTACCGGCGAGTGGTTCGCGCAAAAGCCGCACCGTACGGGTGCGGCTCAAGGCTTACTCCGCTGCCGGGTGCAGGCGGCTGTAGCGGTTCAGGATCGGGATCATCTGCGCGTAGATCTTCGGGTTCGCCGCGACGATCTCATGGCGATGCAGGAAATCGGCGTCGCCCGTGTAGTTGCCGACGAGGCCGCCGGCCTCGGTGATCAGCAGGCTGCCCGCTGCCATGTCCCACACGTTGATGCCTTGCTCGAAGAATGCGTCGAGACGGCCGGCCGCGACGTTCGCGAGGTCGAGCGCCGCGGCGCCCGGGCGGCGCAGGCCCGTGCATGCTTGCGTCATTTCGGTGAACAGGCGCGCATAGGCGTCGAGGCCGTCTTTCTCGCGGAACGGGAAGCCCGTGCCGACCAGCGCGTCCGACAGGCGGTCGCGGCGGCCGACGCGGATGCGGCGGTCGTTCAGGTAGGCGCCGCGGCCGCGGGTGGCCGTAAACAGGTCGTTCTTGTTCGGATCGTAGACGACGGCCTGCGTGACGACGCCCTTGTGCTCGAGCGCGATCGATACGCAATAGTACGGGAAGCCGTGGATGAAGTTGGTCGTGCCGTCGAGCGGATCGATGATCCACTTGAATTCGGATTCGTTCTCCGATTCGCCCGATTCTTCCGCGAGGATCGCGTGGTCGGGGTAGGCGGTCTTCAGCGTCTCGATGATCGCCTCTTCGGCGGCCTTGTCCACTTCGGTGACGAAGTCGTTCTGCTGCTTCTTGCGGATCTCGATCAGGTCGAGATCGAGGGAGGCGCGATTGATGATCTGTCCGGCGCGGCGCGCAGCCTTGACAGCAATGTTGAGCATGGGATGCATGAGCCTGAATCCTGTAGCCGGCGGCACGAGCCGCCACGAAGTGGGACAACCCGCCCGGAACGGCGCAAACGTGCCTGGCGAGATGAGACGCAAATTGACAAAGAGCGGGGTACGACCCGCGCCGCACGAGGTGCGACGCGTAAACGCATGATTTTACCCGATTTTCGAGAGTTTCAGGTGACCGGAATGCGGGGAAACCCCACTGTCCGTCCGGACGAGTGGGTTTGCCGGGGCGATGGCGATACCATACTGCCATTCTGATGAACCGAGCCGTATCGTAGTGGAAACTCCGCAGAACACCGCCGCGCCGTCCGAATCGGGCGCGGCCACCTCCCCGCCGCCGTCGGGCGGCTTCACGTCCACCCGCTTCGTGCTCGTCGAGCCGAGCCATCCCGGCAATGTCGGGGCGGCCGCCCGCGCGCTGAAGACGATGGGTTTCTCGCGGCTCGTGCTGGTCGCGCCGCGCGTGCCGCACGTACAAAGCGACCCCGAGGCGATCGCGATGGCGAGCGGCGCGGACGACGTCCTCGCGTCCGCGCATGTCGTGCCCACGCTCGGCGACGCGCTGTCCGGCGTCCACTGGTCGATTGCGCTGACCGCCCGCACGCGCGAATACGGGCCGCCGCGCCTTGCGCCGCGCGCGGCCGCGGAGCAGGCGTGCATGCAGGTCGGCACCGGCGACATCGCGCTCGTGTTCGGCAACGAGCGCACGGGTCTCGCGAACGAGCACGTCGAGCAGTGCAGCGTACTCGCGCATATCCCGGCGAACCCGGCCTACAGTTCGCTGAATCTCGCGCAGGCCATCCAGGTGCTCGCGTACGAGCTGCGCGTCGCGCTCCTGGGGCAGCACGGCGAGTCGTCGCACCCGGCGCAGGCCGAGGTCGGCACACTCGCGCAGAGCGACGAGATCGAGCGGATGTACGCGCATCTCGAGAACGCGCTGATCGCGCTCGATTTCCTCGACCCGCGCAACCCGAAGAAACTGATGCCGCGGCTGCGGCGGCTGTTCTCGCGCACGGGCCTCGAGCGCGAGGAGGTCAACATCCTGCGCGGCATCGCGAAGCACATCCTGCTGAAGTCCGGCACGCCCGACGGCGATGCTTGAGCGGTCGGCGCGCTGAATGCCGGACGCTGCGAACCCGGCGTTCCGGCCCGCAGCGATCGTGCCGTATCGGTCGTCCGGCGGTGCCGGTCCGGCGCGCGCCGGTTCGCCGCTCGATCCGGGAAGGCCGTCACCGCAAGCGTCCGGCGCCAATACCCGCGCCGGCGGCGGGGTGAACGCGCGGTGCTGTGCGGCCGCGCGCGACTGGCCCTACAATCGCCGGACGTCATAAGCAAATTCCCCGGCGCGATAACGGCCGGCCATCGCCGGCGGGGCACGCCGGCCTTTTCCCCGATCAGATCATGTTCACTAGACTGCGCGAAGACGTTGCGACGATTCGCGAGCGGGATCCCGCCGCTCGCAGTGCCTGGGAAGTGCTGACCTGTTATCCGGGGCTGCACGCGCTCGTCCTGCATCGTTTCGCGCACGCGTGCTGGCGCGCGAAGCGCTACTGGCTCGGGCGCTTCGCGTCGCAGGCCGGACGTTTCCTGACCGGTATCGAGATCCATCCGGGCGCAACGATCGGCCGGCGCGTGTTCATCGATCACGGGATGGGTGTCGTGATCGGCGAGACGGCGATCATCGGCGACGACTGCACGATCTACCAGGGCGTGACGCTCGGCGGCACGTCGCTCACGCGCGGCGCGAAGCGCCATCCGACGCTCGAGGCCGGCGTGATCGTCGGCGCGGGCGCG
Organism: Burkholderia anthina; assembly: GCF_902498995.1. GTDB lineage: Bacteria > Pseudomonadota > Gammaproteobacteria > Burkholderiales > Burkholderiaceae > Burkholderia > Burkholderia anthina. The sequence continues at coordinate 88,353 of NZ_CABVLY010000025.1, forward strand.
AAGGTGCTCGGCGGTTTCACGGTCGGCGCGGGCGCGAAGATCGGTTCGAACGCAGTCGTCGTGAAGCCGGTGCCGGCGGGCGGCACGGCGGTCGGCAATCCGGCGCGCATCGTGATGCCGGCTCAGCCGAAGCCGCAGCCGGAGCGTGCTGCGTTCTGCGCATACGGGATCACGCCGAACGCCGACGATCCGATGTCGCTCGCGATTCACGGCCTGATCGATCATGCGGCGAAGGAAAGCCGGCGCGTCGACGAAATCGTCGCGGCGCTCGAGCAACTCGGCACGCATCTGGAAACGCTGCAGGGTGCGGACGCGGCGCGTCTGGACCTGCGCCGGTTGTCGGCGGTGCTGGAAGGCAAGACGATCGAGCGCCAGTCGTAAGCGCATGCCGGCGGCGGCCGGCGGCGCGGTTTGCGTCAGTCGAGCGGCATCGCGTGGATGCCTTCCGCGTCGACGCGCAGATAGCCGCCGCGCGGCATGCCGTGGTCGAGATCCCAGTCGGGCAGCACCCAGCGAATTCCGCCCGGTTCGACGTGCCGCGCAGGGCGGTGCGTATGGCCGTGGATGATCACGCTCGCCCGGCTTTTCCGGAACAGGGCGGCCACGCCTTCACGCGTGACGTCGTAGATCGGCGAAGCGGGGCGCATCCGGCCCGCTTCGCTGTTCGAGCGCATCCGCTGCGCGAGTGCGCGGCGCCAGCGGAACGGCCATGCGAGAAACAGCCACTGCGCGACGCGATTGCGGGCGAACCGCCGGAACACCTGATAGCCGCGATCGGCCGTGCATTGCGCATCGCCATGGGCGAGCACGATGCGCTGGCCGAATGCCGTGATCAGCGCCGGATCGGGCAGCAGCATCGCGCCGGCTGCCTTCATGAAGCGCCGGCCGAGCAGGAAATCGCGGTTGCCGTGCATCACGTAGAGTGCGATCCCGCGCTCCGAGAACGTATGCATCAGCGCGGCCATGCGTGCCGCGAACGGATCGTCGTCGAGTATGTCGTCGCCGATCCAGTATTCGAACAGGTCGCCGAGGATGAACACCGAATCGGCGCTGTCGGCTGTGTATTTCACGAAATGCTCGAACGCGGCGACCGTCTTCGGAATCGCTTCGCTCAGGTGCAGATCGGAGAGAAACAGGAACGGGCGTGCGGCTTGCGCGTATTCGTGCTCGCCAGGCACGCCCGCGGAGACGCTTCGCGGCGGACTTTCCTGCAACATCGAAGTGCCTCCGTTACCGCGCGTCAGACCACGACGGCCTTTTCGATCACGACGTCGTCGGCCGGCACGTCCTGATGGAAGCCCGCGTTGCCCGTCTTGACGCTCTTGATCTTGTCGACCACGTCCTGACCTTCGACGACCTTGCCGAACACGGCGTAGCCCCAGCCCTGCGGCGTCGGCGACGAGTGGTTCAGGAAGTCGTTGTCGTTCACGTTGATGAAGAATTGCGCGGTGGCCGAATGCGGATCGTTCGTGCGCGCCATTGCAACCGTGTAGTTGTCGTTCTTCAGGCCGTTGTTCGCTTCGTTGTCGATCGGCGCATCGGTCGGCTTCTGCTTCAGGCCCGGCTCGAAGCCGCCGCCCTGGATCATGAAGCCGTTGATCACGCGGTGGAACACCGTGCCGTCGTAGTGGCCTTTCTTCACGTAGTTCAGGAAGTTCTCGACCGTCTTCGGTGCCTTCGCGGCGTCGAGCTCGAGCTTGATCACGCCGTGGTTCGTGTGCAGTTCAACCATGATGGATTCCTTCGGTAAGGCGGTTTAAATGGCACGCGGCCGGTCGTGCGACGGGGCCGCGTGTGGCGCCGGACGTGCCGGCAGGTGCTTATTTCGAGACGACGCTGGCCGATTCGATCACGACCGGCTGGGCCGGCACGTCCTGCATCGGGCCGCGCGAGGTCGTCGCGACGCCTTCGATCTTCTTCACGACGTCGAGGCCCGACACGACCTTGCCGAACACCGCATAGCCGTTGCCGTCCGGGTTCGGGTAGTCGAGGCCGCTGTTGTCGACCGTGTTGATGAAGAACTGCGCGGTGGCCGAATTCGGATCGCTCGTGCGTGCCATCGCGATCGTGCCGGTCAGGTTCTTCAGACCATTGCGGCTTTCCAGCGGGATCGGCGCGCGGGTCGGCTTCTCGTCGAAGTTGGTCTTGTAGCCGCCGCCCTGGATCATGAAGCCCTTGATCACGCGATGGAAGATCGTGCCGTTGTACTGGCCGGCCTTCACGTAATCGAGGAAGTTGGCGACCGTCTTCGGCGCCTTCTCCGGGTAGAGCTCGACGCGGATGTCGCCCTGCGAGGTCTTCAGCTGCACGACGGGGTGCGCGGTAGCCGATTGCGCGAACGCGGGCGCGGTCGCGAGAAGGGCGGCGCCGCCAAGCGCCAGCAACAGACGTTTCATTGCGATCCTCAGGTTGGGAGGGAAGAAAGGTTGCGCCGCTTACTGCGACGGCGCGACGTACGGCGCCGCCAGCGCCCCCGACGGCCCGTTGAACTGGAACGTCGGCGACATCGGCAGCGTGGTGGTGCTCACGTTCGCGGCCGCGCGGTCGGTGTACTCGCGCGTTGCCGGCGTGACGGCGCGCGCGTTCGCGGCGGACTTCGGCGGCGATACGATCTTCTGCAGATCGGCGAGGCGCTGGGCCGTCGCGCCGCTCGTATGGCCGAGCGCTTGCGCGCGCTTGTACGATTCGGCCGCGAGGCGCAGGTACAGGTCGCCGAGGTTCTCGTACGCGAGCGTGTAGCTCGGGTTCGATTGCGTCGCGGTGACGAGCGCGCTGCGCGCTTCGTCGTAGCGCCCGTGCTTCGCGTAGAGCGCCGCGAGGTTGTTGTAGGGTTCGGGCAGTTCGGGGTACGCCTGCGTGATCGCGACGAATTGCTGGATCGCGTCGTCATCGCGGTTCAGGCGCGCGAGCACGGTGCCGCGCTTGAACTGCGCCTGCACGTCGTGCGGGTTCGCCGCGATACGGGCGTCGAGTTGCGCGAGCGCCTGTTTCCACTGCTTGCCGGCGATCGATGCGTCGATTTCAGGGGTGCCGTCGGCGACGGCTGGAGCCTTTTGCGCATGCGCCGCAGGGGCTGCGAAAAGCGCCAGCGCGACGCCCATGACGGCGGTCGCAACGAGGGTCGCAGCGCTCGGCGCGCGGCCGCGATGAGGTTTCATAGGCGTAAATCGGAATGTTATACTCCGAGCCATTCTAACAAAACGTCTGCGCGTTCCGGCGAGCCGCAGACAGTCTTTCTTTGCCTCTCGTGGCCGTCACCGCTGTGCTTGCAGCCTGACCGCCCCATGTGATATCGAGGACGCGCGGCGTCGTGCCGCAGCAGGTGGTCCGTCCGTTTCGCATGCTGGGCGAGCTTCGCCAGGGCGGTTTCCTTCGGCTCACGGTTCATCTCTATGGAATCACTGCGCATCTACAACACGCTCGCGCGTGACAAGCAAGTTTTCGTGCCGCGCCATTCCGGCGAAGTGCGGATGTACGTATGCGGGATCACCGTCTACGACTATTGTCACGTGGGCCACGCGCGCATGCTGGTCGTGTTCGATCTCGTCCAGCGCTGGTTGCGTGCGATCGGCTATCGGGTCACGTACGTGCGCAACATCACCGACATCGACGACAAGATCATCCGCCGCGCGGTCGAGAACGGCGAGACGATCACGTCGCTGACCGACCGGTTCATCGGCGCGATGCACGAGGATGAAGCCGCGCTCGGCATCCAGCGGCCCGACATCGAGCCGCGCGCGACGCAGTTCATTCCGCAGATGCTCGGGATGATCGAGCAGCTCGAGACGAACGGCTACGCGTATCAGGCGGGCGACGGCGACGTCAATTATTCGGTGCGCAAGTTCGCGAACTACGGGAAGTTGTCGGGCAAGTCGCTCGACGATCTGCGCGCGGGCGAACGCGTCGCCGCGAACGACGCGAAGGAAGATCCGCTCGATTTCGTGCTGTGGAAGCGTGCGAAGGCCGGGGATCCGGAAGGCGCGTCGTGGGCGTCGAAGTACGGGATGGGCAGGCCGGGCTGGCACATCGAGTGCTCGGCGATGGGCTGCACGCTGCTCGGCGAGCATTTCGACATTCACGGTGGCGGGCAGGATCTGCAATTTCCGCACCACGAGAACGAGATTGCGCAGAGCGAAGGCGCGACCGGCACGACGTTCGTCAATTACTGGATGCACAACGGCTTCGTGCAGGTCGACAACGAGAAGATGTCGAAATCGCTCGGCAACTTCTTCACGATCCGCGAAGTGCTCGAGCGGTACGACGCCGAGGTCATGCGCTTTTTCATCGTACGCACGCACTACCGGTCGCCGCTCAACTACAGCGACGTGCATCTCGACGATGCGCGCGCGTCGCTCACGCGCCTGTACACGGCGCTGAAGGACGTCGAGCCCGACGCGCTCGCGCTCGACTGGAACGAGCCGCATGCGCAGCGTTTCTCGGCCGCGATGAACGACGACATCAACACGCCGGTCGCAGTGGCGACGCTGTTCGAGCTGGCGGGCGAAGTCAACCGCACGCGCGATGCGTCGCTCGCGCGGCAACTGAAACAACTCGCGGGCCTGCTGGGCCTGCTTGGCCGCGAACCGCGCGCGTTCCTGCAGCAGGGCGCCGGCGCCGCGCAGGCGGGCGGGCTCGCAGCCGACGAGATCGAAGCGAAGATCGCCGCGCGCGTCGCGGCGAAACAAGCGAAGGACTATGCCGAAGCGGACCGGATTCGGGCGGAACTGCTCGAGGCCGGGATCGCTCTTGAAGACAAACCGGGCGGATCGACCGAATGGCGTCGCGTATGAGCGCGGTGCGTTCCACTGACCGATCCGTCAGGTAGGAGGCAAGATGGCAACGGCCAGAAAAGCGCCGGTCAGGCGCGCGACTCCGGTCGCCGCGCGTCCGGCAGCCAAGCGCGCGCCAGCGGCGAAGGCGGACGCGACGCGCGCCGTGCCGAACGGCGCGCTCAACGGTCATGCGAAGCCCGCCCGCGCGAAAGGCGCGGATGCGGTGCAGCCGGAAGCGGCGATGGCGGCCGCCGACGCGGCCCGCAAGACGCGTGCGTCCGAGGCGGCAGCCGACGGCGTCGATGGCGTCGTGCGTCCCGCATACTGGGACAAGGCGTGCGCCGATCTCGTCAAGCGCGACCGGATCATGAAGAAGCTGATTCCGAAGTTCGGTCCCGCGCATCTCGTGAAGCGCGGCGATCCGTTCGTCACGCTCGCGCGTTCGGTCGTCGGCCAGCAGATCTCGGTGCCGTCCGCACAGGCGCTGTGGGCGCGCATCGAGGATGCGTGTCCGAAACTCGCACCGCAGCCGGTCATCCGGCTCGGCGCGGACAAGCTGATTGCGTGCGGGTTGTCCAAGCGCAAGACGGAATACATTCTCGATCTCGCGCAACACTTCGTGTCCGGCGCGCTGCACGTCGACAAATGGACGTCGATGGACGACGAGGACGTGATCGCGGAACTCACGCAGATCCGCGGCATCAGCCGCTGGACGGCCGAGATGTTCCTGATCTTCAACCTGTCGCGGCCGGACGTGCTGCCGCTCGACGATCCGGGCCTGATCCGCGCGATCAGCGTCAATTACTTCAGCGGAGAACCCGTCACGCGCAGCGAGGCGCGGGAAGTGGCCGCCAACTGGGAGCCGTGGCGCACCGTCGCGACCTGGTACATGTGGCGCAGCCTCGACGCGCCTGACGCCGACGCCTGATTGACGGCTATCGGGTTTTAAACATCAATAGTTGAGAACCGGTCTTGCGTATCGTCTGCGCGGGTAGAATACGCGCTGCCGCAAGACCCAAGGATTCGAACACATGAAGACCACGTTTCTGGATTTCGAACAGCCGATCGCCGAACTCGAGGCCAAGATCGAAGAGCTGCGATTCGTGCAGGACGACTCGGCTGTCGATATTTCGGAAGAAATCGAGCGGCTGTCGAAGAAAAGCCAGCAACTGACGAAAGACCTCTACGCGAATCTGTCGCCGTGGCAGGTTTCGCAGATCGCGCGGCATCCGCAGCGTCCGTACACGCTCGATTACGTTGCGGAACTGTTTACCGATTTTCACGAGCTGCATGGCGACCGCGCGTTCGCGGACGACCTGTCGATCGTCGGCGGTCTCGCGCGTTTCGGCGGCCACCCGTGCATGGTGATCGGCCATCAGAAGGGCCGCGACACGAAGGAGCGCGCTGCGCGCAACTTCGGGATGCCGCGTCCGGAAGGCTATCGCAAGGCCGAACGCCTGATGCGTCTCGCCGAGAAGTTCGGGCTGCCGATCTTCACGTTCGTCGACACGCCGGGCGCGTACCCGGGCATCGGCGCGGAAGAGCGCGGCCAGTCGGAAGCGATCGGCCGCAACCTGTACGTGATGGCCGAACTGAAGACGCCGATCATCACGACCGTGATCGGCGAGGGCGGTTCGGGCGGCGCGCTCGCGATCGCCGTGGCCGACACCGTGATGATGCTGCAGTTCTCGACCTATTCGGTGATCTCGCCGGAAGGCTGCGCGTCGATTCTGTGGAAGAGCGCCGCGAAGGCGCCCGAAGCCGCGGAAGCGCTGGGCCTGACCGCGCATCGACTGAAGGCGCTCGGCCTGATCGACAAGATCATCAACGAGCCGCTCGGCGGCGCGCATCGCGATCCGAAGGGCATGGCCGCGCTGCTGCGTCGCGCGCTTGCCGATTCGCTGCGTCAGTTCCAGGGCATGAGCATCGATGCGTTGCGCGAGCGTCGCTTCGAGCGCCTGATGGCCTACGGCAAGTTCAAGGAAACCACGCCCGGCGCATGACCGGCGTGCTCGCATCGCGCGCCGTGCGGCGCGCGCTTCTCTCGTGATCCCCCCGACCGAATTCTCCGCCGACCGCGTCGTACTCGATGCGGTCGGCGTTGCGCTTTCCGACGTCCCGCCCGATGCACGTATCGCGATCGCGTACAGCGGCGGCCTCGACTCGACGGTGCTGCTCGACGCGGCCGTGCGCGTCGCGGGCGCTGCGCGTTGCGTGGCGCTGCATGTGCATCACGGCCTGAGCGAGAACGCCGACGCATGGGTCGCGCACGCGCAAGCGACGGCCGACCGGCTCGGCGTCGCGTCCGACGCGGAGCGCGTCGACGTGCCGCGCGACAGCGGCCTCGGTATCGAGGCGACGGCGCGCGAGCGTCGTTACGCGGTGCTCGACGCGATGTGCGAACGTCACGGCACGGTCGCGCTATGGGTCGCGCAGCATGCGGACGACCAGGCCGAGACGGTGCTGCTGCAGTTGCTGCGCGGCGCGGGGATCGCCGGTCTGGCCGCGATGGCGCCGCGCTACCGCCCGGAAGGTACTCGCGTCGAGCGCGTGCGCCCGCTGCTGCGATTGTTGCGCGCGCAACTGGAGCGTTATGCGGCGCAGCGCGAGCTCACATGGATCGACGACGAATCGAACGGCGACACGCGTTATGCGCGCAATGCGCTGCGTATTGACGTGCTGCCGGCGCTTGCCGTGCATTTTCCGGGCTTTCGCGATGCGCTGGGCCGCGCGGCCCAGCATGCGGCCGCCGCGCAGCGGCTGCTCGACGATCTGGCCGAACTGGATTTCGCGACCGCCGCGCGCGACGACGGACGCGCGCTGTCGCGCGATGCGCTGGTCGCGTTCGACGACACGCGCGGCGCGAACCTGCTGCGTTTCTGGATGCGCCGGCTCGGCTTGCCGGGTGCGTCCGCCGGCCGGCTCGCGAACATGATGCGGCAGTTGCGGGCCGCGCACGATGCGCATGCGTTGCGTGTCGATCATGCGGGCCAGTGCCTGCGGCTGTATCGCGATGTCGTGTACTGGGAGGCGGGCGACAGTGCCGAGCCGGCCGATGACGGCACCGGGACGCCGCATCCGGAATCGGTGCTCGGCTGGGACGGACAGGAAATCTGGCGCCTGCCGGCGTGGCGCGGCACGTTCGTGTTCGCGCCGGCCGAAGCCGGCAGCGACGGCGCGGTGCCGGAGGCGCTGCTGCGCGCCGCGGCGCTCGCCGCGCGTGCCCGCGCGGGCGGCGAGCGGATGCGTACGTCGCCCGGCGGCCCGGGCCGCACGTTGAAGAACCTGTTCCAGGAGCGCGGCGTGCCGGCATGGCAGCGCGACGTGCCGCTGCTGTTCGCGGGCGACCGGCTCGTCTACGTGCCGCGGCTCGGCGTCAATCACGGCGACGGGTTGTCCGGCGGCGGGGCGTGGCGCCGGATCGAGTGGCGTCCCGACCTGCTGATCGCGTAGCCGCGGCAGGTTTCCGGCGGCGCGCTCGCTCGCCGGTTTTCACCATTTGGTAAACAGCGCCGGAACGCCCGCCGGCGCGGCGAGCGGCTTGTCAAGCGGGCGTCTATCGGGTACGCTCGGTCGTTTGCTCGGCTCGATTTTTGAGCGATTTGTGCAGGTTTTCCGCGTGACGTACCCGGTTTGCGCGGCCTGATCGGCCTTCCGGGCAAAATCCGTCACGCTTGCGTGTTGCGTCCCAGCCGTCCCCCTCGTCGTCCGTCCACAGCCACAAGCCGCGTGACCGAACGGCAACGCGGCCTGTCCAGCGCGCCCGTGCGGTTTCTCCTCCAGTTCAGAACGACAATGGCACTCATCGTACACAAATACGGCGGCACTTCGATGGGCTCGGTCGAGCGCATCAAGAACGTCGCGAAACGCGTCGCAAAATGGCATCAGGCCGGGCACCAGATGGTGGTCGTGCCGTCCGCGATGTCCGGCGAAACCAACCGTCTGCTCGGTCTCGCGAAAGAGATTTCGAGCCAGCCGAGCCCGCGTGAGCTCGACATGATCGCATCGACCGGCGAGCAGGTCAGCGTCGGCCTGCTGTCGATCGCGCTGCAGGAAATCGGCGTCGAAGCCGTGAGCTATGCAGGCTGGCAAGTGCCGATCAAGACGGACAGCGCTTTCACGAAGGCGCGTATCCACTCGATCGACGACGAACGCGTGAAGGCCGATCTGAACGCAGGCAAGGTCGTGATCATCACGGGCTTCCAGGGTGTCGATCCGGACGGCCACATCACGACGCTGGGCCGTGGCGGCTCGGATACGTCGGCGGTGGCGGTGGCGGCCGCGCTGGGTGCCGAAGAGTGCCTGATCTACACGGACGTCGACGGCGTCTACACGACCGATCCGCGCGTGGTCGAAGAGGCGCGACGCCTCGATCGCGTGACGTTCGAGGAAATGCTGGAAATGGCCAGCCTCGGCTCGAAGGTCCTGCAGATCCGCTCGGTCGAATTCGCCGGCAAATACCAGGTGAAGACGCGTGTGCTGTCGAGCCTGACCGATCCGCTGATTGCGCTCGACGAAGAAATGCGCTCGGGCACCCTGATTACTTTTGAAGAAGACGAGACCATGGAAAAGGCAGTCATTTCCGGCATCGCGTTCCAGCGCGACGAAGCACGCATTGCTGTGATGGGCGTGCCCGACAAGCCCGGCATCGCGTATCAGATCCTCGGCCCGGTCGCCGACGCGAACGTCGATGTCGACATGATCATCCAGAACCAGAGCGTCGAAGGGAAGACGGACTTCACGTTCACGGTCGGTCGCGGCGACTACCAGAAGGCGATGGACATCCTGACCAACCAGGTGCAGGGCCATGTGAGCGCCGAGCGCGTGCAGGGCGACCCGAAGGTGTCGAAGGTGTCGGTCGTCGGCGTCGGCATGCGTTCGCACGTGGGCGTCGCGAGCAAGATGTTCCGCACGCTGTCGGAAGAGGGCATCAACATCCAGATGATCTCGACGTCCGAAATCAAGATTTCGGTGCTGATTGACGAGAAATACATGGAGCTGGCCGTCCGCGCACTGCACAAGGCATTCGAGCTCGATCAGGCAGCGTGAATTTTTTGTGATGCATTGAAGAAAGTGCATCACGGAAATTGACGACCGGTTCGAAACCCTATATTATCTCGTTCTCGTCGCACTGCCTCCCTGGTGCGAGCGAAAGTTTGGGAGACGTGGCCGAGAGGTCGAAGGCACTCCCCTGCTAAGGGAGCATCTGGGCCAAAACCTGGATCGAGGGTTCGAATCCCTCCGTCTCCGCCAAAAGCGGTGACAAAGCCCCGCAAGTTCTCGGACTTGCGGGGCTTTTTCTTTTCCCCCTTCGTTTTTTGGACTCGCCGATCGGCACGCACTGGGTCCGGACAGCCAAGCAATGCTCGACTTGAGCGACGCACATGCGCTAAATAGGCGTATCGCCCGTCGCGCCCCAAGCTGGAGTCCTGGCACGCATGCATTCCGTACTGACTTTTCTTTCTCATCGACCCGTCGACGGGCTCGTTGCCAACCACGAGCGTTACGCAGGATGCCACGGCTACCGGCATGCGATCGTCGACGGCATGCATGTGTACGGCGAGCGCCAGCAGGTGCTGCACAAGTACCACGCGATCGTCGCGCAACTCGTCGCGATGGAGCAGGGGGCGTTGCTGCTCGTGCTCGATCCGTTCTCGGTCGTATTCGGCCAGCATGCGCTGCCGGATGTCGCGAACGGTTACGACGCGATCGTCACGACGCAGACGCCGCAATCGCCGCTACCCGCGGCAAGCGGCATGATCTTTCGCAACGTGCCCGACGTGCGCGAGCGCTTGCGCAAGCTCGCGGTCGAACTGGGCGAGTGGGTGATGCGCCTGCCGGCGCGGCGACACGCATGCGAAGCGACGCTGCTTGCCGCGCATTTTTCGCCGCTGCCGTTCGATCAGCCGCTCGCGAGCGGCTATTTCGCGTCGGCCCAAACGGTGTGGGCCGATGCGTATGCGATCGATGCCGTCGTCGTCGCAGATCCGCTCGTCGCGCACCATGCGCCCGAATGGCGGCAGACGGACGGCGAGTGGGCGCCGCCGCCCGACTACGACTTTCGCTACGTGGTCGCACTCGTCGACGATGCGGCGCGGGCCCGGCGCGGCGAGCAGCCGCGCGCGATGGACGACTGGCGTGCCGCGCAGCAGCGGCCGCGCGAGCCGGCGCGACACGTGAATCCGCATGCGCGCATTGCGTTCGTGAGCCTGCACACGTCGCACATCGCCGGTTACGGCGATCTGCACGAGGAGAACTTCGTGCGCTACTGCACGCGCCACGGCTATGCGTACCATGCGTATCGCGAGCCGCCGGCGTTCCTGCCGGCCGGCATCGACGCGAACTGGGCGAAGCTGCATCTGATTCGCGAACATCTGCCGGATCATGCGTTCGTGTTCTGGGTCGACGCGGACATCCTCGCGATCGACCAGAGTCAGCCGGTCGACGGTGTGATCGACGGCCGCGATTTCGTGATCGGCACCGACCATACGGCCTGGGCGATCAACTCGTGCATGATCGGCGTGCGCAATGTCGCGCCGATGCGCGAACTGGTCGAGCGCATGTGCGCGCGTATCGAGAGCTTCGACGATCGATCGTCCGTCTACGCGAGCGGCGGCGATCAGCAGGCCATCTATGTCGAGTTGCTGCGGGCGGGCATGATCGACGCGCGCTATATCGTCGACGCGATCACGCTCGCGACTTCGCCGGTTTATGCCACGCGCGACAGTCGCTTCGTTCATTTCCCCGCGCAACACAACCACTACCGCGCGGTGGCGATGCGCATATGGGACCGGTTGAGTCATCAGCTCTAGCCGGAAGGGCTGCGACGCGCGCGGTATCGCGCGCCTTCAGTGGGTATTTTGATGACGGGAAAATGTAAGTTAAATGAAAGTACGAATGTAAGATTCATGCCGGACGCGCCCACCGTTCCGGGCATCCTGTTCAGGCACGCCAAAACAGCGGTCTGACGTCAAAAATGCGGCATCGCACCGATTCTTGGGTGTCACGGCTTCTGATAATACAAAAAATTACGTATAAAAATCAGCTGGTTGTGAGTGCGCCGAAGAACTAGAGTCTGTTGCGATGCAAAATTTCTCCAATCGATTTATCCTCGTTAACCCGATTGCGCTTGAGCCGCGTCAAACTTCGTTCTGACGTTGCTTTACATTTCGCCAACAAGGGTGATTCGCGAAATCTATCTTACGATTTGGTTTCGATTCTTTCGTCCCGCCTGTCCCGATGCAGTGCGCGACCCTCTCTAGGTTTGTTGACATGCATGATTTTCCCTTTCTGAGCCTGGCGATCTGGGCTCCGATCCTGGTCGGCGCGTGCCTGCTACGTGCCGGCAGCGACCATCATCCCAATCGCACGAGGTTGATCGCGCTCATCGGCGCACTGATCGGGCTGGCAGCGGTCGTCCCGCTCGTCGCCGGTTTCGATTCGCATTCGGCTGCGATGCAGTTTGTCGAAACCCGCGACTGGCTTGCGGCATTCAACTCGGGCTGGCGTGTCGGCATCGACGGCGCATCGCTCTGGCTCGTCGTGCTGACCGCATTCACGACGCTCATCGTGGTGATCGCATCGTGGGAATCGATCACGGTTCGCATCGCGCAGTATTACGCGTCGTTCCTGATCCTGTCGGGGTTGATGGTCGGCGTGTTCGTCGCGCAGGACGGGCTGCTGTTCTTCATTTTCTTCGAGGCGACGCTGATTCCGCTGTACCTGCTGATCGGTACGTGGGGCCGCGAGCATCGTGTGTACGCGGCGGTGAAGTTCTTCTTCATCTCGTTCGCGGGTTCGCTGCTGCTGCTGATGGCGATGCTCTACCTGTATGCGAAGTCGCATACGTTCGACATGAACGCATGGCGCACGCTGGAGCTCGGTTTCTCGCCGCAGTTGCTGGTGTTCCTCGGCTTCTTCGCCGCGTTCGCGGTCAAGGTGCCGATGTGGCCGGTTCACACGTGGCTGCGCGACGTCTACACGGACGGCCCGACGGGCGCCGCGCTGATGCTCGCGATGCTGAAGCTCGGCGGTTACGGTTTCCTGCGCTTCGCGCTGCCGATCACGCCGGATGCAGCTCACTTCTTCGCGCCGGCCGTGATCGCGCTGTCGCTGTTCGCGATCGTCTACGCGAGCCTGGTCGCGCTCGCGCAGACCGATCTCACCAAGCTGCTCGCGTACTCGACGGTCGCGCACATGGGGATCGTCACGCTCGGCCTGTTCCTGTTCAACCAGATCGGCGTCGCAGGCGCGATCGTGCAACTCGTCTCGTACGGCTTCGTCGCGGGCGCAATGCTGCTGTGCGTAAGCGTGCTGGTCGATCGCACCAAGCAGCGCGAGATCGCCGCATACGGCGGCGTGGCCGGCGTGATGCCGCGCTTCGCGATGTTCGCGGTGCTGTTCGCGATGGCCAACGTCGGCCTGCCGGGCACGTCGGGATTCGTCGGCGAGTTCATGGTCATCATGGGCGCGATCCGTTTCAACTTCTGGATCGGCGCCATCGCGGCGCTCACGCTGATCCTCAGCGCGTCGTACACGCTGTGGATGATCAAGCGCGTCGTGTTCGGCAAGATCGATCACGCACGTGTCGCGAAGCTCTCCGACCTCAGCCGTCGCGAGATCGCGGTGTTCGCATCGTTCGCGCTGATCGTGCTGGGCGTCGGCATCTATCCGAAGCCGTTCACCGATGCAATCGATCCGACCGTCGCGCAACTGATCGAAGACGCCAGCCGCTCGAAGGTGCCGGTAGGGGACGGCATCACGCCGCCGCAGCCGGCCTACATGGCCTCGGCACGCAACTGACCGCAGTGCACCGCGCACGATGGCCGCATCGCACGACGATGCAGTCGTTGCGCGCGCATCCATCGGAGCGGGTGCCGAGCGCACCTGCCCACTTCCGGCTGCGTGAAATTGCCCCGCGACAATCTGTCTCACGGCAGATTTTGCAATGATGATTTTCCGCATCCACCGGTTTTTCATCGTGCTCGCGCGACGTATGATTCGGTCCACTTTCGTGGATCGAATGCGCATCGGGCATACGCTACGGATTCAATGACCCCTCGGGCTGTGTGATGAAAAGAAAAGCTTCAAAAGGCTGGACGGCGCTGATGTCAATCGGCGCGGCGCTGAGCCTGTCAGGCTGTAATTTAGATGTACTAAATCCGAAAGGAAGTGTCGGTGCCGCCGAAAAGGCGCTGATCGCAACCTCCACGTGGGCGATGCTGGTCGTCGTCGTGCCGGTGATTCTGCTCACGCTGTGGTTCGCGTGGCGTTATCGCGCGTCGAATCGCAACGCCGCCTATGCGCCGAACTGGTCGCACTCGACCGCGATCGAAATCGTGATCTGGACGGTGCCGACGCTGATCATCCTGTTCCTCGGCGTGCTCACGTGGAAGACCACGCACGAGCTCGATCCGTACAAGCCGCTCGAATCGTCGGTGAAGCCGATCGACGTCGAGGTCGTCGCGCTCGACTGGAAGTGGCTGTTCATCTATCCGGAACTCGGCATCGCGTCGGTGAACCAGCTCGCGATTCCGGTCGGTACGCCGGTGAACTTCCGCATCACGTCGGATTCGGTGATGAACTCGTTCTTTATTCCGCAGCTCGGCGGCCAGGTCTACGCGATGGCCGGCATGCAGACGCGCCTGCACCTGATCGCCGACGAAGCCGGCGACTACGCGGGCACGTCGGCCAACTTCAGCGGCCGCGGCTTCTCCGACATGAAGTTCCGCACGCTGGCCGAGCCGCGCGAGCAGTTCGATGCCTGGGTGCAGAAGGTCAAGGCATCGCCTGATCGTCTCGACGCGACCGTGTACGGCTCGGTCGCTCAGCCGAGCGAGAAGGCGCCGGTGCGCTACTTCTCGTCGGTCGATCCGCGGCTCTTCCACAACATCATCGCGAAATACAACGATGGCCACGTCCTCGATCTGAAGGACGCCGCCTGCGGCACGAAGGGGTAACGCATGTTCGGCAAACTCACACTATCGGCGATCCCGTTCGATCAGCCCATCATCATGGTGGCCGGCGCCTTCATGGGGCTGGCCGTGCTGGGCGTGCTCGCCGGCCTGACGATCACCGGCCGCTGGAAGTGGCTGTGGACGGAATGGCTGACGACGGTCGACCACAAGAAACTCGGCGTGATGTACATCATCGTCGCGCTGATCATGCTGCTGCGCGGCTTCGCCGACGCGATCATGATGCGCATGCAGCTCGCGCTCGCGTACAACGCGCCCGGCTACCTGCCGCCGCACCACTATGACCAGATCTTCACGGCACACGGCGTGATCATGATCTTCTTCATGGCGATGGTGTTCATGGTCGGCCTGATGAACCTCGTCGTGCCGCTGCAGATCGGCGCGCGCGACGTCGCGTTCCCGTTCATCAACTCGCTCTCCTTCTGGATGACGGCGGTCAGCGCGATCCTGATCAACATCTCGCTCGTGATCGGCGAATTCGCGCAGACGGGCTGGCTCGCCTACCCGCCGCTGTCGGAGCTGCAGTTCAGTCCGGGGGTAGGGGTCGACTACTACCTGTGGGCATTGCAGATATCGGGTGTCGGCACGCTGCTGACCGGCGTGAACTTCTTCGTGACCATCATCAAGATGCGCGCGCCCGGCATGACGCTGATGAAGATGCCGGTGTTCACGTGGACGGCCCTCTGCACGAACGTGCTGATCATGGCGTCGTTCCCGATCCTGACCGCGACGCTCGCGCTGCTCGGTCTCGACCGTTACCTCGGCATGCACTTCTTCACGAACGAAGCCGGCGGCAACGCGATGCTGTACCTGAACCTGATCTGGGCGTGGGGCCATCCCGAGGTCTACATCCTGATCCTGCCGGCGTTCGGCATCTTCTCGGAAGTCATCGCGACGTTCTCGAAGAAGCCGCTGTTCGGCTACAAGACGATGGTGTACGCGACCTGCGCGATCATGGTGCTGTCGTTCCTCGTGTGGCTGCATCACTTCTTCACGATGGGCTCCGGCGCGAACGTGAACGCGTTCTTCGGCATCATGACGATGATCATCGCGATCCCGACCGGCGTGAAGGTGTTCAACTGGCTGTTTACGATGTATCGCGGCCGGATCGAATTCACGACGCCCGTGCTGTGGACGATCGGCTTCATGGTCACGTTCACGATCGGCGGGATGACCGGCGTGATGATGGCGATTCCGGGTGCGGACTTCGTGCTGCACAACAGCCTGTTCCTGATCGCGCACTTCCATAACGTGATCATCGGCGGCGTGCTGTTCGGCTATCTCGCGGGCTTCAACTACTGGTTCCCGAAAGCGTTCGGCTTCAAGCTGAACGAGAAGCTCGGCAAGGCTGCATTCTGGTTCTGGCAGGTCGGCTTCTATGTCGCATTCGTGCCGCTGTACGTGCTCGGCTTCATGGGCATGACGCGTCGTCTGAACCACTACGACAACCCGGCATGGCATCCGTGGCTGCTGGTCGCCGCATTCGGCGCCGTGCTGATCGCGATCGGCATCGCATGCCAGCTGCTGCAACTGGTCGTCAGCATCCGCAACCGCAACCTGCCGGAATACCGCGATACCACGGGCGATCCGTGGGGCGGCCGCACGCTCGAGTGGGCCACCACGTCGCCGCCGGCGGACTACAACTTCGCGGTGACCCCGCAAGTGCGCACGCTGGACGCGTATGCCGACATGAAGGCACGTGGCGATGCCCGTCCTAACCCGGCGTCGATCCGCGACATCCATATGCCGTCGAATACGTGTGCGGGTCTCGTGGTCGCGATCTTCAGCCTCGTGCTGGGCTTCGCGCTGGTGTGGCACATCTGGTGGATGGCGATCGGCGGCCTGGTCGGGATCGTCGCGACGCTCGTGATCTATAGCTCGCGTGACAACGACGGCTACTACATCCCGGCGACCAAGGTGCGCAAGATCGAAGAGAAGCAACCGGCGGTGCGCGTGGCCACGCGTGTCGACGACGTGGAACTGGAGGCCAACTGATGTTGCAGAAAACCTTGAGCGCAACCCTGCTCGAGCACGACGGCCATCCGCCGTCGCACTCGGTGTTCGGCTTCTGGCTGTATCTGATGACCGACTGCGTGATCTTCGCGGCGCTGTTCGCGACGTTCGCCGTGCTGGGCAACCAGTACGCGGGCGGTCCGACCGCGAAGGACCTGTTCGACATTCCGGGCGTCGCGCTGGAAACCGCCGCGCTGCTGCTGTCGAGCATCACCTACGGCTTCGCGATGCTGGCCGCGTACAAGCAACGGCGCGGCGCGCTGCTCGCCTGGCTGGCGGTGACGTTCCTGCTCGGCGCGGCGTTCCTCACGATGGAACTGCGCGAGTTCTCGCACCTGATCGCGGAAGGCGCGGGCCCGCAACGCAGCGCGTTCCTGTCGGCATTCTTCACGCTGGTCGGCACGCACGGCCTGCACGTGACGGCCGGCCTGCTGTGGATGGTCGTGCTCGCCGGGCAGATCGTGCTGCGCGGCGGCGACCTGACCGATCGCGATCTGCGTCGTCTGACGTGCCTGAGCCTCTTCTGGCACTTCCTCGACATCGTGTGGATCTGCGTGTTTTCCTTTGTCTATCTTGCGAGCGTGATCTAAATGGCCCATTCGCATTCGTCTCAACTCGAAGAAGGGCACGGCAGCGTCGGCGGCTATGTCGCCGGCTTCATCCTGTCGGTGCTGCTCACGGCCGCATCGTTCGGCCTGGTGATGGAAGGCGTGCTGTCGCCGCACGCGTCGCTGATCGCGCTTGCCGCGCTCGCGTTCGTGCAGATCGTCGTGCACCTCGTGTACTTCCTGCACATGAACGGTTCGTCGGGCCAGCGCTGGAACGTGATGGCGTTCAGCTATACGGTGCTGACCGCGGCGATCCTGATCGTCGGGACGTTGTGGGTGATGCACAACGTCAGCATGAACATGATGTCGCGCTGAGCGACGTCGCGGCGCAACGCGCCGGCCATGAAGAAGCGGCACGCGGGTGCCGCTTTTTTTTCGCCTGCGAAATCCGCGCGCATCATTTCAATTGCATTGGCACGGCGAACGAGCGTCCGGACGCAGTATGATTCGACGCGAGTCCGGGCGAGAAGCCCGGCGGGCGGGCCGGAGCGGCGCGCAGGGCCGTGATCGGGCCGTCAATTGTTACAAGACGTTAGCGGGCGCTTCCCGTTGCGACGCCGCGCATCAGTTCTTACAAACTTGAAATATGCTGGGACGGCGCTTGCCGTTATAGTCGAATCACACATGACACAACTCAAAGAGGAATCCATGAAGACTTTGCGTGTTGCCTCGCTCTTGACCGGTATGACGGCCTTGCTCGTGTCGGGCGCAGCAATGGCGGGAGTCAATGTCGGGATCAACGTCGGCGTGCCGGCTCCGGTCTACGTCGCGCCCGCGCCCGTGTACGCGCCGCCGCCGCCGGTCGTCTATCAGCCGGCGCCCGTGTATGCGCCCGCGCCGGCGATCGTGATCGGCTGGCACGGCGACCGCTACTGGGACGGCCGCCGCTACTGGGGTCGCGACGAGTGGTATCGCCATCATGGCCGCGGCTGGGGCGGCGATCATGGGCGTGGTCACTGGAACAACGGTCACCGGCACTGATCGACATGCGGCGCATGCGCGATGCGTATGCGCAGGAGGGGAGGAGAACCGCCCGCGTGGCGGTTTTCTTTTGCCTTGAGCGGACGGCATGCATGCGGCGCGATGCGCCGGCGCCACGCGCGAACGCCCGCAAGCTGGCTCGACGTCGAATTGAATGGGTAGAATCGACCCTCGTTACACCCATCAATCGACCGACAGGGCCTCTATGACGAAGGGTTCGCCCCGGGCTGTCGCCGCGCGCATCCGCTTCGGCGCCGCACATGCCGTACAGGCTGCCGGCCGCACGGCGGCAGTATTGGCAGTACAGGCGGTGCTGGCCGCGACGGCCGCACACGCAGCATATGCGATCGCGCAATACGGCGAGCCGAAATATCCGCCGGGCTTCAAGCATTTCGACTACGTCAATCCGGACGCGCCGAAGGGCGGCACGCTCGTGCTCGCCAACCCGAACCGGCTCACGTCGTTCGACAAGTTCAATCCGTTCACGATGCGCGGCAACCCCGCGCCGGGCATCGACATGCTGTTCGAGAGCCTCGCGACGGGCAGCCTCGACGAACCGGCTTCCGCTTACGGGCTGCTCGCCGACAACATCGAGATCGCGCCGGACCGCCGCGCGGTCACATTCCATCTGAACCCGCGCGCACGCTTCTCCAACGGCGACCCGGTCACGGCCGACGACGTCAAGTATTCGTTCGACACGCTGAAGAGCAAGCTCGCCGCGCCGCAATTCGGCGCGTATTTCGCCGACATCGCGAAGGCCGTGGTGGTCGACCCGGCGACCGTGCGCTTCGAGTTCCGCAGTGCGAATCGCGAGTTGCCGCTGATCGCCGGCGGCGTGCCGGTGTTCTCGCGCAAGTGGGGCTTGCGCGCGGACGGCTCGCGCATCCCGTTCGACCAGCTCGCGTTCGAGCAGCCGATCGGCAGCGGGCCGTACCTGATCGAGCGCTACGACAACGGCCGCACGATCACGTACCGGCGCAATCCCGCGTACTGGGGTGCCGACCTGCCGGTGCGGGTCGGCACCAACAACTTCGAGCGGATCGTCTACAAGCTGTACGGCGACGGCGTCGCGCGGCTCGAGGCGTTCAAGGCCGGCGAGTACGACGTGCTCGTCGAATACATCGCGCGCAACTGGGCGCGGCGCGACGTCGGCAAGCGCTTCGACAGCGGCGAGCTCGTGAAGCGCGAATTCCGCCAGCACAACGGCGCGGGCATGCAGGGTTTCTTCATGAACCTGCGCCGGCCGCTGTTTCGCGACGTGCGCGTGCGCCAGGCGCTCGATCTCGCGTTCGATTTCGAATGGCTGAACCGCCAGTTGTTCTACGGCGCATACACGCGCCTCGACAGTTATTTCGCCGACACCGACCTGCAGGCAACGGGCACGCCGGGCCCGGGCGAGCTGCAGCTGCTCGCGCCGCTGCGCGCGCAGCTGGATCCGGCCGTGTTCGGCCCGATGGTCGTGCAGCCCGACACCCATCCGCCGGGCTCGCTGCGCGCGAACCTGCTGAAGGCCCGTGCGCTGCTCGCGCAAGCCGGCTGGACCTACCGCGACGGCACGCTGCGCAATGCGAAGGGCGAGCCGTTCACGTTCGAGATCCTCGACGACTCGGGCGCGGCGATGGAAGGCATCGTGACGGCCTACCAGCGCAATCTCGCGAAGCTCGGCATCGACGCGCGTTTTCGCACGGCCGACTATGCGCTGCTGCAAAAACGGCTCGACGCGTTCGACTACGACATGACGACGATCCGCTATCCGGGCGTGCAGGTGCCCGGTGCCGAGCAGTTCTCGCGCTTCGACAGCAAGTTCGCCGACGAACCGGGCTCCGACAACATCATCGGCCTGAAGTCGCCGGCCGTCGACGCGTTGCTGCACGCGCTCGGCACCGCGCAGACCCGCGACGAACTGCTCGATGCGACGCATGCGCTCGACCGCGTGCTGATGCACGGCTATTACGCGGTTCCGCAGTGGTACAGCACCACGCACCGGATCGCGTACAAGCGCTCGCTCGCCTATCCGCAAACGCTGCCGCTGTACTATTCGGCCGAGGGCTGGGTCGTGTCGACCTGGTGGGCCAAGCCCGATCGCTGAAACCTGCCGGCCCTTCGTTCAACCCAGCCTATCGATCGCGAGTCGACGTCCTATGTGGAGCTACATCCTCAAACGCCTGCTGCTGATGATCCCGACGCTCGTCGGCGTGCTCACGCTCACGTTCGCGGTGATCCAGTTCGTGCCCGGCGGCCCCGTCGAGCAGGCCGTGCAGGAGCTGCGCAAGGGCGCGACGGAGCAGGGCGCGACGCCGTTCGGCATGCGCGCGCATACGGGCGTCGACGCGCAGCAGCTCGCGCAGCTGAAGGCGCTGTACGGCTTCGACAAGCCGCCGCTCGAGCGCTACTGGCTGATGCTGAAGCGCTTCGCGCGCTTCGATCTCGGCGACAGCTACTTCAGGCACCAGAGCGTGTGGTCGCTGATCGTGCAGAAGCTGCCGGTGTCGATCAGCATCGGCCTGTGGACGTTCTTCATCACCTACCTGATCTCGGTGCCGCTCGGCATCGCGAAGGCCGTGCGCAACGGCTCGCCGTTCGACGTCGCGACGAGCCTCGTCGTGCTGGTCGGCTATGCGATTCCCGGTTTCGTGCTCGGCGTGCTGCTGCTCGTGCTGTTCGGCGGTGGCTCGTTCTGGCAGCTGTTCCCGCTGCGCGGGCTCACGTCGGACAACTTCGACCAGCTGTCGCTGATCGGCAAGGTGCTCGATTATCTGTGGCACATCGCGCTGCCGATCACGGCGTCGGTCGTCGGCAGCTTCGCCGTCGTCACGATGCTCACGAAGAATGCGTTTCTCGACGAGATCCGCAAGCAGTACGTGCTGACCGCGCGGGCGAAAGGGCTCGCCGAGCGCACCGTGCTGTGGAAGCACGTGTTCCGCAACGCGATGCTGCCGCTGATCGTCGGCTTTCCGGCCGCGTTCATCGGCGCGTTCTTCACGGGCAGCCTGCTGATCGAGACGCTGTTCTCGCTCGACGGCCTCGGGCTGCTGTCGTACGAGTCGGTCGTGCGGCGCGATTATCCGGTCGTGCTCGGCACGCTGTACCTGTTCACGCTGATCGGGCTTGCAACCAAGCTGATCTCCGATCTTTGCTACGTGTGGGTCGACCCGCGCATTCAATTCGACAACCTGGAGCGCTGACATGAAACCGTCCGTTCGCACGCCGCTTGCCGGCGCGCCTGCCCGCATGCCCGGCGTCGCCGGGCGAGGTGCGCGATGAGTCGGGTAGCCGTGTCGTCCCGCATCGACGCGGCGCGCGCGCGCGTGTCGCCGTCTCCCGCGCGCCGCGTATGGCGGCGCTTTCGCCAGCAGCGTCTCGGCTACTGGAGCTTCGTGATCTTCGTCATCGCGTTCGCGGCAAGCCTCGCGGCACCGCTGTGGTCGAACGACAAGCCGCTCGTCGTGCGCTACGACGGCCACTATTATTTCCCGATGTTCCATGCGTATCCGGAGACGGCCTTCGGCGGCGACTTCCCGACGCCGGCCGATTATCTCGATCCGTACGTCCGCAAGCGGATCGAGGCGCCGGGCAACTTCGCCGTCTACCCGCCGAACCGCTACTACTACGACACGCTGAACTACTTCTCGACCGTGCCCAACCCGGCGCCGCCGTCGCGCGCGAACTGGCTCGGTACCGACGCGCAGGGGCGCGACCTGCTCGCGCGGCTCGTGTACGGGTTCCGCGTGTCGGTCGAGTTCGGGCTGATCCTGACCGTGATCGGCACGCTGCTCGGGATCGCCGCGGGCGCCGTGCAGGGGTTCTTCGGCGGCCGCATCGACATCGTCGGGCAGCGGCTGATCGAGATCTGGAGTTCGCTGCCCGAGCTTTACCTGCTGATCATCTTCGCGTCGATCTTCGAGCCGAGCTTCCTGCTGCTGATCGTGCTGCTGTCGCTGTTCGGCTGGATCGGGCTCGCCGATTACGTGCGCGCCGAGTTCCTGCGCAACCGGATGCAGGACTACGTGCGCGCGGCCCGCGCGATGGGGCTCACGAACTGGCAGATCATCTGGCGCCACGTGCTGCCGAACAGCCTGACGCCCGTGATCACGTTCCTGCCGTTCCGGATGAGCGGCGCGATCCTCGCGCTCACGAGCCTCGACTTCCTCGGGCTCGGCGTGCCGCCGCCGACGCCGAGCCTCGGCGAGCTGCTTGCGCAGGGCAAGGGCAACCTCGATGCGTGGTGGATCTCGCTGTCGACGTTCGGCGTGCTGGTCGCGACGCTGCTGTTGCTGACCTTCATGGGCGACGCCTTGCGCAACGCGCTCGACACGCGGATCTCCGACTCGGTGCGCGCGGCGGGAGGCCAGCGATGAGCGATACGGCCGTATCGAAGCAGGGCGAGCCGCTGCTGTCGCTCGAGCATCTGCATGTACGCTTCGGCGACACGGTGGCCGTCGACGACGTGACGCTCGCGATCGGCCGCGGCGAGCGCGTTGCGCTGGTCGGCGAGTCGGGCTCGGGTAAGAGCGTGACCGCGCTGTCGATCCTGCGGCTGCTGCGCGATGCCGACGTGAGCGGCACCATCCGTTTCGCGGGGCATGATCTCGCCGGCAAGAGCGAGCGCCAGATGCGCGGGCTGCGCGGCTCGGATATCGCGATGATCTTCCAGGAGCCGATGACGGCGCTCAATCCGCTGTATACGATCGGCGCGCAGATCGGCGAGACGATCGTGCTGCACGACGGCGTGACGGCGGCCGAGGCACGCAAGCGTGCGATTGCACTGCTCGCGCGCACGGGCATCGACGAGCCGGAGAAGCGTGTCGACAGCTACCCGCACCAGTTGTCGGGCGGTCAACGCCAGCGCGCGATGATCGCGATGGCGCTCGCATGCCGGCCTCGGTTGCTGCTCGCCGACGAGCCGACCACCGCGCTCGACGTGACGATCCGCGCGCAGATCGTCGATCTGCTGCTCGAACTGCAGCGCGAGGAGGCGGAAAAGCGCGGGATGGCGATCCTGCTGATCACGCACGACCTGAATCTCGTGCGGCACTTCGCCGAGCGGGTCGCGGTGATGGAGCACGGCAAGCTGGTCGAAAGCGGGCCGGTCGAGCGGATCTTCGCGGAGCCGGAGCATCCGTACACGCGGCGTTTGCTGAACAGCCGGCCGCAGCGTGCGGTCGCGCCGGTGATGCCGATCGCGCCGGTCGTGCTCGATGCGCGCCACGTCAGTGTTCAGTTCGCGCGCAAGCGGCCGGGTTTTGCCGGCTGGTTCGGCACGATGCCGGTGACGGCCGTCTCGGACGTATCCGTGTCGGTGCGGCAGGGCGAGACGCTCGGCATCGTCGGCGAATCCGGCTCCGGCAAATCGACGCTCGCGATGGCGCTGCTCGGGCTGCAGCGGACGGCGCACGGCGAGATCGAGTTCCAGGGCCGTGCGCTGTCGTCCTACCGCGGCCGCGAGCAGACCGCGTTGCGCTCGAACATGCAGGTCGTCTTTCAGGATCCCTTCAGTTCACTGTCGCCGCGCCACACGATCGAGCGGATCGTCGGCGAGGGGCTCGAACTGCATCGCCCGGAATTGACGCCCGATGCGCGCCGCGCGAAGTCGCTCGCAGTGCTGCGTGAAGTCGGCCTCGACCGCACGGTGCTGCATCGCTATCCGCACGAATTCTCGGGCGGGCAGCGCCAGCGGATCGCGATCGCGCGTGCGCTCGTGCTGGAGCCGCGCATCCTGATCCTCGACGAGCCGACTTCCGCGCTCGACGTGTCGATCCAGCAGCAGGTGCTGAAGCTGCTCGCGAATTTGCAACAGAAATACAACCTCGGCTATGTATTCATCAGCCACGACCTGGAGGTGATCGGCGCGATGGCGCATCGGGTCGCGGTGATGCAGGGCGGGGCGGTCGTGGAGTCCGGCGACGTCGCCGACATCTTCACGAAGCCGTCACATCCTTACACACAAAAGCTGTTGAAAGCGGTCTGGAAAGCGTGATACGCGTCCAATGGTCTGACTATCTCGATTGTATTTATTAATTTGTTTTGACAAACGATTACGCGCTGGCTAGTATCGACCGAAATTTTCCGCCAATCAGCTGATTTTTAAGCACATTCCATCGACCAATGCAGCATCGATCCCTGACCCAGGCATGCGCGCGCACCATCGCCGGGCTGTTCATCGGCGCCCTGTTCGCAGCAGCTCCCGGCGCGTTCGCCGACGAAGTCAGCAGTTTTAGTCAAAATGTCGCGAATTCGACTCAAATCGGGTCGAATTCCTCCCTCCAGCAGACCAGTGCACAGCCGTCGAGCGGCGGCGCGAAGTCGTTCCTGTCCGGCATGGCGGGCAAGGCAGGCGACGTCGTCGTCAGCGCGCTCAACATGATCGGCGTGCGCTATCGCTGGGGCGGCAACTCCCCGGATTCCGGCCTCGATTGCAGCGGCTTCGTGCGCTACGTGTTCCAGGACACGCTCGGCATGTCGCTGCCGCGTCGCGCGGAAGAGATGAGCCGCGTTGGCGAGAAGGTCAGCATGAGCAACCTGAAGCCGGGTGACCTCGTGTTCTTCAACACGATGCGCCGCACGTTCTCGCACGTCGGCATCTACATCGGCGACAACAAGTTCGTGCATTCGCCGTCGACCGGCAGCACCGTTCGCGTCGACGATCTCGACAACGGCTACTGGGAAAAGCGGTTCACCGGCGCGCGCCGGATCGAATCGGAGTTTCCGATGAAGGCCGACGATCTGCGTCAGCGCGTGCGCGCGACGATCGGCGACGATACGGCGAACGGCAACAACTGACGCTCGCCGGCAAACCGCCGGATCACAAAAACCCTGTCACCGAAAGGCGGCAGGGTTTTTTGTTTGGGTGCGCGCGAAGCGTGCGCGGTGAGCGGATCGGCAGCCGAGGGTGGCTGGAGCCGCTGTCGGCTGCCGCGCGCCGTGCGTGGGGGCACGCGTCGTCGTGTTACGCGGCCGCGGCGCCGCGGGCCGCCGCGAGCTTGCGCTGCAGCTCGGGCATGATGCGCGCGACGGCTTCCTCGCCCGCGAGAATCGCCGCGTTGCGCTGGTTGAAGTCGCTGCCGCCCATTGCCGCGAGGTTCGGGCGGATCACGACGTCCGCGTATTTGTCGAGCTCGTAGGTCTTGATCGTCTGCCCCATGATCGTGAAGGTCTGCAGCAGCATCTCGATCGGGTTGTTGGTCGCCGCGCCGTCCGGGCGCGCCGAGATGTCGACGGCGATCACGAAGTTCGCGCCCATCTTGCGCGCGAACGACGCGGGCACGGGGCTCACGAGACCGCCGTCGACGTACTCGCGGTTGCCGATCTTCACGGGTTCGAACACCGACGGCACGCTGCACGACGCGCGCACCGCGAGCCCCGTGTTGCCCTGCTGGAACAGGATCGGCTGACCGCTCTGCAGATCGGTCGCGACGACGCCGAGCGGCCTGGTCATCTTTTCGATCGGCCGGTTGTTGAGCGTCTTGTTCAGGAAGTTCTGCAGCGCGACGCCCTGCAGCAGCCCGCGCGAGCGGAACGGCAGTGCCCAGTCGCTGATCGACGCCTGATCCATGTCGAGCGCGATCTTGTTGATCTGCAGCCCGCTCATTCCGGATGCGTACAACGCGCCGACCACCGAGCCCGCGCTCGTGCCCGCGACGATGTCGATCGGGATGCCGCGGGCCTCGAGCGCCTTCAGCACGCCGATGTGCGAGAAGCCGCGGGCGGCGCCGCCGCCGAGCGCGATGCCGATCTTCACGGGTTTCTCGTGCGATTGCGCGGTGTTGTCGGGGCGGGACTTGTCGCCGAACGACGTGCAGGCGGCGAGGCTGGCGGACGCGCACGCGATCGTGAAGTGGCGGCGCGACAGGCGAGGGGACGACATCGAATGGTTCTCCGGCGGCTTGGCGGCGGGCCGTGCGGCCCGCGGCGGCGATAGGTTCCGAGCGGCCGTGCGGCGGGATCCGGGCGGCCGGCGCGGCGCCGGCTGGCGGCCGCGGCGCGCACATCATAAAGCAAGCGGTGCGCTTGGCGCGATGACCGGCGCGAGTATAATTCCGGCTTCTTTCCCGTTCCGGGCGCGGCCGGCCCCATTGCTGTCCGGGCTGTCGCCGTCGATCCCGCGTCGAATCATTCATGCGCCCCAGGCGTTCGAGTTACCGTTTATGACCCGTCCTGTCCGTACCCGCTTCGCGCCGAGTCCCACCGGCTTCATTCACCTCGGCAACATCCGCTCCGCGCTTTATCCGTGGGCGTTCGCCCGCAAGATGAAGGGCACGTTCGTGCTGCGTATCGAGGATACCGACGTCGAGCGTTCGTCGCAGGAAGCCGTCGATGCGATCCTCGAGGGGATGCAGTGGCTTGGCCTGGATTTCGACGAAGGCCCGATCTACCAGATGCAGCGGATGGACCGTTATCGCGAGGTGCTCGCGCAGATGCTCGAGAAGGGCCTCGCGTACCCGTGCTACATGTCGGCCGAGGAACTCGACGCGCTGCGCGAGCGCCAGCGCGAAGCCGGCCTGAAGCCGCGCTACGACGGCACCTGGCGTCCGGAGCCGGGCAAGGTGCTGCCCGAGCCGCCGGCCGGCGTGAAGCCCGTGCTGCGTTTCCGCAACCCGCTGACCGGCACGGTCGTGTGGGACGACGCGGTGAAGGGCCGTGTCGAGATCTCGAACGAGGAACTCGACGACCTCGTGATCGCGCGTCCGGACGGCACGCCGATCTACAACTTCTGCGTGGTCGTGGACGACATGGACATGAACATCACGCACGTGATCCGGGGCGACGACCACGTGAACAACACGCCGCGCCAGATCAACATTCTGCATGCGCTCGGCGGCGAGCCGCCCGTCTATGCGCACCTGCCGACCGTGCTGAACGAGCAGGGCGAGAAGATGAGCAAGCGGCATGGCGCGATGAGCGTGATGGCCTATCGCGACGCAGGCTTTCTGCCGGAGGCCGTCGTCAACTATCTCGCCCGTCTGGGCTGGTCGCACGGCGACGCCGAGATCTTCTCGCGCGAGCAGTTCGTCGAATGGTTCGATCTTGAACACCTCGGCAAGTCGCCCGCGCAGTACGACCACAGCAAGCTGAGCTGGCTGAATGCCCATTACATCAAGGAAGCCGACAACGCGCGCCTCGCCGCGCTGGCGAAGCCGTTCCTCGACGCGCTCGGCATCGACGATGCGGTCATCGCGACGGGCCCGGCGCTCGACGCGGTGGTCGGCCTGATGAAGGACCGCGCGACGACGGTCAAGGAGATCGCCGAAGGTGCCGCAATGTTCTACCGTGTGCCGACCCCGGACGCCGATGCGATCGCGCAGCACGTGACCGATGCCGTGCGACCGGCACTGGCCGATCTCGTTGCCGCGTTGAAGGCGGCCGACTGGACGAAGGAAGCGGTGTCCGCCGCGCTGAAGGCGACGCTCGGCACGCACAAGCTGAAGATGCCGCAGCTCGCGATGCCGGTGCGTCTGCTGGTGGCCGGTACGACGCATACGCCGTCGATCGACGCGGTGCTGGTGCTGTTCGGTCGCGACATCGTCGTGTCGCGCATCGAGGCTGCGCTGTCCTGAGGTTGGGGCGCGCGAAGCCGTCGACACGTGACGTTGCGTCGGCTTCGCAAAAATTTCGCTCCAATCGCAAAAAGGGTATTTACAAGTTCGAATTCGGTCCATATAATCTCATTTCTGTTCTGCAAGGGGGTATAGCTCAGCTGGGAGAGCGCTTGCATGGCATGCAAGAGGTCAGCGGTTCGATCCCGCTTACCTCCACCAACAGAACAAAAGATTGATTTGCGAAGCAGTGGTGGTAGTAATAAATGCTTCACAAAATGCTTTAAAGCAGTTAGAATTTCGGCCTTCGCTGTTGACGATAAGTAAATAGCGAAAGTCAGACAGGTCTGAAAAGATCATGTCCCCTTCGTCTAGAGGCCTAGGACATCACCCTTTCACGGTGAGTACAGGGGTTCGAATCCCCTAGGGGACGCCA
>NZ_CABVLY010000026.1 GCF_902498995.1 Burkholderia anthina
CCATCACCTGCGCGATCACGTCGTAGCGCGTCGCGCGCGACGCGCGCAGCCGCAGCTCCGGCGGCGCGGCGCCCGCGGCGGCGGCCCGAAAGCGCGCGGGCAGCGCGTCGAGCGCGACGGGCGTGTCGTCCCAGAACAGCTTGCCGGCGTCGTCGATCGACAGCGTGACCGATTGCGGCGTGTCGCGCGCGACGCTGGCCGCGACCTTCGGCAGATCGAGCCGGATCGCGTGCGTCATCAGCGGCGCGGTGATGATGAAGATGACGAGCAGCACGAGCATCACGTCGATCAGCGGCGTCATGTTGATCTCCGCCATCGGCGCGGACGTCTTGTGGTGCTCCAGTCCGCCGAATGCCATGGTCGTTCCTCCGGGCCGCGCGTCAGGCGCCCTGCGCGCAGACGAACACGTGCAGGTCGCGCGCGAAGCCGTCGAGTTCCTCGGCGAGCTGCCGCACGAGCCGCCCGAGGATGTTGTACGCGAGCACCGCGGGAATCGCGACCACGAGCCCGAACGCGGTCATGATCAGCGCTTCGCCGACCGGCCCCGCGACGTTCTCGATCTGCGCCTGCCCGCTCGCGGCGATGCTGCCGAGCGCGTGATAGATGCCCCACACGGTGCCGAGCAGCCCGACGAACGGCGCGGTGCTGCCGATCGACGCGAGCAGCACCTGGCCGAACTCGAGCCGGCGCTGCGAGCGCAGCATCGCGTGACGCAGCGCGCGCAGCACGCGTTCGCTGCGCTCCACGCGCGCGGCCAGCGCGGCCGGATCGTGTTCGTCGGCCGCGTCGCGCGCGGCTTCGGCAAGCGGCACGAACACGCGTTCGCGATCGGCGCCGACGAGCGCGGCGATGCCCGCGTCGAGCGACGGCGCGCGCCAGAACGCGGCGAGCGCGCGCGGCCCCTGCCGCTTCGCGCGGACCAGGAGCCAGGCTTTCATGAGGAGGAAGCACCAGCTGGCGACGGACATCGCCAGCAGCACGTAGGCGACGGCGTGCGTGATCGCATCGCCGCTTTCGAGGTAGTGGACAACGCCGGTGGGAATGGCCATCGGAGTTTCCCCGTGAGGGTCAGCGCAGGCCGAGCACGTCCTGCATGTCGAACAGGCCGGCGCCACGCGCCGACAGGAAGCGGACCGCACGCAGCGCGCCCTGCGCGTACGACACGCGGCTCGACGACTTGTGCGTGATCTCGATCCGTTCGCCGATCCCGGCGAACAGCACGGTGTGGTCGCCGACGATGTCGCCGCCGCGCACCGCCGCAAAGCCGATCGTCGACGGATCGCGTTCGCCCGTCACGCCCTGGCGGCCGTACACCGCACATTCGTCGAGCGAGCGCCCGAGCGCGCCGGCGACGGCCTCGCCCATCATCAGCGCGGTGCCCGACGGCGCATCGACCTTGTGACGGTGATGCGCCTCGATGATCTCGATGTCGTAGCCGTGCGAGAAATGCTTCGCCGCGAATTCGAGCAGCTTCAACGTGACGTTCACGCCGACGCTCATGTTCGCCGCGAACACGATGCCGATCCTGCCTGCCGCGGCCTGCAGCTCCGCCTTCTGCTCGGCGGTGAAGCCGGTCGTGCCGATCACGAGCTTCACGTCGTGGCGCAGCGCGGCTTCGACGTGCGCGATCGTGCCTTCCGGACGCGTGAAGTCGATCAGGTAGTCGGCCTGCGCGAACACGGCGTCGAGGTCGTCGGTCAGCTTGATCCCGGTTTCCTTGCCGAGGAACGCGCCCGCGTCCTGGCCGAGGAACGGCGAATCGGCGCGGTCGAGCGCGCCGACGAGCTGCGCGTCGGAATCGTTGAGAACGGCTTCGATCAGCATCCGGCCCATACGGCCCGATGCACCGGCAATCGCAATCTTCATGGCTTTCTACACGACAGGTCTAAAGGCGGGCGGCGCACGCCGCCCCGTTTCCGCACGCCGGCCGCTTACTGCGCCGGCGCGGTGAGCGGCTGGTTCTGCAGCGTGTCCGAGCCCTGCGGGCCGACGGGCTGCGCCGTGTCGTTCGACACGTTCGGCTGCGGCGGACGATGGAACTGGAACTGCGGCTGGATCGCCGGCGCCACGCCCGGCGGCTGGCCGCCCGGCACCGGTGCGCCGCTCGAGACCTGCGCGGACGGCGTGAAGCGGCGCGCGGCCGCCCCCTGCCCCGATACCTGGTTGGTCGCGCGGTTCGCCGCGCGTGCGGCCTGCGCGTTCGCGTCCTGGTCGACCGCCGCGCCGGATGCCGGCTCGGCAACCGGGCTCGCGGCAGCAGCAGCGGTGGCCTGCGCCGCGCTCGCGGCAGCGGCTTCGGACGCCCGCTTCGCCGCGGCCGCGGCCTTCGCCTTCTTGCCGCCGCGATCGCCGTCGATATCGGCCAGCAGGTCGAGTTCGGAAGGCAGGTTCTCGGCACCCGACCAGCTCGCGAGCCGGTCGCCCGAGAACGTCAGCACGAGGTCGCGCTGCTGGACGACTGCCGTCGAGCCGCGCTTGAAGTAAAAGAGGTAATCCCAGCGGTCGGCATGGAACATGTCGGTCAGCAGCGGCGTGCCGAGCAGCGCGCGGACCTGCTCGCGCGACATCCCGGCCTGCAGCTGCGCGGCCTTTTCCTGCGACACGAAGTTGCCCTGCACGACAGTGATCCGATAGGGCGTGATGCTCTGCGCGATGCGCTGCGTCACGCTGTCGTACGACGAACAACCAGCCAGCGCGGCAACGGCGGCGGCAGCGATGATGGCACTCCGCATGCGACTCCTCTGAAAGTGCGAAAGAGATTCTGGGATCATTTCCGTCACCGTGCTGGCCCGCGTCGCGAGCCGCGCGTGTTTCTGGAACGGCGAAAAGCCGGTAACATTGAAGCCCTGCATTGTACTCTAGGGATGCCTAGCCATGACCAATCCGACGGATCTCAAGAATATCGGGCTAAAGGCCACCCTACCGCGCCTCAAGATTCTCGAGATCTTCCAGCAGAGCCCCGTGCGTCACCTGACGGCCGAAGACGTCTACCGGAACCTGCTCAACGAACAGCTCGACATCGGGCTCGCCACGGTTTACCGCGTGCTGACGCAGTTCGAGCAGGCGGGCCTGCTCACGCGCAGCAACTTCGAATCCGGCAAGGCCGTGTTCGAACTGAACGAAGGTTCGCACCACGATCACCTCGTGTGTCTCGATTGCGGCCGCGTCGAAGAGTTCTTCGACGCCGAAATCGAAAGCCGCCAGCAAGCGATCGCGAAGGAACGCGGCTTCCGCCTCCAGGAACACTCGCTCGCGATGTACGGTTCCTGCACGACCGAGAACTGCCCGCACCGCAAGCACTGATCCGCACCATTCGCGCATGCGCAACGGCCCGGCCGGCATCTCGCCGCCCGGGCCGTGTCGTTTTCGGGACAGGATCAATGTGACGCGGCCCGCGTGACAAACGGGCCCGGATGGAAACGTTCTCGAGCATGCGGCCGCGCACCGGCCACGGCGTGGCGCCCGATGCCGGCCGCGCCGCGCGTCAGGCCGCGCTCGCGCAGGCCGGTTCGAACTCCAGCGCCCACGCGTCGTCGAGCGGGATCTCGTCGCAGTTCGGCTGCGGCCCGCCGCGATCGACGATCACGAAATCGCTGACCGCGTCGAGCGCGAGCAGCGGGTGGTGCCACACGCCCTTCGCGTAATTCACGCCCTGCCAGCCTTCGGCGAGGAACGCACGCATCGCGTCGGGCCGGAATTCGCCGGCCGGCGCGACGACGATCGCGTAGCGCGACACGGCCGCCAGCGGGATGAACGCCTGGCTGCCGTGCGGATGACGCTCCATCAGCGTGATCGCGACCGGCAGCGCGCGCGGCTGCGCACGAAACATGCTGACGAGCGGCCGGCCGCCGTCCGCGCAGACGTCGATCGCCGCAAGATCGTGGAACCGCTCGGTCGTGCCGCCGTTGATCGGGAAATGCCGCGCGCCTTCGAGCGCGATCACGTCGCCGAACGGCGAGAACGCTTCGCGGGTCAGGCGCTCGACGCGCAGGATATGGGGTCCGCTCATGCCTTCGCCCTCCGTCAAGCCGGCTCGCCCCACAGACGCAGGCGCGACACGCCGCCGTCCGGGAAGATGTTGAAGCGCACGTGCGTGACGGGGCCGAGCGCCGCGAGCAGGTCGAACGTGTGCACGTGATCCATCTGCAGCTTCTGCTCGCCGAGCAGTTCGGCCCAGAACATCGCCTGCGTGACGAGCGAATCGTCGGTGCCGCCCGTGACCTGCGCGGCCTGCAGCGAACAGCGGTCGGGAAAGTTGCCCTTGAAGAACGCCGTATCGACCTCGACGCGCCGGATGATACCCGGGCGCGCCAGCGCGACGATCGCCCAGTCGTTGCCGGGCTCGCGGCGGCGCCGCGTTTCCCAGCCGTCGCCCATGTTCGCGCCCCGCCCCGGCATCAGCATCTGCGAGGCCGGCCCGAAGTGCTGGTTGTTCGCCGCCACCAGGTAGCCGCCGTTCTCGATCGCCGCGAGATCGACGAGCTCGCCGGCCGGCACATGGCGCCAGTCGCGCTGCGGCTGGCCGTACACGCGCAGCCGCGCGAGCCCGCCGTCCGGATACAGGTTCACGCGCAGATGCGTGACCGGCTGCGCGTCGTCGACGCTCACGTAGTGGTGCGAATTGCCCTGCAGCGTCGTCGCGGGGACGATCGTGCGCCATGCGGCGTCGTCAGGCGGCGTGTCGCCGTCCACCGCGCAGGCCTCGATCGACGCGGCCGGCGGGAAGTTGCCGGTGAAGTGGCTCGTGTCGAGATCGACGCCGTAGATCACGCCGGGCCGCGCGAGCCGGACCACGCAGAAGTCGTGGCCGGTGGTGCGCTTGCGGCGCGTCTCCCAGCCGTCCATCCACTTGCCGTGGTCGTCGTACTTGCCGGGAATGAACACGGCCGGCTCGGGATCGAGCATGCGCTCCTTCGGCGCGAAGAATTCGTCGCTGGCGAAGAGCGCCTGCGCGCCCAGGCGCGGATCGGCGAGGTTCATGTAGCGCCGCGTGAAGGCCGGCGCGTTCGGATCGAGGATGGGGGCTGCCATGTCGTCTCCAGAGATTTTGGAAAGCGCCGGCGCATGGTCGCGCCGGTCGCATGTCATTCACATCGCGCGGGACGGCCGGGGAAGCCGCGCCGCGCGCACTCGCGCTCAGAGCGCGTGGGCCTGGTCGCCCGCGACCGTTGCGGCGCGGCCCTGTTCGTCGGCCGGCACGTAGCGCAGTTCGCGGTTCAGCACGCGCTTCGCACGGGCCCGGTCGATGTCGTGCTCCCACACCGCGACGACGACCGTCGCGACGCAGTTGCCGATCAGGTTGGTCAGCGCGCGGGCGATGCCGACGAACCAGTCGACCGGCAGGATCAGCACGAGGCCGAGCACCGGGATCGCGGGGATCGCCGACAGCGTCGCCGCGAGGATCACGATCGCCGAACCCGGAATCCCGTGCGCGCCCTTGGACGTGACGAGCGACACGAGCAGCACGACGATCAGGTCATGCGTCGACAGCGGCGTGTTGGTGGCCTGCGCGATGAACAGCACGGCGAGCGTCAGGTAGATCGAGAAGCCGTCGAGGTTGAACGAGTAGCCGGTCGGAATCACGAGGCCGACCGTCGAATCCTTGATGCCCATGTATTCGAGCTTGCTCATCACCTGCGGCAGCACCGCGTCGGACGATGCCGTGCCCAGCACGATCGACAGTTCCTCGCGCAGATAGCGGATCAGCTTGAACACCGAGAAGCCCGCGAGCCGCATCACGATGCCGAGCACGACCGTGACGAACACGAAGCAGCTCAGGTAGAACACCGCGACGAGATAGCCGAGCTGCTTGAGCGACGCCACGCCGTACTTGCCGGTCGTGAACGCGATCGCGCCGAGCACGCCGAGCGGTGCGAGCTTGATGATGAAGCCGATGATGCGGAAGAACACGTGCGACAGTTCCTCGATCAGGCTGTTCACGCGTTGCGCCTTGTCGCCGAGCAGCGACAGCGCGGAGCCGAACAGCACCGCGAACACGAGGATCTGCAGGATGTCGCCCTTCGCGAACGCGTCGATCGCGGTCTCGGGGATGATCTTCATCAGGTAGCCGGCCGTGTCCTTCAGGCTTTCGGCGTTCTTCGCATACGACGCGAGCGACGCCGCATCGAGCGAGCGCAGGTCGATGTTCATCCCGACGCCCGGGCGCGTGAGCCACGCGAGCGCAAGCCCGATGCCGAGCGCGATCGTCGTCATCACCTCGAAGTAGACGACCGCCTTCAGGCCGACCCGGCCGACCTTCTTCAGGTCGCCCGCATTGGCCATCCCGCTGACCACGACGCAGAACACGATCGGGCCGATGACCATCTTGATGAGTTTCAGGAAGCCGTCGCCGAGCGGTCGCAACGACTCGGCGAAATGCGGGAAGAACGCGCCGAGCGCGACCCCCAGTATCAGTGCGACGACTACCCGGCCAAACAGCGAATTGAGGAATTTCGACACGGCGCTCTCCCGATCCAACGGTTGCAGTTTCGTCTGTTCATACTGGTAAGACCAGTGATGTTATGGTGGATAGTAGGAAGCCGATATAGTCGCGTCAAGGACGGATCAAATAGGGATTTCCCGCCCCTCGGCATGGGGCCGGCATGCACCGGATCGGGGCGGATCGTGGCTTTCCCGTAGGTCGCTCATGCACCGCCTGCGTGCGGATTACAATGCTGGTCAGACCGGCCATCGCTCACATCATGAAGAACGTTCCACACACCGTGACCGACGCCGCCATCTCGACGATCCGCGACCGGATCGAGGCAGGCGTGTATCCGGTCGGCAGCCTGCTGCCGGCCCAGCGGCAGCTCTCCGAGGAGCTGGAGATCAGCCGCGCGTCGCTGCGCGAGGCGCTGTCGACGCTCGAGGCGCTCGGGATGCTGCGCATCCGCGCGGGCAAGGGCGTCTATGTCGAAAGCGCGCAGGCGACGGCCGCCCACGCGTGGCGGTTCGCCGAGCAGTCGTCGCCGCCCGACACGTACCAGATGCGCTACGCGCTCGAAGGGTTTGCCGCGCGCATGGCGGCGCACGTCGTCACCGACGACGACATCGCATGGTTCGAGAACAATCTCGCCGACCTGCACGTCGCGCTGACCGAGAGCGCGCTCGACGAGGCGTCGCGACTCGACTTCGACTTCCACATGCGGATCATCCATCTCGCGGGCAACGCGGCGATCGAATCGGTACTGCGCAGCAGCGCGGACATCATGAAGGAAAGCCAGCGCATGCCGTTCTACCGGCGCGAGCTGCTGCTGTCGACGTGGCACGAACACCGCGCGATCGTCGATGCGCTGATTGCCCGCGATGCGGCCGCCGCGGGCACCGCGATCGAGACGCACATCGCCAACGCCGCGCAGCGCGCGGGCATCTTCTTCCCGACGCCGCGCGCCTGAGCGCTTGAACGCCTGAGCGCCTGAGCACCGCCCGCGCGGCCGGCGCCGCAACCGGTCGCCGGCCATCCCGGTCATCCTCCCGACGGATCGCGATACGCGAGCGCGCGCTCGATGAATGCGCGCGCCGCGACGCTGCGGTACGCGCCCTTGCGCGTGAGCAGTGCGGCCGTGCGCGCCGGCAGCGGCGGATCGATCTCCAGCGCGCACAGATCGCCGCTCTCGCGCGCGACCGCATCGGGCAGCACCGTCGCGAGCCGCCCGCAGCGCACGAGTTCCAGCACCGCGCTGACCGTGTTCGTCTCGATCGCGATCTTCGGCTGCGCCCCCTGCTCGATGAAATACCGGTCGATGCTTTCGCGCGTCGCGAACGCGCGGCTCAGCAGCACCAGCGGTTCGCCGACGAGTTCGGCCGGGCTCAGCGCGCGGCGACGGCGGGCCAGGCGATGCGTGCGGCCCGTCACGAGCGCGAGCGGCTCGTCCCACAACGGCAGCGCGTCGATGTCCGGCGCGCGCGGCGGCATGAACGCGAAGCCCGCGTCGAGCCGGTCGTCGGCCAGCAGCGCCTCGATGCGCTCCTGCGGCATCGCGTCGATCGTCAGCGCGACGTTCGGAAAATCCGCATGGAACGCGTCGATCAGCGAGCCGCTCAGGTAGGCCGCGAAGGTCGGCATCATCGCGAGCCGCAGCGAACCGCTGCCGAGATCGGCGACGTCGTGCAGCGCGCGCTGGCCGGTATCGAGCTCGTGCAGCGCCGCGCGCGCGTGGCGCGCATAGACTTCGCCGAACTCGGTGAGCCGCACCGTGCGGCCCGAGCGGTCGAACAGCTGCACGCCGAGCATGTCCTCGAGCTGGCGCACCTGCTGCGACAGCGTCGGCTGCGACACGTGCAGCGCGTCGGCCGCGCGCGTGAAGCTGCGCTGTTCGGCGACGGCCAGGAAATAGCGGATGTGGCGAAGGAGCATGCGCGACTCAGGTATTGGCTGCACCAATGAATACCATAACGATCCAGTCTTGGACGCTATGCTTCGATTCCCGCATCATACGCACTTCCGCTCCCGCGTATGGCGCCCGCCGCCGCACCGGAGCGGCACGCCCGGGCCCGCCCTGCCCCGCGCCGCACGACGATCCGCCGCCGCCCCACCCGGGCGCCGGCCACGCTCCGCCCGGCGCGCATCGGCTCATCGCCGATCCGTTGCGCCGGCCCCGATTTCCGCAATCCCCGCGCAGCCGACCGCGCCGCCGGTCGCCGCCGTTTTTTCGCAACCATGGAACCGCATCACGACAACCATCCCCCACTGACCCGCGCCATGACGCTGCTGTTCGCGTGCGCGTGCGGCATCGTCATCGGCAACATCTATTACGCGCAGCCGCTGCTCGCCGCGATCGCGCGCAGTTTCGGCCGCCCGCCCGCCGAGCTCGGCTACCTCGTCACGCTGACGCAGCTCGGCTACGCGGCAAGCCTGCTGCTGATCGTGCCGCTCGGCGACGCGGTCAACCGCCACACGCTGATCGTGCGGCTGCTCGTGCTCAACGTGATCGCGCTGGTGGCCGTCGCGTCCAGCACGAACTTCACGATGTTCGTCGTCGCGAACATCGCGCTCGGCTTCGTCACCTGCTCGACGCAGTTGCTCGTGCCGTTCGCCGCGTCGCTCGCCGACGCGCGCACGCGCGGCCGCGCGGTCGGCACCGTGATGAGCGGGCTGCTGCTCGGGATCCTGCTCGCGCGCGTCGCGGCCGGCGCGATCGCCGACGGGTTCGGCTGGCGCGCGGTGTACGCAATCGCCGCGGTGATGATCCTCGCGCTGACCGCCGTGCTCGCGGTGAAGCTGCCGAAGGATCGCCGCCACGCGCGGCTCGACTACGCGGCGCTGATGAAGTCGCTCGTCGCGCTGGTGCGCGCGCAGCCGTTGATCGCGCTGCGCTCGACGTACGGCGCGCTCGTGTTCGCGTGCTTCAGCCTGCTGTGGACAGGCCTCACGTTCCTGCTGAGCCAGCCGCCGTACGGCTACTCCGAAGGGCAGATCGGGCTGTTCGGCATCGTCGGTGCGGTGGGCGCGCTCGCGGCGACGTCGGCCGGCCGGCTCGTCGATCGCGGCCACGGCAACGCGGCGACCGGGTTGTTCGCGGCGGCCGTGCTCGCCTCGTTCGCGCTGATCGCGACCGGCGCGCACTCGCTCGTCGCATTGATCGCGGGCATCCTGCTGCTCGATGTCGGCGTGCAGGGCATGCACATCTCGAACCAGAGCGTGATCTATGCGCTCGCCGGCAACGCGCGCAGCCGCGTGACGACGATCTACCTGACGAGCTACTTCATCGGCGGCGCGTTCGGGTCGTTCGCGGCGAGCGTCGCGTACGGCGTCGACGGCTGGCGCGGCGTGTGCATCGCCGGCGCCGCGCTGTCCGGCGTGCTGATCGCCTTGTGGCTCGCATCGCAACGCGTCGGCGTGCGGCAAGTCACGCAGTAACCGGCTTTCGCACCGGCCAATAAAAAGGCACGCTCCGCGCATCGCGGGCGTGCCTTTTTTGCATGCGCGCCGTCGCGCGCCGTCAGCGAACGGTCACGCAGTCGCGTCCGCGAAATCGATCAGCACCTTCATCGCGCGTTGCCGGTCGCCGGCCAGCTCGAACGCATCGTTCGCTTCGCGCATCGGAAACACGCGCGTCACGGCCGGCGCGAGATCGACGCGCCCCGCATTGATCAACTGCACCGCAAGCGCGAACTCCGCGTGGAAGCGGAACGACCCGCAGATCGACAGCTCCTTCGCGACCACCACGTTCTGCGGCAGGCTGACGTCGCCGCCAAGCCCGAGCTGCACGACGACGCCGCGCGGCCGCATCACGTCGAGGCCGTCGCGCAGTGCGCGCGCATTGCCGGAACACTCGATCATCACGTCGAACGTCCCCTTGTCGGCACCGTAGCGCGCAACCCAGCCGCTATCGGTCGCCGCGTTGATCGTCTGGTCGGCGCCGAGCGCGCGCGCCACGTCGAGCGGCGCATCGACCACGTCGGTCGCGACGATCTCCGCCGCGCCGTGCACGCGCGCCGCCGCGACCGCCAGCACGCCGATCGGCCCGCATCCCGACACCAGCACGCGCCGGCCGATCAGCGGCCCCGCGCGCGACACCGCGTGCAGCCCGACCGCGAACGGCTCGGCAAGCGCCGCGAGCGACAGCGGCACGTGATCGGCCACTTTCACGCACTGCGCCGCGTCGCACACGAGCGCGTTGCGAAACGCGCCCTGCACGTGCGGCATGCGCATCGCGCTGCCGTAGAAGCGCATGTCGAGGCACTGGTTCGGCAACCCTTCGAGACAGTAGCGGCACGCGCCGCATGGGCGGCTCGGATTGACCGCGACGCGATCGCCGACCTTCACCGCCGTCACGTCCGGCGCGACCGCCGCCACCGTGCCGGCCACTTCATGGCCGAGCACCATCGGCTGCTGCAGCCGGATCGCGCCGAAGCCGCCGTGCCGGAAGTAATGCAGGTCGGAGCCGCAGATGCCGCCCATCGCGACATCGACGCGCACCTGGCCCGGGCCGATCTCGCCGGCGTCCTGCTCTTCGAGCCGCAGGTCGTTCGGCCCGTGGATCACGACACACATGCAACGCATACGCATGACCACC
Source organism: Burkholderia anthina (assembly GCF_902498995.1). Lineage (GTDB taxonomy): Bacteria > Pseudomonadota > Gammaproteobacteria > Burkholderiales > Burkholderiaceae > Burkholderia > Burkholderia anthina. The sequence goes on from NZ_CABVLY010000026.1 coordinate 11,019, forward strand.
CTCCTCAGACGACCGGCGTGAGCAGCGGCGCGCCGGCGAAGTGCGCGGCGAGGTTGTCGCGCACGAGCCAGCCCATCGCCTGACGCGTCTCGACGGTGCCGCTCGCATGATGCGGCTGCAGCAGCACGTTCTGCAACGCGAGGAAACGCGGGTCGATGTTCGGTTCGTTCCAGAACACGTCGAGCGCCGCGCCGGCGATCGCGCCGCGCTCGAGCGCGTCGAGCAGCGCGGGTTCGTCGACGGTCGTGCCGCGCGACACGTTCACCAGATAGCCGTGCGGGCCGAGCGCATCGAGCACGGTCGCGTCGACGAGATGGCGCGTCGACGCGCCGCCCGCGAGCGTGACGATCAGCACGTCGCACCAGCCGGCCAGCTCGGTCAGTTGGCCGAAGAAAAGATGCGGGCTGTCCGCGCGCGGCGCGACGTCGAAATAGCCGAGCTCGACGTCGAAGCCGGACAACCGGCGCGCGAGCGTCGTGCCGATCCGGCCGAAGCCGACAATGCCGACGCGCTTGCCATACAGGCGCGTGACGAGCGGCATGTCGCCGTCGCGCCATGCGCCGGAGCGCACGTACGCGTCACCGGCACCGATCCGGCGCAGCAGCGCAAGCGTGAGCCCGACGCCGAGATCGGCGACGTCGCCGGTCAGCACGTCGGGCGTATTGGTCACGCGGATGCCGCGCTCGCGTGCCGCGGCGAGATCGATCGCGTCAGTGCCGACGCCGTAGCACGAGATGATCTCGAGCCGCGGCAGTGCGGCGATCAGCGCGGCATCGGCGCCGAGGTCGCCGCGCGTCGCGATCGCGCGCACGCCGGCACCGTGTTCGGCGAGAAACGCCGTGCGGTCGGCGGCCTCCCACAGCCGGTGGACGTGATAGCCGGTCGACAGCCATGCGTCGTCCCACGGCTGGTAGGGGCCCGTCATCAGCAGCTCGGGCCGCCGGGTCGAATCGTGCGCCATCTGCGCTTGCTCCTGTCGAAATAAGTTGAAATCGGCGTGCGTGCCGGGCCGCGTCAGCCGCCCGGCAGCGCGCTCATGCGTGCCGCGCGAGCGGTTCGGCATCCGGGGCCGGCTGCGCCTGCGCCGCGTCGAGCGGATCGTCGAGATCGCGGTTCAGCGTCTCCGGCATCCGCGCGGTGGTGAACAGCGTGATCAGCGTAAGCAGCACCAGGTATGCGGCGATCGGCACCCAGGCATGCACGCCGGCCGCGTGATCGCCGCCGTGCAGCGCGATCACGGTCGCGATCAGCATCGCGCCGATCAGCGGCGCGATTCCGCCGGCGAGCACGGCCGACACTTCACGCGCAAACGACACGCCCATGTAGCGATGCCGCGCGCCGAACAGTTCCGGCAGCAGCGCGGCCTGCGCGCCGAGCATCCCCCAGTTCGCGAAGCCTTGCGCGACCGAGATCGCGATCACGCTGGCCACCACGTTCCCCTGGCTGAAGATCCACCACACCGGGAACGCGAGCGCGAGCTGCAGCCACGCGAACGTGCGGTACACGCGCACCCGGCCGAAGCGGTCGCTCAGTCGCCCCGCGAGCGGCACCGTGCACGCGCCGACGGTGGCCGCGCACACCAGCGCGAGCGCGCCGATCGGCCCCTTCATCCCGATCACCCCGGCGAGATAGCTGATTGCGAGCGCCTGGTAGATCGACGAGCCGCCGTTCTCCGCCATCCGCAGCCCGATGCCGATCAGCAACGTGCGCTTGGAGTGCTGCACGGCGCTCTTCAGCGGATTCGCCAATACCTGCGCGCGCTTCTCGAGCCGCACGAAGGTCGGCGACTCGTGCAGCCGCGCCCGCATGTAGACCCCGACCGCGACGATCACCGCGCTGAACAGGAACGGCACGCGCCAGCCCCAGCCGTCCGTGACGTGGTCGAGGTTCGCGAGCAGCAGGAAATAGACGGCCGCCGCGAGCACCGTGCCGAGCTGGATCCCGAGAAACGGCAGCGACGCGTAGAAGCCGCGCTTGCCCGGCGGTGCGTATTCGGTCATCAGCACGGCCGCGCCGGCCTGCTCCGCGCCGGCGCCGAGGCCCTGCAGGATGCGCAGCAGCACAAGAAGCGCGGGCGCCCAGTAGCCGGCGCTCGCATAGGTCGGCAGTACGCCGATCAGCGTGCTGGCGATGCCCATCAGCAGCACCGTCGCGGTCAGCACGAACTTGCGGCCGATCCGGTCGCCGAGCACGCCGAAGATGACGCCGCCGAGCGGGCGCACCGCAAAGCCGACGAAATACGTGCCGAAGCTCGCGATCAGCCGCGTCTCGACGGTTTGCGACGGAAAGAACAGCGGCCCGAAGACCAGCGCCGACGCGAGCGTGTACAGCGCGAAATCGTAGTATTCGAGCGCGCTGCCGAGCGAGCAGGTCCATGCCGCGCGGTTGAGCTGCTTCTGGTCGACGCCGTGCCGCTCGGCGGTGTCGGCCGACGTGGCGGGCATTGCATCGCGCCGCGGGGTATTGCGATCCATCGTTGTCTCCTGTCTCCTGCCTTCCATTCCGGAACCCGGCGCCGGATGCGCCGGACATCGGCCCGCTCGTGCGGCGGGCTCTTCTGGGAATTCGGATGCCGGCCCGAACCGGCTCGACGGTGCTGCGCACGCGGCGCCAAGCACCACCGCTCAGACGGCGCTGGTCAGCCCGCCGTCGACGAACAGCGTCTGGCCGTTCACGAAATCGGACGCCGCCGACGCGAGGAAAATTGCCGCGCCGCACAGCTCGTCGACCTGTCCCCATCGGCCGGCCGGCGTGCGCTTGCACAGCCAGTCCGAAAACGCCGCGTCGTCGACCAGCGCGCGATTCAGTTCGGTTTCGAAATAGCCGGGCGCGAGGCCGTTCGCCTGGATGCCGTGGCGCGCCCAGTCGGCGCACATCCCTTTCGTCAGCATCCGCACCGCGCCCTTCGTCGCCGCATACGGCGCGATCGTCGGCCGCGCGAGCTCGCTCTGCACCGAACAGATGTTGATGATCTTGCCGCGGCCGCGCGCGATCATGTGGCGCGCCACCGCCTGCGCGGTGTTGAACACGCCGTCGAGATTCACACGCATCAGCGCGTGCCAGTCGTCCGGCTCGAATGCGTCGAGCGGCGCGCGGCGCTGGATGCCCGCGTTGTTCACGAGGATGTCGATCGCGCCGACGCGCGCCTCGAAATCGTCGATCGCCGCGCGCACCTGCGCGTGCTCGGCGACGTCGAACACCGCGTAATCGGCGACGAACCCTTCCTCGCGGAAGTGGCGCACGAGCGTCGCGGCCTTTTGCTCATTGCGATCGTTGATCACGATCGCCGCGCCGGCTTCGGCGAGCCCGCGGGCAAGCGTCAGTCCGATCCCGCGTCCGGAACCGGTGATCAGTGCGCGGCGGCCGTCGAGGCGGAACCGGTCAAGCGCGTGGGTCATGCATGTCTCCTCAAACCAGGCGAGCCGACCGCCCGTCGCGGCCGGTCTCGCGTTGAGGCTATCTTCGGCGCTCGGCCGGGCATCGCGCCAATGGTCTTTTTTGATCCGGTTATCATGAAATCCGATTACCGTCCCTTGCCGGCCGCCGACCATGGAACTCAAGCAATTGCGCGCCTTCGTCACGCTCGCGGAAGAGCTGCATTTCGGGCGCGCCGCGCAGCGCCTGTTCATCGTGCAGTCCGCGCTGAGCATGCAGATCAAGGCGCTCGAGGACGAACTGGGCGCGCGCCTGTTCGAGCGCGACCGCCACAAGGTCGAACTCAGCGACACCGGGCGCGTCTTCCTGCCCGAAGCGCGGGCGACGCTGCAGCAGGCCGCGCGCGCGGAGCAGATGGCGCGGCTGTCGAGCCGCGGCGAGATCGGCACGCTGCGCATCGCGTTCGTGTCGTCGGTGCTGCCCGCGCTGCTGCCGGCCGTGCTGCGCACGATGCGCGAGCGCTATCCGCTGATCACGCTCGAACTGAAGGACATGCCGACGCCCGACCAGATCGCGGCGCTGCGCGACCGCCGCATCGATTTCGGAATGATCCGGCTGCCGGCCGCGTATGCGGGCATCGACACGCGCGTGGTGCTGGAGGAAGGCTTCGTCGTCGCGCTGCCGCTCGACCATCCGCTCGCCGCGCACGAAGCGATCGCGCCGGACGCCTTGCGCGGCCAGCCTGCATTCGTGCTCGCGCGCCGTTACGCGCCAGGCTTTTACGACGACATGCTGCTCGCGCTGAGCCGCGCGGGCACGACGCTCGAGATCGCGCAGGAGTTCGGCGAATTCACCACGATGCTCGCGCTCGTCGCAGCCGGGATGGGGATCGGGCTGATTCCGGCGGAAGCCGCAAGCGCGCTGCCGCCGAACGTGCTCGCGCGGCCGCTCGACCTCGCGGGCCACCGCACCGGCATCGGCCTCGCGTGGACCGACCTCGACAGCGCGATCAAACGCGCGTTCGTCGACGCGCTCGAGCACGTGACGGCCAACGCCGGGCCATGACGCGGGGCGAAAAAAAGCCCGGCCGGAAAACCCGGCCGGGCTCGTTCGCTGCCCATGCCGCCTTGCGGCGGCCGCGCAACGTGCGGGATTACTTCGCGTTCGCGAATGCGACTGCCGTATCCAGCATGCGGTTCGAGAAGCCCCACTCGTTGTCGTACCAGCTCGACACCTTGACGAGGCGGCCCGACACCTTGGTCAGCGTTGCGTCGAACGTCGACGAAGCCGGGTTGTGGTTGAAGTCGATCGACACCAGCGGTGCGTCGTTGTAGCCGAGGATGCCCTTCAGCGCGCCTTCCGATGCTTCCTTCATGATCGCGTTGACTTCTTCGACCGTCGTGTCGCGCTTCGCGATGAACGACAGGTCGACGACCGACACGTTGATCGTCGGGACGCGGATCGCGTAGCCGTCGAGCTTGCCGTTCAGTTCCGGCAGCACGAGGCCGACGGCCGACGCAGCGCCCGTCTTCGTCGGGATCTGGCTGTGGGTCGCCGAACGCGCGCGGCGCAGGTCTTCGTGATAGACGTCGGTCAGCACCTGGTCGTTCGTGTACGCATGGATCGTCGTCATCAGGCCGGTTTCGAGGCCGATCTGGTCGTTCAGCGGCTTGACGAGCGGCGCGAGGCAGTTCGTCGTGCACGATGCGTTCGAGATGACCGTGTGCTCGGCCTTCAGCACGTTGTGGTTCACGCCGTAGACGATCGTCGCGTCGACGTCCTTGCCGCCCGGCGCCGAGATGATCACCTTCTTCGCGCCGCCCTTCAGGTGCGCGCTGGCCTTTTCCTTCGTCGTGAAGAAGCCCGTGCATTCCATCACGACGTCGACGCCCAGCTCGCCCCACGGCAGTTCTGCCGGGTTGCGGTTCGCCAGCACGCGGATCTTGTCGCCGTTCACGACGAGGTAGTCGCCGTCGACCGACACTTCACCCGGGAACTTGCCGTGCGCGGTGTCGTACTGGGTCAGGTGCGCGTTGGTCTTCGCATCGCCCAGATCGTTGATGGCGACGATCTCGAGATCGTGCTTCTTGCCGTTTTCATAGAACGCGCGCAGCGTGTTGCGGCCGATGCGGCCGTAGCCGTTGATTGCGACGCGGATCGTCATGGTCTATCTCCTGATGGCTGAAAAAAATTCGTTGCGTGCAGCTTCACGGTGCGACGCGCGCGAGGGGAGCGCGCGTCGCGAATGCTTTCAGGCCAGCACGGCCTTCGCGGTCTCGACGACGTGCTCGACGGTGAAACCGAAGTACTTGAACAGCACGCCGGCCGGCGCCGATTCGCCGAACGTGTCGATCCCGACGACGCCGCCTTCGAGGCCGACGTACTTGTGCCAGAACGCGGTCACGCCCGCTTCGATCGCGACGCGGCGCACGCCGTGCGGCAGCACGCGTTCGCGGTATTCGGCGTCCTGGCGGTCGAACACGTTGGTCGACGGCATCGACACGACGCGGGCCGCGATGCCCTGTTGCGCGAGCGGCTCGATCGCCTTCATCGCGAGTTCGACTTCCGAGCCCGTCGCGATCAGGATGATCTTGCGTGCGACGATCTCTTCGTCCCAGTCCTTCAGCACGTAGCCGCCCTTCTCGATGTTCGCGATCTGCGAATCGGTACGCGGGTTGAACGCGAGGTTCTGGCGGCTGAAGATCAGGCTCGACGGACGGTCGGCGGCGATCGCGTGGGTCCAGGCGACGGCCGTCTCGACCGTGTCGGCCGGACGCCACACGTCGTGGTTCGGGATCAGGCGCAGGCTCGACACGTGCTCGATCGACTGGTGCGTCGGGCCGTCTTCGCCGAGGCCGATCGAATCGTGCGTGAACACGAAGATCGACGGAACCTTCATCAGCGCGGCGACGCGCAGTGCGTTGCGGCTGTAGTCGGAGAACGTCAGGAACGTGCCGCCGAACGGCTTGTGGCCGCCGTGCAGCGCGAGGCCGTTGATCGCGGCGCTCATGCCGAATTCGCGCACGCCGTAGTTGATGTGGTTGCCGAGCAGCACGCCCGCGCCTTCCGGATTCGCGCGCACCGCCTTCGATGCCTTCCAGTTCGTCAGGTTCGAACCGGTCAGGTCGGCCGAGCCGCCGAGCAGTTCGGGCAGCGCGGCGGCAAGCCCTTCGATCGCCTGCTGCGACGCCTTGCGGGTCGCCACCGTCTCGCCGCGCTCGTTCGCGCCGGCGATGATCGCCGCTGCCTTCTCGGCCCAGTCGGCCGGCAGCTTGTTGGCCATCCGGCGCTCGAATTCGGCGGCTTCCGCCGGGAATTTCGCGCGATAGGCGGCGAACGTCGCGTCCCATTCGGTTTCGGCGCGCTTGCCGGCTTCCTTCGCATCCCATGCCGCATAGACTTCCTGCGGAATCACGAACGGCTCCCAGGTCCAGCCGAGTGCCGCGCGCGTCTTCGCGATTTCTTCCGCGCCGAGCGCCGCGCCGTGCACGTCGTGGCCGCCGGCCTTGGTCGCCGCGCCCTTGCCGATCACCGTCTTGCAGCAGATCAGCGTCGGCTTGTCCGACAGCTTCGCCTTCGCGATCGCCGCGTCGACCGCGTCGACGTCGTGGCCGTTCACGTTCGGGATCACGTTCCAGCCGTATGCCTCGAAGCGCTTCGGCGTGTCGTCGTGGAACCAGTTCACGACGTCGCCGTCGATCGAGATGCCGTTGTCGTCGTACAGCGCGATCAGCTTGTTCAGCTTCAGCGTGCCCGCGAACGAGCAGGCTTCGTGCGAGATGCCTTCCATCAGGCAGCCGTCGCCGAGGAACACGTACGTGTGGTGATCGACGATCTTCGCGCCGTCACGGTTGAATTCGTCCGCCATCAGCGCTTCGCCGAGCGCCATGCCGACCGCGTTCGCGAGACCCTGGCCGAGCGGGCCGGTGGTCGTCTCGACGCCCGGCGTGATGCCGTATTCCGGGTGGCCCGGGGTCTTCGAGTGCAGCTGGCGGAAGTTCTTCAGCTCTTCCATCGGCAGGTCGTAGCCGGTCAGGTGCAGCAGCGAGTACAGCAGCATCGAGCCATGGCCGTTCGACAGCACGAAGCGGTCGCGATCTGCCCAGTGCGGGTTCGTCGGGTTGTGCTTCAGGTGGCGCGACCAGAGCGCAACGCCGATTTCGGCCATGCCCATCGGCATGCCGGGGTGGCCGGAGTTCGCTTGCTGGACGGCGTCCATCGCGAGCGCACGGATCGCGTTGGCCATCAGGGTGGTGGAGGCGGGAGACGAAGTCGTCATGTCGAGTCCGGAGAACGAGTCGAGGAAACGGGGGCACGGCGGCATCCGGAAGCTCGAGCGTCGATCGTTCCGGGCGCGCGATGCGGCGCCTGACGGACGCGAAGCGGACGGAGCCTACGGACGGGGCTGCAAAGCGCGTCATTTTAACAGATGGACCGACATTTCCCTTGTCGGCGCGCGGTGTTCCGGCACGCTTTTCCGTCGAACCGCGCGCCTCCTATAATTCAGACGTCGGAACTGCCTGCCCTGAGCGGCCCCGCCCGTGAGCACGACCCTCCTTTTTCACCCGACGCCCGACGCCACCTACGGCTTCCCGAACGCCCGGCGGCTCGCGCATGTCGCGTCGCCGCACCAGCACATCGAGGTGTGGGAAACGCCGCAGCTCGGCCGCCTGTTCACGCTGGACGGCCGGCCGATGACGTCGGTCGGCGACGAATACGTCTATCACGAGTGCATGACGCACCCGGCCGCGCTCGCGCATCCGTGCCCGAGGAAGGCGCTCGTGCTCGGCGGCGGCGACGGCGGCGCGGCGCGCCAGTTGCTCAAGCATGCGTGCATCGAGCGGATCGTCGTCGCCGAGCTCGACGACGAAGTGGTCGGCATGGCCCGCCGCTATCTCGACGATGTACACCAGGGCGCGCTGGACGACCCGCGCGTGGAGGTCGTGATCGGCGACGCCGCGCATTTCGTCGCGTCGACCGTCGAGCATTTCGACCTCGTCGTGTTCGATCTCACGCCGCCCGATTCGCCGGCCGCCGGCCTCTATACGCGCGCGTTCTATGCGCGGCTCAAGCGGATCCTGACGCCGTGCGGCGCGATCTCGATGCACCTCGGCTCGCCCGTGTTCCACGCGTCGCGGATCGCCGCGCTGCTCGACGACCTGCGCGCGTGCTTCGCGGTGGTCGATCCGCTGTCGGCGCACGTGCCGCTGTACGGCTCGCAATGGCTGATGGCGATCGCGAGCGACACGCTCGACGCGGCCGCGCTGTTCGCGCACGACGTCGACGAACGTCTCGCCGCGCGCCGCGTGCACGGCTTGCGCTACTACGATGCGCGCCTGCATGCGTCCCTCTTTGCCCTGCCACGCGCGCTGCGCGATACACTGGGCGTTCGCCGCTGAGCTTCCGGGCGGCCGCATCGTTCCGCTGTTCCATTGCGCGTGCGCCCGCGCCCGTGCCGGAGCGCGAGCAGGCAGCCCCGGAACGCTGCCGGACGCCCGCCGAAGCACCCGCACGCCCCCGCTGTTCGTTCGACAGGAGATTTTCATGACCGATCCACGTCCGGCCGACGTGCCTTGGTTGACGCCTTACCTGGCTGTCCGCAATGCGCAGGCGGCCATCGAGTTCTTCAAGGCCGCATTCGGCTTCGCGCTGCGCGACGTGCTCGACGAGGATGGCGCGATCATGCACGTCGAGATGACCTACCGTGACCAGCTGATCGTGATGTTCGCGCCCGAAGGCGCATTCGGCTCGACCGCGCTCACGCCGAAGCATGCGGGCGCAACCGCGCCGCAGTCGTTCTATCTGTATGTCGACGACGTCGACGCCACCTGGCAGCGCGCGCTCGATGCGGGCGCCAAGTCCCTGACCGCGCCGCAGGACCAGTTCTGGGGCGATCGCTTCGCCCAGATCGAGGATCTCGACGGCTACCGCTGGGCGCTCGCGCGCCGCCTGCGCACATGAGCGGAGCCGCACCACGCATGAGTGAAGCCACCACCACCGCGGCCGTGCCGCGCTTTTTCGTCGAGACCGCGCTGCGCGCCGATGCGACGCTTGCGCTGCCGGCCGACGTCGCGCGTCACGCGCAGGTGCTGCGCCTGCAGCCGGGCGACGCGCTCGCGCTGTTCGACGGCAGCGGCGGCCAGTACCGCGCGCGGCTCGTCGAGATCGACAAGCGCAGCGCGCTCGCGCAGATCGAGACATTCGATTCGGCCGAAGCCGAGCCGCCCTATCGCGTGACGCTCGCGCAAGGCATCGCCGGCGGCGACAAGATGGACTGGGTGATCGAGAAAGCCGTCGAGCTCGGCGTCGCGGCGGTCGTACCGCTGTCGACCGCGCGCGGCGTCGTGAAATTGTCCGGCGAGCGCGCGGACAAGCGCGTCGCGCACTGGCGCGGCGTCGTGCGCGCATCGTGCGAACAATGCGGGCGCAACCGCGTGCCCGACGTCGCCGACGTGCGCGGCTTCGGCGCGTGGCTCGATACGCTGCCGGCCGCACCGGCCGACGGCGAACTGCGGCTGCTGTTGTCGCCGCGTGCGAGCATCCCGTTCGCATCGCTGCCCGACGCGCCGCCTGCCGCGACCGTCACGCTGCTGATCGGGCCGGAAGGCGGGCTGTCGCCCGACGAGGAGCAGGCGGCCCGCGCGCGCGGCTTCACCGCGCTGTCGCTCGGCCCGCGCGTGCTGCGCACCGAGACCGCCGGCGCGGCCGTGCTCGCGGCGCTGGCCGCGCGGTGGGGCGGATGGTGATGCATCCCGGCGCCGCTCACGCGGCGTGCGCGGCCTGATCCCGGCGGGCCGCGCACGCAAAAAAGCCCGCGCGACGCGGGCTTTTTATCGAATCGGCCGCGGGCGAGCGGCCAGTGGTTTCGCGCTTACGCGAACGAATAGAACACGCGAAACGCGACCTTGCGCTCGGCCCAGAATTCGGCGGCTTCGCGGAACACGTCGAGCAGCGTCTCGCGCCCTTCCTTGTCGAATTTCTGCGCGATCGGCAGCCCTTCGAGGACGATCACGAAACCGGGCTGGGCGCCTGCCTTCGCGACGAGGTCGGTCAGGCAGTCGTACAGCGCGTCGTAGTTCTTTCCGAAATGCTTCGGAAACAGGAACGACGTCGCGATCGTCTCCATCACCTCCTGCTTGGACTGCGCGGCGCCGCAATACGCATACAGGAAATGCTGGCCGAGCCGACCGGCTTCGTCGGCGAGATCCTGCACGCGGAACGCGCGGATCGACTGCACGAGATTGGGTCGCACGGTCGTGAAAAGGCTCATAGGCTCCTCGTTCGATGAAAGCCCGGGCTCGGCTTCCTGTTGCGCCGGCGCGCCGCCAGCCTGTGCCGCCGCGTGTAATTGCATCACGCGCTGAAACAGATTGCCGTCGCCGGCCGCGAACAGTTCCGCCGCCGCCGTATCGTGCGCGTAGATGGAGTCGCTCATTCCGTTCATCCCGAAGTCATTCAACAATACGTTTAAAACTGTTGTAGTGGTCGTCCGTGTAGTAACAGTTGTCGACCCGGCGCAACGGCCCGCCACAGACGATCCGGCGCGCACCGCGATTGCGCGCGCGCGGCGTCGGCACCGTGTACTCGTGATAGAAGCCGCGCTTCGCTTTCGGCAGGATCCGCTCGCGGTTGCCGAATACGACGCCGTCTTTCTCGTACGGATAGGGGCCGCCGGCGCCGATCAGGCCAAGCGTGGTCACGGCCTCGCGCGGCAGACGGGCGGTCGGGACCGTATCGAGCCCGCCGACGGCCATGTCGGCCGAAACGGCCTGCCGCGCATAAGCGGCGGAAACCAGACCGCCCGTCGGGGTGCCGACGATACCCATCGCGAACATCGCGAAGACGGACGCGAGCGCGCCGTTGCGGAGCCACTTGCGTGCCATGAACCAGGGTTCCCGCTGTTAAATCAAGTAGTTGACGACCAACAAAGGCGTTAGCGTAGCGCTATTGTCCGCACGAATCAATGTTCGTTTGGGTATCGAAAGCCGCAGGCCGCACCGAACCGGACATTTTTTATCTAAACAAGACTACATTTATCTTACATAGGATAAAATGCGAACGGCATCTCTCGCATGGCGAGACCCTGCCTCCTTGCCACGCTCGTTACCCAGAGTGGAGAGATGCTGCTGTTGCTTGCGGGAAGCGTGTTCGCGCCGTGCCCGACGGCGTGCCCATTGCGGGCACGCCTCTTTTTGCTTTTGTTTACAATTTTTCCCGACGCGCCGCACCGGTTCGACCGGCACGGCGCATGCGTTCGGGGTCAGCGCGAGGCGTTCACGTCGGCGACCAGCAGCGCCGCCATGTTGACGATGCGGCGAACGGTCGCCGATTCGGTCAGCACGTGAACCGGCTGGGCGGCGCCCAGCAGGATCGGCCCGATCGCGATGTTGTTGCCGGCAGCCGTCTTCAGCAGGTTGTACGCGATGTTCGCCGCGTCGATGTTCGGCAGGATCAACAGGTTCGCTTCGCCTTCCAGCGTCGATTCCGGCAGGATTTCCTTGCGCAGCGCCGCGTCGAGCGCGACGTCGCCGTGCATTTCGCCGTCGACCTTCAGCTCCGGCGCGCGTTCCTGCAGGATCGCGAGCGTATCGCGCATCTTCTGCGCCGACGGTGCGTTGCTCGTGCCGAAATTCGAGTGCGACAGCAGCGCGACCTTCGGCTCGATGCCGAAACGGCGCACTTCTTCCGCCGCCATGATCGTGATCTCGGCAAGCTGCTCCGGGGTCGGATCGACGTTTACGTGCGTGTCGACGAGGAAGATCTGACGGCCCGGCAGCACCAGGCCGTTCATCGCCGCGTACACGCTGCAGCCCGCGCGCTTGCCGATCACCTGGTCGATGAAGTGCAGGTGGCGGTGCGTGGTGCTGATCGTGCCGCAGATCATCCCGTCCGCTTCGCCCTTCTTCACGAGCATCGAGCCGATCAGCGTCGTGCGGCGGCGCATCTCGACGCGTGCGAGCTGCTCGCTGATGCCCTTGCGCGACATCAGCTTGTAGTACGTCTGCCAGAAGTCGCGGTAGCGTTCGTCGTGCTCGGTGTTGACCACCGTGAAGTCGGTGCCGGGCGTGAGACGCAGGCCGTAGCGCTGGATACGGTGCTCGATCACCGCCGGGCGGCCGATCAGGATCGGTTTCGCGAGTTTCTCGTCGACGATGATCTGAACGGCGCGCAACACGCGCTCTTCTTCGCCTTCCGCGAACACGACGCGCTTCTTCTCTTCCGACGCGGCGCGCGCGATCTGGAAGATCGGCTTCATCGTCGTGCCGCTGTGATACACGAATTGCTGCAGGTGCTGCCTGTACGCGTCCATGTCCTCGATCGGGCGCGTCGCGACGCCGCCGTCCATCGCGGCCTGCGCGACGGCCGGCGCGATCGTCACGATCAGGCGCGGATCGAACGGCTTCGGAATCAGGTAATCGGGCCCGAACGACAGATCCTGGATGCCGTACGCGGTCGCGACGACGTCGCTCTGCTCGTGCTGCGCGAGTTCGGCGATCGCATTGACGGCCGCGATCTCCATTTCACGCGTGATCGTCGTCGCGCCGACGTCGAGTGCGCCGCGGAAGATGAACGGGAAGCACAGGACATTGTTGACCTGGTTCGGATAGTCGGTACGGCCGGTCGCGAGCACCGCGTCCGGGCGCACTTCGAGTGCGAGTTCCGGCAGGATTTCCGGGGTCGGGTTCGCGAGCGCGAGGATCAGCGGGCGCTCGGCCATGCCCTTCACCATCTCCTGCTTCAGCACGCCGGCAGCCGACAGGCCGAGGAAGATGTCCGCGCCGTCGATCACTTCCGCCAGCGTGCGCGCGTCGGTTTCGCGGGCGAAACGCTCCTTGTCCGGGTCCATCAGCTCGGTGCGGCCCTTGTAGACCACGCCGGCCAGGTCGGTCACCGTGATGTTCTCGAGCGGCAGGCCGATGTCGACCAGCAGGTCCAGACACGCGAGCGCGGCAGCCCCCGCGCCCGACGCGACCAGCTTGACCTTCTTGATGTCCTTGCCGACGACCTTCAGGCCGTTCGTGACGGCCGCGGCCACGACGATCGCGGTGCCGTGCTGGTCGTCGTGGAAGACCGGAATCTTCATCCGCTTGCGCGCTTCGCGCTCGACGATGAAGCAGTCCGGCGCCTTGATGTCTTCCAGGTTGATCCCGCCGAAGGTCGGCTCCAGCGCGGCGATCACGTCCACCAGCTTGTGCGGGTCCGACTCGTTCAGCTCGATGTCGAACACGTCGATGCCGGCGAACTTCTTGAACAGGACCGCCTTGCCTTCCATCACCGGCTTCGACGCGAGCGGGCCGATGTTGCCGAGGCCGAGCACCGCCGTGCCGTTCGTGACGACACCGACCAGGTTGCTGCGCGCCGTGAAACGCGCGGCGTTCAGCGGGTTCTCGACGATTTCCTCACACGCATACGCGACGCCCGGCGAATACGCGAGCGCGAGATCGCGCTGGTTGATCATCTGCTTGGTGGGGGCGATCGCGATCTTCCCCGGGGTCGGGAATTCGTGATAGTCGAGAGCGGCTTCGCGGAGCTTGGCTTTGGAGGAGGCTTGGGTCGACATGTGTCTTGTGACGGGCGGATTAGAATGACTGCTCGACGGCATTGTAGCGCCAATCGAAGCCCGTCAGACCGGCGATTCGGGTGCAACAGCCGCGACAAAAATGGGCTGAACGGTGCAGGAACGCCGCCGTTCGCCTCGTACAATGCCGTTCCCCCAATTACTTCGGATTCCCCGCCGTGCCAGCCGCCCTTTCCGAGTTTTCGCTGATCGACCGCTTCTTCGCACGCCGTGCAGCCCGGGGGCCGCGCGCGTCGACGCTCGGCATCGGCGACGATTGCGCGCTGATCGCACCGCGATCCGGAAAATTGCTGGCGATTTCGACGGACATGCTGGTCGAAGGCCGCCACTTCTTCCCCACCGTCGCGCCCGACGCGCTCGGCCACAAGACGCTTGCGGTGAACCTGTCGGATCTCGCGGCGATGGGCGCCGAACCGCGCGCGTTCACGCTCGCGTGCGCGCTGCCGCGCGCCGACGCGGCGTGGCTCGAGGCATTCAGCGACGGCCTGTTCGCGCTCGCCGAGCGGTTCGGCTGCGAGCTGATCGGCGGCGACACGACGAGCGGGCCGCTGAACCTGTGCGTGACCGTGTTCGGCGAAGTCGCGCCGGATGCCGCGCTGCGTCGCGATGCCGCACGCGACGGCGACGACATCTGGGTGTCCGGCACGCTCGGCGACGCGCGCGCCGGGCTCGGGCTCGCGCGCGGCGAATGGACCGCCGGCGCGGCCGAAGCCGCGGCGTTCCGGCAGGCGCTCGAGCGCCCCGAGCCGCGCATCGCGCTCGGCCTCGCGCTGGCGGGCGTCGCGCACGCGGCGCTCGACATCTCGGACGGCCTTGCCGGCGACCTGCGGCACATCCTGACCCGCTCGAACGTGCGCGCCGACATCGACGCCGACGCGGTGCCGCGCTCGGCCGCGCTCGCGACCCTGCCGCCCGCCGTGCAGCGCCAATGCACGCTGGCAGGCGGAGACGACTACGAACTGTGCTTCACCGCGCCCGTCGCGGCCCGCGCGGCGGTCGACGCAGCCGGCGCCGGCGCCGGGGTTCGGGTCACGCGAGTCGGTACAATACGCGCGTTGTCGTCGCCGTCGGAGCAGCCCGCGATCGCGTGGCGCGACGCCGCCGGCACGCCCCTGACGCTCACGTTGCACGGTTTCGATCACTTCCATGCAGACTGACCCGACGACCGCGCACACCGCGGCCGCGCCCGGCGCCGCGCGGAACGTGCCGCAGCGCGCCACCGCGCGCTTCATGCTGTCGCACCCGGCGCACATCGTGTCGCTCGGCTTCGGCAGCGGCCTTGCGCCGTTCATGCCCGGCACGTTCGGCTCGCTGTTCGGCTGGCTGACGTTCGTCGTGCTGAACCGCTATCTGACGGTGCCCGAATGGTGGGCGCTGATCGCGCTCGGGTTCGTCGGCGGCACGTGGATCACCGGCTTCACAGCACGCAGGCTGGGCGCGACCGATCCGGGCCCCGTCGTCTGGGACGAAATCGTCGCGGTCTGGCTCGTGATGCTGTTCGTCACGCCCGCGACCTTCGTCGGCCAGCTGTGGGCCTTCGTCGCGTTCCGCCTGTTCGACATGCTCAAGCCGCCGCCGGTCCGCTATTTCGACCGCCGCATGACCGGCGGCTTCGGCATCATGATCGACGACCTGATCGCCGCCTTCATGACGCTGCTCGTGATTGCCGTGTGGCGCTCCGTCATCGGCTGACCGATTTCCCGACTTTCGTTTCCCGACGCGCATGCCAACCGATTCCGTCGTCCACCAGCTTGCGATCCGCGCAGGCAACAAGCTGCGTGACGAGCACCTGTCGCTCGCCACCGCCGAATCCTGCACGGGCGGCATGATCGCCGCCGCGATCACCGACATCTCCGGCAGCAGCCAGTGGTTCGAGCGCGGCTTCGTCACGTACTCGAACCAGGCCAAGAGCGAGATGATCGGCGTGCCGCCCGACCTGATCGAAAAACACGGCGCCGTCAGCGAGCCCGTCGCCCGCGCGATGGCCGAAGGCGCGCTGCGCAACAGCCGCGCGCAGGTCGCGCTGTCCGTCACCGGCATCGCCGGCCCGGCGGGCGGCAGCGAGAAGAAGCCGGTCGGCACCGTGTCGTTCGGGTGGAGCAACCGGCTGCATACCGACGTCGAGACGCTCGTGTTCAAGGGCGACCGCGAGCAGATCCGCACGCAGGCGGCCGCGCATGCGCTGCGCGGGCTGCTGAAGCTGCTGGACGAACGCGAAGGCTGATTCGTCCGGAACACGGCGGGGCGGCAAGCGCCCCCTGCCCGCTTACTGGATCGCGTCGGGCTTCACGACGATCCAGTTCTTGTCCGCCGTGACCGGCAGGCCGAGCGCCTTCTGCCGCGCGGCCGATTCGTCCGACCACGCGCGGATCTGCGCCATCTGCTTGTCCTTCTTGTTCACCCACACGCGCACGCCGCCGCGCGCAATGTCCGTCGCATTCAGCAGCATGTAGCCGTCGGACGTCGGCGTGTCGCCCGCGACCAGCACCGGCTTCTTCCACTGGTCGATCCAGCCGACGATCGAGCCGAGCTTGCCCTCGTACCACGTCATCGGGTTCATCAGGAACGGCGTGATCACGAGATTGCGGTTCGCGGCCTCGTCGTACTTGCCGGCCTTGATCTGCAGCCGCGACGTCGTCAGCGCGCCCGTCGCCGGGTTGCGCAGCAGCGTCGTCACGCCGATCACGTTCTGCGGCTTCACGTTGTAGCCGTACTTCGGATCGGACAGCACCAGCCGCGCGAGCTCCTCGTGCGCGGCCGTCATCACGTACACCTCGATCCCGTTCTCGCGCAGCGCGTTGTACAGCTCCTGCATCCCGCGGAAGAAGCGCGGCGGGTTCGCCGCGCCGTCGACCACCTTGTCGCCCTGCCAGTAGCGGATCGGCACCGGCTTGCCGTCGGCGAGCATCGCGTCGATGTGGCGCTTCAGGTCGGCGAGCGACAGCCCCGCGAACGCCTGCGCGATCCACGGGTAGCAGACCAGGTCGTCGATCTCGCAGAGCCGGTAGTAGTAACTCGTCAGCGACTCCTTGTAGTCGGCGGAATCCTTGAACGGGATCAGTTTCAGCGACGGGTCGAGCGAGTCGCGCGTGAGCACGCCGCGGTTCTCGAGATACGGCAGCAGCGATTCCTCGAGGTCGTAGCGGTAGGTCGTGTTGTCGGCGTCGAACACCGCGTAGTCGCCGCGGTTCGCGTGCTCGGCGAGCATCGCGTTCAGCGCCTTCGCGCTGTCCGCCGGCCAGTGCGACAGGTCCGCCGCGTGGGCGAACGTCATGCACAACGACGCGGCAAGCGCGCTCAGGAGATGGCGGGACAGCTTGGGCATGGCGTCGCTCCCTTTCTTGACATTTTGGTTACGGATCGATGACAAACGGCAGCATCGCGCGACTAAATTGCCGACATGCGGTGCGGAAGCGACGGGAAGTTGTTCGCGTGCGCCAATGCGGCGGGAGGGAACAAGCGACGGGCGGGAGACGAAAGCGGAGGGGAACGGCGGAGAACGCGGCACAGGCCCGCGGGCGCGGGCCTGCCGGAGCGGGTCGCCCGTGCGGGCGACCCTTGGCGTCCGCAATCAGCGATGCGCGTTGATCGTGTCGCGGGTCTTCTGCGCGGCGAGCGCCGCCGCTTCGGCGAAGTCCTCGCCGTTGCTCGCGTACAGGATCGCGCGCGACGAGTTGATCATCATCCCGGTGCCGTCGGCGGTGCGGCCCGCGTTGACGGTCGCCTGCACGTCGCCGCCCTGCGCGCCGATGCCGGGGATCAGCAGCGGCATGTCGCCGACGATCCCGCGCACGATCTCGATTTCCTTCGGGAACGTCGCGCCGACCACGAGGCCGAGCTGGCCGTTCTTCGCGTTCCACTTGTTCGCCGCGAGATCGGCCACGACCTGGTACAGCGGCCGGCCCGGATGGCCGGCCGCGTTCGTTTCGAGGAACTGCAGGTCCGAGCCGCCCGGGTTCGACGTGCGGCACAGCACGATCACGCCCTTGCCGTCGTGCTCGAAGTACGGCTCGACCGAGTCGTAGCCCATGTACGGGTTCACGGTGACCGCGTCCGCGCGATAGCGCTCGAACGCTTCGCGCGCGTACTGCTCGGCCGTGCTGCCGATGTCGCCGCGCTTCGCGTCGAGGATCACGGGCAGGCCCGGGTGCTGGAGGTGGATGTGCGCAATCAGGCGCTCGAGCTGATCTTCCGCGCGGTGCGCGGCGAAGTACGCGATCTGCGGCTTGAACGCGCTCGCATACTGCGCGGTCGCGTCGACGATCTGCCGGCCGAATTCGAAGATCGCATCGGGCTGGCCGTCGAATTGCACGGGAAAGCGCGACGGCTCGGGATCGAGGCCGACGCACAGCAGCGAATTCGTGCGCTGCCACGCGGCGCGCAGCGATTCGATGAAAGTAAGCGGGGAAGACATGGCGGATACTCGCGGCAAACCGTTGGTAGACCGCGTATTTTACCCGCGTCGCCGGCGTCCCTCGCGCGCGGCCGCATCGACGCGCGCATCGGCCCGCTCGACGGTGAACGAAAAACGCCGCGTGAGCCGTTCGCCCGGCGCGAGCAGCGTCATCCCGTGCGCGGCCCCGCCGCCCGGCAGGTTCACCGCATTGATCGGGTGATCGACCGGCTCGAAGCAGAAGAAATCCTTGCCCGGCGGCGTGAAGAGCACGTACGCGTCGGCGTCGGCGGCAACCGTCATCGACAGCCCGCGGCGTGGCCAGCCCACCGTCGCGTGCCCGCCCCAGCCGGTGAACGCATGATTGACGAGCGCCGCCGGCAGCGGATATGCAACGCCGAACTGCCAGGCCGGCGGCACGCTCACGTGCCGCACCGGCAGGAAATCGGCATCCGACAGCCACAGCCCGCCGGCCGCCGCGGCCAGCTCGGTCGCATCGTCGCGCACCAGGAACGGATGCACGCCGAGCCCGAACGGCAGCCGTGCGCGCCCCGCGTTCTCGATCGTCAGCGCGATCGACAGCGTCGTATCGTCGAGCGCGAACGACTGGATCGCGCGAAACGCATACGGCGCGCCGCTCGCGCGATCGAGCGACAGCTGCAGCGTCGTGTCGGTCGCGTCGTCCACCTGCCACGGTGCGAGCCAGCCGTCGCCGTGAATCGGCAGCGACTCGTCGCGGCGGTTGCGCGGCACCGCCACGCTGCGCCCGTCGCATTCGAAATGGCCGTTGCCGATCCGGTTCGAGTACGGCAGCAGCGGATAGCACGCGAGCTCGTTCGGGTCCGTCGCGGCTTCCGGGTGCTCGCAGCGGCGGAACACCGGCACCAGCGCGCCGTTGTCGCCGCGCCAGTCGAAGCGCGCGATGCCGCCGCCCAGATGCGGCAGCACGTCGAGCCGCAGCGATGCGTTCGACAGCGTGACGGCCGCCGCGTGCGCGGCGCCGACGCCCTGCGCGAACGCGGCGGTCTGCGGGCCGGCGCTGACCGGCTGCGAGGCGGCAGCCAGGCGCGCGCGGCGCGACTGGCTCGTGGACGACGATGCGCGCGAGGACGTGGCGGTCATGATGAACTCCTTTCCTTCGTCGAAGAAACGATACGGTTCGTTGCGCGATCCCGCGCGAACGCTCAGGCCCAGCCGCCGTCGACCACCACGTCCTGCGCGGTGATCATCCGGCTGTCGTCGGCCGCGAGGAACAGCGCCATCCGCGCGAGATCGTCCGGCAGCAGCTCGGCGTCGATGCACTGGCCGGCCTTGATCGCCGCGCGGCCCGCGTCGTCGAGCCACAGCCGGCGCTGCTTGTCGGTCATCACCCAGCCCGGCACCAGCGAATTCACGCGGATGCCGAACGGGCCGAGATCGCGGGCAAGCCCGCGCGTGAGCCCCTGCACGGCCGCCTTCGCCATCACGTAGACGGGGTAGCCGCCGTTCTTCAGCATCCAGCTGATCGAGCCGAGATTGATGATCGCGCCGCCGCCGTGCCGCTTCATGTCGTCGATCACGGCCTGCGCCGCGAAGAACTGGTGACGCAGGTTCACCGCGATGCCCGCGTCGAACGAGGCGGGCGTCACGTCGCCGATCGCGTGACGCACGTCGTTCGCCGCGTTGTTCACGAGCACCGCGATCGCGCCGATGCGTGCGCGGATCGCGTCGATCGCATCGCGCAGCGCGTCGATGTCGGTCAGGTCGCACGGCAGGAACAGCGGCGCGTGGCGGACGTCCGGCTCTTGCGCGAGGCTTTCCGCGAGCGCCCGGCCCGCCTGCGCGTCGAGATCGACGAACGCGACGCGCGCGCCCTGCCGCGCGAAGTGCTCGACGAATGCCGCGCCGATGCCGGTCGCGCCGCCCGTGATCAGCACCGCCCGATCCTCGAGGCTCGGGTAGCGCGCATAGCGTGCGTGGTTCGCGGCGTGCGGATCGTGCGCGGAAGTTTCGATGGTCATGCGGATCGTCTCCGTGGAATCGGTCAGTCGCGTACGCCGCGGTTCTTCAACTGGTCGAGCAGCACCGCCGCGAGCAGGATCGCACCGCGCACCAGGTACTGGTAGAACGCGTCGATGTTCAGCAGGTTCATCACGTTCTCGACGGTGCCCATGATCAGCACGCCGATCACGACGCCCGAGATCGTCGCGCGGCCGCCCATCAGCGACACGCCGCCGAGCACGCACGCGGAGATCACGTTCAGCTCGAAGCCCTGCGCGGCGTTCGGCTGGCCCGACGTGATGCGCGACGCGAGAATCACGCCGGCGAGCGCCGTCACCGCGCCCTGGATCAGGAAAATGTACACGCGCGTGCGTTCGACGTTGATCCCCGCGAGCCGCGACGCCTCGGGGTTGCCGCCGATCGCGAGCGTGTTGCGCCCATAGACGGTCTGGTTCAGCAGCACGCCGAACGCGATGAAGCACAGCAGCGTGACCCAGATCGGCAGCGATACACCGAACAGCGTGAGCCCGCCGAGCGCGATGAACGTATCCGACGACACGCCGACCGCCTGCCCCTTCGACACGATGAAGCCGAGCCCGCGCACGATCTCCATCGTCGCGAGCGTCGTGATCAGCGCGTTGATGCGCAGATACGCGATCACCGCGCCGTTCACGAAGCCGATCGCCGCGCCGGCCGCGACCGCCGCGACGATCGCGACGAACGTGTTGTCGGTCGCGTTCAGCACCATCGCGCACAGCACGCCGGAGAACGCGACGGTCGAGCCGATCGACAGGTCGAAGTCGCGCGAGGCCAGACAGAACATCATCGTGCACGCGACCATCCCGATCTGCGAGATCGACAGCGCGAGGCCGAGCATGTTGTCGATCGAGAAGAAGTGATCGACCGTCAGCGACATCGTCAGGAACATCACCGCGAAGATCGCGATCAGGCTGTATTCGGTGAGGTGCTGCCACCACTTCTGGCGGTCGCTCTGCTGGGGCGCCAGCGTGTCGGCCGACGGCTTCACGGCCGCGCTGGCGAGGTTTTCCCTGACTTGCATGATGGTGTCTCCTGCTCCTGCTTCGCGCGGCCCGCGCCGCGCGTGATCGATTCGAATGTCGTACGCCGCGCGGGGCCGGCCCAGGCCACCCCGCGCGGCCTCAGGCCGCCTCGACGGCGCTCGTCTGCGGCAGCGCGAGGCTCAGCACCGAGTGCTCGTTCGCCTGTTCGCGCGGCAGCTCGCCCGCGATGCGGCCTTCGCGCATCACGACGATGCGGTCGGACACGCCGAGCACTTCCGGCAGTTCCGACGACACCATCACGATCGCGCAGCCGCGTTCCGCGAGCCGGTAGATCACGTCGTAGATTTCGTGCTTCGCGCCGACGTCGATGCCGCGCGTGGGCTCGTCGAGGATCACGACCTTCAGGTCGGGCTCCGCGAGCCAGCGCGACAGGATCGCCTTCTGCTGGTTGCCGCCCGACAGGAAGCGGATCTTCTGCCGCCGGTTCGGCGTCTTGATCTTCAGCCGCTGGATGAAGCGGTCGGCCGTTTCGCTTTCCGCCTTGCGGTTGATGAAGAGCCCCGCGCGCAGCGAATGGCGGCGGCAACTGATGTTGATGTTCTCCGCGACCGACGCGATCGCGATGATCCCTTCTTCCTTGCGGTCCTCCGGGCACAGCACGATGCCGTGGCGAATCGCGTCGCCGGTGCGCTTCACGTCGATGCGCGCGCCGTCGAGCGTCAGCACGCCCGCGCGCCGGCGGTCCGCGCCGTACACGAGCCGCATCAGTTCGCTGCGCCCCGCGCCGACCAGCCCGAAGAAGCCGACGATCTCGCCCGCGCGCACCGAGAAGCTCGCGGGTTCGCGCAGCGCCGGGCCGTCGACGCCTTCGGCGGAAAACCGCACGTCGCCGAGCGCGCGCGGCGCGTAATGGTAGATGTCCGAAATCTCGCGCCCGACCATCTCGGCGACGAGCCGCTCGCGCGGTACGTCGTCGAGCGATGCATGCGACGCGATCTTGTGCCCGTCGCGAAAGATCGTGCACGCATCGCACAACCGGTAGATCTCGTCCATCCGGTGCGAAATGTAGATCAGCGCACGGCCTTGCGCGCGCAGGTCGTCGACGAGCTTGAACAGCACTTCGGTCTCGCGATGCGACAGCGAGCTCGTCGGCTCGTCGAGCGCGATCACGCGCGCGTTGCGCATCAGCGCCTTGCAGATCTCGACCATCTGCCGCTGCGCGATCGACAGCCGCCCGAGCTTCGCATCGGGATCGAGATCGACGCCCATCGCCGCGAGCCGCTCGCGCACGTGGCGCTTCGCCTCGCCCTTTTTCACCCAGCCGAGCGCGTTCGGCAGGCGGCCGAGCAGCAGGTTCTCCGCGACCGTCAGGTCGGGCACGTATTGCAGCTCCTGGTGAATCACTGCAATGCCGGCCGCGATCGACGCAGCCGCGCTCGAGAAATGCACGGGCTGGCCGTCGACCAGCACGCTGCCCGCATCGGGCTGATATTCGCCGCCGAGAATCTTCAGCAGCGTCGACTTGCCCGCGCCGTTCTCGCCCATCAGGCCATGCACCTCGCCCGCATGCACGTCGAACGAGATGCCGTCGAGTGCGCGCACGCCGGGAAAGACCTTGCCGATATTGTCAAAACGCAGTGCCGCTGACACGTCGTCTCCCCACTTCCGGATCGATCGACCGCCGGCCGCCGCATCGCCGCGGCAGCCGGCGGGCCGCTTACTTCGACGCGAGCCCCATCTCCTCGCGCACCTTCGACACGTTGTCGCGCGTCGCGAGCATGCCGGTCGTCAGCGTCAGCGGCGGCGGCGCCTTGCCCTGCGTGATCCACGTGTACATCAGCTCGGAGGTTTCCTCGCCGTGGCGCTTCGGGCTGATGATCACGGTGCCGTAGAAGCCCGTCGGCTGCGGCTTCTTGAATTCGTTCAGCGCCGAGTCGGACCCGCCGATGCCGATCCCGATCATGTTGTCGGCCTTGAAGCCGCGCCCTTCGGCCGCGCGCACCGCGCCGAGCACGGCCTCGTCGTTCAGGCCGTAGGCGACCCAGTGCTTGAACTGCGGGTTCTTCGTGAGCGCGATGTTCGCCGCGTTGAACGCGTTCTCGGTGTCGGTCTTCGCCTGCGGCGCCGCGATCACGTTCGCCTTCGGGAAGCCCGCGGCCACCAGCGCGTCGGTCGCGCCGCTCGTGCGGTCGTGCGCGGTCGGCAGCTGCTCGTACGTGATGTCGATCGCGCCGACGTCCTTCATGTCCCAGCCGCGCTTCTTGATCTCGGCCGCGATGCCGTCGCCGACCTGCTTGCCGATGTTGTAGGCGGAAATGCCCATGTGCGGGACCGATTCGATCGGCTTGCCCGCGCCGTCGACGAGGCGGTCGTCGACCGTCATCATCTTCAGGTTGTGCGACTTCGCCTTCGCGACGATGCCCGGCCCGAGCTTCACGTCAGGCGTGCAGATGATGAAGCCCTGCGCCTTCTGCGCGGCGAGGTTGTCGATCGCGCTCATGACCTTCTCGCCCGACGGCGCGCCGATCTTCACGAGCGTGAAGCCCTTGTCCTTCGCGGCGATCTCGGCGAACTTCCATTCGTCCTGGAACCACGGCTCCTCCGGCTGCTTGACCAGGAAGCCGATCTTGACCGGGTCGGACGCGTGCGCAACCGGGCTGCCCATCACCACCGCGGCCGCAGCGGCCAGCGTTACGAACGTTCTGCGTTTCATCTCCAGTGTCTCCTTGTCTTCATCGAACAGGATGCAGCCGCTTGTTGGTTTCGACGCAGCGTGCGCGCGGCCGTCGCACGTGCGGTCTTTCGAATCGTTGCGTCAGTCGTGGTACAGCGCCGCGCGCCCGCCGTCGACGGTAATGCACGCGGCATTGATGAACGGCGCCTCGTCGGATGCGAGGAACACGGCCGTCATCGCGACCTCCTCCGGCTTGCCGATCCGCTTCATCGGCTGCAGCGCGAGCGTCTCGGCGCGCGCGGCGGCCGGGTCGGCCTGCGCATCCCACCAGTCGCGCGTGAGCTGCGTCTCGATGTAGCCCGGCGCGATCGCGTTCACGCGCACGTTGCGCGCCGCGTATTCGATGCCGAGCGCGCGCGTGAGGCCCAGCACGCCGTGTTTCGCGACCGGATACGGAAAGCAGCCCGGGATGATCCGGAACGCATGCGTCGACGCGATGTTCACGATGCTGCCGCGGCCGCGTTCGACCATGCCCGGCAGCGCCGCGCGGCAGCCGTGCCACACGCCGTCGAGATCGACCGCGAAGCAGCGGCGCCAGTCGTCGTCCGTCATCGTCAGCGGATCGGCGAACACGTTGATGCCGGCGTTGTTCACGAGCACGTCGAGCGGGCCGAACGCGGCTTCGGTCTGCGCGAGCGCGTCGCGCACCGACGCCTGCTGCGCGACGTCGGCATGCAGCGCGAGCACGAGCGCGCCGTCGATGTCGCGCGCGATCGCGGCGGCCGTGTGCTGCGCCTGCGCGAAATCGAGATCGACGAGCGCGACGGCCGCGCCTTCGCGAGCGAACGCGTGCGCGATCGCGGCGCCGATCCCGCGGCCCGCGCCCGTCACCATCGCGACCTTGCCCGCGAGGCGTTCCATCATGCGGCTCCGCCGCGCGCGACGCGCAGGCCGGCCTGGAACGCGCGCGCGTTCGCCGCGGTCGCGTCCGCCGGCTGACCGGGCCGGTACAGCGCCGAACCGAGCCCGAAGCCGTTGGCGCCGGCCGCGAGAAACGGCTGCATGTTGTCCGGCGAAATGCCGCCGACCGGAATCAGCGGCACCGCACGGTCGATCACCGCGCGCCACGCCTTCACGACGGGCACGCCGAGCTGCTCGGCCGGGAACATCTTCAGTACGTCGGCGCCGTTCGCGAGCGCGGCAAACGCTTCGGTCGGCGTCGCGACGCCCGGTGCGCTCGCGAGCCCGCGCTCGCGCGCGCGGCGAATCACGGCCGCGTCGCTGTGCGGCATCACGATCAGCGTGCCGCCGGCATCCTGCACACGGTCGACAAATTCGGCGCGCAGCACGGTGCCCGCGCCGACGATCATGTCGTCCGGCAACGCGCGGCGCAGCGCCGCGATGCTGTCGAACGGATCGGGCGAATTGAGCGGCACTTCGACGATCCGGAAGCCGGCTTCGTACAGCGCATGGCCGTGGTCGGCCGCTTCCGCGGGCGTGATGCCGCGCATGATCGCAATCAGCGGGCACGCGTCGAACGCGCGCATCAGTGCGGCGTGCGGCGTGTACGGCGCGGGCAGTGTAAGGTCGGACGACATCGGCAATTCCTCTTCAGTCAGTTCATTGGTCCGCGCAGACGGGCTCGCCGTCCGCACGCACGAGCCCGGCGCGCGATGCAATGCGCCACAGTCCGCGCTCGGTCGCCTGCGCGACGACGCGCGCATGCATGCAGCCGAACACGCGCAGCGCATCCACGTAGCGCGCACATAAGCCGTCGTCGCCGATCAGCAGCAGCGGCTGGTTCGCGAGCGCGACACCGCGCTCCGCGAGCATCGCGTCGAGCGCGTTCAGTTCATGGCCGATCAGCAGGCCGGACAGATAGTCGCCCTGCGCATCGGGAGCGAGCCGGTCGGTCAGGCCGAGCGTGCGCGTACTGAAGATCGTCGCGAGCAGCCCGGTGCGCTGCGCGCCGCGCGCCACCGTCACGCCGCGCGCGAACGCCGCGCGATCGCCTGATGCGCTCGCGCGCATCGTGCGGCCGAGGATCGTGTGGTCGCGCAACGCGGCGAACAGTTCGCCCGTCATGAAGGTCTGGAAGCGCTCGATGAGTCCGCCCTTCACCCAGGCCCATTTCGCGTGCGTGCCCGGCAAGCCGATCAGTACCCCTGAACGATCGGCATCAAGCATGGGATCGTTCGCGAGTGCGCCGAATATCTGCGTTTCTTCGCCGCGCATCACGTCGGGCAGATCGCCCGTCGCGATCACGCCCGGCACGATCGACACCGTGGTGCCGCGCGACGTCGTCACCGTGACGAGGCCCGCGACGAGCGCGTCGGCGCCGGCCGGCACCTCGACGTACGGCGCCTCGCGCCAGCCCTGCGCGCTGCCGACCATCCCGGCGGCCAGCACCGGCACGCCCGGCGCACGGTCGAGCCAGTCGCCGCACGCCTCCTCGAACACGACGTCGAACGCGCGCGCGCCGCCGGCCGGCACGTGCATCACGCCCGCCGCGCGGCTGCGCGTGTCGATGAGCGCGCCGTGCGCGTCGAATAGATACGCGCGCAGCGACGTCGTGCCCCAGTCGAGCGCGATCAGCGACGGTGCGGCGGAACGGGCGTCCGGAACGGTCCGGGTCGAATGGGTCATCGTTTGATCCTGCGGGTACCCTGCGGCGGGCTCCAGCCCAGTTCCGCGGAAATCGCTCGCGCTTCGCGCTGCACGAGCGGAATCAGTTCGTCCATCCGGTCGTGCGGCATGTACGGAATCGTGCTCGCGACCGACACGGCCGCGACGATCGCGCCCGATGCGTCGCGAATCGGCGCGGCCACGCAGCGGATCGACGCCTCGTTTTCCTCGAGGTCGAACGTATAGCCGCCGGCCGCGTAGTGCGCCATGCGCTGCAGGAACCCGCTCGTTTCGGGCCGGTTGTCCGGCTTGAAATTGACGCCGGCCAGCGCGCGCCGTGCGGCCTCGAACAGCGAGCGCCACAGATCCGGATCGAGGTCGAGCATCATCGCCTTGCCGATGCCGGTCGATGCGAGCGGCATCCGGTGGCCGACGCGCGAGCGCATCTCGAGGCCGCGCGTGCCGGGAATCTTGTCGATGTACAGCACGTCGTCGCCGTCGCGCACGCCGAGGTGAATCGTGTCGAGCGTCGCTTCCGCGAGCGCCTCGAGGTGCGGGCGCGCCACCGCCGTGAGCGGCATCTGTTCGAGCGCGATCGTGCCGAGCTCGATCAGCTTCGGGCCGAGCAGGTAGCCGCCCTGCACCTGGCGCAGGTAGCGCGCCTGCACGAGGCTGCTGACGAGCCGGTGCGTCGTGCTGCGCGTCGTGCCGAGCGCGGCGCCGATCGCGCGCATGTCGCGCGCGCCGTTGGCGATCGCCTCGAGGATCGCGAGACCGCGCAGCAGTGTCTGCGTGCCGGCCTGCTGCGCGGCGAGGTCGAGCGGCGTGCTGGTCGCGCCGATGCTGTCCGTGAGCGGCGCATCGTCCGGCGTCGCGCGCCGGGCGTCGAGAGCGAGGGAGTCGGGCATCTTGGTCATGGAACAGGCTTCTTCAACGGAATCGGTGAAGCCGTTGTCGCAATGCCGGAACGACGTCCGGCGACGCGGCAAGGCGGCGGTCGATGCACCGAGGAAAGCGCCCGGCGAACTTCATGGAAGGTGTCTCCGTATGCGTCGGGCGCCGCGCGATGCGTGGGTCCGAAGCTGTCGATGTGCTTCGGATTGTAGGAGCGCACGCATTCGCCTCCAATATTTGAATGCGTTGTCCAGATAATGAGATAAACGGCGAAAAGCATGCCGACCGTCGCGAAACGGCCATGTCATGCGCGCGGGGGCGGAACCCGCCGCGTCGCAGGTTCCGCCCCCGTTTGTTCATGCGCGGCGCGCTTACTGCTGGTTCGCGCTGCGCGCCTGCACGTAGCGCTGCACGTCGGAGAACGACACGCGGCCGCTGCCGCTCGCGTCGATCTGCCGGAAGTGGTTCGCGACATAGCCGAGGCCGGCCGCGCGCGCCTGCGCCTGCGTGATCGAACCGGTGTTCTGCGTGTCGGCCGCGCCGAACTGCCGCGCGAGCTTGCGCACCACCTGCGCGTGCAGTGCGGCGCCGGTCGTCTGCGTGCCGGCGGTCGGCTTGCGCGCGGCCGGCGGCACGTACGGATCGCCGAGCTGCGCCTGGCGCGCACGCGCCGGCGCAACGGCGTCGCTCGCCTGCGCGAACGCGGACAGGGACACGGATGCAACGCCGCCGCATGCAAGCGCCGCGGCAACGACGATGAAACGTTTCTTCATGTCAGGCTCCAGTCTGGAATGAGGTCGTCGACGGCCGGCGAACGGCGCCGCCCCGGGCGCGCGTCGCCAGGCCCGCACATCGCATCAGTGCGCGGCCGCGTTGTAGAAGGTCACGAGGTCGGCTTTCTCCTGCGGGCGCGACGTATCGTCGAGATAGACCATGTGTCCACCCTGATAGTCCTTGATCGTCAGGTTCGGTTGCGTTCCGAGCCGCGCGAGGTCGAGCTCGGTCTGGTAGAACGGCGTCGCGATGTCGTGATAGCCGTTCAGCGACAGCACCTTCAGCGACGGATTGAGCGTGAGCGCCGCGGCGAGATCGGGGATCGTGTCGGGCATCGCAAGGCCGTCGTGCGTCCAGTCCCACGTGTTGATCGCATTGCTGCTCAGCGAATACGCGGACTGCGCGCTGTACTTCAGCACGTTCGGCAGATAGGCGCCGATCGTGTCCGTGAACGGCTTCGTGATGTACGTGCTCGACGGGTCGCCTTCCGACGCGAGCGGGCTCGACGACGGCACGTTCACGCGCGCGTCGTAGCGGCCGATCAGCGTGCCCGGGATCAGCGACACCTGGAAGCTGTTGTCGAAGAAGGTCGGGACCACGTTGAAGTCGGCGTTCCACAGCGCCTGCTTCACGCCGGTCGAATTCACCATCGTCGTGACGAGCGTCGGCGACGGCGGCGTGTGGCTCGCGAGATACGCGTTCACCGCCGGCGCGTAGCTGCCAGCCGTCAGCAGGCGCATCTGGTCCGCGTACTGCGGCAGGTTCGACGGGTTCGGATTGTCGAGCTGGTAGTACGCGCCGACGGTGCCGTAGGACGGCACGAAGCCCGCGCAGCTGACCGGACTCGACCCGTTGTTCGAGTTGCCGACATAGTCGCTCGCCATGTCGCAGTTGGCGTTGTAGTTCAGGATCGACGATTGCAGCACGATCCCGGCCAGGTTCACGCCGGCCGTCTCGAGCAGGTTCGCGAGCACGTCGGTGCGCGGCGTGCCGTACGACTCGCCGAACAGGTACTTCGGCGAATCGTTGCGCCGGTTCACCGCGAGATAGCGCGTGACGAAGTCGCGGAACGCGCCGCCGTCCTGGTCGACACCCCAGAACGTCTGGTTCGTGTTCGGCGCGACGGCTTCGGAGTACCCGGTGCCGATCGCGTCGACGAACACGAGATCGGTCGTGTCGAGCAGGCTTTCCGCGTTGTCGACGAACGGGAACGTCGACGTGTTCGCGTTCGGGTCGCCCGTCTGGATCCGTTTCGGGCCGAACGAGCCGAGATGCAGCCACACCGATGCCGAGCCGGGGCCGCCGTTGTACAGGAACGTGACGGGCCGCTTCGCCGCGGGCTGGTTGTCGGCCGTGTACGCGACGTAGAAGAACGATGCTTCGGGCGCGCCCGTCTGCGGATTGCGCGCGACGAGGTGGCCGGCCGTGGCCGTGTAGCGGATCGTCTGGCCGTTCAGCGTGATCGTGTGATGCGTGACGGCGGCCTTTTCGACCGCGGCGGACGCGTCGAGCGACGCGGTCGCACTCGACGAATAACTGTTCGGATCGTTGTACGGCTTGTCCACCTGGGCGGCGGGATCGGCTGAACTGTCGGCGCCTGTCGCAGCGGACGACGTCACGTCGTCGTTGCAGGCCGTCAGAATCAGCGAAGAGAACACAACCCCCAACAACAGCTTCGCTTTGCTCGCTGGCATCGTTGCTTTCCTTCTCTCGAATGTTTTTTGTGTCGAGCAGCCGGGTAAGCCGCCCCCCGCCTCGATTGCGGCCGATAAGCCGAGGCGCCGGCCAATATACGCGAGCAGGTGGGCTTTGAAAAATTTGGAAATATTTGGCCCGAAGCCAGTGCAGCGCACACCTTTCAACAATGCTTCGATTGGCGAACCATTTAATTTCATCCGCCTTTCAACGCATGCCGTGTTTATCGGGAAGCACTAAAAACTCACGGATTTCGTGCCATATCGGCAAACAAAATCACGCGGGTGCCGGCATCGTTCAGTCAAGCGAAATAGACGGATTCGTCTAATGGATATGGCCCGAAATGCGGGCGACATGAATGCGCTGCAGCGCACCAATGCTGCGCCGGCGGCGAAACGGACGATGCGGCGGCGCGAGCGCGCCGCTCACCGCATCACTGCGATTGCGGGAGTTCGGCCGCGCCCATCCGGCGGGCAATGACGGCCGCGCGCTGCGCCTGGTAGGCCGAGCCGCGATGCGTGTCGAACCAGCGCGGCTTCGGCAGCATCACCGCGAGGCGGGCCGACTGCCATGCGCCGAGCCGGCTTGCGGGAATCTTGTAGTAATAGCGTGCGGCGGCCTCGGCGCCGTACACGCCGCGCCCCCACTCGACCGAGTTCAGATAGATCTCGAAGATCCGCTCCTTGTCGAGCACCGTCTCGAGCATCCACGTGATGATGAGCTCCTGCCCCTTGCGGATGTAGCTCTTCTCGCGCGACAGGAACAGGTTGCGCGCGAGCTGCTGCGTGATCGTCGAACCGCCCGCGACGATCCGGCCGCGCGCCTTGTTCTTCTCCCACGCCTGCAGGATCGCGTCGACGTCGTAGCCGTTGTTGGTCGCGAACGTCGAATCCTCGGAGGCGATCAGCGCGCGCTTCAGGTTGCGCGAGATCTGGTCGTACGGCACCCACTGGTGCCGGATCTGCGCGGGCGGATTCTCGCGCGATAGCCACCATGCGTCGGTACGCATGAATGCGGTCGAACCGGGGTTGATGAACGACCACAACGCGATCTGCGCGAGATAGAACAGCTGCGTCGCGAGCCAGGCGCCCGCGAACACCGAACCCGCATAGACGATCCAGCGGGCCGGGCTCACCGTCCGCGTGCGCCGCGCGTCGCTCACCGCCACCACGTGCCGCTCGCCGCTCAGTTCGCGGCGAGCGCCTGGCGCAGCGCCGCGAGCACCGGCGCGCCGTCCGGCCGCACGCCGCGCCAGATGAAGAACGATTCGGCGGCCTGCTCGACCAGCATCCCGAGGCCATCGGCCGTGCGTGCGCCGAGCGACGCCGCATGCTGCATGAACACGGTCGGCTGCGCGCCGTACATCATGTCGTACGCGAGCGTGCCCGCGCCGTACGCGGCCGGGTCGCACTCCGGCAGCGCGGCATCGAGGCTGCCGGCCGTCGCGTTGACGATCACGTCGTACCGCTCCGCACGCACCGCCTCCGGGCCGCCGCCCGACAGCACGCAGCCCGCATCGTGCGCGGCCTGCGTGAACTGGCCGACGAGCGTCTCGGCCTTGCTCGCCGTGCGGTTCACGATCGTGATCGACAGCGGCGCGCGGTCGAGCATCGGCAGCACGACGCCGCGCGCCGCACCGCCCGCGCCGAGCAGCAGGATGCGTGCGCCCGCCAGCGATACGCCGAGATTCAGTTCGATGTCGCGCACGAGGCCGACGCCATCGGTGTTGTCGCCGTGGATGCTGCCGTCGGCGTCGATGCGCAGCGTGTTCACCGCGCCCGCTGCCGCCGCGCGCGGCGACAGCGTGTCGGCGAGCGCATGCGCGTCGAGCTTGAACGGCACCGTCACGTTCGCGCCGCGGCCGCCTTCGGCGATGAACGCGCGCACGGCGGGCTCGAAGCCGTCGACCGGCGCAAGCCGGTGTTCGTAGACGATCGCCTCGCCGGTCTGCGCGGCGAACTGCGTGTGGATGAACGGCGACTTGCTGTGCGCCACCGGATTGCCGAACACGACATAACGGTCGGCGCCCCCCGTCGATACGGCCGCGCTCATGATGCTCGCCCCTCTTCGCTGCCGTTACCGTTGCCGCTCGCGGCATCGCCGCCTTCGGCCGTCGCGCCGTCCGCCTCGGCCAGCGCTTCGGCTTCGGTTTCGGCCGACGCGTCCGCCGCGTCGACCAGCGTGTCGTCGCCGCCGTCGGCCTCTTCGTCGTCGTCGGCCGCGTCACCGCTCGTCACGGTCGGCGCGTCGAGCACGTTCAGCAGTCGCACCGATGCCTCGATCGTCAGCTCGTCGAGCGACATCACGTCGAGCAGCACGCGGGTGCCGCGCGCATGCACGCCGAGCCCCGGCACGTGCAGCAGCAGCGGGATTTCCTCGAGACGCACGAGATCGCCCTTCACGACGCTCGCGACGACCTGCTTCTTCTGCTCCTGCGCGAGCCAGCGCAGGCACCAGAAGTACTCCATCCGGCGCTGGTAATCGGCATACGCGGTATAGGTGTCGTCGAAGCCCTGCACGACCGCGTACAGGTCGGCGTCCTTCGGCTTGAACGGCGCGGCGAGCTTCGCGGTGACGCCGTGCTGCACGCACGCGAGCAGCTGCCACTGGTTCACGAGGTCGACATAGCGGCGCAGCGGCGACGTGCTCCACGCATACTGCGCGACGCCGAGGCCTTCGTGCGGCGCGGCCGTCGTCTGCATCCGCGTGCGCTTCGGGCCCGGCGCGCCGAAACCGCGCTGCGAGCGGTAGATGCCCGGCACCGTGTGATCGTGCAGGAACGCGCCCCACGTCGAGTTCGCGAGGATCGCGAGCTCCGACACGATCAGGTCGAGCGGCGAGCCGCGGCGACGCGGCGTGATCGACACGTGCTCGCCTTCGACGTAGAAGTTGTAGTCGGTGTTGCGCTGCACTTCGCGCTTCAGGCCGTAGCCCGCGCGCGCAACCTGGCGCTTCTCGAACAGCGCCTGCGCGAGCGGCCACAGCACGGCGATGTCGTCCTTGTGCGGGTAGTCGCCGGTGCCGGCCGCGAGCGTCTCTTCGTTGACGAGTTCGTCGAGCGTGTTGTGACGCAGGTTGTTCTTCACGTACACGAGTTCGGCACGCGTCTCGTTCGCGACGATGTCCTGCGTGTCGCGATTGACGATGATGTACAGCGACAGCGCCGGGCGGTAGTCGCCCTCTTTCAGCGTGAACACGTCGACGACGTCGTCCGGCAGCATCGTGATCTTGTCGCCCGGCATGTAGACGGTCGACAGGCGCGCACGCGCGATCGCATCGACCGCGTCGCCGCGCACGATGCCGAGCGCCGGCGCCGCGATGTGCACGCCGATCCGCACGCGACCGTCGGACAGGTGCTCGACCGAGAACGCATCGTCGATTTCGGTCGTCGTGATGTCGTCGATCGAGAATGCCTGGACGTCCGCTCGCGGCAGGTCGTCCGGCAGCGCCCCGACCGTGACGGCCGGGAAGCCCGTGCCGTGCGGGAAAAATTCCGCGAGGAAACGCGCTTCATGCAGCGCGCGCGGCGACTCGATGCCGCCGCAGTCGAGCATCAGACGCGCCGGCGATACGCCGCGCGCACCGGCCGCGGCCTCGAGCGCCTTGTATTCGATCGCGTTCTTGTCCGGCCGCGTCAGCAGCCCGAGCACCTTGCCCGCGAACGCTTCCGGCAGCTTGCCGGCCTTCAGTTCCTCTTCATACTGCGCCTGGACGAGCGCCTGCTGGCGCTTGCGCTCGAGCGATGCGAGCGCCATCTTGAGCTGCTCTTCCGGCGCGCGCTGGTACTGCCCGCGCCCCTTGCGGCGGAAATAGACGGGCGAGCCGTGCAGGCGCAACACGAGCGCCGCGCGCTCGACCGGGCCGTAGGCCGCACCGAAGTACTCCGCGGCCAGCGCCGTATAGGCGAACTCCTCGGCCGGCGCGCATTCCCACAGGAAATCCAGGTCGATCTGCTGCGCGGCCGTATCGGCTTCCTGCATCAGTTCGCCCGCGGCCGGCTTCTCGAATTCGATCAGCACGTCCTTTGCGCGTACCTTCGCCCGCCGCCCGCCGGGCAACTCGACCTGAAATGCGTCGCCCTGGCGCGACAGCACGCTGCCCGCCTTGAAACTGCCCGATTCCTCGAAGAAAACGTTCACTCAGTACTCTCGTTCAGACTGCCGGGCGCCGCATCGGCGGCGCCGCATGATGATGGGAATTCGATCGGCATGACGCCGGGTTCATGACGTTCTGTCGTCGCAAAAAGCGAGAACGTCGTCGACATAGTCGGCAAATTCGCTGATTCCGTGATCGCTGCCTTCGATCACGCGCGTCTTCGCGCCCGGGTAATGGGCGAGCATCTCGCGGTAGTCGAGCACTTCGTCGCCGGTCGCCGCGAACAGATAGTAGCGTTCGGGCCGCGAAATCGCCGGCACGCGCAGCGCATCGAGCTCGTCCAGGTGCCGGCGCTCGACGACGATCGACCCGCCGCCGTGCCACAGCGGCTGTTCGCCCAGATAGTGTTCGAGATCGCGCTGCGGCACGATCGCCGGATTCAGCAGCACCGCCTTCCAGCCGTGCTTTTCCGCCAGCCAGGTCGCGTAGTAGCCGCCGAGCGAGCTGCCGATCACCGTCACGTCGCGCGCACCGGCCACCTCGGCCTCCGCGACGGCGATCGCGTCGAGCGGCGACACCGACAGCGACGGGCAGCGCCACTCGCTCGTGCGGCCGAGTTCGGCCATGTGCGCGGCGAGCAGCCGCGACTTCTGCGACTCCGGTGACGAGCGGAACCCGTGCAGATACAGGATCACGCACGGCTCCCGAGCGCGTCGAGCAGCTTCTGGTGCACGCCGCCGAAACCGCCGTTGCTCATCACGAGCACGTGGTCGCCCGGACGCGCGGCCTCGACGACCGACTTCACCAGCAGATGCAGATCGTCGAACGCGCGCGCCTTGTCGCCGAGCGGCGCGAGCGCATCGCCGAGGTTCCAGCCGAGCGCATCGCGCCCGGTCGGCGCGCCGTAGCCGAACACCAGATCGGCGTCGGCGAGGCTCGCCGGCAGTTGCGCCTTCATCACGCCGAGCTTCATCGTGTTCGAGCGCGGCTCGAGCACGGCGAGGATGCGGGAATTCTGGCGGCCGATTCGTGCGCGAAGGCCGGCGATCGTGGTTTCGATCGCGGTCGGATGGTGCGCGAAGTCGTCGTAGACGGTCACGCCGTCGACGCTGCCGCGCACTTCCATGCGCCGCTTCACGTTGCGGAACGACGCGAGGGATTCGGCCGCCTGCGCGGGCGGCACGCCGACGTGGCGCGCGGCCGCGAGCGCCGCGAGCGCGTTCATCCGGTTGTGATCGCCTTGCACCTGCCACGCGACTTCGCCGACGCGCTCGGCGTGGCGATACACCGCGAAGCGCTCATCGACCGGCACGCCGTCCTCGGCCGGCAACGCCTGCCAGCCGCCGTCGACGCCGAAGCGCTCGACTTCGCTCCAGCAGCCGCGCGCGAGCACGCGCTCGAGCGCATCCGAGCGGCCGTTCATGACGATGCGGCCGACGCCCGGCACGGTGCGCACGAGATGATGGAATTGCGTTTCGATCGCGGCGAGATCCGGGAAGATGTCGGCGTGATCGAATTCGAGATTGTTGAGCACCGCGGTGCGCGGCCGGTAATGGACGAACTTCGAGCGCTTGTCGAAGAACGCCGTGTCGTATTCGTCGGCCTCGATCACGAAGAAGCTCGAATCGGTCAGCCGCGCCGACACGCCGAAATTCAGCGGCACGCCGCCGATCAGGAAACCCGGGTTCAGGCCCGCATCCTCCAGCAGCCATGCGAGCATCGACGACGTGGTCGTCTTGCCGTGCGTGCCCGCGACCGCCAGCACCCACTTGCCCGCCAGCACGTGCTCGCCAAGCCATTGCGGGCCGGATACGTACGGCAGGCCGCGATCGAGGATCGCCTCCATCAGCGGATTGCCGCGCGTGACGACGTTGCCGATCACGAACAGGTCGGGCTTCAGGTCGATCTGCTCGGCGCCGTAGCCCTCGATCAGCTTGATGCCCTGCGCCTCGAGCTGCGTGCTCATCGGCGGATAGACGCCCGCGTCGCAACCCGTCACCGTGTGGCCCGCCTCGCGCGCGAGCACGGCAAGACCGCCCATGAAGGTGCCGCAGATGCCAAGAATGTGGATGTGCATAGATGAATGCTTTCGCGCCGCCGGGCGCCGTCGATTCGGAAAGGAAGGTCAGCGGCGCACCGGACAGGCCGTGCGGCCGACGTCCGGTCAACGACTTTCGCCGCGACACAAAGACCGTCATTGTAACTGACGGCCTGCCGTGCCCGGCGGCCCGAACGATGGATGCGGGTGCCGGCCGGCGCGGCGGGCGGCGCGCGGCCGCAGCGCGTTCGGGCATGGCAGCGATCGAGTATGATTGCCGGATCATGTCTCGCAAACCCCTTGTCGACCCGCGGCGCGCCCGCGAGGAAATCGCCCAGTCCGCCGCCCGCCTGATCGCGGAAGACGGCCTCGATTACGCCAGCGCAAAACGCAAGGCCGCGCGCCAGCTATTCGGCGACACGCGCGTTGCCGGCGAATGGCTGCCGGATAACGATCTGATCGAGGAAGAACTGCGCGAGTACCTCGCCCTGTTCCAGAGCGACACGCAACCGGACGAGCTGCGCCGGCTGCGCGAAATCGCGCTGGACTGGATGCGCCGGCTCGCCGAGTTCAATCCGTATGTAACGGGCGCGGTGCTGAACGGCACCGCGAACGCGCATTCGGACATCCATTTGCAGATATTCACCGACAACCCGAAGGACGTCGCGATCTACCTGCTGAACCAGAACGTTCAGTACGACGTGTCCGAGACGCGGCATTTCGCCGGTCGCGCCGACGTCGAGACGCTCAGCTTCCTGTGGCGCCCGCGGCGCGACGTGGACGCGATCGGCATTCACGTCGCGCTCTACGCGAGCGACGACCTGCGCGGCGCGGTCAAGGCCGACGCACGTGGCCGGGTCGCCCGCGCGGACGCTGCCGCATTGCGCGCGCTCGTCGAGGCAGGCAACGCCCCTTCCGAACCGGAATGATTCAACGATGATGATGAAACGCATGTTGGCGCTCGCGATCGTCGCGGCCGCCGCCGTCGCCGGCGGGATCGCCGCCGGCCATTGGTTCCACGGCGACAGCGCCGACGACGGCGTCGCCGTCGCCGCGCCCGCGCAGGGCAGCCCGGTCGATCAGCTCTGGGCCGCGTCGCTCACGGGCGTCGACGGCAAGCCCGCGTCGCTCGCGTCGTTCAAGGGCCAGAAAGTGGTCGTCAACTTCTGGGCGTCGTGGTGCGGCCCGTGCGTCGAGGAGATGCCGGAGCTCGTCGCGCTGTCGCATCAATACAAGCAGAAAGGCATCCGCTTCATCGGGATCGGCGTCGATTCCGACCAGAACGTGAAGAACTTCCTGCAGAAGGTGAAGGTCGACTACCCGGTTTTCGTCAGTGGTTACGCGGGCGCCGATCTGGCCCGTAATTTCGGAAATACCGCCGGCGCGCTGCCGTTTACGGTCGTCATCGACGAAACCGGCAAGATTCGCGAGACAAAATTGGGACAAATCCAGCCGGCCGAGCTGAAAAAGACCCTCGACGCGTTGTGATCGGCCGGAACGGCCGTCCGCACGTTGGCGGCGATTTGTGCGTCGATCGCCGCAATTTCACGTCAATTCGCCGATACTTTGCATCCGCACCGGTAATTCTTGCAGGCCCGGCGCGCCCGGCCGTTCGGCAAAACTAGACAAAATTCTCTAAATAGCGCTAAAGTTCGCGCAATTCCGCAGAAATAGAAGCGACCATGACACGATTGCTGGTGCTGCACGGCCCCAACCTGAACCTTCTCGGCACCCGGGAACCGGAGGTGTACGGCCACGTCACGCTGGCGCAGATCGATCAGGCGCTTGCCGCGCGCGCCCAGGAAGCGGGTGCCGAGCTGTCGTCGTTCCAGAGCAACCATGAAGGCGCGCTCGTCGACCGCATCCAGGCCGCACGGCAGGAACAAACCGACTTCATCCTGATCAATCCGGCCGCGTATACGCACACGAGCGTCGCGATCCGGGACGCGATCGCCGGCGTTGGCATCCCGTTCGTCGAGATTCACCTGTCGAACGTGCACCGCCGCGAAGCGTTCAGGCATCACTCCTACTTTTCCGACCAGGCCGAAGGCGTGATCTGCGGGCTGGGCTGGAAAGGTTATCTGTACGCGCTCGAGTACGCGCTGGACAAGCTGCAAGGCGCGTCGCGCGGCTGATTTCGCGATCTAGATTCAGCGCCGGTCCCGCCCGGCGCTTTCACGTATTGAAAGGGGAATTCCCGATGGATCTTCGTAAGCTGAAAACTCTGATCGACCTCGTTTCCGAATCCGGCATCTCGGAACTGGAAGTGACGGAGGGCGAAGGCAAGGTGCGTATCGTCAAGCACGAACCGCCGGTCTACGTACAGCCGGCGGGCGGATTCATTCCGCAGGTCAGCATGCCCGTGCCCTCCGCCGGTCAACCGATCGAAGGCTCGGCTACCGCAGCGGCCACCGGCACCGGTGCCGCAACTGCCGCGCCCGCCGTGCCGCAAGGCCACATCGTGACGTCGCCGATGGTCGGCACGTTCTACCGCGCACCGTCGCCGGGCGCGGATCCGTTCACCCAGGTCGGTGACACGGTCAAGGAAGGCCAGACCATCTGCATCATCGAAGCGATGAAGCTGCTCAACGAGATCGAGTCGGACAAGGCCGGCGTGATCAAGGAAATCCTCGTCGAGAACGGCCAGGCCGTCGAATACGGCCAGCCGCTTTTCGTGATCGGCTAAGCCCGCCGCGCGGCCTGCCGGCCGCGCGCCGCCGATGCTCGCCAGGCGCCGTTCGCGCGTCCCTCGAAGAGACGAATACTCGCTATGTTTGAAAAAATCCTCATTGCCAACCGCGGTGAAATCGCGCTGCGCATCCAGCGCGCGTGCCGCGAGCTCGGCGTCAAGACGGTGGTCGTCTACTCGGAAGCCGACAAGGAAGCCAAGTACGTGCGCCTCGCGGACGAAGCCGTCTGTATCGGCCCGGCTCCGTCGAACCTGAGCTACCTGAACATGCCGGCGCTGATCAGCGCCGCGGAAGTCACCGATGCCGAGGCGATCCACCCCGGCTACGGCTTCCTGTCGGAGAACGCCGACTTCGCGGAACGCGTCGAGCAGTCGGGCTTCACGTTCATCGGCCCGCGCCCGGAAACGATCCGCATGATGGGTGACAAGGTCACCGCGAAGCAGACCATGATCAAGACCGGCGTGCCGTGCGTGCCGGGCTCGGAAGGCGCGTTGCCGGACGATCCGAAGGAGATCGTGAAGATTGCGCGCACGATCGGCTATCCGGTGATCATCAAGGCAGCCGGCGGCGGCGGCGGCCGCGGGATGCGTGTCGTGCACACCGAGGCTGCGCTCGTGAACGCAGTCAACATGACCCGCGAGGAAGCCGGCCGTGCGTTCGGCAACCCGCAGGTGTACATGGAGAAGTTTCTCGAGAACCCGCGCCACATCGAAATCCAGGTGCTGTCCGACGCGCACAAGAACGCGATCTGGCTCGGCGAGCGCGACTGCTCGATGCAGCGCCGCCACCAGAAGGTGATCGAGGAAGCGCCGGCACCCGGCATTCCGCGCCGCCTGATCGACCGCATCGGCGACCGCTGCGCGGACGCATGCAAGAAGATGGGCTATCTCGGCGCGGGCACGTTCGAATTCCTGTACGAGAACAACGAGTTCTACTTCATCGAGATGAACACGCGCGTGCAGGTCGAGCACCCGGTGTCGGAGATGATCACGGGCGTCGACATCGTGCAGGAACAGATCCGCATCGCGGCCGGCGAGAAGCTCGCGCTGCGCCAGCGCGACATCCAGTTCCGCGGCCATGCGATCGAATGCCGGATCAACGCCGAAGATCCGTTCAAGTTCACGCCGTCGCCGGGCCGGATCACGTCGTGGCATACGCCGGGCGGCCCCGGCGTGCGCGTCGACTCGCATGCCTACAATGGCTATTTCGTGCCGCCGAACTATGATTCGATGATCGGCAAGCTGATCACCTACGGCGCAACGCGCGACCAGGCGATCCGCCGGATGCGCATCGCGCTGTCGGAAATGGTCGTCGAAGGCATCCAGACCAACATCCCGCTGCACCGCGAGCTGATGATCGACTCGAAGTTCGTCGAAGGCGGCACCAGCATCCACTACCTCGAACACCGGCTCGCCCAGAAGCAGCAGGCCGCACCGGAAGAAGCGTAAAGCATGAGCTATCGCGAACTCGTCGTCGAACTGGCCCGTGAGCATGCGGAGGCGCTGTCCGACGCGCTGCTCGAACTGGGCGCGCTGTCGGTTTCCGTCGAGGACGCCGACGCCGACACGCCCGACGAACAGCCGCTCTTCGGCGAGCCGGGCCTCGTGCCGGATCGTACCGCGTGGCAGCACTCGCGCGTGATCGCGCTGCTGTCGCCCGATCAAGAGCCGGCCGTGCTGCTCGCGGCGGCCGCGAACGAAATCGGCGTCGCCGAGACGCCGAAGTTCGACGTTCGTGAAGTCGAGGAGCAGGACTGGGTGCGGCTCACGCAGTCGCAATTCGAGCCGATCCCGATCGGCGAGCGGATCTGGGTCGTACCGTCCTGGCACGACGCGCCCGATCCCGACGCGCTGATTCTCGAACTCGACCCCGGTCTTGCGTTCGGCACCGGCAGCCACCCGACCACGCGCCTGTGCATGGAATGGCTCGAGCAATCGGTGAAGCCCGGCCAGTCGGTGCTCGACTACGGCTGCGGCTCGGGCATTCTCGCGATCCTCGCGCAGAAATGCGGGGCGAACCCCGTCGTCGGCATCGATATCGATCCGCAGGCCGTCGAATCGGCCCGGCAGAACAGCGAACGCAACCGTGCGGAAGTCACGTACGGGCTGCCCGACGCATGCCCGGCCGGCGAGTTCGACATCGTCGTCGCGAACATCCTGTCGAACCCGCTGAAGCTGATGGCGTCGATGCTCGCGTCGAAGGTGAAACCGGGCGGCCGCATCGCGCTGTCGGGCGTGCTTGCCCGCCAGGCGGACGAAGTCGCGGCCGTCTATGCGCGCTACGTCGACATCTCGGTCTGGCGCGAACACGAAGGTTGGGTATGCCTCGCCGGAACCCGGCGGGAAAGCCATTAGAATAGCGCTGTCCCTCACTCTGGCCAGCAGGCCGCCCGGCTCGACATGCTTCTTGCGACGCGCTGCCCTCATTGCGAAACCGTCTTCCGGCTGCAGCAGGAACAGCTCTCGCTGCATGACGGGCTCGTGCGCTGCGGGCACTGCCAGCAGGTCTTCAACGCGTCGCAATCGCTCGTTCCCGAACTGGCGCAGCAGCCCGAGCCGGCGCTGACCGAAGCGGCACCGGCCGAGCCGGCTGCCGCCGGCACGCAACACGACACCGCGCCGGCGCGCCTCTTCACCGCCGATGCGCCCGCCAAACCGGCGCCCGCCGATGCCGACTACAAGCCGGAAGGCTGGGACATGTGGGCGCCGTGGCTCGACGCCGGCGTCGCCCCGTCTTTGCAGCACAACGTGCAGACCGTGCGCACCGAACCGCTGGTGCCGCTGGCGCTGCCGGCCACGGAGGCCGGCGTCGTTCACCTGACCGGCACGCCCGCGCCGATCTCGCCCGCCCCTGCCGAACCGCACGCTTTCACGTCCACCGCTCAACCGGCCGAACCGGAGCCGACTCCGTACGAAACCGGTGAGTCGTCCGTACCGTCGGCCGGGCACGACCCGCGCGAACCGCGCTTCGTCGCCCACACTCCGTCGGATGCCGATGCACAGGTTGCCGCCGATGCGGCCGAACCCGTCGGCAACGCACACTTCGCCGCGCCCGACGACGAACGCGCGCCGCGCGAACCGCGCTTCGCATTCACGCCGGTGCGAGCGGCGCCGGAACCGAGCATCCACTCGGACGAACCCGCCGCCGCGCCGGCCGCGACCGCCGACGAACCCGCCGTACCGTTCCCCGCCACGCTGACCGACGACGACCGCCCGCACTTCGCCGTCACGCGCGAGACACCCGCACCGCGGCAACGCGGGGTGATCGGCGGCTTCTTCGGCGGCCTGGTCGCCGCCGCGCTCGCGGTGCTGCTCGTCGCACAGCTCGCATGGTGGCAGCGTGAGGCGCTGATGATCCATTGGCCCGTCACGCAGGACTGGTTCCGGCAGGCGTGCGCGCCGCTCGGCTGCACGGTCGCGCCGCCGCGCGCGATCAACGGCCTGCGGCTCGACGCGACCGACCTGCGCCAGCTCGACGGCCCGCGCGTGCTGGAACTGAAGGTGCCGCTGACGAACCGCTACCGCGTCGCGCTCGCGTACCCGTCGCTCGAGCTCACGCTGCTCGACGATACCAATCACGTGACCGTGCGCCGCGTGCTCGCGCCGCGCGACTACGTGCGCCCGGGCACGCCGATCGACGCCGGGTTGCCGGCCGGCACGACGCAGACGATGGTCGTGCGTCTCGAAACGAACGGCACGCCCGCATCGAATTTCCGCGTCCAGATCTTCTATCCGTGACGCACCGCGGCGCGCGCATGCGCGCCGTCTCAACCCGCGCGCCCGAGGGGCGCGCTAATTCGGAGCACGAACATGAGCAAAGTTACGCTGGGTGGCAACCCGATCGATCTCGCCGGCACGTTCCCGGCCGTCGGCTCGCAAGCCCCCGACTTCAAGCTGGTCGGCAAGGACCTCGCCGACGTGTCGCTCGCCAGCTTCGCCGGCAAGCGCAAGGTGCTGAACATCGTGCCGAGCCTCGACACGCCGACCTGCGCGACGTCGACCCGCAAGTTCAACGAAGCCGCATCGTCGCTCGACAACACGGTCGTGATCGTCGTGTCGGGCGACCTGCCGTTCGCCGCCACGCGCTTCTGCACGACCGAAGGCCTGTCGAACGTCGTGACGGCTTCGACGTTCCGCGCCGGCCGCGCATTCGCGAACGCCTACGGCGTCGACGTGACGAGCGGCCCGCTGAACGGCCTGACCGCACGCGCGGTCGTCGTGCTCGACGCACAGGACAAGGTGATCCACGCGCAACTCGTCAGCGAGATCAAGGACGAGCCGAACTACGACGCAGCACTCGCCGCACTGAAGTAATCCGCTGCCGCCCGGCCCTGCCGCGCGAGGCCCGACGGGCCCTTCGCACCGGCCGGGCGGCCGCCTCCCTTTGCTCTCTACAGGAACGCACGCCTTGACTACGCTGATTTGCGGCTCGCTCGCCTACGACAACATCATGACCTTCGAAGGCCGGTTTCGCGAGCACATCCTGCCCGACCAGGTTCACCTTCTCAACGTGAGCTTCCTCGTGCCGACGATGCGTCGCGAATTCGGCGGTTGCGCGGGGAACATCGCTTACGCACTGCACATGCTCGGCGGCGATGCGCGCATCATGGCGACGGTCGGCGCGAACGACGCGGACCGCTATCTCGAGCGTCTCGATGCCCTCGGGCTGTCGAAGGCGAGCGTACGCGTGGTGCCCGAAACGCACACAGCGCAGGCGATGATCACGACCGATCTCGACAACAACCAGATCACCGCATTCCACCCGGGCGCGATGATGCAGTCGCATCTGAACCGCGCGGACGAAGTGTCGGGCGTGAAGCTCGGCATCGTCGCCCCGGACGGCTTCGACGGGATGGTCCAGCACGCCGAGCAATTCGCGAAGGCCGGCGTCCCGTTCATCTTCGATCCGGGCCAGGGCCTGCCGCTGTTCGACGGTGCGACGCTGCGCCGCATCATTGAACTCGCGACCTTCGTCGCGGTCAACGACTACGAAGGCAAGCTCGTCAGCGACAAGACGGGCTGGTCCGAACAGGAAATCGCCAGCCGGGTTCAGGCGCTGATCATCACGCGCGGCGAACACGGCTCGACCATTCTTCACAAAAACGGCGAAGAACAGATTCCGGTCGTGCAAGCCGGGCGCGTCGTCGATCCGACCGGCTGCGGCGACGCCTTCCGGGGCGGCCTGCTGTACGGCATCGAGAATGGCCTCGACTGGGCAACCACGGGCCGCCTCGCGAGCCTCATGGGCTCGATCAAGATCGCCCACCAAGGGCCCCAGACTTACGCACTGACGCGCGCCGAAATCGATGCGCGCTTCGAGGCTGCCTTCGGTTACAGTCTCAAATGAATATTGTGGGAGAGCACAGATGTTGACGAAAAAAACCCTCACGCTCGCGGCCATGCTGACGGCCACGCTGACGCTGGCCGGCTGCTTCACGCCGCCGGGTTCGGCGGACGTCTATAGCGTCGGCCAGGCACAGCGCGAACAGACGGTCCGCATGGGCACGGTCGAAAGCGTCCGTGCGGTGCGCATCCAGTCCGACGGCGGCGGCAGCGCGATCGGCACGCTCGGCGGCGGTGCGCTCGGCGCAGTCGCGGGCAGCGCGATCGGCGGCGGCAAGGGGTCGATCCTGACGGCGATCGCGGGCGGTCTCGTCGGCGCGGTCGCAGGCAACGCGGTCGGCGAAAACCTCAGCACGGCGAACGGTGTCGAAATCACCGTGCGTCTCGACAATGGCGACCTGCGCTCGATCACGCAGGCGACGAGCGGCGAAATGTTCCGTGCGGGCGACCGTGTGCGGCTGCTGTCGAGCGGCGGCGTCACGCGCGTCACGCACTAACGAGCATCCTCAGCACGCGGCGCAAGCCGCGGTCGAACGCATGTGCGAAGCTGCACATGCGTTTTTTTTCGTCCGCGCTCGGCCGTGCCGGCCGGCACACGAACGCAGAATACGGACGAAAAAAATCCCGCCATCCAAACGAGATGGCGGGACCGATTGAGTAGCGCTACTCAACCCGCGGACACCACGTGAG
Source organism: Burkholderia anthina (assembly GCF_902498995.1). Classification (GTDB taxonomy): domain Bacteria; phylum Pseudomonadota; class Gammaproteobacteria; order Burkholderiales; family Burkholderiaceae; genus Burkholderia; species Burkholderia anthina. Next base: position 55,885 of record NZ_CABVLY010000026.1, read on the forward strand.
TGTCCGGGTGGTACTGGTCAGTCGCGATTACGGGCGGCTGCCGGTCGGGAACGGCCATGCCGCTGCCGGGTTGAGCGCGGTCTTCGCACCCGATGCCGGCGCGACCGATGCGGTCGACGCGGTGGTTGCCGGTGCAGCCTTCTTCACGACGGCCTTCTTCGGAGCAGCAGCCTTCTTCGCCGGTGCGGCAGCCTTGGGTGCGGCAGCCTTCGGTGCAGCAGCAGCCTTCTTCGCAGGGGCAGCCTTCTTGGCGGGCGCGGCCTTCTTCGCAGCAGCCTTCTTCGCAGGCGCGGCCTTCTTGGCAGCGGCCTTCTTCGCCGGTGCGGCCTTCTTGGCTGCAGCCTTCTTCGCCGGTGCGGCCTTCTTCGCAGCGGCCTTCTTCGCCGGTGCGACCTTCTTGGCTGCAACCTTCTTCACTGCGGCCTTCTTCGCCGGTGCGGCCTTCTTGGCTGCAACCTTCTTCACCGCGACTTTCTTAGCTGCGACCTTCTTGGCTGCAACCTTCTTCGTTGCGACCTTCTTCGCAGCAACCTTCTTCACTGCGGCCTTCTTCGCCGGTGCGGCCTTCTTGGCTGCAACCTTCTTCACCGCGACCTTCTTCGCAGCAACCTTCTTCACTGCAGCGGCCTTCTTCGCCGGAGCTGCAGCCTTCTTCGCAACGGTCTTCTTGGCAGCAACCTTCTTAGCAGCCGGTTTCTTCTTGGCAGTAGCCATGTTGTTCTCCTTCAGGTTCAGATGAGAGTCAGTTCAAACTACACCCTTCGTCAAAACCCGCTTCCCGCGGACGCTGTTCAGGACGTGCGCTTCGAAGCGGGCTATTCATCGGCGTACGCGGATACCGCGCGCTTACGCTAATGAATACGGTATGGCGCGCGTGACCCCATGGCCTCGCGCGCCAAATCAAGTCGGTAGCCGGCGCACCTCGCGCCGCCACCCCTAATCGCTTGATCAAGCGGACCGCCACACGGCCGTCCGCTTTTTCCGGAGGGAAGTTTGCCCATCCCACTGAAGGGTTCGCAAAGTGCCGATCATGTCGTTGGGCCGTTAAGGCACCGGGCATGCTTTGCATCAGGCGTTCTTGCTCCTAAACCTTGGGCCGGGGCCGAGAGGCCGCCGGCTGCTCCATCATGTGACGGGTTCGCTGCTGCGGGTTATTCCCAGGACAGCGCGCCGCCCGTCTGATACTCGATCACTCGGGTCTCGAAGAAGTTGCGTTCCTTCTTCAGGTCGATCATTTCGCTCATCCACGGGAACGGGTTTTCCTCGTTCGGGTACAGCGGATCGAGGCCGATCTGCTGGCAACGGCGGTTGCTGATGAAGCGCAGATAGCTCTTGAACATCGACGCGTTCAGACCCAGCACGCCGCGCGGCATCGTGTCCTCGGCGTAGCGGTATTCGAGTTCGACAGCCTGCTTGAACAGCTCGCGGATCTCCGCGCGGAATTCCGCGGTCCAGAGATGCGGGTTCTCGAGCTTGATCTGGTTGATCAGGTCGATGCCGAAATTGCAGTGCATCGACTCGTCGCGCAGGATGTACTGATATTGCTCCGCAGCACCCGTCATCTTGTTCTGGCGGCCGAGCGCGAGGATCTGCGTGAAGCCGACATAGAAGAACAGGCCTTCCATGATGCAGGCGAACACGATCAACGACTTCAGCAGCTTCTGATCCGCTTCGAGCGTGCCGGTCTTGAAGGCCGGGTCCGTCAGCGTATGAATGAACGGGATCAGGAATTCGTCCTTCGCGCGGATCGACGTGACCTCGTGGTACGCGTTGAAGATCTCGCCTTCGTCGAGACCGAGCGATTCGACAATGTATTGGTACGCGTGCGTGTGGATCGCCTCTTCGAACGCCTGGCGCAGCAGGAACTGCCGGCACTCGGGCGCCGTGATGTGGCGGTACGTGCCGAGCACGATGTTGTTCGCCGCGAGCGAATCGGCCGTCACGAAGAAGCCGAGGTTACGCTTGACGATGCGGCGCTCGTCCTCGGTCAGACCGTTCGGGTCTTTCCACAGTGCGATGTCGCGGGACATGTTGATTTCCTGCGGCATCCAGTGGTTCGCGCAACCCGCCAGATACTTTTCCCACGCCCATTTGTACTTGAACGGCACCAGCTGATTGACGTCAGTCTGGCCGTTGATGATGCGCTTGTCGGCGACATTGACCCGCGCTTCGGAACCGCCAGCGGGAACGGCCGATGCTTGCGGCGGCACCGCAAGATCGCCTTCGAAAATGTCACGGACCTGATGGGCGGCAGGCGTTGCAGCCTGCATTCCGACAGCCATCCCGGCGGAGGTGCGCAACGCGTTTTGCTGCGCTCCGCTCGCGGGGGTTACGGCAGTCTTCTCGTCATCCCAGTTGAGCATAAATTCTCACCATCAATTTAGAACGGTTTGTACCATCTTTTCCTGAGCGATAAAAGGGTTCGCTCACGAAAAATCCTTTTTTCGATTCGCGTTGCGACCTCGATACAACACTTTGAGCAACGCATCGTCGTTCATGCAGCGCGCGACGTGTGTCGCGCATGGTTCGCGAGGTGCGCTCGACACATCGAACGCTGATCGAAACGCGACGCTGTCGGGGATGTTTCGATCGCTTGCCTGTGACTGCAACGCAGGTGTCGCGTTACAGATTCCTTATCATTTTTTTAGTTGAGAGCGGCGCACACTTCAACCTCGATCGGTTGTCGTGCGCGCCGCTCGAACCTACTTCAGGTCAACGCGCGCCGCGTTACTGGCAAGCTTCGCACTCGTCGAAGCCCGGATCGCCCGGACGCATCGTGCACACCGGACCGTCCGCTTCGACCGGCGCGAGCGCCGGTGCCGCATTGACCGCACCCGACGATGCATCGCCGCCTGCCGCACCGAAGCCGCCTGCTGCGCCTTGCGCGCCGCCGCTGCTCGAACCGCCGCTGCCCGCACCGCCCGTCGGCACCGCGTTCAGCGCGCCGTGTGCGACCGTCGACTTCTCGACGTGCGTCGCCGCCATCGTGCGGAGGTAGTAGGTCGTCTTCAGACCGCGCAGCCATGCGAGCTTGTAGGTCTCGTCGAGCTTCTTGCCCGACGCGCCGCCCATGTAGATGTTCAGCGACTGCGCCTGGTCGATCCACTTCTGGCGACGCGATGCCGCTTCGACCAGCCACGTCGGATCGACTTCGAACGCGGTCGCGTAGATCGCACGCAGGTCGGCCGGAATGCGGTCGATGCGCGACAGCATGCCGTCGAAGTACTTCAGGTCGGCGACCATCACTTCGTCCCACAGGCCGCGTTCCTTCAGGTCGCGAACGAGGTACTCGTTCACCACCGTGAACTCGCCCGACAGGTTCGACTTCACGTACAGGTTCTGGAAGGTCGGCTCGATGCATGCCGACACGCCGATGATGTTCGAGATCGTCGCCGTCGGCGCGATCGCGACGCAGTTCGAGTTGCGCATGCCGTACGAGGCGATCCGCGAACGCAGCGTCGTCCAGTCGAGCGACTCGGACGTGTCGACCTCGACGTAGCCGCCGCGCGCTTCCGTCAGCAGCTTCAGCGTGTCCTGCGGGAGGATGCCGCGATCCCACAGCGAGCCGCGGTAGCTCGAGTAGCGGCCGCGCTCCTCGGCCAGCTCGGTCGACGCGTAGTACGCGTAGTAGCAGACCGCTTCCATCGAACGATCGGCGAACTCGACCGCCGCGTCCGACGCGTACGGCGTGCGCAGCAGGTGCAGGCAGTCCTGGAAGCCCATGATGCCCATGCCGACCGGGCGGTGCTTCAGGTTCGAGTTACGCGCCTTCGGCACCGCGTAGTAGTTGATGTCGATCACGTTGTCGAGCATGCGCATCGCGACGCTGATCGTGCGCTTCAGCTTGTCGTGGTCGAGCGCGTAGCTGCCGTCGGCCTGCTTCACCAGGTGGGCGACGAGGTTCACGGAACCGAGGTTGCACACCGCGATTTCGGTGTCGCTCGTGTTCAGCGTGATTTCCGTGCACAGGTTCGACGAGTGGACGACGCCGACGTGCTGCTGCGGCGAGCGGATGTTGCACGGATCCTTGAACGTGATCCACGGGTGGCCCGTTTCGAACAGCATGCCGAGCATCTTGCGCCAGAGCTGCTGCGCCGGGATCTTCTTGAACAGCTTGATCTCGCCGCGCGCGACCTTGTCTTCGTAAGCCGTGTAAGCCGCCTCGAACGCCGTGCCGAACTTGTCGTGCAGATCCGGGCAGGTCGACGGCGAGAACAGCGTCCAGTCCGTGCCTTCCATCACGCGCTTCATGAACAGGTCGGGAATCCAGTTCGCCGTGTTCATGTCGTGCGTGCGGCGGCGATCGTCGCCGGTGTTCTTGCGCAGCTCGAGGAACTCCTCGATGTCCAGGTGCCACGATTCGAGGTACGCGCACACCGCGCCCTTGCGCTTGCCGCCCTGGTTGACCGCGACGGCCGTGTCGTTGACGACTTTCAGGAACGGCACCACGCCTTGCGACTTGCCGTTCGTGCCCTTGATATGCGAGCCGAGTGCGCGCACGCGCGTCCAGTCGTTGCCGAGACCGCCGGCGAACTTCGACAGCAGCGCGTTTTCCTTCAGCGCTTCATAGATGCCGTCGAGATCGTCCGCGACCGTCGTCAGGTAGCACGACGACAGCTGCGAGCGGTGCGTGCCCGAGTTGAACAGCGTCGGCGTCGAGCTCATGAAGTCGAAGCTCGACAGCACGTTGTAGAACTCGATCGCGCGCGTTTCGCGGTCGATCTCGTTCAGCGACAGGCCCATCGCGACGCGCATGAAGAATGCCTGCGGCATTTCGATGCGGGTGCCGTCGACGTGCAGGAAGTAGCGGTCGTACAGCGTTTGCAGGCCGAGGTAGCCGAACTGCAGGTCGCGGTTCGCGTCGAGCGCTTCGCCCAGACGCTTCAGGTCGAACTGCAGCAGCTTGTCGTCGAGCAGGCCGGCGTCGACGCCGCGCTTCAGGAACTGCGGGAAGTATTCCGCGTAGCGGGCCGACATCTCGGCCTGCACGACTTCTTCGCCGAGGATCTCGCGACGGATCGTGTGCAGCAGGATGCGGGCCGTGACCTGGCTGTACGCCGGATCCTTTTCGATCATCGTGCGCGCAGCGAGGATCGCCGAGTCGTAGACCTGGCTCATCGGCACGCCGTCGTACAGGTTCTTCACCGTCTCCGCGACGATCGGGTCAGGGTTAACCGCAGCGCCGAGACCGTCGCATGCCGACACGATCAGCGCGCGCAGTGCGTTCAGGTCGAGCGGGCGCGTGACGCCGTTGTCGACGACGTTGATGCCGGTGCTCGACTCGCCGCCGACTGCCGCTGCTTCCTCGCCCGCATGCTGGCGCTCGAGGTGACGCTTCTCGCGATACAGCACGTACGCACGCGCGACGTTGTGCTCGCCGCCGCGCATCAGCGCGAGTTCGACCTGATCCTGGATGTCTTCGATATGGAACGTACCGCCGTTCGGACGGCTGCGCACGAGCGCGCGCACGACGTTGTGCGTCAGCTGCTCGACGAGTTCGCGCACGCGTGCCGATGCCGCGCCCTGCCCGCCATTGACGGCCAGGAAAGCCTTGGTCACCGCGATCGCGATCTTCGAAGGCTCGAACGACACCACGCTGCCGTTGCGGCGGATCACCTTGTAGTCGGCGAACGTGGCTTGCGGCGCGAGGCCCTGCGCGCCCTGTTCGGTCCCGCCGAGCGGACGGCTCGAGGCGCTCTCGTACTGGGACGTCGCGTTGTCGGTGGTTTGCATATGCAAAGCTCCTGGTGTTGGATGGTGCGGAGAGAACCGCGGATTAAAACGAACGCTGCGCTATGCGGTGCGCAAGCGGTAAGAGGCGAGCGATACGTCGGGGAAACCGGTGCGGCCGATGCGCGACAACCGATCCGGTCGTGTGCTTCGTCATGTATACCCTGCCCCGTCGAAGTTCGCTGCGCTTGATCGCGACGCCCGGACCGCCCGGCCTGATGCGCCGCCTGAGAACCCTGTCCGCCGGCGTTGCCCGCCGGCCGGTGCCGCTCGGATTTCCCCGGCGACACACACTATATCTAGTACAGAACTACTCAACCGGCACCAAGTATAGTGGACATTCGGAAGAGGTCAAAACAGAGAATTTGCGCGAAAGGTATTGACATCACCCCTGCCCCCCGGACGGGCAGACGTGACAAGGCATTGGTCGGAAAAAAAATTTTTGCCGACTCAAAAACCCTGCGCTCAGTGCTGACGGAAAGGAAAGTATTCGGCGGAAAAGCCGGCATCGTCCGCGAAGCGTTGCCAATCGAAGTGCGGACCCGGGTCGGTCTTGCGGCCCGGCGCGATGTCGGAATGCCCGGCCACCGCGCCGACCGGGTAGCGCGCCGCAAGCGTGCGTGCGAGCACGCCGAGTGTCGCGTACTGCGCCGCGTCGAACGGCACGTCGTCCGCGCCTTCGAGCTCGATGCCGATCGAGAAATCGTTACAGCGCGGCCGGCCGAAGAACGCCGACGCGCCCGCATGCCACGCGCGCTCGTCGCACGACACGAACTGCACGAGTTCGCCGTCGCGGCGGATCAGGAAGTGCGCGGACACGCGCACGCCGCGCAGGTGACGCTGGTAATAGGGGTGCGCATCGCAATCGAGGCGATTCAGGAACAGCGCCTCGATCGCGTCGCCGCCGAACTCGCCGGGCGGCAGGCTGATGTTGTGCACGACGATGAGCGTCGGCACCGCGCCCGCGGGCCGCGCCTCGAAATTCGGCGACGGCGCATGGCGCGCTTCGCGCACCCAGCCGTTCGCGTCGACCGACAGCAGCGGTGCGTCGCTCATCGTGCGTCGGAGCCGCTCGCGTGCGTGCGATGGCGCTGCGCGTGCTCGGTGCTGCAGAAATACTCGCCGTCCGACACGACGGCTTCGCCCTTCGGCGCATGCACGCCGCATTCGGCGCAGCGCACCATCGGTTCGGGCAGCGAGCGCGCATCGCCGTTCGGGCGTGCCGCACCGGCGCCGTCGTGACCGGGCGCGCCGTCGTAGCCGGCGCCGCGGCCGGTGCGCGCCTGCGCGTGCTCCTGGGCCTGGCGCAGCTTGCGTGCGATCCACGAACCCGCGAAGAAGAGAAGAATCAGGAGAAGAATCTGTCGCATCGGAAACCTGCGTTCAAACCACGGAGCGGTGCAGCAGCACCTCGAAAACGAACCGGCTGCCGACATACGCGAGCAGCAGCGCGGCAAACGACACGAGCACCCAGCGCGCGGCGCCGCGCCCGCGCCAGCCCGACGTCTTGCGCGCAACCAGCAGGCCGCCGAACATCAGCCACGACAACACTGCGAACACGGTCTTGTGGTCGAGCCGCAGCGCGCGCGCATCGACCTGTTCGCTGAACAGGATCCCCGATGCAAGCGTCAGCGTGAGCAGCACGAAGCCCGCGCCGATCAACCGGAACAGCAGCTTCTCGAGCGTGAGGAGCGGCGGCAGCGTTTCGAGCCAGCTCGCGATCCAGCCGGTCGAGCCGCCGCGTCCGCCGCTTCGCAGCGACTGCAGACGCCGCTCGACCATCAGCATCAGGATCGCGTGCAGTGCGGCGATCGCGAAAAGGCCGTATGCGATGTTCGCGATCAGGAAGTGCATCTTGAACAGCGGCGCTGCGGCATAAGGCAGCACCCGCACGCCGCCGAACACGAGCGGCAGCAGCGACGCGACGCACGCGAGCGGCAGCACGAGCAGGCGCAGGCTGTCGAGCGGGAAGAAAAAGCTCTCGATCCAGTAGATGCCGGCGCCGAGCCAGAACATCGCGGACAGCGCGAACGCGAAACCGAAGATCATCGCGTCGTTCGGGAAGATCGTCATGTGCAGCAGTACGCCGTGCGCGACGAGCGCGGCAAACAGCAGCGCGCGGCCGGCCCCGCTCATCCCCGACGCGGCGGACGCGGGGACCGGCACGGCCGGCACGCTCGCGACGAGCGGCGTCGCGCCCTGGCGGTGCGTGCGCCAGCCTGCGACGGCGAGGCCGCCGTACAGGAATGCGGTGAGGGCATACAGTACAATATCCATGTTCGAAGTTTACACTAGGCCCCCTTCCCGCGACGGCTCCCTTTGTCAGGTTCCATCGCGCCTTCGGGCCCCACTGTCCATCGCTCCCCATGCTCGACAATCTCACTCAACGGATGGCGCGCGTCGTCAAGACGCTGCGCGGCGAGGCCCGCCTTACCGAGGCGAACACCCAGGAGATGCTCCGCGAGGTGCGTCTCGCGCTGCTGGAGGCCGACGTCGCACTGCCCGTCGTCCGCGAATTCATCGCCAAGGTCAAGGAAAAGGCGCTCGGCGAGGAGGTGATCAGCAGCCTGTCGCCGGGCCAGGCGCTCGTCGGCGTGGTCCAGAAGGAGCTGACCGCGGTGATCGGCGGCGACTACGAAGGCAAGGCCGCCGAGCTGAACCTCGCGGTCACGCCGCCCGCCGTGATCCTGATGGCCGGCCTGCAGGGTGCCGGCAAGACCACGACCGTCGGCAAGCTCGCGAAGCTGCTGCGCGAGAAGTACAAGAAGAAGGTGCTGACGGTGTCGTGCGACGTGTATCGCCCGGCCGCGATCATGCAGTTGAAAACGGTGACCGAGCAGGTCGGCGCCGATTTCTTCCCGTCGACACCGGACCAGAAGCCCGTCGACATCGCGGTTGCCGCCGTCGACTGGGCGAAGCGCCACTACCATGACGTGCTGCTCGTCGACACGGCCGGCCGTCTCGGTATCGACGAGGCGATGATGCAGGAAATCGCCGCGCTGCACGGCACGCTGAAGCCGGCAGAAACGCTGTTCGTCGTCGACGCGATGCTCGGCCAAGACGCGGTCAACACCGCGAAGGCGTTCAGCGACACGCTACCGCTCACCGGCGTCGTGCTGACCAAGCTCGACGGCGATTCGCGCGGCGGTGCGGCGCTGTCGGTGCGTCACGTCACGGGCAAGCCGATCAAGTTCGTCGGCGTCGCCGAAAAGCTCGACGGCCTCGAGGTGTTCCACCCCGACCGGATGGCGAACCGGATCCTCGGCATGGGCGACATCCTCGCGCTCGTCGAGGAAGCGCAGCGCGGCGTCGACGTACAGGCTGCGCAAAAGCTTGCCGACAAGGTGAAGAAAGGCGGCGACTTCGACCTGAACGATTTCCGCGCGCAGATCTCGCAGATGAAGAACATGGGCGGCCTGTCGTCGCTGATGGACAAGCTGCCCGCGCAGTTCCAGCAGGCGGCGGCCGGCGCCGACATGGGCCAGGCCGAGAAGTCGATCCGCCGGATGGAAGGGATCATCAGCTCGATGACGCCCGCCGAGCGCGCGAAACCCGAAATCATCAAGGCGACGCGCAAGCGCCGCATTGCAGCCGGCGCGGGCGTGCCGGTGCAGGAAGTCAACCGGATGCTGAACCAGTACGATCAAATGCGTACGATGATGAAGAAGCTGAAGGGCGGCAACATGCAGAAGATGATGCGCGGCCTGAAGGGCATGATGCCCGGCATGCGCTGATTCCGTCCGTCGGCCGGCGCGCGGGTTTTTGCCGTAGCGCGCGCCGTCCGTTCTGCTTCATTCTTATTTGTATACCGACTGCCCGCCAGAACACATGAACCGCGAAGAAGCCCTCCACATTTTCGACCACTCCGAAGAGATCGTCTCGGCCGATGCCGTCAACGCCTCGATCTCCAAGATGGCCGACGCGATCCGCGCCGAGATCGGCGACGCGTTCCCGCTCGTTCTCTCGGTGATGGGCGGCGCCGCGGTGTTTACCGGGATGCTGCTGCCGCATCTCGATTTCCCGCTGGAATTCGACTACATCCACCTGACCCGCTACCGCAACACGACGCAGGGCAGCCCGGAGATGCACTGGCGCGTCGCGCCGCGCGAATCGGTGAAGGACCGGATCGTGCTCGTGCTCGACGACATCCTCGACGAAGGCGAAACGATGGCCGCGATCCGCGACCGCATCCTCGACATGGGCGCGAAGCGCTTCATGTCCGCCGTGCTGTGCGAGAAGACGCTCGCGAAGGCGAAGCCGCTGCACCCCGATTTCTGCGGCTTCTCGGTGCCGGACCGCTACGTGTTCGGCTGCGGGATGGACGCGAAGGGCTACTGGCGCAATCTGCCGACGATCCGTGCGCTGACCACGAACGTCTGATCGCCCTGCCCCGACGATAAAAAAGCAAAAGCGGCGCACCGGTTTCCCGGCGCGCCGCTTTTTTTCGGCCCGCGCGGCCGACGTTACAACTGGTGCACGAACGCCCGGATGCCGGCCAGCAGCATCTCGACCGAGATCGCGACGAGCACGAGGCCCATCAGCCGCTCGAACGCCGCGACGGTCCGCTCGCCGAGCCATTGCTGGATCCGTTCGGCCAACACCAGCGTGATCGCACAGACGATCATCGTGACCGTCAGCGCGCCGACCCACTCGAGCATCTTGCCCGGCGCCTGCGACGTCAGCAGCATTACCGTCGCGAGCGCCGACGGGCCGGCCAGCGCCGGAATCGCGAGCGGCACGATGAACGGTTCGCCGCCCGCGCGCGGATCGCTGCCGAGCGCGCCGTCCGGATGCGGGAAGATCATCCGCAGCGCAATCAGGAACAGCACGATCCCGCCGCCGAGCCGCAGCGACAGGTCGGTGAGGCTCATCATCCGCAGGAAGCGGTCGCCGACCACCATGAAGAACAGCAGGATCACGAACGCGATCCCCACTTCACGCAGGATCAGCTTCACGCGCCGCTCGCGCGGCACGTCCCGCATCGCCGTAATGAACAGCGGGATGTTACCGAGCGGATCCGTGATCAGCACGAGGAGCACGGTAGCCGACAGGAAGGTGTATTCCACCGTGTCCCCCGATTGCCGCGATCAGCGCGCGAGCGCGGCGCGGATCTTCTCCGTCACCGTCGCCGCGGCCGTGTCGGCCGGCAGCAGCGTCGCTTCGGCATCGCGGCGGCCCTGGTACTCGATCTTGCCTTCCTTCAGGCCGCGCTCGCCGATCACCAGACGATGCGGCACGCCGATCAGTTCCCAGTCGGCGAACATCACGCCCGGGCGCTCGCCGCGATCGTCGAGGATCACGTCGATGCCGGCCGCCGTCAGTTCCGCGTACAGCTTGTCGGCCGCCTCGCGAACCATGTCGCTGCGGTCGTAACCCATCGGACACAGCACGATTTCGAACGGCGCGATCGACTCGGGCCAGATGATGCCCTTGTCGTCGAAGTTCTGTTCGATCGCCGCGCCCAGAATGCGCGTGACGCCGACGCCATAGCAGCCCATCAGCATCGGCTGCGGCTTGCCCGACTCGTCGAGGAACGTCGCGCCCAGCGCTTCCGAGTACTTGGTGCCGAGCTGGAACACGTGGCCGACTTCGATGCCGCGGCAGATGTCGATCGTGCCCTTGCCGTCCGGCGACGGATCGCCCTTCTTCACGTTGCGCACGTCGGCGACGTCCGGCTCCGGCAGGTCGCGGCCCCAGTTCACGCCCGCGATGTGATAGTCGACCTCGTTCGCGCCGACGACGAAGTCGCTCATGTTCGCGACCGTGCGATCGGCGATCACCTTCACCGGCTTCTTCGTGCCGACCGGGCCGAGATAGCCCGGCGGCGTGCCGAACCACTCGACGATTTCCTGCTCGGTCGCGAAGCGGTGGTTCTTCAGACCCGGCAGCTTCGACACCTTGATCTCGTTCAGGTCATGGTCGCCGCGCAGCATCACGAGCCAGATGGTCGGCTCGGCGCCTTCGTTGTCGGTGGCCAGCACGATCGACTTGATCGTGCGCTCGAGCGGGATCGCCAGCAGCTCGGCGACGGCTTCGCACTTCGCCTTGCCGGGCGTCGCGACCTTCTCCATCGCTTCGGCCGGCGCCGCGCGCTCGGCGACCAGCGGCAGCGCTTCGGCCGCTTCGATGTTCGCCGCGAACTCGGACGTCGGGCAGTAGGCGATCGCGTCCTCGCCGGTATCGGCGATCACGTGGAACTCGTGCGAGAAGTTGCCGCCGATCGAGCCGCTGTCGGCCGCGACCGCGCGGAACTCGAGACCCAGGCGCGTGAAGATGCGCACGTACGCGTCGTACATCTTGCGATACGACTCGTTCAGGCCGGCCGCGTCCTTGTCGAACGAATACGCGTCCTTCATGATGAATTCGCGGCCGCGCATCACGCCGAAGCGCGGACGGATCTCGTCGCGGAACTTCGTCTGGATCTGATAGAAGTTCACCGGCATCTGCCGGTAGCTCTTGATCTGGTTGCGCGCGATATCGGTGACGACTTCCTCGTGCGTCGGCCCGATCACAAAGTCGTTGTCCTTGCGGTCCTTGAAGCGCAGCAGCTCGGGGCCGTACTGCTCCCAGCGGCCCGATTCCTGCCACAGCTCGGCCGGTTGCACGGCCGGCATCAGCAGCTCGATGGCGCCTGCCCGGTTCATTTCCTCGCGCACGATCGCCTCGACCTTGCGAATCGAGCGCAGGCCGACCGGCAGGTAGTTATAGATGCCGCCGGCGACACGACGGATCATGCCGGCGCGCACCATCAGCTTGTGGCTGACGATCTCTGCGTCGGCCGGTGCTTCTTTGAGGGTGCCGATAAAGAAACGGGAAGCTTTCATGCGGACGGTTCCAAATACGGCGCCCCAGGCGGGGCGCCCGAAAAAGTTTCAAGGTGAAAAAGCTGCGCGCGACGAACGGCGATGGCGCAGATGACGTAGCAGACAAATCAGGGACAATTCAGCAGATGCACCCCGGGCGGATTCGCTCCGTCACGGTGCGCAGCGCCCGTTATCTGTTTATAATCAAAGCAATTTTAAAGGATTCGAAGGTGGTTGTATGCTGGATCGTGAAGGCTTTCGCCCGAACGTCGGCATCATCCTCTTGAACGCGCGCAACGAGGTGTTTTGGGGCAAGCGGCTCCGCGAGCATTCCTGGCAGTTTCCTCAAGGTGGGATCAAGTATGGCGAGACCCCCATGCAGGCGATGTACCGGGAACTGCACGAGGAAACGGGCCTGCATCCGGAACACGTCAAGATAATCGGCCGCACTCGCGACTGGTTGCGTTACGAGGTGCCTGACAAGTTCATCAAACGCGAAGTACGCGGACATTACCGCGGCCAGAAGCAGATCTGGTTCCTGCTGCGGATGGTCGGACGCGATTGCGACATTTGCTTGCGCGCGACCGATCACCCGGAGTTCGATGCGTGGCGCTGGAACGAGTATTGGGTGCCGCTCGATGCGGTGATCGAGTTCAAGCGGGATGTCTATCAGTTGGCGCTGACGGAACTGTCGCGCTTCCTGCGCCGCCCGGCGCAGCGAGCCGACAAGCCGCGTGGGCCGCGTCCGTCGCGCTATCCGCGCGTAATCGGCACGCAGGTCCAGCAGACGCTGACGATTGTCGACACATCGGTGGTTTGTTCGGAGATCGAAATGGACGCGAGCACGCTCGACGAGCTGCCGCCCCAGGTGATCATCGGCAAGTGACGAGTCGGACTGCATGACCGGGCGCGACCTTGGTGTCGCGCCCTTTTTTTACGAGGAATGCATATTGAAAGCGATTGCTCTCGCGCTCGCATCGATCGCCGCAGCGGCCGCACTGGCCGGCTGCGCGAATTCGAAGGCGCCGACCAACAAGGATGACAGCGCGTTCGTGTATCTGCTGGACCGCCAGGGCAACTGGAAGGAAAACCCGGTCGATACGCTGCCTGCGCTGCCGCAGGCAGGCGACCTGCTGCCGTTCAACGTGTCGCAGAACACGCCGCTCAAGTTCGCCATCGATGCGAAGTCGCTCGCGGTCGGCACCGACGGCGTCGTGCGATATGCGGTCGTCATCACGAGCCCGGCCGGCGCACGCAACGTGAACTACGAAGGCATCCGCTGCGACACCTACGAATGGCGCCAGTATGCGGGCCTGAATTCGGATCACGACGGCTGGGATCGCACGGTCGAGAACGACTGGCGCCGCATCGAGAACGGCGAGTTGAATGCATATCACGCCGCGCTCTACCAGGACTACTTCTGCTCGAACAAGATGCCGCAGGGCTCGACCCAGCAGATTCTGGAGAACGTCCGGTTCCACCGTACCGCGATGAGCCAGTTGCGCTGACCGAGCGACACGGGCCGTCTGGCCGCTGCCCGCCGCAATGAAAAAGCCCGCGTAATGCGGGCTTTTTTGTCGTTTGCCGATGCCAGGCCGAACGGTTACACCAACACGAGGTTGTCGCGGTGAATCAGTTCGGGCTCCAGCATGTAGCCGAGGACCGTCTCGATCTCGCCGCTCGGCTTGCGGTGAATCAGCTTCGTTTCCGCGCTGCTGTAGTTCGTGAGGCCACGCGCCACTTCGCGCCCGTCCGGGCCGACGCACGCGATCACCTCGCCTCGCGCGAACGCGCCCTGCACGCCAGTCACGCCGATCGGCAGCAGGCTCTTGCCGCCGCCGGTCAGTTTCTCGACCGCGCCCGCATCGATCACGACATGCCCGCGCACCTGCAGATGATCGGCCATCCACTGCTTGCGCGCCGCCATCCGCGCGGTGCGCGCGATCAGCTGCGTGCCGATCGCCTCGCCCGCGGAGAGCCGCACGAGCACGTCGGGCTCCCTCCCGCTCGCGATCACGGTATTCGCGCCGCTGTGCGCCGCGCGCTTTGCCGCCAGGATCTTCGTGAGCATCCCGCCGCGGCCGAGGCTCGAGCCTGCGCCGCCCGCCATCGCTTCGAGTTCCGGCGCGCCGGCGCTGGCTTCCGCGACCAGCGTCGCGTTCGGATCCTTGCGCGGATCGGCGGTGAACAGCCCCGACTGGTCGGTCAGGATGATCAGCGCATCGCCTTCGATCAGGTTCGCGACCAGCGCACCGAGCGTGTCGTTGTCGCCGAACTTGATTTCATCGGTGACGACCGTGTCGTTCTCGTTGATGATCGGCACGACGCCGAGCCGCAGCAGCGTAAGCAGCGTCGAACGTGCATTCAGGTAGCGCTCGCGATCGGCCAGGTCGGCGTGCGTGAGCAGGATCTGCGCGGTGCGGATATCGTGTTCGGTAAAGCGGCTCTCATAGACTTGCGCGAGCCCCATCTGGCCGACAGCAGCGGCCGCCTGCAGCTCGTCGATCTCGCGCGGGCGCTTGCTCCACCCGAGCCGCTGCATCCCTTCGGCAATCGCCCCCGAACTGACGAGCACCACTTCCTTGCCCTGAGCGCGCAGCGCGGCGATCTGGGCAGCCCAGCGGCCGATTGCAGCATGATCGAGCCCCTTGCCGTCGTTGGTCACGAGGCTCGAGCCTACCTTCACCACCAGTCGCTTCGAATCCGCGATGATCGAACGCATCGTGCGCTGTCTCCTGTATCTGATGCCTGCCCGGCCGGGCGCGATTAAATTCCGGCACCGGGCCGCGCCCGGTGCATGTCGGAGCCGCTCAGGCGTCGCCGCCGGGCGTCGTGCCGCCATCGGCGGGCGGCGCATCGCGGAACCGGACGTCCGCGGCCAGATCTTCCTCTTCCGCCACGCGATGCGCTTCCGAATGCTCGGCGAGGTAGTCGTAGATCGCGTAGCAGAGCGCTTCGCAGCCCTGGCCCGTGAGCGCCGAGATTTCGAATACCGGGCCGTCCCAGCCGAAACGCTCGAGGAAATCGGCGACGCGCGCCTTGCGCTCGTCTTCCGGCACCATGTCGAGCTTGTTCAGCACGAGCCACCGCGGCTTCTCGTAGAGCGCCTCGTCGTACTTGCGCAACTCGCCGACGATCGCCTTCGCTTCCGCGACCGGATCGACGTTTTCATCGAACGGGGCCAGATCGACGAGGTGCAGCAGCACGCCGGTGCGCTGCAGATGGCGCAGGAACTGGTGGCCGAGGCCCGCGCCTTCGGCGGCGCCCTCGATCAGCCCCGGGATATCCGCGATCACGAAGCTCTTGCTCGGGCCGACCCGCACGACGCCGAGATTCGGCGCGAGCGTCGTGAACGGGTAATCGGCGATCTTCGGCTTCGCATTCGATACCGACGAGATGAACGTCGACTTGCCGGCGTTCGGCATGCCGAGCAGCCCGACGTCGGCGAGCACTTTCAGCTCCAGCCGCAGCATGCGTCGCTCGCCGGGCTTGCCGTCCGTCTTCTGGCGCGGCGCGCGGTTCGTGCTCGACTTGAAATGCAGGTTGCCGAGGCCGCCGGAACCGCCCTTCGCGAGCATCACCTGCTGGTCGTGCTCGGTCAGGTCGGCGATCAGCTCGCCTGTATCCATGTCGGTGACGACCGTGCCGACCGGCATGCGCAGCGTGATGTCGTCGCCGCCCTTGCCGTAGCAATCGGAACCGCGACCGTTTTCGCCGTTGCGCGCGAGATGCTTCTTCGCGTAACGGTAGTCGATCAGCGTGTTGATGTTGCGGTCGGCGATCGCGTAGACGTTCCCGCCCCGGCCGCCGTCGCCGCCGTCCGGCCCGCCGAACGGAACGAATTTCTCGCGGCGCATCGACGCGCTGCCATCGCCTCCGTCGCCGGCGATGACTTCGATTCGTGCTTCGTCAATGAACTTCATTCGTTACTCCGACCAGTATTTCCGCTATTGTGCCGCGCGCCGGCGCGCTTGAACAATCTGCCGTTCGGCCAATTGCCCGCCGGTTCGGCGACAACCGCCGGCGCGCACATGCGCCCGGCGGCCAAATAAAAAAAGGCCCCGCGAAGACTGCGGGGCCTTTCGGCTACGAAGCCCTTGGGTGCCTGAACTTAGGCAGCCGCCGGGACAACGATGACCAGATGCTTCTTGTCCGCGCCCTTGGTCGCGAACTTGACGTGACCGTCGACCAGCGCGAACAAGGTGTGATCCTTGCCCATGCCGACGTTCTCGCCAGCGTGCATGCGCGTACCGCGCTGACGCACGATGATGCCGCCGGCGTTGATTGCCTGGCCGCCGTACACTTTCACGCCGAGACGTTTCGACTCGGAGTCGCGGCCGTTCCGGGAAGAGCCGCCTGCCTTTTTGTGTGCCATCTGATTGCTCCTTTACCGAGGCGCTTACGCGTTGATCGCGTCGATGCGCAGCTCAGTGTAGTTCTGGCGGTGGCCGCCGTGCTTTTGGTAGTGCTTCCGGCGACGCATCTTGAAGATGGTGACCTTGGCATGACGACCGTGCGACACAACGGTGGCCTTGACGGAAGCCCCACTGACCAGCGGCGCACCGAACTTAATCGATTCGCCTTCGCCCACTGCGAGAACCTGGTCGAGCGTGATTTCAGCGTCAATGTCAGCCGGTATCTGTTCTACTTTGAGTTTTTCGCCAACGGCAACCTTGTACTGCTTGCCGCCGGTTTTTATGACCGCGTACATTGAGAACCTCACTCTGGATCCAATTTTTCCGCACACCACGCGCGGAAAACACGTGATTATACATGGGGTTAGCACCGAAGTCAAAACCGATCCGCGATTGCCGCGCGCAAGCCCTGGCCAGACGGCCAAAATCACGGCTGCGGCGCGTCCGGCAGACCGGGATATCTCGGATTCGACTTATAATCCGCCGCATCACCCATTTCGATCATCATGTCGTCGTCCACCGCCTCCCCCACCCTCAGCGCCGCCCACCTGCTCGCTCCGATCGCAAGCGACATGGAGCAGGTGAATCGCGTTATCCGGCAAAGCCTCGCGTCCGACGTACTGCTGATCAACCAGATCGCCGAGTACATCATCGGTGCGGGCGGCAAGCGGCTGCGTCCTGCCCTGTTGCTGCTCGTCGCCGGCGCGCTCGGCGAGACGTCGCACCAGCGGCACGTGCTGGCTGCCGTCGTCGAGTTCATCCACACCGCCACGCTGCTGCATGACGATGTCGTCGACGAGTCCGAATTGCGGCGCGGTCGGCAGACGGCCAACGCGCTGTTCGGCAACGCGGCGAGCGTGCTGGTAGGCGACTATCTCTATTCGCGCTCGTTCGAGATGATGGTCGGCGTCGGCAAGATGCGCGTGATGGAGATCCTGTCGGAAGCGACGACGATCATTTCCGAAGGCGAGGTGCTGCAGCTTCTCAACATGCACGATGCGGACGTCGACGAGACCCGCTACATGCAGGTGATCCGCTACAAGACCGCGAAGCTGTTCGAAGCGTCGGCCCGACTGGGCGCGGTGCTCTCGGGCGCCGATGCGCCGACCGAAGCGGCCGCGGCCGAGTATGGCCGCCGCATCGGCACCGCATTCCAGATCATGGACGACTGGCTCGACTACGCAGGCACGGCCGAGGCGATGGGCAAGAACGCCGGCGACGATCTGCGCGAAGGCAAGCCGACGCTGCCGCTCATCTATCTGATCGAACGCGGCACGCCCGAGCAGTCCGCGCTCGCCCGCGAGGCGATCGAACAGGGCGGCACCGATCGCTTCAACACGATTTTCGACGCGATCACGCGTTCGGGTGCGCTCGACCATACGCTCGAATGCGCACGCCAGGAAGCCCAGGCTGCGGCGGCCGCGATCGCCGCGTTCCCGGATTCGATCTACAAGGAAAGCCTGCTCGCGCTGTGCTCGTACTCGACGTCGCGGCAGTCGTAAACGCGCCGCGAATCGAAGGCGATACCTTGTCTCGAAAAATTTCTTCATCAAGGTATTCCCTTTTAGAAAAAACATCGTTATAGTTACGTTCTTGCTTGAGACGACGCAGCGATCTGAACGAAAACTGCGAAGTTGGAAGGGCAAAAAATCGGGGTGTAGCTTAGCCTGGTAGAGCGCTACGTTCGGGACGTAGAGGCCGGAGGTTCGAATCCTCTCACCCCGACCAGATTTTGAAAAAACCGTGCACCGTGTGCACGGTTTTTTTTTACCCGCTTTTTGCCCGTTCGCACGGGCCGTCGCGCCATGCGCGACACATCCCGGCCATCGGCCTCTGCTATATTCCCTCCATTCCTGTCCTTCACTGCCCTTTCCGACGCGTGGACCAAATTCCCTTATGGGCGCAAATCGGCGCCGTCTTCCTGCTTCTCCTCTGCTCCAGCTTCTTTTCCATTTCCGAGACCGCGATGATGGCGCTCAACCGTCACCGGTTGAAGCATCTCGCCGGCCAGGGCGCACTCGGCGCGAAGACCACGCAGGGCCTGCTCACCCGCACCGACCTGCTGCTCAGCGTGATCCTGATCGGCAACAACCTGTTCAACACGATCATCCCGGTTCTGACGACGTCGCTCGCGCTGCATACGTTCGGCCGTAACAACCTCGCGCTGTCGATCGCGA
The DNA here is from genome assembly GCF_902498995.1 of Burkholderia anthina. Classification (GTDB taxonomy): domain Bacteria; phylum Pseudomonadota; class Gammaproteobacteria; order Burkholderiales; family Burkholderiaceae; genus Burkholderia; species Burkholderia anthina. Next base: position 75,010 of record NZ_CABVLY010000026.1, read on the forward strand.
CCGGTGTCGTCGCGTTCCTGATCATCGTGTTCGCGGAAATCGCGCCGAAGATCGTCGGCGCGACCTATCCCGAGCGCATCGCGCTGCCTGCGAGCCTCGTGATCGCGCCGCTGATGCGCGTCTTCAAGCCGGTCGTCTGGTTCGTCAACGCACTCGCGAACGGCGTGCTCTGGGTGCTGCGCATCAACACGAAGAAGGGCCGCGACCAGCGGATGTCGGCCGACGAGCTGCGCGCGATCGTGCTCGAATCGAGCAGCTTCATGCCAACCAAGCACCGCAGCATCCTGCTCAACCTGTTCGACCTCGAGAACATCACCGTCGACGACGTGATGGTGCCGCGCCGCCAGATCGAGTCGCTCAACTTCTACGCGCCGCTCGACGACGTCCTGCACCAGCTCGAGACCTGCTATCACAACCGGCTGATCGTGTACGAAGGCGACATCGACAAGGTGCTCGGCGTGCTGCACGTGCGCAAGACGCTCACCGCGCTGCACAACCAGGATTTCGACCGCGAAACGCTGCGCACGCTGCTCGCCGAACCGTACTACGTGCCGTCGGGCACGCCGGTCGTTCAGCAGCTCCAGTATTTCCAGGAAAGCCGGCAGCGTACCGCGCTCGTCGTCAACGAGTACGGTGAACTCGAAGGGCTCGTCACGCCCGAGGACATCATCGAGGAGCTGATCGGCGAATTCACGACGTCGATGCCGCGCAGCGAACGCGCGGGCGGCTGGGACGAGAACGGCGAATGCATCGTCGCCGCCAGCATGCCGCTGCGCGAACTGAACCGCTGGCTGCACCTGCAACTGCCGACCGACGGGCCGAAGACGCTGAACGGCCTGATCCTCGAAATCCTCGAGGAAATTCCGGAAGGCGACGTGTGCGTGAAAATCCGCGACGTGATGCTCGAGGTGATGCGCAGCGACGATCAGGCCGTGCGCACCGTCAAGCTATTCAAGCCGCGCGGCACGCGCGCACGCGCCGCCGCGCGCTAGCCGAACGGCCGACTGCCGGCGCCGCCGACGATCCGCGATCATTTCCCGGTCACGATCAACAGGCGGCCGACACGCCGGCTCACATGCATTTCAACTCTCCCGCGGCGGCGCTGCATGCCGAGCGCTCGCCTGCTCCCCCCGACACATTGCCCGCATCGCGCGCCCGCCCGCTCGATGCGGCGCAGCTCGACGATTCGCCCGCCGTCCGGTTGCTGACCGACACGCTTCACGCAGCACGCGTGCGCGATGCGTCCGACATCCACGTCGAACCGTTCGAATCGGGCTGGCGCATCCGTCTGCGCATCGACGGCGTACTCCACGAACATGCGCGACCGCCCGCTCACCTGCGCGACGCGCTCGTCACGCGGATCAAGGTGCTCGCGCGCATGGACATCGCCGAACGCCGGCTCCCGCAGGACGGTCGGCTGCGCATTGCGGTCGACGCCGGGATGCGGGGCGACTATCGGGTCAGCTCGCTGCCCACGCTGTTCGGCGAGAAACTCGTGCTGCGCCGCCTGGAAACCCTGCCGCCCGACCTCACGCTCGCACGCCTCGGCTTCGATGCACGGCAGGCGGCTGCAATGGAGGCTGCGATACGCGCACCGCATGGCCTCGTGCTCGTCACCGGGCCGACCGGCAGCGGCAAGACGCTGTCGCTCTACTGCGCGCTGCAGATGCTCGACCGCGACGCACACAACGTATGCACGGTCGAGGATCCGGCCGAGATCCAGCTCGACGGCATCAACCAGGTCGGCGTCGCCGAGAAGGCCGGCCTCACCTTCGCGACCGCGTTGCGCGCGCTGCTGCGGCAGGATCCGGACGTCATCATGGTCGGCGAGATTCGCGATGCGGAGACGGCCGACGTCGCGATCAAGGCCGCGCAGACGGGCCACCTCGTGCTGTCGACACTGCATACGAACGACGCGCCGGCGGCCGTCGCGCGGCTGCTCGACATCGGTGTCGCGCCGTACAACCTCGCGGCCGCGTTGCGCCTCGTCACCGCGCAGCGCCTCGTTCGGCGTCTGTGCATCGCCTGCCGCGTGCGCTCCGACGCGCCCGCGTGCGTGCTGCGCGAAGCCGGCTGCGATTCGGCGGCCCTCGAATCCGGCTGGCGCCCGTTCGTCGCGCGCGGTTGTGCCGCCTGTCATGGCATCGGTTATCGCGGCCGGATCGGCCTGCATCAGACGATGCCGGTTTCAGCGGAGATGGCAGAGCGCATCGTGGCGCGCGCGAGTGTCGGCGCGCTCGCGCAATGCGCGGCGGCCGAGGGTGTGCTTGGCCTGCGCGATGCAGCGCTCGCGCACGTTCACGACGGCACGACGAGCATGGCGGAAGCACTCGCCGCAACCCCGGACGCCTAATCGCCATGCGCACGCCGCCACACGAAACCCGCTTCACGTGGCGCGGCCGTCGACGCGACGGTACGCGATGCAGCGGAACCGTCATCGCGTTCGATGCGGCCGCGGCGCGCACGGCACTCTCGCGCGACGGCATCGCGGTGCTGGCACTCGACGTACGTGGCACGGCACGGCCGCCAGCGGCCGGCGCACGAGACGTCACGCGCTTCACGCGTCAGCTTGCAAGCCTGCTGCAAGCCGGACTGCCGCTCGCGCCGTCGCTCGACATGCTCGCCCGCACGCGCACGCGTGACGGGCTGCCGCGCATCGCGGCGGGCCTCGCGCGCGAAATCGTCGGCGGTCAGCGCTTCGCCGCCGCGCTCGCGCGCTATCCGTTCCAGTTCGGCACGCTGTATCGGCAACTGATCGAAGTCGGCGAAGCATCGGGTGCGCTCGCCACCGTCCTGACGCGCGTCGCCGAGCATCGCGAACGTGCGGATGCCCAGTGGCGCAAGCTGTGTGCCGCACTGGCCTACCCGGCTGCCGTCATCCTGTTCGCGCTTGCGATCTCGGCTGCATTGATGGTCTGGGTCGTACCGACGTTCCGGCAGATCTTCGATGGCTTCGGCGCAGCACTGCCCGCGCCGACCCGTGCTCTGCTCGCGCTGTCATCCGCGACATCGGCCTGGGGCGGCACGTTCGCCGCCGCCGCGGCAGCGGCGGGGCTTGCGACGCATCACGCGCTGCGACGCTCGGCGGCGCTGCGCTACGCGCTCGCACAACGCCTGCTGGACGCGCCGTTCTTCGGCAGCGCACTCAGGCGGTTCGCGGCCGCGCGCTGGTGCCGTTCGCTGGCGACACTGCTCGGCGCCGGCGTACCGCTCGCCGATGCCTTCGCAACGCTCGAACGCACGGCCGGCCATCCGGTGTTCGAACAGGCCACCGCGCGCATCGCGGCACGCGTGCTGCGCGGCGCGCGTCTTGCCGACGCGATGCAGGAGGCAGGTTGCTTCCCCGACGACGTGGTGCAGCCGATCGCCGTCGCCGAGGAAACCGGCGCGCTCGACACGATGCTCGCCGACATCGCCGCGCTATGCGAACGCCAGCTCGACGCTCGCCTCGATGCGATCGCCGCGCTCGGCGAGCCGCTGATCGTGATCGTGCTGGGCGCACTCGTCGGCGGCCTCGTGATCGCAATGTATCTGCCCATCCTTCAGTTGGGCAACGTGGTGTAGCATCGCAACCGACTCTGTCGCCTTTAAAGTTCCAACCCGAGCCCATGACGCCCGCGCCCCTGTACACCGTTTTCGACTCGCCCGACAGCACGCTGCTCGCGCTGGCGTTGCTGCCACCTGCGGCGCAGTACGCGTTCGCCGTCGTCCTCGGTATGTGCGTCGGCAGTTTCGTCAACGTGGTCGTACACCGGATTCCGGTGATGATGCAGCGAGCGTGGGAAGCGGAAATCGCCGAAGCGACCGGCAACACGCCTGCCGCACCCGACGACGGCTATCCGGCTCACTACGATCTGTGGCGCCCGCGCAGCGCATGCCCGCATTGCGGCCACGTGCTGCGTGCATGGGAGAACATCCCGCTCGTGAGCTATCTGATATTGCGCGGGCGCTGCCGGCAGTGCGGCCACGCGATCGGCGTGCGCTATCCGCTCGTCGAACTCGCCGGCGCGCTGCTCGCCGCCGGTTCGCTCGCCGCATTCGGCCCCACCGGCGCCGCACTCGCCGCGTTCGGTTTATGCGCCGCATTGCTCGCGATGAGCGCGATCGACATCCAGACCGGCTACCTGCCCGATTCGATGACGCTGCCGCTGCTCTGGGCCGGACTCGCACTGAACCTCGGCGGCACGTTCACGTCGCTGCGTTCGGCCGTGGTCGGCGCGATGGTCGGCTACCTGTTCCTGTGGTCGATCTACTGGCTGTTCAAATGGCTGCGCGGGATCGAAGGCATCGGTTTCGGCGACCTGAAGCTGCTCGCCGCACTCGGCGCATGGATGGGCTGGGCCGCACTGCCGCAGGTCGTGCTGTTCGCCGCGGTGACGGGCGCGATCGTCGGGCTCATCGCGACGTGGCGCGGCCGCATGCGCTTCGAGGAGCCGATTCCGTTCGGCCCGTTCCTGGCAGCAGGCGGCGTCGCGACGCTGTTTTTCGGCACCCCTTTTTATTCGGCGCTCGGCGGCTGACATGACACGCTGCCCGCATTCGCATCGTTCGCTGCATCGTGGCGACGCGATTCGCGTCGTGGCGGCGGCCCGGCGGAGGCTCACATGTTTGCAATAGGACTCACCGGCGGCATCGGCAGCGGCAAGACGACCGTCGCCGATCTGTTCGCCGCGCGCGGCGCATCGCTCGTCGATACCGATCTGATCGCGCACCGCATCACTGCTCCGGCAGGTCTCGCGATGCCGGCGATCGAGCAGGCATTCGGGCCGGATTTCGTCGCGGCCGACGGCTCGCTCGATCGCGCCAGGATGCGCGCACTGATTTTCAGCGACGACGATGCACGCCGGCGTCTCGAAGCGATCACGCATCCGCTGATCCGCGCCGAGACCGATCGCGAAGCTGGCGACGCGCAGGGCCCGTACGTGATCTTCGTCGTGCCGCTACTCGTGGAGTCAGGTAATTGGAAGGCGCGCAGCGATCGCGTGCTCGTCGTCGACTGTTCCGTCGAAACGCAGATTGCGCGCGTGATGCGGCGCAATGGTTTCACGCGCGAACAGGTCGAGGCGATCATCGCAAGGCAGGCGACACGCGAAGCGCGCCTCGCGGCGGCCGACGACGTGATCGTCAACGACGCGACGACGCCCGATGCGCTCGCCGCCGAAGTCGACGCATTGCACCAACGCTATCTAGGATTCGCGGCTGCCGCGCACTGATTGGCGCGCGCGATCGTGATGGTGTACGAAATTGGTGCGTTGCTAGGGTAGAGAGTGAGCATTAGAATGTCCTGCATTGTTTCAATCCCTACCCCGAGAGGCGAGCGCGCTTGATTCTTTACGAGTATCCGTTCAACGAGCGAATTCGCACGCTGTTGCGCCTCGAAGACCTGTTCGAGCGCTTCGCGTTCTTTTTGGCTCAGGAGGACCCGCGTGAGCACCACATCGCGTTGACGACGCTGTTCGAAATCGCCGAGGTGACAGGCCGCGCGGATCTGAAATCGGATCTGATGAAGGAGCTCGAACGTCAACGCCAGACGCTCGCCCCCTTTCGCGGCAATCCGGGTATCGAACAGAACGCGCTCGAAGCCGTGCTCGGCGAAATCGAGCAAACGCTCGCCAATCTCGCGCAGATGCAGGGCAAGACCGGGCAACATCTGGTCGACAACGAGTGGCTTGCCAGCATTCGCAGCCGCGCGGTGATTCCCGGCGGCACGTGCAAGTTCGATCTGCCGTCCTACTATGCGTGGCAGCAATGGCCCGCCGAACAGCGGCGCCAGGACATCGCGAAGTGGATCATGCCGCTGCTGCCGCTGCGCGACGCAGCGGCGATCGTGTTGCGGCTCGCACGCGAATCGGGGCAGGCGTCGAAGGTGATGGCGATGCAGGGCAGCTATCAGCAGATGCTGTCGGGCCGCACCTACCAGCTGATGCAGGTACGTGTGCCGCCGGAACTGCGCGTGATCCCCGAAGCGAGCGCAAACAAATACATGCTGTGGGTACGGTTCACCATGCAGGACGGCGACGTGCGTCCGCGCGCGGTGGACATCGACGTGCCATTCCATCTGACCCTGTGCAATCTGTAACGGCCGCGTGCCGGTTCGACGTTTCGTATGACTACCGTTGTGAAATGCCCTTCGTGCGGCGTAGAAGTGCGCTGGACGCCTGAAAATCGGTTCCGTCCCTTTTGTTCGGCCCGCTGCAAGCAGCTCGACCTCGGCGCATGGGCCGCGGAAAAGTACCGGATCGGCGGCTCGTCCGACGAAGGTCCGTCGTCCGAGGAAGACGGCACCGACGACCGTCGCGACAGCTGAGCAGCGCGCGATCCCGCCCGCCAGCGATATGGCCCGCCTTTCAGGCGGGCCGCCACGGCGTCATTGCGACGCCGCTTCCTTCTCCAGCAGTTCGAGCACCGGCAGCGCCGCCGGCAACAGCGGCGCAACCTCGACCGGCAGTTGCTGCCACACGAACGCCTGCCCTTCCTTGCTGTGCGGCTCGCCCGTCCAGCCTGTCACCTTGCAGAAATAGAGCCGCACGTACGCGTGCGGATAATCGTGCTCGAGCGTATGCCAGCGATGGCTGGCCGTGACGACGATACCGAGTTCCTCGTGCAGTTCGCGCGCGAGCGCATCCTCGACGCTCTCGCCGGCTTCCAGCTTGCCGCCCGGGAACTCCCAGTAACCTTCGTACGGCTTGCCGAGCAACCGCTGCGCGAGCAGATACCGACCATCCGGCTGCACCATCACGCCGACCGCGACCTCCGTCACCTTGCGGCCGTCAGGCGCGCGCACGGCGCCCGCTGCGGAATCCGTGCTCATGCCTGCTCCTTACGGCCCGACCAGTCACGTGCGAACTGCCACGCGACGCGCCCCGAGCGGGAACCGCGCTCGAGCGCCCAGACGAGCGCGTCGCCGCGTGCCGTTTCGATCTCCGTGTCCGGGCAGCCGAAATGGCGCAGCCAGTGCCCGACGATGTCGAGATAGTCGTCCTGCTTGAACGGATAAAAGCTGACCCACAGGCCGAAGCGCTCCGACAGCGAGATCTTTTCCTCGACGACTTCGCCGGGGTGGATCTCGCCGTCCGGCAGATGCTTGTACGACTCGTTGTCGCTCATGTACTCCGGCAACAGATGGCGGCGGTTCGACGTCGCGTAGATCAGCACGTTGTCCGACTGCGCGGCGATCGAACCGTCGAGCGCGACCTTCAGCGCCTTGTAGCCCGATTCGCCGTCCTCGAACGACAGGTCGTCGCAGAACACGATGAACCGCTCCGGGCGCTGCGAGATCAGATCGACGATGTCGCCCAGATCGTGCAGGTCGTCCTTGTCGACTTCGATCAGACGCAGCCCGTCCTTCGCATACGCGTTCAGGCACGCCTTGATCAGCGACGACTTGCCGGTGCCGCGGGCGCCGGTCAGCAACACGTTGTTCGCCGGCTTGCTCTGCACGAACTGTCGCGTGTTCTGGTCGATCAACCCCTTCTGCCGATCGATGTTGTGCAGGTCGTCGAGCGTGATCGACGACGTGGCCGACACCGGCTGCAGATAGCCGCGCCCCTGGCGCTTGCGCCAGCGGAACGCGGTGGCGGCATTCCAGTCGACCGCTGCCGGCGCCGGCGGCAGCATTCCCTCGAGGCGGCCCAGCAGCGCTTCCGCGCGCGTCAGAAACTGTTCGAGCTTGTCCATGTCGTTCGAGCGCCCCCGATCAGGAGCGGTAATCCGCGTTGATGCTCACATAATCGTGCGACAGGTCGCACGTCCAGACGGTTGCCTGCGCGTCGCCGCGGCCGAGCACCACGCGGATCGTGATTTCGCTCTGCTTCATCACGCGCTGGCCATCCTCTTCCTGATAAGCCGGATTGCGGCCACCGGCCTTCGCGACGAGCACGTCGTCGAGATAGAGATCGATCTTGCCGACGTCGAGATCCGTGACACCCGCATAGCCGATCGCCGCGAGAATGCGACCGAGGTTGGGGTCGGATGCGTAGAACGCCGTCTTCACGAGCGGCGAATGACCGATCGCGTACGCGATCTGGCGGCATTCCGCGACACTTTTGCCGCCTTCGACCTGCACCGTCATGAATTTCGTCGCGCCTTCGCCGTCGCGCACGATCAGTTGCGACAGCACCTGTGCGACCTGCGTGACCGCGTCGCGCAGCGCCGCATAGGCCGGCGAATCGGTCGACGTGATCGCGGGCAGCGTGCTCTTGCCCGACGCGATCAGGATGAACGAGTCGTTCGTCGACGTGTCGCCGTCGATCGTGATGCAGTTGAACGAGCGGTCGGCCACTTCCTTCACCAGCGTGTCGAGCACCGGCTGCGCAACGTTCGCGTCGAACGCGAGGAAGCCGAGCATCGTCGCCATGTTCGGCTTGATCATGCCCGCGCCCTTGCTGATGCCCGTCAGCGTGACCGTGTGACCGTCGATCGTCACCTGGCGCGACGTCGCCTTCGGCAGCGTGTCGGTCGTCATGATCGCCTGCGCGGCGTCATACCAGTTCGCGGCCTTGCGGTTCGCGAGCGCGGCCGGCAGCCCTGCCTTCAGGCGATCGATCGGCAGCGGCTCGAGAATCACGCCGGTCGAGAACGGCAGCACCTGCGCGGCGTCGATGCCTGCCAGGCGCGCGAGTTCCGAGCAGGTTTCGCGCGTGTTCACGAGGCCCGGTTCGCCGGTGCCGGCATTCGCATTGCCCGTATTGATGACGAGCGCGCGGATGCCCGCACCGCCCGCACGCACCTTTGCCAGATGCTCGCGGCACACCGTTACGGGTGCGGCGCAGAAGCGGTTCTCGGTGAATACGCCGGCGACCGTCGCCCCTTCGTCGACGGAAATGACCAGCACGTCCTTGCGATTCGGCTTGCGGATGTTCGCTTCCGCCCAGCCTAGCGTAACGCCGGCGACGGGATGCAGTTGGGCGGGATCGATCGACGGAAAATTGACAGCCATGGGGCACACCTGCCGGATGGAAAATGCCGGCATGCGCCGGCATCGATTGGAAGAACCGGCGGCCGCACGAGCGGGCCGCCGCAACTCACATCACTGACTCGAAGCTGCGAACGAAGAAGCGGCACGCGCGAGGCGCGCCGCCGCCGATCATGACAGCTTCCCGTGACATTGCTTGTACTTCTTGCCGCTGCCGCACGGGCACGGGTCGTTGCGGCCGACCTTCGGCATGTCGCCGCCGGGGCTGCCGTGGGTCATCGCGCTGCCGACCATGTCGGCCGTCGCGGTAGCCGCCGTGGCGGCCGCGACGTTCGCAACCGGCCCGGCTTCCGCGTAGTCGGCGTGCTGGTACTCGACATTCTCGAGATGGCCGCTGCGCTCCTCGATCTGCTCCGCGGCTTCCTCGAGCTGCTCCGGCGACTGGATCTGCACGTTCATCACGATGCGCGTGACTTCCTGCTTGATCGCCTCGAGCATCGCGGCGAACAGTTCGAACGCTTCGCGCTTGTACTCCTGCTTCGGATTCTTCTGCGCATAGCCGCGCAGGTGGATACCCTGGCGCAGGTGGTCGAGCGCCGCGAGGTGCTCGCGCCACAGGCGGTCGACCGTTTGCAGCATCACCGAACGCTCGAACGCACTGAACGATTCGCGGCCGACCATCGCGACCTTCGCCTCGTACTGCTCGTCGGCGGCGGTCGTCACGGCTTCGAGAATCTCCTCGGCCGTGATCGACGACGACTCGTTCACCATTTCCTGGATCGCGAGATCGAGCTGCCAGTCGTTGCGCAGCGCTTCCTCGAGCTCGGGCACGTCCCACTGCTCCTCGATGCTGCCTGCCGGCACGAACTGGCGGACGACTTCGGTGATCACGCCGTGGCGCATCGCCGAGATCGTCTCGGTGATGTCGTGTGCTTCGAGCAGTTCATTACGCTGCTGGTAGATCACCTTGCGCTGATCGTTCGACACGTCGTCGTATTCGAGCAGCTGCTTGCGGATATCGAAGTTGCGCGCTTCGACCTTGCGCTGCGCGGATTCGATCGAGCGCGTGACGATGCCGGCCTCGATCGCCTCGCCTTCCGGCATCTTCAGGCGATCCATGATCGAACGCACGCGGTCGCCCGCGAAGATGCGCAGCAGCGGATCGTCGAGCGACAGGTAAAAGCGCGACGAGCCCGGATCGCCCTGACGGCCCGCGCGGCCGCGCAGCTGGTTGTCGATCCGGCGCGATTCGTGACGTTCGGTGCCGATGATGTGCAGGCCGCCCGCGGCCTTCACCTGCTCGTGCAGCGTTTCCCACTCGTCGTGCAGCTGCTTGATACGGCGCGCCTTTTCGTCGGCCGGGATCGTGTCGTCGGCGTCGATGAACGTCGCCTGCTTCTCGGCGTTGCCGCCGAGCACGATGTCGGTACCGCGACCGGCCATGTTGGTGGCGATCGTGATGCGCTTCGGACGGCCGGCTTCCGCGACGATCGCTGCTTCACGCTCGTGCTGCTTCGCGTTCAGCACTTCGTGCGGCAGCCCCGCCTGCTTCAGCAGGTGCGACAGCAGCTCGGAGTTCTCGATCGACGTCGTGCCGACCAGCACCGGCTGGCCGCGTTCGTAGCACTCGCGAATGTCGCGGATCACCGCGTCGTAGCGCTCCTTGGCCGTCTTGTAGATCTGGTCCTGCTTGTCGATCCGCTTCGGCGGACGGTTGGTCGGGATCACGACCGTTTCGAGACCGTAGATCTCGTTGAATTCGTACGCTTCGGTGTCCGCGGTACCCGTCATGCCGGCGAGCTTCGCGTACATGCGGAAGTAGTTCTGGAACGTGATCGATGCGAGCGTCTGGTTCTCGCTCTGGATCTTCACGTGCTCCTTCGCCTCGACCGCCTGGTGCAGGCCGTCGGACCAGCGGCGGCCCGCCATCAGGCGGCCCGTGAATTCGTCGACGATGACCACTTCGCCGTTCTGCACGACGTAGTGCTGATCCTTGTGGAACAGCGTGTGCGCGCGCAATGCCGCGTACACGTGGTGCATCAGCGTGATGTTCTGCGGCGCGTACAGGCTTTCGCCCTCGCCGATCAGGCCCCACTCGGCGAGCAGTCGCTCGGCCTTCTCGTGGCCCGACTCCGTCAGGAACACCTGGCGCGACTTCTCGTCGAGCGTGTAGTCGCCCGGCTTCTCGACGCCCGTGCCGTCGGCCTTCTCCTCGCCGATCTGGCGCTCGAGCAGCGGCGGCAGCGCGTTCATCCGCACGTACAGTTCGGTGTGGTCTTCGGCCTGGCCCGAGATGATCAGCGGGGTACGCGCCTCGTCGATCAGGATCGAGTCAACTTCGTCAACAACCGCGAAATTCAGTGCCCGCTGCACGCGCGCGTCGGTCTCGTAGACCATGTTGTCGCGCAGGTAGTCGAAGCCGAACTCGTTGTTCGTACCGTACGTGATGTCCGACGCGTAGGCCTGCTGCTTCTGCTCGTGCTCCATGCCCGACAGGTTGATGCCGACCGACAGACCGAGGAAGTTGTAGAGGCGCGCCATCCATTCGGCGTCACGCTGCGCGAGGTAGTCGTTGACCGTCACGACGTGCACGCCGCGGCCCGCGAGCGCATTCAGATAGACGGGCAGCGTCGCGACGAGCGTCTTGCCCTCGCCGGTGCGCATTTCGGCGATCTTGCCGTAGTGCAGCACCATGCCGCCGATCATCTGCACGTCGAAGTGACGCATCTTCAGCACGCGGCGGCTCGCCTCCCGGCAGACCGCGAACGCTTCCGGCAGCAGCTTGTCGAGCGACTCGCCACCGGCGACACGCTGGCGGAACTCATCCGTCTTGCCGCGCAACTGGTCGTCCGTCAGCTTCTCGATCTGCGTTTCGAGCGCATTGATCGTCGTGACGGTCTTTTGGTATTGCTTGACGAGCCGCTGGTTGCGGCTGCCAAAAATTTTCTGGAGAAAACCGGTTGTCATCGGATCGGACCCTGCGTCGCAGCACCGGCGCCCGGCGCGTGATGCGCGCCCCGACGCCCGAGCCTCGGCGGCTTAGCGAATTAGTGGACTCAAACGAGGAATTTTAGCACGCGGGAACGCATGCGCCCGTGTCCCGGCAGGACGCCCGGTGCGCACCGGCAAGCGGGGCCGCTACACGGCCGGCAGCCCGAAAGCCGCGCGTACGCAGGCCTGCGCGGGTACAATCGGCGTCAACGTCCGCGCGCATGCGCGCCCGAAGAATGCCTCAATGAACCGATTTAACAAGCGTTTCGGCCCGCTCGCCGCGCATCGCCCGCAACCCGTGTCCGAAGTGCTCAACCGCACCGACGCGTTCGCGGCGCTGCGCGCCGGCGTCGAACAGGTCGCGTCGCTGCAGCGCGACCTCGCCGCGCTCCTGCCCGACTATCTTGCGAATCATGTCGAACCGGGGTCCATCAAGGACGGCACCCTGACCCTCTTTGCCGCGCACAATGCGCTCGCTGCCCGGCTGCGGCAGGTCGAGCCGCGGCTGCTCGCCGATCTGCAAAAGCGCGGCTGGCCGGCTTCGGCGCTGCGCGTGCGCGTGCGGCCGAAGGACGCGCCGGAACCGCCGCACGTGAAGCAGGCACGCATGACGACGGCCGGCGCCGCCGCGTTGCGCGACCTCGCCGATCACCTCGAGCCGTCGCCGCTGCAGGCCGCGCTGGCACGAATGGCCGCGCGGCACGGCGCGAAGTCGTCGCGCTGAGCGCGCCGCTCCGGCAGCGGCCCAGCAACAAAAAAGCGACCCGAAGGTCGCTTTTTTTATCGTTCGTACCGGATGCCGATCAGGCGAAGGCCGTCTGCGTGTCGAACGCGAAGCCGCTCGGTGCGGTCTGCGGATCGTCGAACGTGACGATCTCGTACGCATCTTCGTGCGCGAGCAGTTCGCGCAGCAGCCGGTTGTTCAGCCCGTGACCCGACTTGTACGCCGTGTACGACGCGAGCAGCGGATGGCCGATCACGTACAGGTCGCCGATCGCATCGAGCATCTTGTGCTTCACGAATTCGTCGTCGTAGCGCAGCCCGTCGTTGTTCAGGATGCGGTACTCGTCGAGGACGATCGCGTTGTCCATGCTGCCGCCGCGTGCCAGGCCCATCTCGCGCAGCATCTCGGCTTCGTGCGCGAAGCCGAACGTGCGCGCGCGCGCGATCTCGCGCACGTACGACGTGTTCGCGAAATCGACCTCGAGCTCCTGCCCCGTCTTGTCGACGGCCGGGTGACGGAAATCGATCGAGAACTTCAGCTTGAAACCGAAATACGGATCGAGGCGCGCGAACTTGTCGCCATCGCGGATCTCGACCGTCTTCTTCACCTTGATGAAGCGCTTCGGCGCGTTCTGCTCCTCGATGCCGGCGGACTGGATCAGGAACACGAAGGTCGCCGCGCTGCCGTCCATGATCGGGATTTCCTCGGCCGTCACGTCGACATACAGGTTGTCGATGCCGAGCCCCGCGCACGCGGACATCAGGTGCTCGACCGTCGACACGCGCACGCCATCCTTCTGCAGCACCGACGCGAGCCGCGTGTCGCCGATCGACGTCGCCGTGGCGGGAATGTCGACAGGCGTGGGCAGATCGACGCGCGAAAAGACGATGCCCGTGCCCGGCGCGGCGGGACGGAGCGTCAGCTCGATCTTGCGGCCCGAGTGGACACCGATCCCAACGGTCTTCACGATGGATTTGATGGTGCGCTGCTTCAACATGGTGTTCTTCGCCTTGATTGAAGATATCAATCAGGAGTTATATTCGATAGGCGGGATTATAGCGTAATTCCCTATTCAACGCTGTTTGAAACTGCGTATCAATCTGTTTCGACTGTTTACCCGCGTCGATACGGGACGAGCCGATGCCCGGAACGGAGGCGTTTCCGGTCATCGGCCCGTGTTACAACTGCCCTGAGGCCCGGTGAGCAGCGTTGCCGTCAGGCAACGGCGCACCGCACGATCAGGACGTCAACGTCGCGAGCACACTCGCCGCATCGCTCACTTCGAACTTGCCCGGCGCTTCGACGGCCAGCGTCTTGACCACACCGTCGTCGATCACCATCGCGTAGCGCAGGGAACGGATTCCCATGCCACGCGCGGACAAATCCTGCGTCAGCCCCAGCGCATGAGTGAAAGCAGCGCTGCCGTCCGCCATCATGCGCACCTTGCCCGCGGTGTGCAGATCACGTCCCCATGCGCCCATCACGAATGCGTCGTTGACGGACACGCACCAGAGCTCGTCGATGCCCGCCGAGCGCAGTTGCTCGGCGTGCTCGACATAGCCCGGCACATGCTGCGCCGAGCAGGTCGGCGTGAAAGCGCCCGGCAATCCGAAGATCACCACCCGCTTTCCCGCAACCTGGTCGCGCACGCTGTAGGCATTCGGCCCAAGCGTGCACCCTTCGCGCGCGTCGTCGATGAACTCGAACAGTTGCGCGTCGGGCAGCGCGTCGCCCACTTGAATCATGGCTGGTCCCTCATAGCGATACGGTTTTCAGCGTGTTGCGGACAGCACGTCCCATCCCGCTCCGCTCATGCGAAGAGGGCACGTCTCCCGGCCCGGCGTCGCATCCGACGCGGCCTGTCGTGGTCCGTGGCATCCGTCACGCCGGCGTTACCGCGGCGACCCCGTCGCGGCTTCGCCTGTGTGTGCGTCGTCAGTCAGCCTGCTTGCGCAGGAAAGCCGGAATGTCGTACGTGTCGACACCCTTCTCCTGCAGCGCCTGCACGTGCGATGCCGCGGTTTCGCGCGAGTTGCGCCACACCGCCGGCGTATCGAGCGCGCCGTAGTCGGCCGTGCTGACGTGTTGCGGCTGTGCATAGCCGTGCGAGACCGCGCTGACCGGCTGGTTGTCGGTACCCGTGCGCAGCAGCGTCATCGGAGCCGATTGCTGCTTCTTCGCCGCACGGCCCAGACCCGTCGCCACGACCGTCACGCGCAGTGCATCGCCCATCGCGTCGTCGTACACCGCACCGAAGATCACCGTCGCATCTTCCGCCGCGTAGCTCTTGATCGTGTTCATCACTTCGCGCGTTTCCGACAGACGCAGCGAACGGCTCGACGTGATGTTGACCAGCACGCCGCGCGCGCCCGACAGATCGACGCCTTCGAGCAGCGGGCTCGCCACGGCCTGTTCCGCCGCGAGGCGTGCGCGATCGACGCCGGCGACCGTCGCCGTGCCCATCATCGCCTTGCCCTGCTCGCCCATCACCGTCTTCACGTCTTCGAAGTCGACGTTCACGAGGCCATCGACATTGATGATTTCGGCGATGCCCGCGACTGCGTTGTTCAACACGTCGTCCGCGCACTGGAAGCACTTGTCCATCTCGGCGTCATCGCCCATCACGTCGAACAGCTTGTCGTTCAGGACGACGATCAGCGAGTCGACGTGATCCTCCAGTTGCTGCGAGCCTGCTTCCGCGACGCGCATGCGCTTGCCGCCTTCGAACTCGAACGGCTTGCTGACGACGCCAACCGTCAGGATGCCCATCTCTTTCGCGATCTGCGCGACCACCGGCGCTGCGCCCGTGCCCGTGCCACCGCCCATGCCGGCCGTGATGAACACCATGTGCGCGCCACGCAGTGCGTCCGCGATGCGCTCACGTGCTTCTTCCGCTGCCGCACGACCCATTTCCGGCTTCGCACCGGCGCCAAGGCCCGTGTTGCCCAGCTGGATCACCGACGATGCGCGCGAACGCGACAGCGCCTGGGCGTCCGTGTTCATCACGATGAAGTCGACGCCCTGCACGCCGCGGTTGATCATGTGCTGGACGGCATTGCCGCCAGCGCCGCCAACGCCGACCACCTTGATGATGGTGCCGTTGGTTTCGGTTTCCAGCATTTCGAATTCCATTGTTGCCTCCGTCAAGAAAATAAACCTGCTCGGCCGTTATTCGGCAGGAGATCGGGCAACCCCCTGTCGCGCGCCAGCCGCCGGCACCAGCGCGAATTTCGATTCGTTTCTTTCGTCCCCAGGAAAACGCCGGGTCGCCCGAGGTTTTCCTGGCCCCTTCGGGGGGCAGGCTCGGCGTGCCGAGCCGTGAGGGTCTTCAAAAATTGCTCAGGAACCATTCCTTCATCCGCGAGAAGATCTGCCCCGCGTTGCCGGACTGCACGGCGACCTTGCGGCCGCGCATGCGCTGGGCACTGCCTTCGACGAGCAGGCCCATCGCCGTCGAGTAGCGCGGATTGCGCACCACGTCGGCAAGGCCGCCCGCATATTCCGGCGCACCGATGCGCACCGGCTTCAGGAAAATGTCTTCGCCGAGCTCGACCATGCCCGGCATCATCGAAGCCCCGCCGGTAATGACCACGCCGGAGCTCAGCAGTTCTTCGTAACCCGACTCGCGCACGACCTGCTGCACGAGCGAGAACAGCTCCTCGACGCGCGGCTCGATCACCGCGGCGAGCGCCTGGCGCGACAGCGTGCGCGGACCGCGTTCGCCGAGGCCCGGCACTTCGACCATTTCGTCCGGATCGGCGAGCGCCTGCTTCGCGATGCCGTAGCCGACCTTGATGTCTTCCGCATCCGGCGTCGGCGTGCGCAGCGCCATCGCGATGTCGCTCGTGATCTGGTCGCCGGCGATCGGAATCACCGCGGTGTGACGGATCGCGCCTTCGGCGAAGATCGCGATGTCGGTCGTGCCGCCGCCGATGTCGACCAGCACCACGCCGAGATCCTTCTCGTCTTCCGTCAGCACGGCCAGCGACGACGCCAGCGGCTGCAGGATCAGGTCGTTTACTTCCAGCCCGCAGCGGCGCACGCACTTGACGATGTTCTGCGCGGCGCTGACCGCGCCCGTCACGATGTGCACCTTCACCTCGAGGCGGATGCCGCTCATCCCGATCGGCTCGCGTACGTCTTCCTGGCCGTCGATGATGAATTCCTGCGTGAGGATGTGCAGCACCTGCTGGTCGGTCGGGATGTTGATCGCCTTGGCGGTCTCGATCACGCGCGCGACGTCGGTCTGCGTGACTTCCTTGTCCTTGATCGCGACCATCCCGCTCGAGTTGAAGCTGCGGATGTGGCTGCCCGCGATCCCCGTAAACACGTTGGTGATCTTGCAGTCGGCCATCAGCTCGGCTTCCTCGAGCGCGCGCTGGATCGACTGCACGGTGGCCTCGATGTTGACCACCACGCCCTTCTTCAGACCTTTCGATTCGCTCTGGCCGAGGCCGATGACCTCGTAATGGCCTTCGCCCTTCAGCTCGGCGACGATGGCCACCACCTTCGACGTGCCGATGTCGAGGGAAACCAGCAGATCCTTGTAGTCTTTGCTCATAAAGTGCTCTTGCGTGTGATCTCTCGTTACTTCTTGCGCTTGTCGGTATCGGTCAGGAACCGCATGCCTGCCGCACGAATCGCGAATCCGTTCGGATAACGCAGGTCCGCGTACTCGATGTCGTTGCCCCAGCGCTCCGTGACAGCCGGCCATGCGGCGACGAGGCGCTGGCTCCGGTCGTGCAGGGTTTCGCTGGTGCGTTCCTTGCCCAGTTCGACCTGCATGCCGTTCGACAGCTTCACCGTCCACGCGTAACGCGCCGACAGCGTCACTTCTTCAGGCGCCGCCTTCAACGGCGCAAACCAGTTCGTGAAGTCGCGATACCGCGTGACGACTTCCTTCGCACTGCCCTCCGGGCCGTCGAACGCGGGCAGTTCGTGATCCAGCTCGCCCTGGTTCGCGGTGAACAGCTCGCCATCGGTGCTCACGAGCTGCGCGCTGCCCCAGGTCCCGAGCGGTTTGTACTCCTCGAGCGTGACAGCCAGCGCATTCGGCCACACCCGCCGCACGCTCGCATGCCGCACCCACGGCATCTGCTCGAACGCGGCACGCGCCGTGTCGAGATCGACCGTGAAGAAATTGCCCTTCAGCCTGCCGACCACGCCGGCGCGCACCGTCGGCGTGTTGATGTGCTCGGTGTCGCCGTCGATCCGGATTTCGCGCAGCGCGAACGTCGGACGCTGGATCAGCCAGTAGCAGCCGGCCGCCGCCAACACGAGCAGCAACAGCGCGTACAGCGCGCTGGCGGCAAGGTTGAGTTGGCGAACGTTGTTCCACATACGTCGTTCCGTTCCTGCGTCAGTCGTTGAGCGTGAGCGACAGCACCTTCACGACCAGCTCCGAATAGCTGATGCCGATCGAGCGCGCGGCCTTCGGCGGCAGCGAATGGTCGGTCATCCCGGGGGCCGTGTTCACTTCCAGGAAATACGCGTTGCCGGCGGCGTCGAGCATGAAGTCCGCGCGGCCCCAGTCGGTGCAGCCCAGCACGTCGAAGGCGCGGCGCGCGATGCGCTTCAGTTCGGTTTCCTGTTCGGCCGGCAGCCCGCACGGGATCAGGTACTGCGTATCGTCGGCGACGTACTTCGCGTGGTAGTCGTAGAACTCGCCGGCCGGCACGATCTTGATCAGCGGCAGGTCGAGATCGCCGGCGATGCACGCGGTGTATTCGCCGCCGCCTTCGATGCTCTTCTCGACGATCACGATCTTGTCATGCGTTGCCGCCTCCGACAGTGCGGCGGGCAACGCGTCGGCCGCCTTCACCTTCAGCACCGCGACGCTCGACCCCTCGCTCGCCGGCTTCACGAACAGCGGCAGGCCGAGCTTCGCGACGATCTCCGTTGCACGCGCCGCGTAATCGTCGCCGCGCATCACCGTTTCGAACGGCGGCGTCGGCACGCCCGTCTGCTGCCACACGAGCTTCGTGCGGAACTTGTCGAGGCCGAGCGCCGAGCCGAGCACGCCGCTGCCCGTGTAGCGGATCCCGTAGAAATCGAGTGCCCCCTGGATCTGGCCGTTCTCGCCATAGCCGCCATGCAGCGCGTTGAACGCGCGCACGAAGCCTTCGTCCTTCAGCGCCGACAACGGCCGCTCGGCCGGGTCGAACGGATGCGCATCGATGCCCGCATCGCGCAGGCCCTGCAGCACGAGGCGGCCCGAGGTGAGCGACACCTCGCGCTCGGCGGATTCGCCGCCGAACAACACCGCCACCTTGCCGAAACGTTTCGGATCGATCCCGCTCATGTCATCCCTTCTGTTGCGTGTTCTGCACGATCTTCGCCGGCACGCCGCCGATCGAACCCGCGCCCATCGTGATCACTACGTCGCCGTTCTGCGCGACCTTCGCCAATGCATCCGGCACGTCGTCGACCGACGCGACGAACACCGGTTCAACCTTGCCCGCGGCGCGCAGCGCGCGCGACAGCGCGTCGCCGTTGGCCGTCGCGATCGCCGCCTCGCCGGCCGCATAGACTTCCGTCAGCACCAGTGCGTCGACCGTCGACAGCACGTTGACGAAGTCGTCGAAACAGTCGCGCGTGCGCGTATAGCGGTGCGGCTGGAACGCCAGCACGAGGCGACGGCCCGGGAACGCACCGCGCGCGGCCGCGACCGTCGCGGCCATCTCGACCGGGTGATGACCGTAATCGTCGATCAGCGTGTACTGGCCGCCGTCCGCGCTCGGCACCTCGCCATAGCGCTGGAAGCGCCGGCCGACGCCGTTGAATTCCGCCAGCGCCAGCTGGATCGCGTCGTCCGACACGCCGAGATCGGTCGCGATCGCGATCGCCGCGAGCGCGTTCTGCACGTTGTGCAGGCCCGGCAGGTTCAGCACCACCGCGAGCGGCGAGCGGCCGTCGCGGATCACCGTGAAATGCATCCGGCCGTCGCGCGCGTCGATGTCTTCGGCGCGCACCTGCGCGTCCGCCGACAGCCCGTAGCGCACGACCGGCTTCGAGATGAACGGGATGATCTGGCGCACGTTCGGATCGTCGACGCACACGACCGCGCTGCCGTAGAACGGCAGGCGCTGCGTGAATTCGATGAACGCCTGCTTGAGCCGCGCGAAATCGTGGCCGTAGGTGTCCATGTGGTCGGCGTCGATGTTCGTGATGACTTCGATCACCGGATACAGGTTCAGGAACGATGCGTCCGACTCGTCGGCCTCGGCGACGATGAAGTCGCCCGTGCCGAGCCGCGCGTTCGCGCCGGCGCTGATCAGCCGGCCGCCGATCACGAAGGTCGGGTCCAGCCCGCCCGCCGCGAGCACGCTCGCGACGAGGCTCGTCGTCGTGGTCTTGCCGTGCGTGCCGGCGATCGCGATCCCCTGCTTCAGGCGCATCAGTTCCGCGAGCATCACCGCGCGCTGCACGATCGGCACGCGCTGGTGACGCGCGGCCAGCACTTCCGGGTTGTCCGAGCGCACGGCCGTCGATACGACGACCGCGTTCGCGCCCGCGATGTTCGCCGCATCGTGGCCGATCGCGATCCGCGCGCCGAGCGCCTCGAGACGATCGGTCACCGCGTTGCGCGACAGGTCCGAGCCGCTGACCTCGTAGCCGAGGTTGACGAGCACTTCGGCGATACCGCTCATGCCCGCGCCGCCGATCCCGACGAAATGAATATGTTTGACGATGTGTTTCATGTCAGCCTCCGCCGGGCCGCCCCAAGGAGGCTGACCGCCCCCTCGGGGGGCAGCGAACGAAGTGAGCGTGGGGGTTGTTTCATTTAAGTTGTTCCAGGTTCGCGCCGGCCACCTTCGCGCAGACGCGCGCGACTTCGTCAGTGGCCTCGGGCTTTGCCAGCGAGCGCGAACGCTCCGCCATGTCCGCGAGCGACGCCCGCGACTGGCCGCGCAGCCAGTCGGCAAGCAGTTCCGCCGACAGGTCGCGTTGTTGCACCAGCACCGCTGCCCCCGCATCGGCGAGGAACGCGGCGTTGGTCGTCTGGTGATCGTCGACCGCGTACGGGAACGGCACGAACAGCGCCGCCACGCCCACCGCCGCGATCTCCGACACCGTCATCGCGCCGGAGCGGCAGATCACGAGATCCGCCGCCGCGTATGCGCTCGCCATGTCGTCGATGAACGGCACGAGCCGGACGTCGTCGTCGCCGGCGAACCCGGCCGCTTCGTAGTTCGCTTTCAGCGCGTCGATGTGTTTCGCGCCGGCCTGATGCACGATGCGCGGGCGCTCGCCCGGCGTCAGCAGCGCCAGCGCGCGCGGCACGACTTCGTTCAGCGCCGCGGCGCCGAGACTGCCGCCGACGACCAGCACGTTCAGCGGACCGCTGCGCGATGCATAGCGTGCTTTGGGCGTTTCCGTGCGCGCAAGTTCCGCGCGGATCGGATTACCGGTCCATTCCGCGTGCGGCAGCGCACCGGGGAACGCGACCAGCACGCGCTTCGCGAATTTCGCGAGCACCTTGTTCGCGAGGCCCGCGATCGAATTCTGTTCGTGCAGCACGAGCGGACGACCCGACAACGCGGTCATCACACCCGCCGGGAACGTGATGTAGCCGCCCATCCCGAGCACGACGTCCGGCCGCACGCGGCGCAGCGCGCCGAGGCTCTGCCAGCACGCGCGCAGCAGGTTGAGCGGCAGCGTCAGCTTGGTCTTCAGGCCCTTGCCGCGCAGCCCGCCGAAACGCACGTACTCCATCGGAATGCCATGCTTCGGCACCAGCGTCGCTTCCATCCCGGCCGGATTGCCGAGCCATACCACGCGCCAGCCCGCCGCTTCCATCCGGTGCGCGACAGCGAGCCCCGGGAACACGTGGCCCCCGGTGCCGCCTGCCATCACCATCAGCGTGCGTCGCGACGCGGTCATACCTTCCCTCCGCGCATCAGCAAGAATGAACGAACATTTTGGCGACGGCCGCTACGCTTAACTTCGCACGCTTCGCGCACGAAGTTAGCCTTCACCGAAATCGCGTACCGACGCAGGGAGGTCATACCTTCCCTCCCCGCATCAGTACGCGATTTTCATAGTCCACACGCAGCAACACCGCGAGCGCAACGCAGTTCAGCAGGATGCCCGAACCGCCGTAGCTCACGAGCGGCAGCGTCAGGCCCTTGGTCGGCAGCAGGCCGAGGTTCACGCCCATGTTGATGAAGGTCTGCGCACCGAACCAGATACCGATGCCCTTCGCCATCAGGCCCGCGAACGTGCGATCCAGCGCGAGCGCCTGGCGGCCGATCTCGAACGAGCGGCGCACGATCCAGTAGAACAGCAGGATCACGACCAGCACGCCGACGAAACCGAGTTCCTCGCCGATCACCGCGAGGATGAAGTCGGTATGCGCTTCCGGCAGGTAGTTCAGCTTCTCGACGCTGCCGCCGAGGCCGACCCCGAACCACTCGCCGCGGCCGAACGCGATCAGCGAGTGCGTGAGCTGGTATGCCTTGCCCTGCGCGTAGCGTTCGTCCCACGGATCGAGATACGCGAAGATCCGCTCGCGACGCCACGGCGACAGCCACACGAGCATCGTGAAGGTGCCGACCGCCGTCGCGACGAGGCCGCCGAACAGCTTGCCGTTCACGCCGCCGAGGAACAGCACGCCCATCGCGATCGCGGCGACCACCATGAACGCGCCCATGTCAGGTTCGAGCAGCAGCAGCGCGCCGACGAGACCGACCGCGAACGCCATCGGCAGGAAGCCCTTCGCGAAGCTCTGCATGTACTCCTGCTTGCGCACCGTGTAGTTCGCCGCGTAGATCGTCACCGCGAGCTTCATGATTTCCGACGGCTGCATGTTCGTGATGCCGAGCGGAATCCAGCGGCGCGCGCCGTTCACGCCCTTGCCGATGTGCGGAATCAGCACGATCACGAGGCCGACGAGCGCAATCAGGAAGAGATGCGGTGCGTATTTGTCCCACGTCGAGATCGGCACGCGGAACGCGATCACCGCCGCGATGAACGCGACGACGAGCGAGATGACGTGGCGCATCAGGAACGCGTAATCGTGGTACGACGCGTATTTCGGCGAATCGGGCATCGCGATCGACGCCGAATACACCATCACGACGCCGAGCCCGAGCAGCGCGATCGCGACCCACAGCAGCGAGTAATCGAAGTCGAGCATCCGCGAACGGCTCGGCCGCACGCCGTTGACGACGCTCGCGAGGCCGCCCGTCGCGGCGCGCGTGGCCGATGCGACGCGGCCGCCCGCGGCATTGCCGCCGGTGTCGCGTCGATCGTTGAAACGGGAGACGAGGCGATCGGACCAGCTCATGACGTCGCTCCTTTGTCGATGGCGATTTCATCCACCGCCGCGCGGAACACGTCCGCGCGATGGGCGTAGTTCTTGAACATGTCGAGACTCGCGCAGGCGGGCGACAGCAGCACCGCGTCGCCCGGTTCGGCGAGATCGGCGGCGGCACGCACGGCGTCTTCGAGCGTCGCGTGGTCGACGAGCGGCACGCCGGTTTCGGCGAGCGTGTCGCGGATCGCCGGCGCATCACGGCCGATCAGCATCACCGCACGGCACCAGCGCGCGACCGGCGCGACCAGCGGCGCGAAATCCTGCCCCTTGCCGTCGCCGCCCGCGATCAGCACGATCTTCTGCGCAAGCCCGTCGAGCGCGGCAACCGTCGCGCCGACGTTCGTTCCCTTGCTGTCGTCGACGTAGTCGACGTCGTCGATCGTCGCGATCACTTCGACGCGATGCGCTTCGCCGCGGTATTCGCGCAGCGCGTGCAGCAGCGGCGCGGCCGGCAGGTCGATCGCACGGGCGAGCGCGAACGCGGCCAGCGCGTTCGCCGCGTTGTGCAGCCCGCGGATGCGCAGCGCGTCGGCCGGCATCAGGCGCTTCTGCGCGATGTCGGGCGTATGCGCGCCGTCGCGCTTGCGCCGGCGGCTCGTGGTCGTCTCGTCCGGCGCATCGCGATCGACCGCTTCCACCAGCCACGCGATGCCGTTGTCGCGCGACAGCCCGTAGTCGCCGTCCTGCGCCGGTTCGTTCAGGCCGAACGTGACCGTGCGTGCCGCATCGGCAGCGCCCGCCGCCGGTGCGAACTTCATCACGGCCGCGTCGTCGCGGTTCAGCACGCGCGTCGTCGTCGCGCCGAAGATCCGGCCCTTCGCTGCGGCATACGCGTCGAAGCTGCCATGCCAGTCGAGGTGATCCTGCGTGATGTTCAGGATCGCCGCTGCATCGGGCGCGAACGTGCGCGCGGTCTCGAGCTGGAAGCTCGACAGTTCGAGCACCCACACGTCGGGTAGCGCGGTGTCGTCGATCGCACCCGCGAGCCGGTCGAGCATCGCCGGGCTGATGTTGCCGGCAACGGCAACCTTCTTGCCGGAGCGCTGGCACAGCAGGCCCGTGAGGCTCGTCGTCGTGGTCTTGCCGTTGGTGCCGGTGATCGCGAGCACCTTCGGCTGGTAGCCGCTCGTGCCGAGCGCGCGCAGCGCCTGCGCAAAGAATTCCAGTTCGCCCCACACCGCGATCCCGCGCTCGTTCGCGGCCGCGATCAGCGCCGCGAGCTCCGGTTCGAGCGGCGACAGGCCGGGGCTCAGCCCGACGATCTCGATGCCGCCGTCGAGCAGCGCGGGCGCAAACGGCCCGCCGACGAACTCGGCATCGATCCCTTCAGCCTGCAACGCGGCAAGGTTCGGCGGCGCCTCGCGGGTATCGGCAATACGCAGCCGGCACCCGTGCCTCGCGCACCACCGCGCGATCGCGAGACCCGACTCTCCGAGCCCCAGCACGAGCACCATCGGCCGTTGCCGATCTCCAAACATCTCGCCAGACATCCTTGTTACCTTTCCTTTACCGCAACTTGAGGGTGGACAGACCGAACAGGCACAGCATCAACGTGATGATCCAGAAACGCACCACCACCTGCGTTTCCTTCCAGCCGGACAATTCGAAATGGTGATGCAGCGGCGCCATCTTCAGCAGGCGGCGCCCTTCGCCGTAACGCTTCTTCGTGTACTTGAACCACGACACCTGCAGCATCACCGACAACGTTTCCGCGACGAAGATGCCGCCCATGATGAACAGCACGATTTCCTGGCGCACGATCACCGCGACCGTGCCGAGCGCGCCGCCGAGCGCCAACGCGCCGACGTCGCCCATGAACACTTGGGCGGGGTGCGTGTTGTACCAGAGGAACGCGAGCCCTGCCCCGCCCATCGCGGAACAGAAGATCAGCAGTTCGCCCGCGCCCGGAATGTGCGGAAACAGCAGGTATTTCGAATAGACCGAGCTACCCATCACGTACGCGAACACGCCGAGCGATGCGCCGACCAGTACGACCGGCATGATCACGAGACCGTCGAGGCCGTCGGTCAGGTTTACCGCGTTGCTCGCGCCGACGATCACGAAATAGGTCAGCACGATGAAGCCCCAGACACCGAGCGGATAGCTGATCGATTTCAGGAACGGCAACATCAGGTCGGCACGCGCGGGCAGCCCCATCGACAGGCCGCTCCTCACCCACGCCATGAACAGGTCGAACACGCGCACGTTGTTCGCCTCGGACACGCTGAAGGCAAGATAGACCGCCGCGAACAGGCCGATCACCGACTGCCAGAAATACTTTTCGCGCGACGACATCCCGCGCGGGTCCTTGTGGACGACCTTGCGGTAGTCGTCGACCCAGCCGATCACGCCGAAGCCGAACGTGACGAGCATCACGATCCAGATGAAGCGGTTCGTCAGGTCGCCCCACAGCAGCGTCGCGACCGCGATGCCGATCAGGATCAGCACGCCGCCCATCGTCGGCGTGCCGGACTTGACGAGGTGACTCTGCGGGCCGTCCTTGCGCACGGCCTGCCCGACCTTCATTTGCGTCAGCTTGCGGATCACCCACGGTCCGCACACGAGCCCGATCCCGAGCGCCGTGATGGTTGCCCCCACGGCTCGGAACGTCAGGTACGTGAACAAGCGCAAAAAGCTTGCGTCTCCTTGCAGCCATTGCGCCAGCGCCAGCAGCATGCTTCCTTCCTTCTACTCAGTGTGCGGCGGGCACCGTGCCCGCCGCGGGTTGGTTCGTCAGCGCGTCGACCACGCGCTCCATCTTCATATACCGCGAGCCCTTCACGAGCACCGTCGCCTGCGCGCCGTAGCCCGCTGCGAGCAGCGTATCGACCAGCGTGCCGACGTCACCGAAATGGCGGGCCGTGCCGCCGTATGCGGTACAGGCATCGCGCGACGCGTCGCCGAGCGCGAACAGCGCATCGATTCCGCGCTCACGCGCATATGCGCCGATCTCGCGGTGAAATGCCGGCCCTTCGTCGCCGACTTCACCCATGTCGCCGATCACCAGCACGCGCGGCGCCGGTTGCGCGGCCAGCACGTCGATCGCCGCGCGCATCGAGTCGGGGTTCGCGTTGTAGGTGTCGTCGACGATCGTCGCACCTGCGAGACTGCCGGCGCTCGCCTTCCGGACCTGCAGGCGGCCCTTCACCGGCTCGAACGATTCGAGGCCCTGCTTGATCGCCGCCAGCTCGACCCCGGCGGCGAGCGCCGCGGCCGTAGCCGCCAGCGCGTTGCGGGCGTTGTGCTCGCCGAGCGCGCGCAGCCGCAACGTCACCGCGCCTGCCGGCGTGTCGATCGCAAGCTCGCCGCCGTGCAGACGGCCCGTGACCTGCGCATCGACCAGCCGATCGGCGTCGTGCAGCGCGAAATCGAGAATCCGGTTGCCGGTCGCCGCGACACGCCAGATGCCGGCGTACGCGTCGTCCGCCGGAAACACCGCGACGCCGTCCGGCGTCAGCGCGTGGATCACCGCCGCGTGTTCGAGTGCGACGGCTTCGACCGTCGCCATGAATTCCTGGTGCTCGCGCTGCGCGTTGTTGACGAGCGCAACGGTCGGCGCCGCGATGCGCGCGAGGATCTCGGTCTCGCCCGGGTGGTTCATCCCGAGCTCGATCACCGCGATGCGATGCGCGGCCGACAGACGCAGCAGCGTCAGCGGCACGCCGATGTCGTTGTTCAGGTTGCCGGCCGTGGCGAGTCTTGCATCGGCGCCGACTGCCGCAGCGAAGATCGACGCGATCATTTCCTTCACGGTCGTCTTGCCGTTGCTGCCCGTCACCGCGACGAGCGGCACGGCGAATTGCTTGCGCCAGCCGTGCGCGAGCGCGCCGAGCGCGGCACGCGTTTCGCCGCCTTCGATGACCGGCATCGCGAGGCCCGCCGGCGCATGCGCGACGAGCGCCGCAGCCGCGCCACGCGCGGCCACGTCGCCGAGGAAGTCGTGCGCATCGAAGCGCTCGCCTTTCAGCGCGACGAACAGGTCGCCGGGGCCGACCGTGCGGCTGTCCGTCGAGACGCGCTCGAACGTGGTGGCCGGATCGCCGTGAACGGTGGCGCCCGGGATCAGGCGGGCGGCTTCGCCGAGACTGAGCATCGTCATTCGCCGCCTCCCTTGCCGTGCGTCGCGCGGGCCGCGAGTGCGAGCCGCGCGTGATCCTGATCGGAGAACGTGCGTTTCTTGCCCATGATTTCCTGCGTCGCCTCGTGGCCCTTGCCGGCCAGCACGACGACATCCTCGCGGGCGGCTCCGCGCACGGCCTGCAGGATCGCGCTCGCGCGATCCTCGATGCGGCGTGCGTGATCGGGCGCGGTCATGCCCGCGATGACCTGGTCGATGATGCGCTGCGGATCCTCGCTGCGCGGGTTGTCGCTCGTGACGACGATTTCATCGGCGAGCCGCTCGGCGATCGCGCCCATCAGCGGGCGCTTCGTCGCATCGCGATCGCCGCCGCAGCCGAACATGCAGACGAGCTTGCCGCCGCGCGCCGCGGCGATCGGGCGCAGCGCGTCGAGCGTCTTCTCGAGCGCGTCGGGCGTATGCGCGTAGTCGATCACGACCAGCGGTTCGTCGTTCTGCAGGCGGCCGCCAAGACGCTGCATCCGGCCGTTGACGGGCTCGAGCCGTGCAATCTCGGCCACCGCCGCGTCGAACGGCACGTCGGCCGCGAGCAGCGAGCCGAGCACCGCGAGCAGGTTGCTGACGTTGAACGTGCCGAGCGTGCCGACTTCGACGTCCGTGTCGCCCCACGACGAGCGCAGGTGAAATGCGGTGCCCGTGGCGGTCGCGCGCACGTCGAGCGCGATCAGTTCGCGATCGGCGTCAGGTGCCTGCGCGTCGCCGATCCCGTATGCGATCGTGCGCACGCGGCCGGCCAGCTTCTCGAGCAGGCGGCGGCCGGCAGCGTCGTCGCGGTTGACGACCGCCGCGCGCAGCCCGCGCCACGCGAACAGTTTCGCCTTCGCGGCTTCGTACGCGTCGAACGTGCCGTGATAATCGAGGTGATCCTGCGTGAGGTTCGTGAATACGGCGATGTCGAAGGCCGTACCGTTCACGCGCCCCTGATGCAGCGCGTGCGACGACACTTCCATCGCGATGGCCTTCGCGCCCGCGTCGCGCAGTTGCGCGAGGCTGCGCTGCAGTTGCGGCGCGTCCGGCGTCGTGAAGCCCGTCGGTACCAGATGGCCCGGCATGCCGGTGCCGAGCGTGCCGATCAGCGCGCACGGCTGGTGCAGCGCCGTCAGCGCGGCGGCAATCCATTGCGTGCACGACGTCTTGCCGTTCGTCCCGGTCACGCCGACCGCGAGCAGGCTGTCGCTCGGATCGCCATACCAGCCGCTGGCGATCTCGCCGGCCAACTGGTCGAGCGCCGGCACCGCGAGCGCAACGGGCGCGGCCGGTGCCGCTGCGAGACCGTCCGGCTGATACAGCACGGCGGCCGCGCCACGAGCCACGGCGTCGGCAATGAAAGCGCGATTGTCTGCCCCGTCGACCGCATAGCCGACGAACACGTCGCCGGCCTGCAGGCTGCGCGTGTCGGCATGCAACTGCGCCGCGGCGGCCACATGCTGACGCAGCCACGCGAGCGCGGCTGCGATCTGCTGATGCGCCGGATGGGAACTGCGGGCGGCGCTCATCGAACGACTCCTGGTGAATTACGCGTCGTGCTGGACACGATCATATGCTTCGCGGTGCCGCCTGCCGCCAGCTTCTGCGGGCCCGGCTTGTCCGCAGGCGCGCCCGGCGTATCGTCGGACACGACGAGCTGCTTGATCGGCATGTTCGGCGGCACGTTCAGCGCGCGCAGCGTATCGCCCGCGATCGCCGAGAATACGGGGCCCGACACCTGGCCGCCGAAGTGGCTGCCGGCGGTCGGTTCGTCGACCGACACCGCGACCACGATGCGCGGATTCGGCATCGGCGCCATCCCGACGAACGACGCGCGGTACTTGCGCGTGTAGCCGTGGCCTTCGTGCTTGTACGCGGTACCGCTCTTGCCGCCGACGCGATAGCCGGGCACGGCGGCGTCCGGCGACGTGCCGCCCGGCGCGACCACGGTCTCGAGCATCGTGCGCACTTCGCGCGCGGTGTTCGCCGAGAACACCTGCGTACCCGTGATCTTCTGGTTGGGGTCGGTCTTGAAAATGGTCACCGGCATCTCTTCACCGTCGTGCGCGATCGCGGTGTACGCGCGCGCCAGCTGGAACAGCGACACCGACAGGCCGTAGCCGTACGACATCGTCGCCTGCTCGATGCGGCGCCAGCTCTTCCACGGGCGCAGGCGGCCGGCCGCGGCGCCCGGGAATCCGACCTTCGGCGCCTGGCCGAGACCGATGCTGGTATACATATCCCACATTTCCTCGGGCCGCATCGTCATCGCGATCTTGGTCGCGCCGATATTGCTCGACTTCTGGATCACGCCACCGACCGTCAGCGTGCCGAAGCCCGCATCGTCGCTGATCGGCGCGCCGTCGAGCACGAAGTGCCCGTTGCCCGTTTCGACGAGCGTGTTCGGCGTCACGCGATGCAGGTCGAGCGCGAGCGATACCGTGAACGGCTTCATGATCGAGCCCGGCTCGAACACGTCGGTGAGGATCCGGTTGCGCAGCTGCTCGCCCGTCAGGTGCGAGCGGTCGTTCGGGTTGTAGGTCGGATAGTTGACCAGCGCGAGCACCTCGCCGGTACGCACGTCGACGACCATCGCCGCGCCGGCCTTCGCCTTGAACTTCTCGACGGCGGCCTTCAGGTTCGCGTACGCGATGTACTGGATCTTGCTGTCGATCGACAGGTCGACGTCCGTCCCGTTGTGCGGCGGGATCTGTTCGGCGACGTCCTCGACGATGTGCCCCATCCGGTCCTTGATCACGCGGCGCACGCCCGACGTGCCGGACAGCATCTTCTGGTCGCCCAGTTCGACGCCTTCCTGCCCTTCGTCCTCGACGTTCGTGAAGCCGATCAGGTGGGCGGTGATCTCGCCTTCCGGATAAAAGCGCTTGTATTCGTTGCGCTGGTAGATGCCCGGGATATCGAGTGCCGCGACCTTGTCCGCGACGTCGATCGGCACCTGGCGCTTGACGTAGACGAAACCCTTGTCTTCCGACAGCTTCACGCGCAGTTCCTTCGGCGTCATGCCGAGGAGCTTGCCGAGCTGGTTGATCTTGCCCGCGTCGAGATCGTCGGGCACCGCGTCGGGAATCGCCCAGATCGCGCGCACGGGCAGGCTCGTCGCGAGCACGAGCCCGTTACGGTCGAGAATCTTGCCGCGCGTGGCCGGCAGCTCGAGCGTCCGCTGGTAGCGGCTTTCGCCCTGCTTCTGATAGAACGCGTTGCCCGGCCCCTGGATCCAGAACGCCCGCGCGGCCAGCGCGACGAACGCCATGAACAGCAGGAACACGACAAGCTTCGAGCGCCACATCGGCAGGTGCACGCCGAGCACCGGGCTCGACGAGAATTTCACGTTCTGGCGCTTTTGCGACGGTTTCATCGCGCGCCTCCCTTGCCCTTGGTGGCCGCATCGGCCGAAGCGGGAATCGGTGCGTCGATCGCCTTCACGGCACCCGGCGGCAGCGTCAGGTATTGGGTACGACCCGTCGTGATCGGCTGCATCTTCAGCGAATCGTTCGCGAGTTGCTCGATGCGCGAGGTCTTCGACAGCGCGCTCTGCTGATACTGAAGCTGCGCGTAGTCCTGCTGGAGCTGACGCTCCTGCGACTGCGCGCGCTGCAGCTGGATGAAGAACTGGCGCTGCTGATTCGTCGAGTTGACGACCGACAGCGCGCACCCCATCACGATGATCAACAGGAAGATATTGAAGCGGCTCATGGCGTGACGCGCTCCGCGATGCGCATCACGGCCGACCGGGCGCGCGGATTCGCGACGACTTCCGCTTCGCTCGGAAACTGACGGCTGATTATCTTGAGCGGCGGGCTCGGGAGATCGACGGCACGGATCGGCAGGCGACGATCGACCGCAGGCGCACTCGCGTGCGCCTGCATGAATCGCTTGACGATCCGGTCCTCGAGTGAATGAAAGCTGATGACCACCAGCCGCCCCCCTTGCTCCAGCAACGACAATGCCGCGTCTAGTACGACTTGCAGGTCCGCAAGCTCTTGATTGACGTGAATCCGTATAGCCTGAAAGGTGCGGGTTGCCGGATCCTTGCCCTTCTCACGGGTTTTGACGACGTGACCCACGATTTGGGCAAGCTCGCCCGTGGTGTCGAGAGGCCCAAGACGGTCGGACTCTGCCCGGCGAGCAACAAGCGCCTTTGCAATCTGAAAAGCAAACCGTTCTTCCCCATAATCTCGTATCACCTCCGTCAGTTCCTGCACCGATGCCCGTGCGAGCCATTCAGCGGCCGACTCGCCGCGCGTCGGATCCATTCGCATGTCCAGCGGGCCATCCGCGCGAAAGCTGAAGCCGCGCGCCGGATCGTCCACCTGCGGCGAGGACACGCCCAGGTCCAGCAACACACCCGATACTTTCTCGACGCCGCGCGCCGCAAGCGCGTCGCGCATCGATGCAAAGCTGTCATGCACGATCGAGAAGCGCGCATCCTCGATGCGCTGCGCCGTCTCGATCGCCCTCGGATCCTTGTCGAACGCGATCAGCCGTCCGGCGGGCGCGAGCCGCGCGAGTACCGCGCGGCTATGCCCGCCCCGCCCGAACGTGCCGTCGACATAAATGCCGTCCGGTCGCGTCACGAGCGACTCGACCGCCTCGTCCAGCAACACGGTCCGATGCTGCAATTCGTTTCCCATCGCGGGCGTCTCCGTCACCGCAATCAGAACGTGAAATTCTTCAGCGCGTCGGGCATGCCCTGCGCCATCGCTGCCTGCTCCTTCGCGATGTAGGTCTGCGAATCCCACAGCTCGAAGTGACTACCCATTCCCAACAACATGACTTCCTTTTCCAGTCCGGCTGCCATTCGCAGCTCGGGCGATACAAGAATCCGGCCCGCGCTGTCGAGATCGACATCCATCGCATTCCCGAGAAAAATCCGCCGCCACCAATGTGCGTCCATCGGCAGCGCGGCGATCTTGGCGCGGAATACTTCCCATTCAGGGCGTGGAAACAGCAACAGGCAGCCGTCCGGGTGCTTGGTCACAGTCACCCGTCCTTCTGCCTGTCCTTGCAGCGCTTCGCGATAGCGAGCCGGCACCGACATCCGCCCTTTCGCATCGAGCGTCAGCGCCGACGCCCCTTGGAACACTTTTCCGCTCTCCCGTTCAGGGCACCGAAGCACCCGCTCAATGCTCAGAATTTAGCCGGAATAGCCCGCCAAATCACACAAAAATACACTTTCTCACACTGTCTCCCACTTTAGAGGAAGGGTTTGGCACGGTCAAGGGAGCGGCCCGGTTTTTTGACGAATTTTGTTAGTTAGAACAAGGACTTACGCGAACATGCTCATGCGGCCCCTCATTCCAAAAACCGTTATAAATGAATGAGCTAGTGCAACTTGTGAAGGTGATACGTGAGAAAGGCGGGCCAGACTGGCGTTCGGACGGGGCTTTCGGGGGCGGGAAAACGCGGAAAAAACGGGCGGTATCGGGGACGGCGGACCGGGGCGGCGTCGTGCGCCGCCCGGCCCAAATCTCAGAGATAGTACGCAGTGCTCGTCATGACTTTCGACGCGGCGCGCATCAGCATGCGCGCGGGCAGCGGCAGTTCGATTCCGCCGGCGTCGGTCGCGGCCTTGCCGTGTTTCTCCTCGTCGGCACGCATCTGCTCGACGATCGCGCGCGACGCCGTGTCGCTCACTGGCAGCTCGGACAGATGAGAGTCGAGGTGGCTCTCGACCTGCCGCTCGGTTTCCGCCATGAAGCCGAGGCTGACCTTGTCACCCAGCGTACCGGCTGCCACGCCGATCGCGAGCGCGCCGACGTACCACAGCGGGTTGAGCATGCTCGGGCGCGAATCGAGTTCCTTCAGCCGATGCGCGGTCCATGCGAGATGATCCTCCTCCTCGCGCGCGGCTTCCTCGAACATCGCCTTCGACGACGACGAGCGCGCGGTCAGCTTCTGCGCCTGGTAGAGCGCCTGCGCGCACACCTCGCCGACATGATTCACGCGCATGAGTCCGGCAGCATGCGTGCGCTCCGCGGGCGTGAGTTCGCCGGCCGGCGCCTCCGCCGGCACGGGCACGGCGCGGCTCATCCGGCTCACGCCGGTCAACGATCGCAGGCCGCGATCGAATTCGCTGATCAGTTCATCCAACACCATCCTGTTTCTCCTGGCTGCGTGCGCTGCCGCGGACGGCAAGGACACGTGTTCCGCTGCGTAACCGACTTGATTATTCAGCGGAAATTGCGGTTAACCCGTGATTTTAACCATTGTTGCATAAAGGAAACATGGCGACCTTGAGGTGCGGCATTTCGCTTTGTGGCAAAAAACGGTTTTGCTACATTACGTGCGACTTCTTGTGAAGTTGATGGGGCCCGTCAACACAACATAACTATCCGCCCCGCCAAAAAATAATTCAGTGATTCTTGGAGATCCGTTAATGAAAAAGTCGCTTCTTGCGCTCGTCGCGCTGGGCGCGTTTGCTGGCGCAGCCCATGCGCAAAGCAGCGTGACGCTTTACGGCATCATCGATGAAGGTTTCATCTTCAACAACAACGCCAAGGGCGGCCACCTCTACGGCCTGTCGAGCGGCGTGCTGCAAGGCAGCCGCTTCGGCCTGCGCGGAACCGAAGATCTGGGCAGCGGCCTGAAGGCGATCTTCGTGCTCGAAAACGGTTTCGACGTCAACTCCGGCAAGCTCGGCCAGGGCGGCCTGATGTTCGGCCGTCAAGCTTACGTCGGCCTGTCGAGCCAATACGGTACGGTCACGCTGGGTCGTCAGTACGACTCCGTCGTCGACTTCGTCGGCCCGCTCGAGGCAGGCGACCAGTGGGGCGGCTATATCGCTGCACACCCGGGCGACCTCGACAACTTCAACAACGCTTATCGCGTAAACAACGCGGTCAAGTTCACGAGCCAGAACTACGGCGGCTTCTCGTTCGGCGGCCTGTACAGCTTCGGCGGTCAAGCCGGCCAGTTCTCGAAGAACCAGGTCTGGTCGCTCGGCGCCGGCTACAACAACGGCCCGCTGGTCTTGGGCGTCGGCTACTTGAACGCACGCACGCCGGGCAACTTCGGCGGCATGTTCAACAACGGTTCGTCGGCTGCAACGACGGCCGTGTCGTCGCCGGTCTACGGCGCATATGCGAACAACGCGAACACGTACCAGGTCATCGGTGCAGGCGGCGCGTACACGTTCGGTGCAGCGACGATCGGTGCGACGTACTCGAACATCAAGTTCAAGGGCTTCTCGGCCGGCCAGTTCGTGAACCAGACCGCGACGTTCAACAACGGCGAAATCAACTTCAAGTATCAGTTGACCCCGGCGTTGATCCTCGGTGCAGCGTACGACTACACGCAAGGCAGCAAGATCGACGGCGCGTCGGCTGCCAAATACCATCAAGGCTCGGCGGGCATCGACTACTTCCTGTCGAAGCGCACGGACGTCTACGTGATCGGCGTGTATCAGCATGCATCGGGCAACGCGCTCGACGCGAACGGCAACGTCATCAAGGCGACGGCTTCGATCAACGGCCTCGACCCGTCGACCACGAGCAACCAGGTCGCAGCGCGCGTCGGCATCCGTCACAAGTTCTAATCAGCTTGCCTGACAAGCCGCAGCATATTGAAGGCGCCTTCGGGCGCCTTTTTCTTTTGCGGTCCGAAAGTCTGAAGCGGCGCTCGGGGTGCGTCTCGCGGATGCCGGGCTCGTTCATTCGACGTCGGTGTTACGCGCGGCCGTCGCGCAGTTCGCGCCGCAGGATCTTGCCGACGTTCGTCTTCGGCAGCTCGGTGCGGAACTCGACGAGTTTCGGACGCTTGTAGCCGGTGAGCCGCTCCTTGCAGTACGCGAGGATGTCCTTGTCGGTGAGTGCCGGGTCCTTCTTCACGACAAACAGCTTCACGGCTTCGCCCGAGTGCTCGTCCGGTACGCCGACGGCCGCCACCTCGAATACGCCCGGGTGCGACGCCACCACATCCTCGACCTCGTTCGGATACACGTTGAAGCCGGATACGAGGATCATGTCCTTCTTCCGGTCGACGATCTTCACGTAACCGCGCGTGTCCATCACGCCGACATCGCCCGTCTTGAAGAAACCGTCCGGGAACATGACCTTCGCGGTTTCGTCCGGCCGATTCCAGTAGCCGGCCATGACCTGCGGCCCGCGGATGCAAATCTCGCCGGGTTCGCCGAGCGCGACGTCGTTACCCGCGTCGTCGCGAATCGCAACCTCGGTCGACGGCAGCGGCAGGCCGATCGTCCCGCTATACTCGGTCGCCGTCACGGGGTTGCAAGTCGCCACCGGCGACGTTTCCGACAAGCCGTACCCTTCGACGATCGCGGTATGGGTCTTCTCGTACCAGCGCTTCGCGACGCCTTCCTGGATCGCCATGCCGCCACCGTTGGCGATCACGAGCTTCGACAGGTCGAGCTGGTTGAATTCGGGATGATTCAGCAGCGCGTTGTACAGCGTGTTGACGGCCGGAATCGTCGAAATCTGGTACCCCTTCAACTCCTTGATCATGCCGCCGATGTCGCGCGGATTCGGGATCAGGATCCCCATGCCGCCCGTGCGCATCGTCAAGAAGCCGCAGACGGTCAATGCGAACACGTGATAAAGCGGCAGCGCGACAACCGTCACGAACTGCTTTACGTCGGGGTACTTCTCGTGGGCGGGATGGTGCCACGCGCCGGCCTGCAGCACGTTCGACACGATGTTCCGGTGCAGCAGCGTCGCGCCCTTCGCGACACCCGTCGTACCGCCCGTGTACTGCAGGAACGCGACGTCGTCGGGGCCGAGCTTCTGCGGCTTGAACGTCTGCCGCGCGCCTTCCGACAGTGCGGCCTTGAAGCGCGTAAACGACGGAAGCTGCCAGGCCGGCACCATCTTCTTCACGTTGCGCACGACGTAGTTGACGAGCCAGCCCTTGATGCCCAGCAGATCGCCCATCGACGCAACCACGACATGCTTGACCGCGGTATTCGCGATGACGGCCTGAAGCGTCGCCGCGAAGTTCTCGAGGATGACGATCGCTTCCGCCCCGCTGTCCTTCAGTTGGTGTTCGAGTTCACGCGGCGTATAGAGCGGGTTCACGTTGACGACGGT
The DNA here is from genome assembly GCF_902498995.1 of Burkholderia anthina. Classification (GTDB taxonomy): domain Bacteria; phylum Pseudomonadota; class Gammaproteobacteria; order Burkholderiales; family Burkholderiaceae; genus Burkholderia; species Burkholderia anthina. Next base: position 111,127 of record NZ_CABVLY010000026.1, read on the forward strand.
GTAGCCCGCGCGAAGCACCGCGACGATCGCCACCGGATACTGCAGCACGTTCGGCATCATGAGCGCGACGCGCGCGCCGCGTTTCAGACCGCGCGACTGCAGCCACGCGCCGAACTGGCGCGACAACGCGTCGAGTTCGCCATACGTGATGCTCTTGCCCATGCAGACGAACGCCTTGCGGTCGCGGTACTGCCGGAAGCTTTCGTCGAGGAGATCCGGGATGGATGGATACGGAGACGCGTCAATTTCGGCTGGAACGCCGGGTGGGTACGATTTCAGCCAAATTTTGTCCATGCCGCGCGTCTCCTCACAGATTTTCGAATGGTCGTGCTAAAACGCATCGTAGCGGCTCGCCCGTCCAGAAACAACAGGGTTAGATGCCCACTTCGAACTTTCAGACGAATTCGTCTGATCATACGCATAAATCCGGTCAAGTCCGCTCTACTTCCACAAGACAATCGTAAAACGTCGCCGAATTGCCGAGATCGGTCAAAGCCTGACTCGTCACTTCATTTGCGTTCCGGCCGTCCGGCGAGAGCTTCTTCCACCAGATCGACAACCCGACGACGAGTCCAGCACGCGCGCGATCGGTCACCCGCGCGAGCGCCTGCATCGATCCGCGGTCGTTGAAGACGCGGACGAGGTCGCCGTCGCCGATATCGCGCGCGTCGGCGTCGGTCGGATGGATATCGAGATGCGGTTGGCCTTCCGTGTTGCGCAGGCTGTCCACGTTCACGAACGTGCTGTTCAGGAAGTGCCGGGCCGGCGGCGAAATCATCGCGAGCGGATAGCGGGCGGCGAGTTCCGGCGCTGCTTCCTTCGATTCGAAGGGCGGCAGGTAGTCCGGCACCGGATCCATGCCCATCTGCTCGAGCCGTGCGCTGTAGAACTCGCACTTGCCGGACGGCGTGCGGAAGCCGCCGTTCGCGAACGGCGCGTCCGCCACGTTGAGCTTGAGCCACCCGGCGCGCTTCAGTGTGTCCCAGTCGCTGTCGAGCGCGGGGTCATCCCAACGAAGTGCCGCGCGCGCGATGTCTTCGTCACTGTGATAAAGCGCGGGCTCGTCGAGCCCCATGCTGCGCGCGATCCCGCGAAAGATCTCGGTGTTCGGCCGCGCGTCGCCCACCGGCGCAATCGCGGGCAGATTCGCCATCACGTAGGTGTGACCGTACGATTTGTGGACGTCGAGATGTTCGAGCTGCGTCGTAGCCGGCAACACAATGTCGGCGAAATCGACCGTATCTGTCCTGAAATGCTCGAGAACGACGGTGAACAGATCTTCTCGTGCGAAACCCGCCGCGACCTTCGACGAGTCCGGCGCGACAGCCACCGGATTCGAGTTGTAGACGATCACCGCTTCGACCTTCGGGCCGAACGTTGTGTCGCCCGGATGCAGTAGCGCGTCGCCGATCGCGTTCATGTTGATGATGCGCGGCAGTTTGTGCGGCCATCCGGGCATCAGATCGGGGCGCAGCAGCGCCGCCTGATTGACCGGCGCGGATTCCGACGACGACAGCAGCAACCCGCCTGCCCGATCTCGCCATGCGCCCGTCAGCGCGGGCAGGCTCGCGATCGCGCGCACGGCGTTGCCGCCGCCGCGCACGCGCTGCATGCCGTAATTGAGGCGAATCGATGCCTTGCGGGTCGCGCCGTAACGACGCGCGAGTTCGACGAGCTCCGACGCGTCGATACCGCAGATCTGCGCGACGCGCTCCGGCGGATAGGACAAGGCTCGCGCCTTGAGTGCATCGAAGCCGAGCGTATGCTGCGCGATGTAGTCGTGATCGAGCAGATCCTCGGTGATCAGCACGTGCATCATGCCGAGCGCGAAGGCTCCGTCGGTGCCCGGTTTCAACGCAATGTGCTGATGGCACTTTTCGGCCGTCAGCGAGCGATAGGGGTCGATCGCGACCAGGCGTGCGCCGCGACGCTTGGCTTCCTGCGCCCGAGTCCAGAAATGCAGGCTCGATGCGATCGGATTGGCGCCCCAGATCAGGATCAGTTCGCTTTCCTCGAAATGCTCGAGATGCATCCCGACGCTGCCACCGTACGTGTAGCGCAGGCCCGCCGCACCGGCCGCCGCGCAGATCGTACGCTCGAGCCGGGAGGCACCGAGTTTGTGGAAGAATCGCTGCGCGATGCCTTCGCCCTGCACGAGCCCCATCGTTCCCGCGTAGCTGTACGGCACGATCGCCTCCGGCGCGCGCGCGGAGATTTCCCCGAGGCGGCGACCGATTTCGTCGAATGCTTCGCTCCAGCTGATCGGCACGAAGCGCCCTTCCCCCTTCGCACCGACACGCTTGAGCGGAACGGTGAGGCGATCCGGATGATGGACGCGGTCAGCGTATCGACTGACTTTCGTGCACAACACGCCTTGCGTGGGCGGATGATCCGGATCGCCCGTGACCTTGATCGCCTTGCCGTTCTCGACGGTCACGCGCATTGCGCATGTATCCGGGCAATCGTGAGGGCAAACGGCCCGGGCTATCTGGGTGGCGGCGTTCATCGTTATGGGTGCGGGGATGGAGATTCGCGAATTTTACGTGGCCGTGCCGAATAAGGCTTCATTTCGCACGGATTTCCGGTCTGTTTTGCGAAAAAGCGGAATGGGGGAATGGTTGATCTCGACGCGGCGTCGATAGACTGGTGCGGCAATATCGACGGATGAATACATGACGAAGGGTGCCGGCGAGTTGCCTCGGCGAGCCCGGTGCATTGCCTTTTTGGGCGTTTTTTGGGCGCAAATGTACGGAGATATGCGTAGAAACAGCGCAGGACGCGCTGGATGCACCCGTGATGGTGCTGTTGGCTTCGCGAGATGTAGCTGCGCGCATGGGCAACGCCGCGAACGGTTGTATGAGGTGTGGCTTGGCGGGCACCCCTGCTTGGGCGGCATTTGAAGGCCGAATCGCCTCCGCACCGTCGGCATGCATTTCCGGTCACGCAAATGCAAAAACCCCCGCCTTTTGGGCGGGGGTTCTCGGCTTAGGGAGCCTGACGATTACCTACTTTCACACGGGTATCCGCACTATCATCGGCGTAGAG
>NZ_CABVLY010000027.1 GCF_902498995.1 Burkholderia anthina
CCTCAACAACACCGCTTCCCTTCCTTCCTCTCCCGCGCTGCGTTTCCGTTAGCGCGAAAGAGGCGTGATTCTAAGCAGTCGCCGCCGAGCGCGCAAGGGGTTTCTCGAAAAAATTCAAGGCCCCGCACGCTGCCGCGTGCGGGGCCTCGAAAAATAGAGATAACCGAATCGTCAGGCCACGCGAACCTGGCGCGCGACTATCTCCATATAGTGATCGAGACTCGGCGTCGCCTTGCCTGCTTCCTTGGCCGTATCGTCCCAGCGGCGCAGACGCAGCGCATCCTCCGCGAACGGGCGCTGCAGGAATGCCGCCGTCTCCTCTTCACTGAAGATGCCGCCCTGCAGCCCGAGACTGCGCACCGAGTCCGGCGACAAGCTCTCGAAGTAGCCGGCGTCCGTCCGGCACAGGCACCGCTTCGCATCGACGTGCAGCCGGATCGGCTCCAGCACCGCATCGGTGAACAACGGTCGCAGGAACGGCAGCACGTAATACTGATGTAGGTCGTCGATTCCGCGGGCGCTCGGCGTCTCGCCCTGCCGGTTCAGCAGATGCCCGAGGTCGTGCAGGAATGCCGCCGCGACCAGCGCTTCGTCGGCGCCCGCTTCTTCCGCCAGCAAGCCGCTCTGCAACGCATGTTCCAGCTGCGTGACCGGTTCGCCGCTATAGGCGACGTGGCCGTGCTCGCGATACAACCCGTGAATCTCTTCGACAGTCAATGCCATCCGCTTACTCCCAAGGCAGCGAAAACGTCTTCAGGTTCGTGAAGCTCTTCATCGCTTCCTGAACGCCTTCCTTATAACCAAGCCCCGAATCCTTGATCCCGCCGAACGGCGACAGCTCGATCCGGTATCCAGGCACTTCCCAGACGTTCACCGTGCCGACGTTCAGCTCGTTCACGAATCGCACGACCGCGGCCGTGCTGTCCGTGCAGAGCCCCGACGACAGCCCGAACGCCGTCCCGTTGCTGATCCGGATCGCGTCGTCGATCGTGTCGAACGCGATCACGGGCGATACCGGGCCAAAGGTCTCCTCGCGCACGATCGTCATCGACGGATCGACGTTGTCGAGCACGGTCGGCGCATAGAGCGCGCCGCGCCGCACGTTGCCGGTCAGCAGGCGCGCGCCCTGCGCGACCGCCTCGTTCACCCGCGCCTCGAACAGCCGCGCCGCCGCGGCGTCGATCACCGTGCCCATCTCGTTCGCGGGATCGAACGGATCGCCGTACGTCCAGGCGCGCGTCTTCTCGACGAGCAGCTCGGTGAATGCCGGCGCAATCGAGCGCTGCACCAGCATCCGCTTGACGGCCGTGCAGCGCTGGCCCGAATTCCGGTACGAACCGAACACGGCCAGCGACGTCGCCCGCTCGAGATCGGCATCGTCGAGCACGATCAGCGGATCGTTGCCGCCCAGCTCAAGCACGATGCGCCGGTAGCCGGCCCGAGCGGCGATCGCCTTGCCGATCGACACGCCGCCCGTAAAGGTAATCAGCGACGCATGCGGATGCGTGACGAGTTCGTCCGCGATTTCGCGCGGATCGCCGGTCAACACCTGCAGCATCGGCTCGGGCAAGCCGGCCTCGTAGAGCAGGTCCGCCAGATAGAACGCCGACAGCGGCACCTTCTCGGACGGCTTCACGATCACCCGGTTGTTGGTCGCGATCGCCGGCGCGATCTTGTGCGCAACCTGGTTCATCGGATGGTTGAACGGCGTGATCGCGACGATCACGCCGTCGAGCGGCTGCCGCTGCGAGAACACGCGGCGCGCCTTGCCGTGAGGCGTCAGGTCGCACGAGAAGCTCTGCGCGTCGTCGCGCAGCGCTTCGACCGACGCGAACTTCAGCACGTCGGCAACGCGGCCGATTTCGTAGCGCGAATCCCGTTTCGACAACCCCGATTCGAGCGTGATCAGATCCGATGCTTCCTCGGTACGCTCGCGCAGCAGCGCGGCCGCGCGCTCGAGGATCTGCGAACGTTCGTAGCGCGTGAGCGTCGGCCGGTACGCCATCGCGTAGTCGAACGCGGCGCGCACGTCGTCGACGCTCGCCAGCGGCGCCGTTCCGACACGCGTGCCGGTATACGGATCGGTGACGTCGAACACGCGCTCGCGCGTCGCGCGCGTGCCGCACCAGCGCAGCGCCTCGGCGCGAAACGCGGGGTGATCCTGTCGGGGATGAGCCATCACGATGGGATCCGGTTCAGCACGAAATCGAAAACGTCGAAGTTGCGCGGACGACGCGCAGGGTCGTCCCGCTCGATCCGGCGGTTGAACAGCAACGGCACTTCCTGCTCGGACACGCCGCCGTGCGAACGCAGCGGGACGGTCAGGCCGGACAGATCGTGTTCGCGCTCGCGCGTGCCGAGCGTCATGTCGCGCCGCGCGATCACGACGAGGTCGCCGATCCGGTCGGACGGCAACTCGAAGCGCGCGGCCGCTTCCGCGTTGTCGAGCACGAGTTCGACGCCGTCGAGCCCGCCCACGCGCCACATCGCGTCAGCCCGGTCGACGCCGGGCGCCAGGTACACGGTGGCGAACGAGCCAAGCGCGCCGTGGTGCACGACGTACGGGTCGGTGATCGGCAGGATCACGCGCGCGGCCTGCGCGCCATACCAGCCGTCGAACGCATCCTGCAGATAGATCACGTTCGGGCGGCCCGTCGCAGGATCGTGCTTCGCGTTCATCCCGTGATCGGCAGTCAGCCCGATCGCCCAGCCGAGCGCGTCGAGTTGCGCGAGGTAACCGTCCATCATCGCGTAGAACGCGTTCGCGCCGGCGCTGCCCGGTTCGCACTTGTGCTGCACGTAGTCGGTGGTCGACAGGTACATCAGATCGACCTGACGCGTCTGCGCGAGCCGCACGCCGGCCGCGAACACGAATTCCGACAACGCGGCGCTGTATACGTCCGGCGACGGCAGTCCGACCCAGTCGAGCACGTCGACGATCCCGTTTTCCGCGAGGTTCGCCTGCGCGGCCTTCTCCGCGGAGAAACAGATGCCTTTCATCTGCCAGCCGAGCAATCGGCGCAGCTTGTCCTTCGCGGTGACCACCGCGACCCGCGCACCGGCGCCGGACGCCGCCGCGAGCAGCGTGCCGGCCCGCAGGTAGGCCGGGTCGTTCATCATCACTTCGGCGCCGCGACCGCCGTCGGCGGCCGGATCCCAGAAGTAGTTGCCGCAGATCCCGTGGACCGACGGCGGCACGCCGCAGACGATCGACAGGTTGTTCGGGTTGGTGAAGGTCGGCACGACGCAGTCCGCGCGCCACGCGGTGCCTTCCGCGATCATCCGGCCGATGAACGGCGCGACGCCTGCTTCCACCGCACGTTCGAGATAGTCGTACTCGCAGCCGTCGACGCAGACGACGACGGTCGGTTCGACCGGCAGGCGGTAGCGCCGGCCGTTCACGTCGACGGAACGTCCCGCGAGATCCGTCGACGCCTTGCCCGTAGCGGCTTGCTCGCCGGGCTGCCGCAATGCGAACGCGGCGTTCATGATGCCGCCCGCTTGCCGCGCGGCACGCGCGCAGCGATCAGCAGCAGCGCCGCGAGCGACGCGCCGAGCATCAGCAGCGACAGCGCCGATGCGGGCAGGTAATAGCCGCGCTCCACCTGGCCGATCACGACGATCGGCACGGTCGCGAAACCGGGCGGATAAACGGTCAGCGTCGCACCGAGTTCGCCGAGCGACAGCGCGAAACCGAGCGCGAGGCTCGCGCGTAGCGCCGGCACGAGCTGCGGCAGCAGCACGCGGCGCAGCACCATCGCGGGCGGCGCACCGAGGCTCGCCGCGGCTTCGCGCAGCACGGTCAGCTCGGGACGCAGCGCGGCGGCCGCGCACCGATAGCAGAACGGCAGGATCAGCGCGAGCTGCACGAGCACGACGATCGCCGCCGAGCTCGACAGATCGAGCGGCTTCTGGTGATACGCGATCAGCACCGCGAGCCCGAGCACGACGCTCGGCACGCCGTTCGGCACCATCACGAGCGCGTCGACGACCGCACCGAGGCCGCGCCGGTCGCGCCCTTCGAGCGCAAGCGCGAGCCACAGCCCGAGGATCGTGCCGATCGCCGACACGCCGAAGCCGATTTCGAGGCTCGTCAGCAGCGCATCGTATTCCGGCGACCCGAGCCGTTCGAACCAGCGCAGGCTGTAGCCGGCCGGCAGGATCGTGCCCGACCATTGCGTCGATACGCTCGACAGCGCGACCACCACCACCGGCAGCACGAACAGCCAGAAGCACGCGAACGCGGCCAGCGCGAGCGCCGCACGCGACGCATGCTTGAGCAGCGTGTCGCCCCAGCCGATCTGGCGGCGCGGCACGGCTTGCCCGATACGGAATTCAGCGGACATCGTTCCCTCCCGTCGCACGCCGGTTCACCCGGCGATAAACCGCATACAGCGCCAGCGACAGCGCCAGCATCACGACCGCGCCAGCCGACGCGGTCGGCAGATCCAGGTCGACGGTCGCGCTGCTGTAGATCGCGACCGGCAGCGTCACGAGCCGCGCGCTGCCGAGCACGAGCAGGATCCCGAACTCGTTGAGCGTCAGCAGGAAGCACAGCACGGCGCCGGCGGCGATGCCCGGCCACGCGATCGGCAGCACGACGCGGCGCGCGAGCATCCAGCCGGACGCGCCGAGGCTGCGCGCCGCTTCGATCAGGCGCAGGTCGAGCGTCGCGAACGACGCGAGCGTCGGCCGCACGACGAACGGCGTGTAGAACACGGTCTGCGCGAGAATCACGCCGCCGATGCCGAACAGGAAGTCGAGCGGCGGATTCTCGAGATGGAACAGGTGCTGCAGCCCGATGCTGATCGAGCCTTGCGAGCCGTACAGGAAGATCAGCGTGAACGCGACGAGGAACGACGGGAACGCGACGTACAGTTCGAGGAAGCGCGTGACGAGCGACGCGCCCGGAAACGGCTTGAAGAACAGCAGCGCGGCGAGCAGCACGCCGAGCACCGACGCGGTGCCGGCGCTCGCGAACAGCACGCCGATCGTCGTCAGCAGCACGTTGCGCGTATCGGGATTGCCGAAGAACGTCCGGTACGCGGCGAAACTCAGCCCGTGATCGCCCGACACGCTCAGCAGCACGAGCCGGATCAGCGGATAGACGACGAGCGGGCCCAGCACGACGATCGCGAGTGCGGCCAGGTGCAGGTCGCCCATGCGCTTGCGGCGCCGCGCGACGGCGGCGTGCGCCGCGGCCGACGCGAGCACGTGCGGCGGCAGGCCGGCTTCAGGGCTCGATAAGGACGACATCGTCTGCCTCGCAATGCAGGGAAACGCGCGCACCGCGCTCGGGAGCCTCGCCGCGGCCGCGTTGCATCGTGACGCGCACGGGTTCGCCGGGCGCCGCGTCGATCACGACCGAGATCGACAGATCCGCGCCTTGCCACTCGACGGACGACACCGTGCCGTGCAGGCCGCCGGCCGCCGGCGGCATGACGGTCAGGCGCTCGGGGCGCACGCATGCCACCTTGTCGCGCACCTCGTGGCGCGGATCGCCGAGCGGGAAAATCACGCGCGGCGGCAACAGGTTGGCCGGGCCGAGATAGCGCGCGACGTAGCCGTCCTGAGGCGCGTCGTACAGCTGCTGCGGCGTGCCGAGCTGCGCGATGTGACCGTCGCGCATCAGCAGCGCGCGGTCGGACAGCACGAGCGCGTCGTCGCGATCGTGCGTCACGCAGACGACGGTCAGGTTCGGCAGGCGCTCGTGCAGCGCCTTCAGTTCGCTGCGCACGGATGCGCGCAGGTTGGCGTCGAGCGCCGACAGCGGCTCGTCGAGCAGCAGCACGTCCGGCTCGATCACGAGCGCGCGGGCCAGCGCAACGCGCTGCTGCATCCCGCCCGACAACTGCGCGGGCAGGTGGTGGCCGGCATCGCCGAGCTGCACGAGCTTCAGCGCGTCGGCGACGCGGCGCGTCACTTCCGACGAGGCCATGCCGCGGGCGCGCAGCCCGAAGGCGACGTTCTCGAACACCGACAGGTGCGGGAACAGCGCGTAATTCTGGAACAACAGACCGAGATTGCGCTTGTGCGGCGGCGCATAGGTCAGGTCGCGTCCGGCCACGGTCAGCGTGCCGGTCAGGCCGTCGGCCTTCACGAACCCGGCGATGAAGCGCAGCAGCGTGGTCTTGCCGCAGCCGCTCTTGCCGAGCACGGTCAAAAATTCACCGGCGCCGATCGACAGCGACAGATCTTCCAGCACCGTGCGTGCGCCGTAGCGCACGCTCAGGTGTTCGATCTGCACGCCGCCCGGCGCGCCGGACCGCAGCGTTGCATGCGGCTCGGCGGCGCCGAATGCGCCGGGATGGGTCAGGGTGGTTTCCACCGGGTTCATCCTCTCGCTCACTATTACAGGCGGCGTACGCCGATCACTTCGGCTTGACGACGTCGAGCTGCTTGCCCGAGCTGCCGATCACGTCCTTCTTCCAGCGCTCGATCCACTCCGGCTTCTTCGCCATCACCTGGTTCCAGTCGACCGGGATCAGCTTCACGCCCGCGATCGCCTTCTTCACCGCTTCGCCGTTCTTGCCGGTCAGCGGCACGTCGGTGCGGCCCGGGATGCCGTACATGTCCGGCACCTTCGACTGCACTTCCGTCGACATCAGGTAGTCGATCAGCTTCTTGCCGGCGTCCTGGTTCGGGCCGCTCTTGATCAGGCCGATGCCGTACGGCAGCTGGAACGTGGTCGGCTGGTCGCCGGCCTTCGCGGCCAGGAAGATCGGCTTGACGGACAGCGCGCCATGCTCGGCGTCGTCGAGGTCCATCTGCAGGTCGCCGTTCGCGACGCTGATCTCGTTACGCGACAGCAGCACGTTCAGGTAGCCGGTGCCCTTGGTGTGGAACTTCACGCTCTGCGAAAGCTTCGCGAGATAGTCGAACGCCTTGTCCTCGCCCATCAGCGTGGTCGTCAGGATCAGCACGGCCATCCCGTCGCCGGCGGTGGCCGGGTTCGAATACGCGACCTTGCCGGCATAGCTCGGCGACAGCAGGTCGGCGAACGTCTTCGGCTGGTTCTTCACGACGTCCGGGTTGATCGCGAACGAGAAATAGTTGTTCACGAACGTGGCCCACGTGCCGTCTTCCGCCTTCGCGATCGCCGGCACGTTCTTGTAGTTCACGCTCTGGTACGGCTGCAGCAGGCCCATCTGGCCGGCTTGCTGGATGAACGGCGGCAGCGTGACGATCACGTCCGCCTTCGGCGAATTCTTTTCGATGTTCGCGCGGTTGACGACTTCGCCGCTACCCGCCGTCACGATGTTGACCTTGACGCCTTCCTTCTTCTCGAATGCCGGCAGCACGTCGCGATACAGGTTCTCGAGACCGTCCGCCGTATACAGCACGACCGCGTTTGCCGCATGCGCGGGCATCGCCACGCCTTGCAGCAGACCGGCGGCGCAGGCGGCCAGCGCGAGCTTGCGGAACGCGCCGGCAGCGGCGCGCGAGGAATTCTGCAGTGTCATCTCACTTCTCCGTAGGCGGAACACCAAGCGGCCGGGGCACGATCCGGCTCTTTCAGTCGGGCAGGCCGACAACCGGCCGGCCTCGCTGCCGCGCTGCAGGTGGTTTCGCGCGGCAACCGAAGGATCACAGCGTTCGATGACAAACCCGTGACGAGTGCCACAATTTCCAAAAAATGACACATTTTGCCAATATCATGCAAGTCATTCAGAAATGCCGACCGGCGTTTCGTCCGACCATTGCTGGAGAAAAACCATGTCCGACCCGATTCTGCTCACGCCCGGCCCACTCACCACCTCCGCCACAACACGCCACGCAATGCAACATGACTGGGGCTCGTGGGACGCCTCGTTCAACGCGTTGACCGCCAGCGTCTGCGCGGATCTCGTCGCGATCGCGCGCGGCGGCGACGAGTACGCATGCGTACCGATGCAGGGCAGCGGCACGTTCTCGGTCGAAGCCGCGCTCGGCACGCTGGTGCCGCGCGACGGCGTCGTGCTCGTGCCCGACAACGGCGCGTATTGCGCGCGCATCCTGAAGATCCTCGGCCGGCTCGGCATCGACGCGATCGCGCTGCCGTTCGGCGAGGACGCGGCCGTCGACCCGGCGGCCGTCGAAGCGGCGTTCGCGCGCGAGCCGCGCATCACGCACGTCGCGCTCGTGCACCTGGAAACGAGCGCCGGAATCCTGAATCCGCTCGACGCGATCGCGGCCGTGTGCCGGCGGCACGGCAAGCGGCTGATCGTCGACGCGATGAGTTCGTTCGGCGCGCTGCCGATCGCGCTGGCGGACAGCGGGATCGACGCGCTGATTTCGGCAAGCGGCAAATGTCTGGAAGGCGTGCCGGGGATGGGGTTCGCGATCGTGCGGCGCGACGCGCTCGACGCCTGCGCAGGCAACTCGCCGTCGCTCGCGCTCGATCTTCACGACCAGTACGCGTATCTGCGCAAGACGGGCCAGTGGCGCTTCACGCCGCCGACGCACGTGATCGCCGCGCTGCGCGCCGCGCTCGACCAGTACCTCGCCGAAGGCGGCCAGCCGGCGCGCGGCGCGCGTTATGCGGAGAATTGCCGGACACTGGTCGAATCGATGCGCGCACTCGGCTTCGCGCCGTTCCTCGACGCGAGCGTGCAGGCGCCGGTGATCGTCACGTTCCACGCGCCCGACCATCCGGCCTACGATTTCCGCCGCTTCTACGACGCGGTGCGCGACGCGGGCTTCATCCTGTATCCGGGCAAGCTGACGCAACTCGAGACGTTCCGCGTCGGCTGCATCGGCGCGATCGATGCCGGCGACATCCGGCGCGCGGTGGCGGCGATCGCGCAGGCGGTCGAATCGCTCGGGATTGCCGTGCAGCGCGCGTGATGCTCGCGCCGGCCGGGCGCGCAAACAAAAAAGCCCGGCGGCCTTCGAGGCCGCCGGGCGAACGCACCGGGAGTGCGTGGAGCCGTGCTTACAGTTCGATCCGCCTGATGTCGCCGACGACGAAGATGTACGACAGCGCGCCGATCAGCGCGATCACGCCGATGAACACGAGCGCGCCGACGAACGACCCGGTCGATGCAACGATGAAGCCGACGGCGAGCGGCGTCACGATCCCCGCGAGGTTCGCCGCCAGGTTGAAGATGCCGCCCGTCACGCCGAGCAGGCCGTCCGGCGCGATGTCCGACACGAGGGTCCAGCCGAGCGCGGCCATCCCCTGCGCGAAGAAGGCGACCGACATGATCGCGATCACGGCCTCATTGCTCTGCACGTAGTTCGCGAGAATGATCGTCGAAGCCAGCAGCAGGCCCGCGATGATCGGCAGCTTGCGCGCGATGTTCGCCGACTTGCCGCGACGCAGCAGCCAGTCGGAGAAGATCCCGCCGAACATCACGCCGACCGACGCGGCGATGAACGGCATCACGGCGAAGAAGCCGATCTTCAGCCAGCCCATGTGGCGTTCGGTTGCAAGATAGGTCGGAAACCAGGTCAGGAAGAACACGAGCGTCGAGTTGCCGGCGAACTGGCCGAGGCAGATGCCCGCGAGCTGGCGCTTCTTCAGCAGCCGGCCGGCCATCGACCAGCTGAACTGCTTCTGCGCGCCCTTGCCGCCCTTTTCAGCCGCACCGCCCTTGCGTGCGCCGTGCACGAGACCGCCGCCCGCTTCGATGTACGCGAGCTCCTCGGCATTCGCGCCCGGATGGTTGCGCGGCTCGTGATAGAACTTCCACCAGACGAGGCCGAACACGATGCCGACCGCGCCAACGACCCAGAACAGCGAGCGCCAGCCGAACGCGCCCATCAGCGCGAACAGCACGGGGCTGAAGAACGCGAGGCCGATGTATTCGCCGACGGTATAGGTGCCCGTCGCCATCGCGCGCTCGCTCTGCGGAAACCACGTCGCGACGACGCGGCTGTTGGTCGGGAAGCACGGCGCCTCCGCGACGCCGAGGCCGAGCCGGCACGCGAGCAGCGTCCCGACGCCGGGCACGAAGCCCTGCAGGAACGTGCACAGCGACCACAGCGTCATCGACCAGTAATAGGTGACCTTGCTGCCCAGGCGGTCGAGAAAGAGACCGCCCGGCACCTGCGCCGCGACATACGTCCACGAGAACGCGGAGAACATGACGCCCATCACCGCCGCATTGATGCCGAGCTCCTTGGTGAGCTGCGGCGCAGCGACCCCCAGCACGGTCCGGTCGAGATAGTTGATCATCGTGCCGATCGCGAGCAGCGCGAGAATCTTGTAGCGCGCCGACGTTCGCCGGACCGTGCCGGCCGCCTGCGCGGGTGCGGCGTTCGTGGGAGTGGTGTGCTGCATGGTCGTCTCCTGGTCTCTTTTTGCGTATCGATGGGGTCAGCGCGCGACGAGCGACTGAAAGTGGTCGAACATCCGCTCGGCGTCCGGCGTGCGTCCGGTAAAGATCTCGAATGCGTCGACCGCCTGATACACGGCCATCCCGCCGCCCGGCAGCGTCGCGCAGCCGGCCGCGCGCGCGGCATGGATCAGTTCGGTTTCGAGCGGGAAATACACGATGTCGGCCACCCACATCCCCGCGTGGAGCAGCTCGGCCGGCAACGGCAGGCCGGGGTGCTTCGCCATGCCGGTCGGCGTCGCGTGGATCAGGCCCGTGGCCGCCTGCATCGCGGCCGCGAGATCGCCGCCCGGCGTGACGCGCGCCGCGGGAAAGCGCTGCTGCAGCTCGGCCGCGAGGCCGGCGGCGCGCGTACCGTCGACGTCGAAAACCGTCAGCTCGGCCGCGCCCATCTGCAGCGCGGCATGCGCGACGGCGGCACCCGCGCCGCCCGCGCCGAGCTGGACCACGCGTTCGAGCGACGCACCGGGCAGCCCGCGGCGGAACGATTTCGCGAAGCCCGACCAGTCGGTGTTGTAGCCGATCCGCTTGCCGTCCTTGAACAGCACGGTGTTCACCGCGCCGAGCGCGCGCGCGTCGTCCGACAGCGCGTCGAGGTGCTCGATCACGCGCTGCTTGCACGGATGCGTGATGTTCAGCCCGGTGTAACCCATCCGCTGCGCGGCATCGAGCAATTGCGGCAGTGCGTCGACGGTCAGGCCGAGCGCGTCGAGATCGATGCGCCGGTAGACGTAGCCGAATCCCTGGCGGAATCCTTCTTCCTCATGCATCGCGGGCGACAACGAGCCGCCGATACCCTGGCCGATCAGGCCGATCAGAAAGGACGGGCGGCTCATCGTGCGGCTCCTCGGGCAAACAGGGCCGACAGGCGCTGCAGCGCAAACAGGTAGCCGTCGGTACCGCAGCCGCAGATCACGGCTTCGGCGACCGCCGATACGTACGAGTGGTGACGGAACGCCTCGCGGCGATGCACGTTCGAGATATGCACCTCGATCACGGGCTTCGCGATCGCGGAAAGCGCGTCGGCCAGCGCGACCGACGTGTGCGTGTAGGCAGCCGGGTTGATCACGATGCCGTGGGTGCCGTGGCGCGCGGCATGCAGCCAGTCGATCAGCTGGTGCTCGGCGTTCGACTGGCGGAAGTCGACCTCCAGCCCGAGCCCCTCGGCCGCCGCATGGCAGCGCTGCTCGACGTCGGCCAGCGTTTCCGCGCCGTAGATATGGGGCTCGCGGGTCCCCAGAAGATTGAGGTTCGGGCCGTTCAGCACCAGCACCTTGTACTTGCTCATGACGATTCTGCTCCAAAAACAGGGGCCGAACATGATCGGCTCAACCCCGTGACATCGGGAAGTGGCGCTAGTGTGCGCCGGCACGCGTACGCTGTCTTTTCGGGTTTTCGCTAATTTGTACCATCTAGTTAGTTTGTATAATTCGCCTCACTTCCCTAGTAAATTCGGGATATGGCGCTCGCCCGGAACTCAACGACTGGTTCATTCTGATCCGATTCGGCCGGCGCCGTGCCCCGCTCATCCGCAGGATTCGCCCATGCAGCGCTCGATCGCCACCGTGTCACTGTCCGGCACGCTCGCCGAAAAGCTCGCCGCCATCCAGGCCGCCGGTTTCGACGGCGTCGAAATCTTCGAGAACGACCTCGTCTACTTCGACGGATCGCCCGCCGACGTCCGGCGCATGGCCGCCGATCTCGGCCTCGACATCGTGCTGTTCCAGCCGTTTCGCGACTTCGAAGGCGTGAGCGCCGCCCAGCTCGCCCGCAATCTGGACCGCGTCCGGCGCAAGTTCGACGTGATGCACGCGCTCGGCACCGACCGCATCCTGGTGTGCAGCAACGTGTCGCCCGACACGATCGCCGACGATGCGCTGCTGGCCGACCAGCTCGGCGCGCTTGCCGAAGCGGCGCGAGAAGCCGGCGTGATCGTCGCCTACGAGGCGCTCGCGTGGGGCCGCGTCGTGAACCGGTACAGCCATGCATGGCAGCTCGTGAACGCGGTGAACAGCCCGCACCTCGGGCTCGCGCTCGACAGCTTCCATACGTTGTCGCTCGACGATTCGCCCGACGCGATCGCCGACATCCCCGGCGACCGGATCGCGTTCGTTCAGATCGCCGACGCACCGAAACTGGCGATGGACGTGCTCGAATGGAGCCGCCACTACCGCTCGTTCCCCGGCCAGGGCGACTTCGACCTCGCGCGCTTTACGGCCCGCGTGATCGAGTCCGGCTATACGGGGCCGCTGTCGCTCGAGATCTTCAACGACGGTTTCCGCGCCGCACCGACCGCGATCACGGCCGCCGACGGCCATCGTTCGTTGCTCTATCTGGAAGAACTGACGCGTGCGCGGCTCGCACAGGACGGCCGTGCGCCGGCGGCCAGCCAGCCGCTGTTCGCGCCCCCGGCACCGGCCGCGCACGTCGGATTCCAGTTCATCGAATTCGCGGTGGACACGCAGGCGGCGGCCACCGTCGGCGAATGGCTCGGCCGGATGCGCTTCCGGCTCGCGGGCCGCCATCGGTCGAAGGACGTGACGCTGTTCCAGCACGGCGCCGCGTCGATCGTGCTGAACGCCGAGCGCGACTCGTTCGCCGACGCGTTCTTCCAGCAGCACGGGCTGTCGCTGTGCGCATCGGCGTTCCGCGTCGACAACGCGAAAGTGGCGTTCGAGCGCGCGGCCGGCTTCGGCTACGCGCCGTTTTCCGGGCGCGTCGGCCCGAACGAGCGCGTGCTGCCGAGCGTGCAGGCGCCGGACGGCAGCCTCGAATATTTCGTCGACGAAGCGCCGAACGCGCCGACGCTCTATGAATCGGATTTCGTGCTGACCGACATCGACGGCCCGAGCGAGGTCGGCCCGCTGACGGGTATCGACCACGTGTGCCTCGCGCTGCCAGCCGACGCGCTCGACACGTGGATCCTGTTCTTCAAGACGGCATTCGGCTTCGAAGCCGAGCGCAGCTGGCTGGTGCCCGACCCGTACGGGCTGATGCGCAGCCGCGCGGTGCGCAGCGCGGACGGCTCGGTGCGGATCGCGCTGAATGCGTCGGTCGACCGCCATACGGCCGTCGCCGAATCGCTCGACCGCTATCACGGCACGGGGCTGAATCACGTCGCGTTCCGGACCGACGACATCGTGAAGACGATCACCGCGTTCGCCGCCGACGGCGTGCCGTTCCTGCGGATTCCGGCGAACTACTACGACGATCTCGCCGCGCGCTACGCGCTGCCGGACGAACTGATCGACACGCTGAGCACCCACCACCTGCTGTACGACCGCGACGAGCACGGCGGCGAATTCCTGCACGCGTACACGGAACTGGTCGACAACCGCTTCTCGCTCGAAATCGTCGAGCGGCGCGGCGGCTACGACGGCTACGGCGCGGCGAACGCGGCCGTGCGGCTTGCCGCGCAGGCTCAGCGCAGGAAATAAGGGAAGGAATGGTGTGTCGTTTCGGCACCGAACCGGCTGAAAAACCGGTGCGGCCCGGTGACGCACGCCGCCTCGCGCACCATCATGGTGAATGCCGGGGTTTCGCCCGCCCGGCAAGGCGCCCCGCTTGCGGCCGGAGACGGCCGCCCGGCGGGGGTTACATCCGGTAACGCTCGCCGCGGTGCAGCATCCGCGGCAGCACCGCGGTTTTAAGAATCGCTTAAGTCTTCGTCGGCACCATCCGCAACCAGTACCCGATGGATATCCCGAAATGGAGGACAGCGATGAGCGCCGTAGAAGCACCCGCGGGCCGCCCGGCCGCACCCCCTGCGAAGAAGACGATGCTGCGTCGTCTCCTCAGCCATCATGAAATCGCGACGCTGCTCGTGCTGCTGCACGCGCCGATCAGTGCGAACGCCAAACCCGAATTGCCTGCGTTGCAGGAAGCCGGCCTCGTCGAGATGATCAAGCTCGACGCCGATACGGCACCGAGCTTCCGGCTCACCGAAGACGGCACGGCCATCCTGAAAGGGCTCGGCTACCGCTGAGCCGCCGCTTTCCCGTTCCAGCCCCACCCCGATCCTTCCGACATGCCGGCGCGCGGCCGGTGCGTCGCGTCATCCCGTCCGGTCCTGCAGCATCAGCCGGTATTCGGTCGGCGTCACGCCGACCGTCGCCTTGAACTGGCGCGTAAACGCGCTGTGATCCGTATAGCCGCATAACGCCGCGACGTCCGTCACCTTGTCGTGCGTGACGAGCAGCGCCGTGGCCGCGTCGAGCCGCGTTTTCAACAGCACCTGGCGCGGCGTCAGGTGAAACACCTTGTGGAAGTAGCGTTCCAGCTGCGCAACCGACATCCCGGCCATCTGCGCGAGCTGCTTCAGGTTCAGCGGCTGAACATAGTGATCCTGGATGTGCTGGACCACGTCGGCGAGCTTGCTGTACGCCGGATGCGACCCTTCGTGCGCCTTCAGGTCGCGCGAGATGCCCGCGAGCCCGACCACCTTGCCGGCCGCGTCGCGCAGCGGCTCCTTGCAGGTCAGGCACCAGCCCGGCTGACGCCCCGGATACAGGTGCAGCTCGAGCTGGTCCATCAGTTGCTGGCCGGCGTTGATCGTCGCCATGTCCTGCTCGAAATAGGTGCGGCCGAAGCGGCGCGGAAACGCTTCGTCGGTCGTCTTGCCGAGCAGGTCGCGCTTGTCCTTGTAGCCGCAGCGCATCGCGAGCGTGCGATTGACGAGCGCGTAGCGACCGTTCGCGTCCTTCACGAAGAACGCGACGTCGGGCAGCGCGTCGAACACCGGTTCGAGCAGGCGGAAGTGCGCGAGCATCGCGCCGAAATCGGCATTGTCGGGCTGGTAGCGCAATGTGTCGGACAGGCTCATGGGCGGTACGGCAAGCAAGGTCGTCATCCCGGCATCTGCAAAGCGAATGGCTGATGGCGTCGATTATAGAAGCGCCCCCTCGAACGCGTGGCGGCGATCCCGGGAGGCAGTGCAATCCGCGGGCACGGCGGATCGCGGTGGATAGTCGTCGGCTGGCGACGGCCGACGGGGCGGCGTGCCGCATGCGGTTGTGTGCGCAACGACTACGCCGCGTGTGTGCCGCGCTTTGACGCACGCTTCGCACATTCCGCACGTTTCGCCACGTCGCACCGCCGCCGCGATGCGATGCGCCGCGATGCCGGCGTACCGCATCGGCGCTCGGCCGCGCGCCCCCGAACCCGCCATCCTAAAAATGCCGGCGCATCGCGTCTTGGCGCGTTTGCGCATGGAGAATGACGATTTCAGCATATATCAGGGTATTCGACGATATGCCGAAATCGTCGCCGGCTGCGTACCGAACGCGCAAGACGCGCGTATTTTCGCTATCTAGACTTCGCTCAACGGTCACGAGACGACATCCCGCCGCCGCCCCGCACGCCGATTCCGGCACAGCGCGCGGCGTCCGGCGAGCCCGCACGGCTTTCATCCAGGCCGGCCAACCGATACGTCTCGCCCGGCTTACCGCACCGGCCAGCCAGCCGGCGGCGGCCCAACCACGCCATCAAGGGGAAGTGAAAGTGAAGCTGAAGGTATCGCACGTCGCGCTGGCTGCCGCCTGCGCACTGTCGGGCGCACACGCCATCGCCGCCGACGTCGTCAAGATCGGTTTCGCCGCACCGCTGACGGGGCCGCAGTCGAACTACGGCACCGACATGCAGAAGGGCGTGCAACTCGCGATCGCCGACTTCAACGCAACGCATCCGACGATCGGCGGCAAGCCGGTCACGTTCCAGCTCGACTCGCAGGACGACCAGGCCGATCCGCGCACCGGCACCACCGTCGCGCAGCGGCTGATCGACGACAACGTCAGCGGGATCATCGGCCACTTCAACTCGGGCACGAGCATTCCGGCGTCCGACCTGTACGATCGCGCGGGGCTGCCGCAGATCTCGATGGCGACGTCGCCGCAATACACGGCGCGCGGCTACAAGACGACCTTCCGGCTGCTGACGAGCGACGCGCAGGCCGGCCGCATCGTCGGCACATATGCGGTGAAGACGCTGCACTTCAAGCGCGTCGCGATCATCGACGACCGCACGGCCTACGGCCAGGGCATCGCCGACGAATTCGCGAAGGCCGTGCAGGCCGCGGGCGGCACGATCGTCAAGCGCGACTTCACGAACGACAAGGCGCTCGACTTCTCGGCGATCCTGACCAACCTGAAGGGCATCAACCCCGACGCGATCTTCTACGGCGGCGGCGATGCGCAATCGTCGCCGATGATCCGCAAGATGCGCCAGCTCGGCATGAAGTCGGCCTTCGTGACCGGCGAGATGTCGCGCTCGCCGACCTTCCTGAAGGTGGGCGGCGAAGCGGCCGAAGGCGCGATCGTCTACATGGGCGGGCTGCCGAAGGAGAAGATGCCGGGCTTCGCCGGCTACGCGGCACGCTACAAGGCACGCTTCAACGAAGACGTGATCACCTACTCGCCCTACTCGTACGACGGCACGATCGCGCTGCTCACCGCGATGAAGAACGCGAACTCGACCGACCCGAAAGTCTATACGCCGTATCTCGGCAAGGTGTCGGTCAAGGGCGTGTCGGCGCCGAGCATCGCGTACGACGCGAAGGGCGACCTGAAGGATGCGCCGGTCACGATCTACAAGGTCGAGCACGGCGCGTTCAAGCCGGTCGATACGATCGCCGGCAACTGATAACCCCGAACCTCCGTCCCGCGCGGCGCGGCAAGCGGTTCATCCGCCTGCCGCGCCGCGTGCATTTCACGCCCGGCGAAGTCCGAAGCGTTCCTCGGCGCAACCCCGCGCGCGCGTATTTCGCGCTCCTGTAGAATCCTCCCACCCGCTTTCACGCTTCGTCTGCGTTGCGCCCCATCCCGGTGCAATGGCGCGTGTCGCGCGCCCTATCCGGCGCCCGGCACACTTTCGACGATGCAGGCGCGCCTAGCCAGTCCAGCCAATAGCGGGCCCTGGAGACGCAGCACCGACAACAACATTCGAATACCGATCGTTCTGACCATGCAAGCATCCGAATTGAGCGGCGTGCCCCGCGCCGCCGAACGCGCGCTCACGCGCAGCGACTACAAAACCCTTGGCCTTGCCGCACTCGGCGGCGCGCTCGAGTTCTACGACTTCATCATCTTCGTGTTCTTCGCGCCCGCGATCGGGCAGCTGTTCTTCCCGCACGACATTCCCGACTGGCTGCGCCAGTTGCAGACGTTCGGCATCTTCGCGGCCGGCTATCTCGCGCGTCCGCTCGGCGGCGTGATCATGGCGCACTTCGGCGACCTGTTCGGCCGCAAGCGGATGTTCACGCTGAGCGTGCTGATGATGTCGGTGCCGACGCTGCTGATGGGCCTGCTGCCGACCTACGACACGGTCGGCATCCTCGCGCCGGTGTTGCTGCTGCTGTTCCGCGTGCTGCAGGGCGCGGCGGTCGGCGGCGAAGTGCCGGGCGCGTGGGTGTTCGTATCCGAACACGTGCCGTCGCGCCACATCGGTTATGCGTGCGGCACGCTGACCGCGGGCCTCACGGCCGGCATCCTGCTCGGCTCGCTCGTCGCGGCAGGCGTCAACAGCCGCTACTCGGGCGCCGAAGTCACCGCATTCGCGTGGCGCATTCCGTTCCTGCTCGGCGGCGTGTTCGGCCTGTTCTCCGTATACCTGCGCCGCTGGCTGCACGAGACGCCGGTGTTCGCCGAGATGAAGGCGAAGAAGGCGCTCGCGGCCGAGATCCCGCTGAAGGCCGTGCTGCGCGACCACGGCCGCGCGGTGATCGTGTCGATGCTGCTCACGTGGATGCTGTCGGCGGCGATCGTCGTCGTGATCCTGATGACGCCCGCGCTGCTGCAGAAGCAGTTCCACCTGGCGCCCGCGACCACGCTGTTCGCGAACAGCATCGCGACGCTGTGCCTGACGGCCGGCTGCATCACCGCCGGCTCGCTCGCGGGCCGGATCGGCGCGAAGCGCGTGCTCGGCATCGGCGGCATCGTGCTGGCCGCGTGCTATTACCTGCTGTTCGTGCAGGTCGCGGCCGACGCGTCGACGCTGCCGCTGTACTACGGGATCGCCGGCTTCATGGTCGGCACGATCGGCGCGGTGCCGTTCGTGATGGTGCGCAGCTTCCCGGCCGTCGTGCGCTTCTCGGGCATCTCGTTCTCGTACAACGTCGCGTATGCGATCTTCGGCGGCCTGACGCCCGTGATCGTGTCGCTGATGATGAAGTCGAATCCGCTCGCGCCGGTGGTGTACGTCGCCGTGATCTGCGTGCTCGGCGGGATCGCCGTGCAGTTCTCGAAGGATGCGAAGGACCTGAAGGACGCACGCTGAACGCCGGCGCGCACGCGCCGCGTCATGAACAAAGGGCCGAATCCCGCACGCCGCGGGATTCGGCCCTTTTGATTGGCTTCAGCGCGGCCGCGCGGGGCAGCTCAGCGCAGCACGCCGTACGACGAACTCGGACGGCGCAGCGCATCGATGCTCGCGCCACCCGCGCCCGTGACGAACAGCAGCAGGAAACCGCCGGAGATCGCGACGTTCTTCCAGAAGTGGATCACCATGTCGTGCTGGACGGCGGCGTTGGTCGCGTCCCAGAAATTGTGACCGACCATCGCGGTCGCGATCGTGTAGACCGCCATCAGCAGCGCGAGCGGCCGCACCTTGTAGCCGACGATCAGCAGCAGGCCGCCCAGCCCCTCGATCGCGACGACGATCGGTGCGACGACTTGCTGATAGGGCACGTTCAGCGCGTGCAGATACGCGACGAAGTCGCTGTAGCCGAGCAGCTTCATGATGCCGCCCCACAAGAACAACGCCGCCAGCGCCAGGCGTGCGAAAAAAATGACGCCGGAATCGACGGTACGCGTCATGCCTTTCTCCTCGTATGCAATTCGGCCGTCCGCACGGCGCGTGCCCGTGCGGTTCGGGCCGCGCAACCCTGCGGGGCCCGCGGCAAATGGGCCAGCATAGAGGGTCTTTCCGCGGTGTCCAAGCAAAAGGTTGTAGCAAATCTTTACACTGCGGCGGGCGTACCGGCCGGCCGGTACGACGAAAAAGGCGTTTAGCCCGCGTCGCTCAACAGCACGCCCTTCTTGAACAGGAAGCAGCCGTAGCCGCGCGACTCGCCGGTGACGATCACCGCATACGCATGCTGCGCGCGCTCGTAGAACGCGAACCGGTCGATGCCCGCGAGCGGCACCGCGCGCCCTTCCGCGCGATCGATCTCGGCCTGCACCTCGCGCTGCACGGGCGGCACCGCGGCCGGATCGCCGACGACTTCCATCCGCCATGCGGGCGTGTCGACGAACGTGTCGAGCGGCAGCACGGACAGCACCGCGCGCGCGACGCGCGCCGAGTCCGCGCCGTCGATGCGCAGCGCGCGGCCCACGACGGTGTGCTGCGCGACCGATTCGGCCGGAAAGTTCGCATCGCAGATCGCGACTTCATCTCCGTGGCCCATCGCGCGCAGCGCGTGCAGGATGTCGGCGTGCAACAGCGGATCGAGATTTTTCAGCATGTCGGCAAGTCTCCGGGATCGGGAACGAATCGCATAACGTTACCCGATCCCGGCGGCGGCCGGGCGTGCGTCGTTCGCGTCACGCCGCCGCGGCCGGCATTTCGTCGATGAAACCCGTGACCGATTGCAGACGGCCGGATGCATCGACGGTGCCGAAATCCGAGCCCTTCACGATCGCCGCGCCGTCGGGCGACACGAGCGCCCACGAAAACCGCAGGTGCTGGCCGAACCCGTCGACGTCGGTCGTGCGGTGAAAGCGGTACGCGGGGAAACGCGCCTGCACCGCGGCGATCATCGTGTCGATGCCGGCGTGGCCGTCGCCGGCCATCAGCGGATCGCGATAGGCCGCATCGCGCGCGTAGGTCGCATCGATCAACACGCGACGGCGCGCGACGTCGGATTCGTTCCATGCATCGAAGTAGCGGTCGATCAGGTCGGCGTGAGCGGACCGGGCGGTTTGGGCGGTATTCATGGCGAGGCTCCTTGTGTCGGTGAGAGACGATGTCGCGAACCTGTCGTGTCCGCGTGCCGCCATCGTCGCCGGCCTCGCGCGGACGGTCGATTACGTGCGAGGTAACGAAATCGCGCCCGCGCCGCCCGCCGCGTTCAGCCGTCCGCGTAATCGACTGCGAGGCTCCACGCCGGATCGCCGTGCTTCGCCCAGTACGCGTCGAACAGCCGGCGCGTGAGCGCGCCCGGTCGTCCATCGCCGATCGCCACGTCGTTCAGCCGCGTGACCGGCATGATCCCGCCCGCCGTCGACGTGATGAACACTTCGTCCGCGTCGCGCAACTGCGCCTCGTCGAGGCGGACGGCCTGCGCGTCGATGCCCATCGCCGCCGCCAGCTCGAACACGGTCTGTCGCGTGATGCCGTGCAGCACGCCGCGCTCGGGCGTGTACAGCCGGCTGTCGCGCACGACGAACACGTTGAATCCGGGCCCTTCCGCGATACTGCCGTCCGTGCACTTCAGCAGGACCGACTCCGCGCCCGCGTCATAGCCCTTCAGCAGCCCGGCGACGAGGTCGAGCCAATGGTAGTTCTTGATCTGCGGATCGACCGATTCGGGCGGAATCCGCCGCACGTCGTCGATCACGTGCAGGTGCAGCCCTTCGCGCAACTGCCGCTCGTTCGCGACCGAACCGTACGGCACCGCGAACGCGACGAACTGGTTCACGGCATCGCGCGGGTCGCGGCTGAAGGTGGGCGACACGCCGCGCGTACACAGCATCTCGACGTAGGCGTGGCGCAGCCCCGAGCGACGCACGCACTCGACGAGAATGTCGCGCAGCGCATCGTCGGTCAGCGTCACATTCAGCCGCAACCTCGCGAGCGAGCGCCTGAACCGCGCGATATGCCGGTCGAGCCGGAAGAACCGGCCGTTCCAGACGTGCACGGTGTCGTACGTGACGTCGGAATGCAGGAAGCCCCAGTCGAGCACCGATACGCGCGCATCGGCGATCGGGATGAAGCGGCCGTTCATGTAGGCGGCGCCCTGCGGAAACGCGGGCGCTTCGACGGACGGAATGCCATGCGGCGCCATGCGCGTCTCCTCGGGCGCGTGCGGCGTGTAGTCGACCTGCGCGGCGAACGACGCGCGATCGGCGTCGAACGCGCTGCGATGCACGACCGCATTCGACCCGGCCGCCCGATCGAACGACAGCGTGCCGTCAAGATGATCGATCTCGTGCTGCATCAGCTCCGATTCGGCGGGCGACAGCGCGTCGCGCCGATGCGGCTCACCATCGAGCGTGGTGTAGCGCACGCTCACCGATGCATGGCGCTCGACGCGCACGAACAGGTCCGGAAAGCACATGCAGTCGTCCCACAGTGTCATCCGCGCGTCGCTGCGCCACACGATCTCGGGGTTCACGATCACGTCGGGCCAGCCGTCCAGCGCGAGCGCGATCATCCGCTGCCCGATGCCGATCTGCGGCGCGGCGATTGCGCGACCGAAGCCGTGCTCGTCGCGAAATGCGCGCAGCGCAGCGCGCAATGCGCAGGCCGCGTCGTGCACGGCCGGCGCCGCAACGTCGTCGACCGGACGTGCGGTATCGCGCAGCGATGCCGTTCCCACCGGGAGAATCCGCGTACTCATTTGACCACCTCCGACAAAGTCACCTTGTTGCCTCCTTTGAACGTCGAAATCGTTGCCGCCGGGTTGCGCAGTTCGCCATGCGCATCGAATGCGATGCGGCCGGTCACGCCCTGGAAGTCGACACGATGCAGCGCATCGGCGATCTTCGCGGGATCGGTGGACTGGGCGAGCATCACCGCGTGATAGACGGCCATCATCGCGTCGTACGCATACGGCGCGTAGAGCTGCACGGGTGCGCCGTATTTTTGCGTGAAGCGCGCCGCGAACGCCGGGCCGCCCGGCATCTTCGCGAGGCTGCGGCCGCCGTCGGCGCACACGAGATTGCCATCGAGCGCATCGCCCGCGAGCGCCAGGATCTCGTGCGTGCACAGCCCGTCGCCGCCCAGCAGCGGCACGTCGATCCGCAGCTTCTTCATCTGCTTGAGCATCGGGCCGCCCTGCGTGTCCATCCCGCCGAAGAAGATCGCGTCGGGCGTCTTGCCCTTGAGCAGCGTCAGCGACGCGGCAAAGTCGAACGCCTTGTCGGTCGTGTATTCGCGCGCGACGACGGCCGAGCCCGACTTCGCGAGCCCGGCGACGAACACGTCCGCGATGCCTTGCCCGTAGGCCGTGCGATCGTCGACGACCCCGATCCGGCGCGCGTGCAGTTGCTCGACCGCGTAACGGGCGACGGCCTGCCCGAGAAAATCGTCGTTCGCGAGCAGCCGGAACGTGGTGCGGTAGCCGAGCCGGGTGAACGCCGGATTGGTGGCCGACGGCGTCAGCTCCGCGATGTTCGCCGTCGCATAGAGCCGCGCGACGGCGATCGACGTGCCCGAGTTCTGGTGCCCGATCACTGCGCTGACGTGCGTGTCGACGAAGCGCTGCGCAACCGTCGTCGCGACCTTCGGATCGGCCTGGTCGTCCTGTGCGTCGAGCGCGAACGTGACCGGATGCCCGGCGACGCTCGGATGCATTGCGTTGATTTCGTCGATCGCGAGCCGGATGCCGCGGGCGCTGTCCTCGCCGAAATGGGCCTGCGCGCCCGTGAGCGCACCGGCAAAACCCACGACCACCGTGTCCGCGCCGAACGCGGGAATGGCCAGTACAAGCGGCGCAAGCGCCAGCAGCAAACGTCGGGAACCCATGATGTTTTCCTCGCGGCTTCATCGTTGACGGATGCTACGATTATCGATATCCCTCACGAAATCCGATAAACATCGACCGGCTCGTTTCGTGAATTCGTTTCGTTTTTTCTTCCCGAAGGAAATCCGATGAACACCGCCGCCGCGCCGCTCGACGACTTCGACCTGCGCATCCTCGCCCGCCTCCAGCACGACAACCAGATCACCAACCAGGCGCTCGCCGCCGAGATCGGCCTGAGCCCGCCCGCGTGCCTGCGCCGCGTGAAGCGGCTGCGCGACGAGCGCTATATCCAGCAGGACGTGGCCGTCGTCGACCCGAACAAGGTCGGCCTGCCGTTGACGATGCTCGTGCTCGTGCAGGTCGAGCGCGAACGGGTCGACCTGCTCGACGAGTTCAAGCGGTTTCTGAAATCGCTGCCGGAAGTCATGCAGTGCTATGTGGTGACGGGCCGCGCCGATTTCGTGCTGATGATCGCGATGCGCGATATCGACCACTACGAGGAATTTTCCACGCGCGTATTCCGGCAGCACCACAACATCCGTCACTTCGAAACGATGGTCGTGATGTCGCGCGTGAAAGTCGGGCTGTCGCTGCCGATCGGCTGCGACTGACGCGCGCGGCCGTGACCGCGCGCCGCAACGAAAAACGGGCACCCGAAGGCGCCCGCATCGTCGGCCACGACCACCACGCGTATCAGGTCACCGGCGCCGGGTTGAACAGCGTCAGCGCGTTCGCGAGCTTCCATTGCTCGGCCCACGTGCGGCGCTTGCCGCTCGCGACGTCGAGCATCAGCCGGAACAGCTCCCAACCCACGTCCTCGATCGTGGCCGCGCCGGTCGCGATCTGCCCCGCGTCGAGATCCATCAGGTCGTGCCAGCGGCGCGCGAGATCGCTGCGCGTCGCGACCTTGATCACCGGCACCTGGGCGAGGCCGTACGGCGTGCCGCGGCCGGTCGTGAAAATGTGCAGGTTCATCCCGGCCGCGAGCTGCAGCGTGCCGCAGATGAAGTCGCTCGCGGGCGTCGCCGCGTACAGCAGCCCCTTGCGCCGCGCGCGGTCGCCCGGACGCACGACGCCGGCAATCGACGCGCTGCCCGACTTCACGATCGAGCCCATCGCCTTCTCGACGATGTTCGACAGCCCGCCCTTCTTGTTGCCGGGCGTCGTGTTCGCGCTGCGGTCGACGCGGCCGCGCTGCAGGTAGCGGTCGTACCAGTCCATCTCGCGGATGATCTCGCGGGCGACGTCCTCGTTCGCCGCGCGCGACGTGAGTTGCGCAACGCCGTCGCGCACTTCGGTCACTTCGGAGAACATGATCGTCGCGCCCGCGCGCACGAGCAGGTCGGCCGCGAAACCGACCGCCGGGTTCGCGGTGAGCCCGGAGAACGCATCGCTGCCGCCGCACTGCACGCCGACGACGAGCTCCGACGCCGGGCAGGTTTCGCGACGGCGGCGGTTCAGCCGCTCGAGATGCGATTCGGCCATCTTCATGATCGAGTCGATCATCGAATTGAAGCCGACGTGCGCGGCATCCTGCAGGCACACGACGCCGCCGTTGTCCGTCGCGCCGTCGGCCGCCACCGGAATCGCGCCGGGCGGCAGCAGGCGCTCGGGCTGCAGCTTCTCGCAGCCGAGGCTGACCGTCATCACCTCGCCGCCGAAGTTCGGGTTCAGGCTGATGTTGCGCAGCGTGCGGATCGGGATGTCGGCATCGGGCGCATCGATCGCGACGCCGCAGCCGTACGTATGTTCGAGCCCGACCACGTCGTCGACGTTCGGGTAGCGCGGCAGCAGTTCGTCCTTGATCCGCTTCACCGCATGCTCGACGACGCCCGACACGCATTGCACGGTCGTCGTGATCGCGAGGATGTTGCGCGTGCCGACGGAGCCGTCCGCATTGCGGAAGCCTTCGAACGTATAGCCTTCGAGCGGCGCGAGCGCCGGCGCGGCGCGCGTCGCGAGCGGCAGGTCGTCGAGCCCCGGCGGCTCGGGCATGCGCATCGTGCGTTCATTGACCCAGCTGCCGCGGCGCAGGTCGGTGAGCGCGTAGCCGATCACGACGTTGTAGCGGACGATCGGATCGCCGGCCGCGAGATCGGCGAGCGCCACCTTGTGCCCTTGCGGCACGCCTTCGCGCAGCGTGAGCCCGTCGGCGAACGTCGCGCCCTCGGGCAAGCCGCCGTCGTTGACGACGATGGCGACGTTGTCGTCCGGATGCACGCGGATATAGAGAGGAGAAGCAGTCATCGGAATTCCTGGAAGCTACCGGTGATATCGTTAGTCATCATACGACATTCAACGCGCATCCGGGATAGTACGTAAACCCTTATCCGGAAAGACCCTACCTACAATCTGAGAGCAAACCGCTTGCGTCACCCTTCCCCTCGTTGTACGATGACATACAACGACATCGCCAATGTGGCTCGTATGCCGTTCCCGACGAACCCAGCACTCGCGCTAGACGGACGACCCAACCATGACCTCACCGCAAGAACTCAAACAGATCATCTCCCACGGCCTGCTGTCGTTTCCGCTGACGGACTTCGACGCGGACGGCAGCTTCCGCCCGACCACCTACGCCGAGCGCCTCGAATGGCTGGCGCCGTACGGCGCGACCGCGCTGTTCGCAGCCGGCGGCACCGGTGAATTCTTCTCGCTCACGCAGCGCGAATACTCGGACGTGATCCGCGTCGCGACGGAAACCTGCAAGGGCAAGGTGCCGATCCTCGCCGGCGCGGGCGGTGCCACGCGCGTCGCCATCGAATATGCGCAGGAAGCCGAGCGCCTCGGCGCGAGCGGCGTGCTGCTGATGCCGCACTACCTGACCGAAGCGAGCCAGGAAGGGATCGCCGAGCACGTCGAGCAGGTCTGCCGTTCGCTGAAGATCGGTGTCGTGGTGTACAACCGCGCGAATTCGAAGCTGAACGCCGACATGCTCGAGCGGCTGGCCGACCGTTGCCCGAACCTGATCGGCTTCAAGGACGGCGTCGGCGAAATCGAGGGCATGGTCACGATCCGCCGCCGCCTGGGCGACCGCTTCGCGTACCTCGGCGGCCTGCCGACGGCCGAAGTCTACGCCGCCGCGTACAAGGCGCTCGGCGTGCCGGTGTACTCGTCGGCGGTGTTCAACTTCATCCCGAAGACGGCGATGGCATTCTACGAAGCGATCGCGAAGGACGACCACGCAACGGTCGGCCGCCTGATCGACGAGTTCTTCCTGCCGTACCTGCAGATCCGCAACCGCCGCGCGGGCTACGCGGTCAGCATCGTGAAGGCGGGCGCGAAGCTCGTCGGCCACGACGCGGGCCCGGTGCGCGCACCGCTCGTCGACCTGACCGACGCCGAAGTGGCCGAGCTGGACGTGCTGATCAAGAAGATGGGCCCGCAGTAAGCGGGGACGGCCGGCGCGGCGCCCTCTGCGGCGCGGCGGCCGGCTGGTTTGCCTGTTTTGCATCGCGGCCGGCTTTTGCCGGCCGCGGCCGTTTGCGGCGACAGCCGCGCGACGCACCCCGCCGCGCAGCGCGCCTTCACATCTGCGCGATGACGCCGATGATCCGGTGGCGCACGTTGCCGAGCTTGATCCGGGTCGCCTCGATCTGTCCCTGCGCACCCGCACGCGCGCGCGCGTTCGATTCGCCGCCGAGAATCTGCCCCAGCACGTCGCGGTCGACGACCGCATCGAAGAACCGGCCGACCGTGATCGTCGCGGACTGCTTCGCGGTGGTGAGCTGGCTGTTGGCCTGCATCAGCGCTTCGGTGCGCAGGTTCTGGTCGCGTTCGTCGATGCTGCGGCGATGCTCCAGCGCGAACACCAGCGCCTCCATGTCCTGCCTGAAACGGCGGACGGCCAGGCCGAACATGAGCGAATGCGCGTCCGAGTCCGTCACGGGCCGCCCCTGGTTGATCGTCACGTCGAATTCGCTGCCGCCCAGGTCGCGCTGGAATTCGAGCAGCGCATTCGCGAGCACGCGCCCTTCGCTGTACTGACCGATCCGGCTGCGCACGGAATGCGCGACGTCGCCGATCGCTTTCCACAATCCGGCGGCGAACAGGTGATCGCCGCGCTTGCTGATGTTCATCGGGTGGCTCCTTGTTGATCTTTTGCCGGGCTCTCAGGCTCGCCCGCGAGCCGGCCGGCCCGGGGCTTCGCTACTGTAGGAGAAATTCCGGCAACGCGGAAGCCGCCATGAAAAAAGCGGAGGCAGCCAGCCGGCCGCCCCCGCTTTCATTCGTCCGGCAAGCGGCCCGGGCTTGCGCCCCGCGCCACCGCCCCTTACTCCGCCTTGCCGTCCCGCAAACGCGGAATCGCGAGCAGATTGCTTTCCTGTAACCCTTCGGGCAGCAGATCGTCCGGGAAGTCCTGGTAGCACACCGGCCGCAGGAAACGGTCGATCGCGGTCGCGCCGACCGACGTGACGGCCGGGTTCGACGTGGCCGGGAACGGCCCGCCGTGCACCATCGCATCGCACACCTCGACGCCGGTCGGGTAGCCGTTGACGAGCAGGCGCCCGGCCTTGCGTTCGAGAATCGGCAGCAGGCGGCGCGCGAGCGGCTTGTCGTCGGCGTCCATCTGCAGCGTGGCCGTCAGCTGGCCTTCCAGCGCGTCGAGCACGCGCGCGACTTCGTCGAGATCGCGGCAGCGCACGATCAGCGATGCCGGCCCGAACACTTCGTGGCTGAACGCCGGCTCGGCCAGGAACGCCGGTGCGGCGACTTCGTACAGCGCGCCGCCCGCCTGGCATTCGGTCTGCGCAGCCTCGCCCGCGCCGATTTCACGCACGCCCGGCAGTTCGGCCAGCTTGCCGCGGCCGTTGCGGTACGCGTCGGCGATGCCGCGCGTGAGCATCACGCCGGCCGGCTTCTTCGCGAGCGCCTGCGCGGCGACGGACTCGAAGCGGTCGAGATCGGGGCCGTCGATCGCCAGCACGAGGCCGGGGTTCGTACAGAACTGGCCGACGCCGAGCGTCAGCGAATCGACGAAGCCCGTCGCGATCGCGTCGCCGCGCGCGGCCAGCGCGGACGGGAACAGCACGACCGGGTTGATGCTGCTCATTTCCGCATAGACGGGAATCGGCTGCGGGCGCGCGTTCGCGAGCTGCACGAGCGCCATGCCGCCCTGGCGCGACCCGGTGAAGCCGACGGCCTGGATCGCCGGGTGGCTGACGAGCGCCGCGCCGATCACGCGGCCGGGGCCCATCAGCAGCGAAAACACGCCGGCCGGCATCCCGCATTTCGCGACGGCGGCGCGGATCGCGCGTCCGACCAGTTCGGACGTGCCGAGGTGCGCTTCGTGCGCCTTGACGATCACCGGGCAACCGGCCGCCAGCGCCGACGCGGTATCGCCGCCGGCCACCGAAAACGCGAGCGGGAAGTTGCTCGCGCCGAACACGACGACGGGCCCGAGCCCGACTTTCTGCAGCCGCAGGTCCGAGCGCGGCAGCGGCGTGCGCGCCGGCTGCGCCGGATCGATCGACGCGGCGAGGAAACGCCCGTCGCGCACGACGCGCGCGAACAGCCGGAGCTGGCCGACGGTGCGGCCGCGCTCGCCCTGCAGGCGTGCGACGGGCAGGCCCGTTTCGGCGTGTGCGCGTTCGATCAGCGCATCGCCGAGCGCGACGATTTCGTCGGCGATCGCTTCGAGAAACGCCGCGCGGGCCGCGAGCGGCTGCGCGCGGTACGCGTCGAAGGCGTCGCGCGCGAGTTCGCACGCGCGCTCGACGTCGGCCTGCGTCCCGACGCCGAACGCCGGCGCATCGATCGGCGCGCCCTTCGTCGGGTCGAACGCGCGCAAGGTACCGGCCGAGCCGGCCACCGCGTCGGCGCCGATCAGCATCTCTCCAGTCAGTTGCATGGGGTGTGCTCCGTGGTTCGGGAATGATGGGCTCATTGTAGCGCAACAGATACGATGTCTGCCGACGCCATTTCAATATTCGCATGGCGTGCCGAACCTGCCATCACCATCGCGGAAGCCTTATGCATCTAGTGTACCCGCGTGTTTCTTACCTTTTCACGTCATCTTTCAAAGGGAAAACCCGAGGTTTCTGCTGCCTGTCATTACTCATAAAATTCCGTCCATGTCATACGACGACGTACATTAAAGTGCCTAATCAGACCACTTCTCGCGATCTCCCGATCGATCTCGCCGGCGCCGCGCGACGCTGTCGATCACCGGCACGCCGATCCGCAAGGCATTCGGCATCGATCCGGTGACGATGGGCTACATCTTCTCGGCGTTCAGCTGGGCATACGTGCTCGCGCAGTTGCCGAGCGGCTGGCTGCTCGACCGCTTCGGCGCGCGGCGCGTGTATGCGACGAGCATCTTTCTGTGGTCGGCGTTCACGCTGCTGCAGAGCACGATCGGTCTCGGCGGCAGCGCGGCATTCGCGGTGACGGCGCTGTTCGTGATGCGCTTCGCGGTCGGCATCGCCGAAGCGCCCGCGTTTCCCGCGAATGCGAAGGTCGTCGCGAGCTGGTTCCCGACCGCCGAGCGCGGCACGGCATCGGCGATCTTCAACGCCGCGCAGTATTTCGCGGCGGTGGTGTTCTCGCCGCTGATGGCGTGGCTCACGCATGCGTACGGCTGGCATCAGGTGTATCTGTGGCTCGGCCTCGCCGGCATCGCGCTCGCATTCCTGTGGCTGCGCGTGATGAAGGATCCGGCCGACCATCCGGCGGTGAATCGCGCGGAACTCGAGCATATCGAGCAGGGCGGCGGCCTCGTGCGCACGACGCGCCGGCCGACCGGGGTGCGCGGCAACGGCACGGCGTTTGCCGGCAATCGCGTCGCGGGCTGGTACTACGTGCGCCAGCTGCTGTCGAACCGGATGCTGCTCGGCGTCTATCTCGGCCAGTACTGCGTGAACGTGCTCACCTACTTCTTCCTCACGTGGTTCCCGATCTACCTCGTGCAGGCGCGAGGAATGTCGCTGCTGAAGGCCGGTTTCATGACGTCGCTGCCGGCGATCTGCGGGTTCCTCGGCGGCGTGCTCGGCGGGATGCTGTCGGATACGCTGATCCGTCGCGGCGTGTCGCTGACGCTCGCGCGCAAGATTCCGATCGTCGGCGGGATGCTGCTGTCGATGGTCATCATCGGCTGCAATTACGTCGACAGCGAAGCGCTCGTGATCGTGCTGATGGCCGTGTCGTTCTTCGGCAAGGGGATCGGCTCGCTCGGCTGGGCGGTCATCGCGGACACCGCGCCGAAGGAAGCGATCGGCCTGTCGGGCAGCCTGTTCAACATGTTCGGCAACACGGCCGGCATCGTCGCGCCGATCGCGATCGGCTACCTGGTCGGCGCGAGCGGCTCGTTCAACGGCGCGCTCGTGTTCGTCGGGCTGAACGCGCTCGTCACGGTGTTCAGCTATCTCGTGATCGTGAAGGACATCAAGCGCGTCGAGCTGCGTCATCGCGACGCCTGACCGCACTGCGGCGACGCATCCGCCGTCCACCGCCTGGAACCGGCGATGAAGGCGCGCCGCGGGCGCCGGCGCGCAGTCGGCGCTGCCGGCCGCCCCGGAATGCTTACCTCGCAGGTAATGCCCGACGCGCGCAGGATTGCCTATCATCGTGGGCATGAACCCGACCGCCACCCTTCATTCGCTCCCCCCGTCCGCCGGCCGCGCGTCCGGCATCGGCCCGCTGCTGCGCACGTGGCGTCAACGCCGGCGCCTGAGCCAGATGGCGCTCGCGCTCGAAGCGGAGGTGTCGGCGCGGCACCTGAGCTTCGTCGAATCGGGGCGTGCGCAGCCGAGCCGCGACATGGTGCTGCATCTCGCGGAGCGCCTCGACGTGCCGCTGCGCGAGCGCAATGCGCTGCTCGTCGCGGCCGGCTATGCGCCGCTCTTTCGCGAGCGGCCGTTTTCGGATCCGCAGCTCGATGCGGCGCGCGGCGCGGTCGAAGCAGTGCTGCGCGGCCACGAGCCGTATCCGGCGCTCGCGGTAGATCGTCACTGGACCTTGCTCGCCGCGAACCGGATGCTCGGCGCGCTGGTCGCGCAGGCCGATCCGGCGCTGCTGCAGCCGCCCGTCAACGTGCTGCGCCTGAGCCTGCATCCGGACGGCCTTGCGTCGCAGATCGTCAACTGGCACGAATGGCGCGCGCATATCCTGCATCGGCTGCAACGGCAGATCGACGCGAGCGGCGACCGCACGCTGCATACGCTGCGCGACGAACTCGCCGCGTACCCGGCGCCGGCCGGCCAGCCCGACGACCCGGCCGCGCGCGCCGACTACGCGGACATCGCGGTGCCGCTGCGGCTGCGCACGGCGGCCGGCGAGCTGACCTTCTTCAGCACGACGACGGTGTTCGGCACGCCGGTCGACGTCACGCTGTCGGAGCTGGCGATCGAGGCGTTCTTCCCGGCGAATCCGCAGACGGTGGAGGCAATGCGCGCGCTGGCGGACGCGTTGCCGGCGCGGTGAGCACGCTCACGCAAATCGACGGTGTGCACGCCGCCGAAACCGGGATTCCGCCGAAACGCGTCAAGCCGGCGGCGCATCCGCATCCAGAAACGCAACCGGCCGCCCCGCCGGCTGCCCGTTCAGCGCACCGTCGCGCACGGCAACCTGCCCGCGCACGACGGTATGCACGGGCCAGCCGGTAACCGCGCAACCGTCGTAAGGCGTCCAGCCGCTCACGCTCGCGATCCATTCATTGCGGACGATCCGGCGCGCACGCAGGTCGACGATGCTGAAGTCGGCGTCGTAGCCGAGTGCAATCCGCCCCTTGCCTTCGATGCCGAAGATCCGCGCCGGGCCCGCACTCGTGAGATCGACGAGCCGTTCGAGGCTCAGGCGGCCGGCATGCACGTGGTCGAGCATCAGCGGCAGCAGCGTCTGCACGCCGGTCATCCCGCTCGGCGACTGCGGATACGGGCGGCCCTTTTCTTCGCGCGTATGCGGCGCGTGATCGCTGCCGATCACGTCGACCAGGCCGTCGCGAACGGCCTGCCACAGCGCGTACTGATGATGCCGCTCGCGCACGGGCGGATTCATCTGCGCGAACGTGCCCAGCCGCTCGTAGCAGTCGGGCGCATGCAGGCTCAGGTGGTGCGGCGTGACTTCGACCGTCACGCGCCGCCGATGCCGCGCGAGAAACGCCATTTCCTGTGCGGTGGAGACATGCAGCACGTGCAGACGCCGCCCCGCCTGCGCAGCCAGCCCGACGATGCGCCGCGTCGCGATCAGCGCGCTTTCGTCGTCGCGCCAGCGCGGATGGTCGCGCACGTCGCCGCTCGCTTCGACGATCGCCTTGCGCGCGCGCAGCCGCGCTTCGTCCTCGGCGTGCACGGCCATGCGCCGGCGGCCGTGCCGCAGGATGCGGCGCAATACGGTGTCGTCGTCGGCCAGCAGGTCGCCGAACGAACTGCCCATGAACACCTTCACGCCCGCGCAGCCGGGCAGGCTTTCGAGCGACGGCAACCGTTCCGCGTTCACGGCAGACCCGCCGACGTAGAACGCGTAATCGCACCACGCCCGGCCGCGCGCAAGATCCAGCTTCGCACGCAGAGCGTGTTCGTCCAGCGTCAGCGGCTGCGTATTGGGCATCTCGAAGACGGCCGTGACGCCGCCGAGCACCGCGCCGCGCGTGCCGGCCTCGAACGTCTCCTTGTGCATCAGGCCCGGTTCGCGGAAATGCACCTGACTGTCGACGACACCCGGCAGCACGTGCAGTCCGCCGGCATCGAGCAACACGTCGGCATGCCAGCTTCCGCGCAATGCGCCCAGCGCAACCACGCGGCCGCCCGCACACGCCACGTCGATCCGCTCGGCGCCGCCGGGCGTCATCACCGTGCCGCCGTGCACGAGCAGATCCGCATGACGCCGCGCTGCCGCGTCGAATGCGTCACCGTCGCCGGCTGGCTGTCGCATGCGTTCGGTCATCGGTCAGAACTCGTTCTGGATGTGCTTGTAGCCAAGCACCAGCGCATTGTTCGTGCGCGCGACGTCCTCGGAGAAGTCGCTCGCATCGGCGCTGACCTGCGGCAACGCCGCGAGGTCGGTTTCCGGCCCGATGCGCTCGGTCGAGCGCACGTAGAAGCCCGGCGGCAGACGGCAGCCGTCGACGACCGCGTTGTAGCGCACGACGCAACCGTCGTCGATCGTGCAGTTGAACAGCACGCTGTTGAACCCGACGAACACGCCGTCGCCGACCTTGCATGGCCCGTGCACGATCGCGCGATGCGCGATCGACGTATGCCGGCCGATGGTGACGCTCGCGCCCGACTTCGAATGGATCACGACACCGTCCTGGATGTTCGAATGCGCGCCGATCACGATCGGCGCGATCTCGCCGTCGGCGTCCGTTTCGTCGGCGCGGATCACCGCGTACGGGCCGATGAACACGTTCTCCTCGACGATCACGCGGCCGCACAGAATGGCGGTCGGATCGACGAACGCGTTCGGGTGGATCCGCGGCAGGTCGCCGCGCGGGTTCTTTCTGATCATCGGGATTCCTGCATAGATGGGACGCGATCGCGCGCGAGCCGGTCGAACAGGCCGGGATCGCGCCACTGCGCGGCGATGGCCGGCGAGAACACGATCGCGTCGAGATCGATGCGGCCCATGCGCGGATTGAACGCATCGTCGCGGAAACACTGCGCGTAGCCGGTCTCGGTTTCGTGAACGATCACCGAATGCAGATGTACGTCGGCCTCGCCGTTCGACATCGCGGTGCCGGACAGCACCGCGTCGACGAGACGAAACAGCACGCGCGAGAACTGCTCGGCACTCGGCGAAACGGGCAGCAGCACCCAGCGCTCCGAGTGCCGGCGCATGCTGTCGACGTAGTCGCGATCGTCGCCGGACCACAGCGTCACCGCATGGTCGAACGCGTCGATCAGGTCGCGCACGTCGCCTTTGAGCAGCCCGAAGTCGTACACCATCTGCCCGTTGTCGAGCGCATGCGCTTCGAGCAGCAGTTCGACCTTGTACGAGTGACCGTGGATCGAATGCGAGCAGCGCCGCGTGCTGCAGCCGCGCACGATGTGCGCGTTCTCGAACCGGAACAGCTTGCGGATCAGCATGCGGGAAACGCGTCACGCGCCGGCGCCGCCCACGCGACCGCATCGTGCGGATGCAGGCTTTCCAGATGACGCACGTGAACGCGCGGATTCGCATAGGCCCCGTCCAGCGCCGCCTGGACGCGCCGCGCGGCATCCTCGACGAACATCAGGTTCTCGCCGTTCAGCACCGCGAACGCCTGTTCGTCCGCGCGCTTCACGGCGGTCTGCACCGGCGTGCCGAGCGCATGCTCGACGCGATCGATCAGCGCGATCAGCCCGAGGGGCGCGTGGCCGGCGGCAAGCCCGACGTCGACGACCGCTTCGCTGCGCTGACTGTGCGGCGTCGCGGCGGTCGCGTGTCGCTGCAGCCATGCGGCGACGGCGGCCGGTTCCACGCGATCGTCGCGGCCGAACACGGCGAGAAACGCCTGTTCGACCCAGTGCCGCGACAGTGCGGCCGAGCACGGGCACGTCGACGCATAGACGATCGTCACCTGCGCGTGCAGCGCGAACAGGTCGCCCGTCAGCGTCGCGTCGAGCCGCACCGGATACGACTTCCAGCCGGCCAGCCCTGCGGTGACGAGCGCCGGACGGCGCGCCAGCAGGTCGAAATGCAGCCGCAGCCGTGCGCTGCGCGTGCCGCAGTCGCGATGGCTGTCGACCATCTCGTGCAGCAAGCGCCGCAGGCCGGCCGCCGACAGCGCGTCGCCGTCGCCCAGCGTGTCGAGCAGCCGGTACAGCCGCGACATGTGGATGCCTTTCACGTGCGGCGCGGGCAGATCGACCTGGATGTCGGCGCGCGCATGCACGTCGCGCCGGCAGCCGGGTTCGGCCACCGCAACGGGCAGGTCGATGCCCTGCATGCCGACCCAGTCGAGCGGGCGGTGCCGCGGCGCGGCGTCGGTCACGGAAATATCGGGAAGCGGTGCATTCATGCTCGGAGTCCGGTGGAGCGCCTTCTCCATCCGGTTCGATGCAGGAAGCGCATTCGGGTCAGGCCCAGTCGTGAAACGGGTTGTCCCACGTGATCCAGTGTTCAGGGCCTGCGGCCATCTCGGCGTCGGTCAACAGACACGCATCGAAGCGCGCGCGCAGCGCCGGCTCGTCCATGTCCATGCCGATCAGCACGAGCTCCTGCCGCGCGTCGCCGACGCGCTCGTCCCACCGCGCGCGAATCTGCGCGATGGCCTCCGGGTCCTGCGGCCAGCGCTCGGGCGGCACGGCCGCCCACCAGTGACCGGCCGGCCCGTGCCGCGCGACCGCGCCGGCCTGCGACCACGAACCGGCGAGGGTCGGATGCGTGGCCATCCAGAAGAAGCCCTTCGAGCGAACGACGCCCGGCCATTCGCTTTCGACGAGATCGAAGAAGCGCCGCGGATGAAACGGCCGCCGCGCCCGATAGACGAAGCTGCGGATCCCGTATTCGTCGGTCTCGGGCGTGTGCGTGCCGCGCATTTCCCGCAGCCAGCCCGGCGCGAGCGACGCCGCATCGAAATCGAACAGCCCGGTGTCGAGCACGCGCTCGAGCGGCACCTTGCCGAATTCGGCGATCTCGATCCGCGCGCGCGGATTCAGGCCGCGCAGCAGCGCGATCAGCCGCTCGCGGGCCGGCGCGTCGATCAGGTCGATCTTGTTGACCACGATCACGTCGCAGAACTCGATCTGGTCGATCAGCAGATCGACGACCGTGCGCGCATCCTCGTCGCCCATCGATTCGCCGCGCGCCTGCAGGCTGTCGCGCGACGCGTAGTCGCGCAGGAAGTTGAACGCGTCGACCACCGTCACCATCGTGTCGAGCCGCGCGACTTCGCCGAGGCTGCGGCCGTCCTCGCCTTCGAACGTGAACGTCTCGGCCACCGGCAGCGGCTCGGAGATGCCGGTCGACTCGATCACGAGCTGGTCGAAGCGCCCTTCGCGCGCGAGCCGGTCGACCTCGATCAGCAGATCCTCGCGCAGCGTGCAGCAGATGCAGCCGTTGCTCATCTCGACCAGCTTCTCGTCGGTGCGCGACAGCCCGGCGCCGCCGTCGCGGACGAGCGCGGCGTCGATGTTGACCTCGGACATGTCGTTGACGATCACCGCGACGCGGCGGCCTTCGCGGTTATTGAGGATGTGGTTGAGCAGCGTGGTCTTGCCCGCGCCGAGAAAGCCGGACAGGACGGTCACGGGAAGCCGCGCGGACGGCGGGTGGGCGGTGTTCATCGGGCGATTCCGGAAGCGGGACGTTGGACAGGGGATGATATATTGTATCGCTACGATATAACATATCATTTCAGACGTCCAGCACGACGGCAATGTGGCAACGCGTCAACGAACGCACGGTCGCGGCGGCGGCGTACGCGTCATGCCGTTTGAAAGGTGGGGTTGATAAGCTGCCCGGCGAGACCGTCGGCCCCCCTCCAGACACCATGAAAAACAACACGCTTGCCACGCTGTTACTGTGCGCTGCCGTCCCCGGCGTCGCACTCGCACAATCGGTCGCGGCGCCCGCGCTGAAGCCGGGCGATACCTGGACCTACATCGACACGGTCGAAATCGGCCCGAACGGCTGGCGCCAGACGCGCGACCAGATTTCCGTGCAGCGCACCACGTCGGATCACATCTACGTCGAAACCCGGCAGAGCGGCACGACGCAGGCGCCGCGCGAGTTGATCGTCGACGCGGACTGGAGCCGTTCGCGCAACGTCAACGGCACCGAAACCGTGGTGAACCGGCCGCTTGCGTTTCCGCTGACGGCCGGCAAGACGTGGACGGTCAAATACAGCGAGGCGCACCCGAATCCGCAGCACGCGTCGGAAGCGTACGACACGCATTACAAGGTGGTCGGCCCCGATACCGTCACCGTGGCCGGCGGCAAGTTCGATGCGATCAAGATCGAGGCCGAAGGGACGTGGAACGCGCAAACCGCGCCGGGACAGTCGATCACGTCCGGCGTGTCCCGCAACGCCGGCGGCTCGACGATCGTGATGCAGAGCCGCAACAACGGGACGGTGGCACAGACCGGCAAGACCTACAAGGCGTTCTGGTACGTGCCGTCGGTGGGCCGATGGGTCAAGTCGGTCGAGGAGTACTACGACGTGAACGGCGTGCGGACCGCGCGCTATTCGAACGAACTGGCGTCGTACCAGCGCGCCGGGACGGCCAGCGGCAGCGGCGCGCCGTTGGCCGGCGGGCCCGCGACCGTGACCGCGTCGCCGGAAGGCCCGCCGCCCGGCGATCAATGACGTAGCGCTCCGTTACGTATAAAGCGACGCCGGCGGCAACTCCCCCGTCAGCGCAAACCGGCCGACATCGCGCAGCCGATAGTCGAGCGGATCGTGCAGCGTATGCGTGCGGGCATTCCGCCAGAAGCGGTCGAGGCCGAGCGTCGCGGCCGTCGCACGCGCGCCGCACGCATCGAACAGCGCCTCGCCGTTCTCGAGCGCCGCGCGCTGCGCGACGATCTTCGCTTCCGACACGGCGAGCGCCGCTTCCGCGCGTTCGTCGGCCGTCAACGCGTGACGACGCGTCCACGCGCGCTGCAGTTCGACGGCCGCGCGATCGGCCAGCGACGCGGCGGCAACGGCCTGCACGCGCATGTCGCCGAAGCGCTGCAGCGTATAGGGATCGTCGCTCGCCTGTGCGACGCCCGAGTGTATCCACGGCCGGCCCTGTTGCTGCACGTAGTCGCGCGCCTCGGCGAGCGCGCCTTCCGCGAGCCCGACGAACAGGTTCGTCAGCACGAGCTGCGACACGAGCGTGCGCAGCGTCGCGCGCGGCGTCGGCGGCGCTTCGGAGCGATGCAGCACTTCGTCGGGCGCGAGCGTCACGCCGTCGAAGCGCACGCTGCCGCTGTCGGTCTGGCGCTGGCCGATCGGATCCCAGTCTTCGTTGACGGCAATCCCGTCGCGATCGGTCGGCACCACGCCGAACACGGCGCGGCCGGTTGCCGGATCGTGCGCGGACACCGTCATCCGCTGCGAACCGCGTGTGCCGGAGCAGAAGCCCTTCACGCCGTCGAGCCGGTAGCCGCCGTCCGGCGTCGCGGTGGCCACGAGACGCGTGTCGAGCGGATTGACCGCATTGCCCCACCACCAACGGTGCTCGACCGTGCCGCGCAGATAGCGTTCGCGCTGTGCCGCGCTGCCCCACACGTCGACGCTCACCACCTGCAGGATCTGGAACCCGACCAGATGCGCGAGCGCGCTGTCGACGCGCGCGATCCGCCGGATCGTGTCGTAGACCTCGGGCCACGCGGCTTCCTGTCCGCCGAATTCGCGCGGCACAGCGAGCGTCAGCAGGCCCGCGTCGGCGAGCCACTGCTTCTCGTCCGCCGCGTGCCCGCCCGCGCGATCGCGCGCGGCGGCCGTCGCGCGCAGCGCGTCGATGGCACGCGTCAGCGCAGCGGCGTCGACGCCGTGCGCCCCGGTATCCGGCGCAAGCGCTGCCGGGCCACGTGGATCGTTCATGCAACAGCTTCCTGTTCAATGGTTTCGAGCGCAACGGCCGCATCCGACAACGGCACGAGCGCGTCGAGGCGGCGGCCGGTCAGCCGCGCCAGGATCTCGCGCCGCCAGTCGTCGTAGATCGCGCGATATTCGGCGATATCCGCGCCGAACACATGCGCAGTATGCGCGTATTCGTCGTGCAGATAGCCGTCGAGCCGCGCCTGCGTTTCCTCGTCGGCGGCGATCACGCGATCGATCAGCGCATCGCGCTCCGCGGCCGGCAACGCGTTCAACGTGTCGAACCACCACTGGACGATCTGCACGCGGTGCCACTCCTCGTCCGGCCGGATCCGGTTCTCGCCATGCTCGCGCATCGCGCCGTCGGCGATGCCGCCGGTCTTGCGCTGGATCCACAGCTTCGCGAGGATGTGCAGCTCGTAATGCCATTCGAACGCGAGGAAGCCGGCCACGTCGCGCACCGCGATATCGCCGATGCGTTCCCAGTGCGCGGCGACCAGCTGCTCGACTTCCGGCAGCGGATCGCGGCCCGTCAGTTCGGTCACGCGCTCGCGGCCGATCGCCGCGTGCGCGCCGTCGTCGCCGAGCTGGCGCGACAGGATCAGCTGAAAATGCGGATCGTCGCGAAACAGCGTGTCGATCGCTTTCGCGACGACCTGCACGATGAACAGGTCGTGCGACGCCATCTTCGTGTAGTAGTCGGCGACGGCGGCCCGTTCGTCGTCGTTGCGCGGTTCGCGCGGCGGCGTTGCCAGCTTGTCCGGAAAGCCGGGACGATGGCGTCGCGCGACCGCCAGAAACAGCGCTTCCTCGAATTGTCCGTTCCACTCGCGCGGCGCGCCGATGGGTAGGGTCATGGGTATCGTTCTCTCAGGGTCTTCGATGAAAAGAGCCGGCGCTCGTGGCGCCGCTCAGGTACGCCGGGTCACGTGTCGGACCAGGCGGTCGCCGGTGATTTGCACGGCGGAAACGAGGGCGATCAGGATCACGATCACGGTCGCCATGACAGTGGTGTCGAAACGCTGGTAGCCGTAGCGGATCGCGAGATCGCCGAGCCCGCCCGCGCCGACGGCGCCCGCCATCGCGGTCGAGCCGATCAGCGCGACGACGGTGATCGTGAAGCCGCCGAGCATGCCGGGCAGCGCTTCGGGCAGCAGCACGTGCCACACGATATGGCGGCGCTTCGCGCCCATCGCGAGCGCGGCCTCGATCAGCCCGCGATCGACTTCGCGCAGGCTCACTTCGGCGATCCGCGCGAAGAACGGAATCGCGGCGATCGACAGCGGCACGACGGCCGCCCAGACGCCGATGGTCGTGCCGATCAGCACGCGCGTGAACGGCAGCAGCGCGACGAGCAGGATGATGAACGGCGTCGAGCGGAACACGTTGACGAGCGCGCCGAGCACCGCGTTCACGCCGCGCCGCGCGTAGATGCCGCCGGGCGCGGTCGTCACGAGGATCACCGCGAGCGGGATGCCGATCAGCGCGGCGATCGCGGCCGATGCGGCGACCATCGACAGGGTGTCGCGAATCGCGTCGAGCAGCTCGGGCCACCAGAGATCAAACATACCCGAGCACCTCCGCGTGATTCGCGTGGCGACGCGCCCGTTCGAGCAGCGCGGCGACCGCGCCGCCACGTGCCGACGACGGGCCCGCTTCGTCCGCGCGCGGCAACGCCGCGATCACGAGACGCCCCTGCGCATGCCCCTGGATGCGTTCGATCCCGCCGTGCAGGAAACGCACCGAGCCGCCGAGCGCCGCCGCGAGCGCGCCGACGTCCGGCTCGCCGCCGCTTTCGCCCGTATAGCGGACGTCGAGCACGACCTGCGCGCCGTCGGGAAGCGCGGCCAGCTCGGGCAACGGCTGCACGCGCGCGGCCAGTTCGGCCGGCAGGTCGTGCACCAGCGTGCTGAGCAGCGCGCGCGTCGCGCCATGCCGCGGCGCGCCGAACACGCGCCACACGGGGCCGGTTTCGACGACCTCGCCCTGTTCGATCACCGCGACCGTGTCGCACACCGCACGGATCACTTCCATCTCGTGCGTGATCAGCACGATCGTCAGGCCGAGGCGGCGATTGATGTCGGCGAGCAGTGCGAGGATCGACTGCGTCGTCTCGGGATCGAGCGCCGACGTCGCCTCGTCGCACAGCAGCACCTCCGGATCGTGCACCAGCGCCCGCGCGATGCCGACGCGCTGCTTCTGGCCGCCCGACAGGCTCGCCGGATACGCGTCGCGCTTCGCGGCGAGCCCGACGAGTTCGAGCAAGGCATCGACCTTGCGCACGCGCTCGGCCTTCGGCACGCCGGCGATCTTCAGCGGCAGCGCGACGTTCTCGAACACCGTCTTCGCCGACAGCAGGTTGAAATGCTGGAACACCATCCCGGTGCGGCGGCGCAGCGCGACGAGCCCGTCCTCGTCGAGCGCGCCGACGTCGACGCCCTGCACGCGCACGCTGCCCGAGCTCGGGCGTTCGAGCCCGTTCACGAGCCGCAGCAGCGTCGACTTGCCGGCGCCGCTGCGGCCGATGATGCCGAACACCTCGCCGCGCCGCACGTCGAGCGTCACGTCGCGCAGCGCGGCGGCCTGGCCGCGCGGCGTCGCGAACACCTTGCCGACGTGCGCGAGCGACACGGCCGCGCCGCCGGCCGACGCAACCGCTTCTTCATGAGCGGCCGGACCGGCGCCGGCCCGCACGGCCGATGCCTCGATGAAACCCAGCGTATCGAACAATTGCGTCATCGCTTCGCTCCGTCACGTTCATGCATGCGCGGGATGCGCCGGTTCGGCGTGCGGCGCGGCAGCCGTCCGGTACTGCGCGCCGGTATGCCACGCGGGCAGTCGCGCGCCGCCGCCGAACAGCTTCTCGCGCAGCGTCGGC
This sequence comes from Burkholderia anthina, assembly GCF_902498995.1. Lineage (GTDB taxonomy): Bacteria > Pseudomonadota > Gammaproteobacteria > Burkholderiales > Burkholderiaceae > Burkholderia > Burkholderia anthina. The sequence goes on from NZ_CABVLY010000027.1 coordinate 41,322, forward strand.
GCGGGATCGTAGTCTTCCTTGTAGACGCCGCGGCTCTGCAGCTCGGGCACGACCCAGTCGACGAAATCCTCGAACGACTCGGGCATCACCGTGCGCGTCAGATTGAAGCCGTCGATGCCGGTCTCGTCGATCCACGACTGCAGTTCGTCCGCGACCTGCGACGGCGAACCGACGATCGGCGCATAGCGGCCGCCGAGCGACATCTGTTCGAGCATCCGGCGCACGGTCCACGTGCCGGTCGTGCTCTTGCGCGAGATCGCGTCGACGGCCGACTGGATCGAATCGGTCTTCACGTACGAGATCGGTTCGTCGAGGCCGTACTTCGCGAAGTCGATGCCGGTCGAACTCGCGAAGTGCGCCAGGCCGGCTTCCGGGCTCGCGTAGCGCCGGTATTCGTCGAACTTCTCGCGAGCGAGCAATTCGGTCTCGGCCGTCACGACGCTCACGCCGGCAAAGATCTTGATCGACGCCGGATCGCGGCCCTGCCGCGCGGCAGCCGCACGAATGTCGAGCGCGGCCGCACGCGCGGCGGCCTTGCTCTGGCCGTTCACGAACACGCACTCCGCGTGCCGCCCCGCGAACTGCACGCCGCGCGCCGACGAACCGGCCTGGTACAGCACCGGCGTGCGCTGCAGCGACGGCTCGCTCAGATGGATCGCGTCGACCGAATAGAACGGCCCGTCGTGCTTCACGCGCCGCACCTTGCCCGGCTGCGCGAACACGCGCGCGTGCGCGTCGCGGATCACCGCGTCGTCGTCCCAGCTCTGCTCCCACAGCTTGTAGACGACGTCCATGTAGTCGTCCGCGCGCTCGTAGCGGTCGTCGTGGCCGATCTGCTGCGCGAGGCCCATCCCGCGCGCGGCGCTGTCGAGATAGCCGGTCACGATGTTCCAGCCCACCCGCCCCTTGGTCAGGTGATCGAGCGTCGACATCCGGCGCGCGAACAGATACGGCGGCTCGTAGGTCAGGTTCGCGGTCACGCCGAAGCCGAGATGCCGCGTGACCTGCGCCATCGCCGGCACGAGCAGCAGCGGATCGTTGACGGGCACCTGCACCGATTCGCGCAGCGCGGTGTCGGGGCTGCCGCCGAACACGTCGTACACGCCGACGATGTCCGCGAGAAAGATCCCGTCGAACTTGCCGCGTTCGAGCGTCTTCGCGAGATCGGCCCAGTAGTCGAGATCGGTGTAGTGCGCTGAGCGGTCGCGCGGATGGGTCCACAGCCCGTGGTTGATGTGCCCGACGCAGTTCATGTTGAACGCGTTGAGCAGGATCTTCTTGCGGTTCGCCGTCGTCATGGTCGCCTCCGTCACCACGCGATCGCGTACAGCGAGCCGAACGCGTTGTCGAGCGCACGGCGCACCGCCGGCGAGTGCTGGTAGATCGCGATGAACTTGCGGATGCGCGGATCGTTCACGCTGTCGGGCCGCACGACCCACTGGATCGCGAAACGCTTGTTCTCGGTGCCGTCGAACAGCAGCGCGCTGTTCGGGTCGGTCGTGCCGGCGAGCTTGATGAAGCTCGGGTAGCCCTGCGCGAGATCGACGTCGTCGAGCGAGCGTGCGAGCTGCGACGCTTCGAGCGGAATGATCTTCAGGTGCTTCGGGTTCGACACGATGTCGTGCGTGGTCGCGCGGTAGTCGGTGCCCGGCTTCAGCGTGATGAGGCCCGCGCGCTGCAGCAGCAACAGCCCGCGCCCGCCGTTGACCGGATCGTTCGCGATCGCGACGCGCGCGCCGTCCTTCAGCTCGGCGAAGCTTTTCACCTTCTTCGAATAGAGGCCGATCTTCATGATCGTGCCGGGCGCGATCGACACGAAATCGTAGCCGCCCTGCTTCTTCGCGTTCTCGAGAAACGGGATGTGCTGGAAGTAGTTGACGTCGATGTCCTTGTTCGCGAGCGCCGCGTTCGGCGTATTCCAGTCGGTGAACTCGACGATCTTCACGTCGAGCCCCTGCGCCTTCGCCTCCTTCGCGGCGATCTTCAGCGCTTCGATCTGCGGGCTGGTCGAGATGCCGACCTTCAGCGGCGCGGTATCGGCGCGCGCGCCGTTCGGCAGCACGAGGCCGAGCGACACCGCGAGCCATGCGGCCGCGAGCAGACGGGCCGGGCGGATCAGCCGCGCGATGCGGCCGGAGGAAAAGCGGGCGGGAAAAACGGGATGCAGCATGGGAACCACTCTCCTGTCCAAAGACGGTATCGACGGATGAGCGATGCCGCGGCGAACGCGCGGGCGTTCTCCGGGCAGTCGTCGTCGCGTCGGAAAAGATCAGCCGATGATAGAGAGCGGCGGGAGGGTGGTCTACGAAGCGATTGTGCGAAGAAAATCGCGCGCGGCGATATGGCGCGCAAATCGGGACGCAACCGGCGCGCGCCCCGGGTCCGGGCGGGCACCCGGCCGGCCACCTGGCCGAAATCTCGGCCCGGGCGCCGGGCCGATTCCGAGATTTCGGCCAGCCTGTCGCGGCAACCCTTTCCGCAGACGAAATAAATCCCTTATGAATCAATGCATTAAAAATATTCCGGCAGGCCGGACTTCTGGCACGGGGGTTGCGTAATAGACGGCACACAATGCCGCGAAGCGATGCAGGCATTCCAACATCAGGAGACACGTCTTGCAGACCTCTATCCATACCCAATCCCGTCCGGAGCCGATGTCCGAAGCCGGTCCCGCCACGCGCGAACGCTTCTGGCCGGAAGGCTGGTGGAAGCTGATGGAAATCCGCATCGGCATCATTCCGCTGCCGGTCTACGTGATCCTGTTCGCGCTGATCGTCGGGTTCGTGGTGACGGGCAAGGTGCCCGGCGAGATTTCGATGGCGATCGCCGTGCTCGCGTTCTTCGGCTTCACCTGCGCCGAACTCGGCAAGCGCCTGCCGCTCCTGCGCAACATCGGCGCGGCCGCGATCTTCGCGACCTTCGTGCCGTCGGCGCTCACGTACTACCACGTGCTGCCGAAGCCGGTGCTGAACATGACGGTCGAGTTCACGAAGTCGACCAACTTCCTGTACCTGTTCATCGCGTCGATCATCGTCGGCAGCATCCTGAGCATGGATCGCCGCGTGCTGATCCAGGGCTTCGTGAAGATCTTCATCCCGCTCGCGGCCGGCTCGGTCGCCGCCGCGATCGTCGGCACGGCCGTCGGCACCGCGCTCGGCCTCGGCGCACGCCACACGCTGCTGTACATCGTCGTGCCGATCATGGCGGGCGGTGTCGGCGAAGGCGCGATTCCGCTGTCGATCGGCTATTCGGAACTGATGCACCTGCCGCAAGGTGAAATGTTCGCGATGGTGTTGCCGCCGGTGATGCTCGGCAGCCTGACCGCGATCATCCTGTCGGGCGCGCTGGACATGCTCGGCAAGCGCATGCCGCACCTGACCGGCAACGGCCGCCTGCAAGTCGGCGAAAGCGGCGACATGACGCCGGAAAGCGAAGAGATCCGCGGCCACGTCGACGTCACGCACATCGCGGGCGCCGGCATCACCGCCATCACGCTGTATCTCGTCGGCCTGATGGCGCACAAGCTGTTCGGCCTGCCCGCGCCGGTCGCGATGCTGTTCCTCGCGGTGCTGGTGAAGCTCGCCCGCGCGGTGTCGCCGCCGCTGCAGGAAGGCGCGTTCGTCGTCTACAAGTTCTTCTCGACCGCCGTCACGTATCCGCTGCTGTTCGCGATCGGCGTGGCGATGACGCCGTGGGACAAGCTGACCGCCGCCTTCACCCTCGTCAACGTCGTGACGATCGTGTCGACCGTCGCGACGCTGATGGGCACCGGTTTCGTGGTCGGCCGCCTGCTGAAGATGTACCCTATCGACACCGCAATCGTGAACGCCTGCCACAGCGGGCAAGGCGGCACCGGCGACGTCGCGATCCTCACTGCCGCGAACCGGATGCAACTGATGCCGTTCGCGCAGATCGCCACCCGCATCGGCGGTGCGATCGTCGTCACGGTGACGCTGATCCTGGTCGCGCACTTCGGATGATGCGCGGCCGCGCGCACCGTCGCGCAGGCTGCCTCGCACGCGCCACCGCCGGCTCCGCCGGCGCGCGGCGCGCGTCGTTCCGGGCCCGGGCCTGTTCACGCCGACCGCTGACAACAGGCCCTGGCGGCGGGCTTCGATGAGGACGAACGTGCAGAAGAGCTTCAAGGGAATCCCGTGGTGGGGCTGGGCGTCGGCCGCCGTGCTGTATGTCGGCGTGACGGGCGCGGCCGTCGATTTCGCGTGGGAACGCGCGATCGACGCGCTCGAGGAAACCGGCGCGCACCGGCTCGACCTGTATGCGTCGAGCCTGAAGAGCGAACTCGGCCGCTTCGAGATCCTGCCGGGCCTCGTCGCACGCCAGGACAGCGTGCGCGCGATGCTGAAGGCCGCGCCGCACGATGCGCCCCCGCTCGTGCGCACCGTCGACACCTACCTCGAAGCCGTGAACCGCGACGCGGGCAGCGGCGCGGTCGACGTGATCGACCTGCAGGGCGAAGTGATCGCCGCCAGCAACTGGAACGAAACGATCAGCTTCGTCGGCACCAACGTGTCGTACCGGCCGTACTTCAAGGATGCCCTCGCGCACGGCAGCGGCCGCTTCTTCGGGATCGGCACCAACACCGGCGTGCCGGGCGTCTACTTCGCGAGCGCGGTGCGCGACGACGGCGTGCCGATCGGCGCGGCCGCGGTGAAGATCAGCGTGGACTCGCTCGAATCCGCGTGGCGCGCGCCGGGCGTCGCCGCGATGGTGGTCGACAGCAACGGCGTGGTCGTGATCTCGACCGAACCGGCGTGGAAATTCACCGCGCTGCGCCCGATCACCGCGCAGCAGCAGCGCGACATCCAGGCGTCGCGCCAGTACGCGGGCCGCACGGTCGACGCGCTGCCGTACCGCCGCATCGGCGATCGCAGCACGGCCGCGTGGTTCGGCACGTTTCCCGACCCGCACCACGCCGGCCGCAACACGCGCTATCTCGTGATGTCGCGCCCCGCGCCGCAGGCCGGCGATTCGCTGATGGTGCTGCTCGATATCGCCGGCGCGCGCCGCCAGCAGCAGACCGCGTTCGTGTTCGTCACCGGCGCGTTCCTGATCGCCGCGCTGCTCGCCGGCTATGCGATCCAGCGGCGCCGGGCGATCGCCGCGCGATTGAGCGCGCAGGATGCGCTGCGCCGCGCGAACGACCGGCTGGAGCAGACGGTCGCGCAGCGCACGGCCGCGCTGACGGCCGCGAACGAACAGATGCAGCGCGAGATCGTCGAGCGCGAGCGCACCGAACAGCGGCTGCGCGATTCGCAGCAGGAAGTCGTGCACGCGGGCAAGCTCGCCGTGCTCGGGCAGATGGCCGCGGGCCTCACGCACGAGCTGAACCAGCCGCTCGTCGCGATCCGCACGCTGTGCGACAACGCGCGCACGTTCTTCGAGCGTGGCCAGCCGGCGCCGGCGTATGCCAATCTCGAACGGATCGGCAAGCTCGTCGACAGCATGGCCGTGCTCACCGGCGAGCTGAAGACCTTCGCGCGCAAGCCCGACGTCGAGCGCGTCGCCGTGTCGCTGAACGAGGCCGTCGCGCATGCGCGGCTCATCTACGATGCGCGGATCCGCGACGAAGGCGTGCAGCTCGACGTGAACATCGCGCCCGGCACGGCCGTGTCCGCCGAATCGAGCCAGTTGCAGCAGGTGATCGTGAACCTGCTCGGCAACGCGCTCGACGCCGTGCACGACGCGCCGGTGCGCCGCATCGTCATCGACGCCGCCGGGCCGGACGACGACGGCCGCGTGCGCGTCACGGTCGCCGACAGCGGCGCGGGCATCGCGCCCGAGGTGCTGCCGCACCTGTTCGAGCCGTTCGTCACCACCAAGCCGCGCGGCCAGGGCCTCGGGCTCGGCCTCGCGATCACGTCGCGCATCGTCGAGGCGTTCGGCGCGAAGATCGCCGCGACGAACCGCGACGCTGGCGGCGCGCAGTTCACCATCGAATTCGCGGCGGCAACGCCGCAACAAAGGACAGAGCATGGAAGATGAGATTCGGGTGCTGGTCGTCGAGGACGATGAAAACGTCCGGATCGGCGTCGAGCAGGCGGTCGCGCTCGCCGGGTTCCCGGTCGATGCCTTCGCGTCGGCGGCCGACGCGCTCGCGCACGTCGCGCCCGGCGCCCCCGTCGTGATCGTGTCGGACGTGCGGATGCCGGGCATCGACGGGCTGCAGCTGCTCGCACGCGTGATGGCCGTCGATGCGCAGATTCCGGTCGTGCTGATCAGCGGCCACGCCGACATTTCGACGGCTGTCGGCGCGATGCAGGACGGCGCGTACGACTTCATCGAGAAGCCGTTTTCGTCGGACGTGATCGCCGGGCGTGTCGCGCGCGCGGTCGAGAAGCGGCGCCTCACGCTCGAGGTGCAGGGCTTGCGCGCGGCGCTGAACAACTGGCACGGCATCGAGGCGTTCGTGCTCGGCAAGTCGCCCGCGATGGCCGACGTGCGCAAGAAGATCCTGCGCCTCGCCGACACGTCGGTGTCGGTGCTGATCACCGGCGAGACGGGCACCGGCAAGGAGCTGATCGCGCGCAGCCTGCACGACTTCGGCGGGCGGCGCGATGCGCATTTCGTCGCGCTGAACTGCGGCGGCCTGCCCGAGCAGATCTTCGAGAGCGAGCTGTTCGGACATGAAGCCGGCGCATTCACCGGCGCGATCAAGAAACGCATCGGCAAGATCGAATGGGCGCACGGCGGCACGCTGTTCCTCGACGAGATCGAGACGATGCCGATTCCGCTGCAGATCAAGATGCTTCGCGTGCTGCAGGAGCGCGTGGTCGAACGGCTCGGCGCGAACGAGCTGATTCCGGTCGACTGCCGCGTGATCGCCGCGTCGAAGGCCGATCTCGCGGAACTCGCGGCCGACGGACGCTTCCGCGCGGACTTGCTGTATCGCCTGAACGTCGCGCAGATCGAGCTGCCGCCGCTGCGCGAACGGCGCGAGGACGTGCCGCTGCTGTTCGAGCATTTCGTGCTCGCGGCCGCGCGGCGCTTCGGGCAACCGGCACCGGTCGTCACCGCCGCGCAGGTATCCGAACTGATGACGCATGCATGGCCCGGCAACGTGCGCGAACTGCAGAACGTCGCGGACCGCTTCGTGCTCGGCCTGACCGGCGACAGCCTGCTGTCGTCCGGCGGCGCGGCCACGGCGGGCGGCACGCTCGCCGAACAGCTCGCGTATTTCGAGCGGATGCTGATCGAGGACATGCTGCGGCGTCACAACGGCAACGTTGCGGACGCAAGCGAAGCGCTCGGCATGCCGAAGAAAACGCTTTATCACAAGCTGCGCAACCTGCGGATTCCCGCGCGCGGCGACGCGGCGGCCGACGGCGGCGAATGACGCGAACGAGGATACGCACAACAGCATGGATCGCATCGATATCGCCGCCCACGGCCGCGTCACGGGCCCGCCCCGCGGCCACCTGATCCGCGGCGTCACCCGCGCACAGAAAACCTTCCGCCCGAGCGACTGGCCCGAGCGGCTCGCGGGCGTCATCACGCTGTTCGTCGGCGAGCGGCGGCCCGGCTATCCGTGCGCGCTGTCGCGGCTCGCGATGCCGGTCGTCAACGGCGGCGTCAAATGCCTGTTCGTGTCGGACGAATTGCGCGACGTGTGCACCGACGCATTCGACTTCGCGATGCAGTTCGCCGCCGACAACGACCTGCCCGTCGAGCTTCAAGGCGCGCCCGCACCGGCGGCGCGCTGACGCACAGGCCGCGTCCGGCGGCCTTTTTCCCTCTTTTCCCGCTGCGATGCGCGCGTGCGCAGGCGCTCGCACATGCTTTCGATTCCCAAACAAACCGTCAGACGATTGAAGGCTTCGACATGGCGACCACGCTGCGACAAGGGTTTTCGGCCGAACCATCAATAAAATTGATCGTCACGATGAAAATTATGCGTTTTCCTTGCAGCTCGCCATGATGCATAGTTGCGTCGAGTTGACGCACCTTTGAGTCTTTTAGTCATGAACATGCGAATCGAGCCGTCCGTGCTCGCGAACCCCGACCTGCAATTTGCGACGCTTTCGTCGGGCATCAGCCTGCCGTATGTCGAGCGGGGCAGCGGCGCGCCGATGGTCTTCGTACACGGATCGTTGTGCGACTACCGTTACTGGGATCCGCAACTCGCATCGCTGTCGTCCCACTACCGCTGCATTGCGCCGAGCCTCAGCCACTACTGGCCGGCCGTCGAGGCAGGCATTCAAGGCGACTTCAACTGGCAGAACCACGTCGACGAGCTCGCCGAATTCATCGACGCGCTCGATCTCGGCCCCGTGCATCTCGTCGGCCACTCGCGCGGCGGCAGCGTCGCGTTCAACGTCGCGCGCCAGCATCCGCATCTCGTCGACACGCTCACGCTCGCCGATCCGGGCGGCCCGCTGCAACAGCCGGGCGTGCGCGAAGCCGCGCTGCCGGCCGCCGCGATCGCGCTGCGCACGCAGGCCGTGAACCTGATCGATCGAGGCGACACCGAAGCCGGCCTCGAAATGTTCGTCGATTCGGTGAGCCTGCCCGGCGCATGGAAGAAGAGCACGTCGCGCTTTCGCACGATGGCGATCGACAACGCGAGCACGCTGCCGAAGCAGTTGCGCGATCCGCTGCCCGCGTATTCGGCGCACGCCGCGTCGGATGTCGCATGCCGCACGCTGCTGATCGACGGCCAGCGCAGCCCGAAGATGTTCCGCAACAACGTCGACACGCTGTCGCAGTGGATCGGCAATACGCAACGCCAGACCGTCGCCGGCGCATCGCACGGCATGAACGCGGCGAACCCCGCGGCGTTCAACCGTTACGTGCACGACTTCATCGCAGCGTAACGCGCGCGGGCGGCATGCGTGCCGCCCGGTCTTCCCTTCTCCATCAAAACGAAACGATGCGGTCGTCTCGCATCGCATCGCCGATGCCGTCTGCCGCTACGCGGTGGTGCTCGCCGAGCGGCCGGATGTGCGGCCGGAGCCTCGGTAACGCGCATAAAAAAACCGATCCGCGTTACCACGGACCGGTTTCCCCTTCGATCAAGCCACGACTTCGATGCGTGTGAGTCTCACCGCACAGCGACTTCCTGCGTCCCCGTCGCCGCCTCGCCCACCGCCGTCGGCGCCGGCGCATTCCCCCACCCGCCACCCAACGCACGGATCAGGTTGACGGTCGACACCGCCTGCGCCCCCGTCAGCTGGTTCGCCTGCAATTGCGACTGCAGCACCGACCGCTCGCTGTCGATCACGTCGAGATACGCGACCTCGCCTTCCTGGTATTGCGTGCGCGATAGCGTCGCCGCGCGACGCGACGCATTGACGGCCGCATCCTGCGCGCGGATCTGGTCGTCGAGCAGACGCAGATCGGCGAGATTGTCCTCGACCTCGCGGAACGCGACGAGCACCTGCTGCCGGTAGTTCGCGACCTGTTCGTCGTACTGCGCGCGCGCCTGCTGCACGCCGGCCGCCCGCCGCCCGCCGTCGAACAGCGGCAGCGTCAGCGCGGTGCCGGCGAACGGTCCGAGCAGGAACGTGCGGCTCGACCACAGGAACAGATTGCCCAGCGTCGACGCCTCATAGCCGAACGCGCCCGTGATATCGAGCTTCGGAAAGTACGCCGACTTCGCGAGACCGATCCGCGCGTTCGCCGCCGCCATCGCACGCTCGGCCGCCGACACGTCCGGCCGGCGTTCGAGCAGCGCCGACGGCAGGCCCGGCGGAATCTTCACCGCGACCGGCACGATCGGCGTTTCCTTGAACGCGAAGTCCGCGGGCGCCTTGCCGAGCAGGATCGCGAGCGCATGCTCGGACGCCGCGCGCCGGCGCGCGACGCCAACCGCATCGGCCTGCGCGCTCGCCAGTTCGTTCTTCGCGCGCGACACGTCGAGCTCGCTGATGTCGCCTTCGTTGAAGCGACGCTGCACGAGCTTCAGCGCCTGATCGCGCAGTTCGACGGTGCGGCGGTACAGGTCCTGGTCCGAGTCGAGCTGGCGCAGTTCGAAGTAGTTCTGCGCGACGTCCGCCTGCAGCGCGAGCTGCACCGAACGGAACAGCGCTTCGCTCTGCGCCTGGTCGGCACGCGACGCCTCGACGTTGCGGCCCACGCGACCGAACAGGTCGGCCTCGTAGGACACCGTGCCCTGCGCACGCCACAGCGTCGCGTTGGTCGGGCCGGTGCCCTGCGGCTGGAACTGCGACGCCGACGACAGCCCTTCGCGCGTCGGCCCGAAACCGGCGCCGATCTGCGGGAACCATTGCGAACGCGCGGTGCGGGTCGCCGCGCGCGCTTCCTCGACGCGCGCCGCCGCGGCCTTCAGGTTCTGGTTCGCGGCGAGCGCCTGCGACTCGAGCGCGTCGAGCACCGGATCGCCGAACGCCTTCCACCATTCGCCGCGATGCTCGCCGTCCGCCGGTTCGGCGGTCTTCCACGTGCCGGCCTGCTCGCCGGCCGTGAGCGTCGGCGCTTCCTTGAACGCCGCGGGCGTCGACACGTCCGGGCGCTTGTAGTCGGGCCCCACCGCGCACGCGGCGAGCAGCGTCGCGAGCAGGGTGCTCGCGGCCGCCACCTTCGCGAAACGCATCAGGCCATTCGAGTTGTGCATGTTGTCCATCTTCCTATCCTCAAGCATCGGTAGCCGACGCACCCGACGGCGGCACGCCGTAGCCCGTCGAGTCCTTGCCCGCGACGTGAATCTTGCCGCCCGCGAGCGTGCGCAGCACGACATAGAACACCGGCGTGAGCATCAGCCCGAACAGCGTCACGCCGAGCATCCCGAAGAACACCGCGACACCCATCGCGTGCCGCATCTCCGAGCCCGCGCCCGTCGACGTGACGAGCGGCACGACGCCCATGATGAAAGCGATCGACGTCATCAGGATCGGACGCAGCCGCAGCCGGCTCGCCTCGATCGCGGCCTCGAGCGGCGTCCTGCCGTCATGCTCGAGTTCGCGCGCGAATTCGACGATCAGGATCGCGTTCTTCGCCGACAGCCCCACCAGCACCATCAAGCCGATCTGCGTGAAGATGTTGTTGTCGCCCTGCGTGAGCCACACGCCCGTCAGCGCCGACAGAATGCTCATCGGCACGATCAGGATCACCGCGAGCGGCAGCGTCAGGCTTTCGTACAGCGCCGCGAGCACGAGGAACACGAGCAGCACGCTGATCGGGAACACATACATCGCCGAATCGCCCGCCAGAATCTGCTGGTACGTGAGGTCGGTCCATTCGAACCGCACGCCGCGCGGCAGCGTCTCATGCGCGATGCGCTCGATCGCGGCCTGCGCCTGCCCCGACGAGAAGCCCGGCGCCGGGCCGCCGTTGATGTCGGCCGCCGTGTAGCCGTTGTAGCGCACGACCATTTCCGGGCCGAACGTCGGCGTCACCGTGACGAGCGACGACAGCGGCACCATCTCGCCACGGTCGTTGCGGGTCTTCAACTGCAGGATGTCGTCCGGACGCTGACGGAACGGCGCATCGGCCTGCACGCGCACCTGGTACACGCGCCCGAAGCGGTTGAAGTCGTTCACGTACAGCGAGCCGAGATACACCTGCATCGTGTTGAACACGTCGGTGACCGGCACGCCGAGCTGCTTCGCCTTCACACGGTCGAGATCGACGTTGAGCTGCGGCACGTTGATCTGGTAGCTCGTGAACAACGGGCCGAGTTCAGGCGCCTGCTGCGCGCGCTTGATGAAATCGTTGGTCGCATCCGCGAGCCGTGCATAGCCGACCGCGCCGCGATCCTCGATCTGCATCTTGAACCCGCCGAGCGTACCGAGGCCAAGCACCGGCGGCGGCGGGAACACGGCGACGAACGAGTCCTTCATCGCGCTGTACTGCTGGTTCAGCGCACCCGCGATCGCGCCGGCCGACAGCGCCTTGCCATGCCGTTCCGAGAACGGCTTCAGCGTGACGAACACGATGCCCGCGCTCGAGCTGTTGGTGAAGCCGTTCACCGACAGCCCCGGGAACGCGACCGCGCTCTCGACGCCCGGCTGCTTCAGCGCGATCGAGCCCATGTCGCGAATCACCTTCTCGGTGCGGTCGAGCGATGCACCGTTCGGCAGTTGCGCGAACGCGATCAGGTATTCCTTGTCCTGCGCGGGCACGAAGCCGCCCGGCACGACCTTCGACACGAGCACGGTCGCGCCCACCAGCACGAGGTACACGCCGAGCATCAGCGTCTTGCGCGACAGCACGCCGCGCACGCCGCGGCCGTAGTTCTCCGCGCCGCGATGGAACACCTTGTTGAACCCGCGGAAGAAGCCGCCGAGCACGCGGTTCATCACGCGCGTGAGCCAGTCTTCCTTGTCGCCATGCCCCTTCAGCAGGATCGCGGACAGCGCCGGCGACAGCGTCAGCGAATTGAACGCCGAGATCACCGTCGAGATCGCAATGGTCATCGCGAACTGCTTGTAGAACTGGCCGGTCAGGCCCGACATGAACGCGAGCGGCACGAACACGGCGACGAGCGTCAGCGCGATCGCGATGATCGGCCCGCTCACTTCCTGCATCGCCTTGTAGGTCGCCTGCCGCGCGTTCATCCCGCTTTCGATGTTGCGCTCGACGTTCTCGACCACCACGATCGCATCGTCGACCACGATCCCGATCGCGAGCACCATCCCGAACAACGACAACGCGTTGATCGAATACCCGAACGCCAGCAGCAGCGAGAACGTGCCGATGATCGACACCGGCACCGCGATCAGCGGAATCAGCGATGCGCGCCAGGTCTGCAGGAACACGATCACGACGATCACGACCAGCGCGATCGCTTCGAGCAGCGTGTGCACGACGGCCTTGATCGACGAGCGCACGAACTGCGTCGGGTCATAGACGATCTTGTAGTCGACGCCGGCCGGCATGTCCTGCTTCAGCTCGGCCATCGTCTTGCGCACCTCGTCGGAGATCTGCAGCGAGTTCGCGCCCGGCGACTGGTTGATCGCCATCGCGACGGCCGGCTTGTTGTCGAGCAGCGAGCGCAGCCCGTACTCGGACGCATCCAGCTCGATCCGCGCGATGTCGCGCAGGCGCGTGACGCCGCCGTCCGGCGTCGTCTTCACGACGATGTCGCCGAATTCGTCCTCCGTCTGCAGACGGCCGCGCGCGTTCACCGACAACTGCAGCGGCGTGCCGGGCAGCGACGGCGACGCGCCGATCACGCCGGCCGCGACCTGCACGTTCTGCTCGCGGATCGCCTGCACGACGTCCTCGGCGGACAGCCCGCGCTGCGCGACCTTCTGCGGATCGAGCCACACGCGCATCGCGTAGTCGCCCGAGCCCCACAGCTGCACCTGGCCGACGCCCTGGATCCGCGACAGGCGATCCTTCACGTTGATCAGCGCGTAGTTGCGCAGGTAGGTCATGTCGTAGCGGTTGTCCGGCGAGATCAGGTGGACCACCATCGTCAGCGTCGGCGAGCTCTTCACCGTCGTGATGCCGAGCCGCTGCACGTCTTCCGGCAAGCGCGGCAACGCCTGGTTCACGCGGTTCTGCACGAGCTGCGTGGCCTTGTCCGGATCGGTGCCGAGCTTGAACGTGACGGTGATCGTCATGTTGCCGTCGCTGTTCGCCTGCGACTGCATGTACAGCATGTCCTCGACGCCGTTGATCTGTTCCTCGAGCGGCGACGCGACCGTCTCGGCGATCACCTTCGGGTTCGCGCCCGGGTACTGCGCCTTCACGATCACGGAAGGCGGCACGACTTCCGGATATTCCGAAATCGGCAGCAGGAACATCGCGATCACCCCGCCGAGCAGGATGATGACTGATAGGACTCCTGCAAAGATCGGCCGGTCGATAAAGAATTTTGAGATGTTCATGGGTTGCTCTGTCTGGTTGAACGCGGAAAACGTAGCGGCGTTCCGCTTACGATTCCGCCTTCGCCGGTGCGGCCGGCTTCGCGTTGTTCGCGAGCGGCGCGGACGGCGCATCGCCGCCCGTCATCGGGACCATGTGCGGCTTCACCTGCTCGCCCGGCCGCACGCGCTGCGTGCCGTTCACGATCACGCGATCGCCGGCCGACAAGCCGCTCACGATCACGCGCCGGTTGCCGTGCTGGTTGCCCTGCTGCACTTCGCGGTACGACACGCGGCCCTGCTGGTCGACGACGAACACGAACTTCTTGTCCTGGTCGGTGTTGATCGCCACGTCGTCGACGAGCAGCGCCTGGTGCGGCGCGCTGCCGCCGACCTTCACGCGCGCATAGAGGCCCGGGACGAGTTCGCCGTCCGCGTTGTCGAAGCGCGCGCGCACGCGGATCGTGCCCGATGACGTGTCGAGCCGGTTGTCGACCGAATCGATCACGCCGCTGCGCGAGTAGCCCGTCTCGTTCGCCAGGCCGAGCTCGACCGGCACCTTGCGGCCGTCGCGCGCGCCGTTGATGTATTGCAGGTAGGTCTGCTCGTCCGCATCGAACGACGCGTAGATCGGCGACACCGATACCAGCGTCGTCAGCGGCGCGGCCGACGCGCCGGCCGACACGACGTTGCCGACCGTGATCTCCGCGCGCGACACGCGGCCCGCTACCGGCGCCGTGATCCGCGTATAGCCGAGATTGATGCGCGCCGTTTCCAGCGCGGCTTCGGCGGCCTTCAGGTTCGCGTGCGCTTCGCGCGCGGCGTTCTGCTTCTCGTCGTAGTCGCGCTTGGCGATCGCGTTGTCGCCGATCAGCCGCTGCGCGCGCTGCCAGTCGCTCTGCGCGTAGCCGTCACGCGCCTGCGCGGCCGCGAGCTGAGCGGCCGCCCGGTCGGTGTCCGCCTGGTACGGGCGCGGGTCGATCACGAACAGCACGTCGCCTTTCTTCACGAGCGCGCCGTCCTTGAAGTTCACCGCGACGATCGTGCCCGACACCTGCGGGCGCACGTCGACTTTCTCGACGGCTTCGAGGCGGCCCGAATAGCTTTGCCAGTCGGTGACGGTCTGCGGCACCACGGTCGCGACGTCGACTTCGGGCAGCGGCGCCGCCGCTTTCTCGGGCGCGTTCGCATTCACGCGCATCGCGCCGAACGTGCCGAGACCGACGACGGCGAGCGTCACGATCGCCGCGGTCGCGATTCGGGAACGAGAGGTACGTAGGATGGCCATGTGGATCTCCAATAAGCGTGGATTGGTCTGGTTATTCGGAACGGTTCGGCTGGCGCGCCTGGAAGCGGCACTGGAAGAAGCGCACGGCTTCCTCCAGCGCGGCTTCATGCGTCGCGAGCGCCGCGTGCGAGACGTCCGGGTAGCGGATCACCTGCGTGAGCACGCCCGACGAAATCAGGCAGCCCGCATATTTCTCCGCTTCGACGTGCAGCACGTCGTTCTGCGCGGTGACGACGAGCGTCGGCGGCAGGCCCGCGAGGCGCACCGATTCGAGCGGCGCCGCGTACGGGTGCATGCGCTGCGCCGCCTGCGGCAGATACGCGCGATAACAGGCCGCGCATTCGCGCGCGGTAATGTCCGACGACAGGCGTTCGGCGTCGCCGATGCGCGTCATGCTCGGATCGAGCATCGGCCCGAACAGCGCCTGCGCGGCGATCGACACCTCACCGCGATCGCGCGCGATGAACGCGAGACAGTTCGCGAGCTGCCCGCCCGCGTCATGGCCCGCGACGCCGATCTTCTTCGGATTGCCGCCGAACGCGCGGGCGCGCGTCGCGGCCCACACGGCGGCGCGATACGCATCCTCCGGCGCGGCCGGAAAAGGAAAGGCCGGCGCGAGCGAATAATCGACCGACACTACGAGCGCTGGTAAGCGTTCTGCTAAAAAACGCGCGGCGAAATCCGCGTCTTCGAGCGTGCCGCGCACGAAGCCGCCGCCGTGGAAATAAAGCACTACCGGCAATCCGGTCTTGTCAGTGCGCCGATACAGGCGCAGCACGATGTCCTGCGCGTAGCCGGGGATTTCCACCTCCGCGACCGTCAGCGCCGCGCCGGCTCTGGCTTCGGCGGGCAATGCGGCTTGCAGGAATTTGCTGAATTCAGAAGCGTCCATGACGATGCAGCATCCATTTCGAGATGGAACGCATTCTGGGTCCGGCAGACATCCGGATAAATGCCTATAATCCGGCAACACAATTCAACGCCCCCGAACAATCCCAGGCTGCGTCGCCTACAAAGCGACGCAGCCTCTTTGTTCCCGGGCTCATTAGATTGCGGAGGTTGTGATGGACCGGCTTCAGGCCATGCAGGTGTTTACTCGCGTCGTCGATACAAGCAGCTTCACCAAGGCAGCAGAAACGCTCAGCCTGCCGCGGGCGTCCGTCACGACGATCATCCAGAATCTCGAAGCATTCCTCGGCGTGCGTCTGATGCACCGGACCACGCGCCGGCTGTCGCTGACGCCGGACGGCGCCGCGTACTACGAACGATGCGTGCGGATCCTCGCCGATGTCGAGGAAACCGAAGCAAGCTTCCAGAACAACAACCGGAAGCCGCACGGAAAGTTGCGTATCGACATGCCGGGCTCGATCGGTCGGCTGCTCGTGATTCCGTCGCTGTGCGAATTCCATACGCGCTATCCGGACATCGATCTGCAGCTCGGGCTGTCGGATCGCCCGGTCGATCTGCTGCAGGAAGGCGTCGATTGCGTGATCCGCGTCGGTGCGCTGCAGGACTCGTCGCTCGTCGCGCGCCGTGTCGGCCTGTTCGAAGGCGTGACGGTGGCCTCGCCCGACTATCTCGAGCGCCACGGCGAGCCGCAGACGATCGAGGACCTGAACGACCACAAGGCCGTCAACTATTTCTCGAGCCGCACCGGCCGCACGATCGACTGGTCGTTCCTGATCGACGGCAAGGAAACCGAGATCAAGATGAACGGCATCGTGTCGGTCAACGATGCGGATGCGTACGTGACCTGCGGCATCGAGGGTTTCGGGCTGATCCAGCCGCCGCTGTTCATGGTGCTGCCGCACCTGCGCGAAGGCCGGCTCAAGGAAGTGCTGCCCGGCATCAAGCCGCTGCCGATGCCGATCTCGGTCGTGTATCCGCATAGCCGGCACCTGTCGCCGAAGGTGCGCGTGTTCGTCGACTGGATCGCCGAAGTGTTCGACCGCTGCCCGCTGCTGAGCGGCAAGGGCAGCCTCGATGCGACGTGCAGCAAGCGCACGTTCGAGGAAGCCGAGCGCGCACCGGCGCTCGATACGCCGGTCATCAACGAGTGGGTCGCGTAAGCATCTGAATCGCGGCGCGCGGGCTGGCCGGCCCGCGCGCCGTGCCGCATTCGTGCGGCTTCGGCGCCGCCTGGGCGCCACTTTGTGCTGCTACGGCGTCGCGTTCGCGCCGCCCTCCCCGCCGTACCCGTCATCGTTCCCGGATCCGCATCACACCTTTGCGTCGCGCGCGGCAATCGTTCGTGCGTGTCGTTGCACGGGCAGCGTCGCATCGCTGCGAGGCCCGCTGCACGCGGCTGTGCGCGATTTTCGAATGCCCCCGTCGGCATGGCGGATTGCGATTGTTCCACCATCACGACAATTCAATTCGCGTCAGGCGCATTTATCGCGCCGGAACAGGTACCTAGAGTAAACCCTGTCGCGCACCTGTTGCGCATCGAACAGCCCGCTGGACGGGACCGGAGCAAGCGCTCACGCGCCAACTCCGACCAACACAGGAGTTACGTCATGAACCGCCGCCATCTTCTCTCCGCCGTCGCCCTCGCTCTCGTCGTGTCCGCACCGGCCTTCGCCGATACGAACACCCCGCATGCCGGCGACTACGGCAACACGTCGTGGTACTCGCAGCACACCAATGGCCCGCGCACCCGCGCCGAAGTCAGCGCGGAAGTCGTGCAGGCCCGCCGCGACGGCACGCTGGCCTGGCTGCGCAAGGCAAATTCGTATCCGCAAGGCCTCGAAGTCGCGCAAGGCCCGTATCGCCCGACGCCGGAAAGCAACCAGCTCGCCGGCGGGGGCCGCTAAACGCCCGTCAACGTGCAACGCCGCGCAACGGATGATCCGGTGCGCGGCGTCGCGATACCACCTACTCGATTAGTCAGTTAGTTGCAGGAGTCTGTGATGAACGATCAACTTCCTTCGCCGCTCGATCATTGGGACGACACCACGCCCGTCTGGACGCCGTTCCGTTCCGCACCGCGATCGCACTGAACCGTGCGTTGATCGGTGCATTGACCCGTCGACGGGATCGTCCGGCCATCAACGGCGCGGCACCCCGTCGCGCCATTCTCCCCAGTGCGTGACGATGTCCTGCACCAGCGGGTTGCCCGCGCGGTACAGGTTTTCGGTGCCAGGGGCGAAGCCACCGACCAGTGCAGCGTCTCGTGCGTTCGTTGCAGTAATGGTCGTAGCGACACAATTGTCGACGTTCTCCGAAGTCAATCCAGTGGACGAATCCCATCAGGCGCGGCTACATCGATTGACACCGGCCAGGAACGCTGGCGCGTCGTGCTCGCCGTCATTCCCGATGTTCCGTTGGCCGCATATCGCGCGCCCAAGCTGCTTCAATCCCGATCGTCACGTCGGTTGAGCAGGCGCAAGAACACGTGTGCGCCACGAAAAACCGCGGCCTTTCCCATCTCTCGTTCACACTTCCCAATCTTTGTTCGCTCCGCCGACCGAAATTGGGTACATCGTCGGTCGGCTTCAGGCACTTAGCATCGGCACTCCCAAAGATGTCCCTATGGAGCGTGCCTATGAATACGTCGCCACAACTCGATGTATCGTTCGACGAACCGCCAGTCTGCCCGAACATGACGGATGCCGCGTTCAGGAAACGGATGCTTGAATTGCGGGACGAAGCCGTCGAGATCACACTGCAACGGCGTCGGGAACTGATGCGATGGAATCCGGCCACCGAAGCTCGCGTCGTCGCGTGGTTCGGCTCGGCAAACATGAATGCAAGACGCAAACTCACGACGGGGCTCGACGCCCTTGCCAGAGTGATGGCTCGCCTCGGCCCAACGAACTTCGTCCGTGTCGGTTCCGATGCCGACCGGGAAACAGCATGTCTGCCGAACATGGAGAATGTCGACATCGAGGTTGCGCATGTCTGTCACCCCGACACTGCAACGCATACGATCGCCATCAGTCTCCCGTTCTGCTCGCTCCCGGAGCGATCGGCTGGAAACCTCTCCTCGCAGCAACTCACGATTGTTCATGAATGCGCCCATTTCGCGGACACCTTCGACGCCGGGGATCACCCGGCGGCATACGGTCGCCGGGCCTGCGCCCAGTTCGCCAAACGCTATCCGGGCATGGCGATCGGCAACGCGGACAACATCGCGTGGTTCATTCTGGCGCGGTGAACTGGAGCGACCGATGAAACATGCCCTCGCCGTCATACTCGGCGCCTTCCTGTCACTCCCGATCCAGGCCGATGCATGCACGATCTTGTTGACCGACAGCATGGAACTGCCGCTGAATTCGGCCGAGATCGCCAATAGCGACAGGCTCGCCGTCGCCAGGCATTACCTGGCCGCCCGGGAATGGACGCGCGAAGGGGCGACGGCCTCGATCGACGCGGCGGCCTACGAATGGGAAAACCGGCCCAAGCAGCTCGCGCGACAACGCGGTGCGCAGATGCAATCCTTTCTCGTGCAACTCGGCATGTCGCCCGATGACATTTACGTCGACGAGCGAATCGTATCGCGCAGGAACGGCAGGCTCGATCCCGACGACAAAAAGCAGCTCTGGATCCAGTTCGTCCCGAAATGCCCGCCGGCGGGCTGTCAGGATCTCTGCAACTCGGCAGGTGCACCAGGTGTCGCGAGTCATGCACTGACACCCGCGACGCCCGGGCCTGAGCCCGACTCGGTCCGCTTTTCGTGCGGCGACGTCCGGGAGCCCGCACCGGCGCGTTTTGTGACGACGGAACGCTGGACTGCGCGCACACGCCATCAGACGTTGCTTTTGCGAGATCAAGGCCGGAAGCCGTTGATGCACACCTGCTACCGGATCAGCACCAGTGCAACGCAATACATCGGCATGACGGACGAGCACGGCGAAACGGCGACCATGCAATTATTGGGCCCCGAATACACGCGCATCGAACTCAAGCTGCCCCAACCCGGGCCGTGATCCTCGGCACGGTTCCCGCGAGCCGCAATCCGATCGCTCCGGGCGATATTGACGCGCCCGGAGCTCCGCCATGCGTGGATGATGGAGTGACTTCAGCGCGTCGCCACACCGTTACCGGCGCGGCACCCCGTCGCGCCATTCTCCCCAGTGCGTGACGATGTCCTGCACCAGCGGGTTGCCCGCGCGGTACAGGTTTTCGGTTGCCGGGGCGAAGCCGCCCTGGTCCGCGTAGTTCAGCAGGTTGTCGGCACTCGTCTGCCCCGCATACGGCCGGTCGAAATCGGAACCCGTGCGCAACACCGCCACGCGCGACAGGTCGACGCGCTTCACGCTCGCCGCGCGCTTGAGCGCTTCGAACGTCGCGTTGTCTTCCTGCGCGGTCATGCAGTAGGTGCCCTTGCCGTCGGTCAGGATCTTGGTCCACTGGCGCGCACGCTCGCCGATCAGCGTGCCCGAGAACCACGTGTTGCCCGACGACGTGTCGCACTGGATCACCGTCGGCGGCCGGTTCGCCGGCGCGTACGTGAACTTCGCGCGCGCCGCCTGGGCCTGCGCGCTGTCGGCGAGCACGACGTTGCGCGACAACGCATACGCGGCATCGGTCAGCTTCGGGTTGAGCTGGAACACTTCGGTGCGGTAATCGAGCGGCGGTTTGTCGCTCGGGCTCTTCGTATTGATGCCGAGATAGCCCGTGTTCCAGCCGGCCGGAATCTCGCGTGCATCGAGTTCCCACTGCAAGCTGAAATCGACCAGGTATTTCGACCACGCGGCCGAGCCGACCGTGCCTTGCGCGGGGTCGACGCCCGCGATGCCGGAAACCAGGAAGTACGTGTGACGCAGATCGAAGCGCCGCGAGAACGTGAGCGCCATGATCGACGCGGTGGCGTTCGCGTAGCCCATGCCGGTCGTCACGACGCACACGTCCTGCTTGTTGCAGTGAACGGCCGGATAGTCGGGCGACAGTCCGGGCACGGCGATGTCGCGCCACGGCCCGATCCGGTCGAGCCATGCCTGGCCCTCCGGACCGAACATCGTGATGATCATCACCTTGACCGGGCGGCCCTGTGCACCGGTCTCGGCGAATGCAGCGTTGCCCGCATCGTTGCCTTGGTTGCCCTGGTTGTCCTGCGCGATCGACGGCGCGGTCGCACAGGCCGCCAGCGAGAATGCAGCAGCGGAAAGAATGGAGCGAGTCAGCATCGGCGTTCCTTGTTTCAATGATGTTGGGTGAGAACGGCTCTCGGAGACTGCGCGAGGGAGTATAGAACGCGCTTGCGCGATGCGGAACCCGACTACGAAACGGCCTGTGGCAATTGCCGACGTGACGTGCATGGATTGTGTCGCGCATCGGTCGATGCGATAAAAATCAGGAATGCTATCCGGTTGGCCTGCGCAGCGACGAAACGCCCTGCACCGAGGCTCACTGCCGCAAACCGCTATCCGCGCACGATCCCCGCCACGCCATAACCGAGCACGACGAGCGCGGCAACCACATGGCTCGCCGCCAGCCATCGCGGCGACTTCACGATACGCCCGATCATGCTGCCGCCGAAGGCGAACACGAGCTGCCCGACGAGGCTGCCGGCAAATACGCAGGCGGCACCGGCGAGCCAGTGCCGATGCGCACCGGCGGCAGCGGTGGCGTAGCCGTAGAACAGCAGGATGGTCAGCGGATTCGCGAGCGTGACGAAGAACATCGACGTGAACGGGCGCGTGCCCGGCGGCGGCGCAGCGCCGTCCAGCGTGCGGCGCCGATCCCTCGGCGCCTGCCACATCATGCGTGCGCCCATCGCGAGCAGCACGCATGCGCCGACGAAGCGAAACAGCGACAGGTGCGACGCGAGCGTGCCCGCCAGCATCGCACCGATCGTGAATGCGAGAACGGCATAGCAGCCGTCGGCCGACGCCACGCCCACCGCGGCGCGCACGCCGCTCGCGGTGCCGGCGCGCATGCCGTAATGCGCGATCATCAGCGCGACGGGCCCGACCGACAGCGCGATCATCAGCCCGAACAGGAAATCGCTCATCGGTTCGTCGATGCCGTCGAGGGAAGGCATCGATTCTACCGGCCGTCGGCGAACCACCGCGACTAAAGACGCGTCAGGACGCGTCAGGCGACGTCGACGCGCGACGGCCCGTCCACCATCTCGCCGATCACGGCCGCGCGGTCGAAACCGTCGGCGCGGAAGCAGGCGAGCACGTCGTCGACCGCGTCCGGCGCGCACGCGACCAGCAGGCCGCCGGACGTCTGCGGATCGGTCAGCAGGGCCTGCGCGACCGGCGGCAGCCCGTCGGCAAGCCGCACGTCGCTGCCGTACGCTGCCCAGTTGCGGCCCGATGCGCCGGTCAACACGCCGTCGGCGACGAAGGCCTCGACGCCCGCCAGCCACGGCAGCGACGCGTAGTGCACGCGCGCGGTGAGGTTCGCGCCACGTGCGAGCTCGAGCGTGTGCCCGAGCAGCCCGAAGCCCGTGACGTCGGTCAGCGCATGCACGCCCGGCAGCGCGGCGAGCGCCGCGCCGGGACGGTTCAGCTTGGTGGTCGTCGCGACCATCTGCGCATAGCCGGCAGCGTCGAGCTGGTTCTTCTTCAGCGCGGCCGACAGCACGCCGACGCCGAGCGGCTTGCCGAGCACGAGCACGTCGCCCGCACGCGCGGCCGCGTTGCGCTTCACGCGCGACGGATGCACGACGCCGATCGCCGCAAGCCCGTAGATCGGCTCGACCGAATCGATCGAATGGCCGCCCGCGACCGGAATGCCGGCCTCCGCGCACACCGATTCGCCGCCGCGCAGCACGGCCGCGATCGTCTCGTGCGGCAGCACGTTGATCGGCATGCCGACCAGTGCGAGCGCGAGAATCGGCTTGCCGCCCATCGCGTAGACGTCCGACAGCGCGTTGGTCGCCGCGATGCGGCCGAAGTCGAACGGATCGTCGACGATCGGCATGAAGAAGTCGGTCGTCGCGACGATTGCCTGCTCGTCGTTCAGCCGGTAGACGGCCGCGTCGTCGGACGTCTCGGTGCCGACCAGCAGATCGGGGAACAGCGCCGGCGGGGTCGCCCGCTTCAGCAGTTCGGACAGCACGCCCGGCGCGATCTTGCAGCCGCAGCCGCCCCCGTGAGACAGGCTCGTGAGGCGCGGAACGGCGGGCGGAGTGAGGGTGGCTTCGGTCATCGTCGGCATCCGGTGAATAACAACGTTCCATTATCGACAATTCCGTGCGAATGTGCCCGATACCCACATAATCGACCGTTCGCCCCGCTACGTTGCGCGTCCGCGCCCTCTTTCATGGATCACTTGTTCATCGGCCTCGTGCTGTGCTCCGCGCTGCTGCACGCGATCTGGAATGCCTTCCTTCATGTCAGCGAGGACCGGCTCGTCCAGCTCGGCACGATGTCGCTGCCGTATCTCGCGTTCGGCATCGCCGGCGTCGCGCTGCTGCCCGCGCCGGCGCGCGCCGCGTGGCCGTATATCGCGGCGTCGGCGGCGCTCGAGGTCGCATACTGTTTCACGCTGGCGCGGGCGTACCGCAACGGCGAATTCGGCCAGATCTACCCGATCGCACGCGGGATCTCGCCGCTGCTCGTGTCGGTGCTCGCGCTCGCCGTGCTGCACGAGCGACCGACGCCGTTCGGCTTCGCCGGCATCGCGCTCGTGTCGTTCGGGATCATGTCGCTCGCGCTGCGGCGCGGTTTCCGGTTCTCCGGGGAAGGCGTGCCGTATGCGCTGCTCACGGGCGTGTTCATCGCGTCGTATTCGATCTGCGACGGGATCGGCTCGCGCGTGTCGGGCAGCGCGCTCGGCTACATCGCGTGGGTATACGTGCTGTGGAGCGTGCCGCAGCTCGTGCTCGTCTGCGCGGTGCGCGGCGGCCCGCGCGCGGTGCTCGGCTCGCGCACCGCGCTCACGCAGGGCGCGATCGCCGGCACGATCTCGCTCGCCGCCTACGGGATCGTGATCCTCGCGTACCGGCACCTGCCGGTCGCGACGGTGTCGGCACTGCGCGAAACGAGTTCGATCTTCGCGGTCGCGATCGGCTGGTTCGTGATGCGCGAACGGCCCGGCGCGCAGCGGCTCGCCGCGTGCGCGCTGGTGGTCGCGGGCGCGGCGCTGATCCGGCTTTGAATACCCGAACGGTCGATGCCGCACGGCGGCAACGGCTGGCCGCTTGCGCGTCCGCAGCGCGCGCCGCATCGCGATACCGGCCGTCGTACCGCCGCACTCAAACCTCGGCGGCAACCTTGCCGAACGCCCGCTCGTCGATCGCTTCGGCCAGCGTTGCGAACGCGGTCGCGATCTCGTCCTCCGGCACGCACGCATAGCCGAGCAGCAGGCCCGACGCCGCGCGTTCGCGCTCGGCGTAATAGCCGGACAGCGGCCGCACGACGATGTTGCGTTCGAGCGCGGCCTGCGCGACCGCGCGATCGTCGACGCCGTCCGGCAACTGCGTGACGAGATGCAGCCCCGCATCGCTGCCGAGCGCGTGCAGCGTGTCGCCGTAGCGGCGCGCGACCGCATCGAGCAGCACCTCGCGGCGCTGCCCGTACAGCGTGCGCATCTTGCGGATATGCGACACGAAGTGCCCTTCCGCGATGAACTCGGCCAGCACGGCCTGCTGCAGCAACTGCCCCTCGCGGTACAGCTCGGCGCTCGCGGTCGCGAAGCTCTCCGCGAGCGGCTCCGGCGCGACGAGATAGCCGACCCGCAGCCCCGGAAACAGCGTCTTGCCGAAACTCCCGACGTAGATCACCTGCCCGGCCGTGTCGAGCCCCTGCAGCGACGCGAGCGGCCGGCTGCCGTAGCGGAACTCGCTGTCGTAATCGTCCTCGATGATCCAGCAGCCGTGCTGGCGCGCATATTCGAGCAGCATCCGGCGCCGCGCGAGGCTCATCACCATCCCGAGCGGATACTGGTGCGACGGCGTGACGAGCATCAGCTTCGGCGGCTCGGCGAGATCGGCCGCGGACGGCGCGATCCCTTCCTCGTCGACCGGAATCGGCCGCGTGGTGAGCCCCGACACGTTCAGCACGCTGCGCACGCCCCAGTAGCACGGGTCCTCGGTCCAGATCGCGTCGCCCGGATCGGTCAGCAGCCGCACCGCGAGGTCGATCGACTGGTGGATGCCGGTGGTGATCACGATCTGCTCGGGCGTGCAGCGCACCGAACGCGACGTGCGCAGGTAATCGGCCAGCGCCTCGCGCAGCAGCGCGAGCCCGCCGCCCGGCGCGTAGGTCAGCAGGTCCGGACGCAGGCGCCGCCAGTACTTGTTGTGCAGCCGCGTCCACACGCGCGCCGGAAATCGCGACACATCGGGCACGCCCGGCATGAACGCGCCGCCCTGGCGCTTCGACACGCCCGCGCCCTCGACGAGCCGCGTGCCGCGCGCGGACAGCCGCCGCGCGGACGGCAGCACCACCGCCGGGCCGGCGGCCGGATCGGGCGCCGCGCCGACGATCTCGTCCGGCGCGCTGTCGGCGACGAACGTGCCGCGGCCGGTCGCCGAGTTCACATAGCCTTCGAGCGCAAGCTGTTCGTAAACCTGCGTGACCGTGTTGCGGGCGATCCCGAGCTCGGCCGCGAGCAGCCGCGACGACGGCACGCGCGTGCCGGCCGGCAGTTCGCGCGACAGGATCGCCTGCTGCAGCAGACGGTGCAGCTGCCGGTAGATCGGCTGTGCGCCGCCGCGCACGAGGCGCTGCGCCAGCCAGTCCGACAACACGCTTGCGCGCATGATTGGCTCCTGAATATTTATTTAAATGGCTCTGATTGTCAGAGCCAAATGTGATTATAGTCGCCTCCATGGGCTGCCAACGCGGCCGATTTTTATCCCACCGGACAGAACATCAAGGAGATGACCGTGAAGAATGCCGACCTGCAGGCCCGCAAGAACGCCGCCACCCCGCGCGGCGTCGGCGTGATGTGTGATTTCTACGCAGCCCGCGCCGAGAACGCGGAGCTGTGGGATGTCGAAGGCCGCCGCTTCATCGATTTCGCCGCCGGCATCGCGGTGCTCAACACGGGCCACCGCCATCCGAAGATCGTCAAGGCGATCGCGGATCAGCTGAACAGCTTCACGCACACCGCTTACCAGATCGTCCCGTACGCGTCGTACGTCGAGCTGGCGGAAAAGATCAACGACCGCGCGCCGGGCGACTTCCCGAAGAAGACGGCGCTCTTCACGACCGGCGCCGAAGCCGTCGAAAACGCGATCAAGATCGCGCGCGCGGCAACCGGCCGTCCGGGCGTCATCGCGTTCTCGGGCGGCTTCCACGGCCGCACGATGATGGGCATGGCGCTGACCGGCAAGGTCGCCCCGTACAAGCTGAACTTCGGCCCGTTCCCGGGCGACGTGTTCCACGCGCCGTACCCGAACGCGCTGCACGGCGTGACGACGGCCGACTCGATCAAGGCGATCGAGATGCTGTTCAAGGCCGACATCGATCCGAAGCGCGTCGCCGCGATCATCTTCGAACCGGTCCAGGGCGAAGGCGGCTTCAACCCGGCGCCGGCGGAATTCGTGCGCGCGCTGCGCAAGATCTGTAACGAGCACGGCATCCTGCTGATCGCCGACGAAGTGCAGACGGGCTTCGCGCGGACCGGCAAGCTGTTCGCGATGCAGCACTACGACGTGCTGGCCGACCTGATCACGATGGCGAAGAGCCTCGCGGGCGGCATGCCGCTGTCGGGCGTCGTCGGCCGTGCGGACGTGATGGACGCGGCAGCGCCCGGCGGCCTCGGCGGCACGTACGCGGGCAACCCGCTGGCCGTCGCCTCGGCGCACGCGGTGCTCGAGATCATCGACGAAGAGAAGCTGTGCGAGCGCGCGACGCAACTGGGCGACGTGCTGAAGGCGAAGCTGAACGCGCTGCAGGCCGACGTGCCGCAGATCGCCGACGTCCGCGGTCCGGGCGCGATGATCGCCGTGGAATTCATGAAGCCGGGCACGGGCGAGCCGGACGCCGAGTTCACGAAGCGCGTGCAGGCGCGCGCGCTCGAGCGCGGGCTGCTGCTGCTCGTGTGCGGCGTGTACTCGAACGTCGTGCGCTTCCTGTTCCCGCTAACGATTCCCGAGGCCGTGTTCGACGAAGCGCTCGTGATCCTCGAGGAAGTGCTGAAGGAAACGGTCGGCGTGCCGGCCTGAGGTCCCGCTCACTTCAACTGAATGTGCCGCCGCCGTCGTGAAGACGGCGGCGGCCGTTTTCATCCGTCCTTTTCAAAGCAGGCGATTCATATGAGCACTGTTCAGGAAACCCTGGCACTGAAAGATCCGTCGCTGTTCCGCCAGCAGGCGTACGTCAACGGCGAATGGCAAGGCGCGGCGAACGGCGAGTCGTTCGACGTCCGCAACCCGGCAACCGGCGGCCTGCTCGGCACCGTGCCGGCGATGGGCACCGCCGAGACGCGTCACGCGATCGAAGCCGCGAACGCCGCATGGCCGGCGTGGCGCAAGAAGACCGCGAAGGAACGCGCGGTCATCCTGCGCAAGTGGCACGACCTGATGATGGAAAACGCCGACGACCTCGCGCTGATCCTGACGACCGAGCAAGGCAAGTCGCTGGCCGAAGCGAAGGGCGAGATCGGCTACGCGGCCTCGTTCCTCGAGTGGTTCGCGGAAGAAGGCAAGCGCGTGTACGGCGACACGATCCCGACGCCGGCGAGCGACAAGCGCATCGTCGTCACGAAGGAAGCGATCGGCGTGTGCGCGGCGATCACGCCGTGGAACTTCCCGGCGGCGATGATCACCCGCAAGGTCGGCCCGGCGCTCGCGGCAGGCTGCCCGATCGTCGTGAAGCCGGCGGAAGCGACGCCGTTCTCCGCGCTCGCGATGGCCGTGCTGGCCGAGCGCGCGGGCGTGCCGGCCGGCGTGTTCAGCGTCGTCACGGGCGACCCGAAGGCGATCGGCGGCGAACTGACGTCGAACCCGATCGTGCGCAAGCTGTCGTTCACCGGCTCGACGCCGATCGGCCGCCTGCTGATGTCGCAATGCGCGGCGACGGTCAAGAAGGTGTCGCTGGAGCTCGGCGGCAACGCACCGTTCATCGTGTTCGACGATGCCGATCTCGATGCGGCCGTGCAGGGCGCAATCGCGTCGAAGTACCGCAACAGCGGCCAGACGTGCGTGTGCACGAACCGCTTCTACGTGCACGAAGCCGTGTACGACCAGTTCGCGCAGAAGCTCGCGGCGGCGGTCGGCCAGTTGAAGGTCGGCCGCGGCACGGAGCCGGGCGTCACGCAAGGCCCGCTGATCAACGAAGCGGCCGTGCTGAAGGTCGAGGCGCACATCGAGGACGCGCTCGCGAAGGGCGCGACCGTCGTGACCGGCGGCAAGCGTCACGCGCTCGGCCACGGCTTCTTCGAGCCGACCGTGCTGACGGGCGTCACGCCGGCGATGAAGGTCGCGAAGGAAGAGACGTTCGGGCCGCTCGCGCCGCTGTTCAAGTTCAGCAGCGACGACGAGGTGATCGGCCTCGCGAACGATACCGAGTTCGGTCTCGCCGCGTATTTCTACAGCCGCGACATCGGTCGCGTGTGGAAGGTCGCCGAAGCGCTCGAATACGGGATGGTCGGCGTGAACACCGGCCTGATCTCGAACGAAGTCGCGCCGTTCGGCGGCGTCAAGCAATCGGGCCTCGGCCGCGAAGGCTCGCACTACGGCATCGACGACTACGTCGTGATCAAGTACCTCTGCCTGGCCGTCTGACGGTTCGCGGCCTGTCGCATCCGTGACAGGCCCTGACCGCCCGGCCGGAACCGGGCGGTCACGACGCGGGCCGGCGGCCCTCTCCGTCGCGCCCGCATCGTCTTCCTGTTCCCCAATACGTTCGCTACGTCTCGGTGAGACGTACGCCGCCTGAAACGCTTGATCTCCGCATCGCCCCATCCCGCTTTAATCTCGCCGCCGCGTGTTCGACATATGTCTCCTGCAGCAAATCCGGCAAGGTGCCTGACGAATCCCGGGATGCACCCAAGCATGGGTGGTTTACCAGGAAATCCCGTCCACGCTCCTCAATAGCTGTTCCGTTGCCATTCGGTCAGCATTCGCATTTCGCAGAGATCTGGGCGGGGGCGCCGGCCCGCTGGCGCGTCAAGGCCCGAATGAACCCGCGATAGCGGAACCATAGTCCGCTATCGGACGAAATTCGTCCGTTGCATTGCGCGAGGCGTAAGCCGCCCGCGAACTTCGGTGACAGTTCGTTCCGCGCCTCTCCAGAGCATGATCCTACGCGGAGCCGTCCAGTACATTCCAATTCCGAAAGGAGCCTGGCAGTCTCGGGGGTGTCGGTTCGGTCGATCCTTGCAAAGGAAAGGCATTTTAGGGCATTGACTCAAGTTCCATGAGTCTTCGCAAAGCTCCAAACATCGCCGTACAACGGTTTGGTTTCGACGGCCACCCGATTCATCATGGCGTCGCGCGCCTGGCGTACCTGACGTGCCACTTCGATGTCGGTCATGTTGCGCGCCTGTTCGAGCAACAGTTCGAGCGTGATTCCCGGGCGCAAATAGCGGTTGGCGTGCGCAAGGCTGGCGAGCTTTTCGAGCGGTGTCTGGACGTCCTGATGCCGGTGTATTCGCCGCAGCCGGCCCGGTTTTCGCGGGTCCGGCACTTCGGTGCCGAACAGACACGGCCGATGGAAATTCAGGAACGGATTCAGCAGGTCTTCGCAGAACGCGTTGAACTGCACGGCCCGCTCGGCGGGGATATAGGCGTAACCGAATTGCCGACGTACCACTGCGCCGTTCTTGGCCTCGGCCAGCGCATTGTCGTTGCAGCAGCGCGGCCGCGAGCGCGTGAAGTCGATGCGCGCCTGCTCAAGCATGGCGGCCACCTCGTAGTTGATGTATTCGGAACCGCCGTCCGAATGAAATCCCAGAATCTCGAACGGGAACTGCGCCAGCATCGCGCTCAGCGTGGGCAGCATGTGTTCGCGCCTGAGCGTCGGTACGGTGGCCACCACCTGCCATTGCGTGACGCAGTCGACTGCATTGATGTGATAGACGCTCCAGCGGCCGCGGAAGTCGCCCTGATGCACGCTGTCGATGCGGATGAAGCCCGGCCGGTTCTCGGGCGTCGGGGCCCGTCGAACAGCGATGGCGGCTGCCCTCGAATCCGCTCGCGTGCGCGTGCGAACCGTATGGCGGCCCTGATACTTGGCCGAGCGGCGCAGATTATAGAGATGTGATGACGACAGGTGCTGCAGCCGTACGAACCGTTGGTCGCCATAGACCTGATACATGCGCCGCAACACGGCCACCATGGCGGGGCCCGAAAGACGGCCGTACTCGCGCTCGGCCTCGGCCAGCGCATCCAGATCGGCCTCCGTATATCGCCTGGCGAACGCGTTCGAAGGTGCGCTTTTGGGACGAATCAGCGTCTTGAAATGCAACCAGCGCCACACCAGTCTCGTGACATGCGCACGGCTGAAGCCACTGAAGCGGCGCAAGTAGCGCAGCACCAGCCCCCGGTCATCACGTTTGAGTTCGCGGTAGCTCAAGCGCGCCAGAACCGACACGATCCACGCACAACGCGCTGGCGCGTTGGCCGCAGGCGTGAAATCCAGCGTCTGTATGCCGTCGAGTACGGCGCGCACCTGTTCGGGGGTGCGGATTCTTGTTTCGTCCAAGTCGATGATCATCCGACAGATGATCAACCATCCCCAACAGCCTGCCGCCCATCGGCAGTCAACACCCGGTGCGTTTCCTTCGCTCCAGGCTCATCGCCCGCTGGAAACGCGCGGCTACAGGCTCATTTGCCATTGGACAGTGCTGTCCCATAAAGGACTACGAATTTTCGTAATCGTCCGATTTCCATTCCGGGTTCAATCTTCTAATGTGGATGCCACGACATCATTGAACACGCACCATGACAAATAATAAATGTCTGAATTCGACTCAAAGATATAGCAAAACCGATCAGAAGCCTGCCGGCTCACACCTTACCAATTCAATTGCCCGGTCATTCCAAATCATTCGACACGGACTCGGATAGAAAAAATGCAAAGAAAAGCCACGAAATCCAGCCGTGACCTACATCGATCGACCGACCTCATCAACTGGATCAGCAGTCGAGAGATGATCCTGATATTTTCAGTCAGCGCGAGCATCGTAATTTTTTCATCAGACACCGTACTGTCTACTCACCCGCCTCTCGCAGCCTTCGTTGCAGCGATGACGCAATACTTTCCAGAGATTGGACACTATCAGGCCAGATCCCGATTCCCGGAAGTCACCGGCCTTTATTTCTCCATCATGCTTTTCATCACGCCAGCAGTTCTAGTTCAAATGATCCGTACTCGAATGCACGTATTGTCAGATATGCGGGCGCGACAAAAGCGACATCCGGTCAAATGGTTAATTTCATCAACGTTAATCATATCATTATTAATTTCATGTTTATATATTTTAATAAATCACAACAACGGTATTCAACTACCCGGCATGCCAATTGATCAATCAAAGTTCGCATTAACTGCATCCGGTTGGATTTTCGCAGGGGGAGCGATATGGGGAAGCATCGGCTTACTAATTAACTTATCAATGGCCTTTCTTAAATACACAAACAAGGAGGATGCATGAGCAGTTCAAAAGAATTTGACGAAATGATGCAAGGCACCATCCAGGAAACGATCATTGCATACGCAAGCAAGCTCTCCGAAAGAGCCGGGAGCGCGCTCCGTGCGAGCTACGATGACGTGCTACGCATGGCCCAAGCAAGTGCAGATCGCGCGAGTATCGCCAAATCATTGTTGGCAAATCTTGACACGTTGAACACTGCAACGTATCGGGAATTGAGTGCTATCGATCAGGATCGACTCTCAGCCTCATTAAAGAATCAAGTAAACGAGTACAAGTCAGCCTTATCTCGATCAGATGGATTTTTTTCCACCGCAGCACAGACAAAAAATATTGCCACCGCCTTCACGACATTAGGAAAACATCTTGGCTCGCTAGTAAGCGCCATCGACCTCGTTACGACACTTGCGGATCGAAATGCGACCGAATACACGGTGGGAGAAAAGGCCTTCGCTGTCGGAGCTGGCATGCTTACTGGAGCAGCAATTGCCATCATTACGACTTCCACGGCGGTAGCCATCTTTGTCGCGGTTCTTACAGGTATCGCCTCAAAGTTCGCATGGGAAGCATACGCGAAGTCCATTGGCATGCCATCCGATCATTCACCACCATTCTGGAAATCGTTAGCCGCAATTCTTGGACTCCATGCCGATATTGTCGCAACATCAGAAGCACCGCCGGCGATCCAACGCTACCTTCCTTCCGGCGGCTCCGGAACGCTTCTCAAGATATATGACGATCTGGCCGCCTACTCGTCGACATCGCCGACTCATACCGTAATCGCTGCACAACTACAGCTTGATCGCTGGGAAATCAGCACGTACTTCCCCGACGACTTCCTGGCAGGAAAACTCAATTCCAACCAACAGGGCGCTCCGATCGAGCAATTCATTTACATGTCTTCCGGAGCATTCAAGAAGCAGAAATTCGATCCATCATCTGAGCGACTGCTAGAAGAACAACATTTCAACTCGAGCGCAGCGCTACTCGAACAGAACGAATACCGATACGATGCAAGCGGCAATCGTCAAAGCATCACGACGCGCGACGCGAACAATAAGGTCACACAAGTCTCCCATCTCGATCCTTCACAGCAAGTAAAATGGATCGAAACATACAACTACGACGAAAAAGGCAACTTGACCTCCATCGTCAAGAGCGATGCCAACGGTGTGCCGATCACGGACACCGAAGCAGGCACGCCCTCCGGACCCACGGTACCGCCAAGCGGAATCCGCTCGGTCATCGACGGCCGTGACGCAATCGGACGCACGACACACGTCACTCATTTCAATTCGCGCGGTGCAAACATTGGTGCCGAATCGCTTACCTATGATGTCGCGGGCAGGATCGTGTCGTTTCGCCTGGACAGCGCGACTTATACGGATCAAACGGCCTATTCGACGACGGCGCCAGCCAGTGGCGGCTACTACTACAAAGCGCTCTGGAATCCGGACGGCACGCTCGGTGCCATGCTGGTAAATACCCCGGAAAATACATCGTATCCCGTTATCGACTTGACGTACCGTGATGACGGTAGCCGGACCATGGCGTTCCGCTCTCCGGACGGAAGACCGCTAATGAGTGCGAGCTTCGACACGGAGGGCCGCTTCACATCGTCCCGCCCTGCGGGAAGTCAGGCCCGCGTCGACTATGCGTCTCTGTCCAACGGTGAATACACGCTTACGAAGTACGACGATTCGAATCGGCTTACACAGATTGTTCATTACCGCTCCAACGGGACGGAAGTTTCCGTCACCTCATTCCGGTTCGGGCAGGACGGTTCACCTGAGAGTAAAACGGTGCTTCAGTACGCAAGAGATGCCGCAGGCTTTCGACAATCGACAACATATGACAACCGAGAGCGAGTCATTGAACGAGCGAAGATCGGCGACGGGAACGTCAAGGTGGAGGTCGAGCAGTATCGCTACAACGCCGATGGGAGCCGTGACGTCTATCGAACGGACGGGATGGGAAACATGTTGGCAACGGAGCACTACAATGCACAGGATCTGAAGCAAAGCAGTACCATTCAATTCCGCGACGCCCAAGGGCGCCTGCACGTCAAGATCACCAACGCAAACGGTCGATTTTTCGACGCCACTCACGCCAACTCGGATCCTCGTTCGCCTATCGTCGAACAAAACTGGCTGGACGATGCCGACCAATTGCATGTCCGTGTGCCAAACGGAAACGGATTTCGAGAAACATTCAACAGTCGGAAGTTCGGGCGCGTCCTTCTCACTCAGTTGAAGCCTGGTGGTGACGTCTACGCCCTGATCATGTACGGATTCACGATCTTGCCTCCCGGAGCGGCAGCCATCAATTTCAACATCGAATCGATCAGTCTTGCCGATTTGCAACGACTGCCGCCCGGTGTGACACTCCCGTCCGCACCCAACCTCGACACCAGCCCATTCCTCGGAGCAGGTGGAACCGGGAAATGGGCGGGCGTCAGTATCGGCTTCGGTACGGACATACAGTGGTCGCACTCCCCGCAGCACAGCGATACCCCGGATTTCGTCATCACACTTCCAAATGGAATCAAACCCAAAGATGTGATCGGAAACTGGTAGTTGCCCATCACGGCGGCGCAGAGATACGGTGCCGCAAGGCGTTCACCAATCCAATCTGTAGCAGAAGACGCCTGCCGGGGTAGTTCATGCATCAGTCAGAACGTGTCATCCCCGCGCTTTTTGCGCTGGGATGACACGCCGCTCAACGCAGCGAGACAGCATCGCCAAACGCCAGAAGGGCCGGCGCCACTGTCAGATCATCTGAACACGTTCACCGCATCCACCAACCGCGTCGCCTGCTGCTTCAGGCTCTCCGACGCCGCCGTGCTCTGCTCGACCAGCGCCGCGTTCTGCTGCGTGATGTTGTCCAGATGCACGACCGCCTGATCGACCTGCGCGACGCCCGTGCTCTGCTCGGCCGTCGACGAGCTGATTTCCGCGATCAGGTCCGACACGCGCTTCACCTGCGTGACGATGTCTTCCATCGTCTTGCCCGCGCCATCGACGATCCGCGCGCCCGATTCGACCCGCTCGACGCTCGCGCCGATCAGCGTCTTGATCTCCTTCGCCGCATTCGCACTGCGCTGCGCAAGCGCCCGCACTTCACCCGCGACCACCGCGAAACCGCGCCCCTGATCGCCCGCACGCGCCGCTTCGACCGCCGCGTTCAGCGCGAGGATGTTGGTCTGGAATGCGATCCCGTCGATCACGCCGATGATGTCGGCGATCTTGCGCGAGCTGCCGGTGATGTCGTTCATCGTCGTGACGACTTCGCTCACCGCCTGCCCGCCGCGCTCGGCCGCTTCGCTCGCGGACACCGACAACTGGTTCGCCTGCAACGCCGTCTCCGCATTGCTCGACACCGTGGCCGTCATCTCGGCCATCGACGCCGCGGTTTGCTGCACGCTGGTCGACGCCTGTTCGGTGCGTGCGCTCAGGTCGTTGTTGCCCTGCGCGATCTCGTTGCTCGCGCGCTGCACGTTGAGCACCTGCTCGCTGACGTCGTCGACGAGCCAGCGGAACATCAGCCCGAGCTGGTTGATCGTGCGCAGCGTCATGCCGATCTCGTCGACGCGGTTCATCGCGACGCCGGTACGGCTTTCGCCGGTCGCGACGCGCAACGCCTGGTCGCGCAACTGCATCAGCGGACGCGCGATCTGCGCATCGAGCCACAGCCCGGCCGCGATCGCCACCCCGGCCGTCGCGGCGGTAAATGCCGCAAGGCCGCCGCCGGTCAACCCGCATGCCCAGCCCGCGCCGACGACGGCCGGCGCCAGCACGCACAGCGTCGAATGCAGCCGCGCACGCACCGACATCGTCTGGAACAGCGATGCGACGCGCATCAGCCCGCCCCGGACGATCAGGCCCTTGTGGAAACGGCGGTTGCCGGCCTTGCCTTCGCGGAACGCGCGGTACAGCGCGTCGGCCGCCGCGATCTCGTCGCGCGACGCCTTGGTGCGCACCGACATGTAGCCGGTCGGCTGCCCGTTGCGCATGACCGGCACCGTATTCGAACGCACCCAGTAGTGGTCACCGTTCTTGCGGCGGTTCTTCACGAGCGCGGTCCACGGCTCGCCGTTCTTCAGCGTCGCCCACATGTCGGCGAACGCCTCCTTCGGCATGTCCGGGTGCCGCACGACGTTGTGCGGCTGACCTTCGATCTCCTCGGGGGAAAATCCGCTGACCTGAATGAATGCGGCGTTCGCGTACTTGATGTAGCTGTCCGCGTCGGTGGTCGACATCAGCGTCGCGTCGTCCGGAAAATCGAATTCGCGTTGCGTGACAGGCTGGTTATTGCGCATGGTATGGAGTCCCGTGTTGCGGATCTTGCGTCCGCCTGTGGATGGATGCGAGACCGTACGCATCGCGGGCGACCCGCATGCGTTCGATCAGACTCCTGCGCTTTCGGCAAATCTGGCGAAAACATTATGCCGACCGCGGGTAAATATGCATTAATCGTTCATCGCCTTGATTTAGCCGAACACTTTGTTTATACGTGAATCAAATACTCAGTTTTATCAAGCATTTGCACGCCAATCATCTGAACATTCAGGGCAATTCATTCGACCGGATTCGCGAATAAATCCGGCTTGATGCATTCGAATCCGATCGAACCGGAAAGAGATTTCGCCGCCTCGTCGCGACGGGATACGCAAGCACGCGCCCCGGCGATTACCGAAACACGTTCACCGCATCCACGAGCCGCGTCGCCTGCTGCTTCAGGCTCTCCGACGCCGCCGCGCTTTGCTCGACCAGCGCCGCGTTCTGCTGCGTGATGTTGTCCAGATGCACGACCGCCTGATCGACCTGCGCAACCCCCGTGCTCTGCTCGGCCGTCGACGAGCTGATCTCCGCGATCAGGTCCGACACGCGCTTCACCTGCGCGACGATGTCTTCCATCGTCCTGCCCGCGTCGTCGACCCGCCGCGCGCCCGATTCGACCCGCTCGACGCTCGCGCCGATCAGCGTCTTGATCTCCTTCGCCGCATTCGCGCTGCGCTGCGCGAGCGCCCGCACTTCGCCCGCGACCACCGCGAACCCGCGGCCCTGCTCGCCTGCGCGCGCGGCTTCGACCGCCGCGTTCAGCGCGAGGATGTTGGTCTGGAATGCGATCCCGTCGATCACGCCGATGATGTCGGCGATCTTGCGCGAGCTGTCGGTAATGTCGCTCATCGTCGCGACGACTTCGCTCACCGCCTGCCCGCCCCGCTCGGCCGCTTCGCTCGCGGACACCGACAACTGGTTCGCCTGCAACGCCGTCTCCGCATTGCTCGATACGGTGGCCGTCATCTCGGCCATCGACGCGGCCGTCTGCTGCACGCTGGACGCGGCCTGCTCGGTGCGCGCACTCAAATCGTTGTTGCCCTGCGCGATCTCGTTGCTCGCGCGCTGCACGTTGTGCACCTGTTCGCTGACGTCGTCGACGAGCCAGCGGAACATCAGCCCGAGCTGGTTGATCGTGCGCAGCGTCATGCCGATCTCGTCGACGCGGTTCATCCGCACGCCGCGCCGGCTTTCGCCGGTCGCGACGTTCAACGCCTGGTCGTGCAACCGCTTCAACGGACGCACGATCTGCGCGTCGAGCCACAGCCCGGCCGCGACCGACACGCCGGCCGTCGCGGCGGCAAACGCCGCGAGCCCGGCGCCGGCCAGCCCGCATGCCCAGCCCGCGCCGACGACGGCCGGCGCCAGCACGCACAGCGCCGAATGAACGCGCGCGCGCACCGACATCGTCTGCGGCAGCGACACGATGCGCAGCAGCCCGGTACGGACGACCAGTCCTTTGTGGAACGTGCGTTGCCCGGCCTTGCCGTCGCGGAACGCGCGGTACAGCGCGTCGGCCGCCGCGATCTCGTCGCGCGGCGCCTTGGTGCGCACCGACATGTAGCCGTGCGGTGCGCCGTTGCGCATCACGGGCACCGCGTTCGCGCGCACCCAGTAGTGGTCGCCGTTCTTGCGGCGGTTCTTCACGAGCGCGGTCCATGGCTCGCCGTTCTTCAGCGTCGCCCACATGTCGGCGAACGCCTCTTTCGGCATGTCCGGGTGCCGCACGACGTTGTGCGGCTGGCCGACGAGCTCATCGTTCGAGAAGCCGCTCACATGGGCGAACGTGGTGTTCGCGTACGTGATGTAGCTGTCGGCATCGGTGGTCGACATCAACGTGACGTCGTCGGGAAATTCGAATTCTTGTTGGGTGACAGGCTGGTTGTTGCGCATGCAGCAGGGCTCCGAAAGGCGGATCGGAAGGCAGGATCCGCGCGGCGCAGAAATCACGCTCAGTAGCCGAAAAACGGTTTATCGCTTTACGACGGTCTCGTTCCTACTGTCGGCAATTCCGGCAAAAACCTTACCCTTGAAATGCAAAAAATACCGGATTCGCTTATCAATATGACCTGGATCAAATAATCTCGCGATAATCGATGCCGCGCTGTTCCACCGCGGCTCGATGCGTTATGAGAGAACGCCGGGCGGCAAACCAATGCCGGCGGCCGCTACGCGCGGCAAAACGATTCGCCCCATTTCACCCCATTCAACCGACATTCGATCAATTCGATGAAAAAGATCCGGCACGAACTGAATCGGCCACACCGGCATACGACATGCCGCTCGCAACGCACCGCCGGCGGGGCAACCGGATGACGCGCCGCACCGCTACCGAACGCGACGCGCTGTCGGCCCGCCTGCTCGCGCGCGACGAACTGCCGCTCGTGTGGACCATCGACCGGCGCGAGATCATTCACCATCTGTACGCGCTGCGCGACGGCGAACTGCATCTGGTCCCGGACTTCTACGACGTGCAAGGCTGGCCCGACGGCGAAGCCGAACACTACACGCCGATCCTGCTCGACTGTCACGATCGCGGCGGCTGGTGCGTCGGGATGTTCGACGGCACGCGGCTCGTCGCGGCGGTCATCGTCGACGCCGATCCGCTCGGCGCGCAGCGCGACATGCTGCAGTTGAAGTTCCTGCACGTGAGCCATGACTGGCGCGGCTGCGGGCTCGGTGCGCGGCTCTACCGCGCGGCCCGCGCACAGGCGCGCGCGATGGGTGCGAAACGTCTGTACGTCTCTGCGACGCCGTCACGGCACACGATCGACTTCTACCTGCGGCTCGGCTTCACCGTCAGCGCGTCGCCCGACCCGGTGCTGCATGCGCTCGAGCCGGAAGACATCCATATGGAAGCGCCGACCGCGAGCCGCGCGTAGCATTTCCGTTCGACCCACGCCGCCAACACGGAGAACGACCGTGCAGCACGCACCGCAGCAGCCGGCCCCGCCGAAGATCCTCGTCAGCATGTGCGTGCTCGGTCACCCGGTCCGCTACAACGGCTCGGCCCGGACCGCCGCTCACGCAGCGCTCGAACGGTGGCAACGCGAAGGGCGTCTGGTGCCGGTCTGCCCGGAACTGGCAGGCGGATTGAGCGTGCCGCGCCCGCCCGCCGAGATCGCAGGCGGGGCATCCGGGCAACGCGTGCTGTCGGGTGCCGCGCGCATCGTCGACGTGCATGGCACGGACGTCACGGCAGCGTTCGTCGACGGCGCGCAAACCGCGCTGGCGCTCGCGCGCGCGCACGACTGCCGCTTCGCGATCCTCGCGGACGGCAGTCCGTCGTGCGGAAGCCGCTACATTCATGACGGGAGTTTCTCGGGCCGGCGGCATGCCGGTGCCGGCGTCACGGCGGCGTTGCTGCGCGAGCATGGCGTCGAGGTGTTCGCGGACACCGAGATCGACGCGCTCGTCGCCCGCCTTGCGCAACGAATGGAAGGCTGAACGACGAAGTGGCCGTCACGACGATCTCGTGACGGCCACTTCGTTGGCGTCGAAACTGCGATGAAGCGGCGCAGCGGCGTGGACCCGATCCTGCCGCCGCCGCGCGATGCGATCAGACGCGATCAGACGCGTTCGATCGCGATCGCGATGCCCTGGCCGACGCCGATGCACATCGTGCACAGCGCGAAACGGCCGTTGGTGCGATGAAGCTGGTACATCGCGGTCGTCACGAGACGCGCGCCCGATGCGCCGAGCGGATGGCCGAGCGCGATCGCGCCGCCATTCGGGTTCACGCGAGGATCGTCGTCGGCGACGCCGAGCATGCGCAGCACCGCGAGACCCTGCGACGCGAACGCTTCGTTCAGCTCGATCACGTCGAACTGGTCGATCGTCATGCCGAGTCGCGCGAGCAGCTTCTGCGTGGCGGGTGCCGGGCCGATGCCCATCACGCGCGGCGCGACGCCGGCCGTCGCGATGCCGAGCACGCGGGCGCGCGGCGTCAGGCCGAAACGCTTCGCGGTGGCTTCGTTCGCGAGCAGCAGCGCGGCCGCGCCGTCGTTGACGCCCGACGCGTTGCCGGCCGTCACCGAGCCGTCCGGGCGCACGACGCCCTTCAGCTTCGCGAGCGTCTCCAGCGACGTTTCGCGCGGATGCTCGTCACGCGAAAAGACGACGGGGTCGCCTTTCTTCTGCGGAATCGTGACCGACACGATTTCCTCGGCGAGCGTGCCGTCCTGCTGCGCACGTGCGGCCTTCTGCTGGCTGCGCAGCGCGAACAAATCTTGATCGGCACGGCTGATGTTGTAGTCGACCGCGACGTTCTCGGCCGTCTCCGGCATCGAATCGACGCCATGCAGCTTTTTCATCAGCGGATTGACGAAGCGCCAGCCGATCGTCGTGTCGTGGATCTCGGCCTGGCGCGCGAATGCGCTGGCAGCCTTGCCCATCACGAACGGCGCGCGCGTCATGCTTTCGACGCCGCCGGCCACCATCAGCGCGGCCTCGCCCGACTTGATCGCGCGCGCGGCCACGCCGACCGCGTCCATCCCGGAACCGCACAGGCGGTTGATCGTCGAA
Source organism: Burkholderia anthina (assembly GCF_902498995.1). Classification (GTDB taxonomy): domain Bacteria; phylum Pseudomonadota; class Gammaproteobacteria; order Burkholderiales; family Burkholderiaceae; genus Burkholderia; species Burkholderia anthina. The sequence continues at coordinate 81,761 of NZ_CABVLY010000027.1, forward strand.
CCCGGCACGCCCTCCGGCAAGCCCGCGAGCAGCGCGGACATGCGTGCGACGTTGCGGTTGTCCTCGCCGGCCTGGTTCGCGCAGCCGTAGATCACGTCGTCGATCGCGGTCCAGTCGACGTCGCGGTTGCGCTCGACGAGCGCCTTGAGCGACACCGCGCCGAGGTCGTCGGCGCGCACGCCGGACAGTGCGCCGCCGTAACGGCCGATCGGCGTACGAATCGCATCACACAGAAAAGCTTCAGTCATCAGTGTCTCCGGTCTCATGCAAGGCTGGGAAGTGAATGAAACGCGCCCCTTGCATTGCCCGCCGGGATGCGCTTAAATGTTCTATATACGAACATAAGATCGTGTATCGAACGTTCAACGCATCATAGGGAGTGCGGGGACGACCTGTCAAGCGCCCGGTCCGCGGTGCGGTTGGCGTGTCAGGCCCCATGCGCTATCTTCTCGGCTGCACGACAATTCGACCGTTCATGACAACCGAAGACATCCAGAAACCCGGCGACTCCTATGTGCAGTCGTTCGCGCGCGGCCTCGCGGTGATCCGCGCATTCGACGCCCAGCGCCCGGAGCAGACGCTTACCGAGGTCGCGTCGGCCACCGGACTCACGCGCGCGGGCGCGCGCCGGATCCTGCTCACGCTGCAGACGCTCGGCTACGTCGAGGCCGACGGCCGGCTGTTCCGGCTCACGCCGAAGATCCTCGAGCTCGGCTTCGCGTATCTCACGTCGATGCCGTTCTGGAATCTCGCCGATCCGGTGATGGAGCAGTTGTCCGCGCAGATCCACGAAAGCTGCTCGGCGGCCGTGCTCGACCGCACCGAAATCGTCTACGTGCTGCGCGTGCCGACCCGCAAGATCATGACGATCAACCTGTCGATCGGCAGCCGCCTGCCCGCGTACTGCACGTCGATGGGCCGCGTGCTGCTGTCCGCGCTCGACGACGCGGCGCTCGACGAGACGCTCGCGCAAAGCGGCATCCGCGCGCACACGCAGCGCACGATCACCGATCTCGGCGAACTGAAGGCGGCGATCGCGCAGGTGCGCCAGCAGGGCTGGGCCGTGGTCGACCAGGAACTCGAAGTGGGGTTGATGTCGCTTTCCGCGCCGATCCGCAACCGGCGCGGGCAGGTGATCGCCGCGATGAACATCAGCGGCAACGCGCAGCGGCACACCGCGAAGCAGATGGTGAAGGAGTTTCTCGGGCCGCTGCAGCAGGCCGCGCAGACGGTGTCGGATCTGGTGGCGCGACGCGGCTGAGCGGCAGGCTCGGCGATACGGCATCTCGTGGACAAAAAAGACGGGCGGCTTGTGCCGCCCGCTCAACTCTCTGACTCTGCTGCAACTCCTTCTCACGGAACACGGAGCACGCTCCGCACCGCCCAATTTAGCGACGCGGCGCAAGCCGGTCAATTTGACGAGAACGAAATTGCCCGGCGCCTTTCGGACGCCGGAGGGCCTCAGCGCGCCGCCGCTCACGCGCCGAGCAACATCCCCTTGCGCACCGGCACCGTGCCCGTCACGCGGCCGAGCGGCGCGCCGGCCGTCACGAAGCGGATCGCGCGGCGCATGTAGAACACGCCGTCGGTGCGGCTCGACACGGTCGTGACCGCATCGGTCAGCGGATCGACGATGTCGAACAGCGGATCGCCGGCGCGAATCGTCGCGCCGATCGCCGCGCGATGCACCAGGATCCCGCTCGCCGGCGCGTAGAACTGCTCGCTGCCGGCAAGCGGCGTGGCCGGCGCGGCCAGCGGCGGCAACGGCGCGCGCTCGCCGCGCACGGCGCCGCACCACACCAGATAGTCGACGAGCGCATCGGCGTCGCGCTCCGCGTATTCGTACGTCACGTCGCGCTGCCCGCGGCATTCGACCGTCACGGCCACCGTGCCCGCCGCCATCGGCGTGTGCGCCGGCAAATGCTGCCGCAGTTGCGACCACAGCAGGTGATGCGCGTCGTCGAACGCGTGGCCGCCCGAATCCTCGGCGAGCAGCGACACCTCGGCACCGAGATAGCGCGCGAGCGGCTCGACCTGCGGCCACGCGGTGTCGCTCGTGTACACGTGCATCACCGCTTCGAGCGAACAATGCAGGTCGATCACGACATCGGCATCGTGCGACAGCTTCAGCAGCGCGAGCTGCAACGCATCGAATTCGGTGCGCGGCGCGATGGCGTCGAGCGCCGCGCCGACGCATTCGCGCACGATCGCGCGATTGCGCGCCGGGTCCGCGCCGAGCCGGTCGCGAGCCTGCGCGGCGATCTCCGCGAGCGGCAGGAAGCCGCGATTGAAGTTGCGTCCGCTCGCGAGATCGAAGCGGCCGATGAATTGCCCGAGCAGATGATGGTTGAGGCCGACCGGGTTCGCGACCGGCACGAGCACGATTCCGGCCGTGAGCCGGCCGTCGGCGTCGAGCTGCGCGAGACGCTGCTTGAGCACGACCGCGGCGAGCATCGCCGGGGTCTCGTCCGCGTGCAGCGCGGCCTGCAGGTAGATCTTGCGGCCGGCGTCGGCCGGCCCGAAATGGAAGCTCGTCAGCGTGCGCTGCGTGCCGATCGACGGCGACAGGAGCGGCATAGTGCGAATCTGCATCGATGATCCCGAATGAGAAAGAACGGAGAAAACGGAGAAACAGGAGAATGGCGCGGCTCAATCGCCGTACGGGTTGAAATCGAAGTACTTCTTCGCGATCCGGTCGTACGTGCCATCCTTCAGCATCGACGCGATCGCGCCGTCGATCGACGCCTTGAGCGCCGTGTCCGACCGGCGCATCCCGATCCCGACGCCGCGATCGCCCATGTCGAGCGGCGCGCCGACGAACGCGAAGCCCTTGCCCTTCGGCTGGCGCAGGAATCCGTAGTCGGCTTCCACCGCGCCGAGCAACGCCGCGTCGAGCCGGCCGTTGACGAGATCGGCGAACACGTCGTCCTGGCTCTTGTACGGCACGATGCTGACCCCGGCCGGCGCCCAGTGCGCGAGCGCCCACGATTCGAACTGCGTGCCCGACTGCACGCCGACGCGCTTGCCGGCGAGCGACGCGGTCGTGCTGCCGAGCCCGAGCGCGGGCCGCGCGACGAGGCGCGACTTGAAGCGGAACAGCTTCGACGAGAACAGGATCTGCTTCTCGCGCTTCTCGGTGATCGCCATCGACGACAGGATCGCGTCGATCTTGCGCGCCTGCAGCGCCGGAATCATCCCGGAGAATTCCAGCTCGACCCACTGGCAGCGCAGTTGCGCGCGGCGGCAGATCTCGTTGCCGAGATCGACGTCGAAGCCCTTCAGGCTGCCGTCGGGTGCCTTCGCGTCCATCGGCGGATAGGTCGGGTCGATGCCGAGACGCACCAGGTGCGCGTCGAGCGCATGCGCGGGCGCGGCCGCGAATCCGATGCACAGGGAAACCAGCGGAAAGAGGAAGCGACGGAAGCGTTGCATGCGTTTCATGGTCGACGGAGGGCAGGAAGAGGAGCAAACGGCATGAGCCGGACTGCCTGCGATCGTAGTGCGCGCCCGTCGCCGCCGGAACGCGCGGCTGTCTTATCATGATCACTCTTTCCGATCACCGGCACCGCGCTCGACCATGGCGTTCACGCTGTCCCAGCTTCGCATCTTCCAGGCCGTCGTCGAGCATGGCAGCCTGCGCGCCGCCGCACGCGCGCTCGATCTCGCGCAAAGCGGCGTCACGCAGCAACTGCAGAGTCTCGAAGCGACGCTCGGCGCGACGCTGTTTACGCGCACCAATCGCGGGATCGTGCCGACCGCCGTCGGCCAGCGGCTGCTTGCGCGTTCGGGCGCGATCCTCGGCGAATGCGAACAGGTCGAGCACGAGATCCGGCAACTGAGCGGCGCCTTCGAAGGCACCGTCACGCTCGGCCTCGTGGCCGAACCGCTGATCGACGCGTTCGCGCCGGTGCTGACGGCCTTCCGCGCGCGCTTCGCGAAGGTCGACGTGCACCTGCGCACGGGCACGTCGCGGATGATGATCGGCTGGCTGCGCGAAAGCGCGGTGGATTTCGCGATCGCGCTCGTCGCGAAGCAGACCGACACGATCGATCTCGCGGTCACGCCGCTGCATGCGTCGGCGCCGGTGGTCGTCTGCCGCAGCGGCCATCCGAAGCGGCACGCGCAATCGCTTGCCGAGCTGGCCGACTACGCGTGGGTGTCGACGCGTTCGCCAAACCTGAGCGCCGATCCGGTCGTCAACCGGCTGCTCGCGTACTTCGACGCGCACGGCCAGCCGCCGCCGACGATCATCGCGACCGTCGAAGGGATGTTCGAGACGCTGCAGCTCGTCACGCAGACCGATTGCCTCGCGCTCGAAACCGAAGCCGTCACGCGGCACGGGCCGTTCGCCGGCGCGCTCGCGAAGGTGCCGGTGCGCGAGCACGCGGAATCGCAGGAAATCTGCCTGCTGCAGCGCGCGGCCGTGCCGTTGACGCCGGCCGCGCAGGAACTGGCGACGATGCTCGCGTCGTACCTGAGGACCGTGCGCGGGCGGTAAGCGCGGCGCGCGGCGCCGCCCGAGGCACGGCCGGTCACGTCGTGTCAGTCCATCGACTCGCGCGCCGTCTCGCGCAGCATCGCGACCGCGATCAGCGACAGCACCACGCACGCCGCCACATAGCCGGCCGGCGCGAGCTTGCTGCCTGTCGTCTTCACGAGCCACGTCGCGATCAGCTGCGCGGTGCCGCCGAAAATCGTCACCGCGAGCGCATATGCGATCGAGATGCCCGTCGCGCGCACGTGGCGCGGCAGCGACTCGCACATCAGCGCCATTTCCGATGCCGACCCGAGCGAATAGAACAGCAGCATCAGCGCGGTCAGCGGCAGGATCACCGACAGCGTCGGATGATGGTTCATCAGCCAGAACGCGGGAAACAGCAGCAGCACCAGCACGCCGCGCCCGACGAAGATCGGCATGCGCCGGCTGCCCAGGCGGTCCGACAGCCAGCCGAACATCGGACACGTGACCAGCATCACGCACCCCGACGCGACGCCGACGAACATCGACAGCTTCATCGGCAGGCCGAGCGTATGGATCGCATAGGTCGGCATGTAGAACGTCAGGATGTAGGTCGACACCGTGCCGCCCATCACCGTCAGCATCAGCAGCACCACCGTGCGCGTGTGCCGCGAGAACAGCTCGCGCAGCACGCCGCGTTCGATGCCGTGACGGCTGTCGCCGGGCGCATCGTCGGCAAGCCGGCGGCGCAGATACATGCCGACCGGCGCGATCAGCACGCCCACGAGGAACGGCAGGCGCCAGCCCCAGCCTTCGAGCGCCTCCTTCGTCAGCGTGTTCGACAGCAGCGCCGCGAAGCCCGAGCCCATCAACGCCGCGCCGCCTTGCGTCGCGAGCTGCCAGCTCGCGCGGAACGCGCGGCGCGACGTGCCGCCCTGCTCGATCAGCGTCGACGTCGCCGCGCCGAACTCGCCGCCCTGCGAGAAGCCCTGCATCAGCCGCGCGCAGACGACCAGGATCGGCGCGGCCACGCCGACCTGCGCATAGGTCGGCGCGATCGCGATCAGGCCGGTGCCGAGCGCCATCAGCATGATCGTCAGGTTCAGCGCGGCCTTGCGGCCCTTGCGGTCCGCATAGACGCCGAGCACGACGCTGCCGAGCGGCCGCGTGAAGAAGCCGGCCGCGAACGTCGCGACCGACAGCAGCAGCGACGTGGTCGGATCGCTCGACGGGAAGAACAGCTTGCCGATCAGCACCGCGAAGAAGCCGTACACGGTGAAATCGAAGAACTCCAGCCAGTTGCCGATCACGGCCGCCGCGATCGCGCCGCGCCGCGTGACGGCGGGTGCGCCGTGCGTCCCGGTTCCGGCTGCCCCCGTCGACGCGGGGTGCAGCGCGAGATGGTCTTTCTGCATGCTTCGTGTCTCCTCTCAATGCGGCCGGAAGCGCCGGCCGCCCGCCGTCTCCCGCCGCGCTCACTGCCCCAGGTAGCGCTCCACGAGACGCGTCCAGAACGCCGCGCCGATCGGCAGGTTGCGGTCGTTGAAGTCGTATTTCGGGTTGTGCACCATGCAGCCGTCCTCGCCTTCGCCGTTGCCGAGCCTCACGAACGAACCCGGCCGCTGCTGCAGCATGAACGCGAAATCCTCGCTGCCCATCAGCAGGTCGGCCTGCTCGACCACGTGCGCATCGCCGACGAGTTCGCGCGCGACCTGCGCGGCGAAATCCGTTTCGGCATCCGTATTGACGACGACCGGATAGCCTTCGATGTACTCGACGTTCGCCGTCGCGCCGTAGCTCGCGGCCTGCGACTCGGCGAGCGCGACGATGCGGCGCTTGAGCAGCGCGCGCACTTCCGGGCTGAACGAACGCACGCTCAGTTCGAGGCGCGCACCGTTCGGAATCACGTTGTTCGCGGTGCCCGCGTGCATCGAGCCGACCGTGACGACCGCCGGCTGCGACGGGTCGACGTTGCGCGCGACGATCGTCTGCAGCGCCATCACGATGCTCGCCGCGACCACCACCGGGTCGACCGTCAGATGCGGGCGCGCCGCGTGGCCGCCGACGCCTTCGATCGAGATGATCGCCTTGTCGCCGGCCGACATGAACGGGCCGCGCCGCGTGAGGAACACGCCCGGCGCCGCGCCCGGATGGTTGTGCATGCCGTATACGGCATCGCACGGAAAGCGCTCGAACAGGCCGTCGTCGATCATCTTCTTCGCGCCGCTGTCGACGCCGTGCTCTTCCGCCGGCTGGAAATACAGATGCACGGTGCCGGAGAAGTTGCGCGTCTTCGCGAGACGCTGCGCGGCGCCGAGCAGCATCGTCGTGTGGCCGTCGTGGCCGCACGCGTGCATCTTGCCGTGCGTGCCGCTCGCGTACGGCAGGCCGGTCGCTTCGAGGATCGGCAGCGCGTCCATGTCCGCGCGGATGCCGATGCTGCGCGTGCCGTCGCCCACGCGCAGCGTGCCGACCACGCCCGTCTTGCCGACCCCGCGCGTCACCTGCCAGCCCCATTGCTCGAGCTTGTCCGCGACGAGCGCGGCCGTTTCGTGCTCCTCGTACGCGAGCTCGGGGTGATGGTGGATGTGGTGGCGAATCTCGCGCAGCCCGCCGGCGGCGGGCATCAGGTCTTCGATTTCGGTGAAGCGGACGTCGGTGGTCATCAAGCGGCTCCTGCTGTTTGTCGGCGTATCTGCGCACGCGGGCGATTGCGTGCGGTAAAGCGAGCCACTATATCGAGCCGATACCGGTTCAATAAGATGCGGAATTTTTCACCGCGATAAGATTTTTTAATCAGGGTTAATACGGGCGAGCGCTGCCCGGGCGGCGCCGCTCGCCCTGCCGTTCGTCCCGATCGCCGCGTCGGTCATTGATTTTTGAGACGAACGGTCTATTATTCGCGCATGGACGTTCGAACCGACCCGCCTCGCCGTCGCGGCAGGCCCCCCAAACGACACGAGGATCTCGTCGCCACGCGTGACGTGCTGTTGCGCACCGGGCTGGAGGTGCTCACCGAAAAGGGCTTTTCCGCCACCGGGCTCGACGAGATCCTCGGTCGCGCCGGCGTGCCGAAGGGCTCGTTCTATCACTACTTCGACAGCAAGGACGCGTTCGGTCTCGAGCTGATCGACCGCTACGCCGAATTCTTCGCCCGCAAGCTGGACCGCCATTTCAGCCAGCTCGACCGCACACCGCTGGAGCGCGTGCGCGCGTTCGTCGACGACGCGTGCGAAGGGATGGCCCGCTACGCATACAGCCGCGGCTGCCTGATCGGCAACCTCGGCCAGGAAATGGGCGCGCTGCCCGAGCGTTTCCGCGCGCGGCTGCGCGCCACGTTCGAGGACTGGCAGCACCGTCTGGCCGGCTGCCTGGCCGCCGCGCAGCAGGCGGGCGAGCTGGCGGCCTCGGCCGACGTCGCCGAGCTGGCCGCGTTTTTCTGGATCGGCTGGGAAGGCGCCGTGCTGCGCGCGAAGCTCGAACGCAGCGACGTGCCGCTCAAGCTGTTCGCACAGTTTTTCTTCAACGGCCTGCCGCGCCCGTGAGTTTTTTTGCCATTGACTAGACGATCGGTCTAAAAAGGAGAACGCATGTTCCAGGGCATCGTGATCGACAAGGACGAAACCGGCCAGCACGCGCGGCTGCAAACGCTGGACGACGCGCAGCTGCCCGCGGGCAACGTGACGATCCGCGTCGGCTATTCGACACTGAACTACAAGGACGGGCTCGCGATCACCGGCAAGAGCCCGGTGGTCCGCAAGTTCCCGATGGTGCCGGGCATCGATCTGGTCGGCGAAGTCGAGCACAGCGCGCATCCGGATTACCGCGCGGGCGACCGGGTCGTGCTCAACGGCTGGGGCGTCGGCGAAACGCACTGGGGCGGCCTCGCGCAGAAGGCGCGTGTCGACGGCGACTGGCTCGTGCCGCTGCCGGCGGCGTTTTCGCCGCAACAGGCGATGGCCATCGGCACGGCCGGCTACACCGCGATGCTATGCGTGATGGCGCTGGAACGGCACGGCGTGCGGCCCGGCGACGGCGACATCGTCGTGACCGGCGCGGCAGGCGGGGTAGGCAGCGTCGCCACGGCCATCCTCGCGCGGCTCGGGTATCGCGTCGTCGCCGTGACCGGCCGGCCGGCGGACGCCGACTATCTGCAACAGCTCGGCGCCGCCGAGATTCTCGATCGCGCGCAATTCAGCGAACCCGGCAAGCCGCTCGGCAAGGAACGCTGGGCCGGCGCGGTCGACGTGGCCGGCAGCCACGTGCTCGCGAACATCTGCGCAACGACGCGCTATCGCGGCGTCGTGACGGCCTGCGGCCTTGCCGCCGGCATGGATTTCCCCGCCACCGTCGCGCCGTTCATCCTGCGCGGCGTCACGCTCGTCGGCATCGACAGCGTCATGTGCCCGCGCGCCGAGCGGCTCGAGGCGTGGCGCCGGCTCGCGACCGATCTCGACGTCGCGAAGCTGGGCGCGATCGGTCATCAGGTCGGCCTCGGCGACGCCCTTCCGCTCGCCGGCGAACTGATCGCCGGCAAGGTGCGCGGCCGCATCGTCGTGGACGTCAACGCGTGACACGCGCCACGGCCACCCGTCGCTGCTTTTCAGGCCGGCGGCTCGTGCATCGAGACCGGCCGGGCCACTTCATCCAGGAGACGCCATGACCGCTGCAGACAACGCTCCCATCAGCCGCTTCCCGGTGCCCGCACTGGAAGACCTGCCCGACGACATTCGCGAACGCATCGCGGCCGTCCAGGAAAAGTCGGGCTTCATCCCGAACGTGTTCCTCACGCTCGCGCATCGCCCGGACGAGTTTCGCGCGTTCATGGCGTATCACGACGCGCTGATGGACAAGCCGGGCAATCTCACGAAGGCCGAACGCGAAATGATCGTCGTGGCGACCAGCAGCGTGAACCAGTGCCAGTATTGCGTGATCGCGCACGGTGCGATCCTGCGCATTCGCGCGAAGGATCCGCTGATCGCCGATCAGGTCGCGACCAACTACCGCAAGGCCGACATCACCGCGCGGCAGAAGGCGATGCTCGACTTCGCGATGAAGGTGTCGCAGACCGCGCATCAGGTGGGCGAAGCGGACTTCGACACGCTGAAGTCGCAGGGTTTCGCCGAAGAGGACGTGTGGGACATCATGGCGATCTCGGCATTCTTCGGCATGTCGAACCGCATCGCGAACGTGACGAACATGCGGCCCAACGCGGAGTTCTACGCGCTGGGGCGTTAAGCGCGCGCGCCGTGCGGCCTCGCCGGCCGCGCAGCAACCGATGCGCGGGATGGCCACAGGACCGCCGCGCTTCGCCGCGTTTTTCCATGTGCCGGGCCCGACGCTCACGCGGCTGGAACCGGCGCCGGCGCATGGCCTTGCGATTGCCCGTACGCTCGCGGTTCAGGCCGTGCGCCGTACCGGATGCGCGGGCCGATCGGCGTACCGACCGGGCAGGCAAGACCGGCAAGCCGGCGCACGTCGGGCCGGCTACCGGCTCCGATGCACGATACGCCCGCCCGGTTCCGGCGCCGCGGCGGCCGCATCGTCGAAACGCTCGTGCGCTTGCGCGATCGACTGCTTGTTTTTCTCCGCCCACTGGACGAGCGCCATCACGGGCTCCAGCAGCGTTTCGCCGAGCGGCGTGAGCGCGTAATCGACGCGCGGCGGAATCGTCAGGAACACCGTCCGCGTGACCAGCCCGTCGCGCTCCAGCCCGCGCAGCGTCAACGTCAGCATCCGCTGCGAAATCCCGTCGATCTCGCGTTTCAGCTCGTTGAAACGCCGCGCGCCGTCGTTCAGCGTCGCGATGAGATAGAGGCTCCACTTGTCGCCGATCCGGTCGAGGATCTGGCGCGTCGCCTGGCAGTCGTTGTCGCTGGGTCGAGGCATGGTGTCGGGTTACATCGATGTGACTGGGGCACAGCCATGTGCGTTCTTGTGGCGCCCGGGCGCGAACCCTAGCATTCCACATGCATTTCGGTAACCAAGTTATCAAAAGTTACCGGGTGCTCATCTTATCCCGAAAGGAACGCTCATGAGCCGCATCCTGCTGATCACATCCAGCCCCCGCAGCACCGACAGCCTGTCCACGCGCTTCGCGCACGACCTCGCGCGGCAACTCGCGGCGCGCGACGCTGCCGGCACGGTCACCCTGCGCGACCTGTCCGCCGATCCGCTGCCGCATATCGACGACGCATACATCGTCGGCCGCACGCTGCCGCCGGATGCGCGCAGCGCGGAACAGGCACGGGCCGTCGCGCTTGCGCAAACGCTGGTCGACGAACTGCGCGCCGCCGACATCGTCGTGATCGGCTCCGCGATGACCAACTTCGGACCGTCCACGCAGCTGCGCGCGTGGTTCGACCGCGTGATCTGGCCGCAGGTCACGTTCCGGTACGGCGAAAGCGGGATCGCCGGCTTGCTGGAAGGCAAGAAGGTGTACCTGGTCACCGCCAGCGGCGGCATCTTCTCCGAAGGCCCGTACGTGCCGTTCGACTACCAGTCCGGCTATCTGAAGCATCTGCTCGGCTTCATCGGGATGACCGACATCCGCGAAGTGCGCGTGGAAGGCGTCGCACAGGGTGCCGACGCGGCGCAAGCGGCGATTGCGAAGGCCGGGCAGGCATTGCAGGCGCTGGTGGAAGAAGCTGCCTAGGACAGCAGCCGCGCCCGGCGATTGCACGGGCGCGCCCGGCCGCTGCCTGAAAGCACGCGCCGCACCGGCTTGCCGCTCGACCTGCATCGGCTGCAAGCCGGAGCAGGTCAGTGCTCGTTCCACTTCTTCAGCGCCTCCAACCCGTCCGGCAGTTTCGCGTCCGGGAACATCGTCGACAGCGTGGCATCCCGCCACCGCCCCGCCTCCTCCGCGCGCTGCGTTTCCGCCTGCTCGCACACGAACAGCGCATCGCCGCCGAGCAGCAGGCGCATCGGCACGTCGTCGCGACGCGACAGTTCGACGATCAGCGCCGCGATCCGCGCAGGATCGCCGACCTCATGGCCGCCGTACGCGCCGAGCAGTTCGAGAATCTTCCCGACCGACGGCTGGTAGTCGGGTAGCAGGCCGTCGACGTCGCGCTTCGCCTGCGCGGCCCATTCGGTCCGCATCCCGCCCGGCTCCAGCGTGCACACGCGCACGCCGAACGGCGCGACTTCCTTCGACAGCACGTCGCTGAACCCGCCGACCGCCCACTTCGCGGCCTGGTACGCGGACAACCCGGCCGTCGACGTGCGCCCGCCGACCGACGACACCTGGAAGATGTGCCCCGCGCGTTGCGCGCGCATCGTCGGCAGCACCGCGCGCGTCAGGTTGACCACGCCGAACAGGTTCGTTTCGATCTGGTCGCGGAAGTCGTCGGCGCCCATCTGCTCGAACGGCGCCGTATGCCCGTAGCCCGCGTTGTTCACCAGCACGTCGATGCGGCCGAATGCGTCGCGGGCGGCCGCCACCGCATGCGCGGCGGCCGCTGCGTCGGTCACGTCGAGTTCCATCGGCAGCACGCGGTCGCCGTACCGTTCTTCCAGATCCGCGAGTCGCGCGGGATCGCGCGCACCGGCCACCAGCCGGTCGCCCGCCGTCAGCACCGCCTCCGCAATCGCGCGCCCGAGGCCGCGTGCGGCCCCCGTTACCAGCCAGACTTTCGACATTTCTCACACCTCGATGAAGTTGAAACAACAAAATGAATGATTACTCACTCATTAATTTGAGCGATGACGCAATCATTCATGCGACCCATCGCCCTGCCTGAAATCCCCGCCGCCGCGAGCGCATCGCGGTCGCCGTCACCGTCGCCGTCACCATCGCCCGAACCGCGCGCCGCCGACCGTCCGCCGGTTCGTTACGCCCGCCGCCCGCTCACACCGCGTGCAACACGGCCCACAACGCCCGAAACCCGGCTTCCCGATACGCATCGGCCAGCGCCGGCTCGCGCGCGATCGACTCCATCGCCGTTTCAGCGATCGACGTGAACAGCGCCGCGCAGAACGCATGCGCGTCGTCGGCCCCGAGTCCGCCCGCCGCAGCGACCTGCGCGCGCAGCAACGCGCTGATCGCGCCGAACCCTTCGGCCCCGGCCGCGCGATGCGCATCGTCGATGCGGCCGCTCACGCCGAGCTGCTGCAGCGCGCGCCGCCCGTCCGGGTTCGCGACGCCCCACGACACATAGCCGTTCCACGCATGCCGCATCGCCCGTTCGGCCGGCGCGTGCTCCGGATACCCGGTCATCATCGCGTCGCGCATCCCGGCCTTCAGGCTCACGTACAACGCGTTCAGCAGCGCGTCCTTGGTGTCGAAGTACGTGAACACCGTGCCCTCCGCGACGCCGGCGAGCCGCGCGATGCGCGCGGTGGTCGCGCTCGCGCCGTCCTCCGCGAGCGCGCGGGCGGCGGCGGCAAGGATGGCGTCGTGCTTGTCGGGACTGCGCGGTCGGGCCACGTTCGATTCCTTTAATGAGTGAGCGCTCAATCATAATCACACCAACGTATGAAAAACAAGCGCCGTTACATATGGGCGAACCCATACGCAATCGCCCAAAAGCGTGCACTATTAGCGTTTTTACGTACTGGCGCGCCAACGCACCGGCGCCCGGCGCTTCGACATTCGTTCCACGCTCACCCGTTTCAGACCGCGAACCACTCATGACGAATCAGCCCAACCAGACCGAAGCCGACCGTCCCGTCGACATGATCATCTTCGGCGGCGGCGGCGACCTGGCCGCCCGCAAGCTGTTGCCCGCGCTGTACATGGCGCACCTGCACTGCAACCTGCCGCCGGAGACGCGCATCATCGCGGTCGGCCGCCGCGACTGGGGCATCGACGGCTACCGCCGGTTCATGGACGAGCAGTCGCGCCCGTTCATCGACGACAAGGCCTTCGACGCCGACGCGTGGGCCCGCTTCCTCGACCTGTTCAAGTACGTGCTGATCGACGTGAACGCGCCGGAAGACTACGCGCGGCTCGCGGAAGCGGCGCGCGGCGACGCGATCCGCGTGTTCTACCTGTCGACGTCGCCGGAGCTGTTCACCACCATCTGCGACAACCTGTCGGCCGCGAACCTCGTCGATTCGCGCTCGCGCGTCGTGCTCGAAAAGCCGCTGGGCCACGATCTCGCGTCGGCGAAGGCCATCAACGATGCGGTCGGCAAGCACTTCGAGGAATCGCAGATCTATCGGATCGACCACTATCTCGGCAAGGAAACCGTGCAGAACCTGATGGTGCTGCGCTTCGGCAACCCGATCTTCGGGCCGCTGTGGCAGGCGCCGAGCATCCGCAGCGTGCAGATCACGGTCGCGGAGACGGTGGGCGTGGGCAGCCGCGCGGGCTTCTACGACCATACCGGCGCGCTGCGCGACATGGTGCAGAACCACCTGCTGCAACTGCTGTGCATCGTCGCGATGGAGCCGCCGGTGTCGCTCGACCCGGACGCGGTGCGCGACGAAAAGCTGAAGGTGCTGCGCTCGCTGCGCCCGATGGCGCTGTCGGACGTCGCGCGCGACACGGTGCGCGGCCAGTACACGGCCGGCGCGGTCGACGGCCAGCCGGTGAAGGGCTATCTCGAGGAAGACAACGTGCCGGCGGACAGCCGCGCGGAAACCTTCGTCGCACTGCGCACGCACATCAACAACTGGCGCTGGGCGAACGTGCCGTTCTTCCTGCGCACCGGCAAGCGGCTGCAGCGCCGCCAGTCGGAAATCGTGATCGAATTCGCGGACATGCCGTTCTCGATCATCCCGAGCGGCCCGCGCCACTACAGCAACCGTCTCGTGATCCAGCTCCAGCCTGAAGAATCGATCCAGCTGCAGATGCTCGCGAAGGAACCGGGCAGCGGGATGAACATGGTGCCCGTGAGCCTGAACCTCGATCTGCAGCAGGCGATTCCGGAACGGCGCGCCGAAGCGTACGAACGGCTGCTGATCGACGTGATCCGCGGGCGCCTCACGCACTTCATGCGTCGCGACGAGCTCGAAGCCGCATGGTCGTGGGTCGAGCCGATCCTCGACGGCTGGAAGCAGCTCGGCGACCGTCCGCGCCTCTACACGGCCGGCACGTTCGGGCCGGCGGCCTCGTCGGCGCTGCTCGCGCGCGACAACATGTCGTGGTCGGAAGAGGCATAAGGCGCACAACGCGCGACGGCGTGCCCGCGGCGCAAGCGCCATGCGGCACGCCGGTGCATGACGGCGGCCGCCCGTCTGCCCGCCCCGCCCGCCGCGCTTACAGCGGCCCCACCCACGCGGCCTTGCGCCGCGACGGCGCATCGCCGCCGCTACCGGTGCCGCCCAGCACCTCCACCATGTAATCGACGAACGACGCGATCCGCGACGAAATCGCCGTGTTCCGGTAATACACCGCGTTGATCGGCTGTTCGACGTCGAGCGTCTGCCGCGCGAGCACCTGCACGAGACGCCCGGCATCGCGATCCTGCGCGGTCATGAAATCCGACAGGCACACGACACCCGCGCCATCCAGCGCGAGCTGCCGCAGCGTCTCGCCGCTCGACGACCAGATGCCGGGCTCGATGCGCGACGGCTCGCCGTCCGTGCCGAGGATCGGCCACACGTTCAGCGATTCGGGCTGCGTGAAGCCGAGCAGCGTGTGCTTGTCGAGATCCTCGATCTTGCGCGGCTGGCCGTGCGCTTCGAGATACGCGGGGCTCGCGAGGATGCGCAGCCGGCTGTTGCCGATCCGCCGGCTGTGCAGCGTCGAATCCTTGAGCCGGCCGATCCGGATCGCGACGTCGGTGCGCCGCTCGAGCAGGTCGATGATCCCCTCGTTGCTGTTGAGCTCCAGATCGACCTTCGGGAAGCGTTCGCGGTAGCCGCGCACGAGCGGCACGATCACGTGCAGCATGAACGGCGTCGCGGCGTCGACGCGCAGCCGCCCCGACGGCATCTCGCGCCGCGCGAGCATCTGCTCCTCGGCATTCTCGACCGATTCGATGATCGCGCGCGCGTTCTGCAGGAACGCGCGCCCTTCTTCCGTCAGCTCCAGCCGGCGCGTGGTCCGGCGCAGCAGCGTGGTCTTCAGCTTCTCCTCGAGCCGCGCGAGCGTGCGGCTGGCGGCCGATACGGTGAGGTCGAGCTGCTGCGCGGCGGCGGTGATCGAACCGGAGTCGACCACGGCCGCAAAGGCCTGGAGTTCGTCGAGCGTAATTTTCATTGTTGATCTGAAATCAAAACAATTTGATTTATAGGCTGGTTT
>NZ_CABVLY010000028.1 GCF_902498995.1 Burkholderia anthina
CGCCGGGTTGCTCACCGACGCGAGAATCGGCGCGGCCGCCGGCAATGCGGACGGCACGCCGCCGACCGCCCCGCTGCCCGCCGACAGCCCGGGCGCGGTGGCCTGCCCGGGCGGCGTCGCGAAGAACTCCGACGCGAGCCGCGCGAGCGCCGCCGGATCGGGCAGGCCCGCCGGCAGCGGCGCGTGCGGCAGCGCGAGCGCGTCGCTGCTTGCCGAGCCGGGATTAACGGTAGGTGTCGGGATAGTCATGGTACTTGGCGATTTCGACGTCATCGAGGACAGCCAGCGCATCCGGCGAATGGACCGCGAGCGAGCAGTACAGCGAGATCAGATACGACGCGATCGCCTGGTTGTTGATCCCCATGAAGCGCACCGACAGGCCCGGCCCCTGCTCGCCCGCGACGCCCGGCTGATAGAGGCCGACGACGCCCTGGCGCTTGTCGCCGACGCGCACCAGCAGGATCTTGGTCTTGCCGTCCGCGACGGGCACCTTGTCCGACGGGATCAGCGGAATGCCGCGCCACGTGAGGAATTGCGAGCCGAACAGGCTGACCGTCGGCGGCGGCACGCCGCGCCGCGTGCATTCGCGGCCGAACGCGGCGATCGCGAGCGGGTGCGTGAGGAAGAACGCGGGTTCCTTCCACACCTTGGTCAGCAGTTCGTCGAGATCGTCCGGCGTCGGCGCGCCCGTCAGCGGGAAGATCCGCTGCTCGTCCGTCACGTTCGCGAGCAGACCATAGTCCGGGTTGTTGATCAGCTGGCTTTCCTGCAGCTCCTTGATCGTCTCGATCGTCAGGCGCAGCTGTTCCTTGATCTGGTCATGAGGACTGCTGTAGAGATCGGAGATCCGCGTATGCACGTCGAGCACCGTGCTCACCGCATTCAGGAAATACTCGCGCGGCTGTTCCTCGTACGGCACGAAGGTCTGCGGCAGCACGCTTTCGTCCTCGAGCTGCGTGCATGCGGCGCGCACGGCTTCCGGGTTCTTCACCTGGTTCAGGCGATAGATGCCGGCCTCGACCGGCACCCATTGCAGCAGATGGGTCAGCCAGCGCGGCGTGATCGTGGAAAGCTGGGGGACGGTCTTGGTAGCGTTCGCTAGTTGGCGGGCGGCGTGATCGCTCAGCGCAGCCGTGCCGCTTGCAACGGTCGACATGTGTGGCTCCGGATTCTTAAGATGAAAAACGGGATTGCTTATGACGCTTGGTGATTATCGGAAGCACGCACCTGCCGGCTCAACATGCTATAGCCGTCACACGGCACAACCGAACGGGAAAAAACGGGACGCCGTCAGGTGACGTACGCGCCGGGCAGCAGCGTCGAGATCGACACGTCGAATGCGCGTGCGATCTTGTCGGCGGTGACGATCGATGCGATCGCCTCGCCGCGCTCGATCTCGCCGACATACGAACGGTTCAGCCCCGCGTGTTCGGCGAGCTGCTCCTGCGACCACGTGCGTGCCTCGCGCAGCTTGCGCACGTTGGCGCCGAAGTGCTGGATCAGATCGCTCATGTCGTCACCTGCGTGTCGGGTACCGGCTCGGCCGGCTCAGTCGGCTCGACCCGCGCGCGCGGCGCGGCATTCGCTTCGCTGCGCAGCACGGCCTGCGTGACGTTCGCGCCGGCCGGCACGTCCTGCGTGAGCCACACGTTGCCGCCGATCACCGCGCCGCGGCCGATCGTGACGCGGCCCAGGATCGTTGCGCCGGCATAGATCACGACGTCGTCCTCGACGATCGGATGGCGCGCGAGCCCTTTCTCCAGATGGCCGGCCGCATCGCGCGGGAAACGCTTGGCGCCGAGCGTGACGGCCTGGTACACGCGCACGCGCTCGCCGATGATCGCGGTCTCGCCGATCACGACGCCCGTGCCGTGATCGATGAAGAAGCCGCCGCCGATGCGCGCGCCCGGATGAATGTCGATGCCCGTTTCCGCATGAGCCTGCTCGGCGATGATCCGCGCCAGCAGCGGCAGCCCGAGCCGGTACAGCTCGTGCGCGAGCCGGTGATGGATCATCGCGAGAATGCCGGGATAGCAGAGCAGCACTTCGTCGACGCTGCCCGCGGCCGGATCGCCATGGAACGCGGCCAGCACGTCGCTGTCGAGCAGCCGGCGAATATCGGGCAGGCGCGCGGCGAATGCCTGCACGGCCGTGGACGCCGTTTCGTCGATCCGTGCGTCGGCGTTGCGCTGACGCGCGGCGTAGCGCAACTCCAGCGTCACTTGCGCGAGCAGCGCGTTCAACGCTGCGTCGAGCGCATGGGCCACATAGAAGTTCTCGCTTTCCTGGCGCAGGTCGGGTGGCCCGAGCCGCATCGGGAACAGCACGCCCTTCAGCGCGCCGATGATTTGCGCAAGCGCCTCGCGCGCCGGCAGGTCGCGCCCGCCCGGTTCGAGCGAGCGCCGCTGCTTCTCGCGCCACGCGCGGCGCTCCGTCTGCAGCGACTGAACGATGTCGTCGATTTCGAATGCGGCCATGCTGACTTCTCCCCGTAACGGCCGTGACTCAGTCCTGCGCCCACGGCAGGTCGCGATGGCGCCAGCCGTTCCGGCCGCCGCGATGCTGCCGCTCGTCGAGGTCGCCCTCGAACCCTTCGAGCACGTTGAACACCTGCGTGAATCCGGCCTTCGCCGCGGCCTCGGCCGCCTGCGCGGACCGGTTGCCGCTGCGGCACAACAGCAGCACCACCGCGTCCTTGCCGGTCTTCGCTTCCAGTTCGCGCACGAAGCGCGGGTTGCGCGTCAGGCTCGTGCCGGTCGCCCACGGCACATGCAGCGACTCCGGCACGTGGCCGACGAATTTGCGTTCCTCCGCGGTGCGCACGTCCACCAGCAACGCGTCGCCGGCGGAGAACAGCGCCCACGCCGCTTGCGGCGCCACGCCGCCCGCGTAAGGCGTGCCCGCCGATGCGGCCGCCGCGCGGGCGTCCTCGAGCGCCTGCTGTGCGGCGGTTCGTTCTTCCAATGCAAAAGTCATGACGCTTCCTTGTTCTCGCAGATTCGTATGAACAAACACCCTGGGAATGCGGCCGGTGCAGCTTGCGTGCTGTCTATAGCCGTCAGCCCCACTATGCGAGCGCGCTCGGGGAAGCTGAACCAATAAAAATTCATTTCCTAATCAGCGGCGCGTGAAATGCAATAGCAGAGGATCGTTATTGGGGCGGAGTCGTGCGGAGGATGTGAAGAGATGACCGTTCAGTGTCATGCATCGAAGGCTTTTGAAAGGCGTCCGTGGCGTGAAGGCACGAGCGGCGCGCCGCACGTCGTCATGGAATGGAAGCGAGCACGGCAACCGCGAGGATTCGAGCGGCTTTCATGAGCGCGCTCCCTGGAGGAAGTCGGGTATCGATCACCGGGCGTCCGACGCGAAGGACTTGGCATCGAACGTTTGCGGCGTGTCGACACTAGAACCCGCTCACGTATCCGGCATGTTTCAACAACATGGCTTCAGCACAATCCGATGTTTCTGAAGCGGCGATCGATACAGTTCAATACAAACGCGTCGGTCTTGCCACGCTTGCACGGACGATAACGATTCAGGCGCTACAAGGTACGGACGCAATGCCGTACGCACGTGCGTCACACGACTTCATCACCGGATAACGCACCTGACGGACGAATCGGATCGAGAGGTCGCGCGCATCTACATCCCTGAAGCAATGCGAAGCATTCCCGCTTGAAACACATTCTGACAATCCACGTTCGTTGCCACGGCCTTTCCGCGCATTTTTCCGGAATCAGCGTCTTTTCGTGTGCGCCAGATCGTTATGCTTGCCGCCTCGTTCCGGTTCTTCATTGCTTCGGACACTTATCGATTCTTTCGATATCGATCCGATGACGGAGGAACGTATCAGGCATGCCAAGGAGTCTGGATGACCGATTCATTTCTCGATCCGCGACCGGTAGCGGACGCGCACACTGACGAACCCGCTGCTCAGGTCGATACACCTGACGCACCTGCGCCCCGCCCCGAACCGCCGCCGATCATCGTCGGTCGTGTTGAAGGGGTGACGATGTTCGCGAAAGGCACACCGCTTATCTGCATCTTGCAAATGCCCTTGCCCGGCGTCGTGATCTTCGTGCATGGCGTGAACTCCGAGGGTGAATGGTTCGATGCGACGGAGGAAGGGCTGTGCAAGGGCCTCAATCGCCGGCTCGGGCGCCTCGACGATCAAATGATGTATCACGGCATCGAAGCCGGGCAATTGACGCCGGCGAAGTACACGGAGAGCGTGACGCCGGATGGGTTTTTGAATCCGAAGCTGCTGGCGAACAACTATGTCAAGCCTGATCCGTCGTTTTCACCCGTCATTCACTTTCGGTGGGGTTATCGAGCCTCGGGCGAAGAACTCAAAGAGTACGGCGACAAGATCTTTCTGAACGAGAAGGACTATTGGGGCGGTGGTCCGTTCACGAATGGTTGTTCGAGCCTGCCTGATCTTTGGCACGGCGGCCTGGACGATCGAACGATGGGATGGATCACGGTGCAAGGCATCAATCCGACCAATCGCCCTCTGTACCGCGCGCCGCCCCGCGCGTATGGCGTGCTCGCGGCCTTGCGGTTGGCCAAATTGATCGAGTCGATCCGGCAGATGCAGGCCGACGTACCCATTACCGTCGTATGCCATAGCCAGGGCAACATCGTTGGCCTCACGGCGGCGTTCTTCGGCGACGCATTCCCCGATGTCGAAGATCCGTGGGGTCGCACCGGCCACTGCGTGGCAGACGCGTACGTGCTGGCGAACGCACCATACAGCCTCGCGAATGCAGACGGTCCGTACAAATCCGACACGTTCATGGACACGTGGTCGCAACGCGCGACGAAAGATGCGAGCGGTCATCGTGGACGGCAGAGCTACGCCGCGCGCACCAAAACCTTCGGCAAGTTCCTGTCGATCATCGGCGCCCGAAAAGACTTCGAACAACCGGTGGACAAGGTTGATGAAGACATGAAAAACAAGCGGGTCTCGCCGACAAGCAACCGGTCGTATGCCGCGCAAGAGGACCGCGATCGGAACGGCTTGAATGGATCGACGTATGGCCGCGTCACCGCGTATTGCTGTCCGCACGATCAGGTGATTTCAGCAGTGACGGTTCAGGGCATCGGCTGGCGCGGGATCAGCAAACACGAACTCGATGACATCGGCGCGGCCGGCATCCTGACGCAGCGGGTATTCGCATCGGGCTTTCCGGTCGGCGTACAGAAACCCTACCGCTATTGGGAAGACGATTGGCGGCATGGCAAGCCAGGAACGAAATCGGGTTTCTGGTATCCGCCCTCGCCACCGGCCAAATTCAATCTGATCGGTGCAGTCAAAGGCAATGAGAGTGTTTGGGGGATAGCGGCGACGCTGGCAACTGCTCCGCTCATGTTCGTCGTCACCGGCATCAGTTCGGCATTGAACATGCTCCGCGTGAACGCCGATCCGCCAAAGGGCTGGACGGTGGTAGCGGACGCGCCCGCGCTGGATGATCCATTTCCGCCCAAGGCATTGCGGTTCGGCAAGCCAGTCGAAACGAAGGACGGTGACGCAGTAAGCGACTTCAACGAAGGCAACGATCCACCGGCTGCATGGCGTGACGCGAGCAAGGCCGATGCGGACAAGCGGGCTGACGATCCCTACGACCAGTACAAGGCAAAGAACGAGGACAGCGTTGCGCAAGGGACGGCAGCAACCGAAGCCGGGCAGCGCTACGAGGATCGTGCGTTGATGCGCATGGAGGCGCGTCGCACGCTGAATACCGAGTGGCTCGACCGAGACGGCCATGTGATTGGCGAGGACGGCAAAAGCGAAATGCCCGAGGGCTACAAGGAATGGCGCGACAAGCAGATCGTTGACTGGCTTGATCGTGGCGCAACCAATAGCCCGACCAACCATTCAACAACGATGACCAATCCCGAGCATGCCGAGAAAGCCCTTGCGTATGACGTTGCCGTCGGTCGGTGCTATTTAACGCCCGATCAACTCTACGACTTGCGGATCGAGGCCGATTGGCGGATGGGGGACGGGATTCCCTCGGAGAATCCGAACAAGACGTATGCCGACTATTTTGCGTCTGGGACGCTTGATAGAACGCCTCTCCACGAATGGGTACATACCGAAGAAAGCGAAGGCAAGATGCCGACCGCGATCTTCGATGAGCGAGAAGGTCAGCTTTATTTGAAGGTCGGGGGTGCCGTATGAAGAGATTGATCGCTACATGGCCGCGACGTATCGCCGCCGCCATTTCGACATGGATGCTTGTCACCGTGCTCATGGCCACGCTGATGGCGCATGTGGAACAACCCGACCCGGCACATTTGGAAATAGGAGATTGGATGAAACGATTCGTTGTCTTGCCTGCCTTGGCCGCCCTTGCGGTGTTTATGTTCACCACGGCCATGATGCGTCCTGTACAAGCCTCGCCTGCCCAAGCACCTGCAGGGAGCACCGCGAAAGTAGTAGAAGAGCCAGCGAAGCCATTCTTCGCTCAGGTTGTCGGCCTGGTCTGGTTGAATCCATTGGAACGTATGGACTATCCGACCGAATGGCAGTTGCTGTGGACGCAAGGGCTAGCCACACCAAACAAGAACGATGACATGGTGAGGACAGACCCAAAATCGTTCGCAACCCTTCAATCGATCGGAGCACTGGTCTACGGCAACCGAGGAAAGGAAACGTTCAATGGCTTCTACGCCAAGTACATCGACAAATTCATCCTCCTCCTGCGCGCTCGCTACTTCAGTAACGCGAGCTACTTCTACACGGTAAAGTCCGAAAACCCGCGCAATTGGCGCGAACTCGCGGGCATACGAGTCGAAGCTGCCGTTCCGCCCCGGCTTGACCCGGCCTTTGCCAAATCGCGCATGGTCGATCGGATGATGAATTTCTTCGAAATCGGTCCGCCGTCACCCAAGACGCTTTGGAGTCGCGACACGCCTCCCGATGTGCACATCACCCAAGGCGGTGCGAACGCCGGCTTCACGTCGCTGAACAACGCGCTGGACTACTTGCAGGCGAATCCTGACAAGAGCGTGTGGGTGATGAACTGGGACGCACCGAGCTTCCCGCCCACGGACGCCCAGATCAACGAAAACCTCGTCGTGCTGTTCCTCGCCGGCCCGAATTTCAACACCGAGCGCGAACCGCTCGCGTGGATCGGCAAAGCCGCAACCGGCAATACACAGGCGTTTGAGCGGAAGGTCGGCACGACGCGCGCCGTACAGGCATGGAAGGCAACCATCGATGAAGCAGCACGCGATGCCGGTGTAGCGGTTCCGGACATCGAATACATCTTCCACGACGCAGGCAAAGGCAGCGACACATCGTCGTCACGCCTTGTTTCGCTCACACGAACGTTGACCGAAACGCTTCCCGAATACGACTACATGAAGCAGACCTTCAACACGGCCGGACTGCTTGGCGACATGGGAACCGGTAGCGCATTGACCAACGTGGCGCTCGCGATCGGCCGCGTCAATCACTACGGCGGCAACGCACTGGTTGCCGGGACAACCGACCCCGAACATCCCGTCGCGGTAATCGTCAGGCCGCCGTCGAAGCTCACGCCGATCGATCCAACCAAGGACTGGTTCCGCGCACGCGGCGGGAACAATGCCTATCTGCCGTGGTGGGGACGCCGATACGACACCGATTACGGGATGCAGGGTTATTCGTGGTGATGCAAACCGGCGCGGTGGCATGTCGCGTGAAAACGTGACTGCCGTGTCGAGCAGCAGGAGATTGGATGAAACGATTCGTTGTCTTACCTGGCTTGGCCGCACTTGTGGTGTTTATGTTCACCACGGCCGTGATGCGCCCGGCACAGGCCACGCCCGGCCAAGAACCTGCCGGGAACGCCGCGCGAGCAGCGGAAGAACCGGCGAAGCCATTCGTCGCACAGGTTGTCGGCCTGGTCTGGTTGAATCCGTTGCAACGTATGGACTACCCGACCGAATGGCAATTGTTGTGGACGCAGGGCCTTGCTGCGCCGAACAAAAATGACGACATGGTTCGAACGAAGCCAGAAAAGTATTCGTCACTTCGATCCATTGGCGCATTGGTTTACGGGAATGAGGGGGAGGAAACGTTCAAGGGCTTCTATCACAAGTACGCGAGAAAATTTTTGCTGTTGATGCGCTCGCGCTATTTCGCAAATGCGCAATATTTCTACACCGTGAAGTCCAAAGACTCCAAGGATTGGCGCGAACTTGCCGGGATACATATCGAGTTCGCGTTGCCTCCGCGGCTCGATCCGATCGAAGCCAGAGAATACTTGGCCAATGAGACCGTCGAATACTTCGAAATCGGTCCGCCGTCACCCAAGACGCTTTGGAGCCGCGACACGCCGCCCGATGTGCACATCACGCAAGGCGGTGCGAACGCCGGCTTCACGTCGCTGAACAATGCACTGGCCTACTTGCAGGCGAACCCTGACAAGAGCGTGTGGGTGATGAACTGGGACGCACCAAACTTCCCGCCCACGGACGCCCAGATCAACGAAAACCTCGTCGTGCTGTTCCTCGCCGGCCCGAATTTCAACACCGAGCGCGAACCGCTCGCGTGGATCGGCAAAGCCGCAACCGGCAATACACAGGCGTTTGAGCGGAAGGTCGGCACGACGCGCGCCGTACAGGCATGGAAGGCAACCATCGATGAAGCAGCACGCAATGCCGGTGTAGCGGTTCCGGACATCGAATACATCTTCCACGACGCAGGCAAAGGCAGCGACACATCGTCATCACGCCTTGTTTCGCTCACACGAACGTTGACCGAAACCCTTCCGGAATACGACTACATGAAGCAGACCTTCAACACGGCCGGACTGCTTGGCGACATGGGAACCGGTAGCGCATTGACCAACGTGGCGCTCGCGATCGGCCGCGTCAATCACTACGGCGGCAACGCACTGGTTGCCGGGACAACCGACCCCGAACATCCCGTCGCGGTAATCGTCAGGCCGCCGTCGAAGCTCACGCCGATCGATCCGACCAAGGACTGGTTCCGCGCACGCGGCGGAAACAACGCCTACCTGCCGTGGTGGGGCCGCCGATACGACACCGATTACGGGATGCAGGGTTATTCGTGGTGATGTCAACGACACGGTAGCGCGATCCGTGCGGCCGGTTTCGCGCCGCCGTGTCATTCAACGCAACAACCAAAGCGCGACGCACCATCCGAGCCGGGCGTAGTCGCGCGCAACGTCCCACCGACGACAGAACTGCAACGCACAGCGCGCTTCGCAACGCGCATACCCGATCAAGGCGCCAGCCGCGTAAACACATAATCGTGATGCTTCACCCGCGCCTGATGACACGCAAAGCACGTCTGGTGCTGACCGAGATCGGCCGGCACGCCGTTGACGAAGCGCCCGAACCCCCAGCCGCCCGTCGACGCATAGCGACGCGAGTCCTTCACCATCACCTGCACGGTGGTCGCCTGGCCGGGCACCGTCGCCGGCGCGAACTCGTCGGACTGCTTGCGCTTGTAGGCAAGCTTCACGAGGATCGTGCCGTCAGGAAACGGCAACGTCGCCTGTTCGAGCGCGCGGATCGCAACGGGGTTGCCGAGCACGACGCGCAACTCGTCGAGCGGCGCCGCCTCTTCCGCCGGCGCAACCATTTCCCACTTCCGGTAACCGGGCGGGATCGTCACACCGTAGATCGGCGACGCGGCGGGCTTCGACGCATCCGCAAACGCAGCCGGCCCGCTCGCCGTCAACGCGCCGGCCAGCAACGCACCCGCAGCCCGCACATGCCGCGCGCCACGGCGCAAAACGCCAGTACTTGCCCGCATCACAGATGCTCCACCTGCAGGATCGCATCGGCAAATGCCTGCGGCGCTTCCTGCGGCAAGTTGTGACCGATGCCGCCGGCGATCGTCCGGTGTTGATACTTGCCCGTGAACTTCTTCGCATACGCAGCCGGTTCCGGATGCGGCGCACCGTTCGCATCGCCCTCCATCGTGATCGTCGGCACGGTGATCGCCGGCCCGGCAGCGAGACGCCGTTCGATGTCGTCGTATTGCGCCTCGCCCTTCGCGAGTCCGAGGCGCCAGCGATAGTTGTGGATCACCACGGCCACGTGATCGGGGTTCTGGAACGACGCGGCGCTGCGCGCATAGGTCTCGTCGGAGAACTGCCACTTCGGCGACGCGAGTTGCCAGATCAGCTTGTTGAACGCATCGCGATTCGCCGCATAGCCGAGCGCGCCGCGCTCGGTCGAGAAATAGAACTGATACCACCACTGGAATTCGGCCTGCGGCGGCAGCGGCTTGCGATTCGCCTCCTGGCTGCCGATCAGGTAGCCGCTCACCGACACCAGCGCCTTCACGCGTTGCGGCCACAGCGCCGCGATGATGTCGGCCGTGCGCGCCCCCCAGTCGTAGCCGCCGAACACCGCGCGGTCGATCTTCAGCGCATCCATCAGCGCGACGATGTCGACGGCGGTCACCGCCTGCTGGCCGTTGCGCACCGTGTCGGCCGAGCGGAACGTCGTCGACCCGTAGCCGCGCAGATACGGAACGATCACGCGGTAGCCCGCCGCCGTGAGCAGCGGCGCGACTTCCGCGTAGCTGTAGATGTCGTACGGCCAGCCGTGCAGCAGGAACACGACCGGCCCGTTCTTCGGGCCGAGATCCGCATACCCGACGTTGAGCACGCCCGCGTCGATCTGGTGGATCTTGCCGAGCGACGCGACGCCGGCCGCGCGCTTCGGCGCCGACGCATCGGGCGCCGACTGCGCGCGCGCCAGCGAGCCGAACCCGAGGTCCGCCAGACTCAGGCTTGCGAGCGTCGTACCAAGGATCAGGCGGCGGCGGGTATTCACGGTATCAGGCATGACTCGTTCTCCATTGTCGATCGCTAAGGAAGGGGCCCGCGGCACGTGCGGGCGCTCCGGTGTCGCCGTTCACGCGGGTGGCGCATGGCACCGCGCCGCCGTGCGAACGACTTCACCGGTTTTATATCCGAACGGTCCGGATGCTTTGTATCTCAATGTATCCGTGCTCGGAAACGACACACGGCGATTCAAAATCGCACGCGAAACGGCGCGTTTCGAGGCCGCGCGGCACGCACGGCCCCGTGCGCCGATGCGTCAGAGCAGCTTGACGATCGCGGGCACGCTGAGCACCGCGACGTAGTAGCCCATGAACTGCACGCCCGTGTTGAACGCGAACAGGCGCGACAGCATGCCGCCGAACAGGCCGACCGTGACGATCACCGCGAGCCCGAGCAACTGGCCTTCCCAGACCCCGATCACGACGATCAGCCCCGCGAAGGTCGCGATGATCGCTTCGTGGCTCAGCTTGCGCGCGACGAACGACGCCGCGCGGTGCGCGTGATGCATCGCCAGCGGATATGCGATCAGCGCGGCCAGCAGGATCGACAGCAGCCCGTAGCCGAGGAACTCGGGCCAGCTCATCAGCGTATGCAGGTTGTGGATCTGCCCGCTTGCCGCATCGACCGTGAAGCGCGGCGGCGCGTTGAACAGCGGCGCGGCCGGCCCTGCTGCCACCGGGCTCAGCGGCAGCCCGAACGCGATCAGCGGAATCAGCGCCTCGGCGATGTAGGTCGCCTCCGTCACGCCGTTACGCGCGGCGATCACGGTCGTCAGCCGCTGATATGCATGCCGCACGCGCGCGCCGACGATCTCGCCCATCAGCACCGTCATCGCGACCGGGCTGAACACGAACGTCGCGCTCGACACAGCGGCCGTCCCGACCGTCCACCCCACCTGCTCGCGGTCGAGCACCTTCAGCGGATTCGGGAAGTAGCCGCGCCAGCGCTTCACGTCCGGTGCGAGCACGAACGTCGACGGCCCGTCGCGACGCATGCGCCGCCGCTCGGCCGGCGACAGGATCGAGAACAGGTCGGCAACCAGCGGCCCGATCGCGATCCCGAGGAAGTAGCTGACGCTGAGCTTCACGCCATAGTGACCGGTCAGCGCCTGCAGCCCGACCACCAGCATCACGAACGGCACGAGCAGCAGCACCGCCGCCCAGCGCCCCGCGGAGAAATACGCGATGCCGACGGCAGCCGCGAGGAACACCCACGGCGCGGCCTTCGCGATCGTCGTGCCGAACGGCGCGAGCAGCGACGCGAACAGCACCGCGAGCGGCAGCGCGACGAACGCGGCGACGATCGCGCCGGAGATCATCTTGCGCAGCGCGATGTGCGGCACGCCGAGCGCGCGCAGCAGCGTCGCCTGCTGCAACAGCGGCGCGGCCATCGTGTCGCCGGGAATGCCGAGCAGCGCGGTCGGGATCGCGTGCGTGATGTGCTTGGCCACCGCGCCTGCGAGGAAGAACGTGAACACGCCGGCGGGCGGCACGCCGAGCAGTGCGACGAGCAGCGTGAGCGGCGCGATCGTCGTCGTTTCGTCGGTGCCGGAGATCAACCCGATGCCGGAGAACACGATCGCGCCGAGCAGACCCATCGCCAGCGCCGGCGGCAGTGCATGCAGAAGCGCGTCCATCAGCGGCCTCCCGTGCGCGCCCGCGCGGACGACGCTTCGTAAGCAGCAAACAGGTCGAGCAGCCCGAGTTCCTCCATCTCC
This sequence comes from Burkholderia anthina, assembly GCF_902498995.1. Classification (GTDB taxonomy): domain Bacteria; phylum Pseudomonadota; class Gammaproteobacteria; order Burkholderiales; family Burkholderiaceae; genus Burkholderia; species Burkholderia anthina. Next base: position 12,535 of record NZ_CABVLY010000028.1, read on the forward strand.
GCGCGCGCGCTCGGCGACAGGTCGCTCACCGACCCGAGCCCGCCCGATGCCTCGGCGAGCTGCCGAAGCGCCTCGTCACGCTCGGGGCCGTCGGCCGCATGCTCGATCACCGTACGCTTCGGCTTGAACAGGCACGCGCACAGCGCGCCGGCCAGCAGACAGCCGCCGAGGCCGATCAACATCGCATAGGCCCGTGCAATGGCCGCGTCCTGCACGAACGACGCGAGCGCGAGACGGCCGGCCTCGAACGCGCCGAGGCTGATCGCGATGCCGAGCAGGACCGACCAGGCCAGATGTTTCGTGGCCACCGTGTCGCCCCACACCTCGACGAGCGTGTCGGCGCCTGCATCGGCCTGCGCGAACGGCTGCGCGCGATGCGACGCCGCCGATACCGCGCCTGAACCGGTCTGTTCCATGTGTCTCCTCCTTGATTGATATGTGGCCGGCTGCTCCGGCACGGCATGCGTCATGCGGCATGCCCGCGAACGTCATGCGTCAGGCATCAGGCGTCGCTATGCGCCGCCAGCAGTTCGACCGCGAAATCCGCGCGCACGTCTTTCGCGGCGACCATCCGTTGCGCGATCCGGTCGATGTCCGCGCCCGTCGCGCCGGCCGCGACGGCGATGTTGCGCGCATGCAGCGCCATGTGGCCGCGCTGGATGCCTTCGGTCGCGAGCGCGCGCAGCGCCCCGAGATTCTGGGCAAGGCCGACCGCGACCGCAATCTCGCCGAGTGCCTGCGCGGACGTCACGTTCATGATCTTCAGCGCGAGACGCGCGAGCGGATGCGTCTTCGTCGCGCCGCCGACGAGCCCGACCGGCATCGGCATCTCGATCGTGCCGACGAGGTCGCCGTTGTCGGCCTTCTCCCACGTCGTCAGCGACGTGTAGCGGCCGCTGCGGCTCGCATACGCATGTGCGCCGGCTTCCACCGCGCGCCAGTCGTTGCCGGTCGCGACCACCACCGGATCGATGCCGTTCATGATCCCCTTGTTGTGCGTCGCCGCGCGATACGGATCGGTCGCCGCGAACACGTAGGCGTCGATCACGCGATCGATCACCGCTTCGCCGGCATAGTCGTCGGTGGCGAGCGTCGCGGCCGAGTACCGTACCTCCGCGCGCGCCAGCCGGAGATCCGCGAGGTTGGACAGTATCCGCAACCGTACCTGCCCGCCCGTGATCGCTTCGATGCGCGTCGCGACGGCTTCGGCCATCGTGTTGACCGTGTTCGCGCCCATCGCGTCGCGCACGTCGACGATCAGGTGCGCAACCACCATCGCGCCGCGCGGCGTATCCGGGAACACGTGCACCTCGATGTCGCGGCAGCCGCCGCCGAGGCCGACCAGCACCTTGTCGCGGCTGTTCGCGAGCGCGATCAGTTCGGCCGCGTGCCGCAGGATCGCAAGCCGCGCGCCGTACGGGTCGCCGACGCCGATCACCTGGACCTGCGCGCGCATCAGCGGGCCGCTGCTCGACGTGCGGAAACCGCCGGCCGCGCGGGACAGCTTCGCCATATACGATGCGGCCGCAACGATCGACGGTTCCTCGACCGCCATCGGCACGATCACGTCCTTATCGTTGATCCGGAAGTAGCCGGCGACCGCCATCGGCAGCTCGAACGTGCCGATCACGTTCTCGATCATGCCGTTCGCGGTGTCGAGCGACAGCGCGCCGGGGGCGGCGAGCAGCGCGTGCTCGGCATCGTCGAGCCCGACGGTACGGGCCAGATGGGACAGGCGTTGTTCGGGCGTGAGCGAGCGGAAGTTCGGCAGTGCGGAATCGATGGTCATGATGTCGTTCTGTTTCGGGGTGACGGTGAGGCCTGCCACGGTTGCGGCGGGCAGCGGATAGCCGAATAATAGTCACGCTGTACCCATTGAAAAGGTACAGACGAAGCAGACAGTCAGACATCCGTACCCATGACAGTGAACCCGTCCGACGGAACATCGCGATGAAACAGCGTGCAAGAGCCAGCCTGTCTGGCGCCATGGCGGACAATCTCGCCAGACAGATCGAGGAAGGCGTGTTGCCGGCCGGCGCGAAGCTGCCTTCCATCAGGGAATACGCTGAGGCGTCCGGATGTTCGAAGAACACCGTGATCAGCGCGTTCGAGATGCTCGCCGCCGACGGCCTGATCGAGCCGCGCCGCGGCTCCGGCTTTTTCGTCACGCGGCGCGCGGCGGCCGCGCCCGACATCGACGAGCCGAGTTCGCTCGACCGCGCGATGGACATCGTATGGCTGATGCGCGAACAACTTCACGAAAAGCCCGACGTGCTGAATCTCGGCGAAGGCTTCCCGCCGATCGAATGGCTTGAGGAAACGCGGCTGAACCAGTATCAGCAGCGCATCGTGCGCACCGGTTCCGCGTCGCTGTTTCGTTACGGCAGCCGCTTCGGTTACCTGCCGCTGCGCCAGTCGCTGCAGCAGAAGCTCGCCGGCTACGAGATCGAGGCGCCGCCCGCGCAGATCGTGCTCACGCACGGCGCGAACCAGGCGATGGACCTCGTGCTGCGCTACTTCGTGCGGCCCGGCGATACCGTGCTCGTCGACGATCCCGGTTACTACCCGCTGTTCGGCAAGCTCAAGCTGAGCGGCGCGAACATCGTCGGCGTGCCGCGCGAGATCGACGGCCCCGATGTCGCGAAGCTCGCCGAGCATATCGCCGCCTATCGGCCGAAGCTGTTCTTCACGCAATCGGTCGGGCACAACCCGACCGCGACCGATACGAGTGCGGCGAAGGCGCACCGGATCCTGCAACTCGCCGACGCGCACGACCTGATCATCGTCGAGGACGATGCGCTCGCGGATCTTCGCCCGCGTTCGCTCACGCGCATCTCGACGCTCGATCAACTACGCAGGACGATCTATATCGGCAGCTTCTCGAAGTCGGTGTCGGCGGCGTTGCGCGTGGGCTTTCTCGCGTGCAACGCGGCGCTCGCGAGCGACCTCGCCGACGTGAAGATGCTGACTCACGTCAGCAGTTCCGAGTATTGCGAGCGCACGCTCGATGCGATCGTCAGCGACGGGCATTTCCTCCGGCATACGAATCATCTTCAGGAGAAGCTGCGACGCGCGACGGCCACCGCACTCGACGCGCTCGACCGGCTCGGCGCGCAGGTGTATCGGCCGTGCGAGCAGAGCCTGTATCTGTGGGCCGCGTTGCCGGGGTGGTCCGATTCGATGGAACTGGCGCAGGCGATGCTGGAGCGCGGCGTGATCCTCGCACCGGGCGCGGTGTTCTCGCCGCAGGCCGACCAGCCGTCCGCGTATTGCAGGTTCAACGTCGCGTACCTCGCGGACAAGCGGTTCGCGCAGGCGTTGAAGGCGCTCTCGTAGCCACGGACGCGGCGGGGTCGAGTCGGCGACACGACCCGCCGAGCGAGCACGCGGCTCAGCCCTCGCTGGCCACTCGGGTCGACGACCTTGTCGACTTCGAGGATCGTGACATCCGGAAGATGCCCTTTGTGCTCGCAATCGTATCGATGCTGCTGAAGCAGCGCGCAGCAAAAAACCAGCGCCTCGACGCGTAGCCGTATCCGATACGGGACCGGCACCAGGCTCGCGTGCTTTATCGTGTTACGGATCGATTCGCAGGCGTTCGACGACTCGACCGTTGACCAGATGCTCGTCGACGATCTCATCGATATCGGTTTTATCGACGTAGGTATACCAGACAGCTTCCGGATAGATCACCACGATCGGGCCATCGCTGCACCGCGCAAAGCAGCCGGCACGATTGATTCGAATGCTAGGCGCGTGTTGGGAGGCGGCATCTGCCAGCCGCTTCTTTGCATACTGGCAAATTTCCGACGCCCCGTGGTCATTGCACGCCTCCCCGTTCTCGCGCGCATTCGTGCAGACGAAGACATGACGGTCGTAAAAACTCATCGCGATTCTCCTTTGGGCACCCGGCCGACGCTTACGCTCGCGCTTCGAAAATCGCTCACTCGACATGTCTCGGCACGGGCTTTCGCTCCGCGGGCGTCCACTGAATGATCACGATCCCGACCAACAGAATCACCGCCCCGACGATGCTGTACCAGGTCATCCGCTCGTGCAGCAGCAAAACGGCCAGTACCGTGGAAACCAGCGGCTCCAGCAGGCTCGCGATCGCGCCACCGACGGCGCCCGTACCCTTGATACCGCCCAGGAAAAGGGTTTGCGCAATCGCCGTCGGCACCGCGGCCACATAAAGCAGCATCAGCCAGCCGTCCATCGAGTAATGGAGTTGCAGCCCGTCGTGAAGACCGAACGGCAACAGCGCCAATGCGCCAATGGCAAATCCGATCCCGCCCGCGTGCATGGGGCTGCAGATCTTTCCTGACGCCCGGGCGGCCAGTACATAAAAGGCCTGGCAGACCGCACAGGCAACCGCGATCGCGACGCCGATCCAGAATTGCCGGACATCCTGAACGACGCCTGACGGAAGACCGACCAGAAACACCGTGCCCACGATTGCGAGAACCAGCGCAATCATCGTTTGCGCATTGAATCGTTCCCCCAGCCAGGCGACCGAGATCAACGCCACGAAAATCGGCGCGCCGCAGATGCTGATCAACACCGAGATCGCCACGCCCACCCGCTCGATCGCCAGCACGTATGTCAGCTGGTAGAACGCCATGCCCAGACCGAGCCCCGCAAGCACAAGCAGACCCTTGGGCGTCAATTTGATGAACCATGTTCCCAAATGGATCCGTCCCATCAGGAACAGGAACGGCACCGACAACGCCAGTCGCAAGAAGCTGATCGAGACAGCATTGGCCCCGGCCGACGTTCCGAGCACATTGAAGATGATCCCGGTGGTTCCCCACAACGTAGCGGCGGTCAGGACCATCGCCCACCCTTTCTTTGCATCCAGGTCTGCCGCATATCCCGGAGCCGCCGGTACCGCCTTTATCGATCCCATGTCGTTCTCACTCTGTGTAATCAAATGATCCGACGTGTGTCGGTACGCTTCACGGCTATTGCCTGACTATTGCTTGAACAACGAGAATCGCTTCGTGAGTGCCTCCACCCCCTCGCGTGCGCCAAAGATCACCACCACGACGAAGTCCAGTGCGTCGTCGAGCGCGGTGCGCGTTGCTTCCATCTGTGCTGCTGCCGACGCGCCGATCATCGAAGTCGTGAAAACGTTGTATGCGATGCTTGCGCTCGGCGCTTCCTTCACGCTGGAAAGAAGCACCCGAAGCTGGTTACTGTTCTTGGCTTCGAGAATGATGAACGGCGATTCATCGATCTTCGCCGCGAAATCGCACGCGACGTTCTGGTACTCCAGGAGATTGCCGACACCCGCAATGCCGGATAGACCAAATGCGGTGTGCGCCAGCGCATTCAGCACGACCGGAGCCGGATGCTTGCGGTTGATCACCGCCACGAACTTGCTTGCGTTGTCTGCGTATGCCATCTTTTTCGACCTGTCGTTTGAATCGGGTTGATACGAGAATTTCGATACCGGCCGGCGGCCTCGACTGCTCAGGAGCCATTCGCGGGCGACGTGCCGGCTGCCAGCTCCGATTCGGCGGGCAACGCCGCCGCTTGAGACATGTGGACAAACACATGCGCGATCATGTTTTCGATGCCCCACAGCTCGCGCTCTTCCATTCCGGCGGAATTGCCGCTATCGATCGCGCGTTGGCGTTCGAAGATCGCGTCAGGCCAACTTCGATGGCTGTGACCGACGGCACTGGCCAGGTGATGCCAGTCGTGTGCCGGCAGGTCTCCGACCAGGACGCCGACACGCATGGGAATGTGCATGAACAATGTCCTGCACCACCACCGAAGCCACACCCGGGTCGAAGGGACATTGCCGTCCGCGCCGGGAACGCATTCACCGCAAAACCGCCCATGGCAGCGTTCCGCGTAGACGCCCTGGTGAACGCCCGGCGCCGCGCCCACGAGCCAGACGTGTTCCGTCGAAAACTGCAGCAGCGCGCTCATTTGATAGAGAGCAGTCAACGGAAGCCACAGTGCAATCGCGGTTGCATTCACGCCAAAGCATGCGGGCATGACGACGACGAGCACGACAAGCCACACGACCACGAGACACTGCTCGATCGGTGGTCGCCTCAGGTTCGATATGACACGAGACTTGAGGAACCAGAGGTGGAAGACCGGCGAAAAAAGCGTGCTGATCAGGTTGTGATTCAGTTCGGCGATGGAACGCCCCGGACGGATGCCGAAGTTGAACAGCAAGGACGCGTCCGCGTCATCCCGTGTCGTGAAGACCGAACGCCGATGATGGTCGAGATGCTCCTGTTCGTACTCGATTTCGTTCTGCGCCAGAACAAAGATGGTCAGGCCTTTCGACACAAGGCCATTCATCCTGCTCCCACGCCTGAAAAGCGTCTCGTGTATTGCATGATGCCCATACACGACCTGAATCTTCCGGAGCAATCCGGCCAGGAACACCATCGCCATCGGCGCGACGACGTAACCCAATATGCGAAGCCAGTCTCTGGAAGACGTCAAAAGATACAAAAGCACCGCGCACGTCCCGATCGCCAGCAGGACATCCATGCCGAGGGAAAGCGCCGGATGGGGCGTGAACCACGCCTGCTCGTTCGGAAGCGGTTTGCCGGTCAGGCGCGTCCAGAGCGGTTGCGTCCATCCCGGGAAGCGCAAGTACGATGCCCGAACGGATATTCGAGGAATCTCACCTTCATTGGTTAGAGATTTAGGCAAAGTCATTTGTTTTCCTAAATATATTGCCTGGCATCCGATTCGCCGACGTGACGCGCCCTGCACCGCTCAGGGGCGCGTCGCCCTATACTCAGCCTGACGTACGAGTCCGAGGCCCATCGGCTCATCGTCGGGCAATGGTTCAGCCCCCGCTATCTCAGCCAACGACTTCCGCGCGCACACGACCGTCTTCCGGGCAGTCCCGGTTCGGCGACAGATCGCTGAACTCACGAGGCGTCAACGGCGAATAATCGCGCGCGGCGAGAAACTCCGGGCGCGGCGGGCGCGTCTGAACCGGCAGGTTCTTCACGCTGTTATAGGAAATGAATGCGACGCGCCGGTCGAACGGGGAGATATTGACGCCCGATGCGTGGAACAGATTCGCGTGAAAGACGACGATGTCTCCCGCTTTCCCCTTCGGGGCGTCCATGCCGTGCAGGCGGACCATCTCGCGCAGCACGTTCCGATCGACGGTGTAGCGAAGCTTGGCCGTCGTGTTGCTGAGCCAGTCGCTCTGCTTGTCGTACGTGTCGATCGTATGCTTGATGCTCTCCTTGAAGCCGTCCACATGCGACCCGGGTATCACGGTCAGCGGCGCATTGAACTCGGTCACATCATCCAGAAACACGGCGACGGTCAGGAACTGCGGTTCGGGCAGTTCGTCCTCGCGATGGTAGAAGGTCATGTCCTGATGCCATTCCCACACATCGCCGACGAACGCGGCCTTGATGTTGAGCTTGAACTGGTGGACGTATACGTCCTCGCCCAGTACGAACTTCGCCGCCCCCAGAAGGGTCGGGTGCCGACACAACGTTGCCAGCGCTTCGTTGCGAAGGTGCGCTCCGTGGAGCCCGCGAACCGTCTTGCCATCCACTTCGGTCACGCGCCCCGGATCCGTGGTGTCGTTCATGCATTCGTCAGCCGCCTTGCGGAGAATGTCCAGCCCGGCAGCGTCGATTACTTTCGGAACGGTAAAGTACCCTTTATCAAGAAACTGCTGCTTGAAGGTAGCGTTCTGCATCGTCATGCTCCAGTACTTGTTTTCGCATTGTGGTTGGGGCGGACATCAAAGCCCTGCGACCATGCCTTCTATCGGCACGTCGTCAGTAAAACGTTCAGGTGTAGCGCATGGCCCGATTGCCATTCACATAACGGATACTTCGACTCCGCACCCCGTCGGCAGAAAAGCGATCGTCACGCGGCAGCCGCGACGGGCGCTCGTGCTCCGGACAGGTGGAGAAAGTCGGCGAACTCGTTCAGTGCGATATTCCAGTACGCCGCGTAAGTCCGGGTGAGCTGCAACATGCGCGCCTGCTTCTCCGCGGTATCGGCGATTGCCGTGGTGCCCGTGTCGTCGTCGCTCACTGCCTTGTGATGTTCGACCTCGGCGTGGATGTGGGAATCCATCCATTGGAAGTGTTCCGGCCGGGAGAACAGGCGACCGCCGTCGACGTCGACTCTGGAGAAGACGCGCTTGAATGCCACCGTGATGTCCAGCGCGATGGCCTCCACGACACGCAGTTGCACGGCGGCGCCGAGCGGGTCATGCGCGAGCTGGCGCATATTTTCGATGAGTCGCTTCCCGCCCGGTCCGAGCAGGTTCGACGTATCGTTCGCCCCATCGCCCAACGTCGCCTTGAGCGGATCGACGATGGCGCTTTCCCACCATGCGTAGTGCATGCCGGCCGGCCCGGCCGGGGCGACCTCCTTGAACACCGACATGACGTTGGACAGGTCGTCGCCAATAACCTGGAATACGGTCTGGATCGCCGTCAGGAGATTGGTGTTCGGGTGAACCTCGGCATCGGCCTCGGACGCCATCAGGCCCAAACCTGCCAGCGACGTGAACATGAACGCCTTGGTGATCTCGCGCCAACCGTGCGCGATACCCAATGCGGCCAACGGCTCGATCGACTTCACCGCCTTGGCTTCCACAAAAAAGCGGTTCGTTTCCGTCGTCAGATGCGATGCCTCGAGGCACGCGGCAATCTGGGCATCGAAGTCCGCCAACGGTGCATGGTCACGTTTCGAGTCTGCGTTGATCGTCGATTCGACTGCGTTCGTCATAATATGCATTCCTTATGAATGTAAATAAAAAGAAGAACATCACGAAGCTGCGAGTTTCCCAATACGTGCCGACTGCCGAACTTCCATGCATACAGAACCGACTCTCGCCCAATCGACATCCACCGCTCACGTCCGTCACTCTTGATGAGGAACGGGTGGCAACGCGACCAGGAACGCCTGTTGACTCTCGAGAGCCTTCTCTGTTCACTACAAAGCTGAATTTGAGGATTGCTTATTTGTTTTTGTTCATTTGCTTAGTCGGTCAATCGCCGGTCAGACGCGCTGGCCTGCCCGACCTTCCAACGCAACAGCGGGTTGTCCGCGAACTTGGCCCTTGACCTGTCGCGATTTGAACTATAATTGTCAGCATAGTCAACGTTGACACTCCGGTCAACGATTTTTTGAGGAGGCGACGGACCTATGGCAATGACTCGGCAATTCGATGAAGACGCAGTCCTCGAGAAGGTTCTGGAAATCTTCTGGATAAAGGGCTGGAAGGCGACCTCCATGGCTGACCTGGCAGAAGCAGCGAATGTTCAGCGAGGCTCGCTGTACCACGCGTATGGCGGCAAGGAGCAGCTCTTCCAGCTTGCGTTCGATCGATATGCGACCCGGGTACTTGACGAGACACGGGCGGCACTGAATGCGCCATCCGCGCATACCGCACTGCAGCAGTTTTTCGAGAGCTCGATTGCCAGCATGACCGCGCATGTCCCGCCCCGCGGCTGCCTGACGACCAAGAGTGCGATCGAAGCGGACGCATCCGCCGACAATATCCAGGACAGTGTCCGCGGTCTGCTCAAGAATCTGGAAAATGCGATCGTCGAGGCGCTGTCGCGGGACGAGATCCGCGCGTCGCTTGCCCAGTCCCCGGAAGCGACGGCTCAAATGATCATTACCTTCACGCGCGGACTCGCGGTGATGGAGCGCATCAACCACGATCCGGAGCAGTTGCGCGAGATGTGTGACCATCTCGTCAATTTGCTGTACTCGGACAACAGCCAGGCACTGGCGGCCGTCAATACCTAGGCAACCCGGAGATTGGGCGGGCTTTCGCCACGCAAGTCGCCCGCATCGTCATCCTGCCGCGCATCACGCGCGACAGTCACTGCTGATCGTCGCTTGTGCTCGCGAGTTCGCGGCCTGCAAGCGCACGATGTACGCACGCCAGATCGCGCCGATTCCGAGCACTTCGATGCATCCCCATTCCAGACGGTCCATCCACACGCACCGGAACCCCATCATTCGTCACTGCCGACGATGATTCCCGGGCGTGCCGCGAGCGACGTGGCAACCGGTCGGTCTGATCGTTGCTCACGGTGATGCACGAACGTTGCCCTGTTCAGCGCCCTTACCCGGTTTCCCTTCGAACACGCACAGGTCACGCGGCCCCCCATTCGACAGTCCGATACCCCCCGGATTTGCCGGGCATGTACGCATTTGTCGCAGCGATACGGACGCCGTCGTCAGGGAGCGATCCAGCGGCCTTCGTCGCTGTCGTCGCTCACGTCGAATACCGCGCGCCGATGGCCGCTGCGGGCGAGGTCGAGCCAGTCGATGCGCGTCACCTTGACGTGAAGCAGGCAGAAGTTCCGATAGCCGTCGTCGGCGGGCGTGGCGTCTTGGCTCGCGGCAACGTGCGCTTCTTCGGGCGACTCGATCAGCGTGCCCGGTCGCAACGGCGCGCGATACAACAGCAGCGTATGCGGACGGCTCGATTGCCAGATCGCACGACGTTGCGCTTCGTCGTCGCAAATCGATGCGACGCCTTCCGCGCGAATCTGCACGAGCGCATCGAGATCGTTCGCGACGATCGCGATACGCGGATCGCGGCGCAGCTCCGCGACCTTTTCCGAACGCGCATCGGTATGGAACGACAGCAGGCGATCGGCGCGGCTCACCTGCCGCAGCACGATCGTGCGTACTTTCGGCGCGCCGTCGAGGCCGAGCGTCGCGGCCTGCAGCATCGTGAACGACGAGCGCTGCGCGCTGACGCCGGACTCGAGACAGGACCACAGACGATCGTACGTCTGCGCAAGCGATTCGGAAGCGGTATCGGACATGATGATGCGGCGATCCTGCGTGATTCGATCGCGCCAGCTTAACCGTTTTGGCGGTGGCGCCCTCGCCCGCTGCTCGCCGCCGCCGCGCGGTTCAGTTGTAACCGAGCACGACCGGCGCCGCGTCGTTCATGTCGGTCGAATCGGCGCCGAAGCGGCCGAGCACGTCGGCGACATACTGCGGGCCCGCGTTGATCTGCGATGACTTGTGCTCGACGGGACGGATGTCGGCCATGCCCGGCGCTTCGTCCATCCATGCGGTGTCGTTGATGATGAAGTTCATGTGTGTCTCCTCACGCGGCCAGCGCCGCACCATACGCGCGCACGAGGCGCGCGACGCCTTCCCGGATCGCGTCGACGTCCGGTGCGGCGAACGACAGGCGCAGCGATGCGGCATCGACGTTGTCCGCGAAGAATGCCTTGCCCGGCACGAACACGATCCTGTTCGCGATCGCCTGCTGCAGCAGCACATCCGACGACACCGCGCCGATTCGCGCCCACACGAACATCCCGCCTTCGGGACGATGGAACGTGATCGCATCGCCGAAGCCGTCGCGCAGCGCGTCGCACATCGCGTCGCATTTGCGCTGGTAGGCCGCCGCGATGCGCGGCAGATGGCGTTCGAGCGCGCCGTCGGCGAGATATTCGGCGGCGGTGGCTTGCGTCCACGGCGTGCTGCACAGGTCGACCGTCTGCTTCGCGATCACGCAGCGCCGTGCGATCTCGGCCGGTGCGATCGTCCAGCCCACGCGCAGCCCGGGCGCGACGATCTTCGACAGGCTCGCGAAGTGCACGATCCAGTCGCGCGCGCCGTCGACTTCGCTCGCGAGCGCGAGCATCGACGGCACAGCTTCGCCCGCGAAACGCAGGTCGCCGTAGGGATCGTCCTCGACGATCAGGAAACGGTATTGCACGGCCAGACGCAGCAGCTTCACGCGGCGTTCGCGCGTGAGCGTCGCGCCGGTCGGGTTCGCGAAGGTCGGCACCGTGTACAGCAGCTTCGGCTGCACGATCTCGCCCGATGCGAGTCGCGACGCGAGGCGATCGACGTCGAGGCCATCGCCGTCGACAGGGATCGTCACGATGCGCGCCTGCTGCAGACGCATCGCCGACAGCGTCGCCGGATACGCCGGTTGTTCGGTCAGCACGACGTCGCCCGGCGCGACCATCACGCGCAGCAGCAGATCGAGGCCCTGCTGCGAACCGGTCGTGACGAGCAGTTCGGCCGGCGTGCAGGTGACGTTGCGGCGCGCCATCAACGCGATCAGTTGTTGCTTCAGTTCGGCGAGACCGTCGGTCGGACCGTACTGCAGGCAGCGGACCGGCTGCGCGTATGCGCGTTCGGCGGCCGCGTTCAGGCCGTCGACGTCGAACAGGTCGCTGGCCGGGTAGCCGCCCGCGAAGGAAATCATCCCCGGTTCGGAGAGGTACTTGAACAGCTCGCGGATCGGCGAACCGGCAGGATTCTGGAATGAGGGCGTGAACGCGTACATGTCGTCGTGAGCTGGATGGCAGGGACGGCCGGGATAGCCGACAAGTGCCGCCCGCCGCGGCGCTTCTGCGCACAACGGCGGTGAATTCGAGCCACGATTGTCGATAGTCATTAACGCGGCGGCAAACGATATCTATGCACTAGGTCTTGCGGTTTGGTCATTAATTGGGGGGAGGTTCCAGTGCAACAGGCCCTCCGCCGGCCACGCCGTCGTCGGCAACGCACCGGGCAATTCGGCCGCGCCGACAGGCTTGCCGGCAATCGTCCGCCCCCCCCCTTTCCGAAACGATTCGCCGTCACGGATCGCGCACACACACCGCAACGCGCGAGTGACCCGTCAAAATCGAAGTGACGCTTTTTGAGGGTTATACGACCTTTGAGCCATTCACCTCAAGTTCCATAATTTGCACCGGATATCAGGTCGAAGCGCGGGCGCGAACGCAATCGCGCTGGCGGCCTTTCGGTTTGATCGATCTCAACGCAGAGAAAGGAACAGATGATGAGGCTCAAGAACAAGACGGCCCTGATTACGGGCGGCACCAGTGGCATCGGCCTTGCAACCGCCAGGCGCTTCATTGCGGAAGGCGCCCGGGTAGCCGTGACCGGTCGCGACGAAAGCGCGTTCGAACGCGTGAGGGCCGAGCTCGGAGAGAACGCGCTCGTGCTCAAGGGCGATGTCCGTTCGATCGCCGACATGCGGACAATCGCCGCCGAGGTGAACGAGCGGTTCGGCGGCCTGGATATCGTGTTCGCCAACGCGGGTTGGGCTTTCCCGTCCGCAGTCGGCGACATCGACGAAGACCTTTATGACGGGATCATGGACATCAACGTCAAGGGCGTGGTGTTCACGCTTCAAGCCGTACTGCCGCAGCTACGGGATGGCGCGTCGGTCATCCTCAACACGTCGTTCGTCGCGCAGACCGGCAAGCATGGCATTTCGTTGACGGCGGCGGCCAAGGCCGCCGTGCGATCGCTTGCCCGCAGTTGGTCCTACGAGTTTCTCGACCGCAAGATCCGCTTCAACGCGATTGCGCCGGGCGCGATCGACACGCCGCTGCTCTCGAGATGGGGCATGCCGGACGAGTGGGTCCGCGACCGCAAGGCCGAGTTTGCCCAGGCGATTCCGGTGGGCCGCATGGGTCAAGCCGAGGACATCGCCTACGCGGCACTTTATCTTGCCAGCGACGAATCGTCCTATGTCGTCGGCACCGAACTGGTTGTCGATGGCGGGGCTTCGCAGCTTTAAGCCTTCGCCCGTCGTTCCCGATGCGGCACACGCCGGTTCGGCGCAACGCATTCACATCGTCATCACACGTCCGCCACGCGCTTCGTCGCGAGGTCTTTCAATCCGGCCGACCTGGTTGTACTTGCAGAGGAGGCCTAAGTGCAAGGAGAGGTTAACTTGACCGATCACACGAAAAACGACAACGCCAGCGAGAAACTCACCCGCGCAGGCCACTCGCGCCGCGATGCCCTCAAGTTCGGGAGCGTCGCCACGCTCGGCGCCGTCCTGGGCGGCGGGGCCCTGCTTGGCCGCGCCACGCCTGCTTTCGCGCAGGCAGACAGCGCGGCAGAACTCGCGCCGAGCGAGCCGCTCAATATCCTGATCGTGAATTACGACGGCGGCACCCTGCTCGATTTCGCGGGCCCCAGCGAGATTTTTCATCGGCTGCCGAACACGCATGTTCGCTACGCGAGCCTCAACGGGGGCAACGTGACCCTCGAATTCGGCGTCGTCTATGGCAACACCGAACGACTGGCCGATATCGAGAAGACCGACCTGATCCTCGTTCCCGGCGGGTCCGATTTGTCGGCACCGATGCGCCCGGCGTATCAAGCGCAGATCCGGCGTCTCGCCGAAAGCGCGAAACACGTCACGTCGGTGTGCAACGGGTCGCTCGTGCTCGCCGCAACGGGCGTGCTCAAGGGCAAGCGAAGTGCCTGCCATTGGGCGTTCGTCAACAAGCTGTCCGAATATGGCGCCATCCCCGTGCCGGATCGCTTCGTGGAAGACGACCACGGCCGCTTCATGAGCGGCGGTGGCGTAACGGCGGGCATCGACTTCGCGCTGCGCGTTGCCGCCAGGCTACGCGGCCGGCAGGCCGCTGAATTCACGCAACTCGCGATCGAATACGACCCCGCTCCACCGTTCCATTCCGGCCACCCGCGAGATGCGCGGCCGGAGGTCATCGCGATGGTCGACAAGGAACTGCCCGGCGCATCCAGCGGTCTCGCGCGCATCCCGGGCGTTCGCTGAGCAGCCTTGCAGGCAAGGTTTGCGCGGCCTGCACAGGCCGCGACGAAAAACGCAATCGGCCTTGCCTGCGTCACCTGCGCAACGCTGCAACGCTGCAACGCTGCAACGCTCTTCAATTCAAGCCACCACTGGAAATCATCGAATGCAACAGATCCGCTTTTGTACCGCCGCTCTTGCAGTCTGCGTCGCCTTTTCGGCATTTGCGGCGCAGGCCGTCGCCGGCGGTTCGCCACATCCGCCCGGTGCGGCGATCAAGGCCGAGAACGCGCGCTGGGCAGAAGCCTTCGCGCGCGGAGACTACGCGGCGATCGGCCGCCTCTATACGAACGATGGCACGCTCTTGCCGCCGGGCGGCGACAAAATAACCGGGAGCCGCGCAATCACCGAGTACTTCACCAAGGGGTATGCCGGATCGAAACCGGCTACCGTATCGTTCAGCAATTATGAGTTCTACGGGAACGACCGGGTCGTGACGGAGGTGTCGGATGCGGAAGTCCGCGACCACGACGGAAAGCTCCAATACCGCGGCAAGCAGACCCTCGTTTTCCTGAAGCAGGCCGGCGCCTGGAAGCTGCATCGCGACATGTGGAACGACTACGGTCCGCTGAAACCCGAAGGCAATTGAGCGCCCGGCGCAGCGCGGACAATCGCTTGCCGGAAATGCCGGCGCGCCATCAGGCTCGTGCTGGCCGAGCGGCGCGCTGATGGACTGTCGATCGATCAGCGCTCGCCGTTCAATCGGCTCTGACGCCGGATCGATTGCGGCGGGTGTCCGTGCAATTTGACGAATGCCCGCCGCATCCGCTCGGGATCCGTGAATCCCACCGCGAGCGCAATCTGTTCGATCGGCTCGCTACCGTCCTGCAGGCGCAGCCGTGCGGCTTCGACCCGCAAACGCTCGACCGCCCTGGCCGGCGTCTCGCCGGTTTCCCGACGAAACGCGCGGCCGAATTGTCGCGGACTTAATCTCGCCGCGTCGGCCAGCCGCTCGACGGGCAGCGCTTCGGTCAAATGTTCGCGAGCAAAATTCAGCGCGATGCGGATACGATCCGACTCCGGCTCCATGTGCGACATCGCGGAAAATTGCGACTGACCGCCCGGCCGTCGATACGGAACGACCAGCAGCCTCGAGACGGCGCGCGCAACGTCCGGCCCCATGTCTCTTTCAATCATCGCGAGCGCCAGGTCGATGCCGGAGGCGATGCCCGCCGACGTCCAGATGTGGCCATCCGCGATATAGATACTGTCGCCCTCGACCCGTGTAAGCGGGAAACGCGACTGCAATTGCGCCGTGTATCGCCAGTGCGTCGTGGCTCTGCGGCCATCCAGCAAGCCGGTTTCCGCCAGCAAAAAGGCGCCCGTGCACACGCTTGCGACCCGCGATGCCTTGGCGCCCAATTTCCGGGCAGCGGCGATGTTCTCCGAGGTCTGCATCGGAGCGATGTCGCCGCCCACGAAAACGACGGTGTCGAACGTTCGTCTCCCGATCGGCTTCGTCTCGATCGGCATGCCCACATTGCCGAGAACGGGGCCGCCCGGCTGAGAAATGACATGCAGATCGTACGGGGTATGGCCGGCGGCCGTCGCCACCTGATTGAACGCGGAAAGCGGTCCGCCGAGATCGAGAACATCGTACCCACGGCAGACGAAGAATCCAATTCGATGCATGACGAATGAGTCAAAGGGAATTCCGATAAAGGCGTATTTTACGGAAAAACCTCGAATCCCGACATATGGCTTCACATGACGGAAAAACGTCCGGCCGGCGCACGAACACGCTACGGGTAACGGGCGCGCTGTCTTGCGCGAATGCTGTCGGCATGCTGAACAGCGCGGCGGTTACCGTCGCCGCGCTCGACACGATGATGCGCATGAGCGAGCCGGTATCGCGGGCGGGCGGGTGGGTGGGTGGGTCACTCGGTGTGCCCTCCAACGCGCATCCGGTCGGCGATCGTCGTGTCGTCGATGGCGGCGGCAAAAAATAGGCCCGCGCCGAGAGGCGCAGGCCGAGCGGAGCTAAAACAACACCTTGGGGGGGACAAGGCGAGACCAGTCTAGCCCGTTACGGCTCAAAGAAGATTTCAGCCCGGATTACAGCTATTACTCCATATGACGAAGTGCCGGTCGCCGTCGCGCTCGCCCAAGTGATGACATATCGCTCGCGCCCGCATGCCGGCGCGCCCGGCACTCGTAGCCCTTTTCCATGTACGGGTTAACGCCGCTTCCGGCAAACCCCCCTAATATGACGAGCAGACCCACCACGACGGAGTCCCGGATGACCGCCACGCCCTCATCGTCACCGCAACCGCAAACCGATCCGGCGCTCGTCGCGCGCATCGACGCGGTCCTGTCCCGCCAGTTCGACACGCAGCGCCTCGTCGGCGCGGTCGTGCTGGTCGCGCACCACGGCGAGCTCGTCTATCACCGCGCCGCCGGATTCGCCGACCGCGAGTCGCGCACGCCGATGCGCGAAGACACGCTGTTCAGGCTCGCGTCGGTGACGAAGCCGATCGTCTCGACGGCTGCGATGGCGCTCGTCGCACAACACAAGCTGTCGCTCGACGAAGACGTCACGCGCTGGCTGCCCGATTTCCGCCCCGCGCTGCCTGACGGCCGCGTGCCGACGATCACCGTGCGCCAACTGCTCACGCATACGGCCGGCCTCGGCTATCGCTTCTCGGAAGCCGACGCGAATGGCGTCTATGCCCGCGCGGACATCTCCGACGGCCTGGATGCCGCGTCGATCACGCTCGGCGAAAACGTGCGCAGGATCGCGAGCGTGCCGTTGCTGTACGCCCCCGGAACGAGCTGGAACTATTCAGTCGCGATCGACGTCGTCGGTGCGCTGATCGAGGCTGTCTGCGGCGTGCCGCTCGGTGACGCGATCGATGCGCTCGTGCTGCGTCCGCTCGGTGCGCGCGACACGGCGTTCGTCGCACGCGATGCCGCACGGCTCGCCACCCCTTACGTCAACGACACGCCGCAGCCGCATCCGCTCGCGGAAAACGAGACGGTTCCCATCGTCGAAGGGTTCGTCGGCGTGACCTACTCCCCGTCGCGCGCGCTCGATGCGCATGCGTTCCCGTCGGGCGGCGCCGGCATGGTCGGCACCGCCGGCGACGTGCTGAAGGTGCTCGACACGCTGCGCGCGGGCGGCGGTGCGCTGCTGCCTGCCGCGCTGGCCGACGAGATGGGCCGCGTACAGACGGGCGATGTCGAGTTGCCGGACCGGCCCGGCGTGGGTTTCGGGATCGGTTTTTCGGTGTTGCGCGACCCGCAGGCGGCCGCGTCGCCGGAATCGGCGGGCACCTGGCGCTGGGGCGGTGTCTACGGCCACTCATGGTTTGTCGACCGCGCCCGCGGGCTCACCGTCGTGTCGCTATCGAACACGCTGTATGAAGGGATGAACGGGCAATACACGGTCGATCTGCGCGATGCCGTCTATGGCGTGCGGTAACGCGTGGAATGGAAAGGCCCGGCGAAGCCGGGTCGACAAGATCGGCGTGCGGCGTCGGAATCGAACGCCGGTCACTCCCCGCACTCGATTCCCGCCGGCAAAACCAGCCCCGATCGGACAGTGTCGTCATTTGTCGCCCCGGGGCATCAGGAATTGGTCAATCTGGTTTTATTGCGGCCCAGGGGACACACATTGCCAGCCGGCAATTTGTAGCCCAAGAGATACAAAAACACGTGAAGGCTACTCAATCCACGTTAGCCGGCTCTGCCTCCGACTACCGGTTGAACGCCCCGCCGGGCCCCGCGTGACCGGCGTCTATCTCGCAACCCCTCGTCACGCGCCCCACCCCGCCCCCGATTACCTAGGTAATTGACACGTATAGACCTAGGTAATTGGCGTCCCTAGTATGGTTTCGACGCGAATCGAGCGCGCATCTGAAAAGGACACGACCATGAGCACCCAAAACGTCGACACCAAAACGTTACGGCGCGTGATCGCCGCGGCGTCGATCGGCAACTTCGTCGAGTGGTTCGATTTCGCCGCATACGGCTTTCTCGCCACGATCCTGACGCGCGAGTTCTTTCCGAGCGGCGACCCGACCATCGGACTCCTGAAGACTTTCGCCGTCTTCGCGGTGGCATTCGCATTCCGTCCGCTGGGCGGCCTGATCTTCGGCGTCATCGGCGACCGCATCGGACGCAAGCGCACGCTCGCGCTGACCATCCTGATGATGGCGGGCTCGACGACGCTGATCGGCCTGCTGCCGACCTACGCAAGCATCGGATACTGGGCGCCCGTGCTGCTCACGATCATTCGCTGCGTCCAGGGCTTTTCCGCAGGCGGCGAATACGCGGGGGCATGCGCCTACGTGATGGAACACGCGCCGCGCCGCCGTCGCGCCTTCTTCGGCAGCTTCGTGCCGGTATCGACGTTCTCGTCGTTCGCCTGTGCGGCCGTGGTCGCCTATCTGCTCGAGTCGTCGCTGTCGTCGCAGGCGATGATCGACTGGGGCTGGCGCGTGCCGTTCCTGATCGCCGCCCCGGTCGGCCTCATCGGCGTCTACCTGCGGGTCAACCTGAATGAAACGCCGGCGTTCCAGGCGCTCGAAGGCAAGCACGACATCGCGCACGCACCGCTGATGGAAACGCTGCACTCGCAGTCGTGGAATATCCTGAAGCTCGGTGCGTTCGTGTCCGTGACCGCGCTGTCGTTCTACACGTTCACCACCTATTTCGCGACCTACCTGCAAGTGGCCGGCCACCTGTCGCGCGGCACGTCGCTGCTCGTGACGGTCCTCGCCCTGCTGTTCGCCGCGGCGCTGTGTCCGGTTGCGGGCTTGTTCTCCGATCTCGTCGGCCGCCGCGCCACGATCGCAAGCACCTGCATCTTCATCATCGTGTCGGTCTATCCGGCCTTCTCGCTGGGCGGCTCGGGCGTGTTGTCGCACTCGCTGGCCGGCGTCGCGCTGCTCGCCATCGGCGCGGTGTTCTCGGGTGTGGTGACGGCCCCGCTGATGTCGGAAGTGTTCGCGACGAAGACCCGCTACACGGCCTCCGCGATCACGTACAACCTCGCCTACACGATCTTCGGCGGCACCGCGCCGCTCGTCGCCACGTGGCTGATCTCCGCGACGGGCACCAACCTGTCGCCGGCGTACTACCTGATCGCGGTGTCGATCTTCGCGATGATCGGCGGGCTGGCGCTGCCGGAAACGTCGAAGACCGCGCTCGAAGATGCCGGCCCGGCAACGGGCAGAGCCGCCCAGTCCGCAAAGCGCGGCGTCGAACGCGCCGTTTGAACACACGTCCGGCTCGTCGAGCCGGCCTGCAAAAAATCAACGCATCGAGAGACACCATGACGAGCCTTCACGACTCCAGCATCATCATCGACGGCCTGAACATTTCCAAGTTCGAGCGATCGGTGTTCGAAGACATGCGCAAGGGCGGCGTCACGGCCGTCAACTGCACGGTCTCGGTGTGGGAAGACTTCCAGAAGACGATCGACAACATCGCGGAAATGAAGCAGAAAATCCGCGAATACAGCGAGATCCTCACGCTGGTGCGCACGACGGACGACATCCTGCGCGCGAAGCGGGAGAACAAGACCGGCATCATCTTCGGCTTCCAGAACTCGTATGCGTTCGAGGACAATCTCGGCTATATCGAAGTGTTCAAGGAACTCGGCGTGAATGTCGTGCAGCTCTGCTACAACACGCAGAACCTGGTCGGCACGGGCTCCTACGAACCGGACGGCGGCTTGTCCGGATACGGCCGCGAAGTGATCCAGGAGATGAACCGCGTCGGCATCATGGTCGATCTGTCGCACGTCGGCGCGAAGACGTCGTCCGATGCGATCGCGTGCTCGAAGAAGCCGGTCACCTACTCGCACTGCTGCCCGTCCGGGCTGAAAGAGCATCCGCGCAACAAGACGGACGATCAGCTGCGCGAGATCGCGGAAGCCAACGGCTTCGTGGGCGTCACGATGTTCATGCCGTTCCTGCGACGCGGCGCCGACGCCACCATCGACGACTATCTCGAAGCGATCGAATACGTGATAGACGTGATCGGCGAGGACAAGGTCGGTATCGGCACGGACTTCACGCAGGGCTACAGCACGGAATTCTTCGACTGGATCACGCACGACAAGGGCCGTTATCGCCGCCTGACGGATTTCGGCAAGGTCATCAACCCGGAAGGCATCCGCACGATCGGCGAATTCCCGAACCTGACCGCCGCGATGCAGCGCGCCGGCTGGAGCGAGTCGCGCATCAGGAAGGTGATGGGCGAGAACTGGCTGCGGGTCTTCGGCGAAGTCTGGAACGTCTGAGCCGCACCACGCAC
The DNA here is from genome assembly GCF_902498995.1 of Burkholderia anthina. Classification (GTDB taxonomy): domain Bacteria; phylum Pseudomonadota; class Gammaproteobacteria; order Burkholderiales; family Burkholderiaceae; genus Burkholderia; species Burkholderia anthina. The sequence continues at coordinate 33,386 of NZ_CABVLY010000028.1, forward strand.
ACGTCGCCGCCATGCAGCCCCAACTGCCCATCGACGTCGATCCGGACACCGGCGTCTGGACCACCGACGCATTGCCGATGCTGTACGTCCCGCGCCACTTCTTCACGAACAATCACGTGGCGGCCGAGGAAGCGCTGGGACGCGAAGCCTATGCGTCGATCCTCTACCCGGCCGGCTACAAGTCGGCCTATCACTGGTGCGACAAGGAGGCGAAGCAGCACGGCATCGGCGGCATGGCGGTGTTCGAGCACTACCTGAAGCGGCTGTCGCAGCGCGGCTGGGGGATGTTCAGCATCGCCGAAGCCGATCCGGCGACGTCGCATGCGCGCATCCATCTGCACCACTCGTCCTTCGTGCTGGCCCGGCCCGACGCGCACGGCAAGCTCTGCTACATGTTCGCCGGCTGGTTCGCCGGTGCGATGGACTGGGTCAACGACACCGCGGCCGACGGGGCGAGCAAAGGCCCGCGCGCGTATTCGTCCGAAGTGCAATGCGCGGGCGAGGGGCACGCGTGCTGCATCTTTCGTGTCGAGCCGCTCGCGCGGCAAGCGCTACAGCTACAATCGGACTGGAGTGAACCTGCCCGATAGCCTGGGTCCGAATCCGGTTCGGGCCCGTCGACGCGATGCCGAACATGACCGACACGATGCCCAGCCTCGACTACGAAGATCTCTTCCGGCATCTGCCGGTCGCGGCCATCGTGGCGAAGGAACGCATCATGGTCGACTGCAACGACCGCGCGCTGCACCTGTTCAGGGCGACCCGCGACGACATCATCGATCAGTCGTTCGCGAAGCTGTATCCGGAGCAGAAGGACTTCGCGACGACCGGCCGCCGCCTGGCCCCGCTGCTCGCGAAACACGCGGGCTTCAGCGACGACCGCATCATGCGGCGCATCGACGGCAGCCATTTCTGGGTCACCGTCTGCGGCTTCGGCTACAACCCGAAGCGCCCCTTCGAGCTGGCCATCTGGACCTTCACCGACCTGTCGGGCGACACGAAGCATCCCGACGTCACCAGCACGCTGACCGAACGCGAGCGCGACGTCGCCGCATTTCTGGTGCATGGCCTGACGAGCAAGGAAATCGGCAAGGAGCTGAACATCAGCCCGCGCACCGTCGACATCCATCGCGCAAGCCTGTTGCGGAAGTACGAAGTCCGGACGACACACGATCTCATCGCCCGCCTGCTGGCTTGAATCGCACACGCGCGTGACGCCGCGCACTTACCTAGGTAAGCAGCGCGCATGGACCCGCATCATGCGAGTCCTTATCCTCTTCATACCCCCGGACAGCGTACGTGATGCGCAACGCATCACGATTTTCCTCGAACGATCGCCATCATGAAGCTCGCACGCGTCGCATTCCTCCTGCTCGGCCTCTTCTGGGGATCCAACTTCATCTACATGAAGTACGCGTCGCAGTTCATCAGCCCGATGCAGATCGCCTTCGTGCGCGTGCTGTTCGGCTTCCTGCCGCTGGCGTTCGTCGCGTGGCGACGAAAAGTCATTCACGTTCGCCAGCTACGCCACCTTCACCACTTCATCGTGATGGGGCTCGTCGCAACCGCGTTCTACTATTTCGCCATCACGCAGGGCACCGCGCTGCTGCCGTCCGGCATCGCGGCCGTGCTCGGCAATGCGGCCGCGCTCTTTACCGCGATCTTCTCGGCGCTCTTCCTGAAATCCGAAAGGCTCAATCGCGTGATGGCGGGCGGCGTGCTGCTCGGATTTCTCGGGATCACGCTGATCGCCCGCCCGTGGGAGGGCGCCGGCAGCACGATCGCGCTGTCCGGCGTGTTCTGGCTCCTGACGAGCTCGCTCGTGCTCGGCCTCTCGTACGTCTACGTGCGTGCGTTCCTGAGCCCGCTGCAATTGCCGCCGCTCACGCTGGCGACGTGGCAGATGGGAATCGCGGTCGTCGCGCTGGCGGCCGTCACGCATTTCGACGGCATCTCGCACATCGCCGGCCATCCGCTGGCGGGAATCGGCCTCGTGGTCGGCGGCGGCATTCTGGGCACCGGGATCTCGTTCCTGCTGTATTACTACCTGCTGGACGAATTCGGCGCGGTGGCGTCGTCGGGGGCGACCTACATGGCGCCGGCCGTCGCGCTGCTGATCGGCTGGGCCGTCGGCGAGAAATTCGGCCCGCCGGAGTGCGTCGCGCTCGTTCTGATCATCCTGAGCGTGGTGACGCTGCATCTCGGGCGGCAGCGCATGGTTCAGCGCGCGATGTCGTAGGAAGCGGTTTTCCCGCCGGTCGGTCTCGGCAAAGAAAGGGCTTCGTGGGTTTCTGTGGATGTGAATGTTGCTTGCTGACCCGCTACGGCCACTCGAGCGATCCGGGCTAACATCAGGCTACGGACGGGTTCAGGGTTTGCGCCGTTGCACCATGTAGCGAGCGTCGAGTACCGCGTCCAGCCGGTACGAGAAAGAGAGCGCACACGCGAGTGCTTGCTCTGATCATCCTTCACGGACCTGCTGTTCGCCCAAATCGGTCAATCAAACAACTTGGAGACGATCTGGGCGGTTTCGTCGATATGTGCCCGCAGCAATTCGCATGCTCGCTCGGTCTCGCGCTTGAGCACTGCATCCATCAAGTCCTGATGTTCTATCACGATGTCGCGCGCTAGCGCGGCCTGCGATTGCGGGTCGACGATACGTATGCGCCGGTAGCGTTCAGAATGCCTCACAAGCTGCTCGTCGATACGACGCAGCCAGTTTGACCGAGCAGCCGCCAACAGCGCGAAGTGAAAGCGCCGGTGCGCGAGTTCCCACCGATGCCCCGCCTCGATGTCGTCCGGGGCAGGCAACGGCGTGTGCACGAGCTTGTAGAACGCTGCGCTGATCTCCGCCCCCCAATCTTCATCGCCATGCTTGATCGCGTCGGCCAGCAGTTCCGTTTCGATCTTCTTGCGCGTGTCGACGATGTCTAGCAGGTCGTCCCTGGACATCTCCGCGACGCGAAAACCTCGCTGGCCTTCGTTTGCAACGAGCCCGTCGCAGCTAAGCAGCATCAACGCCTCGCGGATCGGGCTGATGCCAACGCCATACCGGTCTTGCAAAGCCTGCGGCCGCAGCTTTTCACCAGGCCGAAACTGACCTGCCAGCAGATCGTTCTGCAGGATTTCGTACGCATGTTCCGCAAGCGTCGCCTTGCCGGTATCTGCCGGTGCTTGCGGCCGCCCGCGCTGTGCGGTTTGTCCCGGATGCCCCACGTTATTGACCTCCCAGCGTTTCCCCATCGCCACAATCATCGCACAAATTTACACATTACAGAACATTCAGTGTAAACCACTAAATTTATGCAAATCATAAAATTTATATAGACAGTAGATTTTGTAAACAATAATGTTTTTCATAGCGCGATGCAGTGGGCATCGAGCGCGCCACCAGAGCGAACCTGATTGGAGAGGGGAATGAAGCGTTATCTGCTGCTGTTTTGTGTTTCGGCCGGCATTGCCGGGCCCGCGTGTGCCCAAAGCAGTGTGACGTTGTACGGGCTGATTTCCGAAGGACTGATGTACACGAACAATGCCGGGGGTCAAAAACAGGTACAGATGGCGAGCGGCATCCAGCAGGGATCGCGTTTCGGCCTGAAGGGCAGCGAGGATCTGGGCGGCGGCACCAGGGCGGTCTTCACGCTCGAAAATGGATTTAGCATAACGAACGGTACGCTTGGTCAAGGTGGTCGAATGTTCGGCCGCCAGGCCTTCGTCGGCATGACGAACGAACGATTCGGAACGCTGACGTTCGGCCGCCAGTACGACACGATGTCGCAAAGCCTCGGCGGATTCGAAGCGGCACAGCAGTTCGCGACCTACGGGCCGCCGATCGGCGACAACGACAACCTGTTCCCGACCTTCCGGCTCAACAACAACGTGCAGTACCAGAGCCCGACCCTATCCGGACTGCAGTTCCTGACGTCCTATTCGTTTTCGAACAAGGCAGACGGATTCGCCGACAACAGCGACTTCAATGTCGGGCTCACGTACGCCAACGGCCCGGTGAATCTGGCTATTGCCTATCACTCGCTGCTGTCGCCGAACGATACGGGCAACACCGGCGGCGCCGTATCCGGCGACTACGGCCTCTTTTCGCCCTTCGCGTCCAGTGCACAGGGTGCCGGGATCCGCAAACAACAGATGTATGGCGCGGGGGCGTCATATACGCTCGGCGCCGCGCGCTTCTCGTTGCTGTATACGCACACGCAGTTCGATTACCTGGACCACTCGAGCCTCGGCCTCAGCAACTATGAAGTCACGGCGACCGACTATCTGACGCCCACCGTGCTCATCGGCCTCGGCTACATCTACACCGACGGTCGCTATGCACAGACCGGCAAAACGCCGAAGTGGCACCAGGTGGACACAGGCATCGACTGGTTCTTGTCGAAGCGCACCGATTTGTTCCTCGTCGGCATCTACCAGAAGGCCGCTGGCGATGCGCAATTCGCGCAGATCTACGACAACTCGCCGTCGAGTTCGAAACAGCAGGTTTCCGTGTCGCTCGGGATCCGCCACAAGTTCTGATCCGAACTATTCCCAATCCTAAGCAATACGTGAATAGCATGAACACCCATCGCATAATCTCCAGCCGGGAGCCCCTCCGTCCCCAGCCGCCTCTGCCGTTCGAGGCCGCACAAACCTACGAAACGACCGTGCTCGAATGGTCGGGTGAGGCGCTGCCGGATACCATCGAAGTAGTGAAGAACTGCGCGTATGGCCCGCACGAGCAGCACAGGTACGACGTATTCGGCGCTACGGGTTTGCGCCACGCGCCGATTCTCGTGTTCTGGCATGGCGGCGGCTGGACCAACGGCTACAAGGAGTACGTGTCGTTCATGGCGGACGCGGTCACACGGTTGGGCATGGTGCTGGTCGCGCCAACATACCGGCTCGCTCCGGAGAACCGCTTGCCGGCCGCATTCGACGATGCGCTCGCCGCGCTGGGTCACGTGATCGGTCATGCGTCGAGTTTCGGTGGCGATCCGGGGCGGCTGTATCTGGCCGGGCACTCGGCAGGCGCACAGATCGCGGCGCTCGTGGCGCTGCGACGCCGCGATGTCGCACAGGCCGGGATTGATCCTGACTCGATCCGCGCGTGCCTGCCGATCAGCGGTGTGATGGACTTGCACCATCCGGAGCCCATACCCGGCAGCATGGAAGAACGCGTCTACTCGATGGTGCTGCGCGATGCGGCCGAAGACGCATTGATGAGCCCGCTCTGCTGGACTGCGTGCAATACCGTGCCAATGTACCTGTCTTACGGCGAATTCGACAGCGAGCGCGTGATCCGCGCGAACCAGCGGATGGCCGCGCTGCTCGCGCAACAACCCGCCGATTGCTCCGTCCATATGGAACCCATGCTCGATCATTTCGCAACCCACACCACCCTGCGCCACGCAGACGGTGCGTGGTACAGGCGACTGGAACAGTTGATCAAACGGAGTCCAGCATGAAGGAAAACATCGACATTGGATTGCCCCGGCTCGCCCAGCCATTTTCGTGGGCAGTCAAGGGGGCGGGCCTGCTGTTCACGACTCACGGACCGGTGCGGGCAGACGGCTCGATCGAGACCGGCTCAATCGGGCAGCAAGCGCGCCTCACACTGGAAAACGTACGCCGCGCCGTCAATGCCGCCGGTGCACAGATGAGTGACGTCGCGCAGGTGCTTATCTATCTCGTCGACGAGAGCGACATGGCGGCCGTCGATGCCGTCTATCGCGAATTCTTTGCGCCACCCTATCCGAACCGTTCGAGTGTTGCCGTGAGATCGCTGGTTGCCCCCGGGATGCGGATCGAAATGGTGGTTTATGCCGTGCTTGAGACGTGAGTGGGCCACGGTGCCCACTCGACGCTCATTAACCTGAAACCGGATTTTGTCAGCTAAAAGGTAGTCCATCATGCAATCAACTGCTCATACCGCCGCCGAAAAGCAAACCGCGCTGGTCACCGGCGGCGCTTCGGGTATCGGCCTCGCAACCGTCGAGGTGCTGGCGAAGGCCGGCTTTCATGTGGTCGCAATCGACCGCAACGCCGACGCCGTTCAGCGGGCCGTCGACGAACTCAACGCGCGCGGACTCAGCGTCGCAGGCGGAGTCGCCGACGTCTGCGACCGGCGTCAGATCGTGGACATTCTGGATGCGCAGGCGCGCGTCGATGTGATGGTGTGCGCCGCCGGCATCTATGCCGCACGCTATTTCGATGAGATCTCCGACGACGATTTCCGACGCACACTCGAGGTCAATCTTCTCGGCGTATTCGTGTGTGCGCAGGAAGCAGCACGCCGCATGCAGGCTGGCGGGCGCATCGTTACCGTGTCGTCGCGCGGCGCGCTCGGAGGAAAAGGCTTCGCGGACTACGTTGCCTCCAAGGCGGGAGTGATCGGCCTCACGCGCGCGATGGCGATGGAACTGAAAGCGCGGCAGATCACGGTCAACTCCATCGCACCCGGCTTCACCGACACACCGATGACGCGCAGCATGCCGGCCGATCAGTATGCCTCGGCGGTGGCGCTCGAGCAAAGCGGCGCGGCCGCGTCGCCATACGACATTGCAGATGCGATTGCCTTCTTTGCATCGGCGGCAAGCCGCTTTGTGACGGGCCAGACGCTGTTCGTCGACGGAGGCAAGTCGCTGGGCGGTCTCGGCATCTAGCACGGCCCGCCTGAAACATTACGCGCGCGCGGCACAGACAAAAACCGGCGGCCCGCTGGCTCCGATCACGGAGACAGCGTTATTCATGTACCTCAATTTATGGAGCTACCGTGGAACACGAGCTCGAAAGATCGACAATCAGGAAGCTGACGGCACACCTGATTCCACTGCTTTTCATCATCTGGTTCGTCAACTATCTTGACAGAGCGAACATCGGCTTCGCAGCCCTGCAGATGAACAAGGAACTGGGCCTGACTCCGCAGATGTTCGGATTTGCCGCTGGTATCTTTTACCTCGGATACATCATCTTCGAAATTCCGAGCAACTTGCTGATGCGTCGCTTCGGCGCGCGAACGTGGATCGCGCGGATCATTTTCACGTGGGGTCTCGTGTCCATCGGCCAGGCCTGGATCGAAAGCCCTTACCAGCTGTACAGCGCGCGCTTTCTGCTCGGGGTGGCCGAAGCCGGCTTCCTGCCAGGCGTGATGTATTACCTGACCTACTGGTTTCCCGCCGAGTACCGGGCGAAGGCGATCGGCCAGGTCTATTCGGCCAATACGCTTTCCATTGTCGTTGGCGCGCCGCTGTCGAGCATCGTCATGTCGATGAGCGATCAGATGGCAGGTCTGTCGGGCTGGCGATGGATGTTCATCGTCGAGGGCGTTCCGGCCGTCGTTCTCGGTATCGTTACGTTTTTCTATTTGACCAATCGTCCCATCGACGCGAAGTGGCTGTCGGACTCCGAACGCGGATGGCTTGTCACGCGAATGGAGCAAGATCGTAAGTCTGCGGAAAAACTCGGGACGTCCAGTTTCCGTGTGGCGATGTCGAAGCCGATCGTGTGGATGCTCGGCCTGCTGTACTTCTGCATCGGCATTGGCTTCTTTGGCGTGTCCGTGTGGCTCCCGCAAGTGCTCAAGCAGATGTCCAGTCTGTCTCTCATACAGATCGGCTTCGTCAATGCGATTCCGTTTCTGCTCGGGACGATCGCGATGCTGGTGAACGGCAAGCATTCGGATCGCACGCGAGAACGCCGTTGGCACCTTGCGATTCCTCTCGCGATCGGAACGATCGGCCTCGTGGTCAGCGCCATGACTGCGGGAAATCCGCTGCTGTCGTTCTGCTTCATTTGCATCGCGACCACCGGCATCGTCGGCGCGCTTAGCGTGTTCTGGGCGGTACCGTCGACTTTTCTGAGCGGCGCTGGCGCCGCCGGTGGCCTTGCGCTGATCAACACGATCAGCGCGTTCTCCGGCTTCACCGCTCCGTATCTGATTGGCTGGATCCGCGGCATGACGGAGAATTTCACCGCCGCGACGTATGTCATGGCAAGCGGCATTGGCGTAGCAACTCTGCTTGCAGCGCTGTTGCCATATCCGGATCGCTTTAGAACGGCGGAGATGCCGATTGGGGCGCCGGCGCTGGGCTCCGAGGATAGGTGAGCCATGCTTGCCTATTGGGCGGCGTGAGAGGCACCTTGTGTGCCGAACACCGACGCCCCCGGCGTTCCCGGAACGCCGCGACAAACAAAAAAAAGCCCGGCAAAGCCGGGCCAATCAGGTTGAGACACAAGGAGAATCCCGCCCACCCCAATACCGGGCGGTCACGCCGCGCTACACGACGTTCTTTTCGACGATCGGCCGGTTTTCCAGCACGCGCGCCCAGCCGAGCGACGACAGGTCGAGCGAGTCATACCGCCCGCCCAGAATCAGTTCACTCACCCCGCGCCCGGTCGCAGGCCCTTGCTGCAACCCGTGGCCGCTATACCCGTTCGCGAACACGACGTTGTCGAGTTCCGGGTGATAGCCGATGATCGCGTTGTGATCGAATACGTTGTACTCGTAGTACCCGGACCAGCAGTTCTCCACGCGCAGCGCTTCGAACTCCGGCACGCGATTCGCGAGCGTCGGCCAGATCACTTCGTCGAACAGGTCGTGATCGACCTCGTCGAGCGGCAGATCGTCCGGATCGCGATCCGGGCTCGGCGACGTCCCGCAGATGTACGTGCGCCCTTCCGGCCGGAAATACACGCCGGTCGGATCGATCAGCAACGGACAATCGGCGAGCTTCGCCGGCGACGACACGTTGAAGATGCTGCGACGCCGCGCATACACGGGAATGTCGATGCCCATCATCGACGACAGCGTGCGCGTCCACGCGCCTGCCGCATTGACGACCGTGTCGCACGCATAACGCTCGCCGTCGCCCGTCACGACATGCGTGATCTTGCGGCCATCGCGCACGACCGACGTCACGTCGGCCGGCACATAGCGCGCGCCGAGCGCCTGCGCCTTCTTGCGCAGCGCCTGCACGAGCCCGTAACCGTCGAACCACCCTTCGCCGCTCACGCCGTACGCGCCCGACACGAGATCGTCGACGTTCAGCCACGGAAACTTCGCGCGCAGCGCATCGCGATCCATCAGGCGAATATCGGCGCCGAGCCGGGTTTGCAGCGCGTGGTTCTCGCGCAGCGTCGTATCGCCCGCGGGCGTCGCGAGAAACAGATATCCGCCTTCGTGCAGGTCGATCGACGGCCGGTTGCCGTCGACCTCGAGCCGCTCGCCGATATTGCGCAGGAAGTCGATCCCGAACAGCGACATCTCGATCGACAACGGCGTCGAGAACTGCTGGCGAATCGACGCGGCCGACAGCGCCGACGACGACTTCGCATAGGTGGGATCGCGTTCGATGACGGTCACGGAAACCGTCGGATCGGTAGCACGCAGGAAATAGGCGATCGAGCTGCCGATCACACCACCGCCAACGATGACGACTTGAGAACTCACGACTGACTCCAGTTGCACGTATAAGGCGCGGCCAGCCGGCCGCGCCCGAAGGTTGTTCGTGCCGCGTCGCGCGCGGCGCCGTGCGTGCGGACCACCCGGCGAATCGCCCCGACATGCGCCGCGATCGCATTCGATCGCTCGTGGTATTTCAGCACGTCCGGGCGCGCCGCGAAAGCCCGCGCGCGTTCGGGTGTTCAGTTCGCCGTTTGCGTGGTGACCGGCTGCCACGCGGCGTTCTTCACTTCATACAGCGTCGAGCTCGGGTTCTTCAGGTCGCCCGTGTTCGTGAACGCGATCGTGCCCGTGATGCCGTCGTAGCGCGTGCTCTTCAGCGCGCCGTTGAAATCGGCCGGCTTGGTCGAGTTCGCCTTCTGCATCGCGTTGATCGCGATCCACGTCGCGTCGTACGCGAACGGTGCGTACGCAAGCATGTCGACGCCGTACTTCTGCTTGAATTTGGTTTCGAACTGCTTGCCCTTCGCGAGACGCGCGAGCGGCTGCCCGTATTCCCACACGGAAGCGCCTTCGGCCGCATTGCCGGCGAGCTTGATGAAGTTCGCGTTCATCACGCCGCCGCCGGCCAGGAACTGCGCGCGGATGCCGAGCTGGCGCATGCGCTTGACGAGCATCGCCGACTGCGCGTCGAGGCCGCCGAAGAACACCAGGTCGGCGTTCGTGCTCTTGATCTTGGTGAGCTGCGCGCTGAAGTCGACGGCCTTGTCGTTCGTGAACTCGCGCGCGACGATCGTGCCGCCGTTGGCCTTCACGGCCTTCTCGAATTCGTCGGCTTCGCCCTGGCCGAACGCGGTGCGGTCGTCGATGATCGCGATGCGCTTCGCCTTGGTCACGCCCGCCGCATACGCACCGGCGTTGCCGGCGTTCTGCGTGTCGGTCGCGATCACGCGATACACGGTGCCGAGCCCGGCGCGCGTGATGTCGGGATTGGTCGCCGACGGCGTGATCATCGGAATGCCGGCCTTCGCGTAGATCTTCGACGCGGGCAGCGTCGTGCCCGAGTTGAAATGGCCGATCACGACGGCCACCTGCGCGTCGGTCAGCTGTTGCGCGGCCTGCACGCCGATGCGCGGATCGCTCTGGTCGTCCTGCGACGTGACGACGAACTTCACCGGCTTGCCGCCGATCGTCGTGTGCGCGGCGTTCGCCTCGTCGACGGCCATGCGCACGCCGTTCTCGATGTCCTTGCCGTAGGCGGCGCCGCTGCCGGTCAACGGCACGGCCACGCCGACCTTGACGACCGTCTCCTGAGCGTGGGCCGTGCCCGTCTGGAACGCGAACATCGCGGCGGTCAACGCAATGCCGGAAAGCGAACGAATGCGGAACGTCATCGGCCAATCCTTCTTCTAGGGGGCGGTGTGCGACGCGCGACCGTCGCGCGCCGGCAATCTTTCACGTGCCGGCGGATCGCCGCGGTTCCGTCTCCGGGGAACCTGTCAGCGCGAAAGAGGTGAACCGATTGTGGGTAGCCAATACGCGTGCAGCAAACGAAATATCGGAACTATGTTGTGAGGAATTGTCATCAAGTGCCGTCGCGCCGGACGGCAGACGGCCCGCGCGACGGCGGGCCGGGAGGGAAGATTTCAGGCGGAATGCGCGCAGATGCCCGTGCGCCCATGCCGCGCCGGGTCATGCCGATGAAGAATCACCGCTGCTTCGGGCAGCCATGACGCGTCGCGCATCGCGCGATCCGCACCGATGACGGTCGGTGCGTCAGTGCCGGTCGATGTGCGTGTCGGTGCCCGTATGCTTGCGCACCGCGTCGGCCGCCTCGCCGGCCTTCTCCTGAAGCTTGCCGGCCTGCTGCTCCGCCACGCCTTCCGCTTCCGTCTCGCGATCGCCCGTCACCTTGCCGAGTGCTTCCTTGACCGAACCCTTCACTTGCTTGAGCTTGCCTTCGATGCGATTCCTGTCCATGGTCGTCTCCTGCGATGATTTGGGGAGACGGCAATGCGGCCACTCGCGGGCGCCCCGCGCCGCACCGCCGAGTGGACAGGATCGCAGCCGCGCGCCGTATGCGGCAGATGCCAATGCACCAGCCTGCGTGGTGCATCCGTACCGATGGCGTCGAATCGCGGCGTCGGCGGCGGGACGATCGGGGTCAGCTCTTGCCGTTCGCGCCGCCCTTCTCGCCGCGCGCACCACCCGTGTTGGCCGCGCCAACGATGCCGCGCTCGCGTGCCCACACGATCGCCTCGCCACGGCTATGCACGTCGAGCTTCGCGTAGATCGTCGCGACGTGATTGCGAACCGTATTCGGCGCGAGGCCCAGGCGCCCGGCGATCTCCTTGTCGGCGAGGCCGTGGCACAGCAGGTCGAACACGTCGCGCTCGCGCGCGGTGAGGTCCGACAGTTGCGCGCCCGCATCCGGCGCATTCGCGCGCCGCACGTTCGCGAGCTTCTCGATCAGCGTGCGGCTGAACCATGACGCATCCTGCATCGCCGTCTCGATCGCATAGACGAGCTCCATCTCGGTGCGCTTGCGGTCGCTGATGTCGAGCAGCGCGATCAGCAGGCAATCCTGCCCGTGAATCGCGACCGGATCGGCCGACACGACGCAATCGCGCAGGTCGCCGTCCTGCGTGCGGATCTGCACGTCGGCGTTGCGCACGCTGCCGTCGCGCGCGAGCCGGCTGTCGAGGTGCTGCCGCGCGCCGCGCTCCGCCCACAACCCGATCTCGTCGGCGGACTTGCCGAGCAGGTCGTCGCGCGCGTGGCCGGTCATCCCGACGAAGGCATCGTTGACGTCGAGCAGCTCGAAACCGTCGGCCGTGACGATCGCGGTCGCGACCGGCGCCATCCGGAACGCCTTCGCGAACCGCTCCTCGCTCTGCCGCAGCGCGAGCTCGGCCTGCTTGCGCGGCTCGAGATCCATGAACGTGAACAGCATGCACGCCTCGTCGCTCATGTCGATCGGCTGCCCGGCGACGACGACCGCCTTGATGCTGCCGTCCGCGCACTTGAGCACGGCCTCCATCTGCGGAATCGTCGCCCCCTCGCCGAGCCGCTCGATCGCGAGTTCGCGCCGCTCGGCCTGCTCCAGCACGTCGATCTCGTAGACGGAGCGGCCGAGCACGTCGTCGCGCACGTAGCCCGTCATGTCGAGGAAGCCCTGATTGACCTTCACGTAGCGCAAGTCGTCGAGCCGGCAGATCACGGCCGGCGCCGGATTCGCGCTGAACGTGCGCTCGAAGCGCTCCTCCGCGCTCGCCCACTCGGTCGCGTCGTGCAGCACGAGCGCGAGACAGTCCGGCTCGCCGGCCGCGTTCGTCAGCACGAGGCTGCGGATCCGATGGACCCAGCTCACGTTCTCGTCGGCAGCCGATTCGACTTCGACCGTCACGTCGCTGAACTCCTCGCCCGCGATCACGCGATCCATCGGATAGTGGCCGTCGCGCACCGGATGGTTGTTCCGGTAGCGCAGGCGGAAACGCTCGCGATACTCGGTGACGTTCGCGCCGAGCGCCGCGAGCGCGGTGACGCCGTGCATCGCGAGCGCGGCCTCGTTCGCCCACACGATGCGCTGGTCGGGCTCGATCAGGATCACGCCCTCGGTGAGCCCCGCGATGATCTGGTGCAGCTGGCGCCGGTCGGTATGCGACTTCAGCACCTGTTCGTTTACTCGTTCGTCCATTGGATGGGGGTCCACGTCGTCAGCATGGTTGCCGGTCCGGTCGCATCGTGACCGGCGCGCGCCGGCGGGCGCCTGTCGCGATGATCGCGTGCCGCCGGTACAGGCGACAGACGCGGATGCACTATGCCCGATAGTACATTCGCACGCCGCGTCGGCATCGTGCGATACCCCGCCGAGCGGCGCAGCGCGGCCCTCCACCCGTCGTCGCGCGTGGCGCGTGCAACGGGCGCATTCGGGCGCATTCCCCGTTCCCGCGCACTGTTCCGTCCCCCATGCAAACGCACTAGCGAACCCGGTGAATTTGCGCGATGTCCGCGTGCGTTCGCGCCGGTACGCTGATATTGCATCGGCGCTCACACGCTGCCCTTCCACACCGCAGAGGAGGTTTCCCTGATGAAACTGCATCAGACACCCGATCCGACGCGGCCCGAACCGGCCCCGGATACTCCGCCCGAACCGCCGCCCGGCACCGATCCGCCGGTGCCGCTGCCGCCCGACGTGCCGCGCCCGGACCTGCCGCCGCGCGAGCCCGGCTACGACACGCCGATCGCGCGGCAAGCGGCGCGCGCCACGCGATCCGCATGAGCCGGCTCGCTCATTCACCAAGCCAATCGAAGGAGAACATCGATGAACAACACCTCGCACCTTTCGACGCTGCTCGCCGTCAGCGCGGCCTTCCTGCTTTCCGCCGCGCCGCTCGCGAACGCACAGGCCCAGGCTTCGTCGGCCGACGCCGGCATGACGGCCGAATCGAACCAGCCCGTCACCGACACGTGGATCACGACCAAGGTGAAGAGCGAACTCGCGACCACCGATGGCGTGAAGAGCACCGACATCAGCGTGAAGACGGTGGACGGCGTCGTCACGCTCACCGGCGTGCTGCCGACGAAGATCGCCGTGAAGAAGGCCGTCGCCGTGACGCGCGCGATCAAGGGCGTGACGCACGTCGACGCATCCGGGCTGAAGGCGAAGGCCTGAGCTATCCAGCGGCCGAGCGCCGCGCTTTTCTCCCCCTACTCAACGAGGAGCACACGATGAACGAGGACAAGATCAAGGGCCAGTGGAAGCAGCTCACCGGCAAGCTGAAGGCCAAGTGGGGCAAGCTGACCGACGACGACCTGACGGTCGCCGAAGGCAACCGCGACTATCTGGCCGGCAAGATCCAGGAGCGTTACGGGATCGCGCGCGACGAAGCCGAGAAGCAGTTGCGCGATTTCGATCGGGAGCTGTAACGCGCGAGCCGTCTCACCCGCCGCGGCGCACCGCGCGTCGCGGCAACGAGGAGAACACCGACATGGGCAAGTATCTGCTCGCATGGCTGCTCGGCGTACCGATCGGGCTGCTGGTGCTGTTCTTTCTGGTCACGCACCTCTTCTGACGAACGCGGCGCCCATGTAACGAAAACGGGCCGGCGGCTGAAATCAGCCGCCGGCCCGCCTGTTTTTACGCCCGGTGCGCGATGGCGACGTGCCGCGCTTACTTCGCGTTCGCCGTCATCTTGAAGATGCCTTGCGCGTTGCCCGCATCGAAGCGCAGGTCCGTCACCCAGCGGCGCGCCGCCTGGTCGAACGTGCGACGGCGCGTGATGAATTCGTAAAACGAACCCGGCACGTTGCGCTTGACCGTGCCGCCGTCGCGGGTGCGGAATTCGCGCTCGACGATGTCCGCGCGATAGGCCGTCTGGAACACGCGGCCCGAACGCGAGCGTTCGACTTCCGGCTTCATCGGCCGGCCCTTCGCCTTCTCGTCGTCGGACAGCTTGAACACGTCGGTCACGCGATCGGTCGCGTGGTTGAACGCGTTGCCTTCGGTCGCGATCCAGGCCATCTCGGCCGATTCGAGCAGCAGCGTCTCGTAGTCGAGTTCGTTCGGCAGGTCGTGCTGGCGGGCGAATGCGCCGACGATTTCGGGCAGCAGCGCGTGCGCGGCGTCGAGCGACAGCCAGCCTTCGCGCTCGATCTCCCACAGGAGCGCGACGGCCGCCGGCGACAGCGGGTCGCGCGACGAGCGCACGACGTTCGTCACGGCCTGCTGGAATTCCTTCGAGAAGCGTTCCGGATGCAGTTCGCTGACGAAGAACTGCGCGATCTCGTCCGGTGCGTCTTCATGCGCATAGGCGCGGCCGGTCATGCCGAGCTTGTCGAGCGGATAACGGCCGTTCAGGCGGAAGCCGAGCGGACGCAGGATGCGCGTGAACGCGGCTTCGCCCGGCGGCAGCGCGCCGGTATGCGGCCAGCGCACCGTGCGCAGCGCGCCGTGATCGAAGTACACCGAACCGCCGCTTTCGATCGCGTCGGCCGTATAGGCGCGACCGTTCGCCGAACGTTCGAGCAGCCCTTCGAACAGCGCCATGTTCATCGCCTGCGCGATTTCCGCGCGCGTGACGACGTCGGCTTCCCACTCTTGGAGGACGGCCGGCATGTTCAGGGTCGCGAACAGGGCGTCGGTCTTCGCCTGTCCCAGCAGCTTCGCCAGCAAGCTCTCGATATTCGGATTGCGCATCAGGATTCTCGTGTCGGGGGGACCGCCGGCAAACGTGCCGGCAACTCGGTGGCCGGCCGCCCGGCGGGCGCCTGACCTTGCACGGGAAGCATTATTCAAAGGGTTGCAGCGGGGCGTAAAGCGAGATTAAATTGACATGTGATGAGTTTTTGGAATTATTCACGGTCTCAGCACGCGTCCGCCGGCCTGCCTCGGGCGGGTCCGTTCGTCAGACAAAAAGAGCATCATGCGCAAATTCAAGATCCCCAACATGGGCGCGCTCGTGGCTTTCGAAGCCGCGGCGCGCCACGAGAGCTTCACGCACGCGGCGAAGGAGCTGTTCCTGACCGAGAGCGCGGTGTCGCGGCAAATCGCGACGCTCGAAGCGAGCCTCGGCGTGCGGCTGTTCGCGCGCGTGAAGCAGCGCGTCGTGCTGACGCGCGCCGGCAAGCTGTACGGCACGCAGGTGCGGCGCGCGCTGGAGGCGCTCGACCGCGACACGCTGTCGATCATCGCGCACGGCAGCGGCGGCGGCTATCTGGAGCTCGCGGTGCTGCCGACCTTCGCGTCGCACTGGCTGATCCCGCGCATCAAGAGCTTCTACGACCGCACGCCGGACGTGCGCGTGAACATGGGCAGCCGCACCGACCTGTTCTCGTTCGAAGACACCCACTTCGAAGCCGCGATCCACTACGGCAAGCCGACCTGGCCCGGCACGTCGTCGGACTACCTGTTCGGCGAGGAAGTCGTGCCGATCTGCTCGCCGGCGCTGCTCCACGGGCCCGTCGAACGCGTGGAGGATCTGCTCGCGTATCCGCTGCTGCACTCCACCACGCGTCCCGGCGCGTGGGCGCAATGGTTCGAGACGCACGGCATCGAGGACATCCGCACGATGCAGGGCGTGCGCTACGAGCTGCATACGATGCTGATCAGCGCGGCCGCGGCCGGGCTCGGAATCGCGCTGGTGCCGAAGTTCTTCGTCGAGGAACAGTTGCAGCAGCTCGGTCTCGTCGTGCCGTGCGACGCGGCGACGGTCGGCGATTCGGCGTACTACCTCGTGTATCCGACGGAGTTCAGTCACAGCAAGCCGCTCGAATCGTTCCGCACATGGCTGCTGGAACAGGCGAGCGCGTATGCGGCGCCGGGGCAGGAGGAACGCGACGTGGAGGATGACGAAGACGACGAGGACGTCGAATAGCGTCACGTGCGCCAGGCGTTCAGTGCCTGCGTCTCGGCGGGGAATCCAGAAGCGGGGCAATCGCGGCGACGAAATCGCCGGAAGGAAGGACCGAACGAACGACGGCCCGTGTGTCCGGTGCGCGTCGGGCCGGGGCAACCCCGGCCCGACGCTCCGGGCAGCCGACCTCGTATCGGCGGCGCGGCGGACTTTCTTTCTTCTTCACTGCATAGGTTCTCTCAGGTTCCCTGCATTTTTTGCTGTGCCGCGCCGGCCATTATCCACTCAAACCGCCCGAAGTAAAACGTTTGCGCATGCGCTGGGCGGCATACCCCTCATAACCGGACACAATCCGTCAAATTCCTTTCGGATTGAACGACGGCGGTCGGCAATTCTTGCAATCGGCACGGCGTTGCTTTTTAATGGAACTGGTTCCATCGTGTGTTTCGGCCATGCCGCCGCGTGACGCGACGTCGTGCGCGCGTCATGATGCCGATTCAGGATCGAGGATCATTCAGCTCAGGATTCCGTGTCGCCCGTCCTTTCCGGCCCCCCGTCAAACGAGACCGTCATGCCCGATTCCGCCTCTCTGCAGCAGCTGTTTCCCGCCTATCAGGACATCCCCGCCGAATACCGGCTCGCTTCGCCGATCCACCAGCGCGTGTCGCTGGTCGACGGCGCATTGCGCCCGTGGGACGGCACGACCAAGACCGTGCTGTCGCCGGTGTGCGTGCGGCAGCCGGACGGCAGCGTCGCGCAGATGGAGATCGGCAGCTACCCGGTGATGGGCGAGACGGAAAGCGACGCGGCGCTCGACGCCGCGGTGCGCGCGTACGATTCGGGCCGCGGCGAGTGGCCGACGATGAAGGTCGAGCAGCGCATCGCGTGCATGCAGGACTTCATCAAGCGGATGGTCGCGCAGCGCGAGCTCGTGGTGAACCTGATCATGTGGGAGATCGGCAAGAGCCTCGCCGATTCGCAGAAGGAGTTCGACCGCACCGTCACGTACATGACGCAGACGATCGACGCGCTGAAGGAGCTCGACAACGCGAACTCGCGCTTCGTGATCGCCGAAGGCACGATCGGCCAGATCCGCCGCACGCCGCTCGGCGTCGTGCTGTGCATGGGGCCGTACAACTATCCGCTGAACGAGACGTTCGCGACGCTGATCCCCGCGCTGCTGATGGGCAACACCGTGGTGTTCAAGCCGCCGCAATACGGCACGCTGCTGTTCGAACCGCTGCTCGATGCGTTCCGCGACGCGTTCCCGAAAGGCGTGATCAACACGATCTACGCGCCGGGCGCCGTGGTCGTGCCGCACATGCTCGCGTCGGGCAAGATCAACGTGCTCGCGCTGATCGGTTCGAGCAAGGTCGCCGATCACCTGAAGAAGCAGCATCCGAAGTCGCACCGGCTGCGCGCGATCCTCGGCCTCGACGCGAAGAACGCGGCGATCGTGCTGCCCGATGCCGATCTCGACCTCACCGTGAAGGAGTGCCTGCTCGGCGCGCTGTCGTTCAACGGTCAGCGCTGTACCGCGCTGAAGATGCTGCTCGTGCATCGCTCGATCGTCGACGCATTCCTGGAGCGCTTCACCGCCGCGCTCGAGCAACTGAAGATCGGCATGCCGTGGGAGAAAGGCGTCAGCATCACGCCGCTGCCGGGCATGCATCGCACCGCGTACATGACCGACGCGATCGACGACGCGAAGGCCAGGGGCGCGCAGGTCGTCAATCACCAGGGCGGCGAGTTCAGCAAGACGCTGTTCTATCCGGCCGTCGTGTATCCGGTCGTCGAAGGGATGAAGCTGTATCGCGAAGAACAGTTCGGGCCGATCATCCCGGTCGCGCCGTTCGACGACGTCGAAACCGCGCTCGACTACGTGACCACGTCGGAGCACGGCCAGCAGGTCAGCATCTTCGGTTCCGATCCGGCGCAGATCGGCGCGCTCGTCGATCCGCTCGTGAACCAGGTATGCCGCGTGAACATCAACTGCCAGTGCCAGCGCGGACCCGACGTGTTCCCGTTCGCGGGGCGCAAGGATTCGGCCGAAGGCACGCTGTCGGTGACCGACGCGCTGCGCGCGTTCTCGATCCGCTCGATGGTTGCGGCAAAGCAGACCGACGGCAGCAAGCAGCTGCTCGACTCGATCGTGTCGGACCACTACTCGAAGTTCATCAACACGGGCTTCATTTTCTGACGCGCGGCGCGAGGCGCGAACGATCCGCCGTGCGTTCGTGCGGCGGATCGTCCGGACGAGCGCGCGTCGTCCGTTCAGACGTTCGATGCGAGCAGCCGGATCCCCGCCAGACCGAACACCACCGCCAGGCACGCTTCCATCGCCCGCCGGCCGCGCACGTACAACCGGCGCGCACCATCGGTCGAGAACACCAGCGCATACCCGCCGAACACCATGCAGCCGATCGCGATGCAGCCCGGCACGACCGCGCCGTGCGACGCGCCCGAACCGTTCGACGACAGCGCGACGATCGACACCCACACCAGGATGGCTTTCGGATTCGTCAGGTGCAGCATCGCGCCGCGCGCGTAGAAGCGCGACAGCCGCTGCCCGGGCGTCGTCTTCAGCGTCGCCGCCGCATTGGGCGACCATGCGGTGCGGCCCGACTTGAACGCGAGCCACAGCAGGTACACGCCGCCGAACAGCTTGATCGCGACCAGCAGCTTCGACCACGCGAGCAGCGCCGCCGACACGCCGAGCGCGGCCACCATCGCCCAGCACATCGATCCCGACATCACGCCGAGCGCGAATACGAGCGCCGCCTTGCGGCCGTGGTTCGCGGCGACCGACATGATCGCGAGATTGCTCGGGCCCGGGCTGGCCGTGCCGACGAAATAGGCCGTGTAAGCCAGCAGCAGGTTGGCGGAGAAAAAGGCGTGGACGCTCATGTCGAACCTCGCGGGGGATGAGCGGTCGATTGTTCGCACATGCGCGGCAGTTGCCCATGGACAATTGGCCGGCAATTCGCTGGGCCAGTTGGGCGAAGCGCATGCCTGCGCATGACGTTGCATCCGCCACGGCGGCCGGCGCGTCCGGACTGTCTCGGTTATGAAACATCCGGCGCGTGCGTGTGGCGGCATGCCGCCGTCACGCGCCGGGCGTCGCGGGCCGCCGCGCCCGGCGCCGGGCGGATGCCGCGCGAACCGCCCGATCGCGGCCTTCCTGCCCGTTGCCGACAGAAACACGAAGCCCGTTTTGCGCCTGCGTTACGTTACATCGTTGAAGCATTTCATTCGTTCGACCGCCGCCGCACCCGCGCGCGCCGCGTCGCGACGCGTATGGACGGCCGCCTCGATTTTCCGTGCGAGCCAGTCTCGGCGGGACGCGACGACCGACGCCGCGACGCGCGTCAACATTGCTCAACAATCGGATCGCGGCGCTGGTACGGAACCTGCATCCCGTTTGTCATGCAAGCCGCGCCGCCGATCGGCGCGGCCACGAACACCGCGAAGCAACGAGGCTTTCCATGGATGCGCTGCCCAACTCGTCCGATACGTCGTTCCAGCTCTTTCTCGCAAAGCTGCTCGAACAACCGCTGCCCGACTGGACCGAAAAGCAGCAGATGGAACTGGACATGGCCCGCACGCTGTCCGGCCAGATGGTCCGGCTCGCCGAAGACATGCGCGGCGGCACCGCCGATCTCACGCGCTGCCTCGTGCTGCTGCGCTACGCGAAGGTGCTCGACTTCATGCTGACGTCGCTCGCCGCGCGCCGCGACATCCATCCGCAGACGCTGCGCACGCTGTTCCGGCTCGCGAACCTGAAGGTCGACGATGCGTATCCGGTCTGAACCGGCGCGCAGCGTCGATCTCGACGACGAACGGCCACGGAGACGCGCGCATGCCCGATGACCGCGCCGGATGAGCGTCCGGAACCGGACATCCCGGCTGGCCGGCGAACCCGGCGTCTTCGTGCAGCAGTACGGACGCAAGGCCCGGAAGACTCTCGACCCGAACGATCGCCGCTCCGATCGCGACGTCGAACGGGCGATGCGGCGCCTGTCGGCCGCCGAGCTCTCCGGCCTGCTGGCCGATGAAGGCGAGAACCAGGACGAAGACGGCAACGACGCCGCCGCTGAACGCCCTCCACGGCCCCCCGCTTCCCGGCGCCGCAACCGGGCCGCCAGCCAATCGGATGTACAATCGCGCGCCATGAACGCACTTCGCCGCTTCCTGCTCCGGCAAGGCGTCGCGCGACAGCTTCTGTGGGGTGTCCTCCTCGTCACGCTGCTGTCCCGCGCGCTGATGTCGGGCGCCGTGATGCTCGATCCGGACGGTCCGGATGCGGGCTCGGTGGTGCTGTGTTCGGGGCGCGGCCCGCTGATCGTCGACGTGGCGGCACTCGCCGCCCGTTTCGACGCGGGTGCGCCGATCACGCCGGCCAACGATGCGTTCGCGCTCGCCGACGCGCTGAAGCATGGCGCACACGTCGGCAACGCAGCATCGTCCGCCGGCGGCGACGACAGCCTCTGCGCATTCGGCGCGGCGCTGTTCACGGCGCTGGCATCGTTCGCGGTGCTGGTGCTGCTGTTTCCCGCCGCGGCGCCGCGGCGGTTCCGGATTCGCTTCGACATCCCTCGCGTCGTGCGGTCGATATTCGACGACCGCCCGCCCTCCCGCGCGCCGCCCCTGTTCTGCTGACCGTTTCGCCTGACGGCCCGCGCACGTCGACGTGCGCGGCTCGTCACGCCGATCGTTTCATCCCATCCGATTCAAGCGATCACCCGACTGCGCCCGCCGCCCGGGCGACGTCGCCATGCGCGCCATGACCGACCGCGCATGACGTGCCGTCGTCCGTTCCGCCGCCGTGCGCACGCGGGTGCGCCGCGCGTCGACGGCGGCCGGCCCGTGCCGGCCCGACCGAGCGACGAACCCGAGGAGCTGACACCATGTCGACCACCGTCGAGCGGGCCCTGTCGCCCGCCCGTTCCGCCAGCGCCGGTTACCGGACGCTCTGGCGCTGGCATTTCTATGCCGGCCTGTTCGTGATGCCGTTTCTCGTGATCCTCGCGATCACGGGCACGCTCTACTGCTTCCAGCCGCAAATCGAGCCGCTGCTGTATCCGCACCGGCTGATCGTCGAACCGCGCGCGACGCCGCGACTCGATCCGGACACGCTGCTCGCGAAGGCGCGCACCGCGCTGCCGGCCGGCGCGACGCCGGTTTCGGCGCAGGTTTCCACCGCGCCCGAGCGCAGCGCCGAATACGTGTTCCGGCTGCGCGACGGCAGCCGCGAGAGCGTGTACGTGAACCCGTACGACGGCAGCGTGCTCGGCACGCTGAGCGTCGAGCAACGCTTCATGCAGGTCGACCGGATGCTGCATCGCAAGCTGCTGCTCGGCAAGACCGGCGAGTTGCTGATGGAACTCGCCGCATGCTGGACCTTCGTGATGATCGGCACCGGCATCGCGCTGTGGTGGCCGCGCGGCGCCGCGCGCGCGGGCCGCGCACTGCGGCCCGACCTGTCGCTGCGCGGCAGGCCGCTGTGGAAAAGCATCCACGCGACAGCCGGCATCTGGCTCGCGGCCGGCACGGTCGCATTCATCCTGACCGGGTTGCCGTGGTCGGGTTCGTGGGGCAAGAACTTCAAGGCGCTGGCCGCTACCGTGAACCTCGGCGCGCCGCCGGGCGCATGGGGCGGCGGATCGACGCGTTCGACGCGCCCGGGCGCGGCGGCGTCGGCTGCCGCGCCCGCACCGGCACGGCCCGCGGCGCCGGCCGGCCATCACCATCACGCATCCGGCGAATCGATGCCGGGCATGGTGATGGACGACCTGCCGTTGCCGCAAACGCCGTGGGCGGTCGGCAACGTGCCCGTTCCGGATTCGCCGTCGGCGCCGGCATCGTCCGCGCCGCTGCCGCTCGCGCGCGCGATCGCGATCGTCGCCGGGCTCGGCGTGACGAGCGGCTACACGCTCGCGCTGCCGTCGGGCCCCGACGGCGTATTCACCGCGTCGTACTTCCCGGCCGACCCGAAGGCGGAGCGCACGATCGCCATCGACCAGTACAGCGGCGCGGTGCTGCAGGACATCCGCTACGCGGACTACGGCGCGGTATCGCAGGCCGTGTCGTACGGCACGTCGCTGCACATGGGCCGCTACTTCGGGCTCGCGAACCAGATCGTCTGCGCGGCGCTGTCGCTCGGGCTGGCCGCGATGGCCGTCACGGGCACGGTGATGTGGTGGAAGCGCCGCCCGGCGGGAAAGCTGGGCGCGCCGTCGCGCGAACGCGGCGCGCCGCCGATGCGCGGCTGGATCGCGGGGCTCGTGCTGCTCGGCATCGTGTTTCCGCTGACGGGGTTGACGATCGTCGCGGTGTGGTCGATCGACCGCCTGCTGTTCGGCCGCGCGACGCGCGCGGCAGCCTGATCGTCGAACGACGCCCCCTTTCAAGGAATCCGAAACATGAAGTTCAGATTGATGCTGCCCGCCGCCGCGCTCGCGGCCTTTGCACCGCTCGGGCAGGCACAGGAAAGCGGCGTCGACGGCGCCGGCACGATGCTCGAGCCGATCCGCGTCGATGCGCGCAAGGTCGCGCCGCTGCAGCGGCCGCTCGATACCGGCAGCCGCCTCGACCTGACGCCGCTCGAAACGCCCGCAAGCGTCGAACGGCTCGACCGCGCGACGCTCGACACGCGCGGCGACAGTTCGATCGTCGATGCGGTGAGCCGCGCCGCCGGCATCAGCGCCTCGCCGCATCCCGGCAACGGCGACTCGGAGCTGGGCGCGCGCGGCTTCGTCGGCGCGTCGTCGGTTACGCAGCTCTACGACGGCGTACGCCCGTACGGCGCCATCGGCGTCACCTTTCCGTTCGACACGTGGTCGGTCGACCATATCGACGTGCTGCGCGGCCCCGCTTCGGTGATCTACGGCGAAGGCGCGATCGGCGGCGTCGTGAACATCGTCCCGAAGAAGCCGACCCGCACGCCGATCCGCAACGAGCTGCAGGTCGGCGGCGGCACCGAACGCACGGCGCGCGTCGCGTTCGGCAGCGGCGGCGCGATCGACGACGCGCTGTCGTACCGCTTCGACATCAGCGGCAACCGCTCGGCGAACTGGATCGATCGCGGCGATTCGCGCAACCTGTCGATCTCGGGCGCGCTGCGCTACGACGTGACGCCGGACCTGTACGTGACGGCGTCGTACGCGCAGGGCTTCCAGCATCCGATGCAGTATTTCGGCGTGCCGCTCGTGAACGGCGCGCGCGATCGCGCGCTCGACGGGAAGAACTACAACGTCGGCGACAGCGACATCGCGTTCCGCGACAGCTGGGCGACGGTGTCGGCGAACTGGCAGCCGAGCGACGGCCTGAACGTGACGAGCACGCTGTACCGGATGCAGAGCAATCGCCACTGGAAGGATGCCGAGTACTACGCGTACCTGCCGTCGAGCGCGCAGGTCCGGCGCAGCAGCTACACCGAAATCTTCCACGACCAGCAGCAGTACGGCAACGTGACGACGGCCACCGCGACCGGCCTGCTGCTCGGGATGCGCAACACGTTCTCGGCGGGCACGGAGTTCAATCACACGACGTTCCGGCACGACAACAATTCGCCGTATTCGGGCACGTCGACGGTCGATCCGTTCGGCTTCGATCCGGGCAGCTTCATCAACGTGGCCGGCACGTATCCGAAGTACCGCAGCCAGGCGAACCAGTACGCGCTGTTCGCGGAGAACCGGCTCGAAATCACGCCGCGCTGGTCGGTGATCGGCGGATTGCGCTACGACCATGCGAGCGTGAACCGCGACGATCTCGTGAACGGCGGCGCGTTCACGAAAGTGTTCGCGAACACGGGCTGGCGCCTTGGCGCCGTGTACGACGTGCGCCCCGGTCTCGCCGTGTACGGGCAGTATTCGGTCGCGGCCGATCCGATCACCTCGCTGCTGTCGCTGAATGCGTCGAAGGCGAATTTCACGCTCGCGACCGGCCGTCAGATCGAGATCGGTGTGAAGCAGTCGCTCCT
Source organism: Burkholderia anthina (assembly GCF_902498995.1). GTDB lineage: Bacteria > Pseudomonadota > Gammaproteobacteria > Burkholderiales > Burkholderiaceae > Burkholderia > Burkholderia anthina. Next base: position 58,116 of record NZ_CABVLY010000028.1, read on the forward strand.
CGGCGGCAAGGCCGAATGGACGCTGGCCGCCTACCGGATCGTGAAGGACAATCTCGTGACGGCCGATCCGCTGAACCCGAACCAGTCGATCCAGGTCGGCCGGCAATCGTCGCGCGGGCTGGAAGCGACGGTCGGCGCGGAGATCGCGAGAGACTGGCGCGTCGACGCGAACGTGTCGATCCTGCGCGCGAAATACGACGACTTCCAGCAGGCGTCCGGCGGCACGACCGTCTCGCGTGCGGGCAACGTGCCGGTGTCGGTGCCGCAGCGGCTCGCGAACCTGTGGGTGAGCTGGCGCTTCGCGCCGGACTGGACCGGCATCGCCGGTATCAAGTACGTCGGCAAGCGCTTTGCCGACACGGCCAACACGCTCGTGATGCCGTCGTACACGAACGTCGACCTCGGGCTTGCGTGGAAGCCGCGCAAGGACACGACGATCACCGCGCGCGCCTACAACGTGTTCAACCGGCGCTACGTGCAGTCCGCGTACTACAACGAGACGCAGTATCTGCTCGGCAACGACCGCCGGTTCGAAGTGCTCGCGAACTACCGGTTCTGACGCCGCGCGGCGCGGTGGCGCCCTGGCACGGCGGCCCGTCGACGCACGCGCGGCGGCGGGCCATCGAACGTCGCGTCACCGTGAACGCGTCATGCCCTTGCGTGGGTGCCCAGCGGCAGCGGATTCAGCGCGACGGTTTCGACGACGCGGCCACGGTCTCGCCCGCGGACGGATCCTGGCGCGCCGGACACGCATGCACGTCACGCGCGCGGGGCGGCCGCGCGGCGTGCCATCCACTTCCGGTAGCGCCGCGTCTGGCACTGCGCGGCGAGCTGCTGCGACACCAGCGCGCGCAGCGGCGACACGTCCGGATGCGTGCGCCGCCCGACGCTCAACCGCGCGAGCTGGAACTTGACCACCGCCATGTTCGCCAGCGCGCCCAATGCCTTGTTCTTCCAGCGGATCGGCTGCAGCACCGGCGCGCTGTCCTTGCCGGCCTGCCAGTCGCGCGGCAGGTTCGGCTCGATCGACAGCGCGGTCGCGATGCCGACCATCGCCACGCCGCTGTCGACCACCTTTTCGGCTACCGCGCGGCGGCGAATGCCGCCCGTGACCATCAGCGGCATGCGCGCGACGGCCGTAATGTCCCGCGCGAATTCGAGGAAATACGCTTCGCGGGCCAGCGTGCGGCCGTCGCGCGCCTCGCCCTGCATCGCCGGCACTTCGTAGCTCCCGCCCGACAGTTCGACGAGATCGACGCCGAGCGGATTCAGCAGTTCGACCACGCGCTTCGCATCGTCCGCACTGAAGCCGCCGCGCTGGAAATCGGCCGAATTCAGCTTCACCGCCACGGCGAACGCGGGCGACACCGTCGCGCGCACCTCCCGCACGATGTCGAGCAGCAACCGCGCGCGATGCTCGATGCTGCCGCCCCACGCGTCCTGCCGGCGGTTGGCGAGCGGCGACAGGAACTGGCTCAGCAGGTAGCCGTGCGCCGCGTGGATCTGCACGCCGGTGAAGCCGCTTTGCTCGGCAAGCTGCGCGGCGCGCACGAAGCGCCGCTGCACGTCGGCGATATCGGCCTCCGTCATTTCCTTCGGCACCGGGAACTGCTTCGACAGCGCGCCGAGCGCGAGCGGCACGGCCGACGGCGCGAGCGTCGTCTGGCCGAGCGCCGCCTGCATCTGGCGCCCCGGATGGTTGATCTGCATCCACACCTGCGCGCCGCCGGAGCGCGACACCTGCGCCCACCGCCGGAAGCGGTCGAGGTGGGCCGCGCTGTCGAGCACGACGCCGTTCGGGCCGGTCATCGCGCGACCGTCCACCATCACGTTGCCGGTCAGGATCAGGCCGGCCCGGCCGTCGGCCCACGCCTGGTACAGGCGCAGCAACGCGTCGGACGGCGCGTGATCCGCATCGGCCATGTTCTCTTCCATCGCGGCCTTGGCGAGCCGGTTCGGAATCACCGCGCCATTGGGCAGTGTCAGGGGCGCAAACAGGTTCAAGGTGGATCTCCTCGATTGACGATGCCCAACCATAACTTTAAAGTCAGCTTCAAGGTCAAGCCCCTTTGGAGTCCAACATGAAAATCGGCGAACTGGCACGGGCCAGCGGCCTCGCGGCGTCGCGCATCCGCTTCTACGAAGCGAGCGGCCTGCTCGAACCGGCCCGCCGACAGGCGAATGGTTATCGGGAATACGGGCCGGATGCGTTGACGCGGCTCGCGATCATCGACCGCGCGCAACGCGCGGGTTTCGCGCTCGACGAGATCCGCGCGCTGCTGCCGCCCGATCTCGGCGCATGGCCGCACGACGAGCTGCTGCACGCGCTGCGGCACAAGGTCGATGAAATCGCGCTGCTCGAGCAGCGTCTCGCGCAGAACCGGCGCAATCTGCAGGCGCTGATCGACGAGATCGCGAACAAGCCGGCGGGCGAGGATTGTTCGGCCGCCGCACAGCGCATGCTCGACAAGCTGTGCAAGGAGGCGGCGGAGCCGGAGCCCGCGCCCGTGCCGGCATCGCCGCCACGGCCGGTACGAAAGCGCGCGTAAGTGCGTCGGCACGGGCGATCGTGATTGGTCCGCCGTGCTGTCGACGCATGATCGGGTGGTGCGTAGCGTGCCCACGCGCACCGCATCGGCAAGAGACATTGCCGGCGTGCACGGTAAAAAAACCCGGGCGATGGCGCGAGGCCTGGAGGAAATTCGCTTACGTCGCAGGTAATCGACGCGCGCAGCACGCGCGCCGATCATGGCTCGACCGATCAACGAGCCGTATCGACACCACGGAGCCCGCCATGACCGCCTACGCCATCGCCCACCTGCACGACGTCCGGATGTGCGACGACATCGTCGAATACCTCGAACGCATCGACGGCACGCTCGCGCCGTTCGACGGCCATTTCGTCATTCACGGCGCGCGGCCGGAGGTGCGCGAAGGGGAATGGCGCGGCGACCTGATCGCGATCGCGTTCCCCGATCTCGACACGGCGCGCGCATGGTACGAATCGGATGCGTACCGGAAGATTCAGCCGCTGCGCGCGCGACACGCGAGCGGCCCGTTGATCCTGATCGACGGCGTGGACGCGCGGCACAAGGCAACGGACATCCTGCGCTGATCCACGCCGCATCGGGTGCCGCGCGATTACGTCGCCTTGCGCGCCATCGGCTCGCCGACGACGAACCCGCCGCCCTGATACCGCTGCGTGGCGTCGTCGTACTCGGCGGTCGGGGCGGTCACCGGGAACAGCTCGGCGAACTGCTCGGAGCTGTCCTGCGGCCGGAAGCCGAGGAAGCCGGCCTTGGTGTTGTCCCACCACTTCACCGGGTTGTTCGACACGCCGTAGACGATCGCGTGGCCGACGCGGTTCGTCAGCAGCGAGCAGCGCACGAGTTCGATGAAGTCGCGGTAGCTCAGGAACGTCACGAGCATGCGCGGATTCTTCGGCACCTCGAACGACGAGCCGATCCGCAGGCAGACCGTCTCGATGCCGAAGCGGTCGAAGTAGTACCGCGACAGCGACTCGCCGAAGCATTTCGTCACGCCGTACAGGCTGTCCGGACGCAGCGGCGCATCGGCGTCGAGCACTTCCGTGACCGGATGGAAACCGATTGCGTGATTCGAGCTCGCGAACACGATCCGCTTCACGCCGTGCTTGCGCGCGGCTTCGTACAGGTTGTACGTGCCGGTGATGTTCGCATCGACGAGATCGTCGAACGGCGCGTCGATCGAAATGCCGCCGAGGTGGACGATCGCGTCGACGCCGTCGACCAGATCCATCACCGCCGGGCGGTCGGCCAGGTCGACGACCCGGGTTTCTTCGTGCGGGGCCGCGTCGTCCAGCGCCGCGATGTCGCTCACGCGCACGACGTCGGCCCAGTTCGCCAGCGCGCCGCGCACCTGGCGGCCGAGGTTGCCGGCCGCGCCGGTCAGCAGCAGGCGCCCGAACGGCTTGCGCGCACCGGTGGATGAGGCGTTCATCGAGTGTGTCTCCTTGAATCTGTCCTGGGATGTACCGAAAGGCGGAAAACGTTTTCCAACTATACGCGGGAAAAAAGCCGAACGTCAATGGTCGAACCTGCTCCCTGCCATCCGCACTTTCCCGATATGGGCCGACGGCCGGACGCCGGCTTTTTCTGCCACAATCCGGGGCAAGCTAACGAAAACGTTACCCTCCCGATGAAAAAAGTTTCCCCGACGATCCGCGACGTGGCCGCGGAAGCCGGCGTGTCGGTCGCGACGGTATCCAAGTACGTGAACGGCACGCAGCGCTTTTCGCCGACCGTCGAAGCGCGGCTCAAGGAGGCGATCGAGCGGCTCGGCTACCGTTCGAACCCGCTCGCGCGCTCGATGATCACCGGGCGCACGCGCACCATCGGCGTCGTGATCCTCGACATCAGCAACCCGCACTTCACGAACGTCGTCAAAGGCGCGAACCGCGTCGCGCTCCAGCACGACTACACGCTGCTGCTGGTCGACACCGAAGAGAGCCAGGCGCGCGAACGCTCGCTGATCGAGGCGCTCGCGCAGCGCGTCGACGGGCTGATCGTCAGCACGCGGATGCCCGACGAGGAAGCCGGCTGGATGCTCGATCTCCACAAGCCGCTCGTGCTGCTGCGGCGCAGCCCCGGCCTGCCGATTCCGAGCGTCGGCATCGACAACCGGCTCGCCACCTACATGCTCGCGCGCCACCTGCTCAATCTCGGCCACACGCGCATCGCGTACCTCGGCTTCGGCACCGCGCGCGTGAACGACGAACGGATCCAGGGCGCGCGCGACTGTCTCGCCGAAGCGGGGCTCACGCTCGACGTGCACGACGCGCATGCGCCGACCGCCGAAGCCGGCGAGCGCGCGTGCTCGCGCGTGATGCTCGGGCCGCAGCGCCCGCAGGCCGTGATCTGCTACAACGACCTGATCGCGCTCGGCTTCATGAAGGAAGCCGCATCGCTCGGGTTCCGGCTGCCGCAGGACGTGTCGGTGGCCGGCATCGACAACGTGCCGTACGGCCAGTATGCCGCGCCCGCGCTGACCACCATCGACATCCAGAGCGAGAACATGGGCGAGCTCGCGATGCAGAAGCTGATCGACGCGCTCGCCGGCCGCACCGACGCGAGCTATTCGACGTTCGAGCCGCGGCTCATCGTGCGCGCATCGACGGCCGAGGCCGGTTGAGGTCGATCGAGATCGATTGAGGCCGGTCGAAGCGCGCCACGCTCGCGTCGTACCGCGCCCTTGCGTGCCAAAGCAAATGCGCCGCCTTCGAGGCGGCGCGTTCATGTTCGGGCCGCGATTACGCGTCGAGCTTCGCGGGCTTCATCTTCGGCGTGAGCACGTGCATGACGGCCAGCGCGAGCAGATAGGCCAGCGCGCCGATCGCGAACAGCACCCAGTAATGGCCCGTGCGTTGCAGCACCTGGCCGATCACTTCCGAGAACAGCACGCCGCCGATCGAACCGGCCATCCCGCCGATGCCGACCACCGACGCGACCGCGCGGCGCGGGAACAGGTCGGACGCGGTCGTGAACAGGTTCGCCGACCAGCCCTGGTGCGCCGCCGCGGCGAGGCCGACGATCAGCACCGCGATCCACAGGCTCTGCACCTGCGACACGAACGCGATCGGCAGCACGCAGCACGCGCAGATCAGCATCGCCGTCTTGCGCGCGCCGTTCACGCTCCAGCCCGCGCGCAGCAGCACCGACGACAGCCAGCCGCCGCCGATGCTGCCCACCGTCGTCAGCGCATAGATGCACACGAGCGGCAGGCCGATATGCTGCATGTCCATCCCGCGCGACTCGTTGAGCCATTTCGGCAGCCAGAACAGGTAGAACCACCACACCGGATCGGTCAGGAACTTGCCCATCAGGAACGCCCACGTCTCGCGCTTGCGGATCAGCTCGCTCCAGCGCGGCGCGCCGGCGTCCGCGTTCGCCGCGTCGAGCGCTTCGGCTTCGTCGCGCGGCTCGTCGTATTCGGCGGCGAGCGCGCGCGTGTCGGCCGTGCGGTACATCACCAGCCACACCGCGAGCCACACGATGCCGATCGCGCCGATGATCACGAACGCCGCGCGCCAGCCGTAGGCCACCGCGATCGCCGGGATGATCGCCGGCGCGAACACCGCGCCGATGTTCGCGCCCGAGTTGAAGATGCCGGTCGCCAGCGCGCGTTCGCGGCGCGGAAACCATTCGGCCGTCGTCTTGATCGCGGCCGGGAAGTTGCCGCCCTCGCCGATCCCGAGCAGCGCGCGCACCGCGGCGAAGCCCATCACCGAGCCGACCGCCGCGTGCAGCACCGCGGCAATACTCCACACCAGCATCGCGACCGCATACGAGATGCGCGTGCCGAGCCAGTCGACGATGCGGCCGAAGCCGAGCAGCCCGATCGCGTAGAACGCGGAAAACGCCATCACGATGCGGCCGTACTGCACCTGGCTCCAGCCGATGTCGTGCTGGAGCATCGGCGCGAGCAGGCCGAGGATCTGCCGATCCATGTAGTTGATGACGGTCGCGAAGAACAGCAGTGCGCAGACGGTCCAGCGGTAGCGGCTGGCCGCGGCGCGCACGGCGCCGACGACGGCAGATTGCATGAGTGTCTCCGATGCGCGGCTGCGCCCGTCGCGCCGCTGGATGATGCGTGTCCGTGACCGGCGGCGGGCGCCGGGCGGGCGGCGGCGCGCCACGCTGGTGGCACGGCCGGTCGCCTGTCGATGTCTGGAAAACGTTTTTCAGAGAATAGGGCGAGCACCGGTGACCTGTCAGTCGGGGATTTCGATGAGTCGTCTCAAATCGGGCCGCGCAAAAAGAGACGACTGTTTCGCAGATTGGCATTAAACGTTTTTCCGCGATTGTCTTGCACGGAAACGGGGCGAGAACGAGGCCATGACGCGGCAGCGCCAGCCGATACACATGTCCGATTCCAGCCAGAATCGGCGGTGCGGATGGTTTACAGTCGTCGCATGCGCCTCGATCCCGACACCTGCTACGACGCCCTGCTCTCGCGGAACCGCCGCTTCGACGGCTGGTTCTTCGTCGGCGTGTCGACGACGGGCGTGTATTGCCGCCCCGTTTGTCCGGTGAAGCCGCCGAAAGCGCAGAACTGCCGCTACTACCCGACCGCCGCCGCGGCCGAGAAGGCCGGCTTCCGGCCGTGCATGCGCTGCCGGCCCGAGCTCGCGCCCGGTCACGGGCTGCTCGACCTGTCCGGCAATCTCGCCGATGCGGCCGCCACGCTGATCGAGGACGGTTTCCTGAACGAACACGGGGTCGACGCACTCGCGCGGCGGGTCGGCGTGACCGAGCGCCATCTGCGCCGGATCTTCGCCGCGCAGTTCGGCGTGTCGCCGGTCGAATTCGCGCAGACGCACCGGCTGCTGATGGCCAAGCGCCTCCTGACCGACACCGCGCTGCCGGTGGCCATCGTCGCGTCGACCGCCGGATTCGGCAGCGTGCGGCGCTTCAACGACTTGTTCCGGCAACGCTACGGCCTCAATCCGCTGCGCCTGCGCAAAGGCGCCGGTGCGGCCGCCGGCGGCGACATGACGTTCCCGCTGCCGTACCGGCCGCCGTTCGCGTGGGCCGAGCTGATGCGGTTTCTCGCGCAGCGGCAGATCGACGGCGTCGAGCGGATCGACGCGAACGGTTATGCGCGCGTCGTCGCTTTGCCGAACGGACAGGGCGGCGGTGAGATCACCGGCTGGTTGTCCGTGACGCACGTGCCGCAGCGGTTCGCGCTCGCGGTCACCGTATCGCCCGCGCTGACGCCCGTCGTGCCGGCCGTGCTCGCGCGCGTGCGGCGGCTGTTCGATCTCGACAGCCGGCCCGACGTGATCGACGCGCATCTCGGCGAACTCGCGCACGGTTCGCCCGGCCTGCGCGTGCCCGGTGCATTCGACGGGCTCGAGATTGCGATCCGCGCGATCGCGGGCGAGCAGCTGGCGGCAACGCACGCCGCCGCGCGACTCGCGCGCGTTGCCGAACGCTTCGGCACGCCGGTGGACCACGCGCCGCCCGGTCTTGCGCATGCGCTGCCCTCGGCTGCAACGCTCGCTTGCGCACCGCCGACAGCCTTCGAAGCGCTCGGCATCGCCCGCGATGCGGCGCGCGCGATCGTGTCGCTGGCACGCGCGGTTGCCGACGGCACGCTCGTGCTCGAACCGATGGCGCCGCTCGACGCGACGCTCGCCGCGTTGCGCGCGATGCCCGGTTTCAACGAACGCGCGGTGCAGTACGTCGCGATGCGCGCGATGGGCTGGCCGAACGCGTTCCCCGCCGACGACGCGTGGCTTCCCGCCGCGCGGGCCGATCGTTCGCGCATTCCGTCGACCGCACCGCACGCCGCGCGCTGGGCACCGTGGCGCGCGTATGCCGCACTGCATGTGTGGCGCCTTCATGGAGAAGCTTCGCGATGACTCCCGCCCATCTGATTCCGAGCCCGCTGGGCGACATCGCCATCCGCATCGAGGACGATGCGCTGACGGGCCTTTTTTTCGTCGGCCAGAAATACTATCCGTCGCTCGCGATCGCGTCGGATGCGAATGCGGACGCACGCAACGCATCGCCGCTCGCACGCAAGGTCGCGGAAGAAGTCGCCGAGTATTTCACCGGCGCGCGCGAGACCTTCTCGGTGCCGATTCACCTGCGCGGCACCGCGTTTCAGCGCAGCGTGTGGAAGCAATTGCTTGCGATTCCGTTCGGGGCGCTCGTGTCGTACGGCGACATCACCGAACGCGTCGGGCTGCCGATGAGCGCCGCGCGCGCCGTCGGCGGCGCGGTCGGCCGCAATCCCGTATCGATCATGGTGCCGTGCCATCGCGTGATCGGCGCGTCGGGCAGCCTGACCGGGTATGCGGGCGGGATCGAACGCAAGCGCGCGTTGCTGTCGCTCGAAGGCGCCGGGTTTCAACGCGGCGAGCGTCATACGATGCAGCAGTCGCTCGCGTTCTGACGTTCTCGTTCTGACGTTCCGATTGAGCGCCGGCGCGGCGCGGGTGCGGCGCTTCAGCCGTCCAGCACCGGCCGCCGTGCCTCCCGCTTCGCATACGCGCCCGGCGTCATGCGGAACTTTGCCTGGAACAGCGCGATGAACGACGACGTCGAGTCGTAGCCGAGCTGCGCGGCCACCGTACCGATCGGCTCGCCCGCGTCGAGCAGCGGCAACGAGGCCAGCAGCCGCACGGCCTGCCGCCATTCGGTAAACGACAGCCCGGTGTCCTGCCGGAACAGGCGCGACAGCGTGCGCCGCGTCGCGCCGACCTGATATCCCCATTCGTCGAGACTGCGCGTATCGCCCGGCGATGCGTGCAGCGCACGGGCGATCTTCATCAGCCGTGCATCGCGCGGCAGCGGCACCGTCAGCGGCGCCGGCCGCATGCGTGCGATACGGTCCGCGATCAGGCACACCAGCGCGCCGTCCGGCCCCGTCTCGTCGTAGTTCACCGGCAACTCGCCCGTGGCGATCACCAGCTCGCGCAGCAGCGGTGTCATGCAGAGAATCGTGCAATCGTCGCGGGGATCGTCGCGCGCGATCGCCGCGTCGAGATACAGGCTGTGGAACGCCACGCAATCGCGCGTCGTCACCGCATGCGGGACGTTCGGCGGAATCCACATCGCATAGTGCGGCGGCAGCAGATGCTGGCCGAACGGCGTCGACACCTCGAGCACGCCGCGCGTCGCATACATCAGCTGCGCCCACGGATGACTGTGCGCATCGACATGCACGTTGCCGGGAATCTCGAACGCGCGCACGAACAGCGGCCGCGGCAGGCGCGCCATCGGCGGCACCGCGTAAGGGTCGGCCGGTTGTCCCGTCAGCAACATAAGACGTCCTCCGAAGGTCATTGCGCGAACGAGCGCGATGCTACCGTGACGGCTCTTCTTTCACACGGCTTCCGTTCATGAGCGCCCATACCCGCACCACCCGCAAGACCGTCACCGCGATCCGTTCGACCAAAGGCATCGGCAGCCTCGTGTCGCTCACCGCCTACTCCGCGCCGATGGCGAAGCGGGTCGACGAGGTGGCCGACGTGATCATCGTCGGCGACTCCGTCGGCATGGTGTTGTACGGCATGCCAGATACGCTGCGCGTCACGCTCGACATGATGATTGCACACGGCGCGGCCGTCGTCCGCGGCGCCGCACAGGCGTGCGTCGTCGTCGATCTGCCGTTCTCCACTTATCAGGAATCGCCCGCGCAGGCCTATCGCTCCGCCGCGCGCCTGCTCGCCGAAACCGGTGCGCAAGGCGTGAAGCTCGAAGGCGGCAGCGAGATGGCCGACACGATCCGCTTCCTCACCGATCGCGGCATTCCGGTGATGGCCCATGTCGGCCTCATGCCGCAGCAGGCAAACGCGATCGGCGGCTTCCGCGCGCAGGGGATGGACCCGCGCTCGGCCGCGCAGGTGTTCGATGCCGCGTGCGCCGCCGAGCGCGCCGGCGCGTTCTGCGTCGTCATCGAGGGCACCGCCGAAGCGCTCGCGCGGCACGTGACGGAGACGCTGTCGATTCCGACCATCGGCATCGGCGCGTCGCCCGCCTGCGACGGGCAGGTGCTCGTGACCGAGGACATGATCGGCGCGTTCGATGCGTACACGCCGCGCTTCGTGAAGCGCTACGCCGACGTGAACGCCGTGATGCGCGACGCGATCCGCCAGTACGCGCACGACGTGCGGCAACGCGCGTTTCCCGAGCCCGCGCATTGCTTCGGCTATGGCAAGCCGCTGCAACTGGCGGACTCGACCGTAACTTGAAGTCGGGCCGGCGAGGCGATCACGCGCGCTTGCGCAGCGCATGCGCGACGCGCGCGTTCGCCTCGAACTTCGCGCGATGCGTCGAGAAGAACGTCCGCACGTTGCGCACGTTCGATGCGCCGGTGAACAGCCGCCGCGCGAATTCGTCGTATTCGGCGACGTCGGCCAGATCGGCCACCACCACGAAGTCCGGCCCCGGCGACACGCGGTAGCACTGCGTGACCGCCGGCTCCGCGCACACGTAGGCTTCGAACGCGTCGTAGTCCTCCGCCGTCTGCCGGTCGAGGCTGATCTCGATCAGCGCCGTGACGGCCGTGCCGATCGCGACCGGATCGAGCACCGCGACCTGCCGGCGGATCACGCCCGCGTCCGTCAGCCGGCGCACGCGGCGCATGCAGGTCGGCGGCGACGACAACGCGCGCTCGGCCAGCTCAAGGTTCGAGATCGACGCGTCGTCCTGCAGGATCGCGAGAATGCGCAGGTCGAGATCGTCGAGCGTGATGCCGGCCATCGGCGGCTCCTTCCGGTCAGGGTGTGAAATTTAATTTCAACATGATAACCGATCATCTATATGTTCCATTTATTTATGTATTTTGAAATTTAATTCCACTCGCCCGCCTCTACCATCGCTGTCACGGGTCCAGACAGGACATTTACGGAGCGCGATATGTGTGGAATTGTCGGGGCGGTTGCCCAGCGGGACATCCTGCCGAACCTCGTCGACGGGCTGAAGCGGCTCGAATACCGCGGCTACGACTCGTGCGGCGTCGTGGTCTACCGTGACCGCGCGTTGGCCCGCGCACGCAGCGTCGACCGCGTCGCCAACCTGCAGCGCGAGATCGCCGCAAACGCGCTGTCGGGCTACACCGGCATCGCGCACACGCGCTGGGCGACGCACGGCGCGCCCGTCACGCTCAACGCGCATCCGCACTTCTCGCCGAGCGACGACAACGCCCGCATCGCGCTGTCGCACAACGGGATCATCGAGAACTGCGATCAACTGCGCGCGGAGCTGCAGGCGCACGGCTACGTGTTCGCAAGCCAGACCGACAGCGAAGCCATCGCGCACCTCATCGACCATCTGTACGACGGCGACCTGTTCGACGCGGTGCGCCGCGCGGTCGCGCGACTGCGCGGCAGCTACGCGATCGCGGTGATGTGCCGCGACGAGCCGCACCGGATCGTCGGCGCGCGCGACGGGATGCCGCTCGTCGTCGGTGTCGGCGACGGCGAGAATTTCCTGGCGTCGGATGCCATCGCGTTGTCGGGCATCACCGATCGCATCGCTTATCTCGAGAACGGCGATGTCGCCGATATTCAGCTCCATCGTTACTGGATCGTCGATGCAGCGGGCCAGCGTGTCGAACGTGCGGTGCAGCGCGTGGCCGCGCATAGCGGCGCGGCCGACCTCGGGTCGTATCGCTATTACATGCAGAAGGAAATCTTCGAGCAGCCGCAGGCGGTGGCCGATACGTTGCTCGATGTCGGGTCGATCATGCCGGAGCTGTTCGGCGACGGTGCGTGGCGCGTGTTCAACGACGTCGATTCGGTGTTGCTGCTCGCGTGCGGCGGCAGCTATCACGCGGCGCTGACGGCCAAGTACTGGATCGAGAGCATCGCGAAGCTGCCCGCGAGCGTGGAGATTGCGAGCGAGTTTCGGTATCGCGACAGCGTGCCGAATCCGCGCACGCTCGTCGTCGCGGTGTCGCAAAGCGGCGAGACGGCCGACGTGCTCGGCGCGGTGCATGTCGCGAAACGCAGCGGGATGATGCATACGCTCGCGATCTGCAACGTCGCGACGAGTGCGCTGATGCGCGAATGCGCGCTGCAGTTCGTCACGCGCGCGGGGATCGAGATCGGGGTGGCATCGACGAAGGCTTTTACGACGCAGCTCGTCGCGTTGTTCTTGCTGACCTTGTCGCTGGCGCAGGTGCGCGGACGGTTGAGCGACGACGAGGAGAAGGCGCATCTGCGCGCGCTGCGGCATCTGCCCGATGCGATGTCGAAGGTGCTCGCGCTGGAGCCGCAGATCATGGGCTGGTCGGAACTGCTCGCGCGGCGCGACAACATGCTGTTTCTCGGACGCGGGATGCATTATCCGATCGCGCTGGAAGGCGCGCTGAAGATGAAGGAGATTTCGTATATCCACGCGGAGGCTTATCCCGCGGGGGAGTTGAAGCATGGGCCGCTGGCGTTGGTCAGTCACGAGATGCCCGTTATCGCGGTGGCGCCGAACGATGCGCTTCTGGAAAAGCTTCGGTCGAACATGCATGAGGTCAGTGCGCGAAATGGGAAGCTTTTTGTGTTCGCGGATGTGGGCTGCGGGTTGGTGCCGGGTGATGGGATCGAGGTGATTCGGCTCAATGAATACTACGGGCCGCTGTCGCCGATTCTGCATACGGTGCCGATGCAATTGCTGGCTTATCACGCGGCGTTGGCTCGGGGGACGGATATTGATAAGCCAAGGAATCTGGCGAAGTCGGTGACGGTGGAGTGAGCGGGGGCGGCGGCCACGAGGTGGCAACTTCTAATAGTTATCCTTAAGCCTTTCTGACCGCCCGAAAACCCAAGCGGGACGGGGCTTAAGGGCAACTAATAGGACTAGTGCGCAGCACCTCTCGGAAGGGGGTTTCAGAATTTCCGTGTTCAAGGCGGTTGAAATTCATACGGATATGGGTCCACCCTCCGCGAGCAACCGTGCTCCGATCTATCCGATGTGTCATCCGGCGTGCACGGGCGCACCGCCACCGTCGAAACGCCGTCGCCTGGGCACCCGGCTCGCCCCGAAATCAGCAACCGTCGATCACCGACCGTACGACATCGTCGGCCCGCGCAACCACCTTGCCGAAATAAAGCGCGAAGTTCGCCAGCGCCGCGTCGTGCATCGCTTCATCGGTGTCAGCACAAGCATCCGAGACCATGACGCAGCCAAAACCGCGATCGGCAGCATCCCGAGCCGTCGTCTCGACGCAGCAGCTCGTGACAACACCGGTCAACACCAGGTTGCGCACGCCCATGCGATCGAGAACGTTCTGAATCTCGCTGCCGTTGAACGCACCCTGAGTCGTCTTGCGTATCACCGTCTCGCCTTCCAGCGGCGCAACCTCATCGCGGAATGCATAGTCGGGATTGCCGGTCCACCACATGTCCTCGATGCCGGCCGCGGTTTCCAGCGTGCGCGTCCATGCGCGAAAGCGCGCCGGACAATCCCGCATGTCGCGGTAAGCCGATCCGATCGCGAGGTGCACCACCGGACGACGGGTCTGCCTGAACGCATCGAGCAACGCCCGGATCGCCGGGAGCGTCGTATGTTCGAGCCGTTCGACGTAGTAGCGCATCGAACCTGGCGACACCGCCTCGCACGCCTTCACCCAGCCGCGATCCGCCGCCGCGTCGTTGTACTGAACGTCGATGACGACGAGTGCGGTCTCCGTGCGATTCGCGAAATCGATCCCGGGAATGGTGGCGGACAACGGGTCGTACGACACACTTCCGGATTGCGGCAGATTCATACTCGCTCCAGAGAATTCGATCGGCGGGAAACCGGCACGCGCACCGGCACGCCACCCGGCATGCCGTCCACGTGTCGTTTATTTTCACGTGCCGTGTCGGCATCGACATGACACAAAGCGACGGCGGATTGCCGGATAACGCATCGCGCCACCGCATGGCTCCGTGGCGTATCCACATGAAGATCGCGGATCAGCCGATACGTCGCCCCGGCACGTGCCGCCCGGCTGCTGCAATCTCCGCTCGGATGCTCCGATGCTCAGTGCTCGCCGAGCGCGGTGCGCAGGCGTCCGATGTACCAGTTGCAGAACTTTTCGACCTGCCATTCCGAAGGCGCGTAAGGCCCCGGCTCGTAGGCCGGGTTGCGCGCGCCCTGCTGCGTCAGGCCGACGTAGAACTTGTCCTGCTCGTTGGTGGTCTTCCACACGTGCGTCAGGTTATCGAGCGAGTAATCGCGTCCCTCGACGGCATCCCGGTGCACGAGCCACGTCGTTCGCAGCAGCGTCTTGCCCGCACTGATCGGCAATACCGCAAAGTGGATGGAATGATCTGCCTGCAGGTGATGCCACGAATTCGGCTGCAGGTGAAACTGAAGGCGGCCGAGCCGGGCTTCGGTGAAATCCCCCATCAGCCGGCTGCATGCGGCCTTGCCGTCGAGCGTCATCGACTCGCCGGGGCCGGTGAGCGGCACACGCTGAATCCGGAACGCGGTCGCGCGATCGTCGAGATGCTCGACCGGCTCGCAGGGCAAGCCGTTGCGTGCCCAGATATCGCGCGATGCCGCCAGCGCCGCGTTGTGCTCGCGCACCGCCTCGCGGCGGGCCGGATTGACATCGTCCTCCGTATAGCCGAACACGCCGAAGGTCGATTGCAGCAGTTCCGGATGACCCATGCAGTGATAGCACTCGCGATTGTTCTCCATCGCGAGCTTCCAGTTGCCGTCCTCGACGATGTCGATCTGCTGCGCCACCTTGCAGTCGCGCAGCCGGTGCGGGTCGACATACGCACCGACCGCGTCGACGAGCGCGTCGAAGTCGCCCGGCGGCTCATCGGCCGCGCAGACGAAAATCAGGCCGCCGAGGCTGCGGACGTGCGCGCGTTTCAGGCTATAGCACGCGTTGTCGGCACCGGCAGGCAATTCCGCGTGCAGAAGCGCGCCCGTCGGCGCATAGGTCCACTGGTGATAAGGGCAGACAAGGTTCGCGACCTCACCATGCTGTTCGTGCAGGAGCCGTGCGCCACGATGCCGGCAGACGTTGTGAAATGCATTGAGCTCGAACCCGTCGCCCCGGCTGACGATGATCGAATACGGTCCGAAGTCCGCGAGAAAATATTGTCCGGGCTCCGGAATCGATGCCTCGACACCGACAAAGATCCAGTGCCGTCCGAAGATCGCGTGCATGTCCACGTCGAACACGACATCGCTCAGATAGAACGGCGCGTCGAGACTGAAGCCGGTCCGGCGCGCCGCCACCAGCCTGCGCACATGGTCTGCCTTGTGCGCGACATCCGGATGATCCAGATCGAATGACACTTTCGCTTCCCCAGTCGAGGTTGTCGGCGTCGGACGATCGGCGTGTGCGCGCCACGGGATCTTTCAATGCACACACGACACGCGTTGCACGTATCGTCCGCATCGATGAAGTGTAGGAACCGCCGCGACGCCACGCGTTAACGCATGCGCCCGGAATTCGGCGAAAAACGACGCGGGGTCGGCTGGCGCGTTCGAGATGTTCCCGCCTGCGCGAGAAACGACCTACTTCGAGAAACTCAGCTTCTTCACCAGCACGGTGCCATTCGCCGGGCTCACCAGCGAGATGGACTGGAGATCCAGATACAACCTGGAAGTCTTCGTCGTGATGTCGGTCGGCTCGTCGTTGCTCGGCTCGGCATGCTCGACGTGTTCGCTCAGATACGGCTGGACCAGGCGCCCGGAAAGCGCGACCGCGAAGTCGCCGTGCGTTTGCGCGTACGCAGCGGATGAAAGCCTCGTGCGGCCACGAACGGTGGTCTTGTTGCCCTTTCCGGGATCGAGTTCGATGATGTCGATCTGCTGGATATAGCCTTTTGCCTTCGCTTCGGCTGCGATCACGAGCCCTCGCCCGCGTGGCCCGGTGATGACCTTTCTGAGCAGGATCCCGGTGCGGCCTTCGCCGTCGCCGTCGACCAGGTCGAAGTCCAGCGTCAACAGATGCCTCCGGGCGTGATACCGCAGCCCGTACGATACCGGCACCAGGAAAGTCACCTCGCGATCCAGGCCGACCGCAGCCAGGTCGGCATTCCCGCCATGCTTGCCGGCCCCGCCGGGGATCAGGCTGCGGACGCGATCGCCCAGGGACGGAGTGGCGCTTTTGATGGGCTGCTTCTCCAGCGCGGCGCGAATCGCAACCGGATCGTCGCCGACAATCGGCCGCTTGAGCGGCGTGCCGGGCGTCACGGCGAGGGGGGCGGACGCGGCGGACGCCGTGTCGCCGACATTGCCGGCCGCTGCACACGCCGCACCTTGCGACAGCATGATCGCCAAGGCAGCGACGCACATGGCATTCAGACGACCCGACATGGATTTCCGGTGAAACACGACACACTCCTGATTTTCTGGCGGCTCGGTCGACTACGGGATCGGTCCGATGAAATGATCGTCAACGCGCCGGCCGCCCGAATTGACCGATCGCCTGCGCGACGCATCGCAGGCTCGATGTCAGCCTGGCGGCAGGCCGGCGCGCACATTATCGTAGCGCCCAGACTACAACAATCCACGACAGGCGGGCAGCCACGCGACTTGCGGCAGGCCATGCCATTCGGCTGCCCGCCGGAAGCCGCCGCCGCGATCTCACGCCTGCCCATCCGCCCGCCTGTACTCCGCCGGCGCCTTCCCCACCAGCTTGCGGAAATCGCGCGTGAGATGCGCCTGATCGAAGTACCCCAGCGCATGCGCCAGCTCCGCGAGATCGACCGGCTCGCCGCCCGCGAGCTTATCCGCGGCCTCGTGCAGCCGGTATCGGCAGATCACCCACTTCGGCGTCACGCCCACGTAGCTGGAAAAGAGCTGCTGCAGCGTGCGCTCGCTCAACCCCGCACGCTCGGCCAGATCCCGCACCTGCGTCAACCCGATATCGTGCTGCAGCATCTGCAAAATGCCATGAATGCGCTCGACCTGCGGATCGGCCGGCGGCAGCACCCGCAACAGCAACGCCTCCGCCGTCGCGACCATTCCCGCGTCATCCCCGGCACCGAGCACGGCGTCCTCGGCTTGCGCATCGCCACAGTCGAGCAGCGTCGACACCGGCAGCACCTTGTCGGTCAGCACATGCACCGGCTTGCCGAAGAACGCTCGAAACGCCCCCGGCCGAAAGCGCAAACCCATCACCCTCCCCGCCCCGGCCAGCGTCGTCTCGAACGCGCCCGACACCACCCCGAAAACGCCCGTCCGCCGCCGATCGAACACCAGATTCACGCACGGATACGGCAGCGTGCGCTGCACATACGGCGGCTGGTCGCGCAGATCCCATTCGACGATCCAGTGGTGATCCAGCACACCGGCCAGCTCGGCACACGGGTGATAGCGATTCAAGCGAAACCGCCGATTGAAGGCTTTCGGGCCGACGACGCCCTTGGGCGTATCGGTCACGTGACGCAAGTCGGCCATGGCGACGAACCGGGAAGAGGATGGCGTGATGATGCACCGCGGCAGCGGATTTTTCCAAGACGGGGATACGCGAGCGTCCTACATTTGAATTCCCGCCAACGACCGCACACCGGAGCCCGCACATGCCGCAAGACCGTCACCTGACCCTGTACCACTCGCCGCGCAGCCGATCGGCCGGCGCCCGCATGCTGCTCGAGGAACTGGGCGCCGACTACGCGGTGCATGCGTTCGACCTCTCGACCGGGAAACATCACGAGCCCGACTACCTCGCGGTCAATCCGCTGGGCAAGGTTCCCGCATTGCGTCATGGCGACGTAATCGTCACCGAGCAGGCGGCCGTCTACCTGTACGCGGCCGAACTGTATCCGGAAGCCGGCCTGTCGCCCGCGCCGGGCGATGCGCTGCGCGGCCCCTATCTACGCTGGATGACGTTCTACGGTTCATGCTTCGAGCCGGCGCTCGTCGATCGCTCGATGAACCGCGCGCCGGCCGCATACTCGACGTCGCCCTATGGCGACTTCGATGCGGTCGTCAACGCGATCGCCACGCAACTGGCCAACGGCCCCTATCTGCTGGGCGAGCGCTTTACGGCGGCGGACGTGCTGTGGGCTTCGGCGCTGAACTGGACCACGATGTTCAAGCTGATACCCGAGACGCCGCTCATTCGCACCTATATCGATCGTGTCCTGGCACGCCCGGCCATCCAGCGCGCGCAAGCGGCCGATGCAGCGCTGGCGGCAGAGCAGGACAAGGCCAGGGAGGCCGCCGCAACGGCGAAGTCGTAGTTCGAACGACGGCAGGCCGAACGCGAGTTCCACCTGCCGCCGTGCGGGCACCGTTCAAGCGGCGCCGCATCAGAACATCGTATGCAACCCGATCCGCGCGACCGCCTGGCTCGCCGAACTCGACGCGCCGTTCGGATCGAGCACGCCGTTGATCTGCGCGTTCGCGCCGCTGTTCGCGCGTTGATAGTCCGCCGACACATAAACCATCGTCCGCTTGGTGAACAGGTATTGAAGCGCGACGCTGACCTGATGCGCGTGGTTGTCGTTCACGGCTTCGTTGCCCTTCATGTACATGTACTTCGCGCCGAAAAAGACGTCCGGCCTGATGCGCCAGAGGCCACCGGCTTCGGCCATCCACACCCCGGCACCGTTGAACGAATTGTGCACGGTGGT
The DNA here is from genome assembly GCF_902498995.1 of Burkholderia anthina. Taxonomy (GTDB): domain Bacteria; phylum Pseudomonadota; class Gammaproteobacteria; order Burkholderiales; family Burkholderiaceae; genus Burkholderia; species Burkholderia anthina. The sequence goes on from NZ_CABVLY010000028.1 coordinate 77,188, forward strand.
CAGCAGCGCCTTCGCGGTCACGGCCCCGAAGTCATAGTGCATCCCGACGCCCCAGTTGCGCACGCTGGTCGACGGCGTGCCCGGCGCGGGCCCGTACTTCTCGTTCGTATAGGCCGCGCCGATGCCGAACGCGCCAAGCTCGTAGTTCAACCCGGCGCTCACGGTATTGTCCGCGCCGACGGAACCGGCCACGCCGCCGAACGCATACATCACGCCGCCTGAAAACCCCGCAATCGTCGGCGAGCTGTATTTGACCGAATTCGCGACCGGCTTGCTGCCTGCCGTGCGGTCCCAGTCGAACGCGCCGGTCGGATTGTCCGGCAGCGCGAGGCGCTGGAACGGGCCGTTGCGGAAGCCGTACAGCCCCGTGAGATCCATCGCGATTTCATTGTCCTTCGCAAAGAGGGAATCCACCATGAAGTCGTACTGGTTGCCGAGCCGGATGCTGCCGAACCGGTCGCTCTCGATACCCACGTACGCGTTACGCCCGAAGAGGCCGGTGCCGACGATGCTGCCGTTCGCCATCGAGAACTGGTTCACGAGCGCGAACGTCGCGCGATATCCGCCGCCGAGATCTTCCGTGCCGCGCAAGCCGAACAGGTTCGGCGTGAAGATGCCGTCGTCGAACTTGACGTTCTTCCCTCCACCTTCGTTGCTGACATACGAAATGCCGCTGTCGATCAAGCCGAACATGGTCACGCTGCTCTGCGCGTACGCACCCGGCGCGATGGCAAGCATCGCGAATACGCCAAACCTCAGTTTCATTTTGTCTCCGTCTTTTTTGGAAATTCGAGCGGGTGCCCGCCACGTCGCGGGCGCTCGCCCGGTGCTTCGAAAAACAACGCCTTCCCCTGCCCGGATCAGGCTTTCACCCGGGCCGGCATACCGATATTTATTTAGTGATACTGAATCAATGAAACGGCTTATATTCCGCTGATTGCCGATTTCACCCAACCCGGGGCGATCGCCCCATCCACCGGCTCAAGCGCGCCGACACACCACCCACGCAGCCGAATCCACCTCGACGGCCACGGCTTCCAGCCCGGCACCCGAACACGGCCCGTCGATACATACGCCATCGTCGAACCGGAACAACGCGCTGTGATGCGCGCACATCAGCACCTGCGACCGATAACAGGACACGTTGCCCGGAATGAAATCGAGCGGCACCGAAAAATGCGGGCAACGGTTCACATATGCCCACACCTGCTCGCCGCGCCGCACGACGATGACGGGGCGGCCGATGCACGCTTCGTCGACGACCCGTGCCCCACCGTCGGGCACGTCGGAGAAGCGGCAGAGTGGCGTGGCGCCCATGACTCACACTCTCCGCTCGGGGTTGCCGAGGCTCCAGTCCCACGGACGCACCTCGACACGCGAGAACAGCCCTTCCTTCACGTACGGATCGTTGCCGACGAACTGCATCACGGCATCGATGTCGTCCGCCTCGATGACGAGCAACGTGCCGTTCATCGCATCGCCCTGCGGATCGAGCGTCGGGCCGCCGAGCCGCACATACACGCCGTGCTGCGCGGCGGAACGCAGGTAGGTCCGGTGCGTGGGCCGCACGCGGTCGCGCACCTCGCGCATGCCGGGCTGGTCGGTGGCGAACACCGCAAAAAAGCGCGCCATGTCGATCAACTCCGGTCGAGCACGAAGTCGTACGTCGCTTCGCGATACGGGCCGTTCAGGCCGACGTGACGGGCGATCCCGTCATCCGCGGCGCGCGGGCGATACGCGACCATCAGCGACGGCTTCACGCCGAAGACGGCATCCGATTTCAGATACGCGTCGTCTTCATCGAAAAGATGCGTGACGAGCGTGCGATAGCCGGGCGCGTCGATCATGAAATGCAGATGCGCGGGCCGCCACGGATGGCGGCCGGTGGCGTCTAGCATCTTGCCAACCGGGCCGTCGGTCGGAATCGGATAGCTGACCGGCAGGATCGTCGTGATCGCATACCGGCCTTCGGCATCGGTCCGGTAGCGCCCGCGCAGATTGCCGTGAGGCTGTTCGGTGTCCTGCCCCGAATACATGCCGTTGTCCGCGGTCTGCCACACGTCGAGCACGGCGTCGGCCACGGGCGCGCCGTCGGTGGCGAGCACGCGGCCGTGCACGACGACCGGCGTGCCGGGCGTGAACGCCATGTTCTCGCCATACGCGCGATCGGGCATGCCCTTGATGTAGAACGGGCCGAATACGGTGGTTTCCGTCGCGCCGGTGGCGAAGCGATGGTTGATCGCATCGACCAGCATCGACACGCCGAGCGTGTCGGACAACAGAATGAATTCCTGTCGCACGACGTCGTCGCACATCTGCCCGGTTTCGGTCAGGAAGCGAATCGCTTCCATCCATTCGGCTTCCGTCAGCTCGGTCTCGCGGACGAACGCATGAAGATGCCGCACGAGGTTCTGCATCAGCACGCGCAGGCGCGGGTTCGGCGTACCGTCGAAGCTGGCGACGACCTGTTCGGTCAGCCGCGCGTCGCCGTCTTGATGATCATTCGTCACGTTCGTCTCCCTGGATCCAGCCGGCCGCTCAATGCGGCTCGCGCCCTTCCCACGCATGCTGAAGCAATTCGCGAATCGCTGCACGCTCGATCGGCCGCGGATTCGCGTACGGGTTCCGGCATGCGAGATCGGCGGCTTCGTCGAGGCCCGCTTCCGGCATCCCGATGTCGGCGAGCGCCGGCGCAATGCCGAGCCGCCGATTCAGCCCGAACAGCAGCGGGCCGGCGTCGGCCGCGTCGGCCGCGTCGGCACCGCCCAGCGCCCGCGCGACGCGTCGCAGCGCGTCGGGCGCCGCGGCATGGTTGTAGTGCGCGGTATGCGGCAACATCGCGGCATGCGTCTGCGCATGCGGCAGGTTGAAGGTGCCGCCGAGCGTATGGCAGAGCTTGTGGTGCAGCGCCATGCCGACCGCGCCGAGGCAGGTGCCCGCGAGCCACGCGCCGTACAGCGCACGGCTGCGCATTTCCTGGTCCGCCGGCTCGCGAACCACGCCGGGCAGCGCTTCGCCGAGCGCGCGAATCGATTCCTCGGCCATCAGACTGATCACCGGGTTCGCATCTTCCGCATAGAGCGCTTCGACCGCGTGCGCCATCGCATTGACGCCGGAAGCAGCCGAAATCGCCGGCGGCAGCGACACCGTCAGCGACGGGTCGTAAAGCACGGTGCGCGGCAGCACGCGCGCATCGCGCCCGGTGCGCTTGAGCCGCCCCTCCGTGATCCCGAAGATCGGTGTCATCTCCGAGCCCGCATACGTCGTCGGCACGGCGAGGATCGGCAACGACGACTCGAGCGCGATCGCCTTGCCGAGCCCGATCGTCGAACCGCCGCCGATCGCGATGCAGCAGTCCGCGCCGAGTTCGGCGGCCATTTCGCGCGCGGCGCGCGCGACCTCGACCGGCACGTGCATCACGGCCTGCGCGCACACGCCGGCGGCCCGCTCGCCGAGCACGTCCCTGACGCGTTCGGCGAGCGCCTGCTGCTCGGGCGTCGACAGGATCAGCGCCCGCCGCGCGCCGAGCGTGGACAGCTCGTCCGGCAAGCGTTCGAGTGCGCCCCACTCGAATACGACGCGCGAAGGCGTTCCCTGATAGACGAAGCGCTCCATCTCGGCCTCAGCGCTTGAAGTGCGGCGGCACCTTGCCGTCGACGTTGACCCACACCGAACGCGCTTCCGTGTAGTCGTGCATCGCCTCGAAGCCCATCTCGCGGCCGTAGCCCGACTTCCCGATGCCGCCGAACGGGCTGCCCGGATTCACGCGCTTGTAGCAGTTGATCCAGCACATGCCCGCGTCGATCCGCGACGCCATCCGGTGCGCGCGGGAAAGATCGTTGGTCCACAAGCCGCTGCCGAGCCCGTATTCGGTCGCATTGGCGATCGACAGCGCTTCCTCGTCGCTGCCGAAGCGCAGCACGGTGACGAACGGGCCGAACACTTCCTCCTGCGCGACACGGTCGGCGGCGCTCTTCGCTTCGATCACGGTCGGGCGCACGTAGTAGCCGCCGGCGAGCGCCGCGTCCTGCGGCGCGCTGCCGCCGGCGAGCACACGGCCGCCCTGCTCGCGCGCGACGTCGACGAACGACAGCACGCGGTCGAGGTGCTGCTTCGACGTCAGCGGGCCCATCTCGGTGTCCGGGTCCAGCGGGTTGCCGACGCGGATCGACGCAGCCAGCGATACGAAGCGCTCGAGGAATTCATCCGCGATACGTTCGTGCAGCACGAGACGCGAACCCGCGATGCATGCCTGCCCCTGATTGTGGAAGATCGCCCATGCGGCACCGTTGATGGCCGCGTCGAGGTGCGCATCGTCGAACACGATGTTGGCGCCCTTGCCGCCGAGCTCGAGCTGCACGCGCTTCAGGTTGCCCTGAGACGCTTCGACGATGCGGCGGCCCGTCGCGGTCGAGCCCGTGAATGCGATCTTGCCGACGCCGGGGTGTTCGGCAAGGCGTTGGCCGGCCGTATGCCCGTAACCGGGGACGATGTTGACGACGCCGGCCGGGAAGCCGACCTCGGCCATCAGCTCGACGATGCGCAACGTCGACAGCGGCGTGATTTCCGACGGCTTGAGCACCACGGTGTTGCCCGCGGCCAGCGCCGGGCCCATCTTCCAGCTCGTGAACATCAGCGGGAAATTCCACGGCACGATCTGGCCGACCACGCCGATCGGCGCGCGCTGCACATAGTTCAGGAAGCCGGTTTCGACGGGAATCACCGAGCCCTGCAGCTTGTCGGCCATCCCGCCGAAGTAGCGGAAGCAGCCGGCCGTGCGCGGCACGTCGAGCGAACGCGAATCGCGGATCGGATGGCCGGTGTCCAGCGATTCGAGCTGCGCGAGTTCCTCGGTATTGGCTTCGATCGCGTCGGCGAGGCGCAGCAGCAGCCGGCCGCGCTCGGCCGCCGGCATGGCCGACCATGTCGGGAATGCGCGGGTGGCGGCTTCGACGGCCAGATCCACGTCCGCCGCGGTGGCGGCGGCGATTTTCGTGATCAGCGAGCCGTCGTGCGGATTGAGCACGTCGATCGTGCCGCGGTCGACGGCGTCAACGAAGCGCCCGTCGATGAAGAGTTGGGTTTGCATGAATCATCCTCGATGTGTTGCCGAAGCGCGGCTTAGAACGCGATCGGATACGGCGCGAGCTGGCCGCTCTCGTATCGTTGCGGAAGGTCCGGCGTCGCGTTTTCCCAGACCAGCAGCATCGAGCGCTTCGTCGAATAGCCCTGATGCCGGATGTCGGCGGGCATCGCGCAGATGTCGCCGGCCCGCATCGTGATGCGCGCACGCGGCGCGCCGGTGTTCTTGTCGCCGATGTCCCACACGATTTCGTCGGACAATTGCAGGAACCACTCGACACGGTCGTTGCCATGGAACACCGGCAGGATGAATTCCTCGGTGGTCGGGCAGAACAGGCTGCGTCCGCATACGGAGGTGACCGACGGATTCCACGTCACGTCCGAACGCGACAGGTACTTGAACAGGTTGAACGCATGCAGCTCGCCTTCGAAACCCGGCGCGGCATGCACTTCCGGCTCGTCCTGCGCGACATCGAGGAAGGCGCGGTTGACCGGCAGGTCGTCGCGCAGCGGCGAGTCGCCTTCGAGGCCCGGCATGCGGCGCGTCGCGATGCGCGTGCGCTCGATCGCCGAGCCGTTCTCGCCATGCTTGCGCCCGAATGCCGAGCCCGTTTCCTCGGGCGCCGCGAACGGATCGAAGCCTTCGTTGGTCCAGTCGTGCAGCATGGCCTTGAAGGTCGCCATGATGGTGGGCGTTTCGAACGTCTCGGTGTAGTCGACACCGGCTTCCTTCAGGATGCCGTTGAACGTGCCGGCATACATGTCCACCTTGCCGTAGTGATTGCGCGTGCCGAACACGTGATCGAAATTCACCCAGCCGTAGAAGAAGCCCCATGCCACGTCGCGCATCATCGCGCGCAGGAAGGCATCGGCGGGTATCGCATGCGTGCGGGTCTGGCCTTTCGCCGGCCAGCTGATCTTCACGAAATACTCGTCGCGCTGGAATTCGAACGCGCCGAGCTGGAAGCGGCAGTAACCGGTCACGGCGTCGGGCTGCGTAACCTGGACGAGATCGGCTGCAAAGCTCGCGGGATGATCGAGGGTGTCGAGAGTGGCCATAACGTGTCTCCTGGAATGTTCGAATGAGTGCGATCGCAACGATCAGTGCAGGCAGATCTCGGCCCACTTCTCGACGGACAGCTCGCCGAGCACCGTCTGCACGAGCGCGACGCCCGGCTTGCCGGCGGCAAAGCGATACGCGCAGCCGGCCGGCAGCAGCGCCTGATGCCCCTTGCGCAGCACGACGTAGCCCATCTCGCGGCCGACCGGCTGCGTGCCGGCGCTCACGGTGCCGCGGCCGGTGGTCGGCGGGTTGTCGAGCTTGATGAAGTCGATGCGGACTTCGCCATCCATCTGGATCGCAAACTCGTCGTGCGCGCAGGCAAACCACGGCGACCGGCCGTCGGTGCGCAGCACTTCGATCACGTATTCGAGGTTTTTGCCGGCAACGACTTTTTCGTAGGGGGCCGACTTCGACGCCACCTCGAAGACGTTCGAGAACGCGTAGTGCTGTGCGCTGCCGCTGGTGATTTCGATCTCGCCCTTCGTGTAGCCGTCGAGCGAGCCAAAGACGGTGTGGAATGCCGTGTCGGTCATTGCTTGTCTCCTGAGTTGAACCGCTTGTTGGATTCAACTTTAGGGGCGGGGGCGCCCCTCAACAAGGTAACGGACCGCGACTACGGCATTTGCGTTTCGCGAATAATCGCCGGGTCAGCGAACCCAGCCGCGCTCCAGCAGCGGACGATCCCACGGCGACTCGTCGCCGATGTATTCGACGAGGAATTCGACCAGCGCCTTCACTTTCAGCGCCTGTCGCTGCGTTGCGGGATAAACGGCGGCAAAGCTCAGCGGCGCGATCTCGAAGTCGGTGAGGATGGGCACGAGCCCGCCCGCGACGAGCGCGTCGCTCGCGACCAGCGTGGGCAGGCACACGACGCCGCCGCCCGTCAGCGCGTACTCGCGCAGCAGGTGCACGGAGTTCGAGCGGATCATGCCCGGCAACTCCATTTCGACGACCTCGTCGCCGCGCGTCATCGTCCAGCGGTTACGCGACGGATAACCCGAATAGAGCGCCGTGGTGTGCTGCAGCAATTCGCGCGGATGCTGTGGCGCACCATGTGCTTCGAGGTAGGCCGGTGCCGCGCAGAAGAGGCGGCGCACGACGAACAGGCGCCGCTCGATCAGCGACTCGGAGATCGGCGGAAAGATCTGGAACGCGATGTCGAACCCTTCTTCGACAGGGTCCACCACACGGTCATTGACGATGATGTCGAGCTGGATGCCCGGGTAGCGGCGATGGAATTCGGCGAGCGGCACGCCGAAGTGATCGAGCGCGAAGCCGGGCAGCATCTGGATGCGCAGCCGCCCGGTGGGCGTCGCGCGCAGCTCGCGCATCTGGTCCGTCAGCTCGTTGACGCGCCCCACCACCTCGGCGCACTCGCGGTAGAAAGTCTCGCCCACGTCGGACAGCCGCACGTGGCGCGTACTGCGATGGAACAGCGGCGCGTTGACGAACTTCTCCAGTTGCTGGATGCGGTTCGTCACCACCGAACTGGTCACGCCGAGCTGTCGCGCGGCTTCCGCAAAACTGCTCGCCTCCGCGACCCTGACGAACGCCTCGATGCTCAGAAACCGGTCCATACCGCGCCCATCCCGAAAGCGAAACTGGCAGTCTAACCGCACCGGCCAGCCGGTTGGGTCATGCGAAAAGCGTCACTGTGTCACCTGACGGGTGTCAATCTCGCAGGGCGCAGGGCGCGGGTACGGCCGCTCAGCCCAGCGCATTACGGCTGCTTGCCCGCCGTCAGCTCCGGTTGCACGGCCACGCGGCGCTGCAGCACCGCGGGTGCGGTTTCGCGCAGCAGCATGCTGACCACGATGCCGAGCATCACCGCGCACATCGGCAGCCACAGGATGTTCTGGATCCCGAAGTGCGCGGCGACGTAGCCGCCCATCGCCGGCGCGATGCCGCCGCCGAAGATTTCGCCGACACCGACCACCGCGCCGATCGACGTCGACACGAGGCCGACGGGCGCGGCTTCGGTCGCCACCGGGCCCGACAGCAGCGAGACCAGGCCGAGCGTGAAGAACGACGCGACGAACAGGACAGCGAACAGCACGACCGGTTGCGGGCCGAGGCCGCGGAAAATGTAGAGCATCACCGCCGTGCCGGCGAAGCCGACGATGCTCGCGATGCGGCGCCCGACCAGGTCGGACAGGCCCGGCAGCCCGAACTGCCCGAGAAAGCCGCCGAAGCCGATCGCCGATACCACGAGGCCCATCTTCTGCGTGCCGAGCGCGAGGTAGTCGGTCAGGTACAGCGGCAGCAGCGCGCCCAGCACGAACACGCCCGTCATCGCGCAGCACAGCGCCGCCATCGCGACGAGGATGTTGCGGCTCTTGAGCACGTGGCCGAGCGAGGCCGGCGCGTGTTCCGACACGACCTCCTTCGTGCGCTTCGGCTCGCGGATGACGAAGAACATGATCGCGCCGAGGATCAGGCCGGGAATGGCCACGAGCGCGAACACCCAGCGCCACGACACGAAGTTGAGCAGTTGCGTCGCGATGATCGGCGACAGCGCGAGCCCGAACAGTGCGAAACCGCTTTGCTGCAGCCCGAGGTTCAGCCCGCGCCGCCGCGGATGCGACGCGTCGGCCGTCGCCGCGAAGCTCGTCGGGCAGAACGAGCCCTCCGCGACGCCCATCAGCCCGCGAATCGCGATCAGGCCGAGCAGGCCGCCCGCGAGCCCCGAGAAGCCCGACAGCAGCGAGAACGCGACGATCGCCGGAATCAGCACCTTGCGGCGGCCGATCTTGTCGGAGATGCCGCCCATCAGCGCCGCGAAAATTCCCCACGACAGGCCGAGCACGCCGATGCAGTTGCCGACGTCCTGCGCGGTCAGGTTCAGGTCCTTCATGATCGAAGGGAACAGCGGCGCGATGAGCCAGCGGTCGAGGCCGACCAGGCCGAAGCCGAGCGCCAGCAGCGTCACCGCTTTCCACTCGTAGGCGGTATCCCACTCGTTTGATTTCATGTCTGTCTCCGTGGATTGGCCCCCCTGCGCGCGCCGGAGCGTCCGTGCATGAGCCAGTTCCGATGTCTTTTGTGTTCGATGCGGCGTGAGCCACGCGGAAGTGACGGCCGCCTTTCCGGTTGCAGGCGTCGAATTCAATCAGCCGACGCCCGAACGATAGGTGCATGGATGCAGATCGGGTATGGAACAACCGGCGAACGCGCCATTCGCGAAATGCAAATAATCGGGACGGGCGCGCGGGGAATGTGGGCGGAGAAGCGCCGTGCGACTGGATGCGGCGTCGAGCCGGCGCTCAATCGCGGATTACGGGGGAATCCCTCATAGACATCGCGGGCGCGTGTGCATGGTCGTGCGGGTTGCTCGATCCGGGTATAGGGTGCGGCTCGTTCGGTGCTCGGCCGGCTGGCCGGCCGGGTAATCGGGGGCAAATCCGGGGGCTCCGGAGCGGGTTCGAGCGCGGGATCTTTCCGATGCGGCAACCGGTTATCGGTCGTTTCGATATGGGACGGGTCTTGTTTTTAGATATTGCCTTCGAATTTAATCAAACAAATAATAATCATGACAATCCTGAAATTCAGACAATGAAAATTGTCTCGGCAAATTTCTCGCACACATAAGAATTTTCAAAAAAATTAAATCTCCTTAAATTCACGCCATCCCGAAATACAAATCGTTTATCTCGACAAACAAGTTTGATATTCTTCGGCGCAAATCTTCCAGCCCCACCTTTTAGCCAAACAACAATTCCATTTCGAACAAATCCTGATTCGGAACAATACGATGAGACCCAATAAGTATCTCTAAGCACATGCAGGAGCCCGGATGACCGATTCACTTCCCGATCTGCGACCGGTAGCGGACGCGCCCACTGACGAACCTGTTACTCAGGTCGATACGCCTGACGCACCTGCGCCCCGCCCCGAACCGCCGCCGATCATCGTCGGCCGTGTCGAAGGGGTAACGATGTTCGCGAAAGGCACACCGCTTATCTGCATCTTGCAAATGCCCTTGCCCGGTGTCGTGATCTTCGTGCATGGCGTGAACTCCGAGGGCGAATGGTTCGATGCGACGGAGGAAGGACTGTGCAAGGGTCTCAATCGCCGGCTCGGGCGGCTCGACGATCAATTGATGTATCACGGCATCGAAGCCGGGCAATTGACGCCGGCGAAGTACACGGAGAGCGTGACGCCGGATGGGTTCTTGAATCCGGATTTACTGGCAGACAACTACATCAAACCGGATCCGTCGTTTTCGCCTGTCATTCACTTCCGGTGGGGCTATCGGGCGACCGGAGCGGAATTGAAGGAGTACGGCGACAAGATTTTCTTGAACGAACAGGACTACTGGGGCGGTGGTCCGTTCACGAACGGCTGTGCGAGCCTGCCCGACCTTTGGCACGGCGGTCTGGACGATCGAACGATGGGATGGATGACGGTGCAAGGCATCAATCCGACCAACCGGCCGCTGTATCGTGCACCGCCCCGTGCATATGGCGTGCTCGCGGCCTTGAGATTGGCCAAATTGATCGAGTCGATCCGGCAGATGCAGGCCGACGTACCCATTACCGTCGTATGCCACAGCCAGGGCAACATCGTCGGCCTCACGGCGGCGTTCTTCGGCGACGCATTCCCCGATGTCGAAGATCCGTGGGGTCGCACGGGGCACTGCGTGGCAGACGCGTACGTGCTTGCGAATGCACCGTACAGCCTTGCGAATGCAGACGGTCCGTACAAATCCGACACGTTCATGGACACGTGGTCGCAACGCGCGACGAAAGACGCGAGCGGTCATCGCGGTCGTCAGACCTACACCGCACGCACCAAAACCTTCGGCAAGTTCCTGTCGATCATCGGCAACCGCAAGGCCTTCGAACAACCGGTGGACAAGGTTGATGAAGACATGAAAAACAAGCGGGTCTCGCCGACGAGCAACCGGTCGTATGCCGCGCAAGAGGATCGCGATCGGAACGGCTTGAATGGATCGACGTATGGCCGCGTCACCGCGTATTGCTGCCCGCACGATCAGGTGATTTCGGCCGTGACGGTTCAGGGCATCGGCTGGCGCGGGATCAGCAAGCACGAACTCGATGACATCGGCGCAGCGGGCATCCTGACGCAGCGCGTGTTCGCATCCGGCTTCCCGGTCGGCGTACAGAAACCCTACCGCTATTGGGAAGACGATTGGCGGCATGGCAAGCCAGGAACGAAGTCGGGCTTCTGGTATCCGCCCTCGCCACCGGCCAAATTCAATTTGATCGGTGCAGTTAAAGGCAATGAGAGTGTTTGGGGGATAGCGACGACGCTGGCAACCGCGCCGCTCATGTTCGTTGTGACCGGCATCAGTTCGGCATTGAACATGCTCCGTGTGAACGCCGATCCGCCAAAGGGCTGGACGGTGGTAGCGGACGCTCCGGCGCTGGATGATCCATTCCCACCGAGGGCATTGCGGTTCGGCAAGCCCGTCGAAACGAAGGACGGCGACGCAGTAAGCGACTTCAACGAAGGTAACGATCCGCCGGCCGCATGGCGCGATGCGAACAAGACCGATGCAGACAAGCGGGCTGACGATCCATACGACCAATACAAGGCAAAGAACGAGGACAGCGTTGCACAAGGCACGGCAGCAACCGAAGCCGGGCAGCGCTACGAGGATCGCGCGTTGATGCGGATGGAGGCGCGTCGCACGCTGAACACCGAATGGCTCGACGGTGACGGCCATGTGATCGGCGAAGACGGCAAAAGCGAAATGCCCGAGGGCTACAAGGAATGGCGCGACAAGCAGATCGTCGATTGGCTCGATCGCGGTGCGACCAATAGCCCGACCAACCATTCAACGACGATGACCAATCCCGAGCATGCCGAGAAGGCGCTTGCGTATGACGTTGCCGTGGGGCGGTGCTATTTAACGGAGAAGCAGCTCAAAGAGTTGCGTATTCAGGCCGACTGGCGCATGGTGGCTGGCGCCCCGGATGACGGTCAGGTCAAGAAATACGCGAAGTATTTCAAATCGGGAACTGTCGATGACCTCCCTATGCACAAATGGGTACATGCAGAGAAAAGCGAGGGGGCGATACCCGACGCGATCGCGGATGAGCGTGAGGGTGAGTTTTATCTAAGGGTCGGGGGTGTGATTTGAAGGCGCTAATCGCTACATGGCCACGCCGTGTTGCCATCGCCGTTTTGACATGGCTGATCACCACCGTGCTGATGGCCACGCTGATGGCACACGTAGAACAACCCGATCCGGCATATTTGGAAATAGGTGATTGGATGAAACGATTCGTTATCCTACCCAGTCTGACTGCACTTATGGTGTTTCTGTTCACCACGGCAATGCGCCCGGTGCAAGCCGTGCCTGCGCAGGAGGCCACGGGCAACGCCGCGCTAGCAGCAGAAGAATCGGCGAGGCCAATCGTTGCACAGGTTGTCGGCCTGATTTGGTTGAATCCCTTGCAACGAAGGGACTATCCGACTGAATGGCAATTGTTGTGGACGCAAGGGCTTGCCGCACCAAACAAGAATGACGACATGGTGCGCACGAAACCCCAAAAATATTCGACGCTTCTGTCCATTGGGGCGTTGGTTTACGGCAACGAAGGCGAGGAAACGTTTAAGGGGTTCTACCATAAATATATGGAGGAATTCCTGGATTTGCTGCGTAACCGCTACGCGATGAACTCTTCCTATTTTTACACGGTTAAACCTAGCGATCCTAAGGATTGGCGTGAACTGTCAGGAATTCACGTTGAATTGGCGATTCCCGAACGGCTCGAAATCGCAGAATCGAGAGAATTCTTGACCAGGGAGATCAAGTCAACCTTCTTGATCGGAAATCCATACTTCCCGACGATGTGGAGCCGCGACGCGCCCCCCGATGTGCACATCACGCAAGGCGGCGCGAACGCCGGCTTTACATCGCTGAACCGGGCATTAGACTACCTGCAGGCGAATCCGGACAAGACCGTATGGGTGATCAACTGGGACGCACCGAGCTTCCCGCCCACGGACGCCCAGATCAACGAAAACCTCGTCGTGCTGTTCCTCGCTGGCCCGAATTTCAACACCGAGCGCGAACCGCTCGCGTGGATCAGCAAGCCCGCAACCGGCAATACACAGGCGTTTGAGCGGAAGGTCGGCACGACGCGCGCCGTACAGGCATGGAAGGCAACCATCGATGAAGCAGCACGCAATGCCGGTGTAGCGGTTCCGGACATCGAATACATCTTCCATGACGCCGGCAAAGCCAGCGACACATCGTCGTCACGCCTTGTTTCGCTCACACGAACGTTGACCGAAACCCTTCCGGAATACGACTACATGAAGCAGACCTTCAACACGGCCGGACTGCTTGGCGACATGGGAACCGGCAGCGCATTGACGAACGTGGCACTCGCGATCGGGCGAATCAATCACTACGGCGGCAACGCACTGGTTGCCGGCACAACCGATCTCGAACATCCCGTCGCGGTTATCGTCAGGCCGCCGTCGAAACTCACGCCGATCGATCCGACCAAAGACTGGTTCCGCGCACGCGGCGGGAACAACGCGTACCTGCCATGGTGGGGCCGTCGACACGATACCGATTACGGAATGCAGGGTTATTCATGGTGATGCGAACCGGCGCGGCGATCGCGCTGCCCACGCAAGCAACCGCCACATGAATCATTCAGAGGAGCATATATGCGAGGAATCATCCGGGTAGGCGACATACATACCCACGGCGGCCAGGTCGAAACCGGCGCGGCAACAAGCAAGGTGATGGGTCACGCAGTCGCGCGCATCGGCGACACGTGTTCGTGTCCGATCCACGGCCCGTGCACCATCGTCGAAGGCGATCCGGAATTCAACGTCGAAGGCCGGGCCGCCGCGTTCAACGGTCACGAGACGTCATGCGGCGCGGCGCTGATTTCGTCACTTCCGAATTCGGGGCGCATCTGAATGCTCGAGCCCCGACGCATGACTGCCGAACAGTTCCGGCGGTTGCGGATGCACGATACCCGGATCAAACCCTTGAACCAGTGGGCCTTGCACGAGATTTTCGTGAAAGGCCGGTCACAACGGGCGCTGGCCGCCGAACTGGGCATGACGCGCTCCGCGATGTCGCAGCTCGTGCGCAAGGCCTGGCAACGGCATCTCGATCGATCGGGCGCCGACACGCGCGTCATCACGCTCACGATCACGATCCCGGCGAAGTACGAGCACGCGCTGCACGCCTGGGTGCGGAACGCACGGCGATCGTCAAATCTGCCCGATCCGCGCAGCATGGAGCGCCGCACCGACGCATGTGCGGCGGTCATGCGGCCACCCGCATGACCGATCCGCCACCCTGACCAACCGGGCCAAACAAAAATAAATTCCATATATCCAATAAAAAACAAAACATCATTCCACATCAAGCTGAATCGCCAGCCAACTTTGGATCCTTTTTCCCCACGCGCCCTCGTATCATTTCTCCCATTCGAAAGAGAAAGATCAAGAGAAGGACATGAGCGATACGACCCCGCTGCACTACCTCGACTATGCCGCCACCACCCCTGCGGATCCCCGCGTGATCGAAGCGATGACGGCCTGCCTCGGCGCCGACGGCGTCTTCGGCAATCCTGCGTCGAGTTCGCACGCGGCCGGCCGGCTGGCGAAGGAGAAAGTCGAGCGCGCACGCGAGCAGGTCGCCGCGCTGATCGGTGCGGATGCCGACGAAATCGTCTGGACGTCGGGTGCGACCGAGTCGAACAACCTCGCGCTGAAGGGCTATGCGGAGAACGCGGCCGACAAGCGCCACATGATCACGAGCCGCATCGAACACAAGGCGATCCTCGACACGATGGCGAACCTGTCGAAGCGCGGGATGACGGCGACTTACCTGTCGCCCACCGCCGACGGCGAGATCACCGTCGACGCGGTCGCCGCCGCGATCGGCCCCGATACGGGCCTCGTGTCGCTGATGCTCGTGAACAACGAGCTCGGCACGCTGACCGACATCGGCGCGATCTCGCGCATCGTGCACGCCGCCGGCGCGCTGCTGCACGTCGACGCCGCGCAGGCGCTCGGCAAGACGCCGATCGACGTGCGCGCGCTCGGCATCGACCTGATGTCGATGTCCGCACACAAGGTTTATGGTCCCAAGGGCATCGGCGCGCTGTTCGTGCGGCGCGACATCGCCGCCCGGATCGCGCCGCAGATCCACGGCGGCGGACACGAACGCGGCCTGCGCTCGGGCACGCTGGCAACCCATCAGATCGTCGGCATGGGCGTCGCGTGCGAAGTCGCCGCCGAGAAGCTCGAGCGCGAAGCCGCGCGGATCGCGGCACTCGGCACGCGGCTGACGGACGCGCTGTTCGCACTCGGCGACGTCACGCACAACGCCGCGGCGGCGCGACGCATTCCGCACACGTTGAGCCTGACGGTGAACGCGCCGGGCTTCTTTCCGTTCATGCTCGGCGATTCGCTGGCCGTGTCGTCGACGTCCGCCTGCAATTCAATGAGCGGCGCCCCGTCCCACGTGCTGACCGCGATCGGTCTCGACGCGAACGCCGCGAGCCGCACCGTGCGCGTGAGCTTCGGACGCTTCACGACGGAACAGGACGTCGATTTCGCGATCGCGTGCTTCCAGCGCGCGATCGAGCAATGCCGGGTCGCGGCATCGACCGGATTCACCGCGTCGCGCCAGATCTGCCCGGCAGACCTGAAGGCGATCCGCAATGCCGGATTCCGCGCGGTGGTCTGCAACCGCCCCGACGGCGAAGACGCCGATCAACCGGCGTTCGAGGAAATCGCAGCCGCTGCCCGCGAGGTCGGGCTCGACGCATACTATCTGCCGGTCGAACGCGATCGCATCGGCGATGCGGAAATCGACGCGTTCGGCGCGCTGGTCGATGCGCTGCCGAAGCCGGTGCTCGCGTATTGCCGAAGCGGAAGCCGGGCGGGAATGCTGTGGAACCGGCTGATGGCCCGCCGCACGGCGACGGCCTGAACGCGTTTCGCGGGGCACGCAACACGACCCGCCAAAGCAGCGCCCCGCTCGTCACGCGCCGTCCGCATTCCGGGCCGGGAAGCGCACGGTTCGCATCGGTTAACGCGCCAATCCCGCGCCGGCTACTCCAGATACTCCAGTTGCAGTGCGATCCAGTCGGACGTCGCGTCGCCGTAGCGCGCCCAGGCATCGGCGGTCAACGCGACGGCAGTTCATCGAAGCCGTTCTCGACCGGAAGATCGAAGGTCCGGTGACACCAGAACGCCACGCGATTCGTCAGCGCGGTTCCTGTGCGTGGTCGCGCGCTTGCCGTCCAGCCAGCCGCCCGCGAGCACGAACGCGCCGATGCAGATGCTCTCGCTTCACGAACCGCTCGATGACCGCGCCGACTCCGCCGTTCCGTGCGCCCCGCCGGCGGCGCCCCGGCAACCGCCCGCTTGCGTCTGACGAATCCGGCTACGTCAGCAGCGCGCGTCGCCGCGCCGGAATCGGTTCCTTGACCGCATGACCCGGTCAAGCCGGCGGCGCCCGCCCGCCGTCTTCGTTGCCGATCCGATCTGTCGCCCAAATGCCGCACCCGCGGCCGCCGCATCCCGCCCGCCGATTCCGTACCCGCCGGTGCCGACGGCGTTCTACCGATTTGTCGCAATCGTTCTTGCGCAAACCCGGCCGCTCTTTTCAAATATGACGCCGGGAGACAGATCACCGCCGTCGTCCGCCGGGCCGCCGCGATGTCGCATCCGGCCCCGCTGAATCCCTTGCAAGACAAGATTCCCCCGCCATGACGGACGCCGTCCGGCATGGCATTTCTCAATCTGCCATTTGCCATTGGAATACGACATGTTCAACCGCTCCACCAGCACCGTCGAAAATGTGGATCCCGAACTCTTTGCAGCGATCGAGCAGGAAAACCGCCGCCAGGAAGAGCACATCGAGCTGATCGCGTCGGAAAA